>NZ_JACBYI010000041.1 GCF_019352175.1 Paenibacillus sp. S150
CCATTCCTGCTCCGCTCGACTTGCATGTATTAGGCACGCCGCCAGCGTTCGTCCTGAGCCAGGATCAAACTCTCCAAATTGGTATTCAGAAAGAGCGATTGCTCATTTTGAAACATCTGACGAGAATTTGCATTCTCTTGATGAATTCCTCAAGCGTCCAAGACGCTATGAAACCCACCGGTTTTGGAATCACCGGAGTGAATTCCGATACTCACTCGTTGTTCAGTTTTCAAAGATCAAGCTCGTTGTCGGCGCCAATTATCTCGTCACCAGCAACTTTTATAATATATCACGTTTCCTGATCCAAAGCAACACTTTTCTTTTGCAGTGTGTTAAGCTTTTAATCAATCTCCATGATTCCAATCTTCAAACTTTCATAATCCCGTTTGCGACTGGAATTATAATATAACATGGATTACCCATCAAAAACAACCCCCAATGTTCACAAACTCCAAATCAGTTCTTAAGCTCCATTGCTTCAATATATATGACTTTTCACCTATAACGAATCACAGACAAAAAGCATGCAGCGCTGCACTAGATCATGCAGGACTGCATGCTTGAAGAAAACCATCTTAGCTTATAAGTAATTTATATAGATTGAACTTGTGATTGTTATAGTTTAGGTTCGGTCGTGACTCCAGAGAATGTTTGGATTTCCGGCCGCTGCCCGCCCTGCAGATTTCTTGATTCAATACCGCTGTCCGCGGTGGAAATCCGCAGACAAAGGCGGACGCTTCCGCTCCTGCAGTTCCAAACTTCCCTTCCGCCACTCTTCCTTTGTCGATGATGTTTTAAGTTCAATCTATTTAGTTCGAAATCCATGGATTTTTGCTTTTCTTCGCTGTACTTTTGCGGGCACTATGATTGGTCCGCTGCTTCGCGGATGATTTGCTGGTATTATTCGTATTTTGACCTGAAGTTTTGACTTTTGCCGCAGATGCTTTTGCCTTCCCGCCCTTGCTCTTCACCGCGGTCTCAGAACGGCCTGCTTCCACCGCCTGCGTTGGCTCCTGCTCAATAAATTCAGGCTCCTGAATTTCGGGTACCCGGTTATGCGCATGATTCTCTACCGCCGGATATATTGGATAGGCTGGAATATTAGAGGTTATAGGAGCTGCAAAAGTACTTGGTGATACTGCGTTAGCCTGGGAAGGCATATCCACTCCATACGGTGAGACCATCCCGGGCACCGGCTGCTGCATATAACCGGGATAATTATTGAACATGGGCTGCTCATAAGCATACGGTTGAACTGATTGTAACGGCACCCCCGCACCGCAACCGCATGATGGCCATGGCAAATTCATGGATTGCCCGCCATACTGGGGAGCATAAGATGAGTTTTCATTAACTGGGCTGACATTGGTATATTCAGGCGCTGCATTGGGATACCAAGCCCCAGGGTAATTTGCTGCCGGGTACACGCCGTACGGTGAAGCATACTCCGGTATATAGCTCGCTGGTTGAGCATAGCTCGGCGCCGAGTTCATCCCCATAACAGCCATAGGTTCATAGAGCGGATAAGCTGGCGGACAATCCATGAAATATGGATTGGTATTTAACCCCGGATAGCCGAATGTATTGTCGCATGACGCTGCCTTATTTTCATGCCAGGAAGTTGGCTGAACCTCTGAATTGGACTTTTCTTCAGGCGTCTCATAAGATATTGCTTCCTGGGCGGGAACTGAAATCTGCACAAATAAACTTTGTTTTTCATGAATCATTTCGTGAACAGGCGACACTTCTGGAGCTTTATTCACAGCAGGTGACACTTGAGGGGCCTTATTCACAGTAGGCGACACTTCTGGAGCCTTGTTAACAGCAGGCGACACTTGAGGGGCCTTGTTCACAGTAGGTGACACTTCTGGAGCCTTGTTTATTATTGGAGCTGCTTCAGGCTCTTTATTCGGTGCAGGTGTTGCAGCAGGCGGCTGCTCTTTCACTCCCGTGTAATCTTTTGCCCCCAGCTTTGTTTTGTCGACTATAGTAGCATTGCTGGAGGATTGGGGCTGAATAGCAGAGGGGGTCCCCTTCTTAGGAATATTGACAATTTCACCAACCAAAAGGGCATTGGGATTCTTGAGCTGCGGATTGGCATCAATCATATCCTTCAGAGTAATTCCCCAAGCTTTGGACAGCTTCCACAAGGTATCTCCTTGCTTGACGGTATGTTTGTAGTAGACCTCATTATTTTCCGGAACCGGGACAGCAGCCGAAGGTATTTTGACCTTATCACCAATGGCAAGCACATCCGGATTGGTGATTTGCGGATTGGCTTCAATGATTTTTTGCAGCGGCACTCCGTACTTTTGCGATAATGCATACAGCGTATCGCCTGATTTGACAATGTGTATTTTCACGCAGGAATAACCTCCTAAATTTTTTTTGAGCAGTACACCCACGAACCGCTTTGCTAATTGCTTCGAAGGCATATGCTTAAGTTTGGCGAGCCTATACTTCTGTGAACGACGTTGTACTAAAATAATAGCCCAGAAGCATACCCCTAATGTCCTGAAGCCATGCATTCTGCACAGCTATGCTGCAAACTCCGGTGCCGAAAGCCTTCCTCAGGCCACTCTGCTCTCCAGCATCTTTATATGCGGTACAGCCGCCTCCTTCGTTACTACATCTTATGCAGCCCATGGGCGATTGACATCCCTAATGCAAAAAAAATCCTTTCATGCATGGCATGAAAGGATTTGTCGTGTAAAGAGAGATTTGGATTGAACCAGGTTATTCCCAAACCTTATAGCCGTCTTTGTCCACAACATTGCGGAATTCCTCAAGCAGCTGCAGTGTAATTGGGCCTGCATGGCCTGGGCCGATAATGCGTCCGTCGATTTCCCGTGCTGCGATAACTTCAGCTGCTGTTCCGGTGAAGAATACTTCATCCGCAATATACACATCATGCATGGTGAACGGCTCTTCTTTCAGAGTCAGACCCAGCTTGGCGCATAGCTCAATGATTGCCAGACGGGTAATCCCCTCAAGCGCTCCCAGGTAGCAAGGAGGTGTGTAGACAATGCCTCTTTTAACGATAAAAATATTGTCGCCGGAGCCTTCGGTTACATAACCTTGAGCATTCATCATAATCGCCTCGTCGGCCTCCGCCAAGTTGGACTGGATCTTGACCAGGATGTTATTGAGGTAGTTCAGGGATTTGATCTTCGGATTCAGCGCATCCGGGATATTGCGGCGCTGCGAGACGGAAACCGCCCGAAGTCCGTTCAGGTAGGCCTGCTCCGGATAAATGGCCAGCTGTTCAACAATAATGATGACGCTGGCTGTGGGGCAGCGGCGGGGATCCAGACCCAAATTGCCGGGGCCGCGGGAAACGATCAGACGGATATATCCATTGCGCATTTCGTTGAGACGAATCGTTTCGGCCATGGCTTCCAGCATTTCATCATAGCTCAGTGGAATTTCCAGCATGATGGACTTCGCTGAATCATACAGTCTGTCCAGATGCTCCTTGCATTTGAAAATATTGCCGTTGTAGATACGGATCCCTTCAAATATGCCGTCTCCGTATAGAAATCCGTGATCGAACACGGATACCTTTGCATTTTCTTTTGTTACATGTTGTCCATCCAGATATATCCATTGCTCAGCCATGAACTTACTGCACCTCCGCTTTCTCTTCCTCATAGGTGTATGTGGGGTAGGAGCCCAGAATCCGCACCTGACAGCCCAAGGCTTTGATCTCTTCAATCGCCCCGGGCAGCAGGACCGATTCTATCGGTTCCAGCACATCAATATAAAAGTAATAAGTACCCAATTTCTTCTTCGTCGGCCGTGACTCTATACGAGATAAATTCAGCCGCCGCCAAGCAAATGCAGCCAGCACCTGATGCAGGGCTCCCGGAAAATCCTCCGGCAGGGTCACCAGGATACTGGTCTTGTCCCCGCTGCTCTTCCGGGGAAGCTCCAGCTTCTCATGGCCCACGAGCACAAAACGCGTGTAATTGTTATTATGGTCCGTAACCTGCCGCTCTACAACCTCAAGCCCATGCGTTGCCGCACCCAGAGCTGTACCGATCGCAGCCCAGCCTTTGCCGGGATTGCCGGAAACGATCTCCACAGCTTCGGAAGTGCTTCCGACAGACTCCAGCTCAGCCCAAGGTGCGTGATCACGGATAAATTGCAGACATTGCGCCATCGCGACGGGATGGGACAGGATCTTGACCACTTTGGTATAATCCTTCTGGCCTTCAGCATCCGTAAATTCCTGAGGATTACTGATCAGATTCTGTATGGAAGGAAAAATCCACTCCGCCTGCATCGGCAGGTTCACTTCATTAATGAGCCAATCAATATGCAGGCTTACCGAACCCTCGATTGTATTCTCAATGGGAATCACGCTGTAATCGGTCACCCCGTTGGCCGTAGCCAGAAAAACATCGGAGATCAGCTTATGATGCTCAATATTTACAGGCTCATCACCGAATAAATGCAGCAGCGCTTCGTGCGATACCGAGCCCTGCGGCAACACTGCTATTGATTTCATGACTGTTTTTCTCCTTTTATCATATCCAAAAATGATTCGTTTTGCATCTGCTTTGTTTCAACCAGCTCTGCGGCTACCCCCGAAGTACAAGGCGGCAGCCAGCAGGTACGTGCGGAAATATTATGCTCCTGCATCGTTTGCTTCAAAAAAAGCTCAAGCTCAAGCTTGCGGCTCTCCTGCCGTTCAACCATGCACAGCAGTGTGGGGCCAGCACCGCTCAGGGCAATGCCGAGCGCCCCATGCCGGGTCGCTTCGGCCAGCAGCTTCTCCATGCCGGGCACCAGCGGTGCGCGGTAGGGCTGATGCAGGCGGTCCTGCATGGCCCGGCCGATCAGATCCAGCCGGCCTGCAGCCAAGGCAGCCGTCAGCAGAGAGGTCCGGCTGATGTTATATACAGCATCACCCATAGAGATCTCAGACGGGAGAACACCGCGCGCCTTGGTCGTTGCCAGCTCAAATTCGGGAATGACCACAAGAACCTCAAGCTCCTGCGGCGGCTCAATCCGGATATAATCCGCGTGCTCGCCATCCCAGACAGCGGTGATAATGCCTCCGAAGAGTGAAGCGCCGACGTTGTCGGGATGCTTTTCCAAGGCAGCGGCCATATCGAACAGCTTGGCATTGTCCAAGGGGGAACCAATCATAGCGTTCGCTGCCGCCATCCCGCCGACAATCGCCGATGCACTGCTGCCGAGTCCGCGGGTGAGCGGAATATCGGAATACATGGAGATGGAGAGCTCAGGGACGTCTACACCCGCCTCTGCAAAAACCATTTGCGCTACCTGGTAGAGCAGATTGCTTTTGTCCCGGGCTATGCCTTCCATCTCATCCCCGTAAAGATGAAATACTGTTTCCTCAGCCTCCTCCATTTCAATCCAGGCATACAGTGAAAGCGCCATGCCCAGCGTATCAAAGCCCGGCCCCAAATTGGCGGTACTGGCGGGCACTTTAACTCTAGACCTTCCGTACATACTCATAGCTGGTAGATCTCCTTCATTATTTTTGCGTGGAGCTGGGGGCAGGGACTTAAGATTTATCCTTCTACCCGGTAGTGGCTCTTAATCCGGTGAATAACCTTGAGCTGCTCCAGATGCCGCATTACTTTATTCATACTCGCTTTACTGGCATTGTGCGTCACAATAATGATCTCCGCATCCGGATTAGTCGGATTGGCCTGCTGCACCACCGAATCGAGACTGACATCATACTCGGCAAAAACCTGGGTAATCCTGGCCAGCACGCCTGCCTTGTCATCCACATGCAGCAGAAGAAAATTTTTATAAAAGATATCCTCATCGCTTTTGAGCTTCTTCTGTTTGTACGGAACAATCTGCTTCAGGCCGTTAACACCCAGCTTCAGGTTCTTAATAACTGCGACGAGATCCGCCACAATTGAGGTAGCTGTAGGCATTGCACCTGCTCCGGCGCCATAAAACATGGTTTCTCCCACGGCTTGGCCATATACATATACCGCATTGTATACACCGTTCACGGAAGCTATGGGATGGCTGGCACGGATCATGGTTGGCTGCACGCTGATGCTGAATTCATCGTCCTTGCTTTCGGCAATGCCCAGCAGCTTCAGTTCATAGCCCAGTCTTTTGGCAAAAGCGATATCCTCCTTGCTCACCCCGGAGATTCCGCTGACGCTGACATCGCTCAGCTCAACATTGGTACGGAAGCCCAGAGTCCCAAGAATAGCCATTTTGCGGGCGGCATCCAGGCCTTCCACATCGGAGGTCGGGTCAGATTCGGCATACCCCAGCTCCTGTGCCTCCTTCAGCACATCATGATATGACGCGCCCTCCTGGCTCATTTTGCTCAGTATGTAATTGGTAGTCCCATTTACGATGCCCATAATCTTTACAATTTTATCCGAGGAAAAGCCTTCGATAAGCGTGCGGATAATCGGAATCCCTCCGGCCACACTTGCCTCATAAAACACGTCGCACTGCTTTTCCTGAGCCTTGGCCAGAATCTCCGAGCCATGCAGCGCCATCAAATCCTTGTTGGCGGTTACGATGTGCTTGCCGCGCTCCAGCGCCTCAAGAATATACTCCTTCGTTCCTGCAATTCCGCCCATCACTTCAACAATGACATCAATCTCCGGGTCACGGATAACCTCCCAGGGATCATCGGTGATTTTGGCGGCATCCACTTCAATATCCCGGGGCTTCTCGGTATTCTTAACGGCAATGCGCTCAATGAGAATCGGCGAGCCAACCTGGCTGCTCAGATCCTCCTGATTCCCTTCCACGATACGGACTACACCCGTACCTACTGTTCCCAGACCCAGCAACCCTACTTTGACCGGCTTCATTACAATCCTCCTAAAAGTTTTATGCAGCATTACCTTCTTGAATATTCTTCGCAATAAAACTGGCTGCGGAAGCATGCGCTTAGTTTTGTTAGCATCGCTTCCTGATTCAGCTTCGTACAAAACACGCTGCGAAAGCATACGCTGAAAGTTTGTAAGCGTTGCTTCCTGCACCCTCGTACGCACTCTACCCCTGCCCGATAATCAAGGCGCGCTTCACTCCGGGTATCGCCTTCAGACTATCGAGCATATTGCCCAATTCCTCGTTCAAATGCGATATTTCCACAGAGATGACCACATTGGCCCGCCCCTGCAGCGGAATGCTCTGATGAATTGTTAACACATTGGCTCCATGCACAGCCACAGATCCCAGCACCTTGGACAGCATCCCTGACTCATGCTCCAGATCAATGGAGATCGTCACAATACGTTCGCGTTCCAGCTGATGGATCAGATGAATGCCATCCTTATATTTATAAAATGCGCTGCGGCTAAGCCCAACCTGTTCTACACCCTCATGTACCGTCTTGGCGTCTCCCGCCTCCAGCAGCTGCTTGACCTGCATGGTCTTCAGCACGGCGTCAGGCAATATGTCCTCGCGGACCAAATAATAGCGTTCTTTCACGAACGTCCTCACCCCAAAGACTTTTGTGTTTACCTAGTGGACATTATACGGGATGGCCGCTACAGATTGCAACAACTTTTCATATAAAAGCAGGCTATGCCCGGTTGCAGCCAGGCAACATTGAGCTGAGTCCAAGCCCGGAGCTGCCGGACGGTACCGGCATAGATGCAGCAAAACCCCCGAATTGACCGGGGGAGGCCCTTTATGAACATCAGCATTTGAGTAACCAGCTATAGGCTAGAGTCGTTCCGCAGTAATCACAGTTCTTGGGCTGGCCGGGAGAAACGGTATTCTGCGCGCCGCAGCCCGGACAGCGGACAGACTTAGGCAACAGCGGCGGTGCCGCCGCTGCCGTCTGCGGGGCAGCCTGGGGCTGTCCTCCAAACGGGCCATGGAAAGATGAGAGCCGTTCCTGCACAGGATTCTGCGGCGCGGCTGCTGTACGGCCCTCGTTAATTACAAGCTCCGGCGCCAGAACTCCGTGACCCTGGAGATACAGAATATCCCTGCGCACATCGCTTTCACTTTGTCCGGTCAGTTCGGAAAGATTCCCGATGTAACGTATTCCTGAACCGTTAATCAGCTGCATGTAGTGCTTCACAAGCTGGGAGAATCTGAATCTGGCCTTGGCTGCACTTCTGGCAAAGGCTGAAGCCGGCAGCAGCAGAATCACCGTAAAAGAAACCAGCAGCGAGATGAAGGTTGCTGTATCTTCAGGAGCTTCGTTCAAGGTAAAGAGCACTGTTCCCGTCATCTGCACAAACCCGCCGACAAAAACATGGTAGAACAGGCTGATGTTTGCCGGTTTGCGGTAATTTTTGAAATGGCTGCCCATCATACGCAGCAAAGCAAGCACCACCCCCAGCGGCATGAAAAGATAACCTATCGCAAGAATAATGTAATCAAAGATTGTACGGTCATATTTAGGAAGGCGGACAGCGTTCTGGCCTTCCTGCTCATTCAGCATGATCATGCAGTGCAACTCCTCCTATTTAAGTGCCGCAAGCTCCCGGTTTCGCCGCTGGAGTGTGCAGGCTATGCGCTCGGTTAATGCCCTCGTCTCACTTTTCCAATCAGCCGGAGGTTCCCGCAGCGTGAGCAGCAGCGCCACATGATCATGAAGCAGGGAAATCTGCTGGCTGATGATATCCTCCGTCTCATACATTGCCGGGCTTGATATAGGATCGCTGTACTTGAACTGCTCCTCAAGCTCAATGAGCAGCTCCTTCAAGCCCTCTGCTCCCGGATTGTTCCAGCTGCGGGCGATGACCGCGATTTCCGACATCTCCATTTGGTGAAGGCGAAGACTGCGGGTGACATCAGCCGTCTTCTGCTCCTGGGCTGCGGCATTCCAGCCGTATACCCCGACAGCTCCCAGCGCAATAAGACTCAGAATCAGAACGCTTAGCTGCTCCGCGGCATACCAGTAAGGCTGCAGCGCCAGCATCCGGTCAAGTACAATCGTCGAAAAGAACACAACAGCCGTATATACGGCCAGAATTACAGCACCGCTTATCAGCACAGGCGGAGTCCGCTTTGCGGTTCCAACGGTTCGCAGCCAGCAGAGGCTGTAGGCATAAACCGCACTTTCCGCAGTCAGGAGTGCAAGCATGGACACCGCCGTACGGAGCGGAGAATCTGTTAAACCAAGCATTATCAATAACAGCAGGGTGAGAATTACAATTACGGCATAAATCAACGTAATGAAACCGGCATATTTTCTGTTTTTGTTCATGTTCGTCTCCCCTTAACCAGCCCTCGTTCCGCATTCCGCGCAAAATTTCTGTCCCGGCTGCAGCACATGCCCGCAACCCGTACAATTAACGACCAGGCCTGCTCCGCAATGCGGGCAAAACTTCGCACCGGACACAGCCTGCCCTCCACAGCTCCGGCACACATTGCCGTTCGCGGGTGCGCCTGCTGCCTGCGGCGGCAGAAAGCTGCGGCCGCAGCCGCTGCAGAAACGGGCAGCGGCTGAATTGCCAGTCCCGCAGCCTGAACATGCCTTAGCCTGGAAGTCTGCAGCGGAGCCTCCGCCATCCATATTGATGCCTCTGGCCATACGGTTCATCATCTCGGAAGCCGGTCCGGCAAATCCAAGACCCATTCCAAGACCCAGGCCTGTATTCATCATACCGGCACCGATATTCCCAGGATTCCCCGCAGCTTCCTCCATGGTGTCGAAGCTGCGCTCCTGCTGGTAGGTGAAGCCGATAATGTCCATCTCCGCTTTTTTGGCCAAGGCTTCCTTCAGCCTGATCGTTGCCGGATCATCATCAGGAATATTAATGGAATCAATATAAAAGTTATTCAGCTCAATGCCGCTTTCCAGAAAGGTTGCAGCCAGACGGCCTTGAATATGCTTGGAGATTTCCGCCACGTAGGCATTGACCTCCAGAATGCTGATTTTTTTGCGCACCAGGTAGGTGGAAATCAGCTCATTGATATTGGACATCAGCAGCCCGCGGAAATAGCTGAGAAGCGTATTCTGATCAAACTGCGGCAGCGTCCCTACCAGCTTCAGCAAAAATTTGCGCGGTTCGGCAATACGGACTCCAAATTGCCCAAAGGCGCGGACGGAGACCATAATTTTGTATTTTGGGTCCTGAAGCTGCAGCGGAGTGCTTGTCCCCCAATTCACACGTACCAGATTTCCGCCGTAAACGGCGATTTGCCGCCAAAAGGAAGGTTCACAATATTGGAGAGAATCGGAATGTTCGCTGTGCTGAGCGTATGTCTTCCCGCCGTAAATGAATCCAGCGCCTGACCGCCTTTGAACAAAATCGCCTCTTGGGATTCATTGACAATCAGCTGCGTCCACGTTCCCAGCTCCCGGTTCGGATGCTTCCAGGCAAATACGCCCGGAGGCCCGTCATATTTCACGACTTCAATGATTGCCATCTGCCTGTTCCTTCTTTCTTGATCATAGGTATGTAGTCTATATCGGTTTTTTTACCGGAAAATTTCCCTGCTATATTGTATACGCCCCCAAGCGGTTTTGGGTTCTTCCTGCAAGTGAAAACGGCTTCGCCGTCCTTATAAGGACGGTATCCGTTTCAGCGGGAAAGATAAGGCTAATGTATATCATGAAGCATATAAATTCTTATCTTTCAAAAAAAACACCGGCTGCGCCTCCCCCTTTTCCGGGAAAGCACAGTCGGTGTATGGCATGGAGCCTCAATCGGCCAGCAAACTTAATAATAGCTGCTGTTCTCTACAAACTCGAATTCGAAATCGGCGATACGGACAATGGTGCCTTCCACGGCACCGCGTTTGCGCAGTTCGGCATCCACACCCATATGGCGCAGCGTACGGGCCAGCTTCAGAATGGCATCATGTGTGCTGAGCTGCATCCGCTTCAGCATCCGTTCGATCCGCGGGCTGCTGACCACAAAGGCCTCGTTATCGCGCGTAATGGTGAAGGTATTGTCCTCTTCCGCTTCCAGCTTGTATACCTTGCGTTCTTTGGTCTCCGCTACTTCTTCCACAACCGGAGCTACCGGAATGCTGTCAAGAATATCAGTTGCCCGGTAGAGCAGCTCCTGCACCCCTAGGCGGGTAAGCGAGGAGATCGGCATGATCTCCAGATCCGGCCGGAGCTCCGCGACCTTCCCGCGGAAGGCAATCAGGTTGGCCTCTGATTCAGGCATATCCATCTTGTTGGCCGCCACAATCTGCGGACGGTCAATGAGACTGGCATTATATTGCTTCAGCTCATCGTTAATCTTCACCCAGTCCTCAAAGGGATCGCGTCCTTCAGAGCCGGACATATCCACTACATGGATGATAATACGGGTACGTTCAACATGACGCAGGAATTCATGCCCCAGGCCCACACCTTCGCTCGCACCCTCAATCAGTCCCGGCAGATCAGCCATAACAAAGCTGCGGCCATCCCCTACATCCACCACTCCCAGATTCGGAGTAATGGTTGTGAAGTGATATGCACCGATCTTCGGCTGTGCCGCCGAAACGACAGAGAGCAGGGTGGATTTACCCACACTGGGGAAGCCCACAAGCCCCACGTCCGCCATAACCTTGAGTTCCATTACAATATACCGCTCCTGGCCTTCTTCGCCATTCTCCGCCAGCTCAGGCGCCGTATTGGCAGCTGTGGCAAACCGGGTATTCCCGCGTCCGCCCCGTCCGCCGCGGGCAACCACCACCTGCTGCCCGTGACGGGTCATGTCGGCAATTACTTCCTGGGTGTCATCGTCGATCAGCACGGTTCCCGGAGGAATGCGTACGATCATATGCTCGGCGTTCGCCCCGTGCTGGCTTTTATTGCGCCCTTTTACCCCGCGCTCCGCTTTGAAATGGCGCTGATAGCGGAAATCCATCAGCGTGCGCAGCCCTTCATCGACACGGAAAATCACGTCCCCTCCGCGTCCGCCGTCACCGCCGGCAGGTCCGCCTTCCGGCACATATTTCTCCCGGCGAAAGGCCACAAGACCATCGCCGCCGTCACCGCCTTTTACATAAATCTTAGCTTTATCTACGAACATTCATGTTCACCTTCCCTACATCTCCAGCGGCAGCCGCAGCTCAACATACGCTTTGTCCTGCCCGGACTGGTCCGCTTTGATGATTTTGCCTTGTACTATATTATAAATTTGTCCCTGCAGCAGCTCGGGATTGCCTTGATTGCCCTCGCCTTCGAAAGAGATGAGAATGTCTCTTCCATCCTGTGCAAAACTAAGCCGGAGCTTCCGTGTGTCGCCTTGCGGGGCAAGTCCGCTGTACTGGTAAGCCCTAACTGTCTGCATGATCGCCTGTGTCAGTTCTTCCCCCATGGCCGGACTCAGCTTGTCTTCCAGCTGCAAACCCTCCTCTACCTGCACTTCCAGCTCCAGGCTGCTTCTGAAGGTGCGGAAGGACTGCAAATAGAACACGAGCGAAGGAATACCCAGCTTGGCGATCCGGCTGTCCAGCGCAATCCGTTCCTTTATTCTTCCCACACACTCCAAGGATTTATCAGGCTTGCCAAGCTGGATATATCCGTAAAGCACCTGCAGATCATTCATCCAGTCATGACGGTGATGATTCAGTGTCCGATTCGCCGCCAGCTGCAGAGTCTTCTCCTGGATACGCAGTTCCTCTTCATAATGACGCCGGTTGTAAATAAAGCTGAAAGCAAGCACTGCAGCTACCCATACGCCGAGCAGCAGGCAAGTGAAAAGGGAGGTATGCCAATACAAGAGACCCAAAGGAAGCGATACGGATAACATGACTGCCCAGACCAACCATTTCCAGGATTTCATTCTTTCTCCCCGTCCCTCAGTTCGCAAAATTCATGCCTATTTAACTGTTTCTCTTTGCTTGATATTTACCATTTTCCAGTATAACACAGGCTTTGGCTGCAATCACCAGCATTTAATCATCTTCTTATATTCTGAAAAAAAGCCCCCGGCACTCTGCCGGAGGCTTCTGCTTGCGATTTGATTCCGGAAACTTTACGCTTCCAGTGCCGCTGCTACCGGAGCGACATCAACCGGGTACACGCTCACTTTTTTACGGTCACGGCCCCAACGTTCGAACTTCACTACGCCATCAACCAAAGCGAACAACGTATCATCTTTACCGATGCCAACGTTAGTGCCCGGGTGAATTTTGGTTCCGCGTTGACGAACCAGGATGTTGCCGCCGGTAACCGCCTGACCGTCAGCACGCTTCACGCCAAGACGCTTGGAGTGGGAATCACGTCCGTTTTTTGTGGAGCCTACACCTTTTTTCGATGCGAAAAACTGAAGATCCAATTTCAACATGTTGGTCAACCTCCTTCTTCAAATAATGACTTGCTGTATCTTAATATACTTCCCGTATGAATCTGCGATATCGCTGAGCATAACGACCATGGATTCCAGCAGCAGCTGGATCTTGGCGGATACTTCCGGATCCTCTACCGGAACCAGCGTTCCGCTTAGAAATCCATCATTCATTGAAGTATCCAGAATAACGCCGGTCAGCTTCTCAATCGAATTCACCGTTCCAAATGTAACTGTGGAGACCCCGGCGCAGACGATATCCCAGCCTTTTCTTGCATATTCCGCATGCCCTTTTACGGCAAAACCGACAATCGCACCTTGAGCAGAAGCCCGTGTAATCCGCACGTTAATCATTAACGCACCTTCTTACGCTTGAATCTTCTCGATAGTTACTTTGGTGTACGGTTGACGATGGCCTTGTTTCTTGTGGTAGTTCTTCTTAGGTTTGTATTTGTAGATTACAACCTTCTTACCCTTACCATGCTTCTCGACTTTGGCTGTTACGGACGCGCCGCTTACCAGCGGAGTTCCTGCAGTCAGACCACCGTCGTTAGAAACAGCCAATACACGGTCAAACGTTACGCTTGCGCCGTCTTCAGCTACCAGCTTTTCAATGAACAACACGTCGCCCTCTTGGACTTTGTATTGCTTACCGCCAGTTTCGATAATTGCATACATTGTACTTGCACCTCCTCATGTCTCAGACTCGCCTAGTCAAGGTGGCAGATTCCCGCAGGAACCGCGCTTATGTACCCGATCGGAGCGGTTACAGCATGTGCAGGATTAGAACAACCAAACACATACCTGAAGATAGTATCACACTTATTGAACACAGTCAACGGCAGAGAAACGCAATATCGTGAGTTTCTGCAAAAAACTGCTATTCCAGCCACGCGCCAACCTTGCCGGTGCCGCCGCAGCATTGGCAAATTACCGGGGCAAAGCCCGCGGAATCATGTCTGGCCTTCTTGCGGGTCATCTCCAGCAGTCCCAGATGGGTCCAGCCAAGAATATGTGTCTGCGTGCGGTCGCGGCTGATGACTCCCTCAAGCCGTTCCGTAACCATCCTCCGGTGCTCATCGCGCTGCATATCAATAAAATCGATAATAATGATTCCCCCCGTATCCCGCAGGCGGATGAGCCGTCCGATCTCCTCCGCCGCCAGGAGATTTGTCCGCGTTACAGTCTCTTCCAGCGTAGAGCCGCCGGTGTATTGCGCGGTATTGACATCAATTACGGTCAGCGCCTCCGTCTCATCCCAGATCAGCGTCGCCCCGCCCTCGAGAGTGATTTTGCGCCCGAAGCTCCTGTGGAGCTGCTCCTGCACCCCAAACGCCGTAAAGATGGATTCCTGTCCATGATAGAGCTGTACGGGCTTGTACTTCCCGGGAGCCATATCGTTCAGAAAAGCCTCCGCTTCCCGGACCGCCTTGGCCGAATCAATCGTCAGCTCATCACGCTGCGGATTGAAGGCATCCCTGATGAATCGCTGGACAATGCTGAGATCAGAGTGGAGCAGGGCAGGTGCCACCGTCTCCTGCGCCCGCCGTACAATCATCTCCCACTGGGCCCGCAGGAAGGAAAGATCGCCTTCCACCGCCCCGGCCGGCTCATCCTCCGAGACGGTCCGCATGATAAGCCCCTCCTCCCGCCGCCGCAGCCGTTCGCCGATCCCCTTCAGCCGGGCACGTTCGGATTCACGGCTGATTTTTTTGGATACGCCGACATACTCTGCAAAGGGCATGTACACCATCCAGCGTCCCGGGAGCGTATAATGGGTGGTTACGCGCGCTCCTTTGCCGCCCCGCGGCTCTTTTCTCACCTGGACCACAATTTCCTGGCCGGGCTGCAGCAGCGTTTCAATGGAGGGCTTCACCTCAGGCTGCTTCTCAAGATGGGGGTGGAGCACATCATCTACATATAAAAAGGCATTCTTCTTCTGTCCGATATCAACAAAAGCGGCCTGCATGCCTGGCAGCACATTCATAACCCTTCCCTTGTAATAGCTGCCGACCAGTCCTTGCTGCTGATCGCGTTCAGCTGCATATTCCACCAGGCTCCCGTTATCCAGAAGAGCCATCCGTGTAATATGCTGCGTGCAGTGAACGATCATTTGTTTCATGGCTTCACCTCTGGTTTGAATCAATCTTTCGCGGCCACCCGTGGGCTGGATGGTCCATGTCCACATTTACATTCCAAAATAAGAAGAAATTAATTTCTGCTCCGGCACAACGGCCACTATGGTCTTGTCCTCATTCATTACATAGATAAAATGATAATGGTTACGTTTAAATAGACGCAATATATCATCCAAAGGTTTCGCGGAAAAGGCAACTATTGGGCGCGCAGCACTCCCCGACAGCCGGTAGCGTTCGTAAACGATCTCTCTGTTCATCAAAAAAGAAACAAAGCGGTACGGCAAATTGCGTTGATCCGTAAGGTTCGAATAGAGCAGAAAAGCGCCGATCATCAGCAGATTCAGCCGGATTCCACCGCCTGTGCCAAGCGGCTGCAGTGCATATATCAACACTGTTATACTTGCAGCAATGCTCACTCTGCCGCACCATAGCAACGTGGCGTAGTAAGGAAGCAGCAGACTAAGCGCCGCCTGAAATATTTTGCCGCCATCCAGAGGAAGAACCGGCATGAGGTTAAATAATGCGATAATGGCATTGGCCTGTATAAAATAAGCCAGAAACCCGCTGCTGCCATAGCCCGCCTGCTGAAGCCCATAGGCCAGGAATATCAGCAACAGATTCTGCAGCGGTCCGGCAATCGCGATGCCGATCTCCCGGGCGGCGGTAAGCCGTCCATGATCCTCCATGACCGCTACACCTCCGAAAGGAAGCAGCTGCACGGACTTCACGCTGATCCCGCAGAGCAGAGCAGCACAGACATGTCCCATTTCGTGGATGAATACAATCGTGAATAAAGTCAGCAGCTCCAGGAACCGGCCTGTGATCACGGAGAGCAGCATAATCAGAACGAACAGGGGGTGCAGCGACAGCTGGATGCCCCTGAGCCTAATCAAACGATACCACTTCGGCAGGATCAATATAAGTCTTGTCTTTCATAATTGCAAAAAAAAGCAGCGGCACCGAAGCACTCTCCGTTTCCTGCAGCCAGCCGACGGCATCCCCGCTCTGCACCCAATCATCCGCTGCCAGCTTCGTCCCGCTTAAATGTCCGTATTCAGCCGTCAGATCCCCGGTATGTCGTACCGTGATCCGGATTCCGCCCTGCGTCTCCCTGGAAACAGACAGCACCCTTCCTGTATCTACACTTTTCACCGTGAGCACGCCGCTTGAATCTTCTGCCGGCATAATCTCCACACCCTTCAATGTAGCGGCAAAGGGCCGCACAATGCTGCCCGCAACCGGAGCGTTCAGCTCATGTCCGGCGGATACCTTCTCTGACGGCTGGTCCTTGTCGCCAAAGATGGGAATAAAGGCCGGCGCTCCGCTGAAATGCTCCTCATACCAGACCTGGGCGGCGGCAAAATCCATATCTCTGCTGAGGGCATCGGCAATAAACGCCTGCGCCTTCAGCGCCCAGGGCTGCTGGACGGCGAAGATCCCCCACACGGCGCCAAACACAACGATGCTCGCGATGGTCCTCCGCATAAAGCCCGGAATAAACCGCGGCTTATCTCCTCCCCCTTCGTCCACCCAGCCGCCGCGCCGCTGCTTCCACATAGCCTCGGGGTCGGGTTCGGGAAGCGCGGAGTAATCCTGCCTCACGCCTTCTCCCCATTCCTTGAAGGTTGTTGTCTGGTCCGGCAAACCGAACAGCGGCGGAGCAGCCGTTGTCTGCGGAGCGTCGTCCAGCTCCAGCAGACTGCGGATGCGTTCCTTGCGGCGGCCTTTGATATCTGATTTCTGTTTCATATTGATCCCTCCGGCGGGCTTGTTTTACTTTTATTTTATGAAGGAAGCAAGCCGCTTTAGAACAAGCCCCGCGTGGGCGGGGAAACAGAAATGGCACACTTGTTTCCGGAGGATATCATATTGCTCTTTCAGGGCTGGCTATACATAATAAAGTAGAAAGGAGGGGCAACAATGAACAATTCCCGGTTTGGCTTGTGTGAACTGAGAACTTATACGTCAGCAGCCGAAACCCATATGCATGGATATGGCCACGGCCTGGTTCAAAAAAATAACCGGCGTCACCCCCTCCGCGTATATTCTTGAGCTGCGAATGAAGGCTGCGAAGCTGCTGCTGCGCGGTACCAGCCGTCCCATATCCTCCATCAGCGAGGAAGTCGGCTACGAATACGCGGCTTCCTTCAGCAGGCTTTTCACCCGTTATGAGGGGATGTCTCCACAAAGCTACCGTAAGCTCGCCCAGCGCTGATAAGCTTATATTTGAACAAGCAGCATCTTTATGTAGAACAATTGCCTGCCCGTTCTTCCCTGTATAATTGCACACAGGACGCAGACACTGCCTCCTGAAACCTGAAAATATGGAGTGGAGGTTCTATGCTGTGAAACGCAACTTGGCCATTCCCGCTGTTCTGCTGGCAGCACTGTTCTGGGGAACGACGGGAACCTCGCAATCCTTCGCCCCGGAGGGCGCATCGCCGCTGGCTTTCGGAGCTGTCCGTCTGGCCATTGGAGGATTATTCCTCTTAAGCTTCAGCGCAGCCACGGGCAGGCTTAAGCTTAAGGGCCTGCCGCTTCCCGCTTTACTGGTCTCTTCTGCTGGAATGGCTCTGTACCAGCCGCTGTTCTTCTCCGGAGTAACCCAAAGCGGAATTGCCGCCGGCACCGTGGCGGCACTCGGAAGCGCTCCGGTGATAGCCGGACTGCTGGAGTGGCTGCTCACTGCCCGCAAACCGGCGGTCAAATGGTGGATCGCTACGGCAGGGGCGGCCGGCGGCTGCCTGCTGTTGTTCGCGGACAAGCCTTCCCGGGGGTTTCAGCCGGCGGGGCTTCTGCTATCCGTGGGAGCTGGCGCCGCCTTTGCAGTATACGCGCTGTTCAGCAAGAAGCTGCTGGAGCGGCACTCACCGGAAACCGCCGCCGCTGCCGTCTTCTCGCTCAGCGCACTGTGGCTGTCTCCCCTGCTGCTGTTCACAGACCTCTCCTGGCTGATCACCGTCCGGGGAACTGCAGTCAGCCTGTACATCGGCATTGCCGCCACGGGCGTAGCCTATCTGCTCTTCAACTACGGGTTATCCAGACTGCAAGCCTCAACTACGGTAACCTTCTCACTGGCTGAGCCGCTGGCCGCCGCAGTCTTGGGCATTCTCGCCTTAGGTGAGCCTATCAGCGGATGGGGAATCGCCGGCCTCCTCCTGATGCTGGGAGCACTGCTTCTGCTCGCCGGCAAATGAAGAGCAAGCCGGTCGCTCCAACTTTATATATACTTATCTGCAGCAAAAGAAATCCATAAATTCCCAAACCATAAAAACCCCGCCGCAGATTAGTCTGCAGGCGGGGTTTTGCTGATTCTTGCTATGCATGCCGGTCGCTCAAGTCTGCTCAACCCATACCGAAGAACTTCTTCAATTTCTTGAAGGCACCCGGCTTCCGCTCAAGCTGCATCAGCGGCACGGCATCCCCCAGAATACGCCGGGCGATATTCCGGTAAGCGATAGCCGCTGCCGAATCGGGATTCATGACAGTCGGCTCTCCGCTGTTCGCTGCCTTGATGACCAGTTCGTCATCGGGAACAATTCCAATCAAATCAATATTGAGCACCTGCAGGATATCCTCAATATCGAGCATATCCCCTGATTTCACAAGCCCCGGCCGAATCCGGTTAACCACAAGCTTCGGCGACTCTACATGCGACTGCTCCAACAGGCCGATAATCCGGTCCGCATCCCGCACGGCCGCATGCTCCGGCGTCGTCACGACAATCGCCTTGTCTGCTCCGGCAATGGCATTGCGGAAGCCATGCTCAATTCCGGCCGGACAATCGATCAGGATGTATTCGTATTCCTTCTTCAGTTCAAGAATAATATCCTTCACCTGCTCCGGCGTAACAGATGTTTTGTCTTTGGTCTGGGCTGCGGGCAGCATATACAGCTCATCAAAGCGCTTGTCCTTGACCAGCGCCTGATTCAGGCGGCAGCGTCCTTCCGCCACATCAACCAGATCGTAAATAATGCGGTTCTCCAGCCCCATGACCACATCCAGATTCCGCAGTCCGATGTCGGTATCGACCAGACATACTTTTTTGCCCTGCAATGCAAGTGCGGTGCCAATATTGGCCGTTGTGGTTGTTTTGCCAACTCCGCCTTTGCCCGAGGTTACGACAATCGCTTCTCCCATGGAGGCTACACCCCTTTAAACACATTTAAACCCTGACGTAATTTGACTATATTATGAATTTTGTCGATCTGCATAGCGCCGCTCGATAAATAGGCAAATTCCATGCTGCTCTCCCGGGTTCCCCATTCATCCGGCGGACGGCTGATGACATCGGCGATCCGCAGCTGTGTGGGCGCCAGCAGGGACGCGGCGATAATTGCCTCCTGATTGCCGTCTACCCCGGCATGAGCCATTCCGCGGAGCGCCCCAAGAATATAGATATCACCCGTACAGGTAATTGACCCGCCGGGATTCACATCGCCCAAAAACAGCAGATTCCCCTCATGGTGCAGCACCTGGCCGGAACGGATCATGCCGCTGATCAGAAACAGAGCATCACTGTCCTTGTCCCCGGGTTCTTCCAGGGCTTCAACGGAACGGATCAGCAGATTGCCCTGGCTCTTCAGGATATCCAGCACAGCTTCCTTATCTTCCTCGGTCACGGGACGGTTGCCCAGCTTAATGTCCACATGCACAATCGGACCAGTCAAAATATTCTGATGGCTGTGCTCCAGCTTGTAGCGAAGCTCGCTTAAGAGATCTTCAAAGGGGCACTTGTCGTCTAGCAGGAATACCAGGCCATCCTTGATGCCCTTGATCCTTACATGCTTGGATTGTACTGTCATATGCCTAGTCCCCCCATTCTCATTCATTCGTGCCGGGCCGGGCAAATTCCTTCTTTACCATGTAAGAAAATGCGGTCCGGCTTCAGTCGGCTTCTTCCTTGCGTGTCTCTATCTTCAGCAATTCAAGCTGTTTCCGCAGAGGGATATAGAGAAGCAGAGCGATAGCAAAATGAAATAACATGGTCGGCAGCATATGATGCAGCAGTGCCCAATTATAAGGAACCTGGCTTAAATTAAATACACTGTAAATGGCAAAAAGCACACTGTCCTCAAGCAGGCTGCCCAGCAGCACTACCGTCATCATCAGCGGGAGCGGTGCACGCGGCAACTGGAACAGCAGGCCTATCAAATAAGCGGAGACCCCCATCGCGAAGGAATGGGCGCCGAGAATCCGTCCATAAAAAACCACATCATGCAGCATCCCGAAGGATAGGCCCAGTATAAGTGCCGTATGACGGTGATGGTAGACAGTCACAAATAAAATCACGACAAACACCAGATTGGGAATAATCCGCATTTGCCAGGCATCCGGAAGCAGCCACGGCATGACCGTTCCTTCCAGCAGAAACAAAAGTATTAACAATAAAATAAGGACGGATCTGCGCATCTTCACTATTCAGCACGCTCCTGCGTAAAGACAACGATAAGTTCCTTCCAATCCTGAAATTCTGCACTCGGCTTGACTGTGGCCGTTGAGGTCAATCCGTATTCCCCTACATCAACACTCTCAACCGTCCCAATTGTCATTCCCCGCGGGTATACCCCTCCAATGCCTGAGGATATAATGGTATCCCCTTCAGCTACCGGATTTCCTACCGGAATTTTGTTCATCTTCAGCATGCCGGTTTGCTGGTCGTAGGTTTCAACCATCCCAAAGGTCTCGCCTTCCTTGTTGAAGACAGTTGCTGCAATCGGCGGCTGGGAATTGGGATCATTGATATCCATCATCGTCATCAGCTTCACAGTGGAAGTGAAATTGCTAACCTCGCTGACAACCCCCACCAGGCCCTCAACGGAAATGACAGACATGTTCGGCTTCACTCCGTCTTTGGAGCCTAGATTAATGACAAGGGTGCTGTTGCTTGGTTCTGTGGACAGACTAAGCACCTGCGCAATATGATATTCATATTGATAAATCTGCTTCTGCGCCTCGGTGAAATCATTGAGCTTCTGCAGCCGCACGTTCTCGGCCTTGATGAAATTATACTGGGCCTTGTCGCGGGCATACTGGGCGGCCAGGATTTTGAGCCGCTGGTTCTCCTTGGCAAGATTATGCAAATTCCCGATATCTTCGAACAAGCCCGCTACATATCCAGCGGGCTTGTAGAACAGATTCTGCACGAAACCGGTCGTGTCTCTAAGGAAATTCTCCGGCCAGGACAAGGATTTCCTTGGCCCCAGACTGAAACCCATGACAACGATAAACATCACCAGTGCAATTAATAATATGAACAGACGTTTATTGTTAAACAGCTTAAACAGTTTCAACACCCTCTAACAAACGTATTTCTCCCACATCAGGGGTTGACGTTCACAAGCTAATCCGGTTCTAGCGCTTGGAGCGGAGGCCGGAGCCGCTGCGGCTCTTGAAGAGATGAATATTCTCCAGGGCTTTGCCTGTTCCAATGACTACACAATCCAGGGGATTCTCAGCGACAATGACCGGCATCCCGGTCTCACGGGCCAGCAGCTTATCGAGGTTGCGCAGAAGCGCACCGCCGCCGGTGAGAACAATTCCCCGGTCCATAATATCGGCGGCAAGCTCGGGAGGGCATTTCTCCAGCGTTACTTTTACCGCTTCCACAATGGCATTCACGGTATCCGACAACGCCTCGCATATCTCATCGGAGGTAATGGTCAGCGTCTTCGGAAGACCGGTCACGAGATCGCGTCCGCGGATTTCCATGGTTTCCGTCTGTTCCAGCGGCAGGGCAGAGCCCACATCCATCTTGAGCTGCTCCGAGGTGCGCTCCCCGATCATAAGATTGTACTGGCGCTTGATATATTGAATGATGGACTCATCCGCTTCATCTCCGGCAACCCGCACCGACCGGCTGGTTACGATCCCGCCAAGGGAAATGACAGCCACCTCGGTAGTGCCTCCGCCGATATCAACAACCATGCTGCCTGTCGGCTCCCATACCGGCAGGTCCGCACCGATGGCAGCAGCAAAAGGCTCCTCGATAATGTAAGCCTCGCGCGCGCCTGCCTGCTTGGTGGCGTCTTCAACGGCACGTTGCTCCACAGCGGTAATTCCGGACGGTACACACACCATTACATTCGGATGGCGCTGGAACACTGAGCGCTGCTTCTGCGCCTGGCGGATAAAATATTTAATCATGGTTGCCGTGGTATCGAAATCGGCAATGACTCCGTCCTTCATTGGACGAATGGCACGGATGTTCCCCGGCGTGCGGCCAATCATTTTTTTGGCGGATTCGCCTACGGCTTCGATTGTCTTGGTATCTGTATTAATAGCCACAACGGAGGGCTCTCTTACAACGATTCCCTTGCCCCGTACATAGACGAGCGTATTCGCTGTCCCCAGGTCAATTCCCAAATCTTTCGTAAAACCACCTAACATGCTTGTATTCTCCTTTTCCTTGTATATCTGGCCAATGATACTACATAAACCCTTTTTCTTTTAAACTCACAAAACCGCTGTCTCCAATGATCAGGTGATCCAGCACATCGATTCCGACAATCTCCCCGGCCTGAAGCAGTCTTGAGGTTAAGGAGATGTCTTCCGGACTGGGCGTAGGATCTCCGCTCGGATGATTATGTGCGCATATGATAGCTGCGCTGCTGCATTTCATAGCTGCCCTGAACACCTCGCGGGGATGCACGATGGAGGCGTTGAGGCTGCCCATGGATAATGTCTCCTGCGCAATAACATGATTCTTCGTATTCAGAAAGAGGCAGACAAAATGCTCCTTCTGCAAGTAACGCAGCTGCTCGGTCAATATTTCCGCCGCGTCCTGTGGAGAGCGGATGATGACCGGCTCGGTCAGCCGGGAATTCGCCATCCGTCTTCCCAGCTCTATGCCAGCTTTGAGTTGCACGGCCTTGGCAGGGCCGATGCCTTTGATATTCGTCAGTTCTTCAATGCTCAGGTCCGCCAGCCCGCGAAGACTGCCTGCCTGTCCCAGCATCCGCTGGGCAATATGAATAGCCGATTCCGCCCGCGTACCTGTACGCAGCAGAATGGCCAGCAGCTCCGCCTGGCTTAGTGACTCCGCCCCATAATGCATCATGCGCTCTCGTGGTCGTTCTTCATGGGGGAGGTCCCGCAGCATAAATGATTGCGACTCCATCCCTATCCCTCTTTCCTAGTGCGATCCGTGACGTCCCAGCACAGAGACGCCAAAATCCGACAGCATCTTCCCAAGCAGCGACAACGGCAATCCGACCACATTGAAATAACAGCCTTCAATCCGTTCCACCAAAGTCGCACCCAGCCCTTGAATCGCATAGGAGCCGGCCTTGTCGGCAGGCTCTCCGGTCGCTATGTAGGCGGAAATTTCGTCGCTGCCCATCGCTCTCAAGGCTACAGAGGTTACCCGGTGCTCTACCAGGGTCTTGCCTTCGGGCAACCCTATGCAAGCTACGCCGGTATATACCTGATGCGTCCGGCCTTGCAGCAATTGCAGCATAGCTCTGCTGTCATCCGGGTCTGCAGGCTTGCCGAGCACCTTGCCGTCCAGCACCACGATCGTGTCGCTGCCAACAATAACGGCGGCACGGCCTCCTGCGGCAGACAGCACGGCCTCCGCTTTGCGGAGCGCCAGGCTGCGCACAATATCGTCCGGCGCCAAGCCCGGCGGTGTGGTCTCGTCAGCATCGCTTGAGATAACCTCAAAGGGCAGGCCCAGCAGAGCCAGCAGCTCCCGGCGGCGCGGAGAACCCGAAGCAAGAATAATTAGTCGTGAGTTGTCATGCTCCACTGTACAAACGTCCCTTCTGAAGTGAGCAGCGGGTGCTACAGCCTCCGGTAGAGCCACAGGGCCGTAATAATACCGGCAAGACTGAGCAGGCACAATTTCAAATGAATAGTGATGTCATAGGTTATGATGTCCAAATCGGCTTGCGGGGACCATTTGAGTACAGTCGAGGCTGTAAGAAAAGACAGAGCTTTTACAGGTTCCAGCAGTTTGGCGATCCACGCCCCGGCCAGCCAGCCCAGAATTAGAAATAACAGCAGTATTCCCACATTTTTCTTCTTCATCTAAGTCTTCCCTCGCCATTTTTTGACACCCTAATTATTATACGGTGAAACGGAGTTCAACACAAACGCAAAATCCGGTCCGGAAATGATTACCACTCGCCCGGGTGAACAGGCTGCTGCAGGCCAGTCTTCGGCAGTTGCAGTTCACTAACATTACCTTAGCCCGGCAGAATAGGCAACAGATAAATATTGAATATTCCGGTCCTAAAAAATAATGGCAATCCCCCGCCCGGCAGACTGCCGGAAGCGGGGGATTGCCAGGCCTTATTCACATGGGCTTGAGCGTTCAGGACAGAGCGGACAGCAGGCTTTTCTGGCCGGTGAGGAAACTCATCATTGACTCCTGCACCTCCCACAGCAAGCCCTGGGCCTGGTTCTTGTTATACTCATTCAGTGCGGAAATTCCCTGACTCATGAATTTCTCCAGCCCGGCGCAGAGCTTCTGCGCTTCAATCGGCAGGCCCGGCTCCAGCGCTTTGACCGCTTCGGTCCACTGCATGTGAAGATCGCTTACCGCCGTGCTGTCCACCGTCCCCGCTTGTCCGCTTAAATGGGAAGCGGACAGCCTGCTTAGCTCAGCGAGCAGCTTCCCGCTGGCATCGAAGTAACTGTTCACGGTCTCAGCCGTCCCCGCATAGGCAGCCAGTTCCGCTGCGGGGAGCGTAACCTCTCTCACGTACAGCTCGATTCCCTGGTTCTTCAGACCGCTGCTGAGCAGCTTGGCCTGCTCGCGGTCAGGCGACATGCCGGCATACACCCGGTTGCCGTCCGCCGGATCGAGACCGGCGGCCAGTCCGGCTACCAGCAGCTCCTGCCGGGCCTGTTCCGCCCCTGCGGGAGTGCTGAACACGCCATACTGCAGGAGATAATAGGTCTGTGCGGCAACCTGCACCGGAACACGGGTCACAGCCGCATTTCCGCCCGTTTCCGGCGGAAGGACTGCGGCCGTGTCCGTTTCACTCTGAACGGCTGCCGAATTCACGCTCGGAGGGGCGCTGTTGCCAGTGAGGCTTCCGCCGCCTATAAAGGAAAGTGCAGCATACCCCAGCAGAATGCCTGTCCCCAGAGCGCCTGCTATGGAGAGGGCCAGCTTCCACCAATAGGAGGGACGGCGGGTATGATAGGAGCCTCCATAACTGCCATAGCGCCCGGGCTCTGCTGTCCACTCCGGACCACGGCTGCGTTCCCCGTATTCCGCCTCTTCCAGAGGGGCAGGAGGATAACGCGGACTCTGCTCCCATAAATCGGGAGAACGATCCGGGCGGAAGAAAAATTGTCTTGTATCCCCGGCGGTTCCGGTTCCGTCCTCCTGCTGCCCCTGCCGGAAGTGACCGGGATAATCCCCGTCCGGTTCCTTGAAATTCTCCCTCTGCGGAATTTCCGGACCGCTGTCCGCCGGGTGTCCCTGCTGCTGCAGCAGCTCCGCTTCCCGCCGCTGCTCTCTTTCCGCGTATTCCTTTGCTGTACCCAGCCCTGCTCCCGGTCTTCTTTCGGGCGGCTCCGGGTTCTTCCGGCCGGTATCCGCATCAAACCTGAATGTCATTCTTCCGTTACTCAACGCTCACACCTCACTATCGTCTATTCTATAAGGAATATATGATAGATGAGAGAAAGATATGCTATTTTTGATGTGGCGGCTCCCCATCCGCAAAGGCAGGGGCTTTCTCGGATCACCCAGCCTTGCAGCCCACACAGGTACAACGGTGAATATGAACTGTAATGCCTTATACGAGGCTTAGCACCTTAGCCTTAACATTACTCGCCTCATAGTGGTTAAGCAGTGTCCGGTAAGCCTGGTCAGCGATGAGGGAGCCAAGCTCCGGAATCTGCAGCAGCCTGGTCACATGCTCGGCAATGCCACCCGCCGTGCCGGCCAGCAGGATATTCCGCCCGTTCTCGCAGATTAATTCCTCTGCGCCTCTCAGGCTGGTCACCACCGGAGTGCGGAGCGCCCAGGCCTCCAGGATCTTCTTCCGGCCCTCGCAGCCTTCACGCAGATAAGCAATAACCGCTTTCGAGCTGCGTATGTATTCTTTGGCAAGCCTGTAATCCTCAATAATCTTCACCGAGGGATCAGCTTTGGATAGCGCCAGAACCTCGGGATGTACGGCGCTGCCCACTATGCAGCATTCAACATCCGGCACTTCGGCCTGAATCAGCGGATAGACCTTCTCATGGAATACTATAGCTGCATTCTTGCCGTGGACGGTGTTCATCGCCCAATGAAGCATAACCCTATTCTCTCTGGACACAGAACCGGCATATTGATAATCCTGCAGATCCACAAAAGGCGGCACAACATGCACCTTGCCGGCATCGGCAAAGGACAGTGACTTGAATAACAGGGCATCCCATTCGGTAGCCGTCAGCAGCAGGCCGGTCTTGTTCATCAGCCTGCGCTCCTCCCGGCGGACCCGTGCCTCATTTATTCTATGGTAATGATGCCTGAGCTTCCGCCGGACGGGTCCCTCATTCTCCCCGCCACTGCTCCAGGCATGTTCGGCATCCGTAATAATGACCGCCTCGGGAAGCAGGGAAACAATCAGGTCGATGCAGTTGCCGAGCAGTCTGTGGGAGACAAATACATGACTGTAGGCATGATGGCTGCAGAGTTCCCTAATCTCGGTCCGCAGATCTTTACCGGCGTCTTCAACGTGGGCTTTTGGTCGCAGCCTGTTCAGCGGCCGGAGCAGCAGCCTGCGGGGTCCAGCCGCCCGCCCCACACGGTGGACGGTAAGCGCGGGGCGGGAATCCGCAATCCCTCCGCGCTCGCAGCTGCAATACTCCAGGAGATCAATATCAAATTTCTCCAGAAGGATTTCAAGAAAACTTTCTGTACGGAGTTCCGCTTCCTCATTGCATTGATTTCGCGCTGAAAGGAACAGCATTCTTTCTCTCATGGCTCTGACTCCTTGGTTATCTATGAAAATATTCATCGGCATATGCAGGTGGATGCGCAGAAAAAAAGCAAGCGGATGACATCCCGCCGCTTTTTCATGAAACTTTAGATGTAGATCAATAGTACCGCATTTCCACCGGAATGATTGTCGATTTATGGGATAAAAAAATCTTTTTTTGAATTTTGCAACAATTTAGACCAAACTAAGCAGCTTTGCCCGCACACTTGCCGCCTCATAATTCGCAAGCAGCGTATCATACGCCCGTTCCGCCAGCACTTTTCCCCGTTCGCAGTCCAGAAGAAGCTGAACCACACTGTCCGCAAAGGTTAAGGGGTCATCGGCGATTAAAATGTTGCGGGAATGCTCATAGAGCAGTCCCTCCGCTCCTTTGGAGCTTGAAATTACAGGCGTCCTGAGCGCCCAGGCTTCCAGGATTTTCAAGCGTGTTCCGCTTCCCTCCCGCAAGGGAACGACGACCGCCTGCGCTTTGCGCACGTAATCCGCTACACTGTCTACATAACCGGTGATCACAATCGAAGAATCCTTTTCAGCCAGAGCCGCGACCTCCGGGTGCACATCCCGGCCCACGATATACCACTTGATCTCCGGCACCTTCGCCTTTATGAGCGGATAGATATCGCGGTTGAAGTACGCGGCTGCGTTAATATTCGGAAAGTAGTTCATATTACCCGGTAAAACAATCCACTTCTCTCTCTGGATGTTCGTTTTTGTCTGATAATCTTCAATGCGGATAAAGTTGGGAATGACATGAACCTTGTCCGAATTTTTGCCGGAAAGGGATTGAAAGGCCAGACCATCCTGCTCCGAGGCGGCCAACAGCAGATCCGTCTTGTCCATCAGCTTGAGCTCGTCCCTTTTCGTCCATACTGCATTCAGGGAATAAAACAGCCCCGCCAGTCCCTTCTTCTTGGCTGCAAGCTGTGCGGACAGGCCGCTCTCGAAGTTGTGGGCATCGGTAACGATCAAGGAACCGGGCAGCGCTTCGCGCACAATGTCTATGCAGATTCCCAGCAGGCTGTGGGAAATGAAAACATGGCTGTAGCCGTTCTGACGGCACAGCTCTGTGATCTTGCCGCGCATATCCACATCCACATGGCTCATGTAGGAGCAGTTGCGCCATTTATATAAAGACCTGAGCATGGCTTTGCGGTAATTCATCGTTCTCGGGGCTTCGTATACAGTAAGTCCCGGCTCTTCCTGCTTGTCCGCCGATGGCCTTGAATTGCGGTAAGTAAGCAGATCCACATCATATTTAGCCAGTAAAATATTCAGGATATTGCCGGTTCTCAGCTTGCCGCCGCTGTCCTGCGGAAAAGGATTCTCTGCGGATATAAATAGCAGCTTCTCCCTCATGTCCTCGTCTCCTACTCTCATTTTGCCCTCATCTCTGCCGCATCGTTAAGTGTTTAGCATATATTACCCCAAAGTGAATTGTATTTCTGTCGGTTTATGTATTTTTCAAAAATATATTCCAAAAACATGCAATTCCATGCCAAACAGCACCGCCCACGGTGAGGTGAAGAAGTGCTTCCGGGCCCGTTATTTCGTTATTCAGGCCTTCCCGCCGGTTTCCCGGCTTCGCACCACGCGGTTTCTTCCTTGCTGCTTCGCCTGATACAATGCGGCATCGCTCAGCCTGTAGAGTGTGTTCAGCGGAACCCGCTCGCCCGATGGGATGGTAATGACCCCGATGCTTACCGTGTAAGGCATGGGAACGCCGTCAATTATTGCGTCCAGCACGCTGAGGCGCAGCTGCTCTGCGGTTACCCCGCTCGCCTCCTCATCTGAACGGTGCAGCAATACAGCGAATTCTTCGCCGCCGAATCTGCCGAACAGATCGCCGTTGCCGAGCTGTCCTTCGATTTTGCCGGCAAAATCCCTGAGCACCCTATCACCCGTATCATGCCCGTAGGTATCATTCACATTCTTGAAATGATCGATATCAACCAGCAGAAAGGAAAAGGGGATTTTCTCTTTGGACGAAGCGGCAATCATCGAGCGGGCACGCTGCACAAATGCTCCGCGGTTAAGAATCCCGGTCAGCTCATCATAGGTGGCTGCCCGCTCCAGCTCCGCATACGATTGTTCACGGGACAGCAGCATAAATCCCGCCGTTCCCAGGAACATCAGCAAATATATTCCGGTATAGTACAAGATTTGAAGGAAGGCCGGAGCAGAAGAGCCTCCGGTCACCGGAGTATAGAATATCAGGGCTGCCCGGCCCAGCATCGTCAGAATCACAATCCCGTAGAGAAAGCCCATCAATTCCTGCAAGGGCGTTATTTTGAATTTCATGCCCAAAATATAAGCCGGATAGATCAGGAACAGCACACCCGCCAAAGCTGCCGAGGCGATATGCAGCGGCTTGTCTGGAAACAGGAGGTAAATGGACAGCAAACAAACGGCAGACAAGCCCGCCAGAAGAAAATAATAGGTTCTGACCCGGCCTGAGTAAGCTCCCAGCAGCTTCAGCAGAGAAAAGGCTTCCGCCGTGCCTGCGCCCACAGCCAGCAGAACGTTAAGCGGAAGTGTCACCCGGAGACCAAGGTTACCCTCGTTCATGAAGAGCAGCAATAACGCCAGTTGAAGAAGCTTAGCCAACACAAACAGCCCGGAGGTCCCATCCTTCGGATAACGTGAACGGTAGGCTATAACAAGCAGCACTGTAAAAAAGTTGCCAAAAAACAGACAAACCAGCAGTGTCTTCAGATCCAGATGGACGGCTATCACACTCACTCCTCATACATGGCACAACCATATGTATACCCGCCGCCCCGCAGCTTCAACGGGAACGCACTACACGGTTTCGGCCTTGCTGCTTCGCCTGATACAGAGCCCGGTCACTAAGCTTGTACAGCATATTCAGGGAAGTGAGGGAATCCGGCAGAACCGTAACAATGCCTATACTGACCGTATACCCGCCGGGATTCGTAAAATCCGCGGCTTCCTCCTTGACGGCCGCCCGGAGACGTTCAGCCTTGTGCCCGCTCTCCTCTTCATCCAGTCCATAGAGCATAACAGCAAATTCTTCCCCGCCTACTCTGCCGAACAGATCAGAGGAACCAAGATGGTTCTGAAGAACAAGCACGAAATCCTGCAGGACTGTATCGCCAGCTTCGTGTCCGTGCGTGTCGTTCACGCTTTTAAAATGGTCCAGGTCCAGCAGCAGAAGAGAGAAGAAATCCCTTTTTTTCACGGCAAGGGCCAGCTTCAGTTCCGCCTCCAGCATAAATGTCCTGCGTCCCAGGATACCGGTCAGCCCGTCATAGGTTGCGATTCTTTTCAATTTCTCATAGGTATGTTCATTGGATAACAGTATAAAGGCCGCCGTTCCCACCACCAGCAAAAAGAACATGCCCATAAAATATAAATACTGCGGCATGTTGGGCGTGAGCGCTCCCATATCGGATTCCAGCAGCAGCGCCGCCATCGACCGGATCAGCATCGCTGCGGCAAAGGCATAAAAAATGAAGCCCATCAGCCTTTGCAAAGGTGAGCCTGCCCTATTGGCCGTCAAGCGATAGGCCGGATAAATGACAAACATGATCACCCACAGCGAAGTGGTCGCTACCCGCATATTCGGGCTGTTGAAAAAGAGCACAACAATACAAAAGCTGATTACACTGCAGATTGTAATCGTCCAATAATACAGCTTGGCCTTGCGTCCAAGCAGGCCCATCATCAAGAGAAGAGCGGCAATCTCCAGGCCTCCGCCCGCCAATATGAGGAAATTGCTCAGTGGAATGGCAATATAGTGCGGCACCGCAGCCCACAACAGAATCGAGGACCAATAGACCACCTGCAGCCACTTCGCTGCTATAAATAGAGTTGAGGCCGTGTCTCTGGGGAAATGGAGGCGGTAATAGCTGATCAGCAGGGCAGTGAATAAATTTCCAAAGATGAACAGGTATACTAGTGTTCGTATATCAAGCTGGAAAGCCATAAGTCACACCACCATGTGCACGGGAATAGAGGAAGGCTTGTCCCGCTATAAGCAGAAACGTCCACGCAACCTCAAATGGAGCGTATGCTTCCGAAGCAGCGATACTCCGTATCGCAAATCAGGCATCCGTTTCAGCAAGAAATACGAAGGATGACGGAGTGCGTGAAGCAATAAATCCTTATATTTGAAGAAGAAACGGCATAGCCGCCCCTTCATAAAAAGAGCGGTATCCGTTTCTGCATAAAGTGTACAAATATTAGGTTGCAGGCTTCAGGCTTAAAGCTCCTTGAGCTGCTCGGCAAGCGCGTATCCAACCTTCCAGATGTCTCCCGCCCCCATCGTAAGGACGAGATCTCCCGGAGCAATGCGGCCCTGCAGATCCGTTAATACAGCTTCCTTGGTAGGCAGATGCCTTGCGCCGGCATTGCTGTTCTGTACAATCAATTCCACAAGCTTCGCGGAAGTGACACCTTCAATCTGCTTCTCTCCCGCCGGGGAGTAAATGTCGGTGATAATTACTTCATCGGCTTCACTGAAGGCACGGCTGAAGGCATCCAGCAGGAAAAAGGTCCGCGTATAGCGCTGCGGCTGGAATACGGCTATAATCCGTTTGCCCGTTGCCTTGGCCGCGCTGATCGTCGCCTGAATCTCTGTAGGATGATGCGCATAATCATCGATGACCAGAATATCATTGATCTCGCCAAGCACTTGAAACCGCCGCTTCGCCCCATGGAATTTCAGAATGGATTCCGTAATCGCCTGGAAGGAAATCCCCGCTTTGAGACAGGCAATTACAGCCGCCATGGAGTTGTACAGATTGTATTTGCCGGGAATGGAAAGCTCAATGCGCCCCAGCACCTCGCTGCCGAAGCTCATTGTATACGCTACCTGGCGGTCGCCCAGAACAATGTCAGTCGCGGTGTAATCCGCAGCCTGCGAATGAATGCCATAGGTAATGACGCTGCCCTTGACCTCGGGCAGAAGGGAAGCGGCCGTTTCGTCATCCGCACATACAATCGCAGTTCCGTCCTCACGCATCTGATTCATGAACTGGACATAAGCGGCCTTCAGACGGCCAAAATCGCCGCCGTAATTCTCAAGATGGTCCGCCTCAATGTTCGTAACGATGCCCAGCCAGGGATGGTATTGCAGAAAGGAGCCGTCGCTCTCATCCGCCTCGGCCACGACGAACTCCCCTTGACCCGCTTTGGCGTTCGTGCCGACATTCATAATTTCCCCGCCGATAATATAAGTGGGGTCCACTCCGCAATCCTCCATAATCAGCGCGATCATGGATGAGGTGGTGGTTTTGCCGTGGGCACCGGCAATGGCTACACCCTTGCGCTCATTCAGCAGCCGGGCCAGCATTTGCGAGCGGTGCAGGACCGGAATTTTCAGCCGCTCCGCTTCCACCCATTCCACGTTATCGCTCGCCAGGGCTGTGGAGTAGACCACAAGATCCGCACCTTTGACCTGCTCGGCCGTATGTCCGATATAGACCTTGGCCCCTTTGGCAATCAATTTCTCTGTCAATTCCTGGGCCGCCACATCGGAGCCTGTGACCGTATATCCCATTTCCAGCATTACCCGGGCAATCGCGCTCATGCCATAGCCGCCGATCCCTATAAAATGCACGCGTTCAGTAGTATCCAACAGTTCGTCACCAGCCTTTTTCAGAATCGGGTTGCCGTAAAAGCGTACTGCGCACATCAGAAATCAGATACAGCGTTCCGGAGACGACCGCAAGGTCGCTCTCCGCTGTGATCGACTGCAGCAGCTGCAGCGCTTGGCCCCAATCATGTTCTACTATGATTGCCAAATTTTCTTTGGCATATTTCTCCCGCAGACGTTCTGCGATAACCTGCAAATCTCCCGCGTCCATTTTCTTCCGGAAATCCGGTTCGGTCAGGATGAGCGTATCCACTATAGGCAGTATATGCTTGAAGTATGACTCATGATGCTTATTTGCCAGCATCCCCATAAGCAAATTTAATTTATCGTACTTATAAAACCGGGGCAGGCTCCTGGCCAGACTCTCCGCACCTTCAGGATTATGCGCCCCATCCAGTACAATCCGCGGAGAGCTGCCCACTTCCTCCAGTCTTCCCGCCCAAAAGGTGCGGCGGAAGCCTTCCAGCACATCCTCGTCCTCCAGCATAAAAGCCATATATTGACGCAGAACCTCCAGCGCCATCATCGCTCCGGCGCTATTGCTGAGCTGGTGCTCGCCTTTCATGGCAATGCCAAGCTCAAGCGTACGGAAAGGGCCCTTGAAGTCAAAAATCTGCAAGCCATCCTTAATTCTAACATTCTCATAGCCGAAATCCTCTCCGGCAAGGTAGAGTGTGGATTGGCTGGCCGCGGCTTTTGCCTTGAGCACGGCTACCGCCTCCGGCTGGCTCACACAGCTGACCGCCGGAACACCGGGCTTGATAATCCCGGCTTTCTCACCCGCAATCTTCTCCAGAGTATCTCCCAGAACATCGGTATGATCGTGGCCGATATTTGTAATGATAGACACAATCGGAGTTACAATGTTCGTTACATCCAGCCTTCCCCCAAGACCAGTCTCCCATACGACTACATCGGGATAGCAAACCTCCGCATAATAAAGAATCGCCAGAGCGGTAGCAACCTCGAACATCGTTGGCGAGCCCAGCTCGCTCTGTGCAATCTCTTCAACCAGCGGGCGCAGCTTGTTCGCAAGCTCTGCCAGAACCTCTTCAGGAATATCCTTCCCGTTATACTGGAAACGGTTCGTAAATTTGGTGATGTAGGGAGAGGTAAAGGTTCCTACGCTGTAACCGCTTCTAATCAGCACACTGGTCAAAAAAGCGCAGGTCGAGCCTTTGCCGTTCGTACCCGCCACATGAATGAACTTCAGCTTGCGGTGCGGCCGGCCGAGCATCTCCATCAGCCGTTCGATCCGTCCGAGGCCCGGGCGGATGCCGAAAGGAATCAGGCCGTTAATCCAATTCACTGCTTCTGTATAAGAACTTAAGGGAGCGGTTCCGCCGCTCCCGGTCAACTCTTCCATAGTCCCTTATCCCCTCAGCTCTGCGATGCGGGCCAGCACTTTCTCGCGTTTGGCAGAATAATCCGCCTGCTTCGCCCGTTCCTCTTCGATGACTTTAGCCGGCGCCTTGGCGACAAAGCTCTGATTGCCAAGCTTCTTCTCCACACGCTCTACTTCGCTGTTCAGCAGCTGCACTTCTTTTTCCAGACGGATAATTTCCTGCTCAATGTCAATCAGCCCGGCCAGCGGCAGCAGCAGCTCCGCTCCCGTAATCACAGCGGACATGACCTTATCCGGTGTATTCGGCGCAAGGCCGGCTTCGAAGGAAGAGGTGTTGCAGAAGCGCCCGATATAATTATTGTTGCGGGAAATGATGCTCAGTGTCTCTTTATTGGCCGCTTTGATGATCAGCTCCACCTTTTTGCTCATCGGAACATTGACCTCAGCGCGGACATTGCGAACCGCACGGATCACATCCATCAGCAGGTTCATTTCCGCAACAGCCTGCGGCTGCTCCAGAGCGGCTTCATACACCGGCCACCCGGCGAGGGTAATCGTCTCCCCCTCATGAGGCAGATGCTGCCAGATTTCCTCAGTGATGAACGGCATGAACGGATGAATCAGACGCAGCGTACGGTCGAGTACATAAGCAAGCACCGATTGCGTCTTGGCCTTGGCGGCAGCGTCCTCTCCATATAGCGTAAGCTTGGAGAACTCGATGTACCAGTCGCACAGATCATCCCAGATGAAGTTGTACAGGAGACGGCCCGTCTCCCCATATTCGTACGCGTCAATTAGACGCGTAATATCGCGAGAAGTTTCGTTCAGCCGATGCAAAATCCAGCGGTCCGCTGTCGAAAGCTCGCCGGTAATGTCAATATCTGCAAAACTCACACCCTCCAGATTCATTAGCGCAAAGCGTGAGGCATTCCAAATTTTATTGGCAAAATTACGCGCCTGCTCTACCTTTTCGATGCGGAAACGAAGGTCCTGTCCGGCCGTGATGCCTGTGGAAATCATATAGCGCATGGCATCCGCGCCATACTGCTCGATAACATCCAGCGGATCAATCCCGTTGCCGAGCGATTTGGACATTTTGCGTCCTTCGGCGTCGCGCACCAGTCCGTGGATCAGCACATCGGAGAACGGCTTTTTGCCTGTAAATTCAAGCGCGCTGAAGATCATCCGTGCTACCCAGAAGTAGATAATATCGTAGCCGGTAACAAGCACGTTGTTCGGGTAGTACCGCTGGTAGTCGCTGCTGCTCTCATCAGGCCAGCCCAGTGTGGCAAACGGCCACAGGTTGGAGCTGAACCAGGTGTCCAGTACGTCCTCATCCTGCTTCAGATCGTCAAGGCCGCTGATTCTGCGCGCTTCCTCTTCACTGTCGGCAACAACCACTTCGCCGGTAGATTCAGAGTACCAGGCCGGAATGCGGTGGCCCCACCACAGCTGGCGGGAGATGCACCAGTCGCGTATATTCTCAATCCAGTTCAAATAAGTCTTCTCAAAACGCTCCGGAACGAAGTTGACTCCGGTTCCATCCTTCTGGGCGGCGATGGCGGCTTCAGCCAGCGGCTTCATCTTGACGAACCACTGGGTGGACAGATAAGGCTCAACCACCGCACCGGAACGCTCGCTGTGTCCAACCTGGTGCACATGGTCTTCGATGGAAACCAGCACTCCCTGCTCCTGCAGCTCCGCGACAATGGCTTTGCGGCACTCACTGCGGTCCTGGCCCTGGTAAGGACCGGCTTCCTCATTCATGATTCCGCTCTCGTCCATCACATTAATCTGTGGAAGGTTATGGCGCAGGCCCACCTCAAAGTCGTTCGGATCATGGGCCGGAGTGATCTTAACCGCACCGCTGCCGAAGTCCTTCTCAACGTATTCATCGGCAATAACCGGAATTTCACGGCCGATGATCGGCAGGATCAGGGTTTTGCCGATCAGGCCTTGATAGCGCTCATCCCCGGGATGCACCGCAACCGCCGTATCCCCCAGCATTGTCTCCGGCCGTGTTGTGGCTACCGTAAGGAAGCCGCTGCCGTCCTTCAGCGGGTAGCGCAGATGGTAGAGATGGCCGTTGACCTCTTTGTATTCAACCTCAATGTCGGACAGGGCTGTACGCGCAGCCGGGTCCCAGTTGATGATCCGCTTGCCGCGGTAAATCAGGCCCTTCCGGTACAGCTCCACGAAAACCTTGCGTACAGCCCCTGACATTCCCTCATCAAAAGTGAAGCGCTCGCGGGAATAGTCCAGGGACAGGCCCATCTTGGCCCACTGCCCATGAATGGTCTCTGCATACTGGTCCTTCCAGGCCCAGACCTGCTCCAGAAATTTCTCGCGCCCCAGATCATGCCGCGAAATGCCCTGCTGGCGCAGCTTCTGCTCCACCTTCGTCTGCGTGGCGATGCCCGCATGGTCTGTTCCCGGCAGCCAGAGCGTATCGAAGCCCTGCATCCGCTTGGTGCGGATCAGAATATCCTGCAGCGTGAAATCCAGCGCATGCCCGATATGCAGCATCCCCGTTACATTCGGCGGGGGAATTACAATGCTGTAAGGCTCTGCTTCCGGCCGTTTGCCGGCTTCAAAGAAGCCCTTCTCCATCCAATAAGCATACCACTTCTGTTCTGCCGACTTCGGATCATAGGTAGTCGGCATATCGCTTTTTTGCTTGGTGCCCGGCGCTTCGGCCTGTGCCGTATCCTGCAAGTCCGGCAGTTCAGCCGTTCTGTTGTTATGATCAGCCATTGTTGAAACCCTCCATTTAAATAGCATGTTAGAAACACAAAAAGGCCCTTCGTCTCAAAGGACGAAAGGCCATTCTTTCGCGGTACCACCTTTGTTTCGCGCTATACAAAATAAACCTCCGCCCCGGTTCCTCACGGTTCCAAAAGCCTAGCGCGACACTCATGCAGATAACGGCTGCGTCCGGCCACATCCTACCCTGATTACCATATCGTGAAGCCAGGCTTAGAAGGGCGACTCCGGGGCGACTTCGGGGGCTGCATCCTGCGGAAGTTCACAGCAACTACAAATTCCGCTCTCTGAAGGGCTGACCGCCTACTCTTCCCGTTCCCAGTCTTTTGCTTTTACTTATTCCCATAATACATTCAGTACTAATCCTAGTCAACCAGCATACGCACAAACTGCGGTTTTTATACGTACCCGGAGCGTTGATCCAAGCGCTGGCCTGTCCAGCTTTTTGCCCATTCCCCTGAGCGGCGAAAATCCGGATACAAAGGCCGGTGCAAAGCATATAAATTCTATATTTAAGAAGAAACGGCTTCGCCGTCCTCTGAAAGAGACGGTATCCGTTTCTCCAAAAATAGGAGGATAATGGATAGCGTGAAACATATAAACCTGAATTTCGAAAGTAAGTATCCACAAATCATCTAAAAAGCTCTACACGAAGGAATTTCTTGCTAAAAACAGCTTGCACCCAATGGGTGAAGGAAAAAGAGGGGTTATCCCTCGTCCGATCCGGATTGGTTCAATTCACTTTCGAAATTCAGGATAAAGTCTTATCTTTTAAGAAAGACGCCTATCGGTGTCCTATATAAGAATGCTGCCATTTCAGTGGGGAGGAGAAGAAGCATTTCCCGCTGATTCCACCGTCCAGCCGCCTTCGGGCGGATTCAAAGGTACTTCTGCCTCTGATTCCACCGTCCAGCCGCCTTCGGGCGAAATCAAAGGCACTTCTGCCTTTGATTCCCTCGTCCAGCCGGCTTCGGGCGAATTCAAAGGCACTTCTGCCTTTGATTTCACCGTCCAGCCGGCTTCGGGCGAATTCAAAGGTACTTCTGCCTCTGATTCCCTCGTCCAGCCGGCTTCGGGCGAAATCAAAGGTACTTCTGCCTTTGATTCCCTCGTCCAGCCGGCTTCGGGCGAAATCAAAGGTACTTCTGCCTTTGATTCCACCGTCCAGCCGGCTTCAGGCGAAATCAAAGGCACTTCTGCCTTTGATTCCCTCGTCCAGCCGGCTTCGGGCGAAATCAAAGGTACTTCTGCCTTTGATTCCACCGTCCAGCCGGCTTCGGGCGAAATCAAAGGCACTTCTGCCTTTGATTCCCTCGTCCAGCCGGCTTCGGGCGAATTCAAAGGTACTTCTGCCTTTGATTCCCTCGTCCTGCCGGCTTCGCGCGAAATCAAAGGCACTTCTGCCTTTGATTCCCTCTACCTAACCCCGCTGCGGCCAACGCAATCGCGCAGTTTGCTTGGCCGAAGTCCCGATCCATTCTTTCATTTACAGCGCAGCCGTGAAATAACGGATAAGCTTCGCTTCCCCAAAACATATAAACCTGAATTTCGAAAGTAAGTATCCACAATTCGTCTAAAAAGCTCTACATAAAGGGATTTTTTGCTAAAAACAGCTTGCACCCAATGGGTGATGGAAAAAGAGGGTTTATCCCTTGTCCGATCTGGAATTGTTCAATTCACTTTCGAAATTCAGGATAAATTCTTATATTTGAACAAAACGCAAAGCAGCGATTCTCCAATAACGGGAGTCGCTGCTTTGCGGGCTTTTTGCGGTTTGCAGCAAGCAGGAAGGATCAAGGGATATAGAGAACCTGGCCTTCCTCCACATTCTGTCCGGAGAGACGGTTGTACATTACCAGTTCGCGCGCGCTGAGCTGATACTTCTCCGCAATCGTATCCAGCGTTTCTTCCCGCTGCACAATGCAGAGGCGGACCTTGCGGAACAGCTCCGTTCCGCCCAGACCCCCGATGAACCTGCTTTTCCATTCCGTATCATTGCCGCTATCCGGAGCCGCCTCAAGGGATTCCGGCTCCTGTTCCTGCTGATTCTCCTGTTCCTTGCGGGCCCGGCTAGAGCTGAGCAGAGAAGAGAACGTGAGATGCTCCTGTGCTTCGGGCTTCTCTTCTTGCTTGCTGCCGAGGGCAATCTTCAGATCAGGCTTCTCCTCGGAGAGGGGCTGAACATCGGGCGGCACCAGATTCTCGTTCTCGCTCACGTTCTCTTGCACGGACTCCGCCGCAGCCTCATTAGGCAAGGCTTCCGCCTTCTCCACGGGCTGGGCATAGCTTGCAGGCTCCTCCTGATATGCGGCATGAATCTCAGCGTCCGGCTGGCCGGCCTTGGTATCCGGCGCGTCCGTACTGCCCGAAACCTGCGCGGTTTCCGCAGTATTCAAGGCATTCGCAGTGAAAAAGTGGCTGGCAACCGGCTCCTGGACGGCTTTATCGGCCTTTTGCCAGTGGTCTGTTGGCTGAGCGGCAGAGCTGGACTGGGCATCCAAGCTGTGGGTCCGGACCTTGGATTCCTTGTCCTTTGCCTGCGGCTCCGCAAATGCGGCGGGCTGAGCATATACCGCTCCATCCAGAAACAGCGGATTCACCGCAGAGGCGGAATTTTCCGCTGGTACAGCGTTGGCATGCTCGTGCTCAGGGGCAGCAACGTCCGTCGCTCCTTCTCCGTAGGTCCAGAGCGAATTCTCATAGAGCGCATCATTCTCGTGCTCACGCTTGTCAGCTTGCGCTTCCTGGCTCCGCTCCTCCTCCTCGGCAGAATAAGCCACCGTGTACTCCTCCTGCTGCCAGGCCGGCTGCGTTTCACCGCTGCCGATTCCGCGCAGCGAGAGTACGCCGGTGATATTGACAGTGCGCATCGTAAGCAGGTCAATATCGAAATTCTCGATCTCCACCCCTATGTCTTCAAGCGAGCTGACCCGTGTCAGCGGAACTGTGATCTCAACGGGAATCGCATGCTCCAGACGCTGGGTCCGGTCATCTTCTCCGCGGTAGAGTCCGGTAAGCAGCAGCTGGCCATACAGCTCGGCACGGTCCTCCCGTTGAATTACCTGAATGTCCGGGATCAGCTCAACCTCTTCCAGCTCAGCGATCCCCGGAAGTTCTGCAGGCAGATGAATGCGTTCATAAATATCAAACCGCAAGCCGTGGGACTGGTCAAACACGGGAAATGTCCTCCTTCTTGGCATAATCTAACCCTGAGACAAGCCCAGAGCATAAGCCCAAAATGTTACTCCCCTCATGTATATGCTTGAATCGCTGGGGCATGACAACTTTGGATGCAGCTTATGCCAGTAGAACCGGGGATTGTCTGTCTGCTCAGAGAGAAGCAAATTATTGTATGACAAGACCCCGGGCCGGGACATGGATAGATGGCAAACTTCCAAAATAACTTTTAATCACAATCGGAATTTTCGGGTATAATCGGAATAACTCCTGAAAGGAAGGCAAACGTTATGTCCAAAGCAAGGTTATTTGACCTTTTTCTGTTTGTTGCCTCCCTGGCCGTAGCCTTCGGCGCGAGACACGCTGTGGTGCTGGACCATACATATCTCAAAGCTCTGATTCTATACTGGGCATTTTCCAGCTTTTATTTTCAACTGCGCATTGTGACCCGAAGCGGCAACTCCAATATAGATTATGCGATCAGCTACACCTCTTCCTTCGGCATTTTCGCCGGACCGCTGGGTACCTTTTTATTCGAGCTGTTCTACCGGTTTACGGTGTTTTTCTATAAAAAGAAGACAAAATCCGCCGATCCCGGAGAACTGCTGGATACCTTTTACAATATCGGTTCCTTCACGCTCGGCGGCTCAGCCGGATACTACCTCTATACCCTGCTCCACCCTTACGCCGACAGGTTCCCGCTGGGCTACTGGCTGCTGTTTCTCCTTGTAGTCTGTGTGACAACATTTCTGTCCTCTGGCTTCATTACAATGACCTTTGCGCTCTCAGGCGACATCACCACCCGCAAAGAGGCCATGAACCTGCTGCTGCGCAGCAGAAATTTGCTGGACTTCAGCAAGGTGGCCTTGACCAATGCGCTGCTGCTGCGGCTGCTGCAGATGGGGAATTGGGAGATGGTAATCGCGCTGTTCCTGCTGAACTACATCGTCAGCCTCTCTTTTTATTCCAAGTCGCAAAGCGCCCAGCACAAATTTGAACGGGACAAGTTCGAGCAGATGGCCTACCGCGACTTTTTGACAGGAATCTACAACCGTGCACATATGGACAAAATGATGCAGGAGCTGGACCACAGCGGAGAGTGCATCGGCATCGTCGTCGCTGACATTGACCGGTTCAAAAAAATCAACGATACCTATAATCATGCCGTCGGCGACAGGGTGATCATCCATTTTGCCGATATCCTCAAGGCGCACATGCTGGAAAAGGACATCCTGTTCCGCAGCGGCGGCGAAGAGTTCACCATGTTCCTGAGGCATAAATCCTTCGAGGCCTGCTATGCGCAGATTCAGAAGATCCTGGACGCAATTGCCGGACACAGCGTTACCGCCGAATATGAGGACAAGCAGATCAGCGTGGCTTATTCGGCTTCTTTCGGGCTCTATTATTACAAGGCCGACCCCGGCCAGAAAACGTCCATTGAAAAAGGATATGTTTATGCCGACCAGCTGCTGCTGGAATCTAAAAAGCTTGGCCGGAACCGGCTATCGTATAAAAATGAGCTGGAAGCCTGACGCAGCGGAGAGTGCGCAGCCGGAGGCGCACCGCTGTGCCTGCCGCTCGTCCGCCAGGCACTCCGTTGCCGCAGCAAAGAGCCGTTCCGCCGGCTAGGTTACCGGGGAAACGGCTCTTTGGAGGTATCCGGCTGATTTACAGCTCTGCGGCATTAAAGGTATCTCCGCCTTCAATTGTGCCGGAATTGAAGCCCTTGTAGAACCAGCGCTTGCGCTGCTCCGAAGTGCCGTGCGTGAAGCTGTCCGGCACCGCATACCCTTGCGCCTGCTTCTGGATTGTATCATCGCCGACCGCGCTTGCTGCCGTCAGCGCCTCTTCCAGATCGCCCTCCTCCAGCAGGTTCATCCCCTGGGCGTGATTGGCCCAGACTCCGGCCAGATAATCGGCCTGCAGCTCGAAGCGGACCTGGTATTTGTTGTATTCCGTCTCGGCCAGGCTCTGGCGGAGCGAATCCAGCTTCGCTGTGGTGCCGAGCAGCGTCTGCACATGATGCCCCACCTCATGGGCAATTACATAGGCCATGGCGAAATCGCCCGGCGCCTGGAAGCGCTGCTGCAGCTCGTCATAAAAGCTGAGATCAATGTACAGCTTGGCATCACCCGGACAATAAAACGGCCCCACCGCCGACGTTGCCGTGCCGCAGGCCGAATTCACGCTTCCGGTATAGAGCACAAGCGTCGGGTCCTGATAAGCCTTGCCCTCTTCCTGAAAGATCTCGGTCCACACATCCTCCGTATCCGCCAGCACAACGGACACAAAGTCTGCCAGCTCCTTCTCCTGCGCCGTCTGCTCATAAGGCGCCGAAGAATTTGTCCCTCCGGAGGTGATCGCTCCAAGAATATCTCCGGCATTCCCGCCGCTGAGCAGCGTTACAATCACGATGACAATAATGCCTCCGATGCCTCCGCCTACCAGCTTCCCGCCGCCCATGCCCCGGCGGTCCTCCACATTTGAGCTGCCTCTTCTTCCCTGCCACCGCATGGTGCTGCCCCCTGTCCTTCGCGCATTGTTATTTTGAATTTAGCATAACGATATCCGAACAGCGGATATCGGGTGGGAAATCCCTGAATGGGCGAAACCAGTTCCAGGGTCCTTCCTGAAAGTCCATCACCTGGAGTGCCGCGAAAGAGCGGCATGGATGTCTATTAGTGTTATACCCAAAATCTGCGGATAAAGACACTGTCCTACAGCCGGGGGAGCAAAACGCTTCAGAAGAGTGTACCGCTTACCGTGACTGAAGATCGCTGTCAGCCGGAGATCCATCCCATGCTCCGGTTAATTTTCGGAAGTGATGTTAATATACTCTATAGCAGGGCTGATTTGGTACTAATCCGGGAGTGCTTCACAGCAGCCGTTGTCCGCACAATTTATCCACCCTCCCATGCTCATTGTCTATTATAGTTCAAGGTGTCACCAATAGGACCCGGCGGGAATACGCTGTCTCATTGCTTCATTGAGGATTCCAAGCTTACTCCCGTTAGAAAGGATGCTGATTGCATTGACAAGCGCTGATCCGGTATATCAAATTCTGAAAATCATTGAAAAAGAGCAGGAGCCGGAGGTCCGGAAAATTGGTGTGCATCCCAGAGAATTCAATACGGTGCTGAAGCATATTCAAGAAGCCGGCTATGTAAGCGCGGACCGGCTGACCCAAGCAGGCCGCGGGTATATTCAGGCATATGAGCTCAGGCTAAAGTCCGGTCTGCGGACCAGTCAGCGGGGGAGGGCATAGGCCGATTCGGCGGAAGGCAGCAGAGAGAGGTCTGCATTGAATAAACCCCGCAAGCCTGCCGTAGCGCAGCTTGCGGGGTTTTATTCAATCTTAGAACTTATCCCAAATAGGTTAACAGGGAATGGGCGGGCAGTACTCTTCTCCAAACGATCCGTGCGCGGGCGAAATGAAGTAAGGCTTCATGTTCCGTGTCTTCTTTCAAAACGAACAACACCCCGCATCCCTTTTTTCTGAGTGTCCAGTCTATAGGCACCCGTGTAGTGTGCTTTTTTTGCTTTTTGGGCTTATCCCTTTGTGCAGGTGCGGAGTGGGCAAGCTGAGCGTCCGGCAGCTCCCTTCCCAACGCTTACTTCCACACTCCTTCGCTTACTCTTTCTCGCTCGCTGTGTGAGATTATTCCCAAGATTACTGCAGCGCGCCCCGAAATAACGGCAGAATTGCCGTTGTTCAGGCGGGGATGGACCGCGTGACCTGAAATAACGGCAGAATTGCCGTTGTTCAGGCGGGGCTGGACCGTGCGCCCCGAAATAACGGCAGAATTGCCGTTGTTCAGGCGGAGCTGGACCGCGTGACCTGAAATAACGGCAGAATTGCCGTTGTTCAGGCGGAGCTGGACCGCGTGACCTGAAATAACGGCAGAATTGCCGTTGTTCAGGCGGGGATGGACCGTGCACCCCGAAATAACGGCAGAATTGCCGTTGTTCAGGCGGAGCTGGACCGCGTGACCCGAAATAACGGCAGAATTGCCGTTGTTCAGGCGGAGCTGGACCGCGTGACCCGAAATAACGGCAGAATTGCCGTTGTTCAGGCGGAGCTGGACCGTGCACCCCGAAATAACGGCAGAATTGCCGTTGTTCAGGCGGGGCTGGACCGCGTGACCTGAAATAACGGCAGAATTGCCGTTGTTCAGGCGGGGCTGGACCGTGCGATCTGAAATAACGGCAGAATTGCCGTTGTTCAGGCGCACGAGCTAACTCTCATCCCCTCTTACTTTTTTCTTACCCATAGTTCTTACTTAATTTATTCTGGGATAGGCTCTTAATGTGCATGTCGACAGGAAAATACAATCACGCCGGAGTCTGAGGCCCTCCGCAGAGCAGCGCCCGCAACCGGAGCATATCTTCGGGCCAGGGGTCGGCCACCTCAAGCTTCTCCCGGGTCCATGGATGGCGGAAGGCAAGCGACTCGCCATGCAGCGCCTGCCTTCCGCCGGAACGGATAACGTTGGAAGCACGGCCGGAACCGGGAAGGCCGGATGCAGCCGGGCCCAAGCCCTCGGGGCGGAATCCGGGAGTATCAGCGGCATCGAAACCGGAACCTATATCCTCGCGGCCGCGAGACGCTCCAGCCTGACCAGCGGTCCAGAACGGACCGCCATACAGGCCATCCCCATAGAGCGGATGGCCCATATGGCTGAGATGGACGCGAATCTGGTGCGTACGCCCGGTCTCCAGCTGCACCTTAAGCACGGTGCCGCCCCGCAGAGCCTCGCGGCCAATAATCCGCGTCACCGCCTCCTGCCCGCCCGGCGATACCCGTCTGCGCGCTGCATGGTGGCGGTCGCGGCCAATCGGGGCATCGATCACCTTCAGCCCGGGCGGCACGATGCCTTGCACAATCGCGGCGTACAGCCGTGAGACGGCTTTGGCGCGCATGTCCTCGTCAAGCGCCAGCTGGGCATACTCATTCTTCGCGTACAGCACGGGGCCAGTCGTATCCTTGTCCAGACGGTGAATATGGCGCACAGCGACTCCGCCGCCAGACGCCGCATAATGTGCGGCAACCACATGGTCCAGCGTGACCTCTGTCCCGCTGCCGTCAGGATGAACCGCCATACCGGCAGGCTTATGGACAACGAGGCAGAAGTCATCCTCGAACAGCACCACGGCTTCCTGCCACACCGGTTCAAGCCCCGCTTCGCGGTAAGGAAACAGCGCCAGCCGCAGGCGGTCGCCCTTCCACCGGATGCCGCCTTCGCGGCGCAGGCGCGCATGGAGCTTCGCGGGCATCCCCACGGTGTCCAGCAGCCAGCGGTCAATGGCCGGCGCGGGATCTGCCGCGGCCGTAATCACCCTGCCGGGCATGGCCTCCAGCCATTCCCCGCGGCGGGTCCAGGACCCGCCCCCTGCGCCCGGCAAGGACAACGGCTGCTTCTCCGCCGTCACAGCGACTTCAAGGCCCGATAATGGGCCTCAAGCGTATCGTCAATATCCTGCTCGCTGTGCGCGGCAGAGACGAACATGCCTTCAAATTGCGAAGGCGGGACGCTGATGCCCTGGTTCAGCATTTTGCCGAAATACGCGCGGAATCTGTCCAGGTCACTGGCTTTGGCCGTATCGTAATTGGTCACCGGGCCTTCGGTGAAGAACGGGCAGACCATGGAGCCGACACGGTTAACTGTCAGCGGAATACCGGTCTCGGCCGCATTGCGTGCAAGTCCCGCTGCCAGGCGCGCGGCGAGCGCTTCCAGACGGTCATACACCGCCGGTGTCAGCAGGTTAAGCGTAGTCAGACCCGCTGCCATCGCCAGCGGATTGCCGCTGAGCGTCCCCGCCTGGTAGATCGGTCCGTCAGGGGCAATCTGCTCCATAATCTCCCTTTTGCCGCCATAAGCGCCAACCGGAAGACCGCCGCCGATCACTTTGCCGAAGCAGGTCAGATCCGGCTCCATGCCGAACAGCCCCTGGGCACAGCCCCGGTCCACCCGGAACCCGGTCATCACCTCGTCAAAAATGAGCAGCGCGCCGTAGCCCGTAGTCACCTTGCGCAGCCCCTCAAGAAATCCCGGAAGCGGCGGCACAACGCCCATATTCCCGGCGATCGGCTCCACGATTACAGCGGCGATCTCATTGCCGTAGCGTTCGAAGGCGATTTTGACCCCTTCCAGGTCATTGTAGGGTACGGTTATCGTATTCACCGCCACGCCTTCGGGAACGCCGGGGCTATCCGGCAACCCCAGTGTGGCCACACCCGATCCGGCTTTGATCAGCAGGCTGTCCGCATGACCATGGTAGGAGCCTTCGAACTTGAGAATTTTGCTGCGTCCGGTATAGCCCCGGGCCAGGCGAATCGCACTCATGGTAGCTTCCGTGCCTGAATTGACCATGCGCACGATGTCCACCGACTGCACGCGCTCAACCACGGTTTTGGCCATTTCCGTCTCCAGCAGCGTCGGTGCACCGAAGCTTGTCCCTTTGACCGCCGTCTCCTGCAGTGCCTTAACCACCTCAGGATGGGCATGGCCCATAATGAGCGGTCCCCACGAGCAGACGTAGTCGATAAAGCTGTTGCCGTCGATGTCGTAAATGCGCGAGCCCTGGCCATGATCGATATATACCGGGGTCAGCCCCACAGACTTGAACGCCCGGACCGGACTGTTCACCCCGCCGGGGATGTACTGCTTAGCTTCTTCAAAAGCCTTGCGGGAAGCCTCTTCCCGCCGCGCCAAAGGCACGCTCTCCATAGTCTCCACTCCTGTCCTGTTCGATTTGTTGGCTGTCACCAGCCTCTTAAAGTCCGTCAGGCCAACCGGATAATTTCATCCTGAGAAAACTGAAGCCTGCTTATCTCCGCTTACCCGCGCAGCCAGCGTGCCGCATCTTTGGCAAAATAGGTAATAATGATGTCCGCTCCGGCGCGTTTCATCCCGGTCAGCATCTCCAGCACAACCGCCTGCTCGTCGATCCAGCCTTGCAGCGCCGCCGCTTTGACCATGGAATATTCACCGCTCACATTGTAGGCAACCAGCGGCAGATCAAACTGGTCACGGATGGTGCGGATGACATCCAGATATGCAAGAGCGGGCTTCACCATCAGCATGTCCGCGCCTTCCAGCACATCCGAATCCGCTTCACGGATCGCTTCGCGCAGATTGGCGGGGTCCATTTGATACGTTTTACGGTTCCCGAACTGCGGTGCGGAGCCGGCGGCTTCACGGAACGGGCCGTAGAAGGCCGAAGCATATTTTACCGAATAGGACATAATCGGCACATGCTCGAAGCCGTTCTCGTCAAGCCCGGCGCGGATCGCATGCACGAAGCCGTCCATCATGTTGGATGGGGCGATAATGTCCGCACCGGCCCGGGCCTGGGACACAGCCGTGCGGGTCAGCAGATCCAGCGAAGCATCGTTGATCACATCCCCGTGCACCACGCCGTCCACCGTATGGGTATGAACCATGCCGCAATGACCGTGATCCGTGAATTCACACAGACAGGTATCCGCAACCACGAGCAGCTCGGGGTACCATTTTTTGATCAGCCGCGTGGCTTCCTGCACAATCCCATCCTCAGCGAACGCAGAGGAACCGACCGCATCCTTCGTTTCGGGAATCCCGAACAGCAGCACGGCCGGAATGCCCAGCGCCGCAATCTCGTCCACCTCCGCCTTCAGCGTATCCAGCGAAAAATGAAATACGCCCGGCATGGAGCCGATCTCATTTTTCACACCCGTTCCGCAGGTCACAAAAATCGGCTGGATGAAATCCAGCGTATTCAGAACCGTCTCCCGCACCATCCCGCGGATTCCGGCTGTCCCCCGCAAACGGCGGTGCCTTGTAATTGGAAAACCCATTATTTCATCCTCCTGTACAGTAGATATTTAAACACAAATAGAGCTGTGGATGCAGCTTGGGCTGTTGATAGCAAAGCAGGAGCACAATTAGCGCCAGAAATACGGTATTTCGCATCCCTTTTTATTTGGAGCAAATACAGCTGCTCCGCCTGCGAAAAAAACCGAAGCTATCTCACCCTCGTTGACTCGTTCCAGCGGCACAGCTCCTGAACCAAAGCTTCTATTGTCGCTTCCTCCGGAAGAAGTCCCGGCGTAAGTCCCGCCTCCACGGCGGTTTGTTCGGTTACGGGACCGATGCAGGCAATCTTGACGCCTGCCAGCAGCCGGAGCGGGTCCTCCAGCCCCATGCGCCGCAGAATGCCGAGGAAGTTGCGAACCGTCGAAGAGCTGGTGAAGGTCACCGCATGAATACGCTTCTCCTCCAGCAGCTTCAGCAGCTCAGCATCATCCTCGCCGGTCACCACAGTCTCGTAAGTGTCCGCTTCGGTGACCTCCAGGCCAAGCTCCCGCAGCTTGGCCGGCAGCCACCCGCGCGCCAGGTCGCCGCGCGGGAGCAGCACCTTCTGGCCCGGCTGCAGCCTTGGCCCGAAGGCTTCGAGCAGCCCCTCTGCCTGGAAGCGTCCAGGCAGCTCCTCGGCCATCAGCCCGCGCTGCGCCAGCGCCGCGGCCGTGGCCGGTCCCACCGCGCCGATACGGGCGCGGTGCAGCCTGCGGACGTCCACCTTCAGCTCCTCCAGGTGGCGCCAAAAAAATTCCACGCCGTTCGCACTGGTAAAGAACACGTAATCGTATTCTTCCAGCGCCCCCAGCGCGGCGGCAATGCCCGCTTTTTTCTCCGTGCCTTCGGGCATCCTCGTCTCAATCACCGGGAACTCATACGGCTCGCCGCCGAGCTCCTCGATCAGCTCCACCAGCTCGCTCGCCTGGCTGCGTGCCCGTGTGACCACAATGCGCTTGCCGAACAGCGGCAGCGCCTCTGCCCACATGAGCTGCTCGCGCTGCAGCACGACCTCGCCGACGACGATGACTGCCGGCGGCTGGAAATCCGCCGCCTTCACCTTCGCCTCAATGTCGGCAAGCGTGCCGGTCAGCGTCTCCTGATCCGCACGGGTGCCCCAGCGCACCAGGGCCACCGGCGTCTCCGGCGGCCGCCCGTGCTTGATCAGCTGGGCGCTGATATAGCCGATTTTGGCCACGCCCATCAAGAATACCAGTGTACCCGTCGCATTCGTCACCTTATCCCAGTGAATGGAATGATCCAGCTTATCCGGGCTTTCATGGCCCGTAATAATCGACAGTGAAGACGCCAGGTCCCGGTGGGTCACCGGAATTCCGGCATATGCCGGAACACTGATGGCCGAGGTAATGCCCGGCACAATCTCATAATAAATACCGTGCCTGCGCAGCAGCTCCGCCTCTTCGCCCACACGGCCAAAAATCGTCGGGTCCCCGCCTTTCAGCCGCACCACCGTCTTGCCCTCCAGCGCCAAATCAACCAGCAGCCGGTTGATTTCCTCCTGCTTCATCGTATGGCGGTCCGGAAGCTTGCCTACGTATATTTTTTGCCCGCCGGGCTTCATCCACTTCAGGAATCTGGGACTAGCCAGCCGGTCGTATACCAGCACATCCGCCTTCTTAATGCATTCCAGGCCTTTGAGCGTAATCAGCTTCGCATCCCCCGGCCCCGCGCCTACCAGATAAACCTTCCCCGTCAATTCCCTCATCCCCTTGCATCTGCCAAAATCTGTTCCGCTCCCCCGGCGATGAGCTTCCCCGCAATTTCTTCACCCAGCTGCACCGGATCTTCTCCACTGCCGGTTTCTTTCAGAATGACCGAGCCGTCCGGTGTTCCCACCATTCCCGTCAACTTGATCATCCGGCGGACAGAGCCTGCTGCGGCGACTTCCGCTCCCAGTACCGCATACGCACCAATCGGCACCTGGCAGCCGCCATTCAGTGCGCCGAGGAAGGTCCGCTCCGCCGCTACCGTCAGCGCCGTGTGCTCATCATTGTATAACTCCAGCAGCTTCCGCAGTTCGGCATCATCCGTCCGGCACTCAATCCCGAGCGCCCCTTGGCCTACAGCGGGCAGACAGACCTCAGGCGGCAAATACGCCGTTATCCGGTCCTGCCAGCCCATCCGTGACAACCCTGCCGCCGCCAGCAGGATCGCGTCGTATTCGCCGCTTTCCAGCTTGCGCAGCCGCGAGTCGATATTGCCGCGCACCGGCTCAATCTTAAGGTCAGGCCGCAAAGCGGCAAGCTGGCTGGAGCGCCGCAGACTGCTGGTGCCGACACGCGCGCCCTGCGGCAGCTCCTCAAGCGAAAGCCCTCCGCTGGAAATCAGGCAATCCCGTGGGTCCGCACGCCTCGGAACCGCGCCATTTATCAAGCCCTCCGGCAATTCGGAGGGCATATCCTTCATACTATGTACAGCCATATCGATCTCATGAGCCAGCATGGCCTGCTCAATCTCCTTCACGAACAATCCCTTGCCGCCTACCTTGGACAGCGTCACATCGAGAATACGGTCGCCCTTCGTCACAATCTTGTGCACTTCAAAAGTAAACTCCAACCCTTGCTCCCCGCTTAGCCGCTCCAGATCCGCAACCACTTGCCCTGTCTGCGTAAGCGCAAGCGCACTTTGTCTGCTTCCTACAATAATTTTCCTCATGCTCCATCCCTCCTGGTAACCATCCTCACCCGCTGCTTCGCACGCACTGGCCGTTTCCGGCCCCGGCTTCTTATTCAAAGGTATTTCTGCCTTTGATTCCGCCGTTTCCGGCGCTGGGTCATACGCGCAACAGCTGTTCTCTCCTCTGCGCCAAGTCCGGCACCTGTTCCGGCTTCATTAGCAGCCAGCTCTCTTCCTCCAAAATCCCGGTATTCCCCGCACATTAGCGCTCAAGGTTGCGGGCGATCCAGTCGTCGATCTCTTCCGCACTCCACTCTATAAAGGTGCCCTGCCTCATCCGGTTCAACACATCGGCCTCCCCGAGGCTGCGCAGAAGCCGCCCGCGCAGCTCGGGCGGCAGCTCCCTGCGCTTAATCTCGGCCCGCATGCCGTGCAGCCAATCCAGATAGGGCTCATACTCCTCGCCCAGAATCCCGGCCAGCTGCTCCGTAATTCTCGCAGCGGCTGACGGTCCCGCGCCTGAGGTCGACACGGCGACCGTCAGCCGCCCCCGGCGAAGCACGCCGGGGGTAATGAAGCTGCCAGCCTCGGCCCGGCCGGCTACATTCACCGGAAGGCCCAGGCTGCGCGCCTCCTGGGCCACCGCCTCATTCACCGCCGCCTCATTGCTGGCGGCGTAGACCAGGAATGCCCCCTCCAGATCTCCGGGGGCATAGCGGCGGCTGACCCAGCACAGCCGCCCCGCTTCAGCCAGTGCGGCTAACGTTCCGGTCAGCGAAGGGCTGACCAGTACCACCGCCGCCCCGGCTTCCAGAAGTGCGCCCGCCTTGCGCTCGGCCACCGCGCCGCCGCCAATGACAACCACACGCCGGTCCTGCAGGTCCAGCATTATGGGGAAATACTTCACCATGAAGCCACACTCCTACTCCGGCCAATACTGAAGCCTCCGGTCTGATCTGCAGCAATTCCAAGCAGCTTAAGAGCGTGCTCTGTGCACCTGTCCCAGCCGGAATCACCATTAACTCCTTCTCAATTTTACTACTGCTATGGCCGAAGGGAACCCCTTCGACATATCATTCTTTCTTATACTTAAGTTCATCCGGCCGAACGGGCATTCTAATCATAAGCAGAGCACAGATAAAATCCATTACGGATGCATTCATATGCGCAGCATTTCGCACTTAGGAGCTGCGAGGAAATTAGTACCCGCTTTTGTTGACAAAATCTCCACGGTTTTGGGAGTTTTGTCAACAATGAAGCGGTACTTTATTTCGTCGCAGTCTCTTAGGCACACTGCACAGACAGTACTCCCACGCATATCCCAATCCCACTTACAACAATAGCAGCCGCACGCACACACACATTGCTCCCATGCTGCGCAATCGCCCTTAGGCTCAGCGCTGTCTCATTCACACACATAACTCAGTCGCACTAGAACGCAGACAACCATTTCCTTCATAACACTGCTGTACCTGCATGCGGCATCCTTCCGGCCGCCGCATGCAGGACCAGCCTCCCCACTGCCCCTTTTCACCCTCCCCAGCCGTGAAAGTCGGACCAGGAATTCAGCAGGAAGTTCAGGATAATGAAGCCGTAGCCGACGATGGCCCAACGGGCCATGGAGGTGCCGCTGCGCCGGGCGGAGCGCTTAAGGATGATGTAGGCAATGTAGACCGCAAGCCCGATCAGCGTGGTCAGCACCTTGGAATCCTGAAACAGCGGCGTGCGCCCTTCGGCGACAATCGACATCGCGGCCAGCACCAGCGAAGCCAGCAATAGCGGAACACCGGCCAGAATTGCTGTATACGAATATCTGTCCATCGTTTCCAGGCTGGGCAGGCGGCGGATGCGGTCATCCCATTTTTTGTGCTTCAGCCGTGTATGCAGGAACAAATACATTATGGCAAATACCGTCCCCAATGTCAGTGCGGCAAAGCTCAGGTTGGCCAAAATAATATGCATCGCCAGCCACCCGTGCACCGCACTCCAGCTCTGCAGCGTATGATCCCCGGCGGTCAGCCAGACCCGGTTCAGCAAAAAGACGCTGAAGCCCGCCATGCTGAGCAGCAGAATCGTAAACTCCCCCCCGCGGGTGTAGGCAACCGCAAGCGAGGTCAGCACAATGAGAAAGGAGAACCAGAACAGGAAATCATACGGCGTGAAAATCGGCAGGCCTTCCTCCTGGGAGAACCGCACCGCCAGGCCTGACGCCTGCAAAAGCCCCACAACAACAAGAAGCCCTGTGCCCAGCCGCTTCCCGCCCGGATTGCGCTTCAGGCAATCCGAGAAAATAAACAGCAGGCCCAGGGCATATAGCAGCAGAGCGGCGTCATATATTCCGTTCAGCAGTTGCATCTTGTTCACCCGCCCAGCAGACCTGCCGGAGCGAACACCGACTTCGGCAGCGTGAAATCGCCGCCTGAGGAGCGTTCAGCTTCCTTCCGTTCCGACGGTGCAGGACTTTCGCCGTCCGGCCCGGAGCCAAGCTGCTCCTGAAGCGCGAAGATTTGCGTGAAGTACTCCAGAGCTTCGGTTCCCTGCTTGCCGCCGGACAGCTCCTTGATCACATTGATGGGATCATGCATCATCTGGTTGACAATGCTTTTGGTGAGGCGCCGGATCACCTTGCGCTGATGCTCGTCCAGCTCGGGCAGCTTGTTGAAGAGACTGTCCATTGTATCTTCATAAATTCCGTTCGACTTGTCCTGAAGGGCGCGGATGACCGGCCGGACACCCAGCGTCTTCAGCCACAGCTGGAAATCCTCCAGCGCCTCTTCAATCATGACCTCTATCTTGGCGGCTTCAATGCGGCGCATTTCCAGATTGGTTTCCACAATGCCTTCCAGATCATCGATGTCGTACAGGAATACATCCGGTACACCCGCCGCCTCCGGATCAATGTCACGCGGAACGGCAATATCAATCATGAACAGCGGCCGCGACGGACGGCTCTTCATGCCTTCGGCCACCTGACCGGCTGTCAGCACATAGCCGTCCGCTCCCGTCGAGCTGATCACAATATCCACCTCATCCAGATGCTGCAGGGCTTGCTCAATCGTGCTCGGTCTGCCCGAGAACTTCCCGGCCAGCTCTATAGCCCGCGCCAGGGTACGGTTGGCGACAATCACTTCCGCCGCACCGCTGCTGTACAGATGCTTCACCGTCAGCTCGCTCATTTTGCCGGCGCCGAGAATCAGCACTCTTTTGCCGGTGAACATGCCAAAAATCCGCTTGCCCAGCTCCACAGCCGCATAGCTGACAGATACTGCGCTTTCGCCAATCGATGTTTCGCTATGAGCGCGTTTGCCCAATGTTACCGCTTGCTTGAACAGCCGGTTGAACCAGGTTCCCGTCACGCCTTCCGTCTGCGCGGTCAAAAAAGCACTGCGCACCTGTCCCAGAATCTGCGTCTCGCCGATCACCATCGAATCGAGGCCGCAGGTTACCCGGAACAGATGGGCAATCGCCTGCTCATCTTCGTATATATACATATGCTGTGCAAATACATCGCTTTTCACTCCAAACCATTGCTCCATATAGCTGCGGATGAAATATCCGCACATGTGAAGCCGGTCCACAACCACATAAATTTCCGTCCGGTTGCAGGTGGCGACGACGACCCCTTCCAGCACGCTTTTGGTCTGCATCAGCTGATGCAGAGCCGCAGGCAGATCCTTTTCGGCAAAAGCGAACTGTTCTCTGACCTCTACGGGCGCCGTACGGTAATTCAGGCCAACGACGACAATATGCATCGTTTGTTCACCATCCTAATCTCTATTCATTGGTGCAGGCACTGTTGCCGCTCTTCCCAAATCCACTGGTACCACTTTCACAAGTTCCTCAAACGCTGTGTTAAGTATATCACATGAAAATACGGCTTTTGGCAGAACCTTTGAACTATTTATGAAATCCAGATAATAATTATTATAAACAAGCAAAGCACTTTTGTCGTCATTAAAATAGGGCGATCTCGTTACAACTCAGCCTCTTGTCTAGAATCGGTTATTTAATGGGAATTTATGAAAACAGCTTACAGCAAAAAACCTTTAACCCCCGGCTAACGCAGGATTAAAGGCCTTTGTTGTTAGTGCCTGTACCTATTCTGCAGCAAGCACTCTTATGAGATCATTTCAGTGTTGCAAGGTCCTCACGGGTGAACGGAAGCAGTTCTTCGGTACGGCCGTCACGAATCTTGGCTGCCCAGGCCGGATCGCTCAGCAATGCGCGGCCGACGGCAACGAGGTCGAACTCTCCGCGTTCCAGACGCTCGATCAGGTTGTCGATGCCGGCGGCTTGCCCTCCCTTGCCCGCCGTGAACAGCGAGGCGACGTCGGAGTCCAGTCCGACAGAGCCAACAGTAATTGACGGCTTGCCGGTCAGCTTGCGTGCCCAGCCCGCCAGGTTGAGATCTGAGCCGGCAAATTCCGGCTCCCAGAACCGGCGTGTGGAGGCATGAAAAATATCAACGCCGGCATTAGACAAAACTGCGAGGAAACGCTCCAGCTCCTCTGGAGTTGCCGCAAGCTTTTCTCCGTAATTCCCCGCCTTCCATTGCGAGAAACGGAAGATGACCGGGAAGCCGGGTCCGACGGCGGCTCTCACCGCCCCGATAACCTCCACCGCGAATCGGGTACGTTCAATCAGGTTGCCTCCATACTCATCCGTACGCTTGTTCGTGACATTCCAGAAGAACTGGTCAATGAGGTAACCGTGCGCACCGTGAATCTCCACCGCATCGAAGCCAATGCGCTTCGCGTCAGCGGCGGCTTGACCGTACGCCTTCACAATATCCCGAATCTCCTCAACTGTCAGCGGCTCGGATAGAGACTCGCCGGTCAGGCTAAGACCTGAAGGCCCGACGGGGCTGGCTGTGGAATCCGGGAATTTCTCCCGCTCACGGGCCATGCCGGTATGCCAAATCTGCGGAGCGATTTTTCCGCCGGCTGCATGCACTTCCCGGACGACCTGCGACCAGCCTGCCAGGGCTTCCTCTCCATAGAAATGCGGAACACCGTGGTCGGCGGCTGCCGCAGGATGGTTAATAACCGTGCCTTCGGTAATGATGAGGCCAACGCCGTTTTCCGCTCTGCGGCGGTAATAGCTGGCCACGTCGGGACCCGGAGCGCCCGCCGGTGAAAAGGAGCGTGTCATCGGGGCCATGACAATACGATTACCGAGCTTCAATCTGCCTCCTTCAAAAGGCTTGAACAGCACATCTGCTGAATTGGACTGGGTCATTTTATGGGCTCCTCCTGCAAATGAATGAATTTAATATCGATATATACGAATATATAGATTAATAGATTACAATGCAAGCCCTGCGGAATTTATTTCGCCGGCTCATCCTTCCTTCCTTGCTTGCAGTCCCGCCGTAATTCCCTCCAGGAAAGCGCTGATCGCCTCTTCATTGCGCCGGTAATACGTCCATTGTCCGTAGCGCCGGGTCTCCAGCAGCCCGGTCTTCTGCATAGACGACAGGTAAGAAGAGATCACCGACTGCGCCAGGCCGGATTTCTCCTGAATGCTTCCCACGCACACACTGCCCGGGAACTCTTCTTTTATGACCTTGGGCAGCTCCTCGTTCAACAATTCCGGCTCCTTCAGCCAGCAGAGGATATTGAGGCGGGTTTCATTGGACAATGCCTTCAGCACAGCAAGCATCTCTTCGTTAGTCATCAATTAACATCCATTCTAAGTTGTTTTTTTTCAGTATACCAAAAGTTCTGCTCTTACAGCTAAATTGGATTTAAGATTTCTCCAAATTCAATTGCTTCCGTCCAAATGCAGCACGACACAAGACTTATCGTCAGAGACCTTCAGCCGTGGAACTTCCAGCAGCAGCCGGTCTGCTTGCTCCTTCCGGTATAGTTCTCTGGCATAGCCCTCCGCCCCATGGGTGTCCAGGCCGTTGATCACATCCTCCCACCGCTCCGCTCCGGTGTACAACCCGTCCGTGAACATATAGAGACTCTCCAGATTCGCCCGGTTGAACGTCCCTCTCTCCAGGAACTGCGGGAAACGGGGGTCGCCGTTCAGTACGCCATAGCCTTCGAGCGTATTGGCCCTTTTACGGTTGTCCTGCAGCAGTGGCATGAGCCTTCTGCGCAGCTCGGCCGGGTTCTCCACTCCTTCGGCGCGCAGCTCCTGCATCCGCTCCACCGTCCGTTTGTCCACATGCGCCAATTGGGAATGCGTCAGCGCCCTTAACGTCCCGTCCCTGTATTTGCCCAGCAGCATGCAATCGCCGGCCTGCACATAATCGATGCTGAATTCATGGATTTGCACGATGACCAGAGCGGCCGACCACCGGCCGGAGGCATCGGTGAGGTCCACACCCTCCGCAGCCATGGCCTCCTGCAAAGCCAGGTTCGCTTGCACGGCAGTCTGCTCCAGCGCCCTGCCTTCCATAGCGATGAAATGTGCGGCGGCCAGCTGTGCGGCGATATATCCTCCGGTCTTCCCCTCGACGTTACGGTAAGCTGACAGCGAGGTCGCCCCGTCCACCACACCATAGACGGACGCAGCCTCATTGACTGCCAGGGCGTCCTCATTCCATTCCCCGTCCCCCTGAATTGAACATGCATCCATTCTCCATTGCGTTGAATCCGGCATCGAGCTTGTCCACTCCTTCTTGCTGTAGTTGTCCTTAAATCTAACACAAAAATAATTAAAAGGCATACAGCAAAATCCGCATGCAACCACATCATCTGGATTATGTTAATTTTCATGACGCAAAAATGAATTATTGACACACAATATTGCGAATGATAGCATATAACAAATGATTGAAGTCACTGTTTCTGACATATACATGATTAAAAGCGATCCAATCCCCGCATAATGTTACTTTTACATTCATAATTCACTAATTTCATACCTCTTGTATAAGCTCATTAATTTGGTTTGAGCGTTTCTACAGGCAACCGTAAATTGCCCCAGGCTACAAGAGGCACCGCAAGGCTGAAGGATATTCAAGGCGAGAGCCCGCATAATTTTTTTGCGCTCTTCCGTGATGCCGCCCAGCCTCAAGGTGTCTCTTGTGCCCGGGTTTTTTTGTATATTTCAGAAGTTCTGCACGAAGCGAACCGCAAGAAGTATACGCTAACCCAACTTTTAAGGAGTGAAGACTATGAGCGCATCCTATGCAAAGCTCAGCGAATCCATCAGCAAGGCCAAAAATGTGAGAATTTACAAAAACAAGGACACCGCCTATGATTTCAAGCTGTATCCCTTCGGTGAACGCGGAACCTACATTGATCCCGAGCTGATCAGTGAAATCACCGACAGCCTTGCGGAGAGCATCACCGCGCAGTTCCCCGCCTTTGATTATATCGTATCTCCCGAACCGGGCGGGCATACCTGGGGCATGCTGGCGGCCTACAAGCTGATGAAGCCGATGAACATTCTGCGTCTCAGCACCGAATTGTATGAAAACTACGAGGTCAGCATCAAACGCGAGACGGCGTACAACGAGAACTATATTTATTTTGACGGATTTACGGCCGGTGACCGTGTGCTTCTTCTGGATGATGTGATCAGTTCAGGCGCTACGATCCGCTGCATCGCCCAGCAAATGGTCCACATGGGGATTGAGCTTGTCGGTGTGCAGGCGATTCTGGCCAAAGGCAGGCATTACAAACAGCTGGAAACGGATATTGGCGTCCCGGTACGATTCTTGTCCCAGGTATAGTGTCCAACAAACCCAGAGAGGAAGTGACCACGAAATGGCTTACTATTATGATCAGCCGTCCAGAACGTTCAGTGAATTCCTGCTGGTGCCGAATCTGACAACCAAAGCATGCATTCCGGGAAATGTCGATCTTCGGACCCCTGTCACCAAATTCCGCAAGGGAGAGACGCCCGCTCTGACAATGAACCTCCCTGTAACCTCCGCCGTAATGCAGGCTGTATCCGACCACAACATGGCAATTGCCCTGGCCAAAAGCGGCGGAATCTCCTTCATCTATGGTTCGCAATCCGTCGGGCAGCAGGTCGAGATGGTCCGCAGGGTGAAGAAGTTCAAGGCAGGCTTCGTGCTCAGCGACTCCAACCTGCGCCCGGAGGATACCCTGAAGGATGTGCTGGAGCTGAAAGCCCGCAGCGGCCATTCCACCATCGCCATTACGGACAACGGTGAGCCGACCGGCAAGCTGATGGGCATCGTCACCAGCCGCGATTACCGCGAGAACCGCCTGCCGCCGGACTGTGCGATTACCGGGTTCATGACTCCCCTGTCTTCGCTGATCTACGCCAATGAAGGGATCACCTTAACCGAAGCCAATGATATGATCTGGGACCACAAGCTGAACTGCCTGCCGATTGTGAGCGGCAGCGGCCATCTGGTGCACCTCGTCTTCCGCAAAGATTATGACAGCCACCAGGAGTATCCGCTGGAGCTGCATGACAGCAATAAGCAGCTGATCGTCGGTGCGGGCATCAATTCCAGAGACTATAAGGAGCGCGTTCCCGCGCTGGTGGAAGCAGGCGCGGATGTGCTCTGCATTGACTCCTCGGACGGCTATTCCGAATGGCAGGCGGAGACGATCCGGTATATTAAGGAAACGTTTGGCGAAAGCGTAAAGGTTGGGGCGGGCAACGTCGTGGACAAAGAAGGCTTCCTCTACCTCGTCGAAGCAGGCGCGGACTTCGTCAAGGTCGGCATCGGCGGCGGCTCCATCTGCATTACCCGGGAGCAAAAAGGCATCGGCCGCGGCCAGGCCTCCTCCGTGATCGAAGTGGCGGCAGCCCGCCAGGAATATTACGAGCAAACGGGCGTCTACGTCCCGATCTGCTCCGACGGCGGCATCGTGCATGACTATCATATCGTCCTTGCCCTGGCGATGGGGGCCGACTTTGTGATGCTGGGCCGCTATTTCGCCCGCTTCGACGAGAGCCCGGGCCGCAAGCTGCTGGTCGGCGGCAACTTCGTCAAAGAGTACTGGGGCGAAGGCTCCAGCCGGGCCCGCAACTGGCAGCGGTACGACTTCGGCAATGCCGACAAGGAAAGCAAGCTGGAGTTCGAGGAAGGCGTGGATTCCTTCATCCCTTACGCCGGCAGACTCAAAGACAACCTGGACCTCAGCATCAGCAAAATCAAATCGACCATGTGCAACTGCGGCGCACTCACGATCCCGCAGCTGCAGCAGCATGCCAAAATCACCCTGGTTTCCTCAACAACCATTTACGAAGGCGGGGCACATGATGTTATGCTGAAGGAGAAGGACAGAACATCCTGATCCATAAGGAGCGGACGTGATGAAAGGACTCAAGGAAATACTGGTAAGCACTGACGAGCTGCAGCAGAAGGTCAAAGAACTGGGGGCAGCCATCTCACAGGACTACGAGGGGAAGGAATTGGTGCTGATTGGCATCCTCAAGGGCGGGGCGGTGTTCATGTCCGACCTGATGCGCGTGATCACCCTCCCGGTGGGGATCGACTACATGTCCGTATCCAGCTACGGCGCCAGCGCCACCTCCTCCGGCGTCATTACGATCAAAAAAGACATCGACACCGACATCCGCGGCAAGCATGTCCTGCTCGTTGAGGATCTGATCGACACGGGCCTGACCCTGCAGCATCTGCGCGAGCTGTTCCTCATGCGCGAGGCCGCCAGCGTCGGCATCTGCACCATCCTCAGCAAGCCCTCCCGCCGCCTCATCGACGTCCCCATCGACTACTGCGGCATCGACATCCCCGACGAATTCGTCGTCGGCTACGGCCTGGACTATGCGGAGCAGTTCCGCAACCTGCCGGAGGTGTGGGTGGTGGCGACTGGGGAAGGATGAGTGGGAAGTAAAGGAGGCAGCGCTTGGAAATCAAGCGACTGCCTCCTTTACTTATTCTGAAAATTAAGGATTCACAATCTTTTTATAGAAAGGTTCTTGTGAAATGAGGTTATTGTTTCATAAATACCCATGGGTTTCTGTAAAACTGTTATTCACTCTTGTATTATAAATTTCCTCAATCAGAACTTTCACTCTTGTTTCCAGGAACGGTTTTAATCTAGTTTTAATCTAGTCTTAACCAATCCCTGAAAATCACCCTCCACCGTTCCTGTAATCACTAACTCAACCTAGTTAGGAGCTTCAATTATGCTTATTTGCTTTTTGTTTCAACATCTTGTTTTAGAACCCATTTTCTAATTTCTGCGAAATCAAACATTCGAATACTTCCTTTCTGCAGTTCGTCCACCGCTTACTTCAACCTCTTGAATCGTACGATACGTTCGTTTTCTACGGATGATAATAGCCTGGATCTGAAAGTTCTTGATTCTTGCCCTGTCTCTTACGCTAAAGATAGGCTAATATCACTGCAGCTAAACTGTAAGTATTCAAATAATTCTTTTATAGGCCTGTGATCTGAAGTCCATCTAAAATTTGGTATTTGATCTACACCCCTTAATTTAATATTCTGGATTATGTTTAAACTTCCGCCCTTTTATTTTATTTCCATTAAAAAAGCACCCCCTAAAATTTCATCGGATAAAACCTGGGTTTATTCCAATGTCTATTCTAAAGAGTGCACTTCATTTTGCTCGCATGAGATGTGATCAGACAAATATATCTCTATTACTTGTGAATATCTTCTTCTTTTACCGTTAAAATATCTAATGTTTCATCATCATCATTGAGAAATTCCACTTCATATACTTTTTTTTGATTATCAAATACCATCACTATAACTCCCTTGCATCCTCTTAAAACTATCTCCGATAATTCTCTTGATGCAAAAACCACATCATATTCATTAAACATGCAAGCCTCCATTATCTTAATGCAGTTATTTTTTTGTAGGAAACAGCGCGCGCTGATTGAGTATCGGCACGCGCTGGCTGCTTCGCTTTTTTCATCTGTCTACTTGACAGGGGTATAACCAGTATGCTACTCGCAAGTGGTTTTTTCACCATAAGAGAATGAGTTAAAAGCCCTCATTCATGATTCATTTGATATTTTATTTAGAACATACTCTTTAGGCGGATTGTTAAATCCATCCCAAAAAAACCATAGTCTTCCACATTCATCACATTGTAGAAAGCTTTTCATATTTAGATATAATATTTCAGAATCGATTTGTTCTTGATATTGATCATACTCCACATCAGAGATGAATTTGTATTCAATTTTGCACGGTATATCACCAAACCTTAGTAATTCCCCACATTTACATCTGATTTTTGGCATAAGACCCTCCTTAATTTTAGGGCAAAATAATAATGTCTGTTATATTCGGTGTCTTCCCACCAGCTTTAACACCCCCTCTTACTCTAGCCAATATATCTCCTAATTGATCTGCTGTGACAGAAGTTTGAGATAAATCTAAAATAATTCCACTTGTCTGAGAGTTTTTAGATGCGATTGAACCAATAATTCTATTTACATTATTTGTTATCGGTGTATACACATCATAGTTAATTCCATTAACTAGTAAATCCGAAGTTTCACCTGCTGCTCTTGTCCCGACAGGCATTCTCAATATCACATTCTTTCCTAAATCTTTCATATATTCCGCTGCTCTTATTTCACTCGCTGAAAATGAACCACCTTTTTCGATAAGAAGAGTTCCTGTCTTACCGCCTTTCACCAAAAATTTCCCTAACATTTTCGCTGCAGAACTAGCCCCTTTTGCAGCACTTATCATACCGTTTTCGACTAACATGAAATTTCTTCTCATGATTTCAGCCATTGCTGCTGCTTTTGTATCTTGTGAATTACTACTATCCGCAATAATAGACGTTAACTGGATTTGAGTAAGGGTCGATAAATCAACATACTGCTTTTCTCCCATACTTCCTCCGACCCCAGCTCCCCATTCAGCAGTATGTCCAGTCGGATCACTATAAATCAACGGATTATTATGCACATACGTATACAAATTCTGCGTCAGCGGATTATCAATCTGCCCTTCATACGTATCCTAGTTTATAAAGCGGAGCTTTAAATAAACAAGGTGGCAACTGAGAAAGCACTCCCAATTACCACCCATTCTATCATCCTGCCTGCTGTGCAGGTGTATTCGGCATCACGTAGGCTGACTTTTTCTTCATCATGACGTAGATGATGTTTACCAGCTTCCTCATTAAGCAGACCACTGCTTGTTGTTTGGTTTTTCCCTCAGCTATCTTTCGCTCATAATAAGCATGAAAATAGGCATTCTTTGGTTCTCTCTTGGTACGGGTGACCCCAATCTGACGAATCGCAAGGCTCTTGATGATATTATGCAATTCCCGATTCCCTTGCTTACTTTTGTAGTTTCGTGACTTGTTTCCTGAACCTACAGTTACAGGTGCAATGCCAGCAAAACGAGCAAGCTTGTCGGGAGATGAAAATCGGTAGATGTCGCCAATCTCTGCCACAAGCTGTGCTGCTGTGACCACATCTATCCCAGTCATGGATTCAAGTTGGAAGCCAAGACGCTTCAATAAGAAATCAATTTCGTCCTCTATACTGACTAATTGTTCTTGAAAAAACCGAGCTGATTCCACTTGACTCACCACTACTGAATCTCGTGACTGCTGATAATCCCGATACGTTTCTCCGTCTGCGTCGATCAGTGTAAGAATTTGATTTGCCTTCTTATGAGACAATCCATTGTTGCTGTACTTTCGCAAGAATACAGCAAGGGCTTCCTCTGACACGTCCTTCAAGGTATACGGTGATGGGTACGTTTCCCAGAAGGCGAGTGCCGTTTTCCCCTCCACTTCAGAGAAGAACTTTTTATAACTGGGATAGGAATAGCTAATTTGCTGGTGCAGCTTCTTTACCGTTTCCGTTAAACTCTTAGCCAACCATCTTCGCTGCGTCACAAGCTGGCTAATCGCCCAATACAAATCAATAGGCTTAGCATCTGGCAGGCGCTCCAACTCGTCTCTAAGTACCTTGGCAACGCATTCCGCATCCCAGCTATCCGACTTCTGAACGGTCACATGGCTCTTTCGTCTGGCGTTAGCAAGCTTTGCGTTCACTTCCTTCACCCAGCAACGATTGTCCTTCAAATAGACGGCGAGTCCTCTGCCGTAACCTCCGACATCCTCCAGCCCATAGACGATTGACAAGCCCTTCTTGGTGTACTTCTTCAATTCCTTGAGCAGCAAAGGAAAGGCAGACGGCTTGTTATCGAATTTTAGTTCCCCTAGCTTCTTACTCCAGCAGTCAATAATGACGGCTGTATGATGCTGTTTATGCAGGTCAACTCCTACATAGATTAAATTCTGCTGTTCAATCATACTCTTTTGCTCCCTCTGTATTTGAATTGTTACTAATGGATTCGATTCGTTGCATTCAAGAATCTTTGCTGTCCTTATCGCTTGATCTGTATGTATACAGCCCATTAGTAACCACTCAAACGAGTGGCGAAAACATCTTGGATAAACAAGTTTGCATCCTCAGTTCGAGCGGTCTGTGCCGCAAAGATACGTTAGCAATCTCTTGTTCCCCTTAATGCTTAGATAGCTGTAAGTTTTAACATCCCAGCAACATGTGACTTCTCCAGACGTACATAAAGCAGGTCTAGCCGCAGTTCTTCTGTGTACTCGTGAATCTTATCTATGATTTTCTCCGCTGTCGGCAAGTGAATA
>NZ_JACBYI010000042.1 GCF_019352175.1 Paenibacillus sp. S150
GCAGGACGGTGGAATCAAAGGCAGAAGTACCTTTGAATTCGCCCGAAGCCGGCAGGACGGTGAAATCAAAGGCAGAAGTACCTTTGAATTCACCTGAAGTAGGCTGGACGGTGGAATCAAAGGCAGAAGTACCTTTGAATTCACCTGAAGCCGGCAGGACGGTGGAATCAAAGGCAGAAGTACCTTTGAATTCGCCCGAAGCCGGCAGGACGGTGAAATCAAAGGCAGAAGTACCTTTGAATTCACCTGAAGTAGGCTGGACGGTGGAATCAAAGGCAGATGTACCTTTGATTCTCCTAGAAGTAGGCTGGACGGTGGAATCAGCGTGAAATGATTCTTCTCCTCCCCACTGAAATGGCAGCATTCTTATTATAGGACGCCGATAGGCGTCTTTCTTGAAAGATAAGAATTCATCCTGAATTTCGAAAGTAAGTATCCACAAATCATCTAAAAAGCTCTACATTGGTTCCATTCACTTTCGGAATTCAGGATGAATGGAACCGGAGAGCCTGAAAAAGCTGATGAAAAGCAAGGAGGTTCATAAGGAACGAAAGCGAAGTGTAAAAAGTAACACTAATGGGCTGAAATTCTGGCTTTAACGAGCTTTAGTGGGATTTTGTACACCTAATGGAGGCCCGCTCCCATATGCCTGATTTCAGCCGAATTAGGTGTACTTTTTCCCACTAGGGATGATCCAGGATCCGAATGCGGTGAATTAGTTATCCTTTTTTCCACTAAAAATGGCTGCTCTTTGGATGAATGGTTCAACTTCATCTTAATGTAGGCGAATTCCTCTGAAAGGAAGAGAAACGGATCGATTAGGGTTCCTTTTTCCCGCTAAGGACTTTCGAAAAAGCGGCTTGGGGAATATGAAGTGACCGTTTCCACCTGGCTTCAGCAGCCAGCCTTACACCTGAAAGCAAACAGCTGCGCTGCCCGGTCAAGGACGGCGAAGCCGTTTCTTCTTGTATGCAGAGGGGTAAGCGCCCCTGCATGTTCACCGGATAGAGTCTGGCTGCCGGAAGGAAGCTGCCGCTATAGTCAGCCGCAAAGCTGCGGGATATAATGAAAACAGCATAGCACAAGATAAGCTTTCGGCAATTCTTCAGGTTTGGGGTGGGGACATTGACAGATTCAGAGCCGTCGTTTGACCGTTTTTTTGACAGCATGGAATCCCTGGCGGATACCATCAGCGAATCGCTTCAGTCGCAGGTGACGATTGAGGACAGCAATCATCACGTGATCGGGTACAGCTCCCATCAGTTCGAGAGCGATCCGGCGCGGATCTCCACCATTATCGGCAAGCGTGTGCCGAACACGGTCATCATCGGCCTGCGCAAAAAAGGCGTGATGCACCAGCTTGAGAATACCGCTCATCCGGTCCGCATTCCGGCGGTGATGGAGGTGGGCCTCGGGCCAAGGCTGGCGATGTGCATCAGACATCAGCAGGAGATTCTCGGTTATATCTGGGTCGTAGACAGAGGCAATCTGGCCGAGGGGCATGCAGAGCGCATTGTCGAGAAAGCTGCCGGGATTGCCGGGCGCTACCTGCTGAAGCAGCGGGGCTGGAAGACCAAGCAGGAGAAGACGCATGAGGATTTCTTCTGGAAGCTGCTGACCTCGCATTATGAAACGGAGCCGCGTATCCGTCAGGAGGCTGAGGGCGCTTCGATTCTTTTGCCGGAGAGCTATTATATCGGGGTTCTGGAGAGCGGCAAGACGATCGACGACCGTTTCGTGCAGCGTTTTCGCCAGCTTATGGAGGCAAATGCCAGTCAGCGCCTGCTGTTTCTCACCGCCGAGCATAACCGGCTGATTATCTTGTTCTCCTTTCTGTTTCCGGTGGAAGGGACGCCGCTGTTGTCCTCGTTCGTGCATAAGCTGCTGCAGGAGCTGGGCAAAAGCGAGGGCTGCAAGCTGCAGGCGGGCTGCAGTCCGGGCTACCAGGAGTATACCTCGGCCGCAGCGGCGTACCGGGAAGCGCTCACCATACTGGAAATCAAAAAACTGCTGCCTTATCATGCCCGCCATCTGCTGCTGTATGAGGAAATCGGTTTTTGGGCCTATATTCCGGCCATTATGGAGCAGAAGCGCAGCCGGACACGCCGCAGCTCGCTGCTCTCTCCGCTGAAAGAGCATGACCGCGAGCACAAAAGCGATTTTCTTAAAACCATCGTTGTCTATTTGACACTGAACGGCAATCTCAAGGAATCTGCGTCCTTTCTGCATATCCACACCAACACCCTGATGTACCGGCTGAACCGGATCGCCGAAATTACGGGCAAAAGCCTCAAGGAAACCGATTACCGCACCTCGCTCTATCTGGATATTCTGACGGAGGAGACCGCCCGGGTCAACGCCTGGTTCCAGGAGGGAAATGGGGACGCGGAGTAGCCGCCAGGGGTGAAGCGTTCCGTTCAAGGAATGGGATGCAGCTGCTGCTTAGCCCCGCTTGCCGGGGCTTTTTGGCAGGGGAGCTTACGTTTCGGAAAACTGCTGCGCACCAACAACAGGCCTGACACGTACAATAACCTATCTATTGTGATGAGAAAGGGGAAATGGACAGTGGCCTATGGATATGGTGCTCCCGCTTCGGGATTTGAACAGAATATGAGGGGACGGATTATTGAAACAGCCAGAGCAATGAATGTCGGCGGCACACAATTTTCCACATTTAAGAATTCACGCTGCAATCCGAGATATTGGATTCGTAATTCGAATGGAGGCTTCCAGCTGCGCAGTGACGTCACGCCTTCGGCGGCAATCAACGATATTTTTATAAATGGCCGGCTGTACGCCTTCGAATGTGCCATGGCGATGGTCATGATTTTTTACAAGGCCACCATTGATTCCATTGGGGAGAATGCCTTTAACCGGTATTTTACCGACCTGTTCCTGTGGGACTGGAATTATGACAATAATCTGCGGATGATCACTACCTTCAATCCGTGGGAGATGCGGCCTGGAGATGTGGTGTATTTCAAAAATCCGGACCATGATCCGGAGAAACCGGAGTGGCAGGGAGAGAATGCGGTGCTGCTCGGCAACGACAGCTATTATGGACATGGTCTGGGGATCAAAAGTGCGGACGGCATAATTGCGTCGCTCAACCGCGAAAGAGTTCCGGGCAGCCGGATATCGGCCTATCTTGCCAATGAGGCGCTTCACCCGGATTTCGCTTATATCCAGACGCTGTCCAGCCGGTCTGCCCTGCCCCCTACGGGAAGCGGCTCTGCGCGGAACAAAATATTCTCCAGAATAGGGGTCAAATCCTACATTATCAAGTAGCGCCGTTGCTGGGATAGTATCCGCGGGTTAAAGGAGCTGCAGCCCGTTATCACTTGCCGGAACGGTATTTGAGCGGATGGACGCCGACGTTTTTTTTGAACACGGTGCTGAAATAGTGGGGGTTCTCATAGCCGACACGCTCAGAGATTTCCATGATCTTAAGATCCGTGGTGTGCAGCAGCTCTTTGGCCTTGCCGATGCGGATCTTGGTGATGTAGTCGGTAAGGGTTTCGCCGGTTTCTTTTTTGAAAATAAGGCTGATGTAGTTGGGGGTCAGAAAAACTTCCTCGGCAATCCGCGCGATAGACAGCTCCCGGGCATAACCCTCCTGGACAATGGCTCTGATCCTGTTGATGGTTTTGCTGTTCTTGGAGGTGTTTTTGCCGGCCACATGAGTGCTGAGATTATAAAAAAGAGAGAGCATGCAGGTCTTCAGCCCGGAAATGTTCTTCTGCCTGTACAGTGTGTCCATGATGGTCAGCCGGTCCTCCAGCACCTGCTCGATGTCCTCATCCAGCTCATACAGGGCCCTTGCGGAGGTGAAGATTATCTCGGCGCAGATGCTCTGCACATAATCAATCTGCAGCTTGGGGGCGGCCAGCCGGTCAAACAGCTTCTCCAGCAGCTCCAGGACCTGCTGCGTATGGCCGGCCTTCAGCTCATTCATCAGCCGGGCTTGGAATTTGTAAAAAAAAGTGCTCTGCAGGGCCGCTGTACCGGGCTGGATATCCTTAATATACAGAATCGACCCGTGGCCGGTGTAAAAAGTATGCACCAGCGCGGCCAGCGCTTCCTTATAGGAGTCCTCCAATTCGCTTGCGCTGGAGCAGGCTCTGCCGATGCCGATGGAAGCGTCCAGCCGAAGATATTTCTTAATGCTGCCAATGATTTCTTCGCAGAGGCTTGAGATGGCGCCGGTTCCCGGAGCTGCGGCCTGATCCGGACAGAAGATCACAATGAATTCATTCTCGCTGGCGACAAAAGAGATTCCGCCGGGCGGCTTCTCCAGACACTCGGTGATCATATTCTGGATGGAGAAATACAGCAGCTGCCTGTATTCCTCCGAGAACTTGTCAATTGCGCTCTGATAATCATCCAGCTGCAGCACCCCTGCCGTCAGCACATCCCCCCGCTTGAAGGGGAGCTGGAAATAACCGATTTTATCCCAAAGCTCCCCTTCATCCCGGTACAGCCCCGCCAACCAGTTCTGGAGAAATTTCTCGCGGAGCAGCGGCATATTGCTCTGCACTTGCTTCCTCAGCTGCTCGAAGTTCAGCTGATGGTCTTTTTCCTGGCGGAGCCGGGTGACGGCCTCATGAAAGACCTCCCGCAGCTCAGGAAGCTTGACAGGCTTCAGAATATACCCCTCGGCATTCATCTTCAGCGCACTTTGGGCATAGGAGAAATCCTGGGCTCCGCTGATGATAATGATCCGGGCCCGGCAGTTCCCGGCCTTCAGCTTCTCGGCCACCTCCAGCCCGCCCATCATGGGCATCATAATATCCGTGAACAGAATGTCCGGCTGCCGCTCCATACATAATTCATAAGCCTCCTGCCCGTCCGAGGCCTCTCCGATAATCTCGATGCCGAATTCCTCCTGCCAATTGAACACATGGATCAGACTTTTGCGGATAAACGGCTCATCATCCGCTACGATCATCGTCAACATCTTCCATCACCTCGTTCCATGTAGTCACCACCGGAAACCGGACCACAGCCAAGAGGCCGCTGTGATCTTCGGTATTGGCATAATACCGGATGCCGTAGGCCTCGCCAAAAAACTGCTGGATTCTGGTATGCACATTGCGGATGCCGTATGACTGGTTGCCCGGCTGCTTATCTGTAAGCAGCTGGTTCAGCCGCTCCGGATCTGCACCCGCGCCATCGTCAAAAACGGACACGCACAGAATATCCTGGGACCGTTCCGCCCGGATGCGGATTTTGCCTGAGCCCCGGCGCTTCTGTATGCCATGGATAATTGCATTCTCCACCAGCGGCTGGAGACTGAGCTTCACCACCAGGCATTCCGCAAGCAGCCGGGGATCGGTGTCCTCCAGCTCGTAATTCAGCTTATCCTGGAAACGGAACTGCTGAATTTGCAGGTAGCTGTCCACCTGCCGCAGCTCATCGCGCAGCGGGATAATATTCCGTCCTTTACTCAGGCTGTATCTGAAGAAGTCGGACAGCGAGGTTACCATATTGCTGATTTCGGGAATATCGTGATTGATCGCGATCCAGTTGATTGAATCCAGCGTGTTGTAGAGAAAATGCGGGTTAATCTGGGCCTGAAGTGTTTTGAGCTCTGCTTCTTTTTTGCGGAGCTCTGTGACATAGAGCTTGTCGATCAGCGCTTTGATCTGCTGCAGCAGCTTATTGTAGCGGTTGAACAGATAGGAGAATTCATCCTTGCGCCGGTAGCGGATGATAATGTTGAAGTTGCCGCTTTCGGCATGGGACATCGACTGGATGAATTTGCGGATGGGTGCCGAGATATTCTCCGACAGCAGCAGGGCCATCATAAGCGAGACGAGCATGCAGATGCCGATGGCGACATACATGACGCGCCGGAACGAGGCCAGTTCCCCGTTAAGCTCATTTACGGGTGAAAAGGAGAGGATCGTCCAGCCGGTTTCCGGTATTTTGGTATAAGCGACCAGCATGTTCTCTCCCTGAAGCACCTGGCGGAAGGAATGCAGGGTGCCGCTGTCATCGGGTTCTGCTTCCATCCGGCTGTAGTAATCCTGTGTGCTGATGTTCTGGCCGATCAGTGCCTTGTCCGGGCTGATTGCAATCGTTCCGGTCTGGTCGGCGATATAGATCCGGCTGCCTGCCGTGGGCTTGTAATGCTCCAGCAGAGTATCGAATTCCGTCACGGGAATGTCGATGGTCAGCAGTCCGGCATAAGGCAGCTGGGCATGGCGGATGCCGAACAGGCGCTTGGCGAATTTGAGCGTGAACCTGGAGTCCAGCGAGCTGAGTCCGACCACGGTGAAATCGGACCTGGCCGGAATACCCAGATACCACGGCTTCAGCGAAATCAGATCGATATTGAATACCCGTCTGGAGAAATTATACTGCGTATATTCCGGGCGGTTCAGCATATATAGCATAGGGACGGAGCTGCTTCCCGATGTGCCGCTGCCGGGAAAGCTCTCCAGGATTTTATTCAGCGCGGCCAGCTCATTGATGATTCCCGTACTGTCCGTAGGACGGTTGGAGGAGATGAGGTCGGCGAACTCTGTATTGAGATACAGGGAGATCATGGAATGATTCGCGGCGGCGAACCGCTGGGCCAGATTATCCTGAACCAGGTTCAGGTTGTTCTCGATGGATGTGTTGACATTGCGGGTGATGATACCCGCAGATTTGTTATATACCGTAACAGAGATAATGGTGGTCGGAAGAAGGACGAGAAAGAGGAAGTAGAGGATAAGTCTGCTGCGGATGCTGAAGTTGTACAGGAAGAGGGTTTTGGACAGAGTATCGAATAATTTCTTCATCTGAACCCCTCCTGAAGTCCAACCTTTATGCCGTGCTCGTGCTATGAGATCGACAGCAATGCCGCCCTTTTAGCGGCAGGAGCTACCAACCGGGGCATTTTCATATCATAGCATCTGCCCTTTAATCACGCGGCCGCAGCGATATTTCATTCCTCAGTGGTTTTTCAAATTAAGCACCTTTAGCGGATTCAACAGACCGTAAGCTTATTACCGCTTGGGAAGGCGGATTTCAGGTAAATCACTGTGCATAACGGCATTGGAGTCCGTTATCAGGGCAAAGCTATCGTTTTGGCCTGAAATAAGGGCATCCTGGTCCATTGCAAAAGAGTCAAAGCGGTCTTGAACAGCTAATTATAAAGTTAGCTTCTGCACACCTTAAGCGTAATTTTAAAGTTAGCTCTGTACATCCTTAAGCGCTTTTGTAAAGTCAGCTCTTGCGCATCCTTAAACGTATTAGATTCTATGCTTGCCAATTATCAGGTATTAATGGAAAATATCATTCAATAGATGGTATTCATTGTAAAACGGCAGTGTCATGCTGTCAACGCGGGAGGGGTAGGATGAAGAGGCTGCTGTTCTCTATAACGGGTCTGGCACTGTGCGGGTTTATCGTCTATGCCATTGCCTATAGCGGTCCGCTGCTGGTGGAATTTAATCCCGAGCCTGTACCTGAAGCTGTACCGCCGGTTCAGGTGCGGATTGCGCTGTATGACTGGACGGAAAATCTGGAAGTGAAGAATGCGATCCGGCTGTATAACCAGAGCAACCCCGACCACATTGAAATTGTATTGATGAATCTGTCCACAGACGCCTACGATGACACCCTGAACATGCTGATGACTTCTGGTCAAGGGCCGGATGTGTTCAGTGTGGATAACAGCTGGCTGGCTACCTATGTGAACAAGGGGTATCTGGCCGATCTGAATCCCTATCTGGACTCCGGCGATCTGAACCGATTCCCGCAGTGGGCCAGGGATTACGCCCGCAGCTCCTTGTTCAAGGGCGGTGTCTATTTCATGCCCTCCAGTATTGAAACAGTGCGGCTGATCTACAATAAGCAGCTGTTCCGGAATGCCGGCTTGAACGCGGATCAGCCGCCCGTTACCTTCACGGAACTGAAGCAGGCGGCTGCCGGGATCAGCCAGGCCGGGGCCGGTGTGAACAAATATGGCTTTGCGCTTGCTGGGGGAGACAGCCAGGACAGTCTTCAGACCGGTCTTGAAATGTCCAATACCTACAGCGGGGTATATCTCTATAATTACCGGACCGGGCGTTATAATCTGAGTGTATATGCCCCCTGGCTGCAGCTGCTGCTGGAGATGAAGGCAGCGGGCAGCCTGTATCCCGGCGAGACCCTGCTGAAGCGAAATGCTGCCCTCCGGCAATTCGCCGACGGCAATATCGGCATGATGTATGCAACCAGCAAAGACTATGTGAAATTGCAGGAATATATGCCAAAGGATGATTGGGGAGTGGCTCTGCCGCCAGTAACGTCTTTGCAGAGGAAGGGCAGCGGTGCGCTGATGATGATTCCGCACTCGCCGCTGGCGGTTAACAGCAGTGCCCCGGATCGGGAAGCGGCGGTGAAGGTCTGGAAGTTCCTCCAGTCCGAGGACTTTCTGGCCATTCTGTTTCAGCAGGCCTTGGCGCTGCCGGTGGTAGACGGCATCACGGATCTTCCGGTACAGATTCCGGGACTGGGACATTTCAAGGATTTTTACCCGACGGCAGAAGAGTCCATCTATCCCCTCATTCCGCAGATTATGGATCAGTACGATCCCAACACTGTTTCGGTGGAACCGCGGGACTCGGGTGACCGCCCCCGTATGCAGCTCTATCTGCAGATCCTTTCCGGCGGGATAAGCGTAGACGAAGGACTTCGCGCGGAAAGTGCCCGGCTGAATCAGATGCTGGACATCGCGGCTACCGGGTATTCGTTCAAATATAATGAATATATCTATCCGGATTTCGATCCGAATTTCCCGTTGCGGGAAGAGAGCCTCGAGAGCCGGCTAAGTGCCGGTCAGGAGCAGGAGAAATAAAGCACCAGTTATAGCACCGGTTAAAACAGGGACTGTTCCAGAGCCGCCCGGCTCCGGAACAGTCCCTGTTTGATTCGCCTGTGGAGGGAAAGACTGGCACCGTGTCAGCTGCGTGACTGTAGCGATGGGCTGCACAGGTTGTGTGCAAGCTTGCAGTTCTTAGTCCACACCGCACGCAGAGCATTGGAATATTACTATATAAATCAATTTTTGTACTGCTAGATTCGCGCTTGGATAGAGGCGGAGGCAGTGTTAGCAGAAGTTTGAAATCTATTGAAAAGGAGAACTGGAGAGATGAGCTTTTTATCAACGGGTCCTATAGAAAACAATGCGGTAGGTGGTGTAAGACCGACTCAACTGGTTACCCTGCGAATCGATAACCGCAGTGATGTATTGTCATCCACGGTGACGATTGAAGGCTACTATATGAGCGGCGGTGTGCGTAATATGTATGTGAACGAGGTCCAGAATTTGACTCCCAATCAAGTGTTGACAAGCAGTTATTTTGCTGATATGGATGCTTTTGAATTTATTTTTACAACGCCTGGTACAAGCCCGGCAGATGATCCTGTACAGATTTCCTTCTGGGGAAAGAGCGGCACAGGCCAACTGGTAGCTTCCCATCGGCTGGTATCCGCTGAATTGCTGGGAGAAGTTCAGGGAATAACCGGAGCGACTGGAGCTACGGGCGTGACAGGGGCGACGGGAGATACGGGAGCGACTGGAGCTACGGGTGTGACAGGGGCGACGGGAGACACGGGAGCGACTGGAGCAGGCGTGACAGGGGCAACCGGAGACACGGGAGCGACTGGAGCTGCGGGTGTGACAGGGGCAACCGGAGACACGGGAGCGACTGGAGCAGGCGTGACAGGAGCAACCGGAGACACGGGAGCGACTGGAGCTGCGGGTGTGACAGGGGCGACGGGAGACACGGGAGCGACTGGAGCAGGCGTGACAGGAGCAACCGGAGACACGGGAGCGACTGGAGTTACGGGTGTGACAGGGGCGACGGGAGACACGGGAGCGACTGGAGCAGGCGTGACAGGGGCAACCGGAGACACGGGAGCGACTGGAGCTACGGGTGTGACAGGGGCGACGGGAGACACGGGAGCGACTGGAGCAGGCGTGACAGGGGCAACCGGAGACACGGGAGCGACTGGAGCTACGGGTGTGACAGGGGCAACCGGAGACACGGGAGCGACTGGAGCTACGGGCGTGACAGGAGCAACCGGAGATACGGGAGCGACTGGAGCTGCGGGCGTGACAGGAGCAACCGGAGACACGGGAGCGACTGGAGCTGCGGGTGTGACAGGGGCAACCGGAGACACGGGAGCGACTGGAGCTACGGGCGTGACAGGGGCAACCGGAGACACGGGAGCGACTGGCCCCAATGTGGCAACCGAAGGATTTTCGGCGTTTTTGCCGGCCTTCTCGGTTTCCGCCAGCACCCAGCTTACCGGCTGGACGGTAACTTCCCCTTATTATGACAGTGACTCCTTTAACGAAACAACGGGGGAATACACGGTTCCTGTATCGGGCAACTACTCTTTTGAGGCGACCATCAACTATGCAACGACCGCTGCGATTTCGGTTGCCTTGGGCACAGGAATTAATCCGGCATTTGTATTGCAGAGAACATCCCCGACAGCAACGAATTTGGTAACAGGCCTCTTCCCGCTGCTGAATGTAAACATTGCTCTTCTGTTATCGCTCAGAACCATACTTGGCAACGGTACGGTTACCTTGACGGGAGAATTCAGTCTGGCGGCAGGCGACGTTATTGGCCTCTTCTATGTGTCGAATGGATTGACCATTCCTTTAAATCTGGGAGGAGCGTCCTCGGGCAGTGTCTGGTCTGTTCATAGATTGACGTAATTGCACTGCCGGAGTGTAGCGGTATACTTGCATAAAAATACAGGAGGGCCTGCACATGAATCAAAGCAGGCCCTTTTTTTGTTGTTCAGGAAATTATGAATTTCTTTAGCTGTGGATAAGGTATGTTTAAAGTTGGGGGTAAGTTTAAATGTGGTCATCGTGCTGAACGTGTAGGTTGCACTTTGCAGGAGGTACAGCGGAATTTGAGGAGCTAACCGGGATCGCGGGGTAGGGAAGTGGAGTACTAATGAAGTGAAGTGGAATTAGTGAACTTAAATGGACAGAAAAGCTGGCGGCAGAGGGAATAGCGGGAAAAAGGCAACTTAATTTCAGTGTATTTCCTTGAAATGGGACGAAATGGATGAATTAGGTATCCTTTTTCCCACTAACATTATCGAAACAGGGGAGGTGGGGAGAATTAGGTTCACTTTTTCCACTTGGGCTTACCGCCAGGTTTCAGCAGCCCGCCTTACACCTGAAATTTCTAACAGCTGCGCTGTCCAATGAAGGACGGCCGAGCCGTTTTTTTGCAAAAATAAGAATTTATATGTTTCACGCTGTAAATTAGCCTTATCTTTCTCGCTGAAACGGATAACGTCCTTATAAGGATGGCGCAGCCGTTTCCACTTGGCTCGGGGGCTGGGTCCGGTTCTGTCTCCAAACTCTGTAGATTATCGAACTTTTATTATAGATGGCCTTATTTAGCATCCGCAGCTCCCAAGCTACACTTAAGACAGGGAAGAGAGAGACGAAGGAATATGGAGGCGTTAGAGATGATTACTCATGGGAAAAGAAGCGCAATGGACATCAGGCAGCGCCTGCCGGTGCAGCTGAATGCGGGGAAAAGACGGTCCGTATTCAAGCATTTGCTGAAGCATAAGGTACTGCTGCTGATGCTGCTGCCGGGCGTTGTTTTTCTGCTCATCAACAACTATTTGCCGATGTTCGGGATCATCATTGCTTTCAAAAATATTAATTACGTAGACGGGATTCTCGGCAGCCCGTGGGTGGGAATGGATAATTTCAAATTCCTGTTTGCCACATCGGATGCCTGGATTATCACCCGCAATACGGTGCTGTACAATTTCGTGTTTATTGTTCTCAATCTGGTGATTGCCGTATCCATCGCGATTGCCCTGAATGAGCTGAGAAATAAGCTGGCCGCGAAATTTTACCAGAGCATTATGTTCTTCCCGTATTTCCTGTCGATGGTGGTGGTGAGTTACCTCGTGTTCGCTTTTTTGAATGTTGAATACGGTTTCATTAACAAGGGTGTTCTGTCGCTGTTTGGCATGAATGAGCTGAACTGGTACTCCGAACCGGAGTATTGGCCGTTTATCCTGCCGCTGATCAACCTCTGGAAAGGGGTGGGGTATGGCTGCGTAATTTATCTTGCGGCGATTATCGGCATTGACAGCGAGTATTATGAGGCGGCATTGATTGACGGGGCGAGCAAGTGGAAGCAGATTCTCCATATTACGATCCCGCTTATCCGTCCGGTCATTATCATCACAACCATTCTTGCCATCGGCGGCATTTTCCGCTCCGACTTCGGGCTGTTCTATCAGACCACGCTGAACTCCGGAGCGCTCTATCCGACAACGCTGGTCATTGACACCTATGTCTATAACGCGCTGATCAATATGGGCAATCTGGGCATGTCCGCCGCAGCCGGGCTGTACCAATCCATCGTCGGCTTCTTCCTCGTCCTCGGCTCCAACTGGATCGTGCGCAAGGTCGACAAGGACCAGGCCGTTTTCTAAAAACAAAACAGAAGGAGGATGGAACCAGTGACCAATAATGAAATATCCCGGCCCACCAACGTTATTCTTCATATTATTTTTATCATTCTGGCGATAGCCTGCCTGCTGCCGATTGTGCTGGTGTTCATGATCTCCATCACCGATTATGACTATATTGTGCTAAACGGTTATCAATTTTTTCCGGAGAAGTTCAGTTTGGAAGCGTATGCCTATATCTTTAAGGATTACACCGTAATTGCAAAAGCCTACGGCGTATCCATCTTCGTAACCGTTGCCGGCACGCTGCTCAGCGTATTTATCTCTTCTCTGTATGCGTATCCGATCTCGCGGACCGATTTCAAGTACAGAGGCTTCTTCGCCTTTCTGATCTTCTTCACCATGCTTTTCGGCGGCGGGCTGGTGCCCTGGTACATGGTCTACACCCAGGTGCTTGATCTCAAAAACTCTATCTGGTCCCTGATCATCCCGATGCTGCTGTCCCCGTTCAATGTGCTGATTATGAAGACGTATTTCCAGATGAGTGTGCCGCCGGCGCTGATCGAGGCCTCCAAGATTGACGGCGCGGGGGAGCTGCGGACGTTCTTCCGGATTGTGTTTCCGCTGTCCCTGCCGGTATTTGCCACTATTGGGCTGTTCAATACGCTGCATTACTGGAACGACTGGTTCAACAGCATGATTTTCATTACGGACACAGACCTCTATTCCCTGCAGTACCTGATGTACAAAATGATCTCCCAGGCGGACTACCTGTCCCGCAACGGAGCTTTGATTCAAGGCTCGGCCACCGAGCTGGCCAAACTGCCTGGCGAGACCATCCGCATGGCAATGGCGCTGATTGGCATTGGTCCGATTGTGCTGGCGTATCCGTTCTTCCAGCGGTATTTCATCAAAGGCTTGACGCTTGGCTCCATCAAAGGCTAACCTCGGCTTTCACCGATTAGCATATATTGACCATCAAGGGGAGGAAACAAGATATGGCAGGAAAAAAGGGCACAGGTCTGCTGCTTTCACTTGTATTACTGATTGGGCTTTCGCTGGGCGGGTGCGGCGGCAGCAATAATAACGGGGCTGCACCATCGGGGACAAAGACGGACAGCACCGCGGCTCCGGCCGCCTCTGACACAGCCGCAGCCACGGAAAATGCGAACGGGCTGGAGCAGGCGGAGCTGTCATTGTATCTGCCCGGCGGGCCGGATAAGGATGTAGCCTCCGTCGAGCAGGCGATCAATGATTATCTGAAGGATAAGATCAATGCCACAATTAAGATTAACCAGCTCAGCTGGGATAAACCGGCGGACAAAGTAAATCTGATGATCCAGTCCGGCGAAGTATTCGATATGGTCTACACCTGGAACTTCATGACCAATGCCGCCAAAGGCGCGTATCTGCCGCTTGAGGAGCTGCTGGACACCTATGCGAAGGAAACCAAGGCACAGATTAACCCCGCTTATCTGCAGGCGGCCACCGTAAACGGACATTTGTATGCGATTCCAACCGAGAAGGAGCTGGGGCAGTCGGTAGGCTTTGCTTTTGACAAGGCGATTGTCGATAAGTATGGCTTCGATGTGAACAGCATCACGAAGCTTGAGGACATTGAGCCGATGCTGAAGACGGTCAAAGAGAAGGAGCCGGCCATCACGCCGCTGTTCATGAACCACACCGACAGCCTGAACTGGTTCACGGTATACCCGGACAGCGAGGACCTCGACGGCAGCAATGAAATTCCGACACTGCTCGATTACAAGACGATGAAGGTTTTTAACGAATATGATACACCGGAGATCCGTGCGCGGCTGCAATTGATCCGGGAATGGTACAAAGCGGGCTATATCAACAAGAACGGGGCTACCGACAAAACCGAGCTGAAGGATGCGGTAAAAAGCGGCAAGGCCTGGTTCACCTACGGCAATATGAATCCAACCTCCACCAATGACTGGACCCGGCTCGCCGAGAAGCCGATGATCATCAAAACCCTGCTGCCGGTTCAAGTAAGCACCAAAAGCCTGCAAGGCTCGATGCTCGCCATCTCCAGAACCTCCAAGAACCCTGAGCGGGCCATGATGTTCATAAACCTGATTCATACCGATCCGGTCCTGTACAATCTGCTGACCTTCGGCATTGAAGGCAAGCACTATACCAAGGTAGGCGGCAATACGGTTGAATTTATTCCGGACAGCGGCTATAACTCCGTATCCTCATGGATGATCGGGAATGTGCTGCTGAACTATCTGAACAAGGATGAGGACCCCAAGCGGGTGCAGCTCTATACCGATTGGAACAAAAATTCCAAGGTGTCCCCGGTGATCGGATTTGTGTTTGATTCGACCAAGGTGCAGTCGCAGATCGGAGCGTTGATCAACATTACGAAGCAGTATAAGAATACCTTGTACTCCGGGGAAAAGGACCCCGAGCCGATCCTGAAGGAAATGAACAGCAAGCTTAAGGCCGCTGGGCTGGATGCCGTGATTGGCGAAATCCAGTCGCAAATGGACGCGTTTTTGGCCGCCAAATAAGTTGTTGTATGCTTAGCAGACCCGATATTCCATAAGATTTGGCCTCCCTTCTGATTTTTACATCAGCTTGGCCTGGCCGATTGCCTGGATGTCGGGTATTCCTATTCGCCGAATTAGCAATTGGGGGCCCTGTTTCTAAATATTTTAGAAGAGGGTGTTAATGTGCGAATTGTCAAAAAAACAGCTATGCCGATTGCCCTGTTATGTCTGCTGATGACCCTTCTGATGCCGGCCGAGCGTATCGTCTCTGCTGGTCCGCCAGGCCCGGCGGTATTGGAGCAGGATAGCGCACCAACTGCTGAAATACCGGATCAGGCTCTGAACGGGGCTGGAGAAGCGTCATCAGTCACAACCGATACTTATGAGCCGTCCGGCTTGCTATGGCAGGTGGGTGAGGCGGACAACAGCTCTGCGGAATTTACGGTTTACAATAATGTATACAGCGATTTGTCGCTGCCTTTGCCTTCAGAGAGCTGGAGCACAGTCTCCAAAGGCATGAAGGCCAATGTGAACGGAAATCTTTATCTTTCATTTAATTTGGAAGCGGTTCCACAGAGTGGTGCGGAATTCAGCTTCAAGGTAATCGACGCCAGTACGGCTATTCCGCAGCTTGCGGTATTTACAAATGGCCTCATGAGCGGATTGATTCAGATTACTGGCCTGAACAACGGTGAAGTCTCCCTGGAGCATACCTGGAAACAGACCTACAGGCTGTACATTCCCAAAGAACAGCTGCATATTGGCGGCAATGAAATCCGGCTTGCAGTCGACCGCGGCTTGTATGCGGACCCTGAGGCTCCCGGCTATGACGGGGACCAATATTTATGGTTCGAGTGGGATTATTTCAAGCTGGAGTCCCTGGCGGAGCAGGCGGAAGAGCCGATTCATGGACGGTATGTGCATCTGGGAACCACGCTGGCGGCAGCTACCTTCAAATATGACGAGAACGCGATCCGCCATCTGGCGCCCATGAGCAAATGGCTGGGCATCGCTTACAGCGGCAACTGGATGCGGGCCTCCTTCTGGTCGGATACGAGCACCGGCTGGGACCCGCAGGGACGGAACTATCTGTCTGCTCTGCGTGATCTGAACCTTACGCCGATGGTGGATATCATCGGGGCCAACTGGAAGAACAACGCCGATCTGGTCAATGGAACCATCAGTACGGCATTGAGAAGCTACTATTCTGCGTTTGTCAGCAAATTCGGTGATCTATACCAGTATGCGGAAACGGGCAACGAGCCTGGCCTGTTCGGATGGTCGCAGCCATCGGTGCTTGCAATCCATGAGCTGATGGCTGAAGAGCGGCAGACCAACAGCCAGCCTTATCTGAAAATTGTGGCTCCCGGCTGGGCCTACTGGCCTTATAACGGAATTCCTGACGGGTGGGAGCGCGACGCCGCCCAGCGCGAAGAAATTGAAGCGCTTTCAGATGTGACGAACGGACACAGCTATGGCGGAACCGGGGTCCAGCCGCTGCCGGGCGGCAGCCTGTATGAGAATCTGCGGGTGTACGGTGAAGCGGATGAAGGCTTCGGCAAAGAGATGGCCATGAGCGAAACCGGCAGCAATGACAACCACTCCGATAATACGAAATACGGTACGTACGCCTTCCGTTTTGCTTCCGCCTTTGACCGGGAGCTGCGCGGAGACATCGGCTATGTTGACCATATTATGCAGCATGCCGCTTTTTTCAACGATGGTACCGAGTTCGGGCTGTTCGATTCCGGCATCGACTGGAACACTCACCGTTATGAGGATACGGCGGCAGTTGCCGCCAATATTAACGAGCCGGGCGAAACGCGGCTGAAGACCTTCCGCAGGCTGGCTGCCGCATATGCCACCCACGGACGTCCGCTCAGCTACGAGGTCATGAACCCGGCCGCTCTGACCGGGCAAAAGGCTTATTTCCGCGCGGTGGATACCTCGGCGCTGGGCACTACGGCCATAGGGGCCTCCTCGGATAAAATTCTGCTGAATTTCGTGAACTTTGAGACGCAGCCCGTGACGATGCAGGTGCGGGTCACGATGCCCGGCAGCGGACAGTACGCCGGAGAGCGCTTCGGCCCGGGGGATACCTATACCGCGGCCCACTCCACAGTCCAGCTTACGGCAACGCCGGACATAACGCTCTCGGTTACCCTGGGTGCAGGCGAGACCGTTCAGTACATCCTGGATGAGCTGGAGACGACGGCGCCCGCCGCTCCAACCGGTGCGGCGGCGGCAGCGGTAAGCCACGAGCAGGTCAAGGTGACATGGAATGCTTCCACGGACAACGACAGGGTGGTCGGCTACAAAGTGTACCGGGACGGCGGAGCAGAGCCGGTGATGACCATTCCGGGACAGATTACCTTTTATAATGACTATACCGTGGCTCCTGAGACGGTATACAGCTACAGGGTTCAGGCTGTGGATGATTTCGGCAATGTCTCGCCGCTCAGTGCAGCCGTATCCGCGGCCACACCGGCAATGCCGGTTACGCCGCATGTTGCGGGAGATCCGACCAAGTTCGAGGCGGAAGCCACTGCCTTTGCGCTGCCGCTTAAGGTTGGCAACAACAGCAGTGCCTCGGGAGGAAAAGTTGTGGAGCAGACCCAAGCCGGGAGCCTGGCGATTCAGGGCTTCTATTCGGAGAATGGCGGCAGCTACACTCTAACTATTGCATACGCATCCAGCCTGGAATCGAAGAAAAATGTCCTTGTGAACGGGCAGAAGCTGTCCACCATCACCCTGCCTGCAACCGGAAGCTGGACCGCCAATATTACCGCGAGGCAGTATGGCATCACGCTCCAGCCGGGGTACAACACGATCAGCTTCACTTCAGCGGGCAACGGCGCCAATATCGACTACTTCAGACTTGAGGAAGGAGCGTATGCACCTGTCCCGTCCTGGTATACCGCAGAGCATGACCATCCTTATATCGACTATACCGGCTTTACGGCAGCTTCGAACGGCGTGTCCCATGTGACCTATGCGCCCGATGCTTCAGCGGTGTTCAATTTTAATGGCATCGGGGTCCGCTGGAGATCGGATATCAAAAGCGATATGGGCAGCGCGGATGTCTATATTGATGGGCAATATAAGGAGACAGTAGTCATTCCCCAAGCCGGATTGGAGGGGGAGAACAGGATTGTCTACGAGCTTGCCGGACTGGATTACGGGCTGCACCGGATGGAGATCAAAGGGACCGACGGGCTGGTTATGGTCCATGGCTTCGAGTTCGAGAGCTACGAGTCCACACTTCCGGCCCCGATGCCGGACCTGACCGTGACGGATATCGGCTGGAATATCGTGGGCAGCGACGGGACCCCCTCCTCCCACAGCACGCCGCAGCTAGGAGATTCTCTAATCTTTTGGGCCAAGGTGAAAAATATCGGGGTGCGCCCAACACCGCTGAACGCTTCCACGGGACTTGGGCAAGTTACCGGCGGGGCCTTCTCCGTCAATGGCGGAGTCGTCTCCTGGTCGGATACCAACAATACGGTGATCCAGCCGGGAGAAGAAATTACCCTGACCGCCAACAGCAGCGCCCAGGGCACGCCCCGCTGGACGGTTCCGACCATCGGCGATTTCACCGTCAGCTTCTTCGTGAATGATATCTGGCGGTATGAGGAGATGAATAAGGAAAACAACAAGCTGAGTGAAACGCTGAGCATCAGTCTGTATTGATCAAGTGAAGAGTATGGATTGATTTGCAAAGGGCTGACCCCAAAGCCGTGAAACGGCTGCTGGTCAGCCCTGTTTTTTTAAACCTACATGACCCGCCCATGACCCGCCGGGTGAAAATGTGGGCAGAGCTGCTAATTACAAACTGCTCGCCAACGTTAGCCTTCATATATTTAATCGCGGCCGTCTGGCGCAGCGTTCCCGTAAACCGGATTTCCTTAACCCTCCATTCTGCTACCTCTTGTGCGGTTACTTCCATCGGGTTGGATCACATCGGCATGCGGGATCAAATGGAACGGATTAGGTGAAAGCCCTACAGCTAGTAAAATATGTTCACTGCTATGCCTGCCCGGTAGCCGCCTATCCAAATCAGAAATTGCTGCGGCGAGCTAGTGGGAAAAAGTATACTTAAATCCCCAGTAATCAGCAAATTCTCGGTCTTAGTGGGATTTTCTACACTTAATTCCAAGCAAAACATTACTATTTGGTTCCAAACACCAATTTAGTTTTACTTTTTCCACTTAGGTGCCGCGAAATCGGTGATTCCCTCTCATTAGGTTTACTTTTTCCACTTAATTCCACTTTAACGCTTATAACAAAGAGGTAAAACAGTAAGTGTCCCATGCCGGCCGCGTCCTGCGTCCCGTTTCTCCGTTTGCTCCGTTGCTCTGTTGCTCTACGCTATTCACCGCCGTACTGCCTGCTGCTTCTTCAATGCAACCTGCTGCTGATTCTTGCATCCCCTCTGCCGTCACTGCTGCTGTACTTCCTGTACTGCCGGTGTTGCCTGCGGCCCCGGCACTGGCGGCAATACAGGAAGGGGGCAGACCCTCCGTAGTCAGTTGATCATAGAGGTCCATATTTCCCGGATATCCAGTGGAATAGCAGCATTCTGCTGGTTTCCATTTCATATTAAATCCTAAATAGGAATTCGCAGCTTGAAAATCCAGTAGAATTTCAAACTTTTATTATAGATGGCCTTATTTAGTCTCTGTTGTTCCCCGGCTACACTTAGGACATTAAGGCTGCAGGCTTTGGGGCAGCGAAGCGTAGCCTTAATGTTTTCGAATGTTTGGGGGCAGCGAAGCGTAGCCTTAATGTTTTCGAATGTTTGGGGGCAGCGAAGCGTAGGCTTAATGTTTTCGAATGTTTGGGGGCAGCGAAGCGTAGCCTTAATGTTTTCAGATGTTTGGGGGCAGCGAAGCGTAGCCTTAATGTTTTCAGATGTTTGGGGGCAGCGAAGCGTACCCTTGCCTTTGTGCAGGCGAGCTACAGCCCAAGCGTCCCCGCAGGGGTTAAGCGCTCTTCGCACACTGAAGCCCGGGAGCGCAAACCCCGGCCCACGCCAGCCATCCGGGTGTCCAGAGGGCCGGGGACCTTGGGGTCCCCCTTGGCTAAGGGGGATTTAGGGGGATCGAAATCATTAGGAGGAATTTGTGACCATGCAGAGGCCGCTGACAAAGGAAGATCAGGACTGGGTGGAGCGTACGCTCGCATCCATGAGCCTGCGGGAAAAGATCGGGCAAACCATGCAGGATCATGCGGGCAGGCTGCCGTTCAGGGGGACGGATGAAAAAGCGCTGGGCGCCTATTTGCAGAAATATCCGGTGGGCAGCTTTTTTATCGGTGGAGAGGTTATTCAGAAGGCAGCGGGCAAGGCGGAGGATTACCGGGATTGGACGGAGCTGCTGCAGAGGATCAGCCCCAATCCGCTGCTGTTCTCCGGCGATCTGGAGTTCGGTGCAGGATCAGCGGTCAAAAGCTTAACGGCGTTCCCTCCGCTGCTGGCCCTGGCCGCTGCCGACGATGAGGCTTTGGCCTACGAATACGGAAAATTTACAGCGCTGGAAGGACGGGCGGCCGGTTTTACCTGGGCGCTGGCCCCGGGGACAGATCTGTTGCTGAACTGGATGAATCCGGTGATTACTACGCGGTGCCTGGGGGATGACGCCAAGCGTGCGGCAAGACTGGCGGCTGCGGTTATGCGGGGCATGCAGGACCATGGACTGGCGGCGTGCGCCAAGCATTTTCCGGGAGACGGGGTAGATTATCGGGATCAGCATATTGTGACTACCATTAACAGCTTGTCCGAGGAAGAGTGGTTCGCCACTTACGGGCAGGTGTCCCAATTTATGATTGATCAGGGCGCGCTGTCGTATATGACCGGGCATATCGCCCTTCCCTGGATGGAGGGAGATATGCGGAGAGAGAAGCCTGTTCCGGCAACGGTATCGGAACGTATTACCACGGAGCTGCTAAGGAAGCGCATGGGCTTTGCAGGCGTTGTACTGTCAGATGCGCTGGATATGGGCGGATTTCTGGCGTGGGGCGATGTAGGGCAACGGCTGGTGGACTGCTTCAACTGCGGAACGGATGTGCTGCTGTGGCCGGGGACAGAGTATTTTGAGGTCATGGAGAAAGCAATCAGTGAAGGAGCCGTGAGCATGGAACGGCTGGAGGCCAGTGTACGCCGGGTGCTGGAGCTGAAAGCCCTGCTGGGGGTGCACCGTATTGACGGGCAGGGCCGCGACCCGCTGGCGGCTCCGCTGATAAACGATAAATTGCCGCCGCCGCTCGATCTGGAGGCCAAACAGCTAAGCCGGGCCCTTGCCGGGCGCTGTATTACCCTGGTCCGCAACCGCGGGAATGTTCTGCCGCTTAATCCGGAGACGACCCGCCGGGTATTGGTAATCATGCTTAACAAAGTGACGGAAGGACGCAGATATGAGCGGATGAACCTCTTTGTGGATCATCTGCTGGCGAGAGGGCTCCAGGTGGATATCCTCGATGAATTTGAGCCGCCTGGTACACTGCGCAAGTGGGAACAGTCGGGGATTCGCTGGGATGCTGCGTTTGCTCCGTATTTCCTGCCGCTGCACGGTATGATGAACACCGCCCGCCCTGTGGGCGAAGCTGCCAAAGCGATATGGGCGATGCAGCATGCGGAGACGGTTAAGCCCATCGGCATTTCGTTCGCCACGCCTTATTTGCTCCGGGATATGCCGTTCCTCGATACGCTGGTCAATGCCTATTCGCTGCATGAGGAGACGGTGGAGCTCACCGTCCAGGCCCTGTTTGGAGAGATGTCTTTTACGGGAGGCTCTCCGGTGATGGCGGACCCCCAGGCAGGTTACCTCCCTTCAAAGGGGCTTCAACATCTTAAGCAGTAGGCGGAAGCTGGAGAAGTCATTGGAGAATCACCCTTGTATGCACCGGATATGAACGACAACTGGAAAGGAAGATTACCGTGAAGAAAACGGCTGAGGGAAGCAGTGCTCTTGAAGCATCGGACAAGGAGAAAACAGCCAGTAGGCATGAAGCCATGGAGCAGCGGCTGCTGATCCGCAAAATGCAGACGCTGGAGCACCGGTATGACCCGGAGCTTCAGATGCTGCGCTCGCCGTTCAGCAGTCCGGGCTATCACACCACGCTGAAGGAGGCGGAGTTCATCCATTCCACCCGGGATTCGCTGTCGTATGCGCTCGGGCTGCTGGATACGGGGCTGGTCCCATATGAGCAGCGGGCCTTTGATATTATCGGGCAAGTGGCATCGCTTCAGGACACAGACCGCAGCCATGATACCTTCGGCATTTGGTCCTGGTTCTATGAAGAACCGCTTGCGCAAATGGCACCGCCGGACTGGAACTGGGCCGATTTCTGCGGCAGCCGCCTGGTTCAGGCCCTCGCACGCCACGGTCAGCGGCTCCCGCAGTCCTTGCATGAGGCGGTTACCCGCTCCATTGATTATGCCTGTGAGGCGATTATCAAGCGGAATGTCGGGCCGGATTACACCAATATCGCCATACTGGGGGCCTTCGTCACGAGAATTGCCGGGGAGCAGCTGGGGCGCAGCGAATACGCGGATTATGGCCTGAAGCGTCTGCAGAAGCTGTATGATTATACGATGAAGCGCGGCGCTTTTCAGGAATACAACAGTCCTGTCTATACGTACATTGCGATTCTGGAGCTGTCCAAGCTGCGTGCCGGGACCATGGATGACAGGGTAAGGGAGCTCAGCGGCGAACTGCTTGATCTGACCTGGAGAAGTGTTGCCGGATATTATCATCCTGCGACTGCACAGTGGTCCGGGCCGCATTCGCGCTGTTATGAGACGCTTCTGAACGGCCGGAGCAAGGCTTTTTTGCAGCTGGCGACCCGGGGAAAAGTGATGTTCGCGGACTGGGAAGAGCTTCCTTACGAAGAAGAATGGTACCGGAGCGGATTAGAGTGCCCAAATGCATATTTGGAATTATTAGCTAATTCAGACACCAAGGAAATCCGGCAGCTCTATGAGGGAAATGAGACAGATGGCAGCGGCAAGTGGGCAGTTACCTTTATGACCCCGCAGTTAAGTGTTGGATCGTTTACACACAGTGATATGTGGAATCAGAGACGGCCGCTGCTGGTGTATGCGGATAACAACGGGGCCCCTGCCTATATACAGCTCCGCTGTCTGCATGATGGCTACGATTATTGTTCGGCCCGCTTTCAGGCGAAGCAGGATCAGGGACAGGTGCTGTTCGGCATTGATTTCATTACCAATGGAGGGGATACTCATCCCAATCTTGATCCTACCGGTGGTACCGTTGAGGCTGAAGATTTACGGCTGCGGCTGGAAATTGGCGGGCATCTGGACGGAATCATTGCCGAAGCTGTGGATGCGGGGGCGTTCATCCGAATCGGAGCGGCGGAGTGCAGACTGACAACCTGGTTCGCGGCGTTTACGGGGCATGCAGGGGCAAAACGCGACTGGACATGGGAGGTTCAAAAGACTGCGGATAAAATTCTGGTGGAGCTGGTTCTCTACTCGGGCGCACGCAGAGTCATTGATTTTCATGTTCTCCAGCAAGCGGCATTGGTCTTTTCGCTGGATGTCCGGGAGACACCGTCCCCCTCCGGACCGCAAATAGAAGTGACGGATGCCGGCGGGCTGAGGGTAAGCGGAAACGGGGAAGAGGCGGAAGCCTTCTCGCTTCGTCTGCGACCGGGCCGGGCAGAATAGAGGGGATGCATTTGAAGCGGAAGATTCAACCGCAACCGCAGAATAAACTGCACATAATAAAGAGACTCCGGTACAGCTGAAAAAAGCTGCTGCGGAGTCTCTTTTCCAGTTAGTTCAAGTTGTCATTTTACGAAAGTGAGCTCGACAAAATCGTCCTTAAATCGCTCATAATCAGCAATCCGGCATTCCAGCTTCAGACGTGTGCCCTGCTCCTCATAGCTGACCGATTGCACATGGGCATGGCCGTTGAAGTAAGAAACCACATTGCCGCGGTCAAAGGGCACCAGAATTTCACACTGGACATAATCATTGAATAGATGCGCGCGGATCAGGGCTACAAGCTCGGCTATCCCGCTTTTCTGCTTAGCCGAGAGAGTAACGGTGTTCTCCTTGACCACCGGGTAAAGCAGGTCCGTCAGGTCCGCTTTGTTATAGGCATAGATGGCCGGGATTCCATCCGCGCCCAGCGCCTTAAGCGTTTCATTCGTTACGGCTATATGCTGCTCGACCTGCGGGTCGGAAATATCGGCCACGTGAATCAGCAGATCGGCCTCGGTCACCTCTTCCAGTGTGGAGCGGAAGGCCTTGACCAGATGATGGGGCAGCTGGCTGACAAAACCGACCGTATCGGTCAGCAGAAATGTCTTATGGTCCGGCAGCTCAATGCTGCGTACTGAGGTCTCCAGCGTGGCGAACAGCATATCCTTGGCAAACACCCCTTTTTCCGCGCCGGGATGATAAGTGTCCACAAGTGTATTCATTAAGCTGGACTTGCCGGTATTGGTGTAGCCGACAAGGCAGGCCACAGGCACCTCATTCTTGCGCCGCGCCTTACGCTGAATCTGCCGCCGGGATACCTGGGCCTGCAGCTCCAGCTGCAGCGCCGTGATGCGTTCCTCAATCCGGCGCCGGTCCAGCTCCAGCTTGGTTTCACCGGCTCCACGGTTGTTCAGCCCCGATCCGCCGCCTTGCCTGCCCAGGGATTCACGCATCCCGGTCAACCGCGGGAGCATATACTGCAGCTGAGCCACCTCCACCTGGAGCTGGGCTTCCTTCGTCTTGGCGCGCTCGGCAAAAATATTCAGAATCAGTATCGTCCGGTCAATGACCTGGCGGTCCAGTGCCGCTTCCAGATTACGGATCTGGGAAGGGGAAAGCTCGTCATTAAAAATAACTACCGGAGCTTCGTGCGCCTCCAGCAATGCTTCCAGCTCCCGGATTTTGCCTGTCCCGATATAATAGGGCGGGTTAATCCGGCTGGATTTCTGGCTCAGCTCTCCCACTACCTGAAGCTCACAGGCGGCGGCCAGATTGCGCAGCTCCTCCATGGAATATGCGAAATTCGTATTGTTTTGCAGCTGGACGCCGACAATCACTGCTTTCTGCTGTAATGTTTCCATATATTGATTCATCCTCCATCAGTAAATTTGATCGTCAAAAAGCACAGGCAATCTGCCTGTGCTTACAGTATCAATAGAGGACAACAGAATAGGGCAGGAGGGGAAGGAAGCATGTATTATATCTCCTGCGGACCGGCATTCCGATAGCTTTACACAAAGGAGACTCAGCGGAGCGGGAAATAGCGGTGCTGCTCCCCAGGCGCTTCGCGAGGGATCAAATGCTGGGCTATGGAGATGCAAATATTCCTAAAGGCCGTTGCCGGCGGAGCCTTGCCAGTCCGCCGGACGTTTGGTTCAACCTTGTGGGCTGCCTTCAAAAATGGATAGACCTATCCTGAGTCCTCTGCACGGGGCAGAGCTTTCGCGCTATAAAATTAGCTTAGCCGCGTAAAGTACGAATCCGGATATAGTCTATCACACGCAACCCTCCGTTCATAAAAAGTTACGTTGATTTTAGCACATTTTCCGCTTACTGGCAACGTGCTCCAATTAAGGAAGCGCCCGAATGCGCGGGTCGCGGCTCCGTTCTTCCGTTTAATCTAGAAACTTCCAATTTTCAACGCATATGATATTGAACGACGTTACTAGAAGGAGGATGACCTGTGCCTTATTTAACTACCGACACATTAACGAGCAGACCTGCCAGAGGGTTGGGAACCATCAGCCAGATTGTAGTCAAAATGGTCAACAACGGATTGTCCAAAGCTGTGGTATATATAACAGGACTTAATAATGATGTAACCCCGCAAACTTTTTTTGCCCAGGAGTTATTTGAGGTGAATTACAGGGAAGTGGTAACCCGAACCTATAACATCACCCAGATTTACTTTCAGCTTAATGCAGTATATTCACAGGAGCTATTGCAGATTCAAATATTTCTTGTCGACACTGCCGGCATCTGCTCAACCGTGCCTATGGAGCCGCTCCGCGTCGGCCGGATTACCTCGGAGTTCCGGGAGGATATCGCTGTAACCGCGGCTGATTTCCCGGCAATCAGCTTCCGCAGAAACGCAGCTATAGCCATACCAGAGGCAGTTGCCTCCGAGATCAGAACGAACGGCCTGGAAATTCTGGCATCGACGCCAATCCGCTACAAAGTGATCGCGGGCGGCACCGTTAACGGAACCTTTGTGAATTTCCCTACGCCCACTACGGCGATACCTGTTACCGCGACTGCGCTGCAGGTGAACTACACCAGTACAACCATCACGGGCGGAAGAGTAATCACCCAGGGGCTTGGCTCAGGCATAGCCGGCGCCTACCAGAATGCTGCAGTGAATCTGCTGAATCAGCTGCTGTATAATCTTACGGATGAGGCGGTCACGCTCACGGTCAGCTCGCTCGCCGGCGCCGACAATGTGGCCGCCGCCTTCCGGATGTCCGAGCTGTGGTGAGGCATGGCCCATGGCGCCGATCAGCCTACCCACTCCCGCCGCAGCGTGAACAGATCCTTCAGCGCGTCGGTGGACAGCTCGGTAATCCAGCCCTCGGAGCTTGCGATCACATCGTCGCTAAGCTGCTGCTTGCTCTCCAGCATTTCGTCAATCTTCTCTTCCAGTGTGCCGAGCGAAATGAACTTGTGCACCTGCACATCCCGGGTCTGGCCCATGCGGTACGCACGGTCCGTGGCCTGATTCTCGACGGCCGGATTCCACCAGCGGTCGAAGTGGAAGACATGGTTGGCGGCGGTCAGGTTCAGGCCAACGCCTCCCGCCTTCAGCGAGAGGATGAACACATTAGGCTGCTCCGCCTGCGGCTGCCCGCCATCCGGAGGGGAGCTTCCCTCCGGCGGCGAAGGCATCTGGAATTGCTCAATCATGCGGTCGCGTGCGCCTTTGGGCGTGCTGCCGTTCAGATACAATACCGGCTCCTGCAGCTCCTGTGACAGCACGGCCTGCAGCATCTTGCCCATGCCGACGTATTGGGTGAAGATCAGGCAGCGTTCCTTCTCCTCGCGCAGCTCCCGCACCATGGCAAGCAGCCGTTCAAGCTTGGCCGAACGCTCAACCAGGACCGAGGTGTCCATACGGCCTTCGGCATCCGGCTCCGGCAGTGCATCCTTGGTCAGCAATAGCGGATGATCGCAAAGCTGCTTGAGACTGGTCAGTGCCGCCAGAATGGCCCCTTTGCGCTCAATACCCTCCAGCTTCTGCATCCTCTCCAGGAGCCCGTTTACATTCTGGTCGTACAAGGCCGCCTGTTCGGCCGTCAGATGAACATAGGTTTTCATCTCGTTTTTGTCGGGAAGATCAAGCTGAATTGCCGGGTCCTTCTTCTTGCGGCGCAGCATGAACGGCTTGACCATCTTCTGCAGATCCGCCGTCCGCTTCGCATCCCGCCCCTTCTCAATGGCGTTTGCGAACCGGTCCTGGAACGATTTGGAGCTGCCGAGGTATCCCGGTGTAATGAAGTCATAGATCGACCACAGCTCCGAGAGCCTGTTCTCGATCGGTGTTCCCGTCAGCGCGATCCGGTGCAGCGCCGGGAAGCTGCGCACAGCCGCAGACTGCTTGGTTCCGGCATTTTTGATGTTCTGCGCTTCATCCAGGCAGATGGAGGCCCAAGTGAATTGCTTAAGCAGCTCCTGATCCAGCGCTGCCGTAGCATAGGAGGTCAGGACCACATCTGCCTGTGAAGCAGCGCCGTAGAAGTAACCGGCATCCAGCCGCTTGCTTCCATAATGCAGCATGATCTTCAGGGAGGGTGCAAAGCGCTGCAGCTCCTTCTGCCAGTTGCCAAGCACCGACGTCGGGCAGATGATCAGCGAAGGCCAGCCGGGAGGGTCCGTCTGCCGCATTCTGCCCGCATCGGGGTCTGCTCCGGCAGCTGCCTGCAGCTCCTTCAGATGAAGCAGGTAGGCAATGAGCTGCACGGTTTTGCCGAGGCCCATGTCATCGGCCAGGCAGGCTCCCAGGCCGAAACGGCGCAGGAAGGCCAGCCAGGCATACCCTTCCTGCTGGTAGCTCCTAAGCTCTGCGTGCAGTCCGGCAGGCACAGGAGGCTGCGGCCATTGGTCCCGCTGCCCGAGCTGGCCGATCAGCTTGACCAGATGCGCGTTAAGCTCCACTTCCAGGCGGAAGCGCGCCGCGTCCTCCTCTGCCTGCTCCGCTTCTGCTTCGGCAGCCGCATCCTCCCCGCCGCTGCCGAGCAGATGCAGCTGCAGAACATCCTGGAAGGACAAGCCCTGCGACTTGTCCATTCCGGCCATGGCCCGCTGGATCTGGGCCAGGAGCGAGGGGTCCAGGGGAATCCACTGGCCCCTGAACTTCACGAGCCGCTCGCCGCGCGCGACCAGGCCGGCGAACTCCGCCTCGGAGAGGTCGGCGTCGCCGATGGAGATGCGCCAGTCGAAGTCGACCAGCGCGTCCAGCCCGAACAGCGACCGGCCGCGGCTGCCCTCGCCGGAGCTGATCTTGGCGCGCAGGCGCGGCTTCTTCCGGCTGGCGGCTTCCCACCACGCCGGCAGCAGCACCTGCCAGCCGGCCTCCAGCAGGCGCCGGCTGTCGGCCGTCAGGAACCGCCACGCGACCTGGTCGCTAAGCGGTTCCCCGAGCACATCGCGCCCGCGGCCGATGTGCTCTCCGGGCAGGCTGTCCCGCAGGCGCGACAGCCACCCGGCCGCCCGCTCGTGGACGTGGCCATCCCACGTTGCGGGCCAGCGGCCATGAGGCTCTCCGTCATCCGAGAGCCTCAGCGGCACAAGCGCGGCTTGGTCGCGCTTGTCCTGGAGCAGCAGCTGCAGCCGCCAATAGGGCGAGTCCCCGTCCGGCTCCAGCAGCTGCAGCGCGGGACGGAACGGCGCGTTGTCCGCCTTCCACCCGATGGACATGAGCCAGCTGTCCGCATCCATCCCGGCGGCAGCTTCCCCGCTGCGGCTGAACAGCAGCGGGAATTCGCTCCGCAGGTCGCCCGCTTCGGCCTCCGTGCGGTAATGGCGCTGGAAGACCGCCGCCGAGAAGGCGGCCTGCAGCCCTTCCGCAAGGCTGCTGCGCTCCCGCAGCCCGTGCAGCGCGGCTTCCGCCTCCCAGTTGCCGTCCGCCGCGCCCGCAAGACTCTGGGCGTCCCAGTCCCAGCGCAGCCGGCCTTCGCGGAATGCGGAGAAGCTGGGGACATACTGCTTCTCGTCAATCAGGCCGGCAAGAAGCGGGGCGAGGGCGGTAAGCAGCGCCGCGTTGCCCTGCCAGCTCCAGCCGATATGCCGGAGCACCTTCAGCTCCGCAAAGAAGGGAATCACCTGTTCGGCGGGAAGAACGACCAGCTCCACACCATCGGCGTTCTGGGTCGTCAATTCTGTTCCATAGAAGGATTCCTCGTGCCAGGCGAACAGCTGCTGCTTCAGCTGCACGCCCGGGACATAATCATCCCGTTCGTTGATGGCATAGATCAGGGCATCGCCATATTGGCTCAAGGCCAGCTGAACAGTAATATTCCGTGTGTGCATACTCATGGGATCAGCTTTCCTTTCCGCAGCTCCTCCTGCAGCGCGCGCAGCCGGCTGTGCCGGCCGGTGAAGGTGTCCAGGAACTCTGCCCACCGCTCTTCGCGCTTCATTTTCTTGTATAGCTTTGCCAGACGCTTCAATAATTTCACGGCAGCTTTATAGCTGTGGCGGTTCTTTTCCAGCACGAACCGTTCGGCCGCCTGATGATAGAAGGGAAGCAGCAGCTCCGGCGCATTTTTCTCCACAGGCTGCAAATCGCTGACCCGGAAATCGGAGGGCTCCTTGCCCGAAGACAGCTGGTAATCCATCCATTCATGCCATTTGCCGTAGGCCAGCAGCTTCTCATCGTAGATATCCCGTGACAGGGGGAGCATCCGGGACAGTGTATTCCACATTTGAGGCTCCGCTTCCGGCAGGCGGCGGACCGCCTCCTCCCAGTATCCGGCATAGGTCTGCAGATTATATAAGCGGGTGTTAAGCAGCGGTCCTGTGGCCTCAAGCCAGGCTGCAAGGCGGGACCAGTGTCCGGCTTCGGCCAGCGCCGGGAGGAAGCCCATCAGCTCGTCCGGATGCAGGCCGGGCCGCCCGGACGCTTCAGCCAGCCGTTCCCAGGCCGCTTTGTCATCGTTCAGGTAGAAGTACATCCGGCTCTCCGCGAGCAGCAGGGCCGGACGGGCAACAGCGGCCCCAAGCCCGGTTTCCCGCTCCCGGAGCGCGTCAAGCTCCTCCAGATACAGCTCCGGACCGCCGGTATTCGGGGCAATCCAGCTCTGCCAGAGCCGTTCATAGCAGAAAGAGAAATAAGGCTGCTCCCGCAGACGGTCGCGCGATTCCGTCAGCATCTCAAGCCGTACATGAGCCAATGTATCCTTGACCCGCGGCCATTCCTCCGGCTCCGAGGCCAGCGGCAGGCTGTGTTTCATAAGGCGTGCAACTGCCTCCTGAAGCTCAGAGACGGCGATAGCTGTGTAATACCCCAGTGAATAGCTGGAAGAGGGGGGAATTCCTGCGTTATGCGGGCTGCTTGGCTGAATTAGGCTCTCCAGGATAAACAGGCGGGCATTAAGCTGGAACAGCAGCTCCGCGGCGGGGGAGAGCTTCGCCTTCGCCTGCGCAATGGCGGCCAGTGCCCGATCCGCATATTGCGGATTGCGCACCGTCTGTCCCAATGGTGCGGTGAGCAGCGCCATATATTCCCGCCACTGCTCGACCGTTGCCCCGGGAATCAGTCCGGCAATCTTCTTCGCCTGCTCCCGGCGGCCGCCGGAGACACCCGCAGAGGCGGAATCCTGCAAGGCCTCCGCCTTCTTCCGGTCAACGACCGCCTTGGCGTTGGCCAGCATATTCACGGACCGCTCCTGCGACTCGGCAACATTCATCAGCACAGCCGCCATGTGCTTGCAGGGACCCTGCACCGGGCAGTCGCAATGGCTTTCCGTCAGGCTGTCCAGCTCCATGCTGACGGCATAATCCTCATGGCCCTCGACAACAGCCATAACTCTGCGGGACGAAACCATCCGCAGGGCTTTGACACGGTTTTGCTTATAATATTGGAACCCCCGCTTGAGGGTTAGATCCTCAAAATAAAAAGCCACATCCGAAATGAGCTTCTCCCACTCGGCATCGTTTATCATCAATTTAGGCTGCATTTTGGCTAATCTCCTGTGTACTAGGGTCTTTTTGAAACCGTAACCTCTTTTTTCTCCTACTATTATAACATTTAATATGTTCCCCGCTCTAAACGTTTAAAATCTTAAAGGGTATGATATGCTCCATATTGAAGTATAGGAGAAACATGCTACTCTATGGTCTGGAACCAAGAGACCCGCGGAAGGATGTAGCAACGCCAATGCTGCGATTCAAGTTGAAATATTTGCTGAACAACAAACAAAACCGGCTGATCCTGATGCTGACCGTCAGTGTGTCGCTGCTGATTATTGGGATCGGCCTGTTCTCATACAGGGAGTACCGAATGCGCTGGATACGGAGCTGAACACACCGGATATCGAGCTGCTGCAGATCAATCTCGATGTGACCAACCGGGCCTTCCGGGAGTCGGACAACAAGGCGGCGGATTTGCCGTTTCACCCGGTTCCCCGGAGTTGAGTTACGGAAGCCCCGCCGCAGCCTTCGTAACCGGAGATGCCAAGTGGATTTTGTACCACTAAATTCTCCGGGCTTCGTGCCACAACGGGATTAGTGGGATTTTGTACACCTAATTTGGGGAATTTCGGCGGCTGATCGCTAATTTGATCGAATTAGTGTTACTTTTTCCACTTCATGCTGCCAAGGGGACCGAAAAGCTTCGATTAGTGTTACTTTTTCCACTTAAAGCCTGGAGCGGCTCCCCGCCAGCACTGAACCCTGGCAACCATCAAGTTTCACCTTGTCCCCCCTCTGCCTCATGATCTTCAGGGCGGCCAATTTTGCGCAGTTGACTTCTATAACGGGTGTAAGTACCGTTAGGAGCTTCCGTCCACGCTGGATGCTGTTCTCAATCCGCAGCTTCAGCAGGCGGTCTCCTCCGGATCATACCTGCAGAAGGGCTGCTCCTTACGGGTAAATATCCCAATTGTTTCTGCCACAAAGTACAGGATGAAGGTCCGCAAGATCAGCGGTTCATAGACCCAAGTCAGGTTCGCACCCCGAACTTTGCAGCCCAGCCAACAATAAAAGTGCTTCGGTCTATTCACTTTGTCTTGCGAACCACAAAAGCAAATGTGAGATAACTCCCTTTCAGGGAACGCCGGAAGAACTCGTGCCTCTGCTGTGTGAGCAGTTTGGCTTTACTTTACCTCTGCTAGCATGGGGGAGGAACTTTTGAGACGCTGCATTAGCCCCTTCCTTACGCTGTCATGGCATGCAAAGGAGGGGCTTTTTTATGCGGAAATACCGTTAAGTGCTGCCCGGCTGTACTGATGGCAATTGGTTGTTCAACGGCTGCATCACAAATTAAATCAAAGCTGAATCTTTTCGAGAAAGCTGCTCCGAGCATGGTGTATTGAAGTTGCTCCTGTCATTTGCATGCGTCTGCTGTTCGTTCTGAACGTTCTGGGCGCAATGCCAGTATTCTTGCACTGTCGTAATCTTGCTCTCCTATTGCAAAGGGCTGCATAAGGCAAATTGAATCGTATATACTGGCGGTATGAGGTGATTGCTATGGAGCAGGCATTATTCGAGCGTATCTACGAATCCGTAGTGCGGCGTGAGCCGACCTACGACGGAGTATATTATACGGCAGTGCTGACGACCCGTATTGTCTGCCGCCCATCCTGCCGGGCGAGAACTCCGAAGGCGGAGAATGTGGTCTTTTATGATTCATTGGAGCAGGCGGTATCCGCAGGCTTCCGGCCCTGTAAGAGATGCCGGCCGGAAGAGGGCGGCGTGCTGCGGCCCGACGCGGTACTGGCGGCTGAAGCAGATAAGCTGCTGGAAGCGCAGTTTGGGCAGAAGGTGACGCTGCAGTCGCTCGCCGGGCTGCTGAAGGTCAGCCCGTTCCATCTGCAGCGGACCTATAAGCGCGTGACGGGCCGGTCGCCTGCTTCACGGCTGGATCAGCTGCGTGTGGAGCGGGCCTGCGCGCTGCTGGCGGATACAGAGCTTGCGGTTGCGGAGGTGGGACAAGCGGTAAGCTTCCGCGGGGCCTCCCATTTTGCCGCATGGTTCACACGGAAGACCGGTCTGCCGCCCACAGAATACCGCATTCAATTCAAAGGAGGAATTCACCATGGGTGAAATTACGATTTATCACCACAGCCTGACCTTGGGGAACAGAGACTGGACCTTGTGGGCCAGCGGCAAGGGTCTGATCCGCCTGTCCTTTGGGCGGGAGCAGGAGCTTGCGGCAGCTTGGCTGAGAGCCTATGCACCTTCACACCGGATCCAAGAGGATCGGTCCGTTTTTGCGGAGCTGGGCATCATCGGGCGTCTGGAGAGCTATTTCGCCGGAGCTGCGGTCAGCTATGATGGCATCCCTCTGGATATCTGGGGAACTCCGTTTCAGCGGGAGGTCTGGAACGGGCTGGCTGCGATTGCCCATGGCGAGGTGATCACCTACCGCGAGCTGGCCGCAAGAATCGGCAGACCCCAGGCGATGCGTGCGGTAGGGACAGCCAATGGGCAGAATCCGCTGCCGGTCATTCTGCCCTGCCACAGGGTCATTGGCACGAACGGCACGTTGACCGGCTACCGGGGCGGGCTCCAGCTGAAGCAGGAGCTGCTGCAGCTCGAAGGCATTACTCATGTGGGGGCGGCGGGCCATGAACGATTTGCTTTTTGAGCTGCCGCTGCCGGAGCTCTTCGATTTTGATGTATGCCTGGAGTACCTGAAACGCTCGCCGCTCGAATGCTTGTACCGGACGGATCAGGAGGGGGTAACCCGGTACTTCAAGCTGGACAACCATCCGGTTCTGATCCGGCTGACGGTTCCGGGGGGGAGCAGGATGCGCGTAACACTGCTGCACGGAGCCATTCCTGCCTCTGATGCGTTAGAATGGCTGGCCCGCTATATTGCGGAATGGTTCGATCTGGACCGCGATCTTGCTCCGTTCTACCGGCTCGCAGAGGCCGACCCGCTGCTGGGCCCGTTGGCTGCGCAGCACAGGGGTCTGCGGATCGTAGGAATTCCCGACCTGTTCGAAGCGCTGTGCTGGGCCATTCTGGGCCAGCAGGTCAATTTGGCTTTTGCCTACAGGCTGAAGCGGCAGCTTACCGCAGCCTATGGGGAAGCGCTGGAGTGGGAAGGGCATACTTATTATGCCTTCCCCGGGCCTGAGGTGTTCGCGGAAGTGCCGCAAGAGGAGCTGTGTGCCCTGCAGCTGACCCGCAGCAAAGCGCGGACAGTGCTGGACGTGGCCGCGCTGACCGCCAGCGGCGCCTTGAGCCGGGAAGAGCTGCTGAATCTGTCTCCGGAAGCCGCCGAGCAGCGGCTGCTGCAAATCCGCGGAGTCGGCCCGTGGACTTCGCAGTATGTCCGCATGCGCTGTCTCGATGATCCTTCAGCATTCCCGGCAGGGGATGTCGGGCTGCAAAATGCCGTCAAATTCCTCGCCGGCATGGACCGGAAGCCGACCCCGGCGGAGCTTCTTGCGCTTGCGGAACGCTGGGGCGGCTGGGAGGCCTACGCCACATTCTATTTGTGGCGGGCGCTGTATTGAGAGGGAGAGACGGGAAGAATTCAAGCGGGGACCCTGGAAACCTCCCTCGCAAGTCTCGCAGTAAACTGCAGTCCGAGCGATGAAACTATAAAGATTAAGGCGTTTATTTAATTAAACTTTAAAAAAAATACAAAAAATCATTTTCATATCCTCCGATTTGAATTAGACTAGAAATGCTTCTATCTTTGTGAATCGGAGTGGTTGATATGGATGAATACAAATTTAATCCAGAGCACAGTCAAATGATAGTTGATGCTATTGTAGAGGGTTACCACGATTATATTGAGCATCGTAAGGACCGGAAATCAAAGATGAAGATCAGTTCAGCTTTTGCCTGGACGAAGGGGAATTTTATCGAAAGCCGGCTTGCGGAAGAGTGTGTGAATCACGGCTTCACCTGGAAGAAATCGAAGGCCGGACTAACATGGGATTATCTCCGATTCATCCACGGAGATTCGAAGATTCTTTTTCTGATCAAGAACGCGGCATATTTTAATGAAAAGTCCTTCTCACAAGCGAAGCTGCCGAGTAGTCTTGGCAAGAAGGGTCCCTACAGCACCTATCTTCATGAACTCTCAAGAATTAATGAAGACCTGGATTTCTCGCCTCTGCCACAAATTTCGAATGAAGCAGAAGAACGTGGAACGGTTGAGCAACTTGCCTTCTGGATTGTAGAGAGTCAGGTAAGAGAGGAACTTAAGAAGTTCAGGTCTTCCTATAACCAGTTTCATATCCTCACGTATGCGCTTGATGAAGCCTATCAGATATCTGAAATCAAGCATTATTTGCCGAACCCTAATGATAACGTTGCTTACCTTGTAGAGGATCTTTCAGATTTTATCTCAGGAGCTGATCTGACGGATGAGGATCGCGAAGTCGTGGCACCGGAAATGAACGAAGATATTATGGATCCGGCTGCATTTGATATCGGGATATTTGAAGATGAACAACAACAATCATGAATAAACAGAATGGTGTTAGTCCATTAAGGAGGAAGCAGGCATGTTCATTGGTGACAATCTGGCCAATTTACGGATCATGCACGGATATTCGAGAAAACAGCTCTCTGAAAAGTTGGGTGTTACAGAACAAGCAGTCTGGCAGTATGAGAACGCTTATACATCACCGAAATTGCAAATCGTAAATGAGTTGAAACGGATTTTTGATGTGAAGGGCAAATACTTTTATACGGAAGATATGCTTGCAAGGTATAGGACGCCAGCCAATGTCGACTTAATGAACATCGCTTATCGTTCGAAAGTCTTGAATGTTATCTCGAAGACGCAGGCTGAAGCCAAGCATGTCGAATTTCTGGATGCATTTGTCAACTATATTACGGCCAATGTTAGTCTCCCTACCCTTAAAATCATCAAGCTAAGGGATGAGGTTATAGCGTACTTAAATCATTCAGAGGATGACAGAGCGGCTCAAATCCATCATGTGGCTTTTTTAGCACGTGAAAGACTCGGTTTTGCGGACTCTACAAATGAAGATCTCATGTTCATGATCGAAAAAAGCGGAGTTTTTGTGTTTGAAAAGGCCATTGGAGAGGAGATTGATGCCTATAGCCTCTGGACCCTCAATGACCGTCCCTATATTATCTTAGGCAATATGAAACGATCGGCTGTCCGGAGAAACTTCGATATTGCACATGAATTAGGTCATTTGTTGCTTCATTACCGCCTTGAGTTTGCTAACCTGGACCGGAAAGAGCACAAAATGATTGAAAGTGAAGCGAATCTGTTTGCCGGGGCCTTGTTGTTGCCGCAAGACAAATTTGCAGCAGATATGCAGGATATTGTCCATATCACGAACCCGGATGATTACCTCGATTTGAAAAAGAAATGGAAAACCTCGCTGCAGGTGCTCGGATACAGGGCAACTCAGCTTGGCCTCATGGAACCCAGGGATCATCGCAACTTTTACGCGGCAATGCACCGGAAAAAATATTTAGAAAGAGAGCCGCTCGATAAAATCATTCCGATACAGAAGCCCATGAAGATTAAATCCATTATCGATCTTGTTTCAAAAAAAGGTCTGGTGGATATCCCTCAAATGATTGAGCAGGATTGGAGAGCGGAATTGCCCTTCTTTCATCAGTTGACAGGGATTGATCCTGATTTTTTTAACAGGTATGTGAAGAAGGATATGGATTTCGATATTCATAATGTGACTAAAATACATGATCATATCTCCGGCGATGATCTATAGGGGCAGTTGTCGGCTCCGGCAAAAAGACGACGTTCATTCTTGAATTCAGAATGAAGAGTCGTCTTTTTCGAAATTCAGGATAAATTCTTATCTTTCAAGTGGAAACGGCTGCGCCTTCCTTGACCGGGCCGGGCAGCTGTTGGCATTTCAGATGTAAGGCTGGCTGCTGAAGCCAGGCGGGAAGCCAGGTGGAAACGGTCACTTCATATTCCCCCAGCCGCTATTTCGCAAGGTCTTAGCGGGAAAAAGGAACCCTAATCGATCCGTTTCTCTCCCTTGCAGAGGAATTCGCCTGCATTAAGATAGAACTTGAACCATTCATCCAAAGAGCAGTCATTTTAGTGGTAAAAAGGACAACTAATCCACCGCATTCGGCTCCTGGATCATCCCTAGTGGGAAAAAGTACACCTAATTCGGCTGAAATCAGGCATATGGGGGGAGCGGGCCTCCATTAGGTGTACAAAATCCCACTAAAGCCCGTTCAAGCCAGGATTCCAGCCCATTAGTGTTACTTTTTACACTTCGCTTCCGTTCCTTATGAACCTCCTTGCTTTTCATCCGCTTGTTCAGGCTCTCCGGTTCCATTCATCCTGAATTCCGAAAGTGAATGGAACCCATCCAGATCGGACAAGGGATAACCCCTCTTTTTCCTTCACCCATTGGGTGCAAGCTGTTTGTAGCAAGACATCCCTTCGTGTAGAGCTTTTTAGAGGATTTGTGGATACTTACTTTCGAAATTCAGGTTTATATGTTTCACGCTATCAATTATCCTTCTATTTTTGGAAAAACGGGTGCCGCCTCTTTCAGAGGACGGCGAAGCAGGTTCTGCTTGGCGCCTTTTTCAGCGCGCCCGCTTCGTAAATACCTGAAAGGCTACGCCGAACTTATCGGTGATCATGCCATATGCCGGGCTGAAGTAAGTGGGGCCGAGCTTCACATCAATCTGTCCGCCTTCCTGCAGCGAATGGTACAGCCGCTCCGCTGTTCCGGCATCGTCTGCGGTAATGCAGATATTAATGCCGTTCCCCGGGCGCAGCGCCTGTCCCGGCTCCAGATCGGCCACATAAAACTCCGACTCCCCTACCCGCAACACAGAATGGGCGATCCGGGCCTTGTCTTTCCCGGACATGGGCGACCCGGGGTTCAGCGGGCCTTCCCCCACAGTTTGCTTGAAGAGCAGCTTCGCGTCCAGCGCCTCCTGATAGAATTCAATTGCCTCCCGTGCCGTACCGTCGAGCAGTATAAAAGGATTTAGCTGTAAGGCCATGTTCAAATCTCTCCCTGTTATTGAATTTGCCCGCTGCTGCTGGGCTATGAGTTCATTGTAGGGTATAATGGTGACAGGTATTGTCATAAATATAAAATAAATCGGAGCGTATGCCATGTCAAAATCCAAACGCCTGCTGGAGCTGATGATGACCGTCAACCGCAAGCGCAGGTTCACCGTCAAAGAGCTGGCGGATGAATTCGGCGTTTCCTCAAGAACGATTCTGCGGGATTTGCAGGAGCTTGGGGAGCTGGGGGTACCGCTATATTCCGAAGTGGGGCCGCACGGGGGCTACCAGGTGCTGAACGAGAGAATACTCCCGCCGATTGCCTTTACGGAGGAAGAGGCGGTGGCGATTTTTTTTGCCAGCCATGCCTTGCGCCACTACAAGTACCTGCCCTTCAAGGAGGAGTCGCTGAGCGCACTGCATAAATTCTACAATTATATGTCCGGGGATGTCCGCGACCGGATTGACGGGATGAAGAACCGGATTGATTTTGTGATCCCGGCGCGGCAGGCGGAGTTTCCCTATCTCTCCATACTGCTGGAAGCGGCAACGGGGCAAAAAGTGCTGCGGATTGATTATCAATCCAAGGGCAAGCGTATGGAACGTCTTATCCAGCCGGTCGGCATCTATGCCAATAGCGGCTTATGGTATTGTCCCGCCTACTGCTTCCTGCGCGGCGGCATCCGCGTGTTCCGCTGCGACCGGATGCATAAGGCAATATATGACACCTCCGGCCTTGTCCCGCTGGATTTGCAGCATGTGCATTTGGGGAATAAGGATGCTTACAGCAGTGTGGAAGGAAGCCTGAAGCAGGAGAAGAGCAGTATCGGGGAGCGGGAGTCAACTAATAATAGGGATCAGGTCCGGATATACATAGAGCTGACCCCTGATGGAGTCCAGGCTTGCGAGGCTGAGCTGTGGTCGTCCCAGCTGCTGCATACCCGCGAAGACGGCACCGGGCGGCTGGAGGGGGAGATCGGCAGGAGTGATCTGCAATTCTTCGCCAGGTTTGCTATCGGATTATGCAATGAGGCTGAGGTGAAAGGACCTCCGGTACTTGTCGAGTGGATAAGCAAGCTGCTTGGAGATATGCTGGCGAAGTATAGCTAGAGCGGGGGCGGCGTAATTATGGCAGCTTCGCCTACCTTCCCCTTCGAAATAAAATCTGCAATAGCTTACATGTAGGATTGCCATATTTCAGCCAGACGCCGGATGCCCTCCTCAATGAACTCCTCGGCAATACCTCCAAAGCCTATAATAAACTCCGGTTCATCGCTGCCGGCCCGGTTCCACCAGGTATAGGACATTGGTGTGACCCGGATGCCGGCAGCCCCTGCCAGTTCTGCAAGCTGGCGCGCACTGCCGCCGCTTCTTAGCGTAAGCAGAATGTGAAATCCCGCCCCCTGGCCGCTTACAGACGCCTGTTCCCCGAAATGTGTGTGTATGGCTTGCAGGAGCAGGTCATGCTTCCTTTGATAGAGCAGCCGCATTCTCCGCAAATGCTTCGCCAAATATCCTCTGCCGATAAAATAATGCAATGCAATCTGATTGAGCCGTGAGGCTGAATGCTCCAGGTACAGCTCGTTTTTCAGCCGGTGATAGCCGGGCAGCATTGCCTTGGGCAAGACCATATAGTGAATGCACAAGGCCGGGGCTACCGATTGGGCCGCGCTGCACATGTAGATGACCGGACTGTCCTCCTGCAGTCCCTGGAGTGCGGGAATCGGCCGTCCGTGATAGCGGAATTCACCGTCATAATCATCCTCGATAATGCAGCCTCCGCTTGCCCGGGCCCATTCCAGCAGGGCCAGACGCTCTGTAACCGGCATCGCCATACCCCGGGGGAACTGGTGGGAAGGCGAGATATATGCGGCACTAGCCCCGCTGCTACAGAGCTTCGCCACATCAAGCCCATCCTCCTGTAAAGGAATGGGAAGGATTTCGAAGCCATGTCTTTTAAATGTGGCCGGCAGCAGATGATATCCCGGATCTTCAATGGCGAGCCGGCTTGTCCTCCCCTGAAGCAGGAGCGCGGCAAGGGAGCATAGCGTATACTGGTCGCCGCCGATCACAATCTGCTCTGCAGTGCATTGCAGTCCGCGGAATTGCCGCAAATGGACGGCGAGGCTCCCGCGCAGAGCAGGCTCTCCCTGCGGATCGCCATACTGCAGCAAATCGGGATTGGAGAGCTGCTCCTGGTAGAGGCTGCGCCATATTTTGTGCGGGAACACGGAGAAATCATTGCGCGAAATATGGAAATCATAAGCATAGCTCCGGGAATCCCTGGCCGTAATGGGCCGTGCGGGCAACGGGCTTTGTTCCTGAGGGGGCCTAACTCCGCTGATCAGATAAACCTGCTGTACATAGTAGCCGCTGCGGGGCTTGCTCACAATGAAGCCCTCTGCCAGCAACTGCTGGTAGGCAAGCTCTACTGGAGTGGTGCTGGTATGGACTTGGGCGGCCAAATTGCGGACAGAGGGCAGATGTGCGCCTGCGGGGAGCGTTCCGCTGATAATCTCTTTTTTGAAATAATCATACAGCTGTATGTAATAAGGAATTCTATTATTCTCTTGAAGCGGCGGCACAAGCAGCATAAGCTTCCTCCTTGACTGTCCTTTGAAAAAGGTTGGTTTTGTCCATTTTAAAGTATACAGTTCTGCAATACCATAGAGCTATGCAGAAGACAGGAGATGAAGCCTTTGAGCAAGCAATCTGGACTGTTAATGGGAGAAAAGGTGTATCTGCGCCCGCTGAACGGGGAAGACGCCGAACTGTATTACCATATGTTTTACGGTGCCGAGACCCGCAGGCTTACTGGAACGCAGAAGCATCTTACGAAGGAGGAGATCGCGGCATATATTGAACGCAAAGCGGGAGATGACAGCGGGGTACTGCTGCTGATCGCACTTAAGGACAATGACGAGGCAATCGGCGATATCGCCATTCAGGATATGGACCGCAATAACCGTACAGCCAATCTGCGGATTGCCATCGGTGAGGAGCGGCATCAGGGACAAGGCTATGGCCGGGAGGCGTTGCTGCTGCTGCTGGATTACGGCTTCGGAATTCTGAATCTGCACCGGATTGAAATTGAAGTTTACGCATATAATACACGTGCCGCCCACGTGTATGAGTCCGTAGGCTTTGTCCGGGAGGGCGTGCGGCGGCAGACGCTTTTCTACAACCATGAGTACCATGATGTGGTAATGCTGAGCATGCTGGAAACGGAGTACCGGGAGCGTTATATCCAGTGAAGGTCAAATAAGGTCAAAAAGTTAAAAATCCTGAAATTTATAATAAAAATTGAGCTGAAACGCCGGATTTTCCCGGATTTTCGGCTTATACAGGTTTTGTCTTCCCCCGTGACGGGAACTATAATAAAGCCATAGGTCAAATAAAGTCAAAGTCAAATGAAAGGAGAATGTATGATGTTTGATTTGGTTCCTTTTGGAAAACGCAGAGATGATGCTTTTGGTGTGCTGGCCAAGTCCCTGAATGAAGTGTTCAATGATGATTTTTTTGCACCGATTAAAAGCTCGACGATGTCCTTCCGGACAGATATCCGCGAGAGCGAGCAGGCGTATCTGATTGAGGCTGAAATGCCCGGCTTCAAAAAAGAAGAAATCGACATCGATTACGCCAGCCCTTATTTGACGATCAAGGCGGTGCGCAAGGAAGAAAACAGCGAGGAAAACAAAGACCATCAGGTGGTGCGCAGAGAACGCCGGTATGGAGAATACGTGCGCCGGTTCTATGTACAGGACATTGCTGATGATGAAATCCGTGCTTCACTGAAGGACGGTCTGCTGACCCTGTCGGTACCGAAGCGGCAAAAGTCGCAGGGTAAACGCATTGAGATTCAGGACAGCGGCTCATCCGGTGAGCAGCTTCAATAAACGGCAGGCTGGCCGTGCGGATGCTTCCGGTGAAGCAGAGGGCATGGCTGCGTAGGGGACGGAGACGTCCAAGTCCGGAAAGACCGGCTGAAATTTAGGGGCCGTTATCCCGTTAAGGCTCCGGCAGTATCGGCGGTTTCGAAGGGCTTTTCATATAGCACCATCATACAGGCGCATTGTAGTGGGGATTCCGGCTATGGTGCGCTTTTTCATGAAATGTGGGAATATCTCAGGATAATCCCTGTTTGTGAAGAATAGGCTTGGATGTGCGGAGATTTGGCTGAATGGGGCAAACGCTCAGGATGGAGCAGGAAAGAGGGTAATAAAAGGTAGAATACTCCGTGATTTATATAACCCTTCCCCTTCAGATGTCCATACAGCGCTGGAGCCGAAGGAACGGCGGAGTTAAATATAAAGATTCAGGTATAAACAAGCTAACGGCAAGCGGCCCGGAATTACAGAAAAGCATCGGCTATGCAGCCGCATTATACGAAAGGAGGAGGTACCCTTGGCGGCAAACTATTACGAAGCCCTGGGCGTAGGGGAAAAGGCCTCGAAGCAGGAGATTAAAAAAGCCTACCAGAAGCTGGCCAAGAAATGGCATCCCGACGTCAATAAGGCACCGGAGGCGGAAGCCAAATTTAAGGAAGCGGCGGAAGCGTATGAGGTGCTGGGCAATGACGAAAAAAGAAAGTCCTATGATGAGGAGCTGCGCTACGGTTTCGGCGGCGCAGCCAGCGGCGGAACGCGGCGGGGCGGAGCCTCTTCGTCGGCGTATGGGGAATCGCCCTTTGGAGCGGGCTGGGGCGGAAGCTACTCCTCCTCCGGCGGCGGTATTCAGGGTGAGGATTTGTTTGAAATGTTTTTTGGCAGCCGGGGGGCTGCGGACCGGGCGGGATTTGATTTTTTCTCCGGCAGCGGCGGTGCCGGCGGTCCTTTCGGCGAGGCGGGCAGTACAATGCAGGCGCAGCTTGAAGTATCCCTGGAGCAGGCATATAAAGGCGGAAACATCCGGGTGCAGGTCTTCGGCAAAGATGTGAATGTCAGCATTCCGCCGCGTGCCGCCGAGGGAACGGTGCTTCGGATTCCCGGCAGCGGTGGAGCAGCGCAAGGCGGCGATCTGCTGATCTCGCTGCATCTGCTGCCGCATGACATCTACGAGCCGGAGGGCGGAGACCTGTACGGCTCCGTGGAGATTGCGCCATGGCAGGCCGTCCTTGGCGGCGAAGCCAAGGTTCCGCTGCCGGATGGCAGCAGCGTGAAGCTGAAGATTCCGGCCGGAATGGCTGGCGGCAAGACGCTGCGCCTTACCGGCAAGGGGCTGAAGCGCCCGGATGGCACGAACGGTGATATTCTGTTCGCGGTGGAGATTGTGATTCCCGCCAAGCTGTCTGAGGCGGAGAAGAAGCTGTACCGCCAGCTGGCCGAAGCTGGCAGCTTTCAGGCCGGAGCGAAGCGGCGGGAGGCAGGCTCCGGGCGGCGCAAGGCCGCGATGGGCTAAGCGCAGGCCGCGGCTGCGGCGGCGCGAATGAAGGCCGGCGAGCGCGGGCCCGGCGGGCTTGGCGGAAATAACGGCAGAAATGCCGTTGTTGAGCGCGGCGAGGCCGGGAGTGAAGGAAATAACGGCAGAAATGCCGTTGTTGAGCGCGGCGAGGCCGGGAGTGGAGGAAATAACGGCAGAAATGCCGTTGTTGAGCGCGGCGAGGCCGGGAGTGGAGGAAATAACGGCAGAAATGCCGTTGTTGAGCGCGGCGAGGCCGGGAGTGGAGGAAATAACGGCAGAAATGCCGTTGTTGAGCGCAGTGCGGGCGGCCGCCCGAGCCCGGCGAACAAGCAAACACAGAAAGGTGATGAAGAAGATGGACTTCAACAAATTAACACAGAAGCTGCAAGAGGCGGTTGCCGCAGCGCAGTCGCTGGCAGCGGCCAGCGGGCATCAGGAGATTGACAATCTCCATTTGCTCAAGGCGCTGCTTCAGCAGCATGAAGGTCTTCTGCCGCGTCTGCTGCAGAAGATGAATATCCCTGTGCCCGGGCTGCTTCAGGGCACGGAGGAATTGCTGCAGCGGAAGCCGAGCGTCAGCGGCTCAGGGGCGGGCACGATGCGCCGTTATGCGTCGCCATCGCTGATCGCCGTATTGGAGCAGGCTGAGAAGGAAGCCGCGCAGATGCAGGATGAATTCGTGGCAGTGGAGCATGCGGTGCTTGCGATGGTGTCCGATTCCAGCAGCGGGAACCGGGAGCTGCGCGGGCTGTTCATGAGCCGCGGGCTGACGCGCGACAAGCTGCTGGGGGTGCTTGCTGAAATCCGCGGCCATCAGCGGGTGACAAGCCGGGAGCCGGAAGCAACGTATGAGGTGCTGGAGAAATACGGCCGCGATCTGGTGGCCGAGGTGCGGGCGGGCAAGATTGACCCCGTCATTGGACGGGATGGAGAGATTCGCCGGGTAATCCGCATCCTCTCCCGCAAGACGAAAAACAATCCGGTGCTGATCGGGGAACCCGGTGTAGGGAAGACAGCGATTGTTGAAGGTCTGGCTCACAGGATTGTCCGCAAGGATGTGCCGGAGGGGCTGAGGGACAAGACGATTTTTTCGCTGGATATGAGCGCGCTGATTGCCGGAGCGAAGTACCGGGGAGAATTCGAGGAACGGCTGCAGGCGGTGTTGAAGGAAATCCGTGAGAGCGACGGACGGATTATCCTCTTCATCGATGAGCTGCATACCATTGTCGGCGCTGGCAAAACCGAAGGCGCAATGGATGCCGGCAATATGCTGAAGCCGATGCTGGCGCGCGGCGAGCTGCATTGCATCGGGGCGACGACCCTGGATGAATACCGCAAATATATCGAGAAAGACCCTGCGTTGGAGCGCCGCTTCCAGCAGGTGCTGGTCAGTGAGCCGGATGTCGAGGATACCATTTCCATTCTGCGCGGGCTGAAGGAGCGCTTCGAGGTGCATCACGGTGTGAAAATCCATGACAGCGCACTGGTTGCGGCGGGCGTATTGTCCAACCGCTATATTACCGACCGCTTCCTGCCCGATAAGGCGATCGATCTGGTGGACGAAGCGTGTGCCATGATTCGTACGGAGATTGACTCCATGCCTGGCGAGATGGATGAGGTGACCCGCCGCCTGATGCAGATGGAGATTGAAGAAGCTGCGCTCAAAAAAGAAACCGACGACGCCAGCAAGCGCCGCCTGGAAATCCTGCAGCGTGAGCTGGCTGATCTCAAGGAGAAGCATCTGGGCATGACAGCACGCTGGGAGAAGGAAAAATCGGCCATTCAAGATCTGCGGGAGCTTAAGAAGAAGCTGGAGCAGGCCCGCAAAGACCTGGTAGACGCCCAGGAGGTCTACGATCTTAATAAGTCTGCGGAGCTCAGCTACGGTATTATTCCCGATCTGGAGCGGCAGCTGAAGGCAGCGGAGGAAGCGGCGTCGCAGGATCAGGAGAGCCGGCTGCTGCGTGAAGCTGTGACGGAGGAGGAAATTGCCGATATTGTATCCCGCTGGACCGGTGTTCCGGTCAGCAGACTCGTGGAAGGCGAGCGGGATAAGCTGCTGCGGCTGGAGGATACGCTGCATGAGCGGGTAGTGGGGCAGGAAGAAGCTGTCCGGCTGGTTACGGATGCGGTGCTCCGGGCAAGGGCCGGGATCAAGGACCCGAACCGCCCGATTGGCTCGTTCCTGTTCCTCGGACCTACCGGTGTCGGTAAAACAGAGCTGGCCAAGGCGCTGGCGGTATCGCTGTTTGACCGCGAAGACGGCATGATCCGCATCGATATGTCGGAGTATATGGAGAAGCACAGTGTTTCCCGCCTGGTCGGTGCGCCTCCGGGCTACGTCGGCTATGAAGAGGGCGGCCAGCTTACGGAAGCGGTTCGCCGCCAGCCGTATACGGTGGTGCTGCTGGACGAAGTGGAAAAAGCCCATCCAGATGTGTTCAATATCCTGCTGCAGCTGCTGGATGACGGGCGGCTGACCGATTCGCAGGGCCGGATGGTGGACTTCAAGAATACAATCATCATCATGACCTCGAACATTGGCTCGCCGCATCTCATCCAGGGCACCGATGACAACGGGGAGCTTACAAATGCAGTCAAGGACCGGGTTATGAAGGAGCTCAGCGCCCATTTCCGGCCGGAGTTTCTGAACCGGGTGGACGACATCGTAATGTTCAAGCCGCTCGCGCTGGATGAAATTGAACGGATTGTCGTGAAGCTGGTGGAAGGCCTGCGCCAGCGCCTGGCTGAGCGCGGCGTCGGTCTTGCGCTTAGCGATCCGGCGGTGCGGTTCATCGCCAGGGAAGGCTTTGATCCGGTGTATGGCGCAAGACCGCTGAAACGCTTCATCCAGCGAAGCCTGGAGACAAGAGTGGCGCGTGCGCTGATAGCCGGTGAGGCAGAAGAAGGCTCGGTGATGGAGGTCAATGAAGCGGGAGGCGAGCTGTCCGTATCGATTACCCGTCCGAAGTCTGCGGAGGCGCTGAATTAATTCAAACATAAGCAGATGTCCCTAAATCGACCGGAAAAGGGAGGTCAGGGCTTCATCTCCACGCCAATAAGCGTCCGCATGCTTTTAATTTGGCCGTAATGCTGCCCATGCCGGGTTAGTGCAGGCAATATGCAACCTTACATCAATTGCCCTCTCATTTTCAAATGGCGGTACAGCAGGTAAGCCGATACGGAGCAGAGCAGTGCGCATAATCCGATGAAGCCGTAGCCCGCCTGCAGTCCCCGGAGCAGCCCGATTCCGTCTTCCTGCCCGGAGGAAAACAGCTGCTTGATTCCCCCGGTGATCACACCGATGAAGTAGTTGCCGAGCACGCTGGCTGCGCCGATCAAGGTCACGACGAAGGTGATGGCGGTATCGCTTCCGTTGCGGTAGCGGTCGGCGATCAGCGCCATCACCGTCGGATAAATCGGCGCGATGCCGATGCCGGCGATGGCGAACAGGACGGCGCCGGGCTCCCCCCAGAGGATGGCGGCAAAGGTGCAGAGGCCTGTGAAGGCGGAGAACAGGATCAGCGACAGGGCAAAGCCGATTTTGTCCGTCAAGGGACCAAGCGCAAGGCGGGCGAGTGTGAAGCAGAGGAAGAAGGCGGACAGCATGCCTGAAGCGGCCGGGGTCTGCCAGCCGTACGCTTTTTCCAGAAAGTTCACCAGCCAGCCGCCGACGGCCAGCTCCGAAATAACACCAAATGATAGCACAGCCACCAGCAGCCAAATTACCGGATCACGGGAAATGGCCGAGAGCGGGATGCGATCCTCGGACAAGGTGGCGTCGCCCGGGAATTTGCCGAGAAACGCCGGAAGCATCGGAATCACCGACAGCATGAGAATCAGCAGGTAAACTCCCCGCCAATCCAGCATATGGCCGAATACCGTTACAGTCATCAGCCCGGAAGAGAGCAGCGGCGCCACGGTTGAACTGAGGCCATAGAAGAAATGGGACAGGTTCATCATGGTTCCTGTGTTTTTCACGAAGATCCTGGCTCCAAGCACGGCCAGGCCGATTTCCAGCATGCCGTTGCCGATATACATCAGGAAAAAAGATCCTGACAGCGCCGGATAGCTATGGGAGAGGAAAATGAAGATACCGGATACGGCCATCGAGCCGAAGGAAAGCAGGCTGACCGCCTTGATGCCGATCTTGCGGATCAGCAGGGCGGTGAAGGTGCAGGCCAGCAGATAACCGAGTGAATTCAGTGACAGCAGAGTGCCCAGCTGCATCTCGTCGAGCCGCAGATCGTACTGGATGCGCGGAATGGCGGGACCTTTGATATTTTCAGAGAAGCCGAAGACCAGGAAGCCGACGAAGACGGTCAGCAGCTGCAGTGTATAATTGCGTTTGGATGAAGCGGAATGGACAGTCGGGTCAGCTTTCAAGATGTACCTCCTGGAGTTTAGTTGCGCCGGGTTAAGGGGCAAACCGCATGAGGTTCATTATACCACCGCTCACTCTGTCCAAGGAACCAGATTTGGATGCTGGTCAAGAATGGACAGATACTGTTCTTTCCAGCCGTACTGTCCATCGGGATCAAGCAGCATATAACGCAAATATTTATCCAGGCGGTATTCCGGCCTGGACCAGCCCAGGTGCTTCAGCCGCAGATTGCTTAACAGATGGGGGAGCTCAAAAATATTCTCCGGCAGCCGTCCGCAGTGCTGCGGAAGATCGTTCCACTCATAGTTGAAATCCTCGCGGTAGCGGAGCAGAAAAGGCCGGTAGCTTAGATGGGAGCGCCAGTACCTGTCCTCGCGGTAATGCCGGTCGTCCCAGAAATCGAACAGGCGGAAGCAGAACAGATCGCAGCTGTCCTCGCGCAGCAGGCTGTCGATGTCCCCGGCAAACCGCTCTTCAAAAATCTCATCCGCATCCAGGCTCAGAATCCATTCAGGGCTGCTCTTCACGACCTCGTCCCACTGCTGCTTGCGCAGCTCGGATTCATTGCTGAACTTGGAGACACTGTTGCGCACAAGGTGCAGCGGAATGCCCTGCAGGACCTCCCGGCAAATGTCGGCTGTGTCATCGGTGCTGCCATCGTCGATGATGACGGCCTCGTCGATATACTGGCGGTGTGTCTGCAGAACCTGGCGCAGGAAACGCCGGCCTTCATTTTTGACCACCATTGTCAAGGTCAGCTTGGGTCTGCGGGAGGCAGCCCGTTCGGTAAAAGCTGCAGCAAATTCAGCCGCCGCCCGGACGGCTTTTTCGCTGTCTGATTCCTCCCGGAACAGCGGCTCCTTATGCAGCCGCCGCCGGGCTTCCGCCTCCGTCCAAGGCTTGGGGCCGTCCTGTTCGGAGGACTGTGCCGGTTGCTCTGCTGCCGCTCCCGTTCCCGCATCCTTCCCGGTCTCCGGCTCTGGTGCTGCTGCCGCTCCGGTGCCAGCCGCTTCCGCCTCTGCCTCCAGCCCGGGCCCCGCTGAGCAGAGCCGGATGAAATCCGCTACCTTATCAAGGTCGCTGTCCCTGTACAGGTGCAGCGCCGGATAGTGGGTATCCACATATAGCGGGATGCCCAGAGCGGCGGCGCGGATGCAGAAGTGGCGGTCTTCGCCCCAGTAGGAGATATTGCGCACTCTGTCGTAGCTTGCTCCCGCAGCAATAGCCCCGCGGCTGACCAGTGTACAGGCGCCCAGTCCGCCCACTTCATAAATGCCCGGCTGCTGCAGCTTGGCCAGGAATTGATGGAATCTGCGGTTGATCTCCTCCTGGCTGAGCTGCTCGCCCGGCTCGGCTTCCCACTGGTTGTATTCATCGTGCATCCAGACCTGCGGCTGCAGCAGGGTCCCCGGCTGCCACTGCGTCCAGAACACCTCGGAGATAATGTCCCTGCCCGTCCCGATCAGGTGCAGCAGGGTATCGGGATGCAGAATCAGATCGGAATCGATCAGGAACAGATAATCGTAGTCGAAGGCTTCGGCCCGCCGGATCATCAGGTTCTTGAAGCCGGCCACCTTCCAGACCAGATTGGAATTCCAGAAGTGGGTCGTATCGTTGCGGATATAGGCATCATGAAAGCCGGAGGATTGCAGAAACACTTCATTCCCGCTTGCTGCGAAGGTCTCGAGCAGACGGCTGGAGGCCTCATCCTCGTTGTCATCGATCAGATAGAAATCCAGTTCGAAGCCCGCGCGCCGCAAGCGCAGCAGAGAATTCAGAAATTGCTGCAGAATATGCGGCTTCTGGTGAATCGGACTGCCGAGCAGCACACGTGTCTTGTTCTTGCTCTTGCTCATTCATTGTCCACTCCAGTACAAATAGATGTATGGATTATATATATTCAATATATTTGCAGACGTACTGGACTACCCCTTATTTTTTGCCGGGTCCGGAAATATATGAATTGTCGTCTGGAAACGGACTGTTGTACAATACCGCTTAGACAGAGAATAGGCCATTGCTCGGGCATTGCCGGTCCGGCCTGAATTTGTCGTCTGCGACGAGCCGATCTCGGCGCTGGACGTCTCCGTTCAGGACCGGCCACTATGTGGCCTCGGACTGAGACAACGGCGTCCGGAATTTGCGATCCCTGACGATCTCCTTGGTAACGGACCAACATGCAAGTGAAAATCGGCTTAATATCCAAACCATCATTAGGAGGTTATGAGATGACAGAGACGGCAAGCAAAGTGAAGTTATCGCAATGGGATGCCTTATTGGTGGAATCATTGCGTTCTCTCGGCTGGTCCGACGAGGAACTGCTGCGCAGAGCGGCGTCGGGAGAGCTGCCTGCGGACGAGAGTGAATATAAATTTGATTATGCCCGCCTGACCACTCTGGCAGGGGAGCGGCCTGAGGAATTCCGGCAGGCGGTAACTGGCGGCTACCGGATCAAGTACAATACGATCCGCGGCATCCGCAGCTGGATATCCGTTGCCCTCGGCAAGCCGGCCGGGCTGGAGCTTAAGGAAGGCAAGGAAGCGGTGGAAGTGACCTTGACCGAAGCTGAGAAAAACCGGCTGGAAGCCGTGCTCTCCTACGGCTGGCGGATTACCGGCGGCCCTGCGGGTGCTGAAGGGTCCTGCCGGATTGAGCCGGTTCAGCGATAATTCTGCTGTGAAGTAAAAGGAGCTTTTGCGGGTTATCGTGTATTCATCTGAAACGCATATTATAATACGGGCGTATGTTAAGAAGCGGAAAAACGATATGCAGTACATAGGGGCCAGCCGGGTTCAATCCGTTCGTGTTGTCCAACGGTTCAGAAATCAACTTATTGTGAAGGAGGAACCCAGGTGCTGAAGTGGAAGCGAGGTGAAATCACCCTGTTCCGGAGTGAGCTGTATGAGACCAATTCCCTGGTTGTGGAGAGCGCCGGACATGTATTGGTCGTTGATCCTTGCTGGCTGCCGGGCGAGGTGGAGGAGATCCGTCGATATGTCAGCGGTGTTCTGGGCGGAAGACGGCTGCTGCTGCTGTTCACGCATTCGGATTTTGATCATATTATCGGATACGGCGCCTTCGCGGAAGCTGAGGTTATTGCCAGCAAAGCCTTCACGGACAAAAGCCGGGAAGAGCGGGAAAGCATTCTGGAAGAAATTCGTGCCTTTGACGATAATTACTACCTCAGAAGATCTTATGAGATTACCTACCCTGATGTGGATCATATCATGGGGCAGGACGGGCAGACGATGGTATTCGGAGAACTGCAGCTTACGGGATATGCTGCGCCGGGTCATACCAATGACGGTCTGTTCACGGTGGTTGATTCACCCCGCCTGTTCATTGCCGGAGATTATTTGTCGGATGTTGAGTTTCCCTATATTTATGACAGCAGTACTGCCTACGAAGCAACGCTTGGCAAGGTGGAGCGGATTATCGCCCGGCATCCTGTACCGCTGCTGGTGCCCGGACATGGGGAAGCAGCGGAGAGTCAGCCGGAAATCGAGCGGCGCAGAGGCGCAGGCCTGGATTACATCCGCCGCCTGCGGGCGGCTGTAGCTGCTGGAGAAGCGGCAGATCATCTCATTGCGGGCTGCGCCTTCCCCCGCAATATGCGCAAATTCCACCGCAGCAATCAGGAACGGATTAAGCGTGAGCTGGGCGGGACTGGCGGTTAGCGGCGGCGGCCTGCTTTTAATCCCGGATTACATTCTGCTCCAGCGCTCATACCGGGACTCGCACTTCCGTATCGCTCGAGATCCATGCATGCGGCGCGGGCATTGCATGATGACAGTCAAGGGTGCAGGCGGGCTGCCATTCTGCTGTACCCGCGTTGCCTTGCACATAACGCCGCCTCCGCAGCTCCTTACAAATTCTGCTGAATTTTGCGGATGCGGTCTCCAGTTTTTTCAAAAGATAAGAATATATATGTTTCACGCTATACATTAGCCTTATCTTTCTCGCTGAAACGGATACCGTCCTTATAAGGACGGCGAAGCCGTTTCCACTTGCATAGTATAGCTTACAGCGGTCAGACCTCCGGAAATCGACATAAAGTTTGGTTTTTCGCGCATTTGACAAGGCTTTCAGTTGCTATAAGTTATTTCATTACTGTAGACTATAAAATATAGGTACTAATCGCAAGCGAATGGAGAGGAACAGAGAAACAATGGATGTATTCAAGCGTTACTATGCGAATTTAACAGTCCGGCGCTTTTTGATTCTCGCGCTGATTGCACTGCTGCTGTACAGTATTAGAGATATGCTCAATCTTGTGCTCCTGACGTTTCTAATTGCTTATGTCATGAACAGCTTTCAGGTGCTGCTGTCCAAGCGGATCGGCAAATACGTCAAGGTGAACAGCAAGGTTATTATTGTCATTTTATATCTAGCTCTAATCACGATGATTGTGCTGGCGCTCGTCAAGTATCTGCCCAAGGTATATACGCAGATTAGGCAGCTGACCGATTTCCTGACCACTCTAACCTCTGATGATCTTCCGCAAAATGAAATTACCCAGTATATATTCAGCCAAATGAAGGACTTGAATTACCAGTCTTATATGACCCAGGGCATTGGATATGTGCTGAAAATCAGCAATTGGGGGACCACCTTCGTATTAGCAACCATTCTAAGCTTCGTCTTCATCCTGGAGAAAAACCGCATTGTCAGCTTCACTACCCGACTGAGAGACAGCAAGATTTCCTGGTTCTATGTGGAACTGGAGTACTTCGGCAAAAAATTCATCTCTTCCTTCGGCAAGGTGATTGAAGCACAGATTCTTATTGCCTTGTTCAATACCCTCTTCACTGTAGTAGGCTTATGGGTGCTTGGCTTTTTCTTTGAGCCTTTCCCGTACCTGTTCGCGCTGTCGATTATGATCTTCCTGCTCAGCCTGATTCCCGTGGTCGGGTTTGTGATCTCACTCGTTCCGCTGTGCCTCATCGGGTACAATATCGGCGGACTGATGATGACCATCTACGTGCTGGGGCTGATAGCTGTATTGCATTTCATGGAAGGCTACTTCCTGAATCCGAAGCTGATGTCCTCCAAAATGAACCTTCCCATGTTCTACACCTTCATTGTGCTGCTGTTCTCCGAGCATTATATCGGCGTATGGGGCCTGATTCTGGGCATCCCGATTTTCGTCTTTTTCCTTGATATTCTGGACATTACCCGGGAGAAACCGGAGGTCTAAGCTGTGCTGCGGCACCGCGGATTTGGTACACTATATAAGCGGCATTCAGACTGACCGCAGTTTGAATGCCGCTTTTTTTAAAATATAATTTATATGCTCGGCGCACTAAATGATCCTTCTATTTATCGCTGAAACACTCCTTTATAAGGACGGCGAAGCCGTTTCCACTTGAAGGATAAGAATTTATCCTGAATTTCGAAAGTAAGTATCCACAAATCATCTAAAAAGCTCTACATTGGTTCCATTCACTTTCGGAATTCAGGATGAATTGAACCGGAGAGCCTGAACAAGCTGATGAAAAGCAAGGAGGTTCATAAGGAACGGAAGCGAAGTGTAAAAAGTAACACTAATGGGCAGGAATTCTGGCTTTAACGAGCTTTAGTGGGATTTTGTACACCTAATGGAGGCCCGCTCCCCCCATATGCCCGATTTCAGCCGAATTAGGTGTACTTTTTCCCACTAGGGATGATCCAGGATCCGAATGCGGCGGATTAGTTATCCTTTTTACCACTAATATGGCTGCCCTTTGGATGAATGGTTCAAGTTCATCTTAATGCAGGCGAATTCCTCTGAAAGGAAGAGAAACGGATCGATTAAGGTTCCTTTTTCCCGCTAAGGACTTTTGAAAAAGCGGCTGGGGGAATATGAAGTGACCTTTTCCACCTGGCTTTCCGCCTGGCTTCAGCAGCCAGCCTTACACCTGAAATGCAAACAGCTGCAATGCCCGGTCAAGGACGGCGTAGCCGTTTCTGCTTGCTTGCATACTAAGGTGGGGAGCAGCAAGGAATTGCAGCTTCCGGTTCTCTACGATATCGATTGCGGGCATGTTCCGCCGCAGCTGACCCTCATCAATGGGGCGTATGCCGAGGTGGAATTGAAGTCAGGCGAGGGCAGCGGCACGGTGAAACAGATGTTCAAGCCGTAATTGGGCAAAAGGATACCGCAGGAATTATCGGCAGAAGCACCGCTGGATTGGCTCCTGCGGACAATTGGCAGGAATCAGCGTCAGAAATGCCAGTGAACCGGCTCCGGCGTGCCGCCTGCCTGCAAAAGAAGAAGCTGTCACCCATGTGCAGTTAATCTGCGCAGGAGACAGCCTTTTTTTGCCGGAATGTATGCGTTTCCCAGGATTCCCGCAGGCAGCGGGACGGGAACTCAAGTGCTATGTACCCTCTGTCAGCCGAAGGAGGTCATTGCACTTTGCGTCACGATCTCTTTCAATTCGGCCTTTTGCACGGTATATTGCTGCCGGGTGATGCTGCCGCTGGCGAGGCGCTGATCAAGCTGCTGGGTAAGCTGCGACACCTGCAGATGAACGACGCTGTCAATATCTCCGCCGTTCTCCTCGGCGATATCTTTCAGGGACTTGCCGTCATACAGCGCATTGTACAGCTCCTCATCGGAGGATTGGTTCAGCGCTTCCAGCAAATCATCCTTATCGGCTACGCTGGCTGTAGACCATTTGGCAACCGGACTGGCACTCACCACGGGCTTCCCCCAGGTGGTTCCACCGAAGGAGATCGCCACAATCATCGTCCCGACAATCATCACTCGTTTGATATTCATAATTCATCCTCATTTCAAGTTTGGTATATCGGTGCAGGGGCATTGATTACAGGAATAGGGATACTTATGACTTCGTTGTGATTAATTACATTGTAACCGGCAAAGCTGAGGTTAAGCTTAACTCTTCTTTAAGATAACCTAAAGAATCAACCTCTGCCGGATACTACGTTTGAGACAGCGGTTTGGGTTCATTTCTTTTTTGCGCAGGAACTTTTCAGCCAAATGTCCGTCTGGAAGTATAGCCTCACGGAGAATGCCCATGAGCAATTCAGAGCCGGAAATTAAATGACCGCAAGTGAAAGGGGTGAACCGTGAATGACCAAGAAAGTGCTGGTAGTCGATGATGAGCCGGGTATTGTAAATTCGATTGCCTATGCGCTGAGGCGTGAAGGCTATGAAGTGGATACGGCAGGAGACGGTGAAGAGGCGCTGAGCAAGGCGCTTGTTTTTCATCCGAACGTGATGGTGCTCGATGTGATGATGCCGAAGCTGAACGGATATGATGTATGCCGCAAGCTGGAGGACCGGGGGGATATCGGAATTATTCTGCTGACCGTCAAAAATGATATCGTCGATAAAATCGTCGGCCTGGAGCTGGGCGCGGACGATTATATGACCAAGCCGTTTGAGATCCGCGAGCTGCTGGCCCGGGTCAAGGCGCTGCTGCGCAGGCTGGAGAAGAATTCGGCCGAAGCCAAAAGCGAGGTTGTCGAATACGGCGCGCTGCGGGTTCACGCGGACCGGAGATCCGTCCAGCTTGGGGAACAGCAGCTGGAGCTGACGCCGAAGGAATTCGATCTGCTGCTCCTGCTGCTCTCCCATCCGCAGCGTGTCTACATGCGCGAGGAACTGCTGGAGCAGGTCTGGGAGATGGATTATGCCGGAGGCACGCGCACAGTGGATATCCACATCCAGCGGCTGCGCAAAAAGCTGGGCGAACCGTACCAGAATATCCTGCAGACCGTCTATGGCGTCGGCTATAAAGCCGTTCCGGCGGGGAGCTTCGCATGAGAACCAGCATCAAGCTTAAGTTCAGCCTGTTTCTGGCCGTGCTGCTCATTGTGGCTATAAGTGTCTTGAGTTATCTGGTGCTGCGCGGAGTCGGGCGGAATCAACAGGCCCAGACCGAGAGCCTGCTTGCCCAGCATGTGAGAACCGTCAATCTGCGGGTCAAGCAGACGTATTATACCGGTACGAGGCTGGAGCCGCAGGCATTTATGCAGCAGCGGGGCAGAGCGCTGGCCGCAGAGCTGGCCGGATTCACCGGGCTGCAGGTTACGCTGTACGACGCAGAGGGGCAGCAGGTTGGGACATCCTTGCAGGAGGAAGGTCCGGCGGCGGGACAGACGCCTGCCGATGCCCTGGCCTACGCGCTGCAGAACAAAATTGCCTACCAGAGCGCCGGTGAAAGGCTGCTCTATCTGGCGCCGCTGCAAGGGCCGGATAACCAGATGGGAGTTGTGCAGCTTGAGTATTCGCTCCAGGCCGCCCAGAGCTTCCAGCGGACCTTGCTGAATCTGTTCCTTACAACCGGAGCCGCTGTTCTGGCCTTAAGCTTCATCGGCGGCTACCTGTATTTCAACCGGGCTGCCGCTGCCATTGGACGCCTCAAGAAGGCGGCGGAATCGATCCGCCGCGCCGAGTATATCACCGCTCCGCCGTTGAAGCGGAAGGATGAGCTGGGCGAGCTGGCGGAGGGCATTTACTTCATGAGCCGGGAGATTGACAGCAGCATTGCCGCAAAGGATGAAGAGCAGCGCAAGCTGCAGCTCGCGGTGCAGAAGCTGCAGGCGCTGGAGCAGCAGCAGAAGCAGTACATCGGCAATATCAGCCATGAATTCAAGACGCCGCTGACCTCGATCAAGGCTTATGTGGACCTCTTGAACATGTATGACGATGATCCCAAGCTGCTGTCGGACGCCAAGCTCAGCATCGCCAGGGAAACCCAGCGCCTGTATGAGATGGTGGACAAGGTGCTGCAGCTGACGGCGCTGGAGAAATATGATTTCGAATCCCGGGCCGAACTGCTGGAGGTGCAGGGTGTGCTGCAGGATATCTGCAGCCGCATGAGAGGCAAGGCAGAGCGGTATGGGCTTACAATTACACTGGATGCAGAGCCTGCGCATATCTGGATCGACAAAGAAAGCTTTATGCATATCTTCATCAACCTGCTGGATAATGCGATTAAGTATAATGTTCCGCAAGGGACCGTGCATCTTCAGAGCGAGGTCAGGAGCCAGCGGGTCTGGATTACGGTCAGGGATTCAGGGATCGGCATTCCGGCGGAGGCCAGAGACAAAATCTTCGAGCCTTTCTATACCGTTAACCGCGACCGTGCCAGGCAGTCGGGCGGCACGGGGCTGGGGCTATCCCTCGTCCGGAATCTGGTGGAGAAGCAGAACGGCACCATTGCCCTGCTGGAAGCGGACGGTGAAGGTTCGGAGTTTCGGCTGTCTTTTCCGCTGGTGTCTTAAAGGGAGGAAGTTTACAACTTGGAAACATTCCATGAGCGGTTTCGAAATAAGCATCCGGTATGCTGGGAGCAACACAACCTGGGGGGAAACCATTTATGAATCCTGAGAAGAGTGGCGGACTGCGCAAAGCGGCGCTGCTGCTGACGGGTGCGTCTGTTCTGCTGTCCATGGCCGCCTGCAGCACGGAAAATACTGAAGCCAGACAGACAATCGAGAAATCCGGCCAAAAAATCACCGTTCTGGACAATACAAGTGAATCGGTCTACACCAAGCTGCAGCTGGAGGGCATTGATAAAGTGGAGGGCGTTCGCGGAACGGATTTTGCCGGTGAGGATGCCATTGTGGTCGATAAAGAGAACCGGGAGCTTCCGCCCCAGACGGTAGAAGGCGAGGAACGCTATCCGCATAATCTTTATCTCCACACCCTCTCCACGGGCAATGAGACCCCGTTGCAGGAAGGCGAAAAGAATTATGGGGCCGCTCAGCTGTCCCCTGATAAGAAGCGGCTATTCTACAAAGAGCTGTATGAAGCTACGGGGCTCGGCTATATTATGAATCTGTCCACGGGCGCTTCTGTGAGAATAAGCGGCTCGGAGTTCAGAGGTACAGAAGGGCAGTGGGCCGACAGCGAGCATGTGCTTTTTCCTGATATGGAGGGAGCCATAATGAGGGCTGATGCGGACGGGGAGCTGGAAACGGTTCTGAAGATCGGGGCTTCTTTTGTTCATGAGGTGGTTCAGACGGGCAGCCGCATTCTCTATGTCACAGGCGAAGACAGCCAGCTCAGTGCCTATGACACCGAAACGAAGCAGTCCAAGGTGCTGAAGAAGAATGTAATGTGGGCCGTTCCGTCGCCGGATGGCAGCAGGCTGGCGATTGTGGAGCGGACCGGACCCGGAGTGATGGTGCTGAAGCTCTGTGACAGTGAGGGCAATGAGCAGGCCGCGCTGGCCTCGGGCCAGCAGATCTTCGGTACCAGCTGGTCGCCGGACGGCAGCAAGCTGGCGTATGCGATAACTGCCGCAAGCGCTGCTGAGAGCCAGGATGGCTTGTTCGTAACCGAAGTGGAAACCGGGGAACAGACGCCTGTGCTAAGTGATATTGAGGTGGCGGACCAGCTGCGCTGGAGCCCTTCCGGCAAGAAGCTGCTGGCCTCGGCCTCAATTCTGAATGAGACTGGCAACCGGTTCATTACGTATGTGGTGAGGCTGTCTTAAGCTGTCACAGGCATTCAGGGTTTCTTATACAATACGCATTGGGGGCCGTGTCAAGCGTACGGCTCTCTTTGCATTGTATGTCTTTTCAGGAAGGTCCTTTTTTGATTTTAAATTCATACTTGACAGGTGTGAATAAAGGGGTATATGATAGCAACAATAGTTCACTGTTAATTAAATGACCAGTGAAATAATTTTTGCAAAATAATAACCTTGAGCTGATTGGACCGCCAAAGGCTCCCGCAACTGTTCCCGTACAGGGAATAGTTCGGGGGCCTTTTTAATGGCCTATGATGTGGAAAGCAGGGAAAAGTATGAACGACAATCATTGGAAGCAGCTGGAGGAGGCCGATTACCTGTTCCGCAAAATGGTGCGGAGATTCGTGAAGGAACGCGACCGCGTAAGTGTGGAGGGGATTGCCCTGCCGGGCATGCTGATACTGCAAAAGATCATCCGTGACGGCGAGCAGCGGCTCGGCGATCTTGCGGAGCAGCTGGATTTCACCTCGGGCGCCATCACGGCGCTGAGCGACAAGCTGGAGGCAGGCGGATATACGGTGCGCAGGCGCAAGGAGGATGACCGCCGGACGGTGCTGATGGGCATTACGGCGAAGGGCAGGGAGATGGTGGAGCGCAACGGCAACATCGGTGCCCGATGTATCACGCTTCTGTTCGAGGGATTCACCGAAGAGGAGCTTGCGCTGCAGAGCCGGTTCTACGAACGGATCATCGGCAATCTGGAGGGGTTCTCGGAGACCCTGCTGAGGCTGGCGCAGCAGAATGCTGAGGTTCCCGTTCCGCGAGACCCTGAACAGAAGCCGCGCGGGGGCGCGAAGAAGAATTATCTCAGCTACTGAGCTTATGCTCACAAAACTTAGGCGTATGCTTCCGAAGCGAGTTTTGTACGAAGCGGTTCAAGGAAGCTTATGCTCACAAAACTTTTAGGAGAGATGATCATGGGACATTCAAGCGTATATCCGACAGGAGCCACAATATATAACCCAGGCAAGGCCTGGAGCGGTTATACTGTATTTCAGGCAGGCGACGAAGGGGTCGTGCTGATCGATATGAGCGGCAAAGAGGTGCATGTGTGGCAGGGGCTGATCGGGTTTCCGGCCAAGATTCTTCCCGGCGGCTTCGTGCTGGGCAGTACGGGCAGAAGAGATCCGAAATTCGGCATCCAGGACAATGTCGATCTGGTGCAGGTCGATTGGGAAGGCAATGTGGTCTGGAAATATAACGGTTATGAGCATATTGAGGACCCCGGCTATGAACCGCTGTGGTACGCCCGCCAGCATCACGACTACCAGCGGGAGGGCAATCCGGTCGGCTACTATGCTCCTGGTCTTGAACCTTCGGTTAACAGCGGAAAAACGCTGATTCTAGCCCATAAAAATCTGCATAACCACGAGATTTCCGACAAGCAGCTGCTGGATGACACGATTATTGAAGTGGACTGGGAGGGCAATATTGTCTGGGAGTGGGCGGCAAGTGACCATTTTGCCGAGCTGGGCTTTGATGAGGCGGCGCGCAATGTCCTGTTCCGGGATCCCAATACCCGCTCCTTCAGCGATCTGGGCGGCGGCGTGGGTGACTGGCTGCATATCAACTCAGCTTCATACGTAGGTCCGAACAAATTCTATGATCACGGAGACGAGCGCTTCCATCCGGAGAACATCATCTGGGATGCCCGGGAGGCGAATATTATCGCCATCACCGACAAGCGCACCGGAGCCATTGTCTGGCGGCTGGGGCCGGATTACTCACTGCCTGAAGTGAAGCATATCGACTGGATTATCGGCCAGCATCACGCACACATCATTCCGAAGGGACTGCCGGGCGAAGGCAACCTGCTGGTGTTCGACAACGGCGGCTGGGGCGGCTACGGTCTGCCGAATCCCTCTTCGCCTTATGGGCAAAAGAACGCGCTGCGCGACCATTCGCGGGTGCTGGAGATCAATCCTGTGACGCTGGAGATTGAGTGGCAGTACACCTCGGCAGAGGCGGGCTTTTCCGTCCCGACGGATTCCTATAAGTTCTACAGTCCGTATATCAGCTCGGCGCAGCGGCTTCCAAACGGCAACACATTGATTACAGAAGGTTCGAATGGACGCCTGTTCGAGGTGACGGCAGAGCATGAGCTGGTCTGGGAGTATGTCTCTCCGTATACCGACCGGCGGAATACGAATATGGTCTACCGTTCATACCGTGTGCCTTATGCCTGGGTGCCGCAGCTGGAGAAGCCGCAGGAGAATGCGATTGAGCCGATTGATGTGTCCAGCTTCAGAGTGCCGGGAGCCGCACCGAAGGGATCGGATTCTGTCGTCAGCGTGGCAACAACACTGCCGTTTACGGAGGGCGCCGCTTGTGTGGCTACTGCGGATGAAGCCGGCGGCCGGAGAAGCGTGTAGGCCTGATCCGACATCAGCACTGCTGCAAATTTTTAAAATTTATAAACGACGAGGTGCATAGTCTTGAAAAAATCATGGTACGGCTCAGCCGCTCTGCTCTTATCCTTATCTCTCTTGCTGGTTCTCTCGGGCTGCAGCTCCAAGGGAGACGCGGCGGCCTCCGAAGGGAACGATAGCGGCAAGCCGAAGGCTCTAAAGATTAAAATTGCCGATATTAATACGAATCCTACCTTCCGCGTGGCGCTGGATAAAGGCATCTTCGCGAAGCACGGCATCGATGCGGAAATCATTAACTTCGGCACCCCGGCTGAAGGTGTGAATGCGCTCTTCATCAAGCAGGTGGATGTCGCCTTCGGCGCTGACTTCCCGGTGCTGAACGCCGTGGCCAAGGGCGATTATTCGATCATTGCTTCTGCCGGGCAGGCGACAGATCAGGCGGCGGCGGTATGGAAGCTGTACGTAAGGGACGAGATCAAATCTGCCGCCGATTTGAAGGGCAAGAACCTAAGCTTCATGCGCGGCACTTTTCTGCCGTACCTGTGGGATGAATATCTCAAGGAGCAGGGCATCGCACTGGGCGATGTGACGCTTACGGGACAGGGGGCATTCGACGAAGCCTTCATTGCCCTGAAGCAGGGCGATGTAGATGCCGCCTGGTTCAGCGGCTCCGCGCTGACTGACAAGCTGGCCGCGCTTGAGGGCGTTCATGAGCTGACCGATATGTCCAAGACTCCGGTGCGCCTGGGGATGGGGATTGTTGCCGGAAATGAGTTCGTGCAGGCCAATTCCGGGGCGATCGGGGAATTCCTGGCGGCAGTGGATGAAGCTTCGGCTTATGCCCAGGCGCATCCTGAGGAAGTGGCGGAGCTGATGTTCAAGGAATTGAAGCAGCCGAAGGAAGCTACGCTCAAGGATCTTCCGACCAACCCATGGAAGGTTGGATTTACGCAGGCTGCGTACGACAGCCTTGCCGGGCAGAAGAAATATATGGTTGATACGGGCATTATCGAGCAGGATTTTGACCTGGACAGCAAGCTCAGTCTGGAGCCGCTGAAGCAGGCGCTGCCGGATAAAGTAACCTACACGAAATAACTTAATTTTCAGGAGGTGCCCCATGTCTTTACCTGCCAAGCAGCATGCCATTCATATTGAGCAGCTGCGCAAAAGCTACAGCGAGCCTGCGGCCGGGGATGTTCATTACATTATCAAGGATGTAAATCTGGTGGTCAAAGGCGGTGAGTTCTTCGTGCTGCTTGGTCCGAGCGGCTGCGGAAAATCGACACTGCTCAATATGATCGCCGGGTTTGTCTCCAAATCCGGCGGCAATCTGAGGGTGGACAACGTGGAGGTGGACAAGCCGGGCAGGGAGCGTGCGGTTGTGTTCCAGCAGGCGGATTCCTCCCTGTTCCCCTGGCTTACCGTGCGTGAGAATGTGGAGTTTGGGCTGCGCATGAAGAAGACCCCCAAGGCGGAGCGCCGGTCCATCTCGGACCGCTATATCGGCCTGGTCGGGCTGGGCGGCCATGAAGAGAAGTTCCCGAAGGAGCTGTCGGGCGGCATGAAGCAGCGGGTGCAGCTGGCGCGGGTGCTGGCGAATGACCCGGCCATTCTGCTGATGGATGAGCCTTTTGGCGCGCTGGATGCAATGACCCGGCGGACGATGCAGAAGGAGCTGGTCCAAATCTGGCGGGAAACGCATAAAACCGTTATTTTTGTGACCCATGATATTCAGGAAGCGCTGCTGCTCGGTGAACGCATCGGCATCATGTCTGTGGGCCCGTCCTCCAATATCACCGACGTTTATGACAATACGCTGCCCTTCCCGCGGGATGTGGCTTCACCGGCATTTTACTCGCTGTATAACCAAATTCAGAGCCATTTTGAAGAATAGATCGGGGTGTGAGAACTAATGAAATGGGTGGAGAAAAAATGGGTCTCCGTCTCGCTGCTGTGGATTGCCGCACTCAGCGTCTGGCAGCTTGGCGCCTGGATCTATGGTCCCGATGTCATCCCCGGCCCCTGGAGCACGCTTAAGGGAGGGCGGGAGCTGATTGAAGACGGCACCTTGATGCAGTATATCGGCATCAGCTTTTACCGTGTGCTTGTCGGCTGGGTGCTTGGCAGCCTGCTGGCTGTTCCGGCGGGGCTGATTATCGGAAAGGTGAATGTCATCCGCATTTTTGCCGAGCCGTTTCTGAATTTCATCCGTTTCATTCCGCCGATTGCCTTCATTACACTGTTCCTGGTCTGGTTCGGCATCGGGGAGCAGTCGAAGATTGCCCTGATTATGTATGCCACCTTTTTCATCGTCGTGCTGAACACCTTAACGGGTGTAATGTCGGTGGAGGAGGACAAAATCCGCTCGGCGCGCAGCATGGGGGCGAATGAATGGCAGATACTGCTGCATGTGATTGTACCGGCTACAATTCCGTATATCTTCACGGGTGTGCGCCTGGCGATGGGCACCTCCTACATGGCCATCATCGGCGCAGAGATGATCGCCTCGAACGAAGGTGTCGGCTATCTGATCTGGAATTCCCGGCTGTTCTTCCGGACGGACTGGATTTTTGTCGGACTGTTCTGCCTGGGCTTCATGGGCTTTGCCACGGACCGGCTCTTCGGCTGGTTCGGCCGGAAGGTGCTCTACCGCTACGGCGTGGTCAATGTGGCTGCGCGGAGAAGGTAATGCGGAACACACCAATAGCTCTATAGAAAACAACTGTCCGGAAATCGGGATGGTTGTTTTTTTAAAGAGAATTTATAGGTTTCACGCTAAAAATTATCCTTCTATTTTTGGAGAAACGGATACTGCCTCTTTCAGAGAACGGCGAAGCCGTTTCTTCTTACAAATGCTGCTATTCCGCTTGATGTCCGGCGAATAATGGGCCTCTACGATTAAATACTACGGAGGGTCTGCCTCCTGTATTGCCGCCAGCGCCGGAGCCGCAGGAAGCAACGGCAGTACAGCAGCAGAGGGGGATGCCAAGAATCAGCAGCAGGTTGCATTGAAGCAGCAGCAGGCAGCACGGCGTTGTAAAGCGTGGAGCAACGGCGCGCAGGACACGGCTGGCGTGGGACAGTTACTGTTTTATCTCGTTGTTATAAGTATTCAAGTGGAAAAAGTAAACCTAATGATAGGTTAATCATTGATTTCACAGCACCTAAGTGGAAAAAGTAAAACTAAATAGGTGCTCTGAATTAAATGATACTGTTTTGCTTGAAATTTATACGAAAAAAGGCTTTATCGCTTTACAGCTCGAAAGGATAATTGACTGTCAGAGGTCCTATCGTGGAACTTCATTTTTTTTTAAAATGGTTATCCCGTGGTGGGCGTCAGTTCTACTTGGAAACCTAGCTTTTGCAGTTTTTGGATTAGGTAACTCGCAGTCTGTTCTGGGGTGTTCACATATTCGGTCCCCCGTTCGGTATAGGGGACTTTATCCCGAAGCATCACGTAAATGATTCGAA
>NZ_JACBYI010000043.1 GCF_019352175.1 Paenibacillus sp. S150
CATCTGACGAGAATTTGCATTCTCTTGATGAATTCCCAAGCGTCCAAGACGCTGTGAAACCCACCGGTTTTGGAATCACCGAAGTGAATTCCGATACTCACTCGTTGTTCAGTTTTCAAAGATCAAGCTCGTTGTCGGCGCCGATTATCTCGTCACCAGCAACTCTTATAATATATCACGTTCGGCCGATTAAAGCAAGCACTTTTTTCAGTTACACATCGGGCTAGGCGTTAACCTTTCATGGCCGGAACATGAATATATCATGCACCGTAATTCATTGCAAGCATTATTTTTGAATATACTAATTAAAAAAGCCATTCCATTCTTCACCATCAAACAGACATTGCGGCAAAGAAAGAAACAGCTTCATAGTAGAAGCTAATCATACATCTAAGCAATAATCTCCTGAATGTACAATTCTCGCTCCAGCATTAAATTAACGATTATACCTTCCACCTGTACCATTGGGCGTGTGGGATTGCTGCGATCTGTAAAAATAATCTCACCATGGCGGCCATCGCTAAGCCGTATTCTTGTGCCATTATACAGATCTGTTGTTTTCTGAATGAACGTTTGAACAATGACCGGATCCAGCTTGCCGAAGCTCTCGGTTAGCAGCTGCTCCAACACCAAATAAGGGGACTGAGCCTTTCTGTAAGCCTTTTCCAGTGTCATGGCATGGAATATATCTGCTACTGCCACAATCTTGGCATAGATGTGAATCTGACTGCCCTCCAGCCGTAAAGGATAACCTGAGCCGTCGATTTTTTCATGATGCTGCAGGGCGGCCAGCCGGACTCCTTCATTGATAGCCGTAACATTACGCAATAGCTGATACCCATAGGTAGTATGTCTGCGGACTTCATCAATCTCATCAGCGGTTAACGGCGTTGGCTTCTGCAGCAATGAAGCATCAACCTTAACGTTTCCTATATCATGCAGCAAGCCTGCAAATGCAGTCTGCATCCAATCTTTTTGCGGTTGTCCGCACCATTGAGCAATTTTGTAGGAGGTTAATGCAGAGAGCACCGATTTGTGATAATTATAATCCTGTTCAAAAAGAACGCGTGGTGCAAATTTCAGAACATGGTAGTCCTTCAAGTGGCTGATTAGTGTCTCCAGCTGGCTTCGCAGCTCAAGCATGGGGAGCTGAGCAGCTGCAGCTGAGGCGTAGCTCTTCTTAACAAGTGCCATCATTTTCTCATATTCATCGTGAAGGGGCGAATTGGTCTTGGCAAGCTGAGATTCATTGATGAGCGACCGTGCTTTGACAGGTGTCGGCTGCTTCGTAGCTGCTTTGGCTGTTTCAGGAGCTTTGTTCTCCCCTTGAGCGCCTTCAATCTCTATTTGCTGAATTAAAAAAGCCTGGAGGATTTCGATATCCCGCGGCAGTATAATTTTCCCTTTGGTAAACAAAACACCGCCCAAAGGTGTTACCACATCTTTAATAATCTTTGAACCCGGTTTAACTTCTCCTACGGATATGCTTGGCATAAATTCAGCCCCTCTGTTTCTGTAACACTTGTATTCAGTGATATGACTCCCTAATTATAGTATGGATCAAGGCAAGCGACTAGATGGAAGAGGACCTTTCCATGAATTTTATTACAAAGATATCTTCAAATGCCGGCTGCAAAAAAAGAGCACAAGTCTCTGCAAACAGAAACTCATGCTCTTGCCAATAAATATTATTCGAGGTTATCGTCTTCGCTATCAGAAAGCGTTTCAGACTGCCCCTCATCACCAGTATCCTCTGAAACTGCACCTGGAATCTCTTCTCCACCTTCTTGTTCGAAGAATTCATCCTCTTCCTCATTCTTGTCCGCTCTGCAGAGAGTAGCTACAGCATCGTCTTCACGGATATTGATCAGCTTAACTCCTTGAGCATAACGGCCCATGGTAGAAATGCCATCCATACTGGTACGGATCAGGGTACCACTTGTCGTAATGATCATCAGGTCCTCATCTTTTTTGACAACCTTCAAACCGACTACCGGACCATTCTTATCTGTGAGATTAATCGTCTTGATCCCCTTACCCCCACGGGTTTGGGAGCGGTAATCGAGGGCAGGGGTCCGTTTGCCGTAACCTTTGGTTGTGACAATCAATACCTCAAGCTCCTTGTCTACACAATCCATCCCAATGACATGGTCATTGCCGTCAAGCGTGATACCTTTCACGCCGGTCGCGCTGCGTCCCATAGAGCGTACATCATTCTCCGAGAACGTAATCGACATCCCGCGTGCGGTACCGATAATCAGATTTTGCTTTCCATCCGTCAGCTTAACCTCGATCAGCGAATCCTCCTCACGGAGATTAATCGCAATCAAGCCGCCTTTGCGGATATTGTTGTAATCCTCAAGAGGCGTCTTTTTTACGATTCCTTCACGGGTAGCAAAGAACAGATATTTGTCGCTGTCCGCTTCTTCCACTTGGATAACGGCGCTAATCTTCTCACCCTGCTCAATTTGAATCAGGTTGATAATTGGCGTCCCGCGTGCGGTGCGTCCAAGCTCCGGAATCTCATAGGCTTTGATCCGGTATACCTTGCCCTTGTCGGTAAAGAACATCAGGTAATTGTGGGAGTTGCTCACAAAGAGATGCTCCACGAAATCCTGGTCCTTGGTATCCATCCCGATAACGCCGCGCCCCCCGCGCTTCTGGCTGCGGTAGGTGCTGACCGGCAGACGCTTGATGTAGCCGGTATGCGTAATGGTAATGACAACCTCTTCACGAGGAATCAGATCCTCATCGAGAATACTTTCTTCCCCAACCGTAATTTCTGTACGGCGGTCGTCAGAATATTTATCCCGAATCTCCTGAAGCTCGTTGCTGATAATCTCCAGTACCAGATGCTCATTGGCCAGAATTTCACGGTATTCAGCAATCTTGGCCAACAGCTCGTTATATTCGTTCTCAATCTTTTCCCGTTCCAAGCCGGTCAGGCGCTGCATCCGCATATCAAGAATAGCCTGCGCCTGCTCAACGCTGAGACTGAAGGTGGTCATCAGGCCGTCTCGCGCAATGTCTGTCGTGCGGGAAGCACGGATTAACGCAATAACCTCATCCAGATGATCCAGGGCGATGCGCAGACCTTCCAGGATATGTGCCCGCGCTTCAGCCTTCTTGAGATCAAAAACAGTCCGTCGGCGGATAACTTCGATCTGGTGCTGCAAATAATGGTACAGCACATCGCGTAAATTAAGAATCTTCGGTTCGTTATTAACGATAGCCAGCATGTTAATACCAAATGTTGACTGCATCGAGGTGTGCTTGTAGAGGTTGTTCAGCACCACGCTTGGATTGACATCACGCCGCATCTCAACCACAACACGCATCCCGTTGCGGTCTGACTCATCCCGCAGATCCGTAATTCCTTCGATCCGTTTCTCGCGTACTAACTCGGCGATTTTCTCAACCAATCTGGCTTTATTAACCTGGTAAGGCAGCTCGCTGACAATGATCCGCGCTTTGCCGTTATTCTCTTCGATATTTGCTTTGGCCCGCATAGTGACCGATCCGCGGCCAGTACGGTAAGCCTGGCGTATGCCCTCACGCCCCAAAATGTAACCGGCCGTCGGGAAATCCGGGCCTTGAATATATTCCATAAGTTCCATGGGTGTAATATCAGGATTCTTGATCATCGCCTGTACACCGTCAATAACTTCCCCCAGATTATGAGGAGGAATATTGGTAGCCATACCAACAGCGATACCAGATACCCCGTTAACAAGCAGATTCGGATAACGGGCCGGCAATACTACAGGCTCATTCTCTTCCCCATCATAGTTAGGTGCAAAATCAACAGTTTCCTTGTTGAGATCGCGAAGCATTTCTCCGGCGATTTTGGAAAGACGCGCCTCTGTATATCTCATCGCCGCTGCCATGTCACCATCAATGGAGCCAAAGTTTCCGTGGCCGTCCACCAGCATATACCGCATCGAGAAATCCTGCGCCATCCGCACCATAGTCTCATATACGGCAGAGTCCCCATGAGGATGGTACTTACCAATAACCTCACCGACGATTCTCGCTGATTTCTTATGAGGTTTATCGGCAAACATTCCAAGTTCCGACATCGCAAACAAAATGCGACGGTGGACAGGCTTAAGTCCGTCCCGCACATCTGGTAAAGCCCGGCTCACAATGATGCTCATCGCGTAATCCATAAAGGATTCGCGCATTTCCACACCAATGTCCCGATCTTTGACTTGCGGGTTATTTTGTTCAGCCATGAGTTGCTGGACCTCCTTCAGTTAAAAACCGCTACCCTTTATTATATTACTTTCACAAAAGTAGCACAATTAAACATAATAGCCTTTTATCTTCTAAAATGATTTTCTTTAACGGGATAGGGGTATGCGCCCTTTCCGCCAATGCCTTCAGCACATAGACTGTAAAGACAAGAAGAGCGGCCTTATAACCCTGATTTTGTCCCAAAAGACATAACCTCATATCCACATATTATAACACTGTTTGGTTGGCTTGTCCTGAATTTTCAGCATGACCCGCGCTTAAGTCTACACGCACAAAATGAGTTATAAAATAACTTTTAAGGAGGAAGATCATGGGGATACAACGGGTTTCCAGCAAATGGGCTAAGACCAAGGTCATCCTGCAGAATCGCCAGCTTTCTATTTTCATTCCCGAGACGCGGAAATATAGCCTGGAGGCATTGGCAGAATTGCTTGGAATCTATGGAACGGTATATGTTAAGCCGGATCGCGGCACTTATGGCAGCGGGGTGATGCGGGTTGAACAGCGTACGCTTCATTTGAGTCCCAGCGAGCAGCAGCCCATTAACGACTGTACTCCAAACAACGAACTTGCGGACAGCGAAGAACCCGTAATTGAACAAAAGGTCATGTACATCCTGCGTTACGCCAAAGATGCAGAAGCCTTCTCCTCACCACAAGAGCTGCATGCAGCTTTATTGCCGCGGATCAGGGGACGTATCTATTTGATCCAGCAAGGCATTGATTTGCTGTGCCGTCAGGACCGGCCTTTTGATCTGCGGGTACTTACCCAAAAAAATCTCTCCGGGGCATGGGAAACGACGGGGATGCTGGGCAGAGTGGCCGCTCCTCAAAAAGTCGTGACCAACTATCACAGTGGAGGCAGCATTTTTTCCGTAAATGATTTGCTTAAAGAACATATGAGTCCGGGTGAAATAACCACAACGATTCAGCAGTTAAAGTCCCTTGGAGTCAAAATCGCCGCACAGCTTGAAACCGCCTATCCGGGTCTTAAAGAAATCGGGCTTGATGTGGCTATTGATCCGCATCATGATCTATGGCTGCTGGAGGTCAACACGCTTCCCTCGATTATTGTATTCAGCAGCTTTCAGAATAAAGCTATTTACCGCAAAATTCATCGTTATGCCGTGGCCTACGGCAGATTGAAGAGCATCCGCTCCTCCTCAGTTTCCCGGCATAACCGGGCTAAAGGACGCTAAAAAAAGAACCTTCGCTCTCTTATTCGTGAGGAATAGAGAACGGAGGTTCATTACAACGGTTTACAACAAGCTAGATATCCAAGTTGCGCACGGATTGCGCATGCTCCTGAATAAACTCCCGCCGCGGCTCGACATTGTCACCCATCAGCGTATCAAAAATTCCGTCAGCCAAAATTGCATCCTCAATGGTGACCTGCAGCATCATACGGCTCTCAGGGTCCATGGTGGTGTCCCAGAGCTGAGCGGCATTCATCTCCCCGAGACCTTTGTAGCGCTGAACGTTCACTTTAACATTCTCGCCGAAGCCGGCAATAATCTCATCCCGTTCCTTCTCGGTCTGAGCATAGCGGATAATCTTATTGCGCTCAATCTTAAACAGCGGCGGCTGGGCGATATAAATATAGCCTGCTTCGATAATCTTCCGCATGTAGCGGTAGAAGAAAGTCAGCAGCAAAGTTCTGATATGGGCTCCGTCGACATCCGCGTCGGTCATGATGACAACCTTGTGGTAACGGGCCTTGGACAAATCAAAATCATCGCTGATGCCTGTTCCGAGCGCCGTGATAATCGCCCGGATTTCGGCATTGGACAAAATACGGTCAAGACGCGCCTTCTCAACGTTCAGAATCTTACCGCGCAGCGGCAGAATCGCCTGGAAATGACGGTCACGGCCCTGCTTGGCGGATCCGCCCGCAGAGTCTCCTTCGACGATGTACAGCTCGCTGATTGAGGCATCCTTGGACGAACAGTCAGCCAGCTTACCCGGAAGGGCACTAACTTCAAGCGCACTCTTGCGGCGGGTCAGCTCACGCGCCTTGCGGGCCGCTTCACGGGCACGCGAAGCCTGCATGGATTTCTCCAGCACACGCCGGGAAACCGCAGGATTCTCTTCCAGAAATTCCTGCAGCTTCTCTCCAAAGAGAGATTCCACAATCCCGCGGACTTCACTGTTGCCAAGCTTGGTCTTGGTCTGGCCTTCGAATTGCGGCTCAGGAATTTTGACGGAAATGATTGCCGTCAAGCCTTCACGCACATCATCACCGGTCAGGTTGGAGCTGCTGTCCTTGATTACTCCTGTTTTGCGGGCATAGTCGTTAATAATCCGGGTTAATGCGCTCTTGAAGCCGGATTCATGGGTTCCGCCCTCATGCGTATTAATGTTATTGGCAAAAGAGTAAATATTCTCTGTATAGGAATCGTTATATTGCAGGGCAACCTCCACCGCAATCATATCACGCGAGCCTTCCACGTAGATGGGGTCCTCATGCAGCGCTTCTTTTTTCTCGTTCAGATATTTCACATACTCGACAATGCCGCCCTCGTATTTGAAAACATTCGAAACTCCGGTCCGTTCATCCAGCAGCGAAAGCTCAATGCCTTTGTTAAGAAAAGCCAATTCACGGATACGGGTTAACAGCGTCGTATATTCATACACGGTGGTTTCCGTGAAAATCTCCGGATCTGGATGAAACGTTGTTGTTGTCCCCGTCTCATCGGTATCTCCGATGACCCTGATCTCATACTGCGGCACGCCGCGTCTGTATTCCTGCTGGTAGATATGGCCGTCACGCTTAACGTTGACAACTACCTTCTCGGACAGGGCATTCACAACGGATATCCCTACACCGTGCAACCCGCCTGATACCTTGTATCCGCCGCCGCCGAACTTCCCCCCCGCATGCAGGACTGTCATTACGACTTCGAGCGTCGATTTCTTCAGCTTCACATTCTCGCCGACAGGGATACCCCGTCCATTATCAATTACAGTTACACTGTTATCCTCATGAATCTTTACTTGAATCCGGTCGCAATAGCCTGCCAGCGCCTCGTCAATACTATTATCGACGACCTCCCAGACCAAATGATGCAGACCTTTGGCGCTAGTAGAGCCGATGTACATGCCGGGACGTTTCCGAACTGCCTCCAGCCCTTCCAGTACCTGAATCTGGCTCTCATCATATGTCGGTTGATTCATTGACATGCCTTCACCTACTTCTTTCAGATTATCTCTTGTACAGCATAAACTGCTATATTTCCAACAAGATTTTGGCTCTTTTTTTGAGAGTGGAGGAGGAGATAGGGGAGTAATATACAGTATTCTTGGTGACTACAATGGACTTCGCTTCCTCTTCACCAATTCGTTCCAGTCTTTTGTCCTGCTCGGAATGAATAATGAACTGCTTCGATACCTTGGAGGATTTCTCAATCGAGATATCAAATATAGCAATTAACTCTGAGGATCGTATAATCTTCTCCCCGCCCAAATGAATATACATGCTTTTCCTCCGCTCTTTATAACTCCACTCTGCCGCCATGAACATGATATAGGCTTGCGCCTTTTAATTTATCGGCACTCAGACTCTCAACGCCGGTGGCGGTAATAAAAGTCTGTACCTTGCTTTGAAAGGTTTCGATAAGCTGGGTCTGACGATAGGGATCAAGTTCGGACAAAACATCGTCAAGAAGCAGCACAGGATACTCTCCAATCTCCTCATGGATCAGCTCGATTTCCGCCAGCTTGAGCGATAAAGCTGCGGTACGCTGCTGTCCCTGGGAACCGTAGACCTGAGCTTCTCTTCCGTTGATAAAAAAGGACAGGTCATCCCTGTGGGGACCCGTCAGCGTCATGCCGCGCCTGATTTCCTGATCTCTCGTTTGTGATAACTTTAACATAAAATTGTCCAATAAGACAGCTTCATCTTCCATATCCCGCTCACCGAAAGAGGGAACATACAGCAGTTTCAGCTCTTCTCCGCCGTTTGTAATGCCACGATGGATGCTTTCTGCCCATATTTGCAGCTTCTTTATGAATTGTTTCCTTTTTTTGACGATTTTAACACCGTGCTCTACAAGCTGGGCATCCCATATCTCCAAAAGCTCTTTGCCGGCAGCCTCTTTCCCCCACAGCTGCTTCAGCAAATTTCCTCTTTGGAGCAGCACCTTCTGGTATTGCTGCAGATGAAACAAGTAGCTCGGCTGTACCTGCCCGATCTCCATATCGAGGAACCGGCGTCTTATGCCGGGGGTCCCTTTGACAATTTCCAGATCCTCCGGAGCAAACATGACGACATTCAAAGAGCCGACGAATTCACTGAGCCTGCGCTGCTCCAGTCCGTTAATTCTGGCTTTTTTGCCCCCGGCGGACAGGGTCAGCTCCAGCTTCAGATCGCCGTATTTACGCTCCACCTCGGCTACAATTTGCGCAGAGCCTGCCGGAGCATCGAAGGAAATAAGCTCCTTATCCTTGGAGGTACGGTGGCTTTTGGTCATTGCCAGAACGAATAATGCCTCCATGAGGTTGGTTTTACCCTGGGCATTCTGGCCGAGGATCAGATTTACATCACCCAGGTTCTCCAGACGCAGCAGCCCGTAATTGCGGTAATACTGCAGACCGATATTTTTGACAAACACGAAGCTGTGCCTCCCTGAAGTGTTACTCTTTTATTCCGCCGCCTTCAACCTCAAAAACGCCGTTATCCTGAACCTCTATTTTATCACCCGGGTACAGCTTTCTTCCACGCCGATCTTCCTTTTCTCCGTTGACCCGAACATGTCCTTCTTGCAGCAAGGCTTTGGCCATCCCGCCTGTGGATACACAATCGGAGAGCTTCAAAAACTGGTCGAGCTTAATATATCCACTGTGGATAAGTATTTTTTTCATGATTTTTACCCTTTCTGCCACTTATCCACATGTGTATGGAAAGCGGAATTAATTGGTTGTCCGGTATGGCAGAATGACATACAGGCTGCGGCTCTCGTCCAGCGGCTTCAGGATGATCGGACTCATCATTCCCGTAAAAGCAATTACAAGCTGCTCGCTCTCCACAACCTTGAGGACATCCAGCATATATTTTGAGTTGAAGGAGATTCTTAGCGGTTCACCTTTGAAATCTATCACTTCCAGCTCTTCGCGTACCTTGCCCAGCTCCGATGAGCTGGATGAAATTTCAACGTCGCCGTTTTCGAGAGTCTGCATGCGGACGATATTCGTTTTTTCCTCACGGGACAGCAAATATGCGCGGTCAATTGAGTCGCTGAGTTTTTTTGTATCCAAAGTTAGTTCTGTTTTGTAGGCAGTCGGAATAATTCTAGAAGTATCCGGATAAATCCCGTCCAGGATACGCGAATAAAACAGCACCTTGTCAATTTTGAAAAGAACCTGGTTATCAGCTACGACAATATCCACCAGCATGTTCTGGTCCGGAATGATTTTGCTCAGTTCGTTCAGCGTTTTACCGGCGATGACGACGTTGGCAAACTGGACACTTTCCGTGCCTTCCAGATGCGCAGCCCTTGTTGCCAGCCGGTGGCGGTCTGTCGCCGTGAACTTGAATTCATTATCGCTGAGATTCCACAGAATCCCTGTCAATATAGGCGTTGTCTCCTGGGTGGAGATGGAGAAAGCGGTTTGTTTGATCATATTTTTCAGCAAATCGCCTGGAAGAGAAATGATTTCGTTCTCCTCTATGCTGGGCAGTACAGGGAATTCCTCAGGATCAAGGCCGACGATTTGAATCTCGGTGGAGCCGGAAGAGATATAGGTTTGGAAGCCTTCTTTGACTTCCATGTGAATTTCTTTGGAGGGGAGCTTCTTGATGATTTCGACGAAAAATTTGGCTGGAAGGACAACGCTTCCGGGCTGTTCGACTTTTACGATCGTTTGGTTGTCATCCTCTGCAGGAATGAAGGATTGGATAGAAATATCCGTATCGCTTGCAGTCAGGGTTACTCCCTGATGGCTGACCTCGAACTTAATGCCGGTAAGAATCGGGATCGTGGTTCTGCTGGAGATTGCCTTGGATACGTGTCCTATCGATTCGTTGAGCTCATTTTTAAGAATGCTTATTTTCATGATTTCACTCCTAGCTGAAAAGTTGGTAAACGGGTGGATGGTCATTCTCTTCGAAAGCTGCTCTTAGAAGATGAATTATTATAGTTATTTAATAGTATTAGTAGTAGGGGCGCCGTTTATGTGGATAACCCCGAAAACAGCATAAAATTAAGCCTACCCACATGTGTATAGATTGTGTATAGGCTCTTTGTTCCTCTTTATGAAGGATTTTTAATTTTCTCCGCAAGATTATTTACCACTTTGTACAACTCCTGGTCTACCTTTAATGATTGCGTAATCTTCTCATGGGCGTGAATAACGGTTGTATGATCCCGGCCCCCGAATGCTTCTCCTATCTTTGGCAGCGAATAATCCGTCAGCTCCCGGGAGAGATACATGGCGATCTGCCTTGGAAAAGCCACAGCCTTGGTGCGTTTGCGCGCTTTGAAATCCTCCATGCGCAAATTGTAATACTCGCCAACCTTTTGCTGAATATCGCCGATGGTGATCATCTTAGGCCGGCTGGAAGGGATAATGTCCTTGAGAGCCTCAGCGGCCAGATGTGTGGTTACATCCTGATTGGTCAGGGAAGAGTAGGCCACTACGCGTATTAAAGCGCCTTCCAGCTCACGGATGTTCGTATCGATCTGATTGGCAATGTACATCATGGCCTCATTCGGAATATCCAGGTTCTCTGCCTTGGCCTTCTTGCGCAGAATGGCAATTCGCGTCTCCAGATCCGGCGGCTGAATGTCGGTGATAAGCCCCCATTCGAACCGGGAACGCAGCCGTTCTTCCAGTGTGGGAATTTCCTTTGGGGGACGGTCGCTGGAAATAATAATTTGCTTGCGTTCTTCGTGCAAAGCATTGAACGTATGGAAAAATTCCTCCTGCGTTGACTCCTTGCCGGCGAGGAATTGAATGTCGTCAATGAGCAAAATGTCAACGTTGCGGTACTTGTTGCGGAAGCTTTCACCGCGATTGTCGCGGATGGAGTTGATGAACTCATTCGTAAATTTCTCGGACGAGATGTAGATAACCTTATTGTTCGGGTTATGCTCCAGCACGTAGTGTCCAATGGCATGCATTAAATGAGTTTTCCCCAGTCCCACGCCTCCGTACAAAAACAGAGGATTGTAAGCTTTGGCAGGCGCTTCGGCCACGGCCAGTGAGGCAGCGTGCGCAAAGCGGTTGCCGGAACCGATGACAAATGTATCGAAGGTATATTTGGGATTGAGCAAATGGGTCTGCGCTTCTTCGCGCGATACCGCCGGAGTGGGAGCCATTTGTTGTACAACAGGCTCTGATGGCTTGTTCTCCTCAATCACAAACTTAACGTCCACCTGGTGTCCGGTAACTTCATACACTGTAGCTCCTACCAATTTTGTATAGCGACTTTCCAGCCATTCTACGGCAAAGGTTGTAGGCGCCGAGATGATTAGAGCCTGGGGGCTGAAGGTAAGCGCCTTCGTGGCCTTGAACCAGGTATCGAAGCTCGGCTTGCTTAATTTGGTTTGAATAATCGATAAAATTTGCTGCCATAATTCGGAAGTATGGCTGTCCACAGACTGTCACTCCTTTAAATCTTCCAAATGTGGCATCAGCCATGAAGTGGAAATGTCGAAGAAAATGGGTTGGTACTGAATCTTATCCCCAATAGGCAATATATAGAGACAAAAAAATATGGATAAATTTGAATTGTTCACAACGTTATCCACAGCTTGTTGATAATATAGAGAACAAACAAACCTATTCACATTCAAAAGTAATACCATCATAGCAAAACCACCCTTATTTTTCAATGAGCACGGCCATTTTATCCACAAATTCAATCACTTGTGTATAATTTTTAGGAACAACACTACATATTGTTGATAATTTGTTCACCGTTCGACAATATCTCCTAAGCCTTCGATTTTTTTATACACAGGTTGTGCGCAGCTGTGAGTAGTTTAATGAAATTTTGATCACAAGTGGATAACTGTAAAATGCTGTGGATTATTTTTTTGTATAATCAGCATTGTGGATAAAAGCTGCGAATGATGCGGGGGCTGCGGGGAAGGTGTACAAGGTTGACTTTTTCATTGATTATGTGTTTAAATATATAAAGGTGTTTTCTGTGAGGATTTGTCTCCAAATTATAATGATAATACTTGTAGATACTGTCCCTACTCAAAGGACGGCTTAGTTCCGTTTCTGCTTATATGACAGTAATTATGTTCCTGTAAGGGAGGTGCAATACATGAGACCGACGTTCAAACCGAATGTGAGCAAACGCAAGAAGGTGCATGGTTTCCGCAAAAGAATGAGCACGAAAAACGGCCGTAAAGTGCTGGCAGCCCGCCGCTTGAAAGGCAGAAAAGTTTTGAGTGCGTAAGTTAGGCCATTTAGGGACCACTATGGTGGTCCTTTTTTAGATGTTAAGGAAATAGTACGTATAAACGTATTATTGATGTAAGCAAATTAATTGCTTCCTTATATACGCGCAGAAATGGTCTCACTCTTATCGGGGAGTGAGAGTCCCCGTTTCTTCATATTGTATAGATACTATTCGGCTCTGCAGAGGAATACGCCCAAGATAGCGTTGGCTAACTTTGCGGGGCTTTTTAATGTATGCGCGTACTTGGAGCAGCATTCAGAGGCGTGCAGCTTAAGAGCCGTTTATGTCGGCTTCCCGATGACCATACTAATTTAGAAGATAAATTCCGGAGTGCTCTGAATCCGGTCTTTGAATAGGAGATTCCCGTGCACAAAAGTTTACGATTACGAAACCGTGCCGACTTCAGCCGCGTATACCGCCATGGGAAGTCATTTGCCAATCATCAGTTTGTGGTGTATTGGTTCAGCAGAAAAGAGGTTGAGCGGTTCCGGCTGGGTGTATCGGTCAGCAAAAAGGTCGGAAACGCGGTTGTACGCAACCGGATGAGACGGCTGGTGAAGGAGATTGTAAGGCACCATGAGCCGGAAATTGCCGGAGGAATTGATATGGTGTTCATCGTAAGAAAAGGAGCGCTCTCCAAGGATTATGCCGAACTGGAGAAAAGCGTGCTGCATGTGCTGCGCAAAGCCAAGCTGCTCAAGGCTTCACGCATGTCTTAGGGGCAGAAGGGGCTTGTTTATTTGTATTCATAATTATGGTATGATTTACGGTGCAATGGAATGTTTAAGAGAGGGGTTTTGAAGTGTCTCTATTGAAGACTAAACGAGGAAAATGGTTTTTTCTCCTCGGTGTAATGGTATTGATGATTGCTGTTCTGTCTGGGTGTGCTCCGACGACGACAGTGACGCACACTACGGAGGATTTGAAGAATGGAGGCTTTTGGCAGAGTAATGTCGTTTACTATTTTGCCACTGCCCTGGACACTTTCGCTCGATGGTTCAATGGGCAATATGGATTAGCCGTCCTTGTAATGGTTATCATTGTCCGCACGATTATCTTGCCTCTAACTATGAAACAGGTGAAGAGCTCGCGTGCAATGCAGGCCATTCAACCGGAACTTGAGAAAATTAAGAAAAAATATAAAGATACGCCTGAAAAGGTGCAGCAGGAAACCATGCGCCTGTTCCAGGAGAACAAGGTTAACCCAATGGCCGGCTGTCTGCCGCTGATTGTGCAGATGCCGATCTTTATTGCGCTTTACAACTCGATCTATTACAACCCGTCACTCCGTGAGCATTCGTTCCTGTGGCTTCAGCTTGGCAAGCCCGATCATCTGTTCATCCTGCCGCTGCTTGCGGCTGCAACCACATTCCTCCAGACCCGGATGATGACCAAGATGAACCCGGTTCAGCAGCAGGGTCCAATGCAGTTCATGATGATGGTATATCCGGTTCTGATTTTCATCATGTCCTACAATTTCCCGTCAGCACTTCCGCTGTATTGGTTCTACAGTAACCTCTATACCATTATTCAGAACTACTTCTTATACCGCAACAATGACAAGACCAAATTGGCTGTCGCTACTGCAGGTGCAGGCATCGGGGGCGCCAAAGAAGTAAATCTGGCGAAGAGCAAGAACACTAATGCGCGCAAGGATGTTACTCCAGCTGCGAAAGGCAATAGCAGCAAAGGAAAGAAGGAGGCCAAAAAGTCAAAATGAGCAAAGTCGTCGCGACAGGGAAAACCATTGAAGAAGCTGTAGAACGGGGACTGGGCCAGCTAGGGGTTCACAAGGACCGGGTAACGGTCAACGTACTGGAACAGCCGTCAAGAGGATTCCTGGGATTGATCGGTGCGAAGGATGCCAAGGTGGAGCTGACCTTGATTGCCGAAGCCGCACCGGCATCAGCGGCGAGTGCTCCGTCACTGCCTCAGCAGTCAACAAGAGAGAGCAAACAGGAGGCTGCCGGCGGTGTACCGCCCCAAGATTCCGGACACCCGGTAGAGGAAGCTTACCAGGAAGCTGTTCATTTCATTGTGGATGTCGCCAAGAGCATGGGGCTCGCGGTGGAAGTGGAAATCGTTCACGCCAAGGAATCGACTGTTCTGCAAATATCCGGTCCGGATCTGGGGCTGCTGATCGGCAGAAGAGGACAAACTCTCGATGCTCTGCAGTATTTGGCCAATATTGTTGCCAACCGTTATTCCGATAGTTTTATCCGGCTTGTGCTGGATGCGGAGAATTTCCGCGAACGCCGCAAGAAGACGCTGGAGGAACTGGCTGACCGCTTGGCAGGCCGCGTTGTCCGTACCCGTAAAGAGGTTGTGCTGGAACCGATGTCACCGCAGGAGCGGAAGATTATTCACTCCAGATTGCAGGATCACCGGCAGGTCAATACGCTCAGCAAGGGCGAAGAGCCGAACCGCCGCGTTGTCATCACATTGAAGTAGAGACTATATTGCCGCAATGACTCCTTGACCAATGTAAGGGGTCATTGTTTTTTTGAAATATAATAGCCAAACGAACCTTTCAGCTGAGCTGAAGTGCAGATAAAATTGAGGTGAATACAGTATGCTTAGTGACACCATTGCTGCCGTTTCGACGGCATTGGGCGAGGGAGGAATTGCAATTATCCGGGTCAGCGGCCCGCAGGCGATTGCCCAGGTAGCTCCACTATTCCGCAGCAAGACGCCGCTCTCAGCAGTAGAATCGCATACCGTTCATTACGGACATATTATTAGTCCCGGTGACGGAGAACGAATGGAAGAAGTGCTGGTAACGGTAATGAAGGGGCCGCGTTCTTTTACGACTGAGGATGTAGTGGAAATCAGCACCCATGGCGGAGTGATCTCGGTTCGCAGAGTAATGGATCTGCTGCTGCAGCAGGATATCAGACTCGCGGAGCCGGGGGAGTTCACCAAACGCGCATTCTTGGGTGGACGTATTGATCTTTCCCAAGCAGAAGCGGTTATCGATCTGATCCGCTCCAAGTCGGACCGGGCTTTTGCAGTTGCCCTGAAGCAGGTTAGCGGCTCCTTATCCGAACGTATTCACACCCTTCGCCATACCTTAATTGAGATGCTGGCTCATATTGAAGTGAACATTGATTATCCTGAGCATGATGTGGAATCCCTGACTGCCGAGTTCATTAAGGACAAAAGCAATGAGGTAATGGAGGGTATCAGTAAGCTGCTCAAAACAGCAAATGAAGGAAAAATACTGCGTGAAGGCATCACAACGGCAATTGTAGGCCGTCCCAATGTAGGCAAGTCCTCCTTGCTCAACGCCCTTGCCCGTGACAACAAAGCGATTGTAACCGATATTCCCGGAACAACGCGTGATGTTATAGAAGAGTATGTAACAATTAACAATATTCCGCTCAAGCTGCTGGATACTGCAGGAATTCGCGAAACAATGGATATTGTGGAGAAAATTGGGGTTGAACGTTCGAAAGCTGCTTTTAGCGATGCGGATCTGATTCTGCTCGTGTTAAATGCAGCCGATGAGCTGCATGAGGATGAATTGGCATTAATGGAACAAATCCAAGGTAGACAAGCTCTGGTAATCATGAATAAAATGGACTTACCTTCCCGGCTGGATAAAGACAAGCTGCTCTCCCATTTCAGCGAATCGAGCATTGTTCCGATGTCTGTGCTGGAGGAGGAGGGGCTTGATAGGCTGGAAGAAGCGATCTCTGAACTCTTTTTCGGAGGCAAGCTGGAATCGGGTGACCTGACTTATGTCAGCAACGTGAGACATATCGCTCTGCTCAAAAAGGCATATAAATCCCTGCAGGACGCCTATGAGGCTGCGGAGTTGCATATCCCTATTGATATGATCCAGATTGATGTGCGTCTTGCGTGGGAGCAGCTTGGAGAGATTATTGGCGATACGGCTGCTGATTCGCTTTTGGATCAGATTTTCTCGCAATTTTGTTTGGGTAAATAACAGCGCTAGGCATAGCGTGTCTACTATAAAAGAAGAACCTGGGAGGTATCACAAATGAACTATGATGGAGGCAGCTATGACGTAGTGGTCATTGGCGCGGGCCATGCCGGCTGCGAGGCTGCGCTTGCTGCGGCGCGAATGGGCTGCCGCACACTAATGATAACAATCAACCTGGATATGGTGGCCTTCATGCCCTGCAATCCTTCTATTGGCGGACCGGCAAAAGGGCATGTGGTACGTGAAATTGATGCGCTCGGCGGGGAAATGGGACGCAATATTGATAAAACCTTTATTCAGCTGCGTATGCTTAATACAGGCAAAGGCCCTGCGGTTCATGCTCTGCGTGCGCAAGCAGACAAATTCCTCTATCAGCACGCGATGAAGGAAACGATGGAGAAAACGCCAAATCTGACACTTCGCCAGGGGATGGTGGAGGAACTGATTGTTGAAGACGGAAACTGTGCCGGTGTCATTACAAAGACAGGAACGGTATATCATAGCAAAACAGTCATACTGACTACAGGCACCTATCTGCGCGGTAAAGTGATTATGGGTGAGCTGACCTACGAAAGCGGCCCGAATAATCAGCAGCCCTCGGTAAGACTTTCCGAGAATTTGCGGGAGCTTGGGTTTGATCTTGTACGCTTTAAGACAGGCACACCACCGCGGGTGCATAAGGATACCATTGATTTTTCCAAAACCGAAATTCAGCCTGGGGATGAGAAGCCGAAGTTCTTTTCCTATGAAACCAAGTCATCCGATAATGAGCAGCTTCCCTGCTGGCTGACCTATACCTCTGAGGTAACCCATCAGATTATTAATGACAATCTGCACCGGGCTCCGATGTTCACCGGTATTATTGAAGGAACAGGTCCAAGATATTGTCCTTCCATTGAAGACAAGGTTGTCCGGTTCAGCGATAAATCACAGCATCAGATTTTCCTTGAGCCGGAAGGGAGGAACACTGCAGAATACTATGTTCAAGGCTTGTCGACCAGTCTTCCGGAAGATGTCCAACTGGCCGTACTCCGCTCCATTCCGGGAATGGAAAAAGTTGAAATGATGCGCAACGGTTATGCAATTGAATATGATGCGATGGTTCCAACACAGCTTTGGCCCTCCCTGGAGACCAAACGTCTGCCAGGACTGTTCACAGCGGGACAAATCAACGGAACATCCGGATATGAGGAAGCAGCAGGGCAAGGAGTAATCGCCGGCATTAATGCTGCACGCAAGGTGCAGGAGAAGGAGGCGGTGGTACTGGACCGCTCACAAGGGTACATTGGCGTACTGATTGATGATCTGGTAACCAAAGGAACCAACGAACCTTACCGTCTATTGACCTCACGTGCGGAATACCGTTTGCTGCTCCGTCATGACAATGCGGATCTGCGTTTGACGCCAATCGGTTACGATATAGGGCTGATTCCACAACAGCGTTATGAAGCCTTTCTGGATAAAAAAGAACGGGTGGAACGTGAAATTGTTCGACTTCGGGAAACTAAGGTTAAGCCTGTTGACGTCAATGCTGCACTTGCCGAGTTTGAATCCGCACCAATTGTGGACGGAAGCAACCTTCTGACACTGATGCGGCGTCCGGAGCTTGCATACAGTTTTGTGGATCAGATATCACCTTCTCCTGAAGGCTTGGATGAAGAAATGAAGGAACAGGTGGAAATTCAAATCAAATATGCGGGATATATTGAGAAACAGCTTCAGCATGTTGAAAAACTGCAGAAGATGGAGAAGAAGAAGATTCCGGAGGATATTAATTACAACGTGATCCACGGCTTGGCTATGGAAGCACGGCAAAAGCTGACGAAAATTGCTCCAATATCCATAGGTCAGGCATCACGGATTTCTGGTGTAACCCCGGCAGATATTTCAATACTTCTTGTGCATTTAGAGCATTACAACCGTGTGACGGCAGCGAAAGGATAATCTATGGATAACACTGCAGCGCAGTTTACCGCTTTACTGGAAGACAAAGGAATTATATTAACTCCTGAGCAGTTGACGCAATTTGAGCTTTATTTCAAAGAGCTTGTTGTCTGGAATGAAAAGATGAATTTAACCGGGATAACTGCACGTGATCAAGTCTATACAAAGCATTTTTATGATTCACTTTCCCTGGCCTTTTACTTGAATATGGGAGAAGTGAATAAGCTGGCGGATATCGGTTCCGGAGCGGGCTTTCCTGGTCTTCCTCTAAAAATCTGTTTTCCGCATTTGAAGCTGACGATCGTGGATTCCCTCAGCAAGCGTATTACATTTCTCGAGCATGTCTGCGACTCTTTAAAGTTAGATGGAGTACAGTTAATCCACGGCAGAGCAGAGGATGTAGCACGGCAGTTTGTTCACCGGGATGCTTATGACTTGGTTACAGCCCGTGCAGTGGCACGCCTGTCACTGCTCAATGAATTTTGTCTGCCATTCGCCCGCAAAGATGGGATTTTTGCCGCAATGAAGGGGAATGACCCTTCCGAGGAACTGGCTGAAGCTGAACGCAGCTTTAAGGAATTGCGTGCTGAACTGCAGAAGGTGGAATCATTCAGTCTGCCGGTCGAGGAATCGGCAAGACATATTGTGATCATACGAAAAACCGGTGCAACGCCTGCAAAATATCCGCGCAAAGCAGGACTGCCTGCCAAAGCTCCACTCATCTGATTGTTTCACGTGAAACATTTACCATGTGCTTTGTTGAGTACAAAATCAAGCTCTTCAGCAAATGAAGGCTTGATTTTTTTTGAAGAAGATGCAAGTGTGTTAGCTGAACTAAGGCAAGCGGAAGGATGAATTCCCTGCGGGCCAAGGGTTTGACCAGAATATCAAGTATATAGAGCAAACTTAAGAATTCAACTTGCTGCACTGGCGGAATTGTTTTCCCATACATTTGATCAGTCAATTGGCCATCATTCTTAAGTTCAGCTTATATAGCTACTTAAGTTCGCTTCATATAACAGAAAATGCAGGAAAAATAGGTCCCTATGGAGAATAGGATTATAAGTCAAAAAGTGATAGAATACTATAGTAAGACTTTTCATGTGAAGGTGATTCATGCGCTGGATTATTCCCTATATATGGAGGCTTCAGGCCTGAGTGGATTCCAGACTGCTTCATTGGAATTGAAGGATGTTTTTGTCCTCATGTTCTATCCCCCTTCTATTTTTCGGTGAAATGGATACCTCAAGCGATATGGGATATTGCTGCTTCGGAAGCATAGGCTCCTTTTGAGGAGGGTGTAGCCGCTTTTACTTGCTGTACGATAAACTTTTCGCTAAGCAAGGTCAAGATGATCGTACTATAACGAAATTAGGTGGTTATGAACGGAATGAAAGAACAATTCACCAAGCTTTTTGGATTTACCGAGCGGAGCAGCGGAGAAGAGATCAAACAGATCCCGGTTCATGAGGTCATCAGCAGTCCTTATCAGCCACGGACGATTTTTGATGACGAAAAGATAGACGAGCTATGTCAGACTATCAAAACTCATGGGGTTATCCAGCCGATAGTTGTTCGTGTGCGTGATTCCCAGTATGAGATTATTGCAGGAGAACGTCGCTGGCGGGCAGTTAAAAAGCTGGGCATGGACACGATCCCGGCCATTGTTCGTGAGTTCAATGATTCACAGGCTGCATCTATTGCTTTGATAGAAAACTTGCAGCGTGAGGGCTTGACCTCAATTGAAGAAGCCATCGCTTATCAGAAATTGATAGATCTTCATCAGTTGACTCAAGAAAGCTTGGCACAGCGGCTCGGCAAAAGCCAATCGACCATTGCTAACAAAATCCGCTTGCTGCAACTCCCCGAACAGGTTAAAACAGCATTAATGGAAAGACAGATTACGGAACGGCATGCGCGCTCACTGCTGTCACTTGATACGGTGGAAATGCAATTGAAGGTTCTGGGTGAGATTATTGCTAAAGGATTGAATGTGAAACAAACAGAAGCACGCATTGCTTTCTATAAAGCGGCAACACAGACCAAAAAATCAAAACGGGTCTCCTACACCAAGGATGTTCGTCTCGCTCTTAATACAATTCGTCAATCCATAGATATGGTTTCCGGTTCAGGAATGGAAATCAAAACCTCTGAAAACGATCGCGGGGACCATTACGAGATTGTTATTCAAATTCCAAAAAGATAAATTGGTTTAAAAAGCTGAAGGCGGCCCTGAGGTGATTGGCCGCCTTTTCTGTGATTTTAACTGGAGCATATTGCATAAGACCAAATAGGACCTGCCTGTATATTTGCTTATATTGCACGTATAAATTGATGCCACAATTCTAAAGGCGGATTACGCTGTTACAACTACGATCTACAAGATGATTCTTTCTAACAATTCGAGGTGAAATTAGTGTCCAAGATTATTGCCATAGCAAATCAAAAAGGTGGCGTCGGTAAAACAACAACCTCTGTTAACCTGGGGGCCGGAATGGCTACTTTGGGGAAAAGAGTGCTTCTTGTTGATATTGATCCACAAGGAAACACTACCAGCGGCGTTGGCATCAACAAAGCGGATGTAGCAAATTGCATTTATGATATTCTTATTAATGAAGCAAACCCCCAGGATACGATATTGGAGACACAAATTGAAGGCCTTCATATTATCCCTGCAACTATTCAATTAGCCGGAGCCGAGATTGAATTGGTATCGACCATCTCCAGAGAATTGAAGCTGAAGAAGGCACTGAATGCTGTGAAGTCAAATTACGATTACATCATTGTTGATTGCCCTCCCTCTCTGGGCATTCTTACCATTAATTCGCTTACTGCGGCTGATTCAGTTATTATCCCGATTCAATGTGAATATTACGCGCTGGAAGGGCTGAGCCAATTACTAAATACAGTTCGTCTGGTTCAGAAGAATCTCAATCCTCACCTAAAGATTGAAGGCGTATTGTTAACCATGCTGGATGCCCGGACCAATCTGGGGATTCAGGTTATCGAAGAAGTGAAAAAGTACTTCCAGGAGAAGGTTTATAGAACGATCATTCCACGTAATGTAAGACTGAGTGAAGCTCCGTCACATGGACAGTCGATAATTACTTATGACAATCGTTCAAAGGGAGCGGAAGTGTACCTAGAGTTGGCAAAGGAAGTGATCTCTTATGAGTAAGCGTTTAGGGAAAGGTCTAGATGCATTAATTCCATCCTTGTCCATCAACGAAGATGATAAGGTTGTGGAGATACCTTTAGGACAATTGCGGGCGAATCCCTATCAGCCGCGTAAGGATTTTAATGAAGAAGCCATTCAGGAATTAGCCGAGTCGATAAGACAGCATGGGGTAATACAGCCGATCATCGTCCGCAGTGTATTAAAAGGTTATGAAATCATTGCAGGTGAACGCCGATTCCGGGCATCGCAATATTGTGGCAAAGCGACCATTCCAGCAGTTGTCCGCAGTCTGAGTGATCAGCAGGTTATGGAAATTGCACTGATTGAAAACCTGCAGCGTGAGAATCTGAATGCGATGGAGATTGCAGTCGCTTATCAGGGGCTGATGGATCAATTCGCACTTACCCAGGAAGAGCTTTCGCTGAAGGTAGGAAAATCGAGATCGCACATCGCCAATTTTTTGCGTTTGCTTTCTTTACCCGAAGAGGTGAAGGATTATGTTTCACGTGGAACAATTTCCATGGGACATGCCAGAGCTATTGTTGCCTTGAAGGATCCCGAAACTATAAAGCAACTGGCTGAACAATGTGTGGAACTGCAATGGAGTGTCCGCGAGCTGGAAGAGGTTGTGAAAAACATAGACCGTAAACCAGCTGGTGCGATTAAGGCGAAGGTAGTGAAACGTGATCCCTACATTGATAACGTGGAAGAAATTCTGCGCGAGCGATTTAAAACAACGGTAAAGATCAAGCAAGGAAAAGAAAAAGGGAAAATCGAATTAAACTATTACAGTGCCCAAGACCTGGAAAGATTGCTTGAACTGTTAGGGAACTGAGATGGATATCTGTGCCCGGAAACATATCCTGAGATGTCCCTTAAAAAGGATGTTTAGGGGTATGTTTTTTCAATGAAAAGGAGAGGGTGAAAAAGATGGAGGAACTCGTTTATTTGGATCATGCGGCTACATCATGGCCAAAACCGCCAGAGGTTGGCGCTGCAATGATGGATGCGCTGGAACACTCCGGAGCCAATGCCGGACGTGGAAATCATTCGCTGGCGATAGGAGCGGGGCGGGTGCTGGTAAGAGCGCGAAGTAAGCTGGCTGAACTCTTTTCTGTCTCCAACGCTCAGGATATTGCCTTTACCCATAACACTACAATGGGACTGAATATGGCCATTAAGGGCACACTTCAACCGGGGGATCATGTTATTACAACAATGACGGAGCATAATTCCGTTCGCAGACCACTGGAATTTCTGCGTCAAGCAATGAATATATCCATTGACTATGTGAGGGTTGATCATGAGGGCCAAGTCGACCTGCTTGAATTGCAAAGGATCTTTAAGCCTAATACCAGAATGCTGATTTGCAATCATAGCTCTAATCTGCTGGGAAGTATTTTGCCCATTGGAGAGATCGGAGATATAGCGAAATCAAAAGGCGCGATTTTTCTCGTGGATGCTGCTCAAAGTGCAGGTTCCTTGATGATTGATGTAAAAAAGATGAATATAGATCTGCTTGCTTTTCCGGGGCATAAAGGGCTGCTGGGTCCACAGGGGACAGGAGGGCTGTACATAGCGCCTGATCTGGATTTAATTCCTCTGATGCAGGGAGGGACGGGCAGTCAATCGGAAAATAGCGAGCAGCCTAATGTTCGCCCGGATCGTTATGAGGCAGGTACGCAGAATGGGGTGGGTATCGCCGGTCTCCTGGCGGGAGTGACGAAAATCCTGTCATTGGGGACGCAAAATATCCACCGCCAGGAATGGGAGTTGACCCAAAAGCTAATGGAGGGACTGTCTGTTATTCCGGGAATCCGATTGCTTGGGCCCAAAATAGGCACGGCACGCAGTGGAATCGTATCGTTTATCATCGAGGGGCAGGATTCAGCCGATATTGCTCACCGTCTGGATCGTGGATATCATATTGCTGTGCGCGCAGGTATGCATTGCACTCCGCTGGCTCATACAGCTGCAGCTACAATGGAGAGCGGAGCGGTAAGGGCAAGTGTAGGCGTTACTTCAACAGAAGAGGATATTAACAGAATGCTGTCTGCCATGTTGGAAATGTATGGCCGTACAAGCATAAGATAAAGATAAAGGATGGTCCATACATGTCGGAGTTAAATCAAATAATTACTGGGCAGCTCTCCTTGTTTATTATGGGATTTGCATTTGCTATCATCGTGCTGGCAATTGTGCTGATTGTTCAGGGGTCAAGGATTCGGAAAATGCGGCAGAAATATGAGAAGATGATGACCGGAAATGGGATTGAGGATTTGGAGGGCCTGCTGATTGATCTCAGAAACCAGGGAGACATGCTGGAAGAAGCCCAGCGTGAACACAAGACGATGATCGAGGCAGCACAGGTCAAGCTCCGCGGCATGAAATCGAAGGTTGCCATGAAACGATACAATGCTTTTGGAGAGCGGGGGAATGACCTGAGCTTCTCGCTTGCTATCATTGACGACAACCGCAGCGGAATTGTCCTGACCAGTCTTCATAATCGTGAAAACTCATATATATATTCCAAACCGCTTGAGAACGGGGAATCAGAATATTCTCTGTCTCCTGAAGAAAAGGAAGTTATTGCTCTCGCGTCGCAGCAGATCTAGCATGAAGGTTCCATTGTTTTAAGGCGGAATAGAGACTGGAAGCAATGATATCCGACAACCGCATGACCAGACTTAACCTTGTATTCTGCAAAACAAAATACTCCATAAACCCGCCGACATTCACAATTCCGGTAAGATGGATATCTCCGACTGGAGGCAGCTGTTTGTTCACCCCGGCTCCGGGTCTCAGCGGACCGTCAACAACCTGTATGCAGCCAACACTGGCGGAATGGCCCAGGCAGGCATCAATGCCGATAATGAATGGGTGATTATGTTTTTCATGAATACGGGTTAACGTCTCTTCCAAATTCACTGCATGTACCGGCTCGTCTAATGTGCCGTACAAATGGAACAACGGGCTATGGAAGCGGGCCAAGGCTGTGCCAACAAGCGGTCCTAGAGAATCGCCGGTCGAACGGTCTGTACCAACACAAACGATAATGATCGGTGTGTCTGAACGGGTGCGTGAAAAATGGAACAGCAGCCGATGGGTAATGGCGGAATAGATATTGGGATCAGCATGTGATATTTTTAAACAAGACGGTTCCGGCAACGGGACAGCTTTAGAAGAGTAATTCATATGATCTTCCTTTCTGAGACGGAGCATATGCCAAAATACCAGCAGGTCAAGCGATATGGAATGGTGGCTTGAAAGGCTGCTAATGTTTCTAGTATATGGATGGAAACTGTTTTTTATACTTCGCCTGAAAGAGATAGGACGATAAACCCAGAAGGAGGAGCTGCGTTTGAATGAAGAACTGCTTATTGCCTTTGATTCGACACAGCAGGCGCTACGCGCGGAGATGCTGCTTGAATATGCGGAGATAGAAATTGATATATTCCCTACTCCAAAAGAGATAACTGCCGGTTGCGCCATGTCGATTCAGTTCTTTCGCGGCGCGCTGGGGGCGGTCCGGAAAATTATAGAGGAACAGAATGTTGAAATACGCGGGATCTTTAGAGAAGCCGGGGAAGGCGGCTATGCCTTAATCGGGGACAAGGAGGGATTGGATGAACCGGTGGATTCTTGAAGTAACTACTGCGGATGAAGCTGTGCAAAGTGCGGTACGGTTCAAAGATAAGGTGTGGAACTGGGTAACAGATGCCGAAATGTGGGCGAATGTGCTATTTGCAGGATTGCGTATTCTTCTAATTTTCATTCTGACCCGCATCATTATTAAAGTTGTATCCAAGGTCATTGACCGTTCGATGGAAAGAGAGACACGCGGAAGAGTATTGGGGGATAGCCGCAGGTTCTCGACGGTAGGCGGACTGCTGAAAAATGTGGTGACGTTCATTTGCAATTTTGTCATGATCATGCTGATTCTGTCCGAGTTCAATTTCGATCTGGGGCCTCTGCTGGCAGGAGCAGGGGTGGTCGGGCTTGCCATCGGTTTTGGCGCGCAGAGTCTGGTCAAGGATGTAATCACGGGCTTTTTTATTATTTTTGAGGACCAGTTTGCTGTTGGCGATGTTATTCAGACGGGAACCTACAAAGGGACGGTAGAGATGATTGGCCTTAGAACGACGAGACTGCTCAGCAGCACGGGAGAGGTACACATTATTCCCAATGGTACGATTGTCAACGTAACGAACTATTCGCTGGCCAATGCGTTGGCGGTAGTGGATGTACCAGTGAAGATAGAACGCGGACTGGAGTCTACGCTTGCACTGATCGGAGAAGCGCTTAAAGGGATAGAGATCCGGAATCCGAATGTGATTGCTTATCCGAACATTCTGGGAATTCAGTCCATGAATACCTCTGAGTATGTGATTCGTGTGGCGGCGAATTGTCTTCCAAACGCCAGGGAGGCTGCAGAACGGCAAATCCAGAGTGACATTAAGCAGGCATTGGAGAAAGAGAACGCCCTGGAGGCGGCTAAGGCAGAGCAGGAGGCTCGGGAGCAAGCGGAGCGGGATTGCAAGGCGGGAAGAGAAGCGGAAGCCCTGGAGACGGTGCAGGGAGGGCGGGAATCAGCGGAAGTGAGACCAATCAATCAGGTGGCTGCCACACATGAGGGAGAAGAGGGGAAGGATTAATGGAACGGAAGATTTTTGAACTGGGCGATATTGTCCTCATGAAAAAGCCGCATCCTTGCGGCACCAATGAAATGGAAATCATCCGGATGGGAATGGACATCCGGATTAAATGCACCGGATGTCATCACAGTGTCCTGATTCCCCGTGCAAAGTTCGAGAAGAATATGAAGAAGGTGCTGCGCCCGGCGAAAGGTCAAGCACCCAATAATTAAGCTTGCAAAAGGAAATCTGACATGCTACAATAATTCTTGCTGCGGAGAGGTACCCAAGAGGCCCAAGGGGGCTGACTCGAAATCAGTTAGGCGTGTCACAGCGTGCGTGGGTTCGAATCCCACCCTCTCCGCCATTTCAGTTCGACATACTTCGTTCATCAGTCCTTCGTTGAGAAAACGGAGGTTTTTTTATTTACTGGATGAATGATTATATACAAAAGAGAGACCTTTTCAGGTCTCTCTCCAGAGGCAGTACATCAATGACGTTCGGATTTTTCTGTCTATAGCCGCTAAAGTGAAGCAGGTGCTGCCAGGCTTATCCCTTTTTTAAGAGGAAGCCTTTACTCTCCCCGACTAACAATAGATGCTGTTTCAGAATCCTTGTGATCGTGTTCGTCTACGACGTCCAACGGAACCACACCTCTCTTTTGTACTGCCTGATTGTATTATGTGCAGCAGCATTCTTTTTATACACGCTTCAGAGGGATTAATGAACCCGGGCCTTGTCAACCTTTTTCCACTTGCGGTTTTTGTTTGTGGTTTCCGGAAAGGTGCCGCCTTTTTCCATTTCAATCCGTTGCGGATGCTGGATTTCTGTGTGAAAGCTGCGCGCTTCGCTTACTTCGGTATAGATACCGGGATTGGGCGCTTTGTCGCCTTTTTCATATTCAGTTTTCTCACCCATCGTAATCGCTCCTTCGCTGTCGTATGAAATGCGGTTATATTGTGTGCACGGAGAACGGGCTTCATGTAAATCAAAAGAGACCATGATCTGCCTTGTATTATTTATTGCTTGCACCCGAAAGAACAATTTGGTATATTAATATGGTGCGAGTCTATGTTTGTGCTCGTTCCTTGCTCCTGACGTGATCAGGGGCCGCAGACCATAAGGAGGTGAAAATTATGCGCAAATATGAAGTCATGTACATTATTCGTCCTGACATTGAACAAGAAGCCGTTCAAGCAGCAGTCGAAAAATTCCAAGGCATCATCTCCAACGGCGGAGAAATTACAAAGCACGATGTGCAGGGTAAACGCCGTCTTGCGTATGAGATCAAGAAATTCCGTGATGGCGTTTATATTTTGGTTAACTTCAATGCAGAACCTGCAGTAGTTACCGAATTGGAACGTATCATGAAGATTTCCGACGAAGTCATTCGTTATCTCATTACGAACGACGTTGCCTAAGATCTTGACAAGCTTTGTAACGAATCGCTTATAAGGAGGGGAACAGAATTGTTGAACCGTATCATTCTGATCGGTCGGTTGACCCGTGACCCGGAACTTCGTTATACTCCCTCTGGTGTTGCCGTAACGCAGTTTACGCTTGCCGTAGACCGCAACTTTACGGGCCAGAACGGTGAACGCGAAGCGGACTTCATCCCGGTGGTAACCTGGAGACAGCTGGCTGAGACCTGTGCCAATTACTTGCGCAAAGGACGTCTGACAGCCGTGGAAGGCCGCATCCAAGTTCGGAATTATGAGAATAATGAAGGTAAACGTGTATACGTCACTGAAGTTATTGCCGATAATGTCCGTTTCCTGGAATCCTCGCAAAACCGTGAAGCTGGCAATGCTCCCAGTGCTCCCAGCGGCGGAAATGTACCTGAAGAACCATCATATGGTGGCGGCGGTAACAGTGGACGCGGAAATAACAATAATTTCTCGCGTAACAACAATAATCAAGATCCTTTTTCGGGCGATGGAAAACCGATCGACATATCGGACGATGATTTGCCATTTTAATAAGGAAGGACTGAACTGACATGGCTTTCAAACAAAGAGAAGGCGGAGACAACGACAAAAGACCGGCACGTCGTGGTGGACGCAACAAGCGCAAAAAAGTGTGCTACTTCACTGTGAACAAGATTACTCACATTGACTATAAAGACACTGAGCTTCTGAAGAAGTTCATCAGCGAACGCGGTAAGATTTTGCCGCGCCGTGTAACAGGAACAAGTGCTAAATACCAACGCGCTCTGACCATTGCTATAAAACGCTCGCGTCAAATCGCGCTGCTGCCTTACACAACGGAATAGGACGTTTTACGAAGCAGCCGGGCAACCGGCTGCTTTTTTGAAAGATAAGAATTTATATGTTTTGGGGTCCCGGCAAAGTACCTGAGTCATCATCGAAGCCAAGGCCCCACTACCCTGGAATTAACTTTACGGATGAGGATAATCGCTTAAAGGCCGCAAGAAATTAAACGCAACAAAATCCACCCCCATTTCCATCCTCTGTGGTGCCGCGTCAGCGGCATGGATGGCTTTGTGGGGTTATTTTGTTTTCTCCGCAAACGCTTATTTATGCTCTACGGGGAATTGACGCAAGCTGAGGAATGTAGTAAATTACAGATATCCTATAACTAAAGGGGAAATATTGATGTTGGTGAGCGTTCTTAACTAAGCAATTTCATATCATCTGATTCGTAAGCTGCTCAAATCCGCTCTATAGCGGTGTATGCGCTTGTGTTTGAGTGTACCCCGCAAGGGATATGTTCAAAGCTTAGGGTTAGGTGGATGATTTAGTTAAGAACACGTGCGAAGCGTCATATGGCCTCTTTACGGCTAATGTTCTCTTTGTGGTTAAACCGTGCTCTTGCAGCACGGTTTTTTCTATTTCAGGCCTGGTTCCCCACCAAGTGGCGGAAACTGACTGAAGCACAGGGAGAGCGGCAGCAGGAAATGAGGGCAAGGACAGCCGTAAGTGGCAGTCTTTGCCCTTTTTTGCGTTATGGATTGTTGAGCAAGCAGCCCGTCTGGGCAATCAGGAGATCAGAGGAGGAATAAGACGGATGGATGCACAGAGCCAGATTACATTGCAATATGAGGAAATTAAGCAGGAGCTTGGGAGGCACGCAGTATCTTATGAAGGAAAAAAGAGAGTGATTGGGCTGGAACCCATGACCTGTCTGCCTGCAATTCACCGGGCGCTGGACGAAGCGGCAGACGCAAAGGAGCTGCTTGAGAGAGGGGCAAGCGTACCGGTTCCTTCTCTGGAGGGGATGGAATGGATGATGTCGCTCCTTGGAACAGGATATTTGTATAATGAAAAAGATTTTATGGCGGTCTCTGCGTTTCTGCACAGCTGTGGGCAGCTGCGCAAGTACATGCAGGCCAAGGAGCAAAGTGCTCCGCGGATCGCCTCCTATGCCGCATCTCTGGTGGAGCTGAGAGAGCTGCGGGAGGAAATTGAACGCTGCATCCGTTTGGGGACTATAGATGACCATGCCAGCAAGGGGCTGGAACGGGCCCGCAAACGGCTGTCCGCAGCCAGGGAGCGTCTCCAGCGAAAGATTGAGGCCGTGATGTCAAGGCATAAGGGGATTTTGCAAGAAAATCTGGTCAGTATGCGCGGCGGGCGGTATGTAATTCCCGTGAAGCGGGAATATCACAAACAGGTAAAGGGAACGGTTCTGGATCAGTCGACCAGTGGCCAGACCGTATTCGTTGAACCCTATGAGCTTGCTTCGCTGCAGGAAGAGCTAGAATTGCTGGCGGCTGATGAGTCCAGAGAGGAGATACAGATTCTAAGCATGCTGACAGGGCTTCTGGAGCGGGAGCAGCCGGCGCTGCGGCTGAATATTGAAATTGCGGGCAACTATGATTTCATCTTCGCCAAAGCTAAATATGCGCGAACTCTCGGGGCAAGAAAGGCGGCTTTGAATGACTGCGGCTATCTGAGAATGAACGGTGGCCGGCATCCCAGGCTGGAGGGGATGGTTCCGATCAGTCTGGAATTTGGCAAAGGATATAGATCGCTGATTGTCACCGGACCGAATACCGGGGGCAAAACGGTAGTGCTCAAAACGCTGGGCCTGCTGACCTTAATGGCGCAGTCGGGGCTGTTGGTTCCTGTAGAGGAAGACAGCGAATTCCCCGTGTTCACGGATGTAATTTGCGTCATTGGCGGCAGGTACAGACCCCGGGGAAGGGTTTGCGTTGTCCATTGCAATTCTGGAGGAATTGAACCGTAAAGGGGCCAATATTATGGTCACTACCCATTTTAATGAGCTCAAGGTCTTTGCTGCTTCCACCAGCGGCTTCCAAAATGCACGGATGGAGTTTGATAAGGATACGCTGCAGCCGCTCTACCGGCTTACCATTGGCGAAGCAGGTGAAAGCTATGCCCTCCAGATCGCCTCTGAAGGCAGGCTTTTTTCGCTATTTGGCCAGAGGCCATAAGAGGGGAATTTGCATTAAGTGCTTCACTTTAGAAGGAATATTGTATATTCTCAATAATGTAGTCTCTAAAGGCTGTGATTTTTAAAGGTAAGAGAACAATAAGGAAAAGACCTTTAAATAACGCTTACATTTCCGTGAAGGGAGGGATGATATGATTAAGCGCAGATCTGCAGGGCTGGTGCTGGCGATGGCTATAGCAATGGGAGCTGTGGTGTCTGCTTGCGGCGGGATCAGCCCCGGGCGGCTTTCCTATGGAGTTCTTTCGAATAAAGCGGCAGAGGCGCCTGCAGCTGGAGGAACGATTACATATGGATACTCTTCTCCATTCCAAGGGTTGTTTGAACCCGCTTTTTATGAAGGCGAGGATGATTATCAGGTACTGGAATTTATTACAGAGCCTATGTTTACAGTAGAAGACGACTTAACCACGGTTCCGGGCATCGCTGCCTGGCAGGAATCGGACGACCACAGCGTGTTTACGTTTAAAATAAAGGCGGGTGTCCGCTGGCACAATGGCGATGAATTAACGGTCGAGGATTGGAAGTTTGCACTGGAGACCATTGCCAGTCCGGAGTATACGGGGTCACGCTACTACAGTGTCGAAATGATTAAAGGCGCAGAAGCCTATCATAAGGGAGAAGCCAGGGAAATCAGCGGCATTAAGGTAATAGATCCCTACACACTAAGAATTACTATGAATGGAGTGCGGGTAAATGCGCTCGACAATCTGTGGCCGTACCCGATGAACAAGAAGGTTTTCAGCGGAATTGCGGTTAGGGATATGCCAGACAGCGATCCCGTGAGGAAGCAACCCGTCGGCATAGGGCCGTTTGAGGTGACAAATATCCAGCCGGGGCAGCTTGTGGAGATGAAGCGTTTTGATGATTACCATAAAGGAAAGGCTCTGCTGGATGGGGTGCGGTATAAGGTGTTTGACGATAAGGAAATCGTGAAGCTTCTTGATGAAGGTACGATTGATATTGCTCTAGCTCCAAGAGATGCATATGCCTCGCTGAAGCAGCTGGACCAAGTGGAGATTCTGCAATCACCCGAGCTGTCTTACGAATACATAGGATTCAAATTTGGTGCTTGGGATCAGGAATCCCAGCAAATTGTTATGGATAATCCCAAATTCGCGGATAAACGCCTGCGGCAGGCAATGTACTATGCGCTGGACCGCCAGGGGATCATCAACAAGTATTCTTACGGTCTTGGCAGTCTGCTTGAAACTCCGGTGCCCAGCTCCAGCTGGGCGAAGATCCCTGACTCGGAGATCAATACCTATCCCTACAGTCCGGAGACGGCAAAAGCGCTGCTGGACGAAGCGGGATACCTGGATAAGGATGGCGATGGATTCCGCGAGGACCCGCAAGGGAATTCATTTGTCATTAACTATGATGCCATGACCGGAAGCACAACGGCTGAAGCCCGGACCCAGGCTATTCTGCAGAACTGGCGCGATGTCGGATTGGATGTTCGGCTTAACGGCGGACAGCTTAAGGAGCTCAACACCTTCTATGAGGCTGTAGAAAATGACGACCCGTCGGTTGAGCTGTTTAACGGTGTATGGGGGCTGGCCAGCGACCCTGATCCTTCCGGCTTGTGGAGAGCCACGGATCTGTGGAATTATCCGCGCTTCAGCTCCAAACGAAGCGAGGAATTGATCCGTGAAGGCGTCGGAATCAAGTCATATGACAAGGAATACCGCAGGCAGGTCTATTATGAATGGCAAAAGTTAATCAACGACGAAGTGCCAATGATCTTTTTTGCCGAGCGCACGAGCATTACAGCCGTCAGCAAACGTCTGCAGAACGTGCGGGTCAATTCCATGAGCAATATCATTGAACCGCAGACATGGTGGATAAAGGATGAGGAGTAATTGCAAGCAAAGCCCGGGAGCCGCAGCCTGATGGAGGCAGAGCCCGCAGTTTTGCTTCTTTTTTTGTTGAATATGCATCAAAATGAAGTTTCGGCCGTCATATACTTTATGGAAGACAAGGAGCCGCAGTACTAAACCTGTCGTTATTTGTTGTTTCTTTTTGCGCCGCAAGTGATTACAATAGAAATATTGTTTGTGTGTCAAAGCAGTTTTCCAAGTTTATTCTACATTTAGATTGACCCGAATTCCGGAAAGGGGGGAATCCTAATATTGAGATCGGGCGAAACCCATAACAGCCGAGAAAAGCCCAGCCATGACTGCCAGGTACGTTCCAGGCAAGCATTGTAAATAGATCGCAAGCAATCATATCTACATTCCACCATAAAAGAAGGAATTAAAAATCATGAAAAAATTAAAAAAAATGAAGACAAGATATATTGTCCTGATTGCTGCGCTTGTGGTAATCATCGGCGGCGGCCTGCTGTTCCAAAAACCGCTGGCCGTGCTGGCCTTTGATCTCTTCCTGTCGGATCGGGTCGAGAACAAGCTGGCGCAGGAATCTTACCAGCCGCTCGTGAATGACAGCACCACTACGGTCAAACCCGAACCTGTTGTATACAAAAGTGACCCGTTCTCGCTGATGCTGCTGGGTACTGACCAGCGCGAGAATGAAACCGCACGTTCCGATACAATGATCTATGCGGTTGTACGTCCGGAGGATTACAAAATCCTGCTGATTTCCATACCCCGGGATACGTATACCGAAATTATAGGGCATGACGGCAATAAGAAGGATAAAATTACTCATGCCTATGCGTTTGGCGGCCAGCAGATGGCTAAGGATACCCTGGAGAACCTGCTTGGGCATGATATTCAATATTATGCCACAATTAATTTTCAAGGCTTAAAGGATGCGGTGGACGCGATTGGGGGCGTACCGCTGCCCATCAAAAAAGACATTGTAAACAAGGGCAAGGATCACGAAAAATTCACCATTGAAGGCGGCAAATCCAATTATAATGGGGAAGAGGCGCTTAACTACACGCGCTACCGCGAGGACAGCGACTTCAACCGGACGAAACGGCAGCAGGTATTCATTGATGTGGTGGCGAACAAAATGCTGTCCATCAGCCAAATCGGCAACATCCCCGAGCTGCTGGACATTATGGGCGACAACTTCAAGACAGATATTGCACCTTCAACAATTACCAGCCTCGCCAAGAAATTCATGGGGGGCAAGGATATGGATATTTCCAGCTTCACGGTGATGGGTGAAGGCGAGCGAATTGACGGAATCTATTACGATATCGTTGATGAAGAGGATTTAACTGAAGCCAAAGCCATGATCGACAATTGGATGAATGCCAGCACACCGATCGGCCAATTAATCGAGCCGGGCAAAGCGCAAAATGCGCTGGAGCCTGCGGCTACAGCCGCAGCGCAGTAATCCCCGCAAGATCATAAGCAGCAGCCATATGCAATCTTAATGGCTGCTGCTTGCTGTTCTCATGTTATAATGAATTGGAACGGATGATAGGCTAAGACGTATAAGTACGGATGGCCCTTATAGCAAGGGAAGGGTAAGACATAATAATTCCTTCGGAACTCTTTGAGGAGGATCAAGAGATGAATATTGCGTTTTTTTTACTGCCGAAACAGGAGGTAGCCTGCGTTACATTGGATTCAACGTTGCGCCAGACCCTGGAACGGATGGAATTTCACCGCTATACCGCCGTACCGATTCTGAACCAGAATGGAGAATACGCCGGCACGGTAACGGAAGGTGATCTGCTCTGGTATATGAAGGATTCGGGCGGAGCAGTGACGTTCGAAAATGCTTCAAAATATCTGCTGAAGGATGTGCCGCTGCGGATGAACAATCTGCCGGTATCCATTGATGCGGATATGGAGGATTTAATCAATTTGGCCAAGGTACAGAACTTTGTGCCTGTGGTCGATGACATGAACCGGTTCATTGGCATTGTCCGCCGAAGTCAAATTATTGAGTATTGCGAAAAAGTTGTTTCGCGCCAATCGCAGGAATCGTTATAATCTCTTCTTACCGGCAGTTGAAGTAGGATGTACCAAGGCCTGTATTTCCGGCGATCACGGAATGCGGGCTTTTTTTGAAAGCGCAGACGGGCATTTCCGGGACGGTGGACGTCCCGTGTAGCTGGTAATTATTTATGCTATAATGGAGAATAATGCTTTTTGCCGGAGGTAGAGAGACTGTGCCCAATGTGCCGAAGGACCTGGATGTGGCCAAACGCGCCAAGGTAATTGAGTGGTTGAAGACCGAAGTAATTGATCAAGTTTCGCGGTTGTTTAAAGCGCTCTGGGAAGGCAGCACTGCGCGTGTAGGTGACAGTCTGGCCAGTCTGATTATGAGCTCCTACATTCTGGGGCGCAGGCTGGGAATCCCGTATCGTGAGCTTGATGACCTGCTGCTTGAGAAGCTTAGGAAGCACAGGCAGGAAGGGCATCAGCTCGAAGAATGGTACCAGGATATATCTGCGTTAGAAGAACATATGCGTAAGAGGTGAATACTGTTGAAATTTCGCTGGACATCGGTGGCATGGAGCGTAGCTTATCTGCTGTTGCTGCTCTCGTTATCAACCCCACTGCTCATTATCACTACACTCTTTTTGATTATTCCGGCAGTAGTGCTGTTTACTACTCTGGACACGAAGCAGTTTATCTTCCATATTTTGCCCGTGCTGCTGATTGTCGGTTTGATCTCACCCGTCTATGTCTTGCTAGCGGTCTATTTCTTAATACCCGCCCTGGTTATGGGACGCTGGTATAAGAAGCGCTCTTCAGCGGTGTCCACTTTGCTTGCCGGAACGATTACCATCCTTGGTGAATTTCTGCTGCTGCTGCTGGTGGGGACGGCAGTGTTCAATTTTGACCTTTCCGCCTATGTGTATGATGTGCTGCAAATGGTAAATTCGCCGCTGTCGGAGCTGGGCGCAGGCAATCCGCTGATGTCCGATTTGAAGCTCACCTCAGAGGATGTCAGTACGATTAGCCATATGACCGTTCAGATTATTCCCATGACGCTGATCATCAGCGCGTTCATGATGGCAGTAATCACGCATTCTATTGTCCGTCCGATTCTGAACAGCATGGAGTATGCGGTACCCAGAATGAAGCCGGCCCGCGAATGGAGGCTTTCGCGTTCGTTCATCTGGTATTATCTGCTGGGTGTCGTGGTTAGCCTGTTATTCGGGGGAGCAGACAGCGGCTTCATGCCGATGATTTCGGACAATCTGCTTCCGCTGCTGCGAATTGCCTTTATTATTCAGACCATCGGGTTCCTTTTCTTCCTGGTCTATGAGCGGAAATGGAGCAAGGTTGTGGCGCTCCTGCTGGCGATACCCGTGATTTTCATGCCGGGGCTGTGGATTATCGGTATAGTCGACCTGGCGTTCCCGCTGCGCGAGCTTGTGACGAAATCGAAACGATAGGGTGAGAGCTCATGCCAAAATTTCTGCAAAGACGCTGGCACGGCTATCATACCGTCTGGGCGTTTATGCTGCTGCTGCTGCTGATTATAGTAGTCAGTATCTATAACTGGGTTATTGGTGTGGCAAGTCTGTTTCTGGCCGGCACCCTCTGCTTCTCCATGCTGCAGGCGGAGCTTTCGTTCCGCCGAAATCTGGTGGACTACATTAACGGGCTGTCCTTTCGCATCAAGCGGGTTGAGGGTGAAGCGGTCAGCATGCTTCCGCTCGGCATTATCCTGTACAGCGAGGACCGGAAGGTTGAATGGAACAACCGCAGCGCCGCCGAGATATTTTCCCGCAAGTCCTTGGTAGGAGAGGAAATCGAGGAGCTGCTGCCTGACATTGCGCCTTCACTGGCCGGCAGTGTGCCGGTTAAGCGGGAAGCAGCCAAGGAGAATGCACTGAAGGATGTCCGTCAGGAAATTACAGTGGATGACCGTTATTATCAGGTGGTTGCAATTCCTGGCGAGCGGCTGCTGTACTTGTATGACATCACCGAGCTTGTTGTGCTGCGTGAACGCTACGAGGAGGAGAAGCTCGCCATCGGCATTGTGATGATGGATAATGTCGATGAGGCGGCTCAAGGCATGGATGATCAGCAGCGCACCTCGCTGATTGCCAAGGTAGCCAGTGAGATTACGGAGTGGAGCAAGCAGTTTGAAGTGTACCTGCGCCGGTTGTCCTCGGAGCGGTATCTCATGCTGCTTAATCACCGCAGCCTGCAGGCGCTTGAGGAGAGCCGGTTCGTGATTCTGGATGAGGTGCGGGAAATGACTGCGGATCTCAAGGTGCCGATGACGCTGAGCATCGGGCTGGCCTATGGTTCGGAATCGGCCAGTGAGCTGGGTGCGCTGGCGCAGTCCAGCCTGGATATGGCACTTGGCCGGGGCGGAGATCAGGCTGCCGTTAAGGCAGGCCAGCGGCTGTCCTTCTATGGCGGCAAGAGCAATGCCGCAGAGAAGCGCACAAGAGTGCGGGCCCGTGTGATTGCCCACGCCCTGCGTGATCTGATGCAGGAAAGCGACCGGGTCCTGATTATGGGCCACCGGACGCCGGATATCGACGCTGTAGGGGCGGCAATCGGTCTGCTCAAGGCAGCGCAGATGTACAACGTGGAAGCCCACATTGTGATGGAGACCCCGAATCCTTCCATCACACGCATGATGGAGCAGATCCGCCGGGATGAGGAACTGAATAAGTCCTTTATCTCTACGGAGCAATCGCTGCAGATCATGACGGAGCATACGCTGCTGATTGTAGTGGATACCCATAAGGCGTCGATGACGATGGAGCCGCGGCTGGTGCAGCGGGCCAGCCGGATTGTGGTTGTTGACCATCACCGCAGAGGCGAGGAGTTCATCAATGACGCTGTACTGGTCTACCTGGAGCCTTATGCCTCCTCCACCTGTGAGCTGGTTACGGAGCTGCTGCAGTATATTCATGACAAAATCAGGCTAAGCCCGCTGGAAGCCACGATGCTGCTTGCCGGAATTACGGTGGATACGAAGCATTTTGCGCTGCACACGGGGTCGCGCACTTTTGAAGCAGCAGGATTTCTCCGGCGGGTCGGTGCAGATACGATTCTGATTCAGCGCATGCTGAAGGAGGATCTGCAAGAGTATATATCCAAGGCGGAAATTATCAAACACGCCCGGATGGTGTATGATCATATAGCCCTGGTCGTGACGGCCCCGGGAATGAAAATTCCGCAGCTGCTGATTGCCCAGACCGCGGATACGCTGCTGGGCATGACGAACGTGGTGGCTTCATTCGTCATCAGCGAGCGGCCTGACGGTCTTATCGGCATCAGCGCCCGGTCACTCGGGCGGATGAACGTGCAGGTGGTTATGGAAAAGCTTGGAGGGGGCGGACATTTGTCCAATGCCGCCGTACAGCTGGAAGGAACATGCAAGGAAGCAGAAGCCAGACTGCTTGCAGTGCTGGCCGAAATTGAAGCGAAAGAGGGGCTGTTCGAATGAAGGTCATTTTCATAAAAGATGTTAAGGGTCAGGGCAAAAAAGGGCAAATCAAAGAGGTATCAGAAGGTTATGCAGCCAACTTCCTGCTGCCGCGCGGATTGGTTCGCCCGGCAACCGAAGGCAATGTGAAAACCCTTGAGAATCAGGCGGCTGCCGAACAGCGCCGCAAGGATCAGGAGAAAGAGGAAGCCTTGCAGCTGGGCAGGAAGCTGGACGAGCTGACGCTTACGCTGAAAGCCAAAGCCGGTGAAGGCGGCCGGTTGTTCGGTGCCATTACAAGCAAACAAATCGGTGAAACTCTGGCAGCAACCCAGGGCATCTCGATTGATAAGCGCAAAATCGAACTGGCTGATCCGATCCGCCATCTGGGGACATTTCAGGTGACGGTGAAGCTGCATACCGAAGTAAAGGCTAACCTTACGGTTCAGGTAACGGAGGAGTAAGATGGGTGGAGATCTCTTTTTCGATCGGATTCCCCCGCAGAATCTGGAGGCGGAGCAGGCCGTAATCGGCGCTGTCCTCCTGCAGGATGAAGCGCTGATTACCGCGATGGAGCGGGTGAATACCGAAGACTTCTACGATAAACCGCATCAGATGATCTTTGAAGCGATGGTGCAGCTCGGAGAAGAGAGCCAGCCGATTGATCTGGTTACACTGACGTCCAGACTGCAGGACAAGGGACAGCTTGAGGATATCGGCGGTGTCAGCTATTTGGCTAAGCTGGCACATGCGGTTCCGACTGCAGCGAACGTGGATTACTACGCACAGATTATTGAAGAGAAGGCGATGCTGCGGCGTCTCATCCGTACAGCAACGCAGATTGTCAGTGAAGGTTATACAGGCGGCGAAGATGTAGCCAACATGCTGAGCGATGCCGAGCGGCGGATTCTGGAAATCTCCAACCGCCGCAGCGGCAGCGGATTTATTGCCATCCGTGATGTGCTCATGCAGGTGTTCGACCGCGTAGAGATGCTGCATCAGAACAAGGGTGGCACTTCAGGGATTCCTACCGGCTTCGCCGACCTTGACCATATGACCAACGGCTTTCAGCGGAATGACCTGATTATTGTGGCAGCCCGCCCTTCCGTAGGGAAAACGGCGTTTGCGCTGAATATTGCCCAGAATGTGGCGGTTCGGGCCAAAGAGACCGTAGCTATTTTCAGTCTGGAAATGTCGGCGCCGCAGCTGGTTCAGCGTATGATCTGCGCGGAAGCCAACCTGGATGCCAACATTATGCGTACCGGTGAATTCAAAAGTGACGATGACTGGTCGAAGCTGACGATGGGAATTCAATCTTTGTCGGAAGCGGAAATTTATATTGATGATACTCCGGGGGTTACGGTTACGGATATCCGGGCAAAATGCCGCAGGCTGAAAAAGGAAAAGGGCCTCGGGATGATTGTCATCGACTATTTGCAGCTCATTCAGGGTCGCGGCAAGAGCGGTGAGAACCGCCAGCAGGAAGTGTCGGAGATTTCCCGTACACTGAAGCAGATTGCCCGGGAACTGGATGTGCCGGTCATTGCCCTGTCCCAGCTCAGCCGTGGTGTGGAGCAGCGCCAGGATAAACGTCCGATGATGAGTGACCTTCGTGAATCCGGTTCGATTGAGCAGGATGCTGATATTGTGGCTTTCCTGTACCGTGACGATTACTATAACCAGGATACCGAGAAGAAAAATATCATCGAAATTATTATAGCCAAACAGCGTAATGGTCCTGTAGGCACCGTAGAGCTTGTGTTCCTGAAAAATTTCAACAAGTTCGTTAACTACGAGCGTGCCCATAATGAACCGTTTGCAGGTTAGGCAGTTTTCGCACAATATCCGAACGATCACGCATTTCCTTGTGAGATCGTTCGTTTTTGTTTGACTTTAAAAAGTACCGCTGTTACACTGGTTATTGTGCTTTAGCGGGTTAAACCGCTGGGCGCCCGGAGGGCTGCGTACATAAGAAGCGCGTACAGAGCCCATATTATGAAAAATAATGGTGCTAAAGCAGCACCTACGGAGGAATGAACATGTCAACGGTAGTCGTCGTGGGAACACAATGGGGAGACGAAGGCAAAGGCAAGATCACGGATTTTCTGGCAGAGAGCGCAGATGTGGTCGCCCGGTATCAAGGGGGTAACAATGCCGGTCACACGATTCTGATTGACGGGAAGAAGTTCAAGCTGAGCTTGATTCCATCAGGAGTATTTTACAAAGAGAAGACTTGTGTCATCGGCAATGGAATGGTTATTAATCCAGAAGCGCTGATTCAAGAGATTAATTATATTCATGAAAACGGTTTTGACACCAAAAATCTGGTGATCAGTGACCGTGCCCATGTTATCATGCCATATCATATGCTGCTGGATGCACTGGAGGAAGACCGCAAGGGTCCGAACAAAATTGGCACCACACGCAAGGGCATTGGCCCGGCCTATATGGATAAGGCTGCCCGTAACGGTATCCGTATTGCCGATCTGATGGACGCAGAGGAATTCGAGCTGAGACTGCGCCACTTAATGGAAGAAAAGAATCAGGTGATCACTCAGGTCTACGGAGCGGAAGCACTGGATGTGGAAGAAATACTGGCTAAATACCTGGAATATGCGGAAATACTCCGCAGCTATGTTACAGACACCTCTGTAGTGCTGAATGAGGCAATTGATGCCGAATCCAGAGTGCTGTTCGAAGGCGCGCAAGGCGTGATGCTTGATATCGACCAAGGAACTTATCCATTCGTTACTTCATCCAACCCGTCGGCAGGCGGCGTCTGCATCGGTTCCGGTGTAGGACCTTCCAAGATTAAGCAGGTTATTGGTGTGGCCAAGTCTTACACAACACGTGTCGGAGATGGTCCGTTCCCAACCGAGCTGAACGACTCCATCGGTGATTATATCCGTGAGACCGGGCATGAATACGGTACTGTAACTGGACGCGCCCGCCGCGTAGGCTGGTTCGACAGTGTAGTGGTGCGTCATGCACGCCGTGTCAGCGGAATTACCGGCCTGTCTCTGAACTCGCTGGATGTGCTCAGCGGCTTGGAAACCGTGAAGATATGCACGGGCTATAAATACCGCGGGGAGGTCATCACCCATTATCCGGCGAGTCTGAAAATGCTGGCTGAATGCGAAGCCGTCTATGAAGAGCTGCCGGGCTGGAGCGAGGATATTACTTCTGCGAAGACCCTGGACGATTTGCCGGTAAATACCCGCAAATATGTAGAACGGGTGTCGGAGCTTACGGGCATTCCGATCTCGATTTTCTCCGTGGGGCGCAACCGTGAGCAAACCAACCAGGTGCTGCCGGTCTATATCTAGGCTGATTATAAATTAATTCCTTGGGGGGCCTCTTTTGAGGCTCCTTTTTAAAAAGATAAGAATTTATATGTTTCACTCTAAAAATTAGTTTTATCTTTCTCGCTGAAACGGATACCGTCCTTATAAGGACGGTCCGTTTCTACTTGGTTAGTTTTAACTATCCAACGTTTCTCTGGCAGCGTTCTAGTCAATACTGGAAGAATAGAAGGAACATAGGCCTGATTCTCCAGAGATTGGCAATGAACAGAAGCAAGGGAGAGATGAAGATGAGAATCGTAAAACGCATGCTTGCCGTCTGCCTGATTGTGGTGCTTGCCAGTGCACTTTCTATTCTGACTACAGCCTTCGTAGTCAATACGTATATCCAGTCGGTACTGGCAAGCTTTGATATCAAGCTGGATGCCCCGGAGCCGGGAATTGGCGGATTCGTGAAAAGTCTGACCGGAATGAATTCCAAAGCTGCCGCCACCGATACGGAAGACAAAGGCGCTGCAACACCGGATACCCGGGAGGCGGATACAAGCGGTACGGGCGGAACAGACAGCGATGGGAAAGCTGTGGAAGAAGAGGTTCCCGAGGATGCTCTGCCAGTAATGGGGGAAGCGTCCAGCAGCGGAGACCAGAGCGGAGGTGCGCTTGACCAGCAGTTGGTCATGACCCCGGAAGCGATGCGGGATTTGAAGGAAAACCTGCCAACCGACGAAAAAACCAATATTTTCAATATTTTGATGACCAAGCTGCCTCAGGAAGAAATGCAAAAAATATCCGCGGCTATGGAGGATGGACTTACGGAGGGTGAAGTCAAGGAGCTGCAGCAGGTTATAGCAAAATATGTCGATCAAGAGGAATATGAGGCATTGATGAAAATGCTTACACCGGATGTTAATGACAGCTCACAAAATTGAAAATTGTCACTTTTTGGACACGAGAAGGCTGTTTAAACATCATAATTTTGGAATAAACCCGCGAATTTCGCGGGTTTTGTCATGCATGGAAAGTTGAAATTTTTCTACCGGCTGTGGTACAGTAAAAAAGGATTAAAAGGGGTTAATTTTTTGTAACCTTTTTCGGGTATCTGACAACATGATCATTCATACTAACGCAAATAGAAAAATAGATGAAGCAGCATATATAAAAGGGGACGTATAACAAAGCTTGGCCGCTCTAAGCGGTATGAATGGGCGGACTGAAAGGGAGAGTTTCATGAAGGGATTTAAGTTCATGCACCGGATGGGGAAGCTGCGGAGCAATGAAGAGCATTCCGCAGAATTCGGGGCAGCAGCTCAACAGGGCAGCGATGCCGCTAGCGAAACTAATGTCTTTCATCCGGAAACCAAACCCAGGAAATTACGGCGCTCCTGGATTGCGGCTTCTGCGGGTCTGGCGCTGCTGGGTGCCTTTCTGGTCGGAGCCGAGAAGAGGTATGTGACTGCCAATACAGTAACTTACTACAAGGTTCTGGTGAAGGGCGAGGAGATCGGAAAGATTAGCCAGAAATCGGAGCTGGATCAGCTGTTCGAGCAAAAGCGGCAGGAATATCAGCTGAAGTATCCCGACTCGGTGATGGTCCTGCAAACGGACGGCATATCCACAGAAGCGGAAAAGGCCTTTAAACCTGAGATCGACAGCAGCGCGACTCTGGACAAGCTGGATGGCATGCTTAAGGCTTATGCGGTAGGCGTGCAATTGACCGTGGATGGAGAGGTGCTTGGCATTGTCAAGGATCAGGAGACCGCAGCTGCGGTGCTGAATGGCGTCAAGAACCATTATCTGCCGGAGGCGGAAGCTTCCGCAGGAGCCGAGCTCAAGAAAATGTCAGCTTCAAGTTCGGCCAAAGCACCGGCTGCAGATACCGTAGAATCGGCTGCAATCCGCGAGCAGGTGGCCATTGTACCGGTCAAAGCCGATCCGAACAAAGTCTTAAGCGTGGATGAGGCCGTCAAGGCGCTTACCGAGGGCAAGGAGGAGCCGCTGCTCTACACGGTGCAGGAAGGCGATACGATTTCCGGTATAGCCAAGCTGTATGATACGACGCAGGCTGAAATCTTCAAGAACAATCCTACGGTCAAGGAATTGACCCTGCAAATCGGCGACACCCTGCAATTGACGGTACCGCAGGCGCCGCTGACTGTTGTTACTGTAGAACAGGTTGAGGAGCAGGTTGTCACCGAGCCTGAAGTGATTATACGTACAAGCGATCAGCTTGCCGCCGGCAAGAGCAAGGTGGTCCGTCCGGGGCAGACGGGTCTCAAAACGATGCAGTACCGTTTAACCAAGGAGAATGGCCTGGTCGTCAAGGAAGAATGGCTGGGGCAGACGGTGATTAAGGCTTCGCTGCCGGAAGTGGTGTACCAGGGGACGAAGGTAGTCGGAGAAGGGACAGGGAAGTTCGCCTGGCCGGTGAGCGGGGCGTCGATTACCAGCAGCTATGGCGAGCGTTGGGGCCGCGTACATAAAGGCGTGGATCTGGTATCCGGAAACCGTACGATCAAAGCAGCCGATGCCGGCACCGTCAGCTTCGCCGGTGTACAGAGCGGTTACGGCAACGTAGTTATCGTGGATCATCATAATGGTTATGTCACGTATTACGGCCATCTGAGCAGTATCTCAGTCTCCGCGGGGCAAAAGCTTGAACAGGGCGCACAAATCGGAATCATGGGCAGCACCGGGCGATCAACCGGGACGCATCTGCATTTTGAAATCCGCAAAAACGGGGGTGCGCTCAACCCTATGAAGTATCTGCAATAATTTATATTTAAGCCAAGCCGTCCGGATAATTTGGGCGGCTTTTTTTTCGGAAATGACAAGAATGCGCCCCGCAGGATGTGACGCCAGGACAGGTATGTTAAAATAAGAGAATCAATGCTAAGTATGGTTAGAAAGGTGAAGCGGAGCATATGCAGATGGGGACGATTCTGGTAGTAGACGATGAACAGCCTATTGCTGATATATTGAAATTCAATTTGGAAAAAGAGGGCTATGAGGTGATCTGCGCCTTTGACGGCAACAGTGCAGTAGAGCTGGCATTGTCCAAACGGCCGGATCTGATGCTGCTTGATCTTATGCTTCCAGGCAAGGACGGCATGGATGTCTGCCGTGAGGTGCGTTCCGCGCATCTGGATATCCCAATCATTATGCTTACCGCCAAGGACGGGGAGATTGACAAGGTGCTGGGCCTGGAGCTTGGCGCGGATGATTATGTGACCAAGCCGTTCAGTACGCGGGAGCTGCTGGCAAGGGTCAAAGCGCAAATGCGGCGCCAGCAAAAACCGGTCCTCTCGGAAGCGGTCAATGAACCGCTGGAAAGCAAGCAGGGCGTACACCATTTTGGCCTTTTTGTGGATACCGACATGTATATGGTTTACAAGGAAGGCGAACCGCTTGATCTGACGCACCGTGAGTATGAGCTGCTCTACTATATGATTCGACACGCCGGCAAGGTGATGACCCGGGAGCATTTGCTGCAGGCCGTATGGGGCTTCGAGTATTTCGGGGATGTGCGGACCGTTGATGTGACGATCCGCCGTCTGAGAGAGAAAATTGAGGAGAATCCCAGTAAGCCGGAATATATTTTTACCCGGCGCGGACTTGGTTATTTAATGCATAGCCCCAAAAGCGGAGGGTTGTGATGAAGGGACTGTCCTTTTTCCGGACGATACAGGCCAAGCTTATTATTATTTATGTGCTGCTGATTCTGATCGCCATGCAGCTGATCGGTGTGTACTTTGTCAGCTCAATGAAAAATTCACTGACCGATAATTTCACCAAAGATCTCAAGGCGCGGGCGGAGATGCTCTCGATTCTGACAGCGGACAAATTCGGCAGCGAGGCCGGGACGGCAGATGAAGAAAATACTGTGGAGAGCCTGCGCGGCATGGTCAACAATCTGTATATCAATGGCGCCGAAATCCAGGTACTGGATGCAAGCGGCAAGATTATCACCACCTCGGTGCCTTCGCAGAATGATTATGTGGGCCAGCGCAACACGCAGACGGTAGTCAGCCGCGCCCTGCAGGGGATCAGCGATAACGAGGAGTATATCATCGCCGATGATAATGTGCGTAAAAAGGTAGTTGCGAAGCCGGTGCTTTCCGGGGACAAAGTTGTAGGGGCGATCTATATTGCTGCGGATATGAAGGATCTGTATGCCACCATGGGCCGAATCAACAGCGTATTTCTCTCCGGGCTGCTGCTGGCGCTGGCATTGACGGCTGTCCTGGGCGTTATTCTGGCCCATACAATCACGCATCCGATCAAGGAAATGACCCGTCACGCCACAGCGGTGGCTGAAGGGCGCTTCAACCGCAAGATGCCGGTCTTCGGCAACGATGAGATTGGCCAGCTAAGCCAGGCTTTTAATTATATGACCGGAAGACTCCGGGAGGCTTTATCCCAGAATGAGGAGGAGAAGGAGAAGCTGGCCTCCATTCTGGCGAATATGAGCGATGGGGTGGTAGCCACCGATGAGAGCGGCGGGGTCATTCTAATGAATACCCGGGCAGCACATATGCTGGGTTCGGAAGGCCCGCTGCCCGAGGGTGCCCCCCTTGATGAGCTGCTGGGCCTGGATCATGAGCAGTCCGGGTCGCTGGCCCGGGGCAACGCCCAGTCCGCAATGCTTCATCTCTCTCCGATAGGGGGCGGGGACCCCAACATTGTGCGGGTTACCTTCACCCCGATTCACCGCCGGGGAGGCGGGGGGATCGCGGGTACGATTGCAGTCCTGCAGGATGTTACGGAGCAGGAAAATCTGGAGGAGTCCCGCCGCGAGTTCGTAGCGAATGTGTCGCATGAGCTGCGGACGCCGCTTACAACGATCAAAAGCTATGTCGAAGCGCTGGATGACGGCGCACTTGAAGATCCGCAGCTTGCCGTGCGGTTCGTTGGGGTTATCCGCAATGAGACGGAGCGCATGATCCGCCTTGTGACCGACCTGCTGCATCTCTCGCGCCTGGACTCGAAGGAATCCAGCCTGCGCATTCAGCAGACGGATATCTCCGAGATGCTGGAGGATGTGGCCGACCGCTTCTCCTTTCAAATCCGCCAGAAGCGGATTCATATCAGCACCAGAGTCCGCAAGGAGGTGGCGAGCGCCTGGCTTGACCGCGATCAAATTGATCAGGTGCTGGGCAATCTGGTCTCCAATGCGCTGAAGTATACGCCGGAAGGCGGAGCGATTCAATTGGAGGCGCTGAAGAATGAAGAGGGAATGCTGGCGGTTTCAGTCCGGGATTCCGGGATCGGAATTCCCAAGAAGGACATCGAGCGAATCTTTGAGCGTTTCTACAGGGTGGACAAGGCCCGCTCACGCAATATGGGGGGCACCGGCCTGGGCCTGTCCATTGCCCGGGAAATTGTCAAAGCGCACGGCGGCTCGATTACCCTGCAATCGGAGCTTAATGAGGGCTCACTGGTCACCTTTACACTGCCTTTGAAGCAGGAAGGGGGGAGTGGGTCATGAAGGAAAAAGTGAAGTCTTGGATTCTCGCGCTGCTCGTTTTTGGAAGTCTTGTAGAAAGCTATTATCTGATCTACCGGCTGCCGGGCAGCGATTCAGCGGTAATGTCGGAAAATCTGTATGTGAAGACGGATAATATGGGCCCGGAGGAGAAAGTGGAAAACATGCTCTATCCCGATAAAATGATCATTCATATGGGAGAAAGCAGGCATACCCTTTTTTATCCCAATACCACCTTCTATAATCTCATCCTCAACCGGCTGAAGGGGCGCAGCTTTGAGAGCTTTCAGCGGCGGTCGGTGCAGGATTTCGACTGGGATAAAATCCGGAATGAAAATCCGGGCATTGAGCTGTCTTTCGGTGCAGGCATCCCGGTAACACTGCTGCAGCGGGTGATGCAGCTGTCACCGGATTCGCTGTTTGAGGGGGAAAGCATCGACCGGATCTGGATTTACAATATTAAAAATGATTCCAAAGCGCATGCCATCTTTTTCAGTACCCGGGGTGATATTGTATATGAAGCGGCCAAGGCCGACCTCACTGTGCAGGATGTGCAGCAGCATGTGGATTTTGGCAAAGACCTGATTAATTATACAGCGGTGAACGGCGATTACTATGTGCCCGCAGCCCAAATCCCGATGGTTGAAGTGGAAATGCCTTCAGGCTTGTATACCATTCAGCAAATGCAGAGCAATCTCTTTTTTGATTCGGGAAGCACCAGATATATTCCTGAAAAGGACGGTTCGGAGATTTATACTGACAGCAAACGCAGTCTGCAGGTGGATCAGGAACAGAACTGGATGAGCTACAGCGATCCGGCCGCCCTTCCGGCCGGAGAGAGCACGCCGGCCAAGGATGCCCTGGAGGCCGTTGATTTTGTCAATGAGCACGGAGGCTGGAACGGAACATACCGGCTTGCGGCAACCGAAGAGGGCAGGCAGGAGCGCAAGGTTTCTTTTCAACAGTTCTATGGCTCTTCTCCTTATGGTTCGTATCCGATTATCAGCCGGCTTCAGCTGCAGTACGGGGTGATTAATCTGGAGCTGCAGCAAGGGACGGTCTCCTCCTATGAGCGCTCGCTGATGTTTGTGGATGAAGCTAAGGCGGTGAAGAAAATTGTGGAGCTGTCATTTGGAGAAAAGCTGGAGAGCCAATTGGCGCAGATCAGCCAGACTTCCGGGGTGCAGGATCTGACTCCGGCTTATGTGCCCGCAATAAAGGGAGACATGCTTCAATTGGTTCCGGTGTGGCGGGTTACGCTTAATGATGGAACCGTGCTTACGTTGAATTAGGAGAGATAACTGCTTATACAACTTTGAGGAGGGGAAGGTATGGATTGGGGAAGAGCAAAAAACGTGCTGATTTACGCCTTTCTGGTGCTGAATCTGCTGCTGTGCTACCAGCTGTGGATTGATCTGCGCGATCAGGCCAGCGCCAACCTTGATTTCACCTCCTTGTCCCAGGAAACGCAAGCTGTCATGGAAGAAAAGGACATCCGGGTGCTGTGCCCCATTCCGGCTGCCACGCCGCAGCTGCCGGATATTACTTATCATTACTCCGGCGAGGAGCAGAACGAACCTCCTGTAGAGCTTAAGGAGCCGATAGACAGCAAGCTGATCTATTCCTCGTTCGCTGAGCTCAGCAGCGCGCTGCAGGACCAGATCCCGGATATTGCCAATTACCGCTTCGATTCACAGGAGAGCGAGGTTGGCAAGTCCGTGCTCCATCCGCTCGTGGATAAAAAATGGTCGCTGTTCCGAGTCAGGCTGGAGCTGATCAACAGTGATCAGAAGATTGTGGCCTACCGCTGGCCCAAGATTGAGATTGTAGCCGGCAGCAGCGAAAATGTACAGAAGGTACTGCCGGCCTCGCAGGCGCTCAGCAGCCTGATCGAGAAATATTTTCCGGCGAATTCTGTAGTCAAGGAGATTGAGCTGGGGTATTACGGGGAGCTGTTCAATTCCGAAAGCCAGGTAGCCTCGCCGATGTGGCGGTTCATGCTGGAGAATGGCAATGCCTATTATGTGGATGCCATTAGTGCGGACATTATCAGTCCGAAGACAACAGAGTAAAGGGAGCAGGAGAGAGAGATGGGAATATCATTTACAGTGCTGTCCAGCGGTTCTACCGGGAATGTGACAGTGGTGCGCAACGGGGAGACAACGCTGATGATCGACGCGGGGCTCAGCGCGAAGCGGATTGATGAGCTGCTGGCTATGCGTGAGCTGGCAGGAGAGGATATCGACGGAATTCTGATTACGCATGAGCATTCCGATCATATTAAGGGACTAGGGGCCATGGCGCGCAAATACGATCTCCCGATCTACGCCAACACCAACACCTGGCAGGCGATTGAGAAGGGCATCGGCAGGATTGCCGAGCAGAACCGGGTCATTCTGGAGACCGGCCAGTACAGGGACTTCGGCAGCCTGCGTGTGGAGTCGTTCGCGATCTCGCATGACGCTGAGGAGCCGGTGGGCTATAACTTTTATGATGGTAAAGAAAAGCTTTGCGTGGCGACGGATTTGGGGTATGTCAGCGATAAGGTGCGCACAGCGATTTCGGATGCCGATGTGCTTGTGCTGGAGGCCAATCATGATATTGAAATGCTGAGAATGGGACGCTACCCATGGAACACCAAGCGGCGGATTCTTGGCGATCTGGGCCATTTATCCAATGAGGCGGCAGGTGCGGCACTGAGCGAAATTCTTACGGGGCGGACCAAACGCACCTATCTGGCACACCTGAGCCGGGACCACAATATGATGGACTTAGCCAAAATGTCAGTGCGAGGGGCGATGGAAGACCGGGGCTGTTTTTTCAGAGATAGTGAATTCAGGCTTTGCGATACTTTCTATGACCGCCCTACGCCATGGGATAGGGTGAGCCAGTCATAAGCCGGTCCACCTCCGCGATTTTATGCTCCAGTTCCTGGCGCGAAAAGAGGCCCTTATCAATCAGCAGCTCAATCATGGCACTTTGGACAAGCACCAGATGATAGTGTTCATCCTTAAGATCACCCAGCTTGCCGATAAACTGCACCAGGTCCATGCTGGCCGAAAAAGATTCCATAGTACACTCCTCCTTAAAGTTTGGTAAGCATCTAGAGCTATTTCGGCAAAGCTAACTTCGGAAGCATCAGGCTGAATTGTAATGGCCGTCAAAGCATGAATAAATTTACATTAATTTTACGGCAGAAAAAACGCGGTGTGGCATCTGCCTGTGATACAATCAATTAGTAAGAACCGATGGGCATCTACATCCATCCATTTCTATTATTGTAGTCTTTTAGGCTGCAAAATATTCCTGCTAAGCAGCAACGTTTAATGCTAGGTTGCAAGAATAGGAGATTCTGTACGCTTACCTCCGCACTTATGTGATGAATAAATAAAATGAAACCTTTTGGCGCTTCCTGGAGTCTAAGAGAAGATGAGATAAGCTCGGACGTGGTTGCTTGGCGTTCAGGTCTTGAATGCAGCAGCATTAGAGGGGAGAGGATGTAGCGGTGGGACTGTTTGACGATGATTTCTATTCAACGAAAGTATCACGGCGAAGAAGAAGCAAGCAAGGTGCCTCAAGTGCGCCGGGCGGGTATAAATGGCCCCGCAGATCGCGGAGGAGCCTGGCCACCTGGCAGGTAGCCATGATCTGCTCCATAGTCAGTGCTGTGACGGCCGTGCTTCTGTTCAGTCTGGTGACGGGACAGCTGACCCGCGAGAAAGCCGCCTCACCTGCGGTCATTGACAAGGTTGCTGCAAGCAGCGGTGATCCCTATGATCGTATTATTCAGGCTGCAGCCCTTGTTCGCCCAGCGGTAGTAAGCATTATTAATCATAAGGAAGACAACGAGGAGCTTAATATTCTCGATGAGTCGGCACTTGGATCGGGAGTTATCTATAAAAAGGACGACGGCAAGGCTTTTATCATTACAAATAATCATGTAATTGAAGGCGCAGGGAAGCTGGAGGTCGTTACGGTGGATGGGGAGACCCGCAAAGCAGCGCTGGTGGGAGCGGATAAGGTCAGTGATATTGCGGTGCTCTCCATTGACGCCAAAGGTATTAATACGATCGCCCAAATTGGAGATTCTTCTAAGCTGCGGCTGGGAGAGACCGTCATTGCCATCGGCAATCCTCTGGGTCTCGGGGATACGTTGACTTCCGGAATCGTCAGCTATACAGAGCGGACCATTCCCGTATCACTCAACCAGGATGGCGTGTATGACTGGGAGCAGGAGGTCATTCAGACCGATGCCGCAATCAATGAGGGCAACAGCGGCGGCGCTTTGGTAGATTTGGACGGCAAGGTGATCGGCATTAATACAATGAAGATCTCCGACACGGGCGTGGAAGGGCTTGGTTTCGCAATTCCGGCGAACCATGTGATGGAGGCGGCCGATGAGCTGGAAGCCAATGGGAAAATAGCCCGTTCCTACTTAGGGGTGTATTCGGTGGATCTGAATAATCCTTATGTACCGCTCGCTGAGGATCAGCGCAAGGAGCTGAATCTGCCTACCAGTGTGAAGGACGGGGTGGTCGTACTGGATGCGGTGGGACCGGCGAAGGCTGCAGGCCTCCAGTTCAACGATGTAATTACGAAGTTCAACAACCAGTCCATTACATCCACATTGTCATTGCGTAAATATCTCTACGATCATACCAAGATCGGGGATGAACTGAAGATTACTTTTTACCGCAATGGAGAAGTAAAGCAGATCACAGTAAAACTTCTTGAGAAGCCGGAGGAATAAAAGCTGTTTTCGCAGTATATAATATAGAGGCAGTCACGTGAAGGAAGCGGTTCGCACGCCCTTAATTTTTGTTGGATTTAAGGGCGGCGGCCGTTTCTAAGTTGTAAATAGGGGGTAAAAGATAACGTAGAGGCCAAAGAATTGGCTGACTTCACTACACTGGCAACCCTTACATTGGAAAGTTAACCTAATAAGTGAAAAAACGGAGAAATTCGGATGGGACAGCTTGCCTTTGTTATTGAGGTGTGGTAACATAAAAATAATCATACAATTGATACCTAATTCTCGTATTGAAAAGGGCTGTCAAATGGAGTACAACCTTTCTCAATGTGTGAATTTTTTCTTTGTTTGAAGATAAAAAGAACATATTAATTTAAATTTGTGGAGGTAACACACATGCAAACAGGTACAGTTAAATGGTTCAACGCAGAAAAGGGATTCGGTTTCATTGAAGTTGAAGGCGGAAGCGACGTATTCGTTCACTTCAGCGCAATTACTGGCGACGGCTTCAAAACTTTGGACGAAGGCCAACGCGTTGAATTCAACGTTGTTCAAGGCAACCGTGGACCACAAGCCGAAAACGTTGTAAAACTGTAATATAGAAGGTGCCGTCCCCGCTTATGAAAGATGGGACGGTCTTTTTTTAAAATATAAGGAGCGATATGCTTCATGCAATACCGATCCTTATATTACTCGTGAAACGGTTGCCGTCCTTAACATCAAGGACGGCAATGTCGTTTCTACTTGTCTGGATTCTCAACTTGTGCATAAAGGAAGGGAGGAACGGCAATGAACTACCGGAAGAAGCCTTTGGAGGAAGTACCGGAAGAAAATACCGCAATTTGGGCCTGCACCAACGATGGGTGCAATGGATGGATGAGGGATAATTTCGCATTTGAACATGCGCCTTCTTGTCCTCTCTGCCACTCTTCCATGGAGCGCAGCATGAAGATGCTGCCGCAGCTGCTCAATTCCAATGGCGATTTGAAATCGCTGAAGAAGGGTATTTCCATTACCTGACCAATGCCTTTATGAGTCAAGCTTTCTATAGAATACTGAACACATCCAAGACGGTAAAACCGTCTTATTTTTTTTGCTTTCTAGGGGTTATATTGTGATATTTGTCACAAATTTATTGAATTTCAAGGCTAAACAGGGTGTTTGATGTGACAAATGTCACACTTTGACCTCTGGATTTTTGACAGAATAGACATATTGAATGGGGATAAGGAAGGGGAGAAATATGGATACAGTTATGCTGTCGCGTATACAATTTGCGTCAACGACGATTTTTCATTATTTCTTTGTACCGGTGTCAATTGGACTCGCGCTCTTGATTGCAATTATGGAGACGATGTATGTCAGAAAAGGCAATGATGAGTACAAAAGAATGGCCCAGTTCTGGGGAAAGCTTTTTCTGATAAACTTTGCCGTGGGCGTAGTGACAGGAATATTGCAGGAGTTTCAGTTCGGGATGAACTGGTCGGATTATTCGCGCTTTGTCGGTGATGTGTTCGGTGCACCGCTGGCGATTGAAGCCTTGCTTGCCTTCTTTTTGGAGTCGACCTTTATTGGAATTTGGATTTTCGGCTGGGATAAGGTATCCAAACGCATCCACCTGCTCTCGATCTGGCTGGTAGCGCTTGGAACGATGCTGTCGGCCTTCTGGATTCTGCTGGCCAACTCGTTCATGCAGCATCCGGTGGGCTTCGCTGTCAATAATGGACGGGCAGAGATGAACGATATCTGGGCACTGGTTACGAACGGACAATTGCTGGTCGAGTTCCCGCACACGGTGCTTGCGGCTTATGCAACAGGCGCATTTCTGGTTACCGGTATCAGTGCGTATAAATTGCTGAAGAAGCAGGATGTTTCTTTTTTTCGGAAATCCTTTGAGATTGCTGCGATTGTTGGCATTATCTCTTCGTTTGGCGTTGCCATTGCCGGTCATGCCCAGGCACAGTATCTGGTAGGTACCCAACCGATGAAGATGGCCGCTTCCGAAGGGCTATGGGATGACAGCGACGATCCGGCTGCGTGGACGGTGTTTGCAGCCATAGATCCCGAGAACAAGATGAGCACTCATGAAGTTAAGATTCCATATTTGCTGAGCTTTCTCTCCTACAGCAAGTTTTCCGGGTCTGTGAAAGGAATGAATACGTTGCAGGCTGAGTATGAGCAAGCTTACGGCCCTGGCGATTATATTCCGCCGGTACGCACGACCTTCTGGAGCTTCCGGATCATGGTCGCTGCAGGCTCGCTTATGATTGCGCTGGGAGTATACGCCATCTACCTGATGTGGCGCAAGAAGATGGAACGCCCGAACACCTGGTTCATGCGCTTCATGTTCTGGGGGCTGCTGCTTCCGCCGATTGCCAATACGTCGGGCTGGATCATGACCGAGATGGGGCGGCAGCCATGGACGGTATTTGGATTAATGACTACAGAGGATAGCGTATCTCCTAATATCACGAGCGGACAGGTGCTGTTCTCGGTGATTTCTTTTACAACGATTTATGCAATTCTTGGTCTGGTACTGGTTGGCTTGTTCATCAAGGTGATCAAAAAAGGTCCTTACGCCATGGATAACGATCACGGCGAATCGCATGATCCGTATAATAAGGAGGGGTCCCATGCTTTCTCTTAATGAATTATGGTTTGTGCTGATTGCTGTGCTTTTTGTCGGCTTTTTCTTCCTGGAAGGCTTTGACTTCGGGGTAGGGATGGAAACTCAGATTCTGGCGAAGAATGATACGGAGCGACGGGTGCTGATTAACTCGATCGGGCCGTTCTGGGATGCCAATGAAGTATGGCTGATTACCGGCGCGGGGGCCATGTTCGCTGCCTTTCCGCACTGGTATGCCACACTCTTCAGCGGATTCTATATTCCCTTTGTCTTCGCGCTGCTGGCGCTCATTGCCCGTGGTGTTGCCTTTGAATTCAGAGGTAAAAGGAATTCGCTGGCCTGGCAGAGAACCTGGGATGTCTGCATCTTCTTCGGCAGCTTCCTGCCGCCGTTCCTGCTTGCCGTAGTGTTCGCCAGCTTCATCAAGGGGCTGCCGATCGACGGGGAGATGCAGATGTATGCCGGATTCTTCGATATTGTGAATACCTATACCGTAGTGGCAGGAATTACTGTAGTGCTGCTCTGCCTGGTGCACGGGCTGATGTTCACTACACTTCGTACGTTGGGTGATCTGCAGGAACGAGCGCGCAAGCTGGCGCAGAAGCTGCTGTTCCCGCTGGCCGCGCTGCTGCTGGCATTTGTCGTAATGACGTATTACATGACGGATATATTCGAACAACGCGGAGGACTGCTGTCCGTTATCGTTATCCTCGGTATTGCTGCTTATGTGCTATCCGGCTATTTCATGAGCAAGAAGAGAGACGGGCTGGCCTTCGGCATGACCGGTGCTGTTATGGCATTGTCGGTCGTCTCCATCTTTGTCGGACTGTTCCCGCGGGTAATGATCAGTTCGCTGGATCAAGCCTTTAATCTGACGATTATTAATAGCGCTTCAGGCCATTATTCACTGAAGGTCATGACGATTGTGGCGTTGTCGCTGCTGCCGTTCGTGCTTGGCTATCAGATCTGGAGCTATTTCGTCTTTCATAAACGGGTTCATGAGAAGGAGCATCTTGAATACTGATGGATAAAAATTTGCTTGGGTACAAAGGAGTTAAGCCGGTCTTTCTGATCGTGGGCTTCCTTACCCTGGTGCAAAGCCTGTCCATTCTTCTGCTGGCCAAGTCGCTGGCGGAAGTTGTCTCTGCGCTGTTTGCGGGAGAACCGCTGAAGGAACAAGGGGCGAAATCGCTCTTGTTCCTTCTTGCGTTTCTGGCGCGCCATGCCAGCGCCATGCTGATGAGCCGCGTGTCGTACCGCTTCGCCGAAGCGACCGGCAGCAGCATGAGAAGACAAATGATGGACAAGCTGTTCCAGCTGGGACCAAGGCTGGCAGGCGACCGGGGCACCGGGGAGCTGGTTACGCTTGTGCTTGAAGGAGTCGCGAAGTTTCGGACGTATGTGGAGCTCATTATCCCGCGGATGGTGGGGATGGCGGTGACTCCGGCGCTGCTGCTGGTGTATATCTATACCCAGGATACCTCAAGCGGTGTGATTCTGACCTTGACGATGCCGATCATTATTGTCTTTATGATCCTGATCGGAATGACGGCCCGCAAGCAGATGGACCGGCAATTGAAGTCGTACCGCACCTTGTCCAATCACTTTGTGGATTCGCTGCGCGGGCTGGAAACGCTGAAGTTTCTCGGGCGCAGCCGCAGCCACAGCGGAAGTATTGCAGCTGTCAGTGACCGCTACCGCTCAGCGACCATGCGCACGCTGCGTGTGGCTTTTCTGTCTTCGTTCGCCATGGATTTCTTCACCATGCTGTCAGTGGCTTCGGTTGCGGTAAGCCTGGGCCTTCGGCTCGTGAATGAACAGATGACGCTGGTCACAGGGCTGACGATTCTGATTCTGGCACCGGAATATTTCCTGCCTGTCCGGCTGGTTGGCGCTGACTTCCATGCCACCCTTGACGGCAAGGAAGCGGGAGAAGCGATGAAGAGTATTATCGACCGGGAGGAGGCAGAGGCCAAGCTGCTGAATTCGGCTGGAGACAACGCTGGAGCTGGAGATAAGGCTGGAACGCTTACAGGAGACGGTACTGGTGCCGCTGCTTCCGGAACTGGACAACTCAGGGCTGATGTATTCTCCTGGAAGAAGGACAGCACGCTTGTGCTTCATCAGGTGGGCGTGAAATATGAAGCGGACGGAATTGCTTCGCTGGCTGAAGTGAACCTGGAATTCAGCGGAAATGCCAAAATCGGCATTATCGGTGAAAGCGGAGCGGGGAAGTCCACGCTGGTGGATATTCTGGGCGGCTTCCTGCATCCGACCTCCGGCACGCTTGAGGTGAACGGCAACAAGGTCAGCGCGCTTACGGATGAGGAATGGCGCAAGCAGACCGCCTATATTCCGCAGAAGCCTTATATCTTCAGCGGCACGCTGGCGGATAATGTGCGCTTCTATTATCCGGAAGCGGCGAAAGAGGCTGTTGCCGGAGTTGTTGCGGCTGCCGGATTATCGAAGCTGGCTGCTTCATTGCCGCATGGGCTGGATGAAATGATCGGCGGCGGCGGGCGTTCACTCAGCGGCGGGCAGGAGCAGCGTGTAGCGCTGGCCCGGGCATTGCTGAGCAGCCGGCCGATCATGCTGCTGGATGAGCCGACCGCTCATCTTGATATTGAGACGGAGTACGAGCTGAAGGAAACGATGCTCCCGCTTTTTGAGGGAAAGCTGGTCTTCCTGGCGACGCACCGGCTGCACTGGATGATGGATATGGATCTCATTGTCGTCATGCAGCAGGGACAAGCGGCCGAGGTTGGTACACATCAAGAGCTTATAGCCCGCAGAGGGGCTTATTATGAGCTTATTCAGAGTCAATTGGAGGGAATCCATTGAAACGTGAAGGATGGCTTGCTCCCTATTTCAATTCTTATTTCTGGCGGTTTCTGCTGATCATAGCCTTGGGTGCGCTGACGATTTTCTCAGCCTCATCCCTGATGTATACCTCGGGGTTCCTGATCTCGAAGGCATCCATACCGCCGGAAAATATTCTGATGATCTATGTGCCGATAGTTGGCGTGCGCACCTTCGGTACGAGCCGGGCGGTAATCCATTATGCGGAGCGCCTGGTCTCGCATGATACGATCCTGCGTATTCTCTCCAAGATGCGTATCCGGCTGTACAATATTCTGGAGCCGCAGGCGCTGTTCCTGTCCTCGCGCTTCCGTACCGGAGATATTCTCGGTATGCTCGCCGATGACATTGAATACTTGCAGAATGTGTACTTGCGTACCGTGTTCCCCAGTATTATTGCACTCTTGATCTACGCCGCTGCCATTATTTCGCTGGGCGCGTTCGATGTGGCCTTTGCGCTGCTGATGGGACTTTACATGCTGGTGCTTGTAGTTGTGCTTCCGCTGATTTCACTGCTGCTGACGCAGTCGCGCCAGCGGCTCGTGAAGCAGGAGCGCAACCGGCTCTACCAGAAGCTGACCGATGCCGTGCTGGGCATGGGCGACTGGGTGATCAGCGGGCGGCAGAGCCAGTTCGTAGCCACCTACGAGGCGGACGAGAAGCTGGTTGCCCGCACAGACGGAGCGCTCCGCAGATGGGCGCGCCTGCGGATGTTCATAGGGCAGGCTGTGGTCGGGATCGCTGTCGTATCGGTAATCTACTGGGCCGGCGGAGAATATCAGAGCGGCGCTATCGCCGGAACGCTGATTGCAGCGTTCGTACTGGTTGTGTTTCCGGTGGCTGATGTTTTCCTGCCGGTCTCGGAGGCTGTGGAGAAGATACCGCAGTACCGCAATTCTCTGGAACGGCTGTCCGGTGTGGAAGAAGCGAAGGACAGCGTGCCGGGAATGGGGGCCAAGGCAGGAAATGCGGAGACAGCAGCTCTTGCAGACGCTGCCGTCCGGACGATTCGGGAGACCCATCGTGCGCATATTCAGCTGAAGAATGCAGGATACCGTTATGCCTCCGGGGATGAATGGTCGATACAGGATCTGAGTCTCGACATTCCGCAGGGGCGGAAGATTGCCATTATCGGCCGCAGCGGAGCAGGCAAATCGACGCTGCTGAAGCTGATTCAAGGTGTAATTACACCTTCGGCAGGGTCTGCTGTCATTAGCGGCATCGATGCTGCTGCGTATGGGGAGAGAATTCCCAGGCTGATTGCCGTACTGAACCAGAGCCCGCATCTGTTCGACACAACGGTGGCGAATAATATCCGGCTGGGCAATCCCGATGCACCGGACGAAGACATCAAGCGGGCCGGGGAACTGGCCCGGCTGGATACCCTGATCTCCTCATTGCCGGAGGGCTATGACACGCCGGTGCGCGAGGCCGGACAGCGCTTCTCCGGCGGGGAACGCCAGCGGATTGCCCTGGCCCGCATCCTGCTGCAGAATACGCCTGTTGTAGTGCTCGATGAGCCTACTGTCGGGCTCGATCCGCGCACGGAGCGCGAGCTGCTGGCGACGATGTTCGGCGCTATGAAGGAGAAGACGCTGATCTGGGTCACCCACCATCTGGCGGGTGCGGAACAGATGGACGAAGTGATTTTCATGGAGAACGGGCTTGTGGAGATGCGCGGCACCCATGCGGAGCTGCTGGCCCGCGAACCGCGTTACCGCAGATTGTATGAGCTGGACCGGCCCGGCGAGTTCCTTGGACAGCTTGCGGAAATGTAGTGATTACGATGTGGAAGGGATGAACAGAATGGACGAGCTGAGAAGCCGCAGCGGGGGAGGTCTATGCAGGCTTCAGCAAATGGCTGGCCGGGTATTGCAGAGCTGAAGCCGATCATCGCTTCATCGCCCTATCTGGCTGCGCATGAGTTCTACCTGTACGGATTGCAGCGGCAGTCCGGGCATTTTCTTGGAATTCTGGCGGGATGCGCTGGCGCTGATTGCGGAGGATATTCAGCAGTTTGCGGCGAGTGTGTAAACTCTGCGGCGGGAGTTCCTTTTTACAGGGAAGTGTGGTAGAACAGTAGAAGGAGTATACGCCGCAGGCGGCACAGAAAGGGATGCTTGATCGAATGTATGTAGTGTGCAAGGAGCATGTGGAGCTGGCCATCGACAAATTTGTGGACGAGTTCGAGGATGCACCGGATCTTGTGGATTTGAAGGAGACGGAGTTTTCAGACTGGGACCCGCCGGCGAAATGTGCGGAATGCGATAAGAATGCAGAGGTTCTGGTAGTTTAGAGCCGAAGAGCTTCGTGATTATGGAATCATTTATTCAAAAGATGACCATGCGCCGGATGTACATTCATACCCGCGCTATGCGGTCACTTTTGATCAGGCCTGCCCTGCAGCTGTGAAAGTGAGCTGCAGGGCATTTTTATAGATGGAAGCTCTTTGAACTTCACGCCTCAATCAGTTCTTCAGCCCTGCTCCCGCTGCTCCGGCGGTACATAAAGGCTGAGGCAATGGCGATCAGGGCGGCGATTGAAAGTCCCCAGTAAATGTTGGAGTAAGCCGCAGACAGAGACAGTCCGTGCTGCCATTCCAAAGCGCTCGCTGCCATGGCGACGCCAAAGGCCCCGCTGAAGAACTGCAGCAGCTGGAACAGACCCATCCCCGAGCCAATCTGCGAGGAAGGCAGGATGCGGGAGATTTCATTCGATACACTGCTGGATAGTGTGGTGAAGGCCAGACTCATGATCATATATACCAGCATCACGGCTATCCACGAATGTCCGGCGAATAGGGCAAACAGCACGGTAGCGGTCAGCACAAGCAGCGGCCCCAAACGCATAATTCCTCCGTTGCCATAGCGGTCAATGATCCGGCCTACCGAGCGTGACACGAAGATCGCCAGCAGGGAACCCGGAAAAATCACAAATCCGGCATGGCTTGCACTGAAGCCGAAGCGGTGAACCAGTATCTGCGGCAGCAGGAACAGTGTGGCAAAGCTGCACAGGTATGAGGCAATTCCGACCAGGGACAGCACCAGGTACGGCCGGTTTCTGAAAAGGGCCGGCATGACAAACGGATCAGGGGTGGTGCGGATACGGCTCACGAACAAGCCAACCGCGGCAAGCCCGGCAACCAGTGCCATCCACAGGCCGCTCGTCAGGAACAGCAGCAGACCGGTGGTGCCGATCCCGAGGAAGATACCTCCAATGGCGTCGAAGGAACCGCGGCTGGGCAGCTCTTTGGGCAGCAGCATCAGAAACAGCGGCACCAGCAGCAGAATCACAGCGGTAACGGCAAACAGCCAGTTCCAGCCGAAATACTGGGTAATCGCGCCGCCTGCAACAGGACCGAGACCCAGTCCAAGCGATACGGCGGACATAATGGTAGCCATTGCTTTGCCGCGCCGGTGCAGCGGGACGTACCGGGTGAACAGAACCAGCGACAGCGACATAACCGCCCCGGCGCCGGAGGCCTGCACAACCCGCACAATCAGGAGGAAGATAAAGTTCGTGCTGAGGAAGCCGGCAACCGCCGCAAAGCCGATTGTCAAAAGACCAATCGTCAGCAGTCTGCGGATCGGCAGGAAGTCGGAGAGCCTGCTGTAAGTAATTGAAGCTATGGAGAACATAATGGAATACCCGGTTACGATCCAGGAAGCGGCGGAAGCGGAGATGCCGAACGTCTTGGTCACATCGGGCAGTGCCAGGTTGAACATAGCCGTATTCATAATGACGAGAACCACCGCAACACTGAACAGGAGAGTCAGGAGTCCTTCCCTTGGAAGAGTGGCTTCCACCGGAGAATCTACATTTTCCGCTACAGCGGAGGTTTTATTAACTGAGTCCATGTGATGGCCACTCCTTTTGCTTGTTTGATAGTTCGATTGTGTTCGAACATTTGAAATATAGCATGCGTTGAGTTAAAATGCAATTAGGAACACAATAATTTTCGGCATCCATCTGTATCACAAAGGGGCTAATGATCCATGAAAATACTTTTTCATCCGGACCGCAAGGACATTCAGCTTGCCTCCGTACTGTATGCGCTCAGTGATCCCATCCGCTTATCCATCATTTCAGATATCAAGAACAACGGGGAACAGGCCTGCAACTGCTTCAACGTGCCTGTTGCCAAATCAACGCTGTCCCATCATGCCCGGACGCTGCGCGAGGCGGGTGTTATCTATACGCGTGTTCAAGGAACACAGCGTATGCTGTCCCTGCGGACCGAGGATCTGAATGCACGCTTCCCCGGTTTGCTTGATTCCGTGCTGAACGCTTATGAGGCTAACGGGCAGCCTGCGCTGGTGGCGGAAACAGACGAGAAGGACAGCAACTAAGGCGCGGGGGGAAGAGCAGCCGGGGCGTGCTGTTCAAGGGCAGAGCCAATTGGTTGTGCGGGCATACGCCTATATAAGCTTTTGAGCAGCGGAGTATTTTGGAGAGCGTTTTCTTTATGCAAAAAAGAAAAGACAAAGCCGTTGCAGGCTTTGTCTTTTGCTGCTGCTGCATAGATTGAATTTGGTAAACGGCAAAGGGGAAAAGTGGAGGGAGGGGAGTTTGGAACTGTAGGAGCGGTAGCGGCCGGAAGCCCAAGCATTTTCTGGAGTCACGCCATCCCGAAGTAGAAAAATTGCAAGTTCAGTTTATATAGTTCAATCCATACAGGGTGATCATCTTCTTTGCTTAGGGGCTGCGAGGAAATGAGTACCCGCTTTTGTTGACAAAATCTCCACGGTTTTGGGAGTTTTATCAACAACTTAGCGGCAATTTATTCCGTCGCAGTCTCTCAGCGGGGGTTCACTTTCACCTGGGCGCCTTTGCCGCCATACTGGATGCCGGTGTCTTTCACGCCGGCTTCCTTAAGATCAGTAAGCAGCCGTTCGACGACTGCCTTGGCAGCGGCTGCTTCCTTCGCGCCTGAGGCTTTTACCACCAGCTGTACCGGCTTCCCGGAGCGCAGATGCTTGTCCGCCTGCCGCAGCTTCGTGTCGTAATCATGCTCCTCAATATGCGCGGTGAAGCGCAGCTCCTTAACCTTCTCCTTGCCGCCAGGGCCTGCCGAAGCGCGGCCGGAAGCGGCCTTGCGGGCAGTACCATCCTTCTGAGCGGCGGACTTGGCCCTGCCTTTGGGCATCAGGCTGCAGGGCGGCGGGCTGCTCATCAGCGAGGTGCAGACCAGGTCCGCTCCTCTCGACCGGGCCATAGCCAGCGCTTCCTCTCTTGCGACCACCCCAATCTGCTCCCCATTCAAGCCGGTAAGCACCACCTCGGATGCCCGAATTTGTTCGTTGATCAAGACTGCCATTGCAACCAAGCCTCCCGGGTAAATTATCCTATAGCTATCATATACGGAACCCGCCAGCGGTTCAATTTCGATTTGCGGAAGCATGGTTAAGAGCCTATCCCAGAATAAACTAAGTAAGAACTATGGGTAAGAAAAAAGTAAGAGGTGATGAGAGTTGGCCAGCTAGGCCCCAACAACGGCATTTCTGCCGTTAATTCGGGGTGCCGGGGCTAGTTAGGCCTCAACAACGGCATTTCTGCCGTTAATTCGGGGTGAACAGCAGTAATCTTGCAAAGAAGCTTACATTCTATGGAAATCTAAAAAAGTGCACAAAAAAAAGAGATTCCTGTATCGTAGAAGTTGTAACGACACCCACGAAAGGAGATCTCTTGCTGTATAAGTTACCTGAACAAGGATTGTTATGTCAAGTCACTACGTGGTTAAACACGAAAAGCAGGTTGTGGATCGGTGACCGTTATGCCAAAAAACTGAATTGGGGCAGTACCCTATTTCTTTTTTTGGAAGCGATCCTGAGCCGCCGATCCGGGGTACAGGACATCGCCGATTCCCTGTTCCGCACGCCTTGTTTTCAGGAGTGGACGGGGGTTTCTTCGATTCACCCCTCGTCCCTCTGCCGGAAGTTAAGCCAACTGCCACCGGAACTCATGCGTGAACTTTACCAGTCCCGCCTCCAG
>NZ_JACBYI010000044.1 GCF_019352175.1 Paenibacillus sp. S150
TACCCATCCCGAACACGACCGTTAAGCCCTCCAGCGCCGATGGTACTTGGACCGAAGGGTCCCGGGAGAGTAGGACGCCGCCAAGCACACCGAGCCATTGTCGAGCAATCGGCAATGGCTTTTTTGTGTTGTGCATCTAGTTTTTATAAGTAAGAAAAAAGAAACAGGATAAATAAAACGCTTTCAATCGAGTGACATTTTTGTTACCGACGCAATCTGTGTTCCAAGTATAATAGTAAAGTGCAAATATTAAGCACATCCTTAATACGAATGAACTACTCATAAATTCTAACTTTGAATTTTCTTGCGTCTTTAGATGCATGGTAGGGGTAAGGAGGATTTAAGGTATGAAGCGAACCCAACCTTTATGGATATTATTTATTCTTTGCATAGTTGGTGTAATGCTGGTTGGTTGTGGAACGAAGGAGCCAGCCTGGGATGCTTTTGAAGGTGCTCTCAATGAGAAAAGCTTTCCGGTGCCTAAAGAAGCTAATTCTACGGACCGGACGACTACGAATGTGGCTATGGATTACGTCCGCTACTCCATGCCTGAGCTTAAGGAGAAGGAAGGCGTACCTGAGCCCTATCAGGAGGCTATTGAAGCTTGGGGATGGGAAGAGCAAAAGGATGAAGATTCGACAAATTCCCGCGTTTATCAAAAGGATGGAATGATTGTACATTTAACCGTGCATAATGGTTACTTTATAGTGATGATCCCCAAGGAAAAGAAGGCCTCCATTAAAGGGCTGAAGAGTAAATAAATAATCGCCATCCTACTCAGGATGGCGATTATTTATGCTGTCAAGAGCCGAAGCTAGGCTTATATGTATAAAGCTGAGATTGCTATTGCGCATAATAGGAGGCGTCGGTTGTGTTGAACTTCAGCATGCCGTCTTTTTCTTCGCGGTGCAGACGGAACAACGTATACAGCCGGGGCAGGAGCACCCAGAGATGGCAAGCGGCCAAAGAAACGGTGAATGCCGGCGGTGCCCAGACGATAAAAAGCGCCGCGATGCAAAGGCCGATCCAGAAATTATGAAGCTGTACTTTACGGAAGATACCATAATTAATGTATTGATCGGGCATATAACCCAGCCATGGAAGGCGAAATGACATTTTCCACCGCTTAGCAATAGGATGGCCGGAAATCAGCAGAACAGAACGTGAAATCACGTATTGAATCCACAGAGCAACCGGGGCAGCAATAATCATGAATAAGATACTCCACCAAGAGAGAAAAATGGTTTCAAAAACAATACAGATAACAGGTAGCGCCATATAAATACGCAGCCAGGCAGCGGTAGTATTGATTTTCTTGATTAGTTTGTATTGATAGAATGTAGCTGAGCCTTTATTGTTTGCTTCCATAAGAAAGCCCTTACCTCCCCGCAAGTCCTTATGTTACTAATATCGGCGGGTAAAGGTGTTTTGTTAAACTCCGCAGATGATAATCACCGTTTGGGCGGCCACTGAATATATATATTTTAGGCTATGAAGGATGGGAAAAATCTATGAAAAGGTTTAAAATGATAGAAGGTGTAGCATACTGTTCTTAAAAGAGTCAAGGTGGGATGGTAATGGAACAGCAAACCGAGCAGGCTTGCATCATCTGCGGGCAGATGAAAGAAGAAGGAATTGTGATTGTTTCGCATTTCATTTGTGAGGATTGTGAGGCGGAAATGGTGCGTACGGAGGCTGAGGATGCCAAGTACCGCTTTTTCGTGGGCCGGATGAAGAAAATCGATCTGCAAAAGAACGCCTGAATGAAACGGCATGGCGAATTTTAATGATGGCGTATTAAGAAGCAGACATTGGATCAGAAAAAGCATTACACAATATAGCGGCTTCCCTGTGCTTTTACGGGAGAAGCTGTTTTGTTATGCAGAGAGGCTTTTTAGCTGAAATATAGGCGTTTGGGCATATTTGCGTTAAAATAGAAGGTAACCCCCAGGGAAGGAAGAAAAGATGGACAGATTGCAGCCTGGAAGGGCGCCTGTATATGAGATGCTGGAACAATATAGAGTTAAGGGCGATATATCATACCATGTGCCTGGCCATAAGAACGGTGAAGCCTATCGCGGGCAAGGCAATGCCGGATTCTTAAGCGAGGTGATGGGGCACGATGCGACGGAGATTACCGGAACGGATGATCTTCATCATCCGGAGGGAGTAATCAAAGAAGCGCAAGAGCTGGCGGCGGATTGTTTTGGGGCAGAGGAGAGTTTTTTTCTGGTAGGCGGCAGCACTGCCGGTAATTTGGCGCTGATCCTTACGGTGTGCCCCGAACCGGGAATGACACTCATTCTTCAGCGGAACGTTCATAAATCAGTTATTCATGGCTTGATGCTAGCAGGGGTGCGAGCTGTTTTTATGGAGCCGATGATTGATCCCTTGAGCGGACTGGCGGTTGCTCCGGCGGTTGAGACGGTCCAGGCTGCTCTTGCAGCCTACCCTGAAGCCGCTGCTGTGCTGGTCACCATGCCGAACTATTACGGCATGGGCAGCGATCTTGCGCCCCTCGCACAAGCGTGCCACGACAGCGGCGTTCCGCTGCTGGTGGATGAGGCGCACGGGGCGCACTATGGACAGCACCCCGCGCTGCCTGCAGGGGCGCTGATGTGCGGCGCGGACGGCGTAGTGCAGTCCACGCACAAGATGCTGGCGGCGCTGACCATGGGCGCCATGCTGCATGTGCAGGGGCCATGGCTTGACCGCGCGCTGCTGCGGCAGCGGCTCGCCATGGTGCAGAGCTCCAGCCCATCCTACCCCGTGATGGCTTCGCTCGATCTGGCCCGGCGGCTGGTGCATAGCCAGCGCGCCGGTGCCTTCACGGCGGGACTGGCCGCCGTGGACGTGCTGCGGCGCGGCTTGGCCGCACAGCCGCGCTTCAGGCTGCTGCAGCCGGCAGAGCCGCTGCAGCCTGCCTGCGGCGGCGCCGGTGCAGCCGCCGCCGCAGATACGCCGCCGCAGGGCATGGCGGCGTATCGTACCCAGGACCCCTTCAAGGCGGTCATATATGACGCCGCCGGGGTCCTGGGAGGCTTCGAGCTGCAGCGCAGGCTCGAAGAGAAAGGCATTGTGCCGGAAATGAGTGACGGCCGGCACGTGGTGCTCGCCTTCAGCCTAGGCTCGAAGGCGGAGGATACGGAGCTGCTGCTGGATGCGCTGCAGGAGATAGCTGCAGAGACACCAGATGAGCCTGCGGGTCTGCTGGACGATATAACCGGGCAGGAGTCGCCGCAGTGCCTTAACGCCGAAACAATGAAAGGACAGCCTACCGTTTCTGCAAATAATTCCACGTGGAACAATTTGCACGATAATTTATTTTCCGCACCTGTGTTATTTTCAATGAAGCCGGTTGACGCTGTGGAAACCGAAAGTATAAGACTTGAATATAGTGCTGGCAGGAGGGCGGCCGAGATGGTTATTCCTTATCCGCCAGGAATTCCGCTTCTTTATACAGGGGAATGGATAAGCGAAGACATCTGCAGCCGGTTAATCAGCCTTAGCCAGGGCGGAGCCAGGTTTCAGGCCTGTGCGGATCCGTCTTTACGGCAGATTCTGGTCTACAATATAAAGAAGGGCGGAGACGCATAAGTGGCACGGGAAGGTTTCTTCATTACTTTGGAGGGAGGCGAAGGCTCCGGAAAAACAACGGTACTGGGCAGAGTGGCAGCATATTTGCAGAATCATTCCATGCCCTACCTGATTACCCGCGAACCTGGCGGCATTGAAATTGCCGAGAAAATCCGTTCGATTATTTTGGACACGGCCCATACCGCGATGGATGCGCGGACAGAAGCGCTGCTGTATGCAGCATCCCGGAGCCAGCATTTGGCAGAGGTGGTCGAGCCTGCACTCAAAGAAGGGCTGACGGTACTGTGCGACCGCTTCGTTGACAGCAGCCTGGTCTACCAGGGCTACGCCAGAGGATTGGGTATCGAGGCGGTAAGGAGCATCAATCAGTTTGCCACCGGCGGCCGTAAGCCGGATATTACCTTCTACCTTGATGTGGACCCGGAGGTCGGGCTGTCGCGAATTGCCGCCAATCAGGACAGAGAAGTCAACCGTTTGGATTTGGAGAGTCTGGCTTTTCACCAAAAGGTCAGGGAAGGCTATCAGCAGGTTGTAAAGTCCGATCCGCAGCGGATTGTGGTTCTCGATGCCAACCGGCCCATTCATATGGTGGAGCAGGATATTGTCCGGACGCTGAAAGATCGGATATTAAAGGATTTTTAGGGCGTTTTGTCTAATATAACTTAAGTGTACAATAAAACTAAGCTAATGCTTCCAGGGCCAGCTTTGTATGAAGCGGATTAAGGAAGCCAAGCTCATAAAACTTTTAGGAGGGAAAGCGAAGATGAATCTGATCATTGCAATTATCCAGGACAAGGACAGTAACCGGTTGTCAAGTGAATTAGTCAAAGCAAATTTCCGTGCAACGAAGCTGGCCAGTACAGGCGGATTCCTGCGTGCAGGCAACACTACATTTATGATTGGTGTGGACGACTCGCAGGTGGATTCCGTGTTAACAGTTATTCGCAACAGCTGCAAGGTGCGCGAGCAGCTCGTCACTCCCGTGACCCCGATGAGCGGTACGACCGATTCTTATTTGCCGCTTCCCGTAGAGGTTCAAGTGGGCGGAGCCACAGTATTTGTGTTACCTGTCGATCGTTTTGAGCATTATTGAGTATAATATGATGCAATACACATAAAGGGTGGTAGATACCTTTGAAAATCAACCCGGGCTACAGGCCCTTAAAAAGTGAGCTGCCAACAGCCGGAGCAGGCAGGCCTGTCCAGCCAAAAACATTCACCGATATTTTCCAGCAGCAAGGCGAACAGAAAACCATGGATGAGCTGAATCAGAAGATTAAAGATATCCAGCAGCAGGGTGACCGCCTTGCCAAGTCTATGACTGTCCGCGAGCTGGCAATTTACCGCAATATGATTAAGAAGTTTCTTGAGGAAACTGCCCGCCGCGGTGTCATTCTGAAGGAAACCAAAGGCTGGGACCGTCGTGGTCGCGGCAAACGCTACAAGCTGCTGGAGGAAATTGATGCCGCCTTGTTGAATTTGGCCGATGATTTGCTGCAGAGCGAGCAGGGCCGTATTGATCTGCTGGGGCGTGTCGGAGAAATCCGCGGTATGCTGATTAACCTTTCTTTTTAAAAGACTTGGAGGAATGTATGTCTTTTCATGATATATTAGGCCAGGAGGATGCCAAACGCCTGCTTCAAAACGCTCTGCGCAAGGATGCTGTAAGCCATGCCTATCTGTTCACGGGTCCATCCGGCAGCGGTCAGATGAAGACAGCGCTGATGTTCGCCCAAGCTATATTTTGTACAGCCTGCGAAGATGATGCCTGCGGGGAATGTCTGGAATGCCGCAAGGTAGAGCATGGCAATCATCCGGATCTGTCGCTGCTGAAGCCTGACGGGGCAAGCATCAAGATTGATCAGATCCGCGAGCTGCAGCGCATGTTCTCTTACCGCTCAGAGGGTGTTAATCCCAAGGTGTATATTATAGAAGGAGCAGACAAAATGACGGTTCAGGCCGCAAACAGTCTGCTTAAGTTTCTGGAGGAGCCTCCTGCACCTGCGGTGGGCATTCTGATTTCCGACAACAGCAGTTCCCTGCTGCCGACAATCCAGTCACGAACCCAGCGCATCCCCTTTAGCCCGCTGCATCCGGATATTATGCTTCAGGCACTCTCAAGTGAAGGGGTTCCGGTACCCCTGGCACGGTGCGCGGTATCACTGACTTCGGGACTTGATGGCTGCAGGGAACTTTTGGCACAGAATTGGTTTGCAGAAATGAGAAATCTAGTGTTACAATTAGCGAAGGAGTCATTGGGCAAGGGCAGCTCCGCGGTAGCCACCGCTGGGCAGAAGCTGTTCAAGACCGGTCTCGGTGAACATTTGGATGTCCTGTTCAGCATGTTCCACTTATGGTTCAAAGATATGCTGTACTTCCTGTACCGAAAGCACGAAAGTATCGTTTTTATAGATCAGTTAGACTTCATTTCCAGACATGCCCGTCAGCGGAGCACGGAACAATGGGTGGCCTACATGGAATTTGCTGCGGAGAGCAAGCGTAAGCTTCGTTCCAACGCTAATGCCCAGTTGTGTCTGGAGCAGTTCCTAATCCGACTGGAAAGTTAAAGGGTTAGTTTTGATATATCCTCCGGATCAACGCTTCAGCCTGGAAGTATGGGTTTAACGGATGAGGAAGGACAAGCATGGATCATCAGGAGCGGACTTGCTTAAGGGTTCCTTTTACCGGCAAACAAGGGGGTTAATTTTTGTACAGCGTAGTAGGTGTCCGCTTCAAAAAAGCGGGTAAAATATATTACTTTGATCCGCTCGATTTTCCGATTGAACGGGATCAATGCGTCATTGTGGAGACAGCCAGAGGGGTCGAGTACGGTAAGGTTGTTGTAGGGAAAAAAGAGGTGCAGGAAGCAGATGTTGTATTGCCGCTCAAGAAAGTCATGCGGATTGCCGGGGAGACCGACGCACGCGTGGTGGAAGAGAACAAAGGTGCTGCAAAGGATGCTTTTACCACCTGTTTAAATAAAATCCGCGATCATGGACTCAAAATGAAGCTCGTGGATGTGGAATTTACGTTTGACCGCAATAAGATTATCTTTTATTTCACCGCTGAAGGGCGGGTCGATTTCCGGGAGTTGGTCAAGGATCTCGCAAGCATTTTCCGTACCCGCATTGAGCTGCGGCAGATCGGCGTACGCGATGAAGCCAAGATGCTGGGAGGGCTTGGTCCTTGCGGACGGGTGCTCTGCTGCTCTTCCTGGCTTGGCGATTTCGAGCCGGTATCGATTAAGATGGCCAAGGATCAGAATCTATCGCTGAATCCAACGAAGATCTCGGGTCTTTGCGGAAGGCTGATGTGCTGCTTGAAATTTGAGCATGATAATTACGAAAGTACGAAGGAAGAAATGCCGGCGGTAGGCAAAATTGTCGTAACCTCACTGGGTGATGGTAAAGTTGTAGGCATTAATGCCGGAAGCCGCACGGTTCATGTGCAGTTGTTCGAAGTGGGCAAAGTTAAGGAACTTCCAATGGATGATGTTGTCGTCAAGTAAACCATATAAGGTTACTTTCGGGGTGGAAACTTGGAGAAGATAAATATATTTGCACACATGCAGGAGATGGAAGCGCAGATGGAAAGCATGCGCGCTAGTCTCGGAGATTGGAAACAGACGGTTAAGGAATTAATGGAAGCCAATCAAAGGCTGAGTCTGGAGAATGAACAGCTTCGGAAAATATTGAAGCGTGAGGCACCTTTGGATCCTGCTGCCCATTCTGCTGAAGCGGAAGCTCTTTTGGCCGCCAGCGAGGGTACAGAGGCGGTTGTCGGGGAAGGCTATGACAATCTGGCCCGGCTCTATCATGAAGGCTTTCACATCTGCAATGTCTATTTCGGGCATTTGCGTACAGAGGGTGACTGCCTGTTCTGCCTTTCGTTTCTTAATAAATGAGGAAATCCAGCCGTAGGAGATTTACGCCTACGGTTTTTTTTGAATTTAGCGGAGTGTATGCTTCCGAAGCGAGTTTTGTTTCGAAGTAATATCGTGAAGCTTATGCTCAGGCAAAACTTTTTAGGAGAGTACAATGACGAATTCTTATAACGATATGCCGGTTCCTTTGCATAGTGCAGAGCGGGTAGATGATTTACTGACACACAATCTGCGGATTATCCAAAGCGACGAGGTGTTCAGCTTTTCAATGGATGCTGTATTGCTTGCGCGCTTCGCCAGTGTTCCCCCACGGGGCAGGGTGCTTGATCTGTGCACAGGCAACGGCGTAATTCCCATGCTGCTTAGCACGCGGACCAGGGCTTCTATCGAAGGTATTGAAATTCAGCCCCGCCTGGCGGATATGGCCCGCCGCAGTGTAGCGATGAATGGCCTTGCGGAACGGGTAATCATTCATGAGGGCGATTTGCGTGAACTGCACCAAACCGCGGGATATGGTGTATTCGATGCCATAACCGTCAATCCGCCGTATATGCCGCTCAATGGGAGCGACCTTAAGCTGAACTCACATCAGGCTATGGCCCGCCACGAGTTGGGCTGCACGTTGGAGGAGGTCATTCAGGCCTGTGTCAGGCTTGTCCGCACGGGCGGCAAGGTAAGCATGGTTCATAAGCCGCAGCGCCTGGTTGATATCATCAGTCTGATGAGACAATACAAGCTGGAGCCTAAGCTGATCCGTTTTGTTCACCCTCGCGCTCATTTGGAGGCCAATATGGTGTTGATTGAAGCAGCGCGGGATGGCAGGCCTGAAGTGCGTTTACAACCTCCGCTGATCGTATATAATGAGGACAATCAATACTGTCCGGAAATTCTGGACATCTACTATGGAGCTAAAGAGGGTAAATCATGACGATCTCGTGTCAAAGCAGCTTTCAAAAGAAGAATGAAAATCAGCCAGAGGGAACAGGCTCCTTATATCTGGTAGCGACACCGATTGGCAATTTGGAGGATATGACCTACCGTGCAGTCCGTACGCTGCAGGAATGCGATATTATTGCCGCGGAGGATACAAGGCAGACCCGCAAGCTGCTCAGCCATTTCGAAATTAAACCTTCGCTGCTATTCAGCTATCATGAGCATAACAAGGCTGCCAGTGGACCCGAACTGATCCGCTATATAATAGAAGGTAAAAATTTGGCACTGGTCAGCGACGCCGGTCTGCCGGCCATTTCCGACCCTGGCGCGGACCTGGTGGCACTTGCCATCAGCCATAATATTCCGGTGATCCCGATCCCTGGAGCAAATGCGGCGTTGTCAGCTTTGATTGCCTCAGGCTTGCCAACAGCCAGCTTTACTTTCATCGGTTTCCTGCCGAGGGAACGGAAGGATATCCGTGCCGTATTGTCCGGTCTCCGCTCTGTGCAAGGAACTCTGCTGTTCTACGAATCACCGCATCGCGTGGTCAAGACCCTGGTTCATTTACAGGAAGCCTTCGGCAACCGCCGGATTGTCCTGGCCCGGGAGCTGACCAAACGCTATGAGGAATTCTTACGGGGGAGTATTGAGGAATGCCTGGCCTGGCTGTCAGAGCATCCACCGCTGGGCGAGTATGTGATCGTGCTGGAGAGCGAGAGCAAAGAGGAGGCAGAGCTTGCCGAATCCTCCTGGTGGCGTGAACTTGATATCGGGGAGCATGTAACCCACTATGAAACCTCCGGGCTGACACGTAAAGATGCTATGAAAAAAGCAGCATCAGATCGCGGCTTGGCCAAACGTGATATCTACAATGCACTCTTGGAGAGGGAATAGGCGAGTAGGGGAAAGCAATAATTGTACATTTGTACATTTATTTGGAGGTTATCTTTCCTTATATTAGTTGTAAATGTATTTTGTACATTTATATATAGGGTAAAGGGTGAATTTGGAGTATTTCTCTGGATGCAGGTGTATGGAATGCAATTAAATAAAGATATGTGGGGTTTTGGTATGAAATAACTGAATAGAGTGCAGCTATTCAAAATTGCCAAGGCTATATACTGGAGGCAGATGGACGCTGCACTGCAATTCCCGAAGGAGAGCTGCTCCATGCACCAGTCAGCACCCCAGCCGGTACCCGCCAAGCGCGATAGTGACCCGGTACCGCCGCCGCCAAGCGATTCCCGGAGGGACAGCTGCTCCATGCACCAGTCAGCACCCCAGCCGGTACCCGCAAGCGCGACAGTGACCCGGCACCGCCGCCGCCAAGCGATTCCCGGAGGGAGAGCGCTCCATGCTGCTCCACAGCCTGCCCGGGAGCGCCTCCGCGCAGCCGCCATAGAAGCATGGCCCATGGCGGAACCCGCCGCATGGCAAGGCCCTGAGGGCTTGCCCGAAAGAGGGCCGGTCCACCGCCACCATTACTCTCTTACGCGCGGCCACACAATAGACAACCTTCCGGGTGTCCAGAGGGCGGGAGCCCTTGGGGCCCTCCCTGTAGGGAGGGTTTGGGAGGGTGAAAAAGCATAAAAAATACCTCCCGCAACAACGGGAGGCCAAGGAGATATAAAAAGGTTAGAATTAACAATTTGATTATTTCTTATTATAACCTATTCGCCTTAATTTGTCACAGGGGTAGGGATGGCAGAAATGCATTCATGACAAACAATTTTTCCTTTGAAGTACGTTACATTCTCAGCGTTGCCGCAGAATATACAGGCAGGCTCATATTTTTTTAGCATGATCCGCTCACCGTCCACGTAAATTTCGAGCGCATCTTTTTCTCCAATGCCCAGTGTACGGCGTAATTCAATTGGAATAACAACCCGTCCCAGCTCATCTACTTTTCTTACGATTCCTGTTGATTTCATCATTACAATCGTTGCTCCTCTCAATGTTCAAAAGCGTCATTATTCGACAATGTTCACCGTTTTATGATACTTATAATACCAACCATTCCCAAAACAGTCAACCTTTTTTGCGGTAAATTTTAAGAAAATTTTGAAAAAAACTTTTGTAGCCCTTATAAATAACGTAAATGCAACGAAAATTCAAAAAAAGTAATTTGTCGATTTGTAAACCGCTAAAATGTCATTATTCGACAAAGTACGACATCATCTACTATTATAACCTTTGTTTCAACCCATTTCTAATCATATTATCTAAAGGAGTTGATCTTATGAAGCAGCCGCTGACAGAAGAAAAGGTTTTTAAGGACCCGGTTCACAATTATATTCACGTTCAGGACACGATTATCTGGCGATTAATCAATACCAGAGAATTTCAGCGCCTGCGGCGGATTCGCCAGCTAGGCACCTCTTATCTTACCTTTCATGGGGCGGAACACAGCCGGTTTTCTCATTCACTGGGCGTCTACGAAATTACACGGCGCATCATCTCCCAGTTTGAACGGAGCGGCTACAAGGATTGGATGCCGGAGGAGAATCTGCTCACTTTATGTGCGGCACTGCTGCATGATTTGGGGCATGGGCCGTTTTCTCATTCTATAGAAGAAGCTTTTGAAATGAATCATGAAGACTGGACCTGCAGGATCATACAGGAGGATACGGAAATCACCGCTATTCTGCGTGATGTGGCTGAAGATTTCCCGCGCAAGGTTGCATCAGTGATCGCCAAAACTTACGAGCATGAAATCGTCGTCAACCTGGTGTCAGGTCCTCTGGATGCGGACCGCATGGATTATCTGCTGCGTGATGCGTATTATACCGGGGTGAACTACGGGACGATTGATATCGACCGTATTCTAAGGATGCTGCGTCCGTATAACGGGCGGGTTGTGGTAAAAGAATCGGGCATGCATGCCATTGAAGATTATTTAATGTCGCGTTACCAGATGTACTGGCAGGTTTATTTTCATCCGGTTACGCGCAGCTCTGAAATTATTTTGCGCCAGATATTCCGCAGGGCGAAAGAGCTTTTCCAGGAAGGCTATTCTTTCCGTTTCATGATTAATCCCTTGACTGATCTTTTCTGCGGAGAGGTTGATGTAGAACAGTATTTGCTGCTCGATGAGGCCTTGGTCCAAACGGCTTTTATGCAGTGGACACTGGAAAGGGACAAAACCTTAAGCGACTTGTGCAGCCGTTTTATTCATCGTAAACTGTATAAATATGTGGAAATGGACCATCTTGATTCCGAGACGATTGACGAAATCCGCCGCAGTTTTGCCGGAGCGGGACTGCATCCTGATTATGACCTGGAAATTGATTTTCCGACAGATCTCCCTTATGATGTATTTCGTCCGGGAGAGGGCTTTGACAGCAAGCAAATTTTACTGCTGGACCGGCATGACAATCTGAGGGAAATCTCAGAGGTATCCGATATTGTCCGTTCCATCAGCGGAATTCACCGCGGCCGGTATCACCTGTATTTTCCACAGGATAAACTGCAGAGGGCGCTTACACAGCTGCCTGTCTCCATTGCTGAGATCTTTGCAAAATAATACAAAAATTTCTGGAATTCATCATAGAAAACAAGCCTGAAAGGATGATGCAGCATGCGCTTATTCGACACACATACCCATCTGGATGCTCCGCAATTCGACGAGGACCGGGAGCAGGTTATTGCCCGGGCCTTAGAGGCTGGAGTCGCCAAAATGATTAATATCGGGTTCAACCGGGAAACGATTCCAACGACAATGAAATTGGCGGAAACCTATGATTTTATTTATGCAGCTGTTGGCTGGCATCCCGTGGACGCTATAGATATGAAAGAAGGAGATCTGGACTGGATCGCTTCGCTGTGCAGCCATAAAAAAGTGGTGGCTATCGGGGAAATCGGACTCGACTATTACTGGGATACTTCTCCCAAAGAGGTACAGCATGAGGTGCTGCGCAAACAAATTGGCTTAGCCCGGGAACTGAAAATGCCAATCTGTATTCATAACCGTGATGCCCACGAGGACGTAGTGCGGATCCTGCGGGAAGAGAAGGCGGGTGAAGTAGGAGGCGTCATGCATTCCTTCTCCGGAAGCTGGGAAACAGCCAAAATGTGCCTTGATCTCGGCTTTCATCTATCCTTCGGCGGACCTGTGACATTTAAGAATGCCAGGGTTCCCAAAGAGGTGCTCGCCCAGACTCCAATGGACCGGCTTTTGATTGAAACCGACTCCCCATATTTGACCCCTCACCCGTTTCGCGGGAAGCGAAATGAGAGTGCTCACGTGAAGCTTGTGGCCGAGGCCGCTGCGGAAATAAAAGGGATTGATTTACATAAATTGGCTGAAATTACGTATGCGAACGCGCTGGAACGATTTGGGATAGTCTGAAAACGGGAGAAAAACAGGTGAAAAAAGAAGTATATCCGATATATTAAACTTTTTTAACATAAAATCAGCTGATTATTACAATATTTTAATCATATTTTTGCAAAAACGTGGTTGAATCGTGCTTTACAACATGCATCAAAACAGGATATCATCTTTTCAGTGAAGTGAGCTGTTGTTACTGTGACAGTCACTATTTCATGGATCGTCTCGCTGAGTCTCCGTATGGAGAACGGGGGAACCAATAATGGCCTGCCGCATGTCCGTACATAGAGTACAACACAGAAATGCCGCAGACATTATTTGATTCTTTACGTGGTCTTTGGGGTGAATTCAAGGGCAACCGCCGTGAGCGGGTGACCTAAGATAGGGCGTCTCTCTTATGCCCGAACCCGACAGCTAACCCCGTAAGCGCAAGTAAGAGAGGAAACCTCGTGCATAAACATTCCCGCGTATTCGACACCCGGAGAGCCACGAAAGAGTCCTCTGTGAACTCTTTTTAGGCTTTTTTTGTTTTCGAATAATGCGCATGTTCCCAGCATACTGTTATATAACAGAATACTGGAGTAGCTATGCCGAGCAGGCGATCCATGAGCAGGAAACGCTGAAGCAATGCGGGCGTATCCTGTGCAATCTCAAACCTAGTTTCGTCAAGAGTGATAAAGTCACCTTTGTTATACAACTTGGACGACGGGGCTATGTAAGGAGGATGGAGAGAGTGGGCGTATTCCAACCTGAAGTATCCCATGATTCGCAATCATCCAGCAGGTCTTTCGCATTAAGGTTGAAGCAAGTGAATCCTCGCGTACTTTCACTTGCAGGTGCGGCGTCAATTATTATCGCACTGGTAATTCTGCTATACTTACACGGTCAAAGCATCAAAGAAATAACTTTAGTAATCGACGGAAAAGTACAGACGCTGGAGACGCGGGAAGCGCTGCTCAGCGATGTGCTGGCAAAAGAACAAATTTCGCTGCAGCCGCATGATGCATTATCTATTGGCCTTAGTGATGAAATAAAAGATGGAGACCGTGTCGTAATCAACCGTGCGCAGGCAATTAGCCTGACTGTGGATGGAACCACCAAAACGCTGTACACGACTGAAGATACCATCGGGCATGCGATTGATAAACTGGGCATCAGCCTGGAGAGCTACGACAAGATTTATCCTTCGCTCGACACCGCAGTTTCTGCAGATATGAAAATTAGAATTGTCCGGATCAACAAGCAGGTTGTTCAGCGAACTACTGAACTGCCTTTCCGGATAATCAAGACTGCAGACCCCTCCCTGACCAAGGGAACCGTAAGAGTTGCACAGGCAGGCAAACCGGGCGTAATGATCCAGCACATCGAGAAAATATACCAGGATGGTGAGCTGGCATCCATGCGTATGGTTGGCAAGGAAGTACAGACGGTCACCAAAGACAAGATCATTGCCGTTGGCACCAAAGCGCTTCCGAAAGCTGCTGTAGCCACTACTGCAACTTCCAATTCCACAACCACCTCCAAATCATCGAAAGTGAGCGAAAAAAGCAATAATGTTGCCAGCAAAGCGGGCGTTGATTTCGAGTATAAGAAAATAATCAAAAATGTATCCATGACGGCCTATTCATCAGAAGAGCCGGGTATCGGTACCCGTACGGCTTCCGGCACACGCGTAACGGAAGGACGGACAATTGCTGTGGATCCGAATGTAATACCTATCGGCTGGTGGGTGTACATTGAGGGATTAGGGTTTCGCCGTGCAGAGGATACCGGCGGTGCCATCAAAGGCAACAAGGTGGACGTCTATTACGATTCACTGAGCCATGCCCGTAACTTTGGCCGTAAATCACGTACGATTTATGTGATTGGGCCTGTGAAGCCGGAGCTGAATTAGACGGCAGATCTTTTGCAAATTAACGGTTTATAAGATATAATGGGGGTAGCACTTAAGGAATTCTCAGGAACTTGTTACGGAATTACAGAGCTGCCGCTCATCACTTATACTATTCTTTAGCCAAAAAGAAGGGGAGCGAATCCTCTTCTTTTTGCGTTGCAGAGTAAGGAGTCAAGAAAATGATCAAGGAATTAATCGTTGTGGAAGGCAAAAGCGATACGGTTGCCATTAAGCGGGCTGTGGATGCCGACACCATTGAGACCGGCGGTTCAGCCGTCGACCGCAGGGTCATCGCTAAGATTGCGCTGGCTATGGAACGCAGAGGGGTTATTATTCTTACCGATCCCGATCACGCCGGTGAACGGATCCGTAAGATCGTCTCATCGAAGGTGCCGGGCTGCAAGCATGCCTTCATTCCCGAAAAGGATGCTACCCGCAAAGGCGATATTGGAGTGGAAAATGCCTCCCCGGAAGCAATCCGTCATGCGCTTGAACATGTGCACACCTCTTTTGAGGGGGCTCCGGCCCTGATTGGAATGCAGGATTTGATGGCGGCAGGGATGATGGTTCATCCCCGGGCGGCGGAGCGGAGAATGGCGCTGGGCAATCTGCTCGGAATCGGTTACTGCAACGGCAAGCAGCTGTACAAGCGGCTGGCGATGTTTGGCATTACACGGGAGGAATTTTCGAATGCCCTCGTGCAAATTGATCAGGGAGGCATTACTTCATGAGCGGCAACAACAATATTTCATCCCCGGTACGCACCAAGGAAATCATTCAGCGGTACGGCTTCTCATTCAAGAAGAGCCTGGGCCAGAATTTCCTGATCGACCAGAATATTTTGGACAAAATTGTGGACGCAGCAGGTCTGGATCAGTCAGGCGGCGCATTGGAGATTGGACCAGGCATTGGCGCATTGACAGAAAGACTGGCTATCGCAGCCGGAGCGGTAACGGCAGTTGAGATTGACCGGCGCCTGATTCCGATTCTGCGGGATGTACTGGCTTCCTATCCGCATGTGAAGATCCGCAACGATGATGTGCTGAAGGTGAATTTGCAGGAGCTCTTTGCCGAGGATTTTGCTGCTGTCGAGAAAGTAAGTGTAGTTGCCAATCTGCCGTATTATGTGACAACGCCGATACTCATGAAGCTGCTGGAGGAGAAGCTGCCGCTAGACAACATTGTAGTGATGATCCAGAAGGAGGTTGCCGAGCGCATGGCGGCTTCACCGGGAGGCAAGGAATACGGAAGTCTGAGCATTGCAGTCCAGTATTATAGCGAGCCGGAATTGGTCTGCATCGTTCCGCGTACGGTCTTCATTCCACAGCCGAACGTGGAGTCGGCCGTTATCCGGCTCAAGGTGAGGGAGCGCCCGCCGGTAGAGGTTGCCGATGAGAAGCATTTCTTCGAAGTTGTACAGGCATCCTTTACCCAGCGGCGCAAGACCATTGCCAATAATCTCAAAGCCCGCTTCTTTCCGGAAGAGGGACGGGAGCGCCTGGAGTCTCTGCTGGCTGAGGCGGCGATCGAGCCGAGCCGCCGCGGAGAAACGCTGAGCCTTGAAGAGTATGCCCGGCTTAGCGCGGTGCTGCTTGCTGCCGGAATCGTTTAGGCAAAAACACCGCCGATTATGAACCAACCGGGGCCTTTGCCCATACGATGGGGTAGAGGTGGTGTTTGAAATGAATTTAGGAGACTTGGTCGTTCGTAAATCTTACGGTGGCGATGTGACATTCCGGGTGGAGAATATAGTGCAGAACGGGGCCGTAATCAAGGGCACAGAATTCCGTCTGCTGGCGGATGCCCCGCTGGACGACTTGGTACAGGTGCCTCCCACCCGCATTACCGAGCGGGGGCAGCAGGCGCAGATTAAAGCCACGGAATCCTTAACCCGGCTGCGCAAAGACCGGCAGGAGCAGAGCCAGCGCAGCGGGGAGAGTGTCTCCGGGGTATGGCCCCAGTCTCCCAAGGAGGCGGCCTACTTTGAAGTGCCGGGTAAAGTGCTGCATCTGGATGGCGATGCGCTATACCTGAAGAAGAGCCTCAGCCTATACGAGCAGCTGCGGATACCCGCCGAGGGGCATCATATCCATGAGTCGAAGATGGCCGAAACGCTATACCGCCTGCTGCCGCGTGTGCGTCCGGATATTGTAGTCATTACCGGACACGATGGAGTGCTCAAGCAGCAGCATACTTATGATCTCTACAGCCTGAACAGCTATAAAAATTCGCAGAACTTCGTCGCAGCGATCCAGGTCGCCCGGGAATATGAGCGGAATTTTGATACGCTGACTATTGTGGCGGGAGCCTGCCAGTCGCATTTCGAAGCACTGCTGGGAGCGGGAGCCAACTTCGCCAGCTCGCCCGGAAGAATATTGATTCATGCGCTGGACCCGGTATATATAGCGGCAAAGGCATCTTTTACCTCCATCCGGGAATCCGTCAATCTGGGGGATGTGCTGAACAATACCATCAGCGGCAGCCAGGGGCTGGGCGGAATCGAGACCCGCGGCAGCTTCCGCATCGGTATGCCCCGCCTGCAGAATCTGTCTACCCTGAAGGTAGCACCCTCCGTGATAATGTAGCTGTCAATCCTGCGGATAGAACATCTAAGAAAAGTCCCGCTTTTGTGGGGCTTTTTTGCTGAATTATAAAGGAGTTGGTGTTTTACGCCAGACGCTCCTTTTATTTCTGGCTGAACAATGCTTCCCTCAAAAGGAGGGCATAGCCGTTTCTGTCTGGAGAGGCTTCCTGCCCTCATGCTTAGTCAAACGGGGTATTGCCGCTAACAAGGAATCAAAGGCGGCATCTCTTCCCGTTAAAAAAAATCCGTTGACAACGTTTTTATCATCATCTATAATTATTTATTTGATTTGACAATGTGTGTGGAAAGTTGTATAATGGACAAGGAAAGAGGTGGTCGTCAGGCAATGGCTAATAATGCGCTGTTGGAAATTAAACGCAGTCTCGAAGCTCACGTCGGTCATAAGATCACGTTGCGTGCAAACGGTGGCCGTCGTAAAACCGTTGAACGCACCGGTGTCCTGGAAGAAACGTACCCTTCTGTATTTATTGTCAAACTCGATCAGGAGCAGCAAACCTTCAAGCGAGTCTCCTACAGCTATGCCGATATACTTACTGAATCTGTGGAAATCACAGTTTGTGAAGATGATGGGCAGATGCGGATTATGTATATTAAGGCTTAATGGTTTATGAACAGTCTCCCTTAAGGGAGGCTGTTTTTTGTTAAAAGATAAGAACTTATATGTTTCGCGCTATACATTAGCCTTATCTTTCTCGCTGAAACGGATACCGTCCTTATAAGGACGGCGAAGCCGTTTCCACTTGTCATTGGCTGAATGGCTATTCCTTATTGGCAGCATACTAAAGCAGCAACAATCTCTTCATCCACTATTCTCAAGGAGGAATTGCTTAATGAGCCGCAGAAAACGGGGCATGATGTCAGAGGAATTGAAGACGGAGCTGGCCAAGGAACTGGGTTTTTATGAGACGGTAGAACGCGACGGATGGGGCGGGATCAGGGCACAGGATGCCGGAAATATGGTAAAAAGAGCGATTCAGCTCGCGGAACAGGCAGCGAAGAAATCGTAATTAGGATCACACAATCAGAGGGCTTGAGCGGGTGCTGCCATGAAGGCGGCGCCCTTTTCGGCCTGCGCTGAACTTTTGTTAATGGACTTCGTTACAAGTTTCTCATATAATATGTTAAGTTGTTTTTACGGGAAAAGCTGAGGGTGGGTGAACGCCTTGAAAATGTATGAAAAAGCGCCGGCCAAAATCAATCTGATGCTGGATGTACTGCGCAAGCGCGCGGATGGCTTTCATGAAGTGGAAATGATAATGACCATGGTTGATTTGGCGGACCGTCTGGAGCTGTCCGAGCTGAAGCGGGATTCGATTATCATCTCAAGCCAGGCCGGGTATATTCCGCTGGACGAGAAAAATCTGGCTTTTCAGGCTGCCAGGCTTATTAAAGACCGTTATAATGTGAGGAGCGGCGTACATATTCATCTGGACAAAAGAATTCCGGTTGCTGCCGGCTTAGCCGGCGGCAGCAGTGATGCCGCAGCTACACTGCGCGGCCTGAACCGGCTCTGGCGCCTTGGCATTCCGGCGCAGGAGCTGCAGGAACTGGGCGCCGAGCTGGGCTCGGACGTCCCGTTCTGCGTCACAGGCGGCACTGCCCTGGCCACGGGCAGAGGCGAGCAGCTGACTCCAATCCAGAGTCCGCCGCAGTGCTGGGTCGTCCTGGCCAAGCCGCCGATCAATGTCTCGACGGCGGAGGTGTATGGACGCGTGCGCGCGGGCAGCATCGCCGTGCATCCATCAGCCTCCCGGATGCAGGAGGCTATCGCCGCCGGCGACTTCGCCGCCGTCTGCGCGGGGCTGGGCAACGTGCTGGAGGATGTCACGCTGAAGCTGCACCCGGAGGTGCAGCAGCTGAAGGAAGCTATGGTGAAGCTCGGCGCCGATGGCGTACTTATGTCCGGCAGCGGGCCGACGGTGTTCGGCCTGGTGTCGAAGCAATCCAAGGTAGCCAGAATATATAACGGGCTGCGCGGATTCTGCAAGGAAGTATACGCCGTGCGTTCGCTGAACTAGATAAATGCTATTTGAAGGTGATCGAAGGGATCGCCATGCTTGTATAAATCCGTACAAAAGTGATATTATTTTTAATAATATTCGGTTTTGGCGAGGAGCATTCCGTGAAGAAACTTAAAAGAAGCCAACGTTTGGTAGACATGACCCAATTTTTGCTTGAGAAACCGCATGATCTCCTGCCGCTGTCTACATTTGCAGACCGATACGGGGCAGCAAAGTCATCCATCAGTGAAGATTTGGCTATTATAAAAGAGGTATTTGAAGGCGAAGGCATGGGCGAGCTGCAGACACTGGCCGGTGCGGCCGGGGGTGTGCGCTATATTCCGCGGATTCCTACAGACATGGCGCTTGCCTTCGTAGAAGGCCTGTGCGGCCAACTGGAGCAAAGCGACCGGATACTGCCCGGCGGCTATCTGTATATGTCTGATCTCCTTGGGCTCCCTTCACTGATGGAGCAGGCCGGCAAGATCATCGCTACAGCCTTCTACGGTGTGGAGATTGATGTGGTAATGACCGTGGAGACCAAGGGCATTCCGCTGGCTTATGCCACGGCTGCGCAGCTTGGGCTGCCGGTAGTACTGGTTCGGCGCGACCATCAGGTGACGGAGGGCTCCGCTGTAAGCATCAACTATGTCTCGGGATCACATAAGAGCATACATACGATGTCGTTGTCCAGACGGGCCCTGCGGGAGAAATCCCGGGTGCTGATTGTAGATGATTTCATGAAGGCAGGGGGAACCGTGCGCGGCATGGTTGATCTGCTGGGAGAGTTCAATGCCGAGGTCGCCGGTGTAGGTGTACTGGTTGAATCGGGTGCGGTCGAGACGGAAGAGCGCCTGCTGCATGACTATGTGTCGCTGGTGAAGTTAAGCGAAGTTGATTCCAAGGGGCGGCGCATATCCGCACATCCGGGGAATTATTTCTCCTCTTTAAGGCTTGGATAATCCCACATCCACAATACTGGGTAAAATGTCGAATCGGTGAGGAAAACACAGAGAACTGCACGAAATGTGTCGAAAACGATGGAATGACAAAAATAATCTGCTTAATCAGGCATTTTATGGAATCAAAAAGAAGGAATTCGCTTTGCTGTGTGGAATTATACACCAAGTCTCTGATGGAAAAAGGTGGTGAACACACACATGCAAATTACGGATGTCAGACTCCGCCGTGTCAACTCTGAGGGGAGAATGAAAGCAATCGCATCCATTACAATCGATAACGAGTTTGTTGTTCATGACATACGCGTCATCGATGGTAATAACGGGATGTTTGTTGCGATGCCCAGCAAGCGTACACCGGATGGGGAATTCCGCGATATCGCACACCCGATTTCTTCGGGAACACGCGAGAAGATTCAATCTGCGGTTCTGGCCGAGTATGATCGCGCCGCTACTGAAGAAGAAGAGGTCATTGAGGAGGGAGCGTAAGCTGTACGCGCTTAACTCTGAAGGACGGCTGCCCTCTTGGGTGGTTCAAGGCCATGCCGTTTTTTATTGGGGTTCGAAGAAAAGGGAACCATGCCTTCATGGTTCTCTTTTCTTTTTGCCCGGAATGAGATATATTCAGTAGTGAGCTAAAGAAGTAGGAGGTTGGCATTCTTGAAAAGGATGGCTGTTGTACTTGCTGCAGGTCAAGGCAAGCGCATGAAATCTAAATTATATAAAGTGCTGCACCCCGTCTGCGGCAAACCGATGGTTGGGCATGTACTTGATACAGTAAAAGCGACCGGATGCCAGCGCACCGTTGTAGTTGTCGGACACGGCGCAGAGGAAGTTAAAGCCTATGTGGGCCAGGATGCGGAATATGTGCTTCAGGAAACGCAGCTGGGTACAGGCCATGCAGTGAAGCAGGCTAAAGATCTTCTCGGCGGCGAAGCAGGCACAACGGTTGTGATCTGCGGGGATACACCGCTCATAACAGCGGAAACGCTGGAGGGGCTTATGGCCCTGCATGAAGGCCAGAGCGCGGCTGCAACCGTCCTTACAGCCGTCATGGAGCAGCCTGCAGGCTACGGAAGAATTATTCGCGGTGAAGACGGCGGCGTGCTGAAGATTGTGGAACAGAAGGATTGCACTTCTGAGGAAGCTGCTGTGGACGAGATCAACACGGGGACTTATTGTTTTGATAATGCTAAGCTGTTTGCAGCCCTGGAGAAGGTCACGAACAGCAACAACCAGCAGGAATATTATTTGACCGATGTTATCGGCATACTCCGGGCACAGGGGGATATCGTTTTGGGATATCAGGCTCATGATGCTGCGGAGTCTATTGGCGTTAATGACCGTTTGGCCTTGTCGGAAGCGGAGAGCCTGATGCGCCAGCGCATCAACCGCCGGCATATGCTGAATGGTGTAACCATTATTGATCCTGCTTCAACCTATATTGCTGCCGGTGTGACGATAGGATCGGATACCACCCTCTATCCGGGTACCATCCTGAAGGGAAAGACGGCAATTGGGGAAGATTGTGTGATTGGACCTTCCAGTGAGATTAAAGACTGCGTGATCATGAACGGTGCAGAAGTCAAGCATTCCGTGCTGAATCAGGCTCAAGTCGGCGCACGAGCCTCCGTCGGGCCTTTTGCCTATTTACGTCCAGGTGCAGTGCTTGGCGAAGAGGTCAAAATCGGCGATTTCGTGGAAGTTAAGAATGCCAGCATCGGGGACGGCTCCAAGGTATCCCATTTAAGCTATATCGGCGATGCAGCTGTCGGCAAGAACGTAAATGTGGGCTGCGGGGCAATTACCGTTAATTATGACGGTTATAATAAATCACGAACCGAAATTGGCGATAATGCCTTTATCGGAAGCAATGTGAACCTTGTGGCTCCTGTAACAGTGGGCAAGGGTGCGTTTGTCGTTGCCGGATCGACTATTACACGTTCGGTATCGGAGAATGATCTGGCTATTGCCAGATCAAGGCAGGAGAACAAGCCGGGCTATGCCGAGAAGATCCGCTCCCGGGCCAAAGCAAAGAAAGACCAGTCGAGTCCATCGTAGAGCGCCAGGAGCCAAAGCGCCGGACGGACCCGCAAATCCGCGCCGGCGCCACTTGGAAGTTAAATTCCGTCACGGAGGGTTTTATTTTATGACTTATTGCGATTCCAAACTAAAGATTTTTACCTGCAATTCCAATCCTAAGCTGGCCAGTCAAATTGCCGATTATATCGGTATTCCAATGGGTGAATCCCATACGACAAGCTTCAGTGACGGGGAGATTCAGGTCAAGCTGTCTGAGAGCGTTCGCGGCTGTCACGTATATATTGTACAGTCCACCTGTGGTCCGGTTAACGATAATCTGATGGAGCTTCTGGTTATGGTAGACGCGCTCAAACGCGCCTCCGCGAAGAGCATCAATGTGGTTATTCCTTACTATGGATATGCGCGTCAAGACCGTAAGGCCCGTTCCCGCGATCCAATTACGGCCAAGCTGGTAGCGAACCTGATTGAAAAAGCAGGGGCACACCGCGTCATTACCATGGACCTTCACGCGATGCAGATTCAAGGCTTCTTCGACATTCCGGTGGATCATCTGCTGGGTGTTCCGATTCTGGCCCAATACTTCCGCTCCAAGCAGATTCAGAACCCGGTTGTTGTGTCACCTGACCATGGCGGTGTTGTGCGGGCAAGAAAGCTTGCCGATTTCCTCAACGCGCCGCTGGCCATTATCGACAAGCGCCGTCCGGAGCCGAATGTCAGTGAGGTCATGAACATCATCGGTAATATCGAGGGCAAAACGGCGATTCTGATCGATGATATTATCGACACAGCCGGAACCATTGTCCTGGGAGCCAATGCACTGATGGAAGGCGGCGTGAAGGAAGTGTATGCTTGCTGTACCCATCCGGTATTGTCAGGCCCTGCACATGAACGTTTGGAAAGCTCTCCAATCAAAGAAATTATCGTGACGGATACCATTCCAATCCGCAGCAGCAACCCGACCTCCAAGCTGAAGGTCCTATCCGTAGCTCCACTGATGGGCGAGGCGATTATCCGCGTTCATGAAGAGCTGTCGATCAGCAAATTGTTCGAAATCGAATAGACCGCCCGGATATCAAGCACGAAACGGCTTCGCCGCTCTCTGCAGGAGGCGGCTTCTGTTTCAGCGAGAAATATAAGGATGATTCATGAAGTGGAACCTATAACTCCTTATATTAGAAAAAGGGTTACACCTCCGCAAGCGGAAGATGTAACCCTTGTCGGCGTAATGCGAAAGCCGCTTTAGTACCCTGGTCGCGAGATGAAGGTGAACAGGCTGCGGTTATAGAGCGTTCCCTGCAGCTCAACAAAGCCTTCATCCACAGCGGTCACCATACCGATGTCAACGTGCACGTTGCCTCTATAGACCTCAACAGGCACAGCATATTGGATGTGGTACTGAAAATGGCGCTGCAGCGTTAAGATTTCGCCCTGATGTAGCATGTTTCATCACCTGTCTTCGGAATATACACTTATTGTACCAAAAACGGAACGCCTCTGCCGAGGAGCGCCATGAAGGAAAGGATAGCCTCATCATGAAATGGATTGTTGGACTCGGGAATCCCGGACCGCAGTACGCCAAAACGAGACATAATGTCGGCTTTATGGCTTTGGACGAGTTGGCGGCCAGGCACGGTATAGTCTTTAATCAGAACAAATGCAAATCCGTTATCGGTGAGGGCGTGATAGACGGGGTCAAAGCTGTCTTGCTCAAACCGATGACTTTTATGAATCTTTCCGGGGAAGCCGTCCGTGCCTATATGGATTATTACAAAGTACAGCTTGAAGATATGATTGTGGTATATGATGACTTGGACACGGAAATCGGCAAAGTCCGGCTGCGCTACCAGGGAAGCGCCGGCGGGCATAACGGTATTAAATCCATCATACAGCATACGGGCACCCAAAGCTTCAACCGTGTGCGGATGGGGATATCCCGGCCTGAGCCCGGTTTTGCCATCGTTGATTATGTGCTCTCCGCCTTTCCTAAAAAGGATGGAGACAAGCTGGGAACGATGATCCGGGATACCTGTGAGGCTCTGGAGTTCAGCTTGAAGCATACATTTGAGCAGACCATGGCCAAATTCAATGGCTGATTCTCAAGTGATGTTGATTTCCCTTTAGGCTAAAGCCAATTCAGGCGGGGCATACTGAAGGTATATACTACCTTCAGGAGGCATATAGATGGCAATAAACTATGTATGCAGGCACTGCCGGACATTTCTGGGAAGCATTGATAGAAGTGATATTACAGAAATGCAGTTGGGCCTTCATTCCTTGACCCCTGCGGAGCGCAGAGATATCATAGCGTATGATTCAGAAGGCGAGATTACGGTAAAGGTGACTTGCGGTTACTGCAAGGAAGCCTTGGATAATAACCCCGAGCTCAGTCTGCTGGCCAGTCCGCTTCAATAAACTGGAAGCGGCTGTCTCTATCGTCATCCGCAAGCCTTGGCCTCACCGCTAAGGCTTGTTTTCGATTCCAATTTATAATAGGTGGCTTCGCCCTTCGGGGCGTGCCAGCCTGTTTAGTAAGAGAGGTGCGCCTGTTGTTACAAGGTCTTATAGAAGCTTTTTCCAAAGATCCCGATTTTCAATCCGTTGCCCGTGGTGTTGCGGCAGGCATGAAGGAGCAGCTCATATCGGGTTTATCCGGTTCAGCCAGACAAGTCATGCTTGCGGCGCTCCATGAAGAGACCGAGCGTCCGCTGCTTGTAGTCACTCACAATATGTTCTCGGCCCAGAAGATGGCTGAAGATTTGCAGGAAGCGCTTTCTCCGGATCGCGTGCTGCTCTACCCTGCCAATGAGCTTGTTGCTGCCGAGGCGGCAGTCTCCAGCCCAGAGACACTTGCCCAGCGGATTGACGTGCTGACGAAATGCGCTCAGGGGTTCCGTGGAATTGTCGTTGTACCCTATTCCGGTGTCCGCCGCTTGCTTCCCTCGCCTCATGTGATGGCTGCTGCAGAGCTGACGATTTCCCAGGATGGAACTCTGGTGCTTGATGAATTCCTCATGTCTATGATTGAGATGGGTTATGAACGGGTTGAGCGGGTAGAGAACCGCGGCGAGCTCAGCGTGAGGGGCGGCATTATTGATTTCTATCCCATGACCTCTCCTCTGGCTTACAGGGTGGAGCTGTTTGATGATGAGGTTGACTCGATCCGCACCTTTGACCCGCAGGACCAGCGTTCGATCGACAAGGTGCGCAGTGTGAAGATTACCCCTGCCAAAGAAATCATTGCCGATGGGGCCCGGCAGGATGCGGCCTCTACAGAAGCGGCGGCGATGCTGGAACGGCAGCTCGAGAAGATGACTGACCGCCAGGCCAAGCTGCGCTTGCGCGAGGAAATGGGCCGGGAGCTGGAAATGCTCCGCGAAGGCACGTATTTTCCGGAAATCTATAAATATATCAGTCTCTTATATCCTGAACGCTCCCATTTGTACGACTATATGGAGCAGGACACTGTTCTGATCCTGGATGAACCTTCCAGATTGCTGGAAACGGCGAAGCAGCTGGAACGGGATGAATCGGAATGGAATCTGCATCTGCTGCAGAACGGAAAGACGCTGCCTGATCTTCAGCTTTCTGTTGAGAGTGATGTTGTGATGTATCAGCGGCCGTTCCAAAGCCTGTTCATGTCGATCTTCCTGCGCCAGGTTCCGCATATCCAGCCCCAGAATATTCTGGGCTTCATCAGCCGCGGCATGCAGGACTTTCATGGCCAGATGAATGTGCTGAAGTCGGAGATGGAGCGCTGGCACAAATCTGGCGTGAAGGTCATTATGCTGGCCGGCGGGGAAGAGCGGATGGAGCGGATCCGCAGGGTGCTGTACGATTACGGCATTGAGGAGCCAACCCTCCTGCAAGGGAACCTCGGCTCCGGTTTCGAGCTGCCCTCAATCCATCTTGCAGTGGTTACTGAAGGCGAGATGTTCTCACAGAAGCAGCGTAAGGCACGCAAGGTGTCCAAGGGCATCGACAATGCTGAACGGATCAAGAGCTACACGGAGCTGAAAATTGGCGATTATGTCGTTCACCAGAATCACGGGATCGGCAAGTATATGGGGATCGGGACGCTGGAGGTCAGCGGCATTCACCGTGATTATATGCATATTATGTACGCCGGGGGAGATAAGCTCTCCGTACCGATTGAACAAATTGACCTCATTCAGAAATATGTCGGTTCGGAAGACAAGGAGCCGAAGGTATATAAACTGGGCGGCAACGAATGGACCAGGGTCACGAGCAAGGTGCGTTCCTCGGTTCAGGATATTGCCGACGATCTGATCAAGCTCTATGCCGAGCGCCAAAGCGCACTGGGCTACGGGTTTGAGAAGGATACCCAGGAGCAGCGTGAATTCGAAGAAATGTTTCCATATGAGGAAACGCGTGATCAGCTGCGGGCGATTGAGGAAATCAAAAAGGACATGGAGCAGAACCGGCCGATGGACCGGCTGCTGTGCGGTGATGTAGGCTACGGCAAGACCGAGGTGGCCATCCGCGCCGCGTTTAAATCAGCGATTGAAGGCAAGCAGGTTGCGGTGCTGGTGCCAACGACGATTCTGGCCCAGCAGCACTATGAGACCTTCCGCGAACGCTTTGCCAACTATCCGATTAATATTCAGGTGCTGAGCCGTTTCCGCAGCCGCAAGGAACAGAATGAGACGATCAAGGGCGTGCGCCAGGGAACGGTGGATGTGGTTATCGGCACGCATCGGCTGCTGTCCCAGGATCTGGTCTTTAAGGATCTCGGTTTACTGATTGTGGATGAAGAGCAGCGTTTCGGTGTAACGCATAAGGAGAAGCTCAAAAAATTGAAGACCAACGTCGATGTGCTGACGCTTACGGCGACACCTATCCCCCGTACGCTGCATATGTCCATGCTTGGTGTGCGCGATTTGTCAGTTATTGAGACCCCGCCGGAGAACCGCTTTCCCGTGCAGACGTACGTGGTGGAGCACAGCCAGACGCTTACCCGTGAGGCTGTGGAACGTGAGCTGGCCAGGGGCGGCCAGGTCTATTATCTCTACAACCGCGTTCAGGGCATCCAGGAAATGGCTGCCCAAATCTCCATGCTTGTTCCCGAGGCCCGTGTCGGCATTGGCCATGGCCAAATGTCGGAGTCAGAGCTGGAGAAGACTATTCTTGATTTCCTGGATGGGGAGTACGACGTGCTGGTCAGCACCAGCATTATTGAGACTGGGGTAGACATTCCGAACGTCAATACGCTGATTGTGCATGATGCCGATAAAATGGGGCTGTCCCAGCTGTATCAGCTGCGTGGACGCGTAGGCCGCTCCAACCGGATTGCCTATGCCTACTTCACGTACCAGCGTGACAAGGTGCTCACAGAGGTAGCCGAGAAGCGGCTGCAGTCGATCAAGGAATTCACAGAGCTGGGTTCCGGCTTCAAAATTGCCATGCGCGACCTCTCTATCCGCGGAGCGGGCAATTTGCTTGGCGCCGAACAGCATGGGTTTATTGCTTCTGTCGGGTTTGATCTGTACTCGCAGATGCTAGCGGAAGAGATCCGCAAGCGCAAGGTCAGCGTGCTTGGTGAGGAGGATACCTCGCTCAAGCAAGGCAATACGGTGATTGACTTGTCGATTGACGCTTATCTGCCGTCCGAGTACATTTACGACAGCATTCAAAAAATTGAAATTTATAAAAAGGTTGCCGCCGTGTCTTCGCTTGAGGATGCCGCCGAGCTGGAAGACGAGCTGCTGGACCGCTTCGGGGAGCTGCCTGAATCGGTTGTCAACCTGTTGTCCGTCGCCCGCTTGAAGGTGTACGGCAAGCTCTACGGCATGGAATCGATGGTCCGGCGGGGCGATGAGGTATCGCTGAATTTCCATGAGGGCAGCACCGGTGCTTTTGACACGGCAAAGCTCGCCAAGGTTGGAAATGTCTTTGAAAGACGTGTACAATTTGATAGAGACGCCAAAGCCGCCATCCGCGTGAAAGCCAAGGATCTTGGCGACAAGGAGCTGCTTGATCTGCTGGAACAGTTTCTGGCGGCGGCCAAACAGTCTTTAAAATTGAAGGGAGAACTTCACAATGTCATCAAATAAAACAAAATCCTGGAAAGTGCTGCTGGTTTCACTGGCAGCGGCAGTTTCCTTCTCCATGCTGGCGGCCTGCAGCAGCAATAATGACAGCAATGCCGCCGAAGATAACAGCACGGCAGTAGCCACTTACAAGGGTGGAACCATTACCGAAAAGGAATTTGATCTGGATACACGCGTTATGAAGCTCCTGTCGCCTCAGCAGGCCGCATACTTGGAAATCGATGCCTTCAAGGAGTCGATTTTGAAGCAGGAGGTCGCATTTGAGTACCTGTCCGACAAGGCTACGGACGCTGCAAAGAAGGAAGCGGAGAAGGAAGCGGATGTTCAAGTGAACGCCATCAAGACAGGTCTCGGCGATACCTATGAGAGTACGCTGAAGGAAGCCAATCTGACGGAAGACGATATCCGCTCCTACATGGTGCGTGTGCTTACCGTGTATCAGGACATGCTGCTCAAAGTAACCGACGACCAAGTGAAAGCTGAATTCGAAAAGACCAAAGGGGACTTTACGGTAGCGACGCTCCGCCATGTGCTGATCGGCCTGACAGACGCTGAAGGCAAGGAGCGCACCGATGAAGATGCGCTGAAGCTGGCCAATGAAGTTAAGTCCAAGCTGGACGGAGGAGCGGACTTTGCGGCCACCGCCAAAGAATACTCCGACGATACGGGGTCCAAGGACAGCGGAGGCGAGATCAAGGATCAGGCTCTCGGCAGCTATGTGGAGGAATTCAAGCAAGCCGCCCAGACCCTGCCGCTGAACACGATCAGCGATCCGGTCAAGACCACTTACGGCTATCATGTGATGGAAGTGGAATCCCGTACAGAAACCACCTTCGACAAGCTGACCGACGAGCAGACGGAAACCATCAAGGGCTCGCTTGCATCCCAAGCGCTGGAATCCTTCCTGGAAAATGATCTGGATTCCCTTGAAGTCAAGATTAATCTGCCAAAAAGCTCTGAAGCTGCCGATGAATCGGGAGGAGCGGATGGGGGAACCGAGCCTACGGCTGCACCAAGCGCAAGCGCCGAAGCTCCGGCCGCTACCGAAGCCGCCCAATAATAATAATTTGTCTACAGATGGACAGCCCCCTGCTGTAAGCGGCGGGGCTGTTTAAGTTGGACTGTAATGATCGATTAATCGCCCCCGCCGCTGTTTAATTGTGAGTGTATAATATTGAGAAATTATGAACAATACTGGAATGATGCCGTTGCATTTGGCTGAACTTTTTTATACATGCCGGAGGATGTATAAGGAACTGGGAAGAGATGAATACTATGGTCAGATATTACGATAAATCACTGGGTTTATCCATTCCCATAATGGACAGTAGTTGGACCATACTTCTTAAGAAAGCGGGGCAACATGTGAAATGAAAGCTACTGGAATTGTACGCCGTATTGACGACCTGGGACGGGTTGTTATCCCCAAAGAAATCAGACGCACTCTGCGTATCCGTGAAGGTGACCCACTGGAAATCTTCGTAGACCGTGATGGCGAAGTCATTCTGAAGAAGTACTCTCCGATTGGCGAACTGGGCGATTTTGCCAAAGAATATGCAGAGTCGCTCTATGAAGGAACAGGGCATATTACCATGATCACCGACCGGGATACCTTCATCGCTCTGGCCGGCGGCTCCAAAAAGGATTATTTGGAGAAACAGGTAGGCGTGCTGCTTGAGAAAGTGATGGAGAGCCGCAAGACAGTGCTTGAAACGAACGCAGGCAGCTATGACATTGGCAAAGATCATCCGGAAGCCTTATCCTCCTATGTGGCCGCACCCATTATTTCGAGTGGGGACCCCATTGGCTGTGTAGTATTGCTGAATAAGGATGATACGGTAAAAATGGCCCAGATGGAAGTGAAGATGGCCGAAACGGCCGCCGCCTTCCTGGGCAAGCAAATGGAGCAGTAACCGCTTTGGCACTATGGGCCCCGCCTTCCTTTTGGTATGATATACAAAGGGAACGGCGGGGCTTTTGTCGTCCGCCCCCAGATGAGCTATAATATAGAAATTCATCCCATCCTAGCAGTTATGGCTGTAGAAGCAGGTATATTTATGAACCTTAAGTCGCAAGGCTCCAAGCTGCTGCAAGGGGCGTTCATTCTTAGTGCGGCGGCCATCCTCTCCAAGCTGATTGGCACCCTGCAGAAAATTCCGCTGCAGAATCTGGGCGGGGATGCCGTATTTGGCATTTATAACACCGTGTATCCTTTGTATACAATGCTTGTAACCGTGGCGATGCTGGGTCTCCCGTCCGCTGTTTCGAAATTCGTGGCGGAGGCTTCGGCAGGAAGGGAAGAGCAGGAAGGGCACCGTGTACTGCTGCTCTCTTCCATTCTTACCGGTGCCAGCGGTATTGTAATCGGAGTTCTAGTCTATGCGGGCGCCCCGTTGATCTCCGTATGGGTCGGCAATTCGCATATTACCCCTGCGCTCCGCAGCAGTGCCTGGGGGCTGGCGGTTGTTCCGCTCATGGCTGCGCTGCGCGGTTATTTTCAGGGTCTGCACAATATGGTGCCTACGGCTGTGTCGCAGGTGGTTGAACAGTCGGTGCGCGTAGCTGTCATGATTGCGCTGCTGCTGTACCTGACTTCTATCCGCGCAGATGCTTCAGGCATAGCCGCCGGGGCGCTGCTGGGCTCAGCCGGCGGCGGGGCGGCAGGGCTGCTTGTAATGCTGCTGTATCTGCGGCGGCACCGCCGCCGTCAGGCGGAGCCGGAGCTTGCCGCTGCGTCCGAGGCGGCTGCTCCTGCAGCATGGGAGAGGGAGACAATTCCAGCCCGCCGGAAGGCAAGCGCTCGAATCCGGAAGCTGCTGGCTTACGGGCTTCCGGTTATGCTGGGGGCACTGGCCGTGCCGCTTATCGGGCTGGTGGACGTGTTCACCGTACCCCGCCTGCTGTCCTCAGGCGGGAGTGAAGCGGCAGCGATGGCGCAGTTCGGGATCTACAACCGCGGCCTGCCGCTGGTGCAGATCGTTACGATGCTCGCAACCTCGCTGTCGGTTGTCTTCATCCCGGCATTGGCCGAGGCCAAGTACCGGGGCGATCCCGGACTTATCCAGACCCGCGTCAGCTTGTCGCTGCGCTGGTTCTGGCTGCTGGGCCTGGCCGCCTCCGCAGGCCTGGCCGTGCTTGCGGAGCCGATCAATGCCGCTCTCTACGGCGACGCTTCCGGCAGCGGCACGATGGCGTGGCTGGCCTTCACCGCCGCCTTCGGTGCGGTCAGCATCATCTCGTCCGCGCTGCTGCAGGGCCTCGGCGCCGTGCGTGCGCCGGCGCTGCACCTCCTGGCCGCCGCGCTGCTCAAGGCGGCCCTGATCCTGCTGCTCGTACCGCAGCAGGGCATTACCGGAGCGGCCGTCGCCAGCGTGGCCGCGCACGGGTTCGCAGCAGCGCTGAACGTGCTGCTGCTGCACCGCCAGGGCCATCTGCGGCTGCGCCCCGCAGATGGCCTGCTGCGGCCCGCGCTGCTGCTTGCGGGCCTGTCCCTGGCCGCCGCCGCCGCGAGCTGCGCTGGGGGCGCTGCGGCCGCTGCCGCGGGCCTTGGCGGCAGCCGCACCGCGGCCCTGGGGCAGAGCCTGCTCGGCGTGCTCGCAGGCTGCGCCGTCTTCGCCATCGGCGCGGTCGCCCTGCGGCTGCTCAGCGAGAGCGAGCTGCGCCAGCTTCCGGGCTTTGGCCCGAGGCTGGCGGACACGCTGAAGAAGCTGCGCCTGCTTCCCTGAAGTCTGGCGGCCCCTACCGGTATGGCCGCAATTGGCCTGCGGAGATGATATTCCGGAAATCTCCCGGCTGCAGCCAGCTTCATTCGGCTCAGCTTTGCCTATCACGTACAGCAATACCAGCAGTACATAGAGCGGTCAACCGCTGAGATGGCGGCCGCCTGGAAGGAGAAGATGGCATGAGTGCAACACTTACAGTGGTTGGGCTTGGCTCCGGGAACCCGGACAGGCTGACGCTGGGTATTATCAAGAAGCTGAAGGCGGCATCCGCCGTCTACGTGCGGACCGCAGGGCATCCTGTTATGGCGGCTCTAACGGAGCTTGAGATTGCTTCACAATCCTTTGACGGCCTATATGAATCACTGTCCTCTTTTCCTGAGGTATATGAGGCGATTACGGCGAAATTGATCGAAGAAGCGGCTTCGGCGCCGGAGGGTGCGGAAATTGTCTATGCCGTTCCAGGACATCCGATGGTGGCCGAATCGGCGGTTTCTTTACTTCGCCGGCGCTGCCCGGAAGCGGGAATCGGGCTGGACATTCTGGGCGGCGAGAGCTTCCTGGACGAGGCTTTTGTCCGCTTGGGCTTTGATCCGATCGAGGGCTTTCAGCTTCTGGATGCTTCCGGCATCCGCAGTTCCCAGCTTCAGCCCGAGCTGCACACGCTGATCGGCCAGGTGTATGACAGCTTTACCGCCTCGGAGACCAAGCTCTGCTTAATGGAGCTGTATCCGCCGGAGTATGAGGTCATTGTGGGCCATGCGCTTGGGGTGGAAGGTGAAGAGCAGATTGACCGCGTGCCTCTCTACGAGCTGGACCGTCTTGCGGGCTACGGCAATTTGTCGCTTGTGTATGTTCCGGCGAACCGCGCGGAGACGGCAAGAAGGCGGAGCTTTGCCCGTCTGCATGAGATTGTCGATATCCTGCGCAGCCCGGAGGGCTGTCCCTGGGACCGGGAACAAACCCATGAATCGCTGCGCAAGAATCTGATTGAGGAAACCTATGAGGTGCTGGAGACCATTGACGAGGATGACCCGGATCACATGAAGGAGGAACTGGGCGATCTGCTGCTCCAGATTATGCTGCATGCCCAGATGGAAGAGGAGCTCGGGACCTTTAATGTGTATGATGTCATTGAAGGTCTGAATGACAAGCTGATCTTCCGCCATCCGCATGTATTCGGAGACACCGAGGCCGGCAGCGCCGAGGAAGCGCTGAAGAACTGGGAGGGCATGAAGGCTGAGGAGAAGCGGCGCAAGGGCCTGAAACCCGAAGCTGAATCTGCCCTTAGCGGTGTTCCCCGCGACCTTCCGGCGCTGATGAAAGCCTATAAGCTGCAGAAAAAAGCTTCCAGAGCAGGCTTCGATTGGGACAATGTGCATGATATTCTGGCCAAAATCCGCGAGGAGGCAGACGAGCTGCAGGAGGCGATTGAGAGCGGTGCTCCGGCGGAAGAGCAGATGCTGGAGCTGGGCGATCTGCTGTTTGCGGCAACCAATGCCGCACGTTTTATCGGCGCTGACCCGGAAGAGGCGCTCACCCGCACCAACCGCAAATTTGTTTCCCGGTTTCACTACATCGAACAGCAGCTGATCAGCCGGGGAAGTACGGTGGAGGACAGCAGCCTGGAACAGATGGAAGCACTCTGGCAGGAGGCCAAAGAAGAGGAACGGAAGCTGTAAAGGCTAATGCGGTACGCTGCGGATTGCAGGGCTAGCTGCGCTTGCAGTGAAAAATATTTTAATAGATTGCCGTCCAGGTATAGCAGCCTCACGAAGCGGCAATGCTGTGAATGCGCGCAAATCTCTGATTTGAAATGCAAAGAGTAGTTTATAATGTTATAGTGCTAGAAGCCCGGATTTTTCCGGCGAGGGCCTGTTTTTTTAAAATTTGGTGTTTCGTGGCAGGAATTCAGGCTGGCATCAAGAATATCTTTAAAGACGAAATGACGATTTGCGGCAGAATATGGCGGCACAATCGCGTTTCATTTATTTTTTGTATCCTAGGAGGAACTTCAAATTATGAACAAGACAGATTTGGTAAACAACATTTCCGAGAAAAGCGGATTGGCAAAAAAAGATGTGGAAGCTGTATTGAACGGTGTCCTCGGCGAAATTACCGATGCACTTGCACAAGGCGATAAAGTGCAGCTGATTGGCTTCGGCACCTTTGAAACCCGCAAACGTTCCGGCCGCTCCGGCCGCAACCCGCAAACGGGCACACCGATTGAAATTCCTGAATCGACTGTACCGGCCTTCAAGGCTGGCAACAAGCTCAAAGAAGCCGTTAATTAATGCGTCTCGACAAATTCCTGAAAGTCTCCCGTCTGATCAAGCGCCGTACAGTGGCCAAGGATGTGTCCGAGCAAGGCCGGGTACTGATCAACGGGCGGGAATCGAAGCCGAGCAGCACGGTAAAGATCGGCGACGAGATTACCGTACAATTCGGGCAAAAGCTAGTAACGGTCAAGGTGGAAAAGCTGGTCGAGACGACCCGCAAGGACGAGGCCGCCGGCATGTATACACTGCTCCGTGAAGAGCCTGTTGCCAAAAGCAGCGGCCTTGACTGGTAAGCGAATTCGTAAGATTTCCAAGAAAGCGCAGCTCTGCATTTATGCAGAGCGGGCGCTTTTTTTGAAAGATAAGAATTTATATGTTTCACGCTATACATTAGCCTTATCTTTCTCGCTGATTTGGGGTCCCCGCAAAGTACCTGAGTCATCATCGAAGCCAAGGCCCCGCTTTGTGGGGTTATTTTGATATAATCCCTGTTCTATAATGTCCCCTTCCTCCATAGATTAGAATCAAGAAGGAGGGGTACATGCTATGATCGAGCCAGCAAAGGTCACAAAACAGCACGATCTGCACATGCACAGCCGCAAGCAGCTTGAGCTAACAGGCGTGCAGAATGTGGAAAGCTTCGACAGCGAGGAGTTTCTGCTTCGTACGGAACTTGGCCATCTCACCATCCGCGGGAATCATTTACATATCAAAAACTTAAGTCTGGAGAATGGCATATTGTCTCTGGAGGGCAACGTGCATTCCCTGATTTATTTGGACCCCGGAGCGCAGGGCAAAAATAAAGGGATACTCGGCAAGCTTTTTAAATGAATCCCGCGATTCAGTGGATAACCCTGTTCTATATGATGCTGGCCGGCACAGCCATGGGACTGGCCTATGACAGCTACCGGGTGCTGTCGCTGAAGCTGAGCTTTCCCAAATGGCTGAATGCGCTGCTTGATTTGCTGTATTGGCTATGGGCGGCGCTGCTGGTCTTTCGCATGCTTTATGCCGGAAATCAGGGACAATTGAGGTTTTATGTCTTTGTGGGGCTGTTCCTAGGCGTATGGATCTATTTTTTGATCTTCAGTGTTACGGTGCGGCGATTTGTGGTAATGTTAATTCAGTCGGTTCAGTATTCGTGCAGACTCTTGTGGAGAGTTATAGAAGTATTGATAGGCGTACCGCTGCGCTGGCTGTGGCGCCTCTTGCGGGGCACCCTGCTGCTGCTGGGCCGTATCCTGTTATTTATTCTTAAGCTGCTGCTGCGTCTAACGAAGCCAATTTGGGTATTTCCTGTAAGGTGGATTTCTCCACATGCTTCCCGGCTCTATCACAGTGCCTGGATTATGAAATTCACGGCATGGATACACACCAAATTGAAACACTGACCTTGAACTGGAGGTACGCTGCATGAACAGATTCTCTGCGGAAGAGAAGGGGAACAATCATAAAGCTTCGGCCGCAGGCGCGAAGAGAAGAAAATTCATATGGACACTCGTCGTCGCAGTGTTTTTCGGCTGGGCCGGTTATATTTTCTTTGCCCAGAGTGCGGTGATTGCGGATAAGAGTGAACAGCTCGCCAAGAAGCAGAAGAGCAATGAGACGGTGACCGCCTCCCTTAACCAGCTGAAATATGAAGTGTCCCGTCTGAATAATGATGAGTATATCGGACAATTGGCGCGTAAATGGTACAATATGTATCCTCAAGGCGAAACACCTATTCGTACAGAGCAATCAGGGGAATAAAGCAGGCCAAAAGGGGCGTTCGCTGTGTTGCCTTGATTTGTTCTTTACTGTATAATCAAATCACCGCAGACTGGATGGACTTTATATTCGTCTGTATATTTTTAAGGGAGGATCATTTTATTCTATGGCAATTGAAGTGGGCACCAAGTTAGAGGGCAAGGTGACAGGCATCACGCATTTCGGAGCATTTGTGGATCTGTCAGGAGGTGTCACAGGTCTCGTTCACATCTCGGAAATCGCCGATAATTACGTCAAGGATGTTAACGATCATTTGAAGATTGCCGATGTGGTAACCGTCAAGGTGATTAATGTTGACAAGGACGGCAAGATCGGACTTTCCATCAAGCAGGCCGTAGATAAGCCGGCATCGGAAGTACGTCCCCCCAGAGCTCCAAGACCTGAACGTCCAAGCGGTGGAGACCGTTTCGGCGGCGGTGGCGGCAGTGGTGGAGGCGGCGGTGGTTACAATCGTGAACGGGGAGGGCGTCCATTCAAGCCTGCAGCCGGTAAACCTTCATTCGAGGATAAAATGTCACGCTTCCTGAAAGACAGCGAAGAACGGATATCTTCGATCAAGAAGAACACAGAAGGAAAGCGCGGAGGCCGTGGAGCCAAGCGCGTATAGTTAAATCCTTGCAAACCATTAATAACCGCCGGGGGCAGAGTGCCCTTTGCGGTTTTTTTGTGTAACCAAGAATGAACAGGTTCGGGGGATCAAGCAATATTTTTGGAGTACGCTTTGAAGTAAGGCTCCGCATGGTGGGGCTTTTTTGTCGTTAGGTAACAAATTGCCGACAGCATCCTTGCCATTCTCACATAACTCCAGAGCAATCGCTGACGAATATCTTTGTCGCAGGGCACCCCTGTTGTGGAAATGGTTTCCGAAAAACAAGCCGAACGGTTGTCCCGCAAGGGATGCGCAAGCTTTTCCACGGAATGTCGGGACAGGCTTTTTTGTCGGAAATTTCTTACAGACTGCTCTCCGTTTCTGACAAACTTTCTTAAGACCCCCGCTATATAATGGGAACCATAAATTCTAAAACGGGTGGTGTAGAGGAATGAGTAAAAGCAATGTGGTGAATTTGCCGGAGTGGACAAGAGCTGGAAGCAATGACAAAGATCAGAAGGATAGCTGGGTTGATCGTGCGAAAGCGTGGAGTCTGAAGCAGCCGGTTGTCCAGCTTTTTATCGTCAAGAAATGGATGCTGCTGCTGAGTCTTATGGGCTTTCTGCTGGGCCGTGCAATGATTCTGGACGAGCTTTCCCCTTTTGCCGCCGCTTATTTTGCCGTTATTGTGTTTATGCGCAGAGACTCCATTTTGCCTGTAGCTGCCGCAGTTATCCTCGGAAGCCTCTTTACTCCATTCCCCGGCGCCGTGATGGTTGCTGCAGAGCTGATTATCTTTTTCCTGATTTATAAAGGGCTGGAGAGCTTTCAGAAAGTAGAGGTTTCCTACGCGCCGCTGATGGTATTTGTCTCTTCGTTCATGGTGGGTCTGTTTAAAATCGTGATTGGGCCTTCGATTACCTGGTATTCGCTGATGATGGCGTCGCTTGATGCCCTGCTCGGATTTGTGCTCACCCTGGTATTCCTGCAGGCGCTCCCTATATTTACGTATAAGCAAAAAAGCAGGGCGCTGCGGAATGAGGAAGTGCTCTGCCTGATTATTCTGCTTGCCTCGGTGATGACCGGCCTTGTCGGCTGGAGTGTTAACGGGCTGTCACTGGAGCATATTCTATCCCGCTTTCTGATTCTGCTGTTTGCCCTGGCGGGAGGTGCCCCGCTTGGCGCAGCCGTTGGTGTAGTTACCGGACTTATCCTCAGTCTGGCCGATATCGGGGCGATCTATCAGATGAGCCTTCTCGCCTTCTCCGGGATGCTGGCGGGAATGATGCAATCCGGGCGCAAAGGCGCGGTATCCATCGGAATGCTGCTGGGATCAACGATTCTATCCGTATATTTCCTGGGTCCGGGTGATGTGATGGCCTCTACCTGGGAGACCTGCGCAGCAGTAGTGTTGTTTCTTCTCACACCTAAAGGGATTATTTCTGCCATTGCCAAATATGTGCCGGGCACGCCTGACCATAGCCGCTCCCAGCATGAATATGCGAGACGGGTAAGAGATATTACCGCAGACCGGGTAACCCAGTTCTCCCAGGTGTTCCAGCAGCTGTCGAGCAGCTTCGGCCAGATACCCCGTGCCGGGGAAGCCGGCAAAACGGATCGTGAAATGGAGGATTTCATGAATACCGTAACGGAAGGGGCCTGCTCCGGCTGCATCCGCCGTACGCATTGCTGGGACGCCAAGTTCTATCAGACCTACCGCTATATGACCGATATGATGACAACCGTAGAGGAGTGCCCGGATATCACCGCTGCCCAGCTTCCGCCGGAATGGAGCCGGATCTGCGGCAAGACGGGTGAGGTGCTGGAAGTCATGAAAGGCCAATATGATCTATACCAGCATGATATGCGCTGGAAGAAACAAATATACGACAGCCGCCAATTTGTTGCAGAGCAGCTCTCCGGGGTCTCACAGGTGATGGAGGATCTGGCCAAGGAGATCAAACGTGAAGGTCAGGCGATGTACCGCCAGGAAAGCCAGATCCGTGAGGCGCTGGAGAAGCTGGGACTGTCCATCCACAGCATTGAGATTCTGAGTCTGGACCCCGGAAGGGTAGAAATTGAGGTGGTGCACGCCTATACCCGCGGCTTTGACGAATGCCGCAAGATGATAGCTCCGCTGCTCTCCGACATTCTGGAGGAGAATATTGCAGTCGTGAACGAAACCGCGGTCCATCCCCGTGAAGGACTGTCGATGGTGACCTTCGGCTCGGCGAAAGCCTATGAGGTCAATACGGGCGTTGCCGGAGCGGCCAAAGGCGGGGACATGCTGTCGGGAGACAGCTTCAGCACCGTGGAGCTGGGCAACGGAACCTTTGCTGTCTCTATCAGCGACGGTATGGGCAACGGGGAACGGGCCCGTATGGAGAGCAGCGCCGCCCTCGGTATGCTGGAGAAGCTGCTGCAGTCCGGAATGGATGAGAAGCTGGCGGTCAAATCCGTCAATTCCATTCTGCTCCTGCGTTCCCCGGACGAATTCTATGCGACTGTGGATATGGCGCTGATTGACCAGTATTCGGCACAGACTACATTTATGAAAATCGCCTCGGCTCCTAGCTTCATCCGGCGTGGCAGCGAGGTTATCCCAGTCACCGCCAGCAATCTGCCGATCGGGATTATCAAAGATATCGAGGTCGATCTGGTCAGCATGCAGCTGCGTCCCGGCGATATCCTTATCATGATGACCGATGGTATTTATGATGCGCCCGGATATGCCGTTAATAAAGAAATATGGATGAAACGTTTAATCCAGGAGCTCGAAAGCGACGATCCGCAGGATATGGCCGACGAGCTGCTGGAGAAGGTTATCCGGTATCAGGGCAATGAAATTCATGACGATATGACGATCGTGATCAGCCGGCTGGACCACTTCCATCCGGCATGGTCCAGCCTGCATATGCCCGGTATCGGCCGGATGGAGCGTCCGCGTACCGTGAGTTAATCTATCATTTAACTGACACCTTAAAACGCTGCCTGCCCTCTCCTGTTTCACAAGCCGCTGGTTAGCGGTGTCATCTTTCTGAATTGAAACTTAATGTGGATTAAAGGAACGGAGAGAAAGTTTGGAACTGTAGAAGCGTCAGCGTTCGCCTTTGTCCCGGATTTTCACCTTATGATTCATTCGATAAATCCGGGGATAACAGCGATCGGAAGTCCAAACATTTCTCGTAGCTCCCCTTATTCACAGCTGTTTTTAATCTGAATTCCGCAAAGCGGCGTTTGAAATCTCTCTACCTTGGATATGCTAGAAACATATACAAGGAGGGAGTGATCGGTCATGAAGCAAATCCTGCTTATTACTGACGGTTGTTCGAACGTGGGGGAGAGTCCGGTGATGGCGGCGGCGCATGCCCGCCAGGAAGGCATCACCGTCAATGTGGTTGGTGTAGTGGACTACGGCACGATCGGAGAGCTTGGCAGCCGGGAGATTGAGGATATTGCCAAAGCCGGTGGAGGGCTGAGCCGAATCGTCGGAACACCGCAGCTGGCACAGACGATTCAGATGATGACCCGCAAAACGGTGGTTCAGACAATTCAGCAGGCGGTTAATAAAGAGGTAAAAAAAATACTCGGTGAAGGTTCATTGGAGGAGCTTCCGCCTTTGCAGCGCTCCCAGGTGGTAACGGTTGTAGATGAGCTTACCGAAACCTCGCCGCTGCGCATCGCGCTGCTCATCGACGCCAGCGCAAGCATGAAGCCGAAGCTGGGTGCTGTTGAGGATGCCATCCGCGATCTGGCCCTTAGCCTGGAGGCGCGGGAAGGCAAAAGCGAAATCGCCGTTTTCCATTTCCCCGGACGCTCCAGCAGCGAAGAGGCCATGCTGGATATGGATTGGACACATAACGTGTCAGAGGTCCGCTCGCTGTTCTCCAAGCTGAAAATGCGTGGTGCCACACCTACGGGACCGGCCATTTTCAAGGTGCTTGAGCATTACCGATATGATACACTGGATGAACACCGTGAACGCGGGGACGGCCACGATGAAAAAGAAGGGATGATTGGTGGGTATGTCGTCTAATCCGCCCTATCCTGCCGGCACAGTAATCAGCGGCAAATGGCGGGGTAACCGTTATGTCGTTCAGCGGATGCTGGGAAGAGGAGCGAACGGAACTGTATATCTCGTGCAGCGTGAAGGCAGACGGGAGCGCTATGCGCTCAAGATCGGCAACGATACCCTTGAGCTGCAATCGGAGATCAATGTCCTGACCAGCCTGCAATCCTGCCGGAAGCGCAGCGAGCATCGTGCCCGCCGTGCATCACCCTTGTCCTCCTACTTGCTGGAATCGGATGACTTTAAGGACGGCAACAGCGTGCCATTTTATGTTATGCGCTATGTAGAGGGCCGGCCGCTGCATCATTTTTTGGCCAAAAACGGCGCCTCTTGGCTTGGGCTGGTTGGACTGAAGCTGCTGGAGAAGCTCCGGAACCTGCACGAATGCGGCTTTGTGTTTGGTGATCTGAAGCCTGAGAATGTAATGGTGTCCAATTACGGTGAGGCGGAGCTGATCGATTATGGCGGCGCCAGCCCGCTGGGCCGCAGTGTGAAGCAATTTACCGAATGGCATGACCGCGGATATTGGAATGCGGGCAGCCGTACGGGAGACGAGAATTACGATCTGTTCGCCTTTGCCGTGCTGTGTCTGCGTTTGCTGAATGAAGAAGGCTTGAAGGCCGCCGCCTCACAGCTGCCGCAGACAAGAAGTGCCGACGAACTGCTGAGACTGGCCAGAAATCTGCCCGATAAGAAGCTGTCCTCCTGGCTGTGCCTGGCGCTTAAGGGCGGATTTCCCGGAACTGCGGCCGCAACGGAAGCCTGGAAGATTCATATCTACAATTCAAGAAAATCAGGTAAACAGGCAATGGCTACACCCGGCTGGCTGAAAGGCGCATTTGCCCTGTCCATATTTTTATTGATATTTACTATTTATTACGTGTTCCGATTTTGAAATTATACATATAAATATCGGAAGGACTGGACCGATCAGTCCGGCTCTTGCCAATGACGGAGTAAGAAAGGAAGCCGTATGGAGCAAATGAAGGAACTGGTGGAATCCGTAATGGAGTCTGCAGCCGAGCATGGACTGTGGTCGCCCCATGACACCATTGTAGTCGCAGTTTCCGGGGGGCCGGACTCTGTGGCTCTTTTGCATATTCTGCATGAAATTGCCCTGAACCGGATGCCGCTGACCTTAATATGCGCCCATGTGAATCATGGCTTCAGAGCGGAGTCGGCGGAAGAGGCTGAAGCTGTCCGTGTGCTGGCCGGAAATTTGGGAATTCCCTTTGAGCTGGCGGAATTTGATATTCCTTCCCTCGTTAAGGAGAGCGGCCTAGGGCCGGAGGGCGCAGCACGGCAAAAACGCTATCAGTTTCTCATTGATACGGCGCACCGCTATGCAGCCCGCTCCGTCGCGCTGGCGCACCATGCCGATGATCAGGCCGAAACGGTACTTATGCGGATGCTGCGGGGAAGCGGTCCGTCAGGCCTCGCGGGAATGCGGTGGAAACGCACTCAAAATAAGGTGGAACTGATCCGGCCCTTCCTGCGTATTAACAAAACAGCTCTTGTCGGACTGTGCCGGCAGGAGGGTTTATCATACGCTGAGGATGCCAGCAATTTAACGACAGAGTACAGACGCAATGCAGTCCGGCTGGAGCTGATTCCGGCGCTTGAAGCATATAATCCCAAAGTGAAGCAATCGCTTCTGCAATTGTCCGAAATTGTTCAGGCGGAAGATGAGTTCATGGAAGCGGCTGCGGAAAAATGCTTTGACGAAGTGGTTTTGGTCGATACTGGAAAATGCACCATGCAGAGAGCTTCGTTTGCAGCCGTACCCTCCGCTTTACAACGGCGTTTGATTAAACTAATATTAAATTATCTGTCGGCGGATTCATCGAGCTTGGATTTCCCCAAGATTGAAGCAGTACGCCGGGGAACGCTGCAGGAGCACCCTACGGTATGGAGTTTGAATTTGGGTGGCGGTCTGGTCTGCACGCGGCAATACGATACTATTGTGTTCTTGTCCAAGCCTCCGAAGCAGCAATTAAGTTATACATATCGGCTGTCTTTGCCTCATCCCTGCATTGAGCTTAAGGAGATAGGAAAAGTATTGACGATGTCGGTGCTGGAGAGAGAAAATTTTTCTGTACTGGGGGAGGACTCTGGGAAAATGCTGGCGTGGTTTGACCGCAGCGAGCTGGTTTTGCCACTCACCATTCGTTCCCGATTGCCTGGAGATACCATAAGGGTTATGGGATTAAACGGAAGCAAAAAGGTAAAAGATATTTACATTGACGATAAAATACCTTCTTCCGAACGCTCTGCGATTCCCCTCGTTTGTGATGGTCTGGGCAATATCGTCTGGATTCCGGGCGTAAGGCGCTCGATGCATGCCGCAGTAGGGCGGCACACGGCCTCTGTGCTTCTTTTGACTCTGGAGAATATGGAGAAGAGCGAAGAAGCGTAATGGTCGAAGTAAGTCTTTCATAGTATAACTTAGGAGGTTCGCAAGTTGCAGAACGATATTCAGGAAATCTTGATCAGCGAAGAGGAAATTCAACAAAGAATCAGGGAACTCGGCGCCCAGCTGAGTACGGAATATGCAGGACGCACGCCACTGGTCATCTGTGTGCTAAAAGGCGCGTTTATTTTTATGGCGGATTTGGTTAAAGTGATTACAGTACCTGTTGAAATGGATTTCATGGCTGTTTCCAGCTATGGAGCATCCACGAAGTCTTCAGGCGTAGTCAAAATTATCAAGGATTTGGATGCTTCAGTTGAAGGACGTCATGTTCTGATTGTGGAGGACATCATTGACAGCGGTCTTACGCTCAGCTATTTGATTGAGCTGCTTCAGGGCCGCAACGCGGCGTCAGTTACTGTGGTCACCCTGTTCGACAAACCCGCAGGACGTACGGTCAATCTGGAAGCCGCTTTTACGGGATTTGTGATCCCGGACGAATTCGTAGTAGGTTATGGACTCGATTATGCCGAGCAGTATCGGAATCTCCCTTACGTCGGTGTACTGAAGCCTGAAATTTATTCCAAATGAGCTACTCGACAGCCTTAGATCTACGGATCCGATTCCCGGCCTCTGACAATTTGAGGATTCCGGGCAGGCTATGGTACAATAACTTGAGCGTTGTGAGAGGAGGTAGGGGATGAATCGGTTCATCCGGAATTCTGGTTTTTATTTGATTTTATTTTTAGTCGTGGTGGGCATTGTCCAGTTTGTAAGCAATGGAAATGAATCCGCCGATTTCCCTAGATACGATGAGTTAAGACAGGAGATCAAGAATAACAATGTGAAGAGCATGACGATTCAGTTCGAAGGCAATGCTTTTGCTGTGACCGGCGAATACAAGCAGCAGCCTGATGACGCTAAATCGAAAAATTTCTCCACTTTTGTACCTCCTACAGATGATGCCATCAACGAACTCATAGCTGCCAGTGAGAATAACGGCATAGAGTTGACACAAAAGAAAATGGAGGGTGACAGCATTTGGCTGACGTTCCTCTCTTCCATAATTCCGCTGGTCATCATGTTCATCCTGTTTTTCTTCCTGTTCAATCAGGCGCAGGGCGGCGGCGGCAAGGTTATGAACTTCGGTAAGAGCAAGGCCCGCTTATATAATGAAGAGAAGAAGAAGATCAGCTTCGAGGATGTTGCAGGGGCCGACGAAGAGAAGCAGGAGCTTGTCGAAGTCGTAGAATTCCTGAAGGATCCGCGCAAGTTCGCCGCAGTGGGTGCCCGCATTCCTAAAGGCGTGCTGCTCGTAGGCCCTCCAGGTACAGGTAAAACCCTGCTGGCCCGTGCGGTAGCCGGGGAAGCAGGTGTTCCATTCTTCAGCATTTCCGGTTCCGACTTTGTGGAAATGTTCGTCGGTGTCGGCGCTTCACGTGTGCGTGATTTGTTCGAGAATGCGAAGAAGAATGCCCCATGTATTATCTTTATCGATGAGATCGATGCTGTCGGACGTCAGCGTGGCGCCGGACTTGGCGGCGGACATGACGAACGCGAGCAGACCCTCAACCAATTGCTCGTCGAAATGGACGGCTTTGGCGGCAACGAAGGCATTATTATCGTCGCGGCTACCAACCGAGCAGACATACTTGACCCGGCATTGCTTCGTCCGGGACGCTTTGACCGTCAAATTACGGTGGACCGTCCGGATGTCAAAGGCCGTGAAGCTGTATTGAAGGTTCATTCCCGCAATAAGCCGCTGACGAAGGACGTCAGACTTGACGTTATCGCGAAGCGCACCACCGGTTTTACCGGAGCCGATCTGGAGAACCTGCTGAATGAGGCGGCCTTACTCGCTGCACGCCGCAACCGCAAGGACATTTCCATGCGTGAAGTGGATGAAGCCATTGACCGCGTGATTGTAGGTACAGAGAAGCGCAGCCGTGTCATCAGCGAGCGTGAGAAGCGCATCGTGGCTTACCACGAAGCGGGCCACACCATTGTCGGTTATTTTCTGGAACATGCGGATATGGTTCATAAGGTTACCATTATTCCACGTGGCCGCGCAGGCGGATACGTGATTATGCTTCCAAAAGAAGACCGGATGCTCGTAACCAAGCAGGAATTGCTTGATAAAGTAACCGGACTGCTCGGCGGACGTGTCGCTGAAGAGTTGTTCATCGGCGAGATCGGTACTGGCGCATACAGTGACTTCCAGCAGGCTACGCGGATTGTTCGCAGCATGATTATGGAATACGGTATGAGCGATAAGCTGGGACCAATGCAGTTCGGTACTTCTCAAGGCCAGGTATTCCTGGGCCGGGATATCGGGCATGAACAGAATTACAGCGACTCCATCGCTTACGAAATCGATCAGGAAATGCAGAACTTTATCCGCAGCAGCTACGAACGCTGCAAAGAGCTGCTGACTAAATACTCCAAAGAGATGCACCTGATTGCCGGAACATTGCTGGAGAAGGAAACGCTGGAGCTCGATCAGATCAAAGAGCTGATCGAGCAGGGATACCTGACCGAAGACGGCAAACCGGAGGAAGCTCCAGGTGTTACTAACGAAGAAGGCGAGCCTATCATTGATTCCATCGGTGATGTGCGTGTTCGTATTCAAGGCAAGAACGACGATACCTCATCCACAATCGGTGATTTGTCCAAGGATATTCCGAACAACCCGGATTCTGGGGATGGAAATGGCTCGAATAACGGCGATAAAGATGGCGGCGGAGGCCTGGTCTAGATTATCCGTGAATTAAATGATTAAATTTGCTCCGGAGTACCTTAGGGTTCTCCGGATTTTTTTTAAATATAAGAATTTATATGTTTCACGCTATCTATTATCCTTTTATTTTTGGAGAAACGGGTGCCGCCTCTTTCAGAGGACGGCGAAGCCGTTTCTTCTTATCTTTCCAGGCTTCTCCAGACAGTTTGCTGCCAGCCGGGTTACATTGACAGTGGGGGGAACGTTGTGTACATTAGTGATTAAATATTAAATAATATATTGTTAAGCAATTGCAGCGCCGAGTGGCTGCTGCATACCCGCAAACTCCGGGGAATTTCATAAGAATGTAGCCGGCTTAGAGCCGTGAAGACATAAGGGGGAGAACAGACCGTGGAAGCTCTGGCGCTTGAGCGCAAGCAGGAACAGAATCGTGAACTTCGTGTGCGCCTCGAACAGCTTAAGAAAGAACGGAACGCAATCATTTTAGCTCATTATTATCAGCGTGATGAAATTCAGGAAGTGGCAGATTTCAGGGGAGACTCTTTTTTACTCGCTCAAAAGGCTGCAGAAACCGATGCCGATGTGATCGTATTCTGCGGGGTCCATTTCATGGGGGAAAGCGCCAAAATTCTGGCTCCGAATAAAACCGTCCTTATTCCGGATGAGCGTGCCGGCTGCCCGATGGCTGACATGGTGAACGTGGATGGCTTGCGCAAGCTGAAGGCGCAGCATCCGAACGCCAAAGTGGTCACTTATATCAATTCATCGGCGGAAATTAAGGCGGAAACGGATATTTGCTGTACATCAGCCAATGCGGTGAAGGTTATTGAGTCACTCGATGCGGAAGAGATTATCTGGGTGCCTGACAAAAACCTGGGCCAATACGTTCAGGACCAGACCGGCAAAAAGCTGATTATTTGGGAGGGCTATTGCAATACTCATGATATGCTCACTGTCAAAGACGTAATTGAAATGAGAGCCAAATATCCGGAAGCTGAATTTGTTGTACATCCGGAATGCCGTCCTGAGGTAGTTGCCATGGGCGATTATGTAGGCAGCACTACATCCATTATTGATTATTGCAAGAAATCCGGCCGCAAGCAGTTCATAGTCGGAACAGAAGATGGAACCGGCTACCAGCTCCGCAAGGACAGTCCGGATAAAGAATTCTATTTTGCCACCAAATTTCTCGTTTGTCCTAATATGAAAGTAAATAATCTCAAAAAACTGGTCAAATGCCTGGAGACGATGAAGCCGCAGATTTATGTGCCTCCTGCTGTCGCCGACAAAGCCAGAACATCCCTAGAGCGCATGCTACAAGTCCGGTAGCATGCGCTACTCTTTCGTTGAAACAGGTGAGAAACAGTCATGATTCCACAATATTTGGTTGATTTCGACCTTAGCGAGCTTCCAACAATACAAACAGATTGTATTGTTATCGGTTCAGGCATTGCCGGTTTGTTCACAGCGATCAAAGCCAGTGAAGACCGGAAAGTGATTATGATAACCAAAAAAACACTGATGGAGAGCAATACCCGCTATGCGCAGGGCGGCATCGCTGCTGTATTTGCCGACGATGATTCGCCGGCGTACCATCGCCAGGACACACTGATGGCCGGAGCGGGTCTCAACTCTTCGGCTGCGGTTGATGTGCTTGTAAATGAGGGACCGGAAGGGGTTCGTGAGTTAATCCGCCTGGGGACGCTTTTCGATAAGGAAAATGGGGTTCTTGCCCTGACGCAGGAAGCTGCCCACAGCCACAGGCGGATATTGCATGCCCATGGGGATGCGACAGGTTATGAAATTGTACGCGCTTTGGCGGAGCAGGTGGCGGAGCATAAGAATATTGAGGTTTGGGATGATCATTTTGTGATTGATCTTATCACCGATGGCGGAGAATGTGCAGGTGCGCTGGTACAGCGCCCCGGCGGCGGCCGTTTGTTCGTCCAGGCGGATGCGACCATATTGTGCTCCGGGGGAGCCGGGCAGTTATACCGCTACACCACCAACCCCGAGGTGGCAACCGGTGATGGCGTAGCTATTGCTTACCGGGCCGGTGCGCATATTCGGGATATGGAATTTATCCAGTTTCACCCGACAGCGCTCAGCTATCCGGGAGCACCCCGGTTTCTAATTTCTGAAGCTGTGCGCGGTGAAGGCGCTGTGCTGCGCAATATCAACGGCGAGCGGTTCATGGAACGCTATCATGAGCTGCTGGAGCTTGCCCCGCGTGATATCGTAGCCCGTGCCATCGTCAGTGAAATGGAGCTGACCAAATCGACCTTTGTATACCTCGATATTACACATGAGTCGGCTGATATGGTCAGACATCGTTTCCCGACCATTTATGAGACCTGCATGGGCTATGGACTGGATATTACAAGTGATTGGATTCCAGTGGCTCCGGCTGCGCATTATATGATGGGGGGCATCAAAACCGATCTCAATGGGGAAAGCAATATCGCCCGGCTGTTTGCCTGTGGCGAAGTATCCTCTACCGGGGTACAGGGAGCCAATCGGTTGGCCAGTAACTCCCTGTCTGAGGCTATTGTCTTCGGGCGGCGCATTATTGAACGAGTCCGTCAGCTGCCGCCGCGTGAGCACGGCGTCATTGCGGCAGGCTGCCGGGAAGGGCGGGCAGAATCGCCGACACAGGCCATTGTGGAGCGGCGCCTCAAGCTGCAAAAGGTAATGGTGCGTTACGCCGGACTGCGGCGGAATGAAGAAATGCTGTCCAAGGGATTGGATGAATTGAAGCGTCAGCTGCCTATTTTCCATTCGGCTCTGACCAAACGCGAGGAATACGAGTTCGCCAATATGCTGACTTGCTGTCTGTTGATTACCGAATCGGCCTTGGCCCGCCATGAGAGCCGCGGTGCGCATTACCGTGAGGATTACCCGCAGCGCAATGATGCCCAGTGGCAGAAGCATCTGCTGCAGATCCGCGAACTGGGAATAGTGGAGGAATTAAGCGATGATGTTTAACGGTTACAATGAAGAACTGGTGCAAATGATTAAAGGCTGGCTGCATGAGGATGTCGGCTCCGGCGATATCACCACCCGCACTACGATTCCTGCCGGGCATGAATCCAAGGGGATTATCCATGCCAAAGAGGCTGGTATTGTCTGCGGCCTTCCAGTGGCCGAGCTGGTATTCGAGGTAGTAGATCCCTCTCTTATGTTTACAGCCCTCGTACAAGAGGGTCAGGCTATTACAGAAGGAACTGTTATTGCTGAGGTGGAGGGCAGCACCCATGCAATTCTCACCGGAGAACGTCTGGCGCTTAATTTGATGCAGCGTTTATCGGGCGTGGCTACCCGCACGAATTCTTTTGTGCAGCAGCTCGAGGGATTGCCTTCCCGGCTGGTCGATACGCGCAAGACAACTCCGGGCCACCGGATGCTGGAGAAATATGCCGTCCGTATCGGCGGCGGGGCCAATCACCGGTTCGGCCTGTATGATGCCGTAATGATTAAGGATAACCATATTAAGGGAGCCGGAGGGATTCGTCAGGCCGTCGGACGGGCACGGGCAAACATTCCGCATACGATGACAATTGAAGTGGAGACTGAGAGCCTGGAGCAGGTGGAGGAAGCGCTTGCGGCAGGGGCCGATATCATTATGCTGGACAATATGTCGCCTGACCTGATGGCTGAAGCGGTTAGACGAATCAAGGCCAAAGCGCCTCATGTCAAAACCGAAGCCTCCGGCAACGTATCTCTGGAAACTGTGCGCCGGATTGCTGAATCCGGCGTAGATGTGATTTCTGTGGGCCGGCTCACCTATTCCTTCTCCAGTCTGGATATCAGTCTGGACCTGAATGCGAAGAAAGAGGGGCCCTTCTCATGATGCTTGCTGTGGATATCGGCAATACCAATATCGTCCTGGGGGTTTACCGGGGGCGGGAGCTTATGCATCATTTCCGGCTTAGCACCAACCGGCAGTCTACTGCTGATGAGTACGGCGTGCTGATTCATAATTTGTTCCACATGTCGAATGTATCGGTGAAGGATGTGGAAGGAGTTATTATCTCCTCGGTCGTTCCGCCGCTTGTGCAGGTGATTGTAGAGATGTGCGTGAAATATATCGGCAAGGAGCCGCTGCTTGTCGGCCCCGGCATTAAGACCGGGCTTAATCTGCGGTATGAGAATCCACGCGAGATCGGCGCTGACCGGATTGTGAATGCGGTTGCTGCAATTGAACAATATAAATGTCCGCTGGTCGTCGTTGATTTTGGAACGGCGACTACGTTTGATTGCATTGATGCCGGTGCCAATTACCTTGGTGGTGCGATTGTACCGGGACTCGGCATTTCTACAGAAGCCTTGTATCAGCGTGCTTCCAAGCTGCCGCGGATAGAGCTGGAGAAGCCGAAGAAGGTCATCGGACGCAATACCGTTCACGCCATGCAGGCCGGGATCATTTTTGGCTATGCGGGGCAGGTCGAGGGAATTGTAAGGCGTATTAAGCTGGAGATGAATGCACCGTTCCTTAAGGTAATTGCTACCGGAGGGCTCGCGGCACTCATTGCCGGTGAAACGGAATGTATTGATGAGGTCAATCCGATGCTGACGCTGGAAGGCTTGCGTATTATTTACGATCGCAACAAATAAAGATTATAGAAGCCTAAGGGCAAGCGACAGGAGGAGCATGCACCCAATGGATAATAAGAAGGATCGGCTGGTTCGGGGAACAGCGATGAACGGCAAAGTAAGAGCTTTTGCAATCCGTACCACAGTGCTTGTTGACGAATTGCGGCGGAGGCATGATACATATCCAACAGCAACGGCAGCACTGGGGCGTACAGTCACCTGCGCTGCTATGATGGGCGCCATGCTCAAGGGCAAGGAGAAGCTGGCAATTATGGTCAAGGGCAACGGGCCGCTCGGACAGATTACAGCAGAATCCAATGCGCTTGGAGAAGTGCGCGGTTATGTGCAGAATCCGCATGTGCATCTGCCCAGCAATAGCCTTGGCAAGCTGGATGTCGCGGGAGCAGTGGGAAGAGAAGGGTCCATAGATATCAGTAAGGACCTGGGCATGAAGGAGCCTTACCGGGGCAGTGTGCCGATTGTTTCGGGAGAGCTTGGGGAGGATTTCACATATTACTTTGCTGTATCAGAGCAAACTCCGGCTGCAGTAGGGCTTGGAGTATTGGTCGAAACGGATAACTCTGTAAAGGTTGCCGGCGGGTTCATTGTGCAGCTTCTTCCGGGTCTTACCGATGATGAAATTACGGAGATTGAACGGGCAGTAGGTGCAATGCCGTCGGTTACCGCCGTGCTGGACCAGGGCCTTGAACCCGAAGAAATGCTCCGCTGGCTGCTTCCTGATGTGATTATTTTGGACGAACTCGATATTAATTTTGTCTGTCAATGCTCCCGTGAACGCGTAGAGCAAACTTTGGTCAGTCTGGGCCAGCATGAGCTGGAGCGGCTGATTGAAGAAGATGACCAGGCTGAAGTGGTATGTCATTTTTGCAACGAGGCTTATGTATTTAATAAGGATGAATTGCAGGTTATCCTGGATCAAGCGAAATCGTAGGGCTATGGGATGATGACAAGACAGGAGCGCGTGCTGCGCAATGCCGTTATTTTACTGGCGATCGCAACATTAATGCTCGGGGGGCTGTTGTTCTGGAGTCTCCGGGCTATGGCCATACTCAAGGGAGAAGCTGCAGAGGGGGAGTCCTCGGATATTGCCAGGGCGGGAGATCAGCCGGTAACCGACCGGCAATGGATGGATGAGCTCAAAAAAAAGCATGGCGATGAAGTTCTGTTGGGAATGCTTAATCATATTGTGGTCGGCAAAGAGGCCAAAGCTTTGGGCATTACGGTAACAGAAAATGAGATTGAAAAGGAACTGCAGCGCAGTATGGCCGGTTATAGCTCGGAACAGCAGTATTATGAACAGATGGAGTCAGAGCTGGGGCTTTCCCGTAAGGAAGTACGCGAGGAGGCGGCTTACCGGCTCATGCTGCAGGCAGTGGCTACAGCGGGCATTACCATTAGCGAGAGCGAAATCGATGATTATTTGGCGCAGAATGCCGGGCGCTTCACGCCCAAGAAAGAAATGCAGCTCTCCATGATTAAGGTAGCGACTTACGACGAAGCAGAGAAGGTAATGACCCGGCTGGAACAGGGTGAAGAGTTCGCAGTGCTGGCCAAGGAGCTGTCTATTGACGAGGAGAGCCGCCTGCATGGAGGCAGTATCGGGCTGGTGGAAGAGGATGATCCCTTCTGGCCGGAAGAGCTCCTGCTGACGGCAGCCGGCCTGGAGGCGGGGGACATCGCTGGTCCGCTGTACGATGGGGATGCATATGCGGTTATCCGGCTGGAGAAGGCCATTCTGCCCAGGGAACAGAATCAAGCAGAAATCAGGCAGCAGGTCCGGGAAGAGCTTGCGCTGGAGCAGGCTCCTCCGCTGCAGCAGGTGGAAAGCGATTTGCGAGCAAAATATGATACAGCAATATATATTGACAACAGCCTGCAAGATTGATAATATGAAATTAAATGTAAAACCTACTGATTTAGTCGGAAATAACAGGCGGCGGACGCTCTGTTCTTCCGCCATACAGCGCTGTAACTTGGCGCTGCGGTGTTGAATATCCTGGTGCTGACCTATCGTCTCCTTGGGAGGATAAGCCGTTTTTACTATTACACCCGGAATTACACGCTGAAGACTATTGTCACAAGTTACGCACTTATTCATTTATCATTCCAAGGAGGTTTTTGCTCATGGCTAAAGTTGTCAACAGTGTAACAGATTTGATTGGGGGCACACCGCTCGTTCGTCTCAACCGGGTGGTTCCTGAAGGTTCCGCGGAGATCTATCTGAAGCTGGAATATCAAAACCCGGGCTCCAGCGTAAAGGACCGTATCGCCATCAGCATCGTGGAAGAGGCTGAGAAGGAAGGGCTGTTGAAGCCAGGCGGTACAATTGTAGAAGCAACCAGCGGCAACACAGGTATTGGCCTGGCACTTGTCGCTGCAGCCAAAGGGTACAAGGCTGTTATTGTTATGCCGGAAACGATGAGCCTTGAGCGGCGCAATCTGCTGCGTGCTTACGGTGCAGAACTGGTGCTTACTCCTGGATCGGAAGGTATGAATGGTGCGGTTAAGAAGGCTGAACAAATTCTGAGTGAGAACCCTGACTATTTCCTGGCCGAGCAATTCAAGAATAAGGCGAACGTGAAAATTCACCGCGAAACCACTGGTCCGGAAATTGTTGAAGCCATCGAGTCCATCGGTGGACCGCTGGACGCTTTTATTGCCGGAGTAGGTACTGGCGGAACAATCACAGGTGCCGGCGAGGTTCTGAAGAGCAAATATCCTGATGTGAAGATCTATGCGGTAGAACCTGCGGCATCGCCGATTCTGGCCGGCGGCAAGCCGGGTCCCCACAAGATTCAAGGAATCGGCGCTAACTTCATCCCTGATATCCTGAATCAGGATGTGTACGATGAAATCATCCATGTAGAGAACGACGAAGCATTTGAAACCGCACGCCGTGTAGCGAAGGAAGAAGGCGTCCTGTCCGGTATTTCTTCCGGTGCTGCCGTATTCGCTGCGCTCAAAGTGGCCAAAGAGCTGGGAGCCGGCAAAAAGATTGTTGTAATTATCCCAAGTAACGGCGAACGTTATCTGAGTACTCCACTCTACAATTTCGAAGTGTAATTGCTGATACAGCATATCCAAAGAGCCTTCCTATTCGCTTCCATAGCGATTGGGAAGGCTCTTTTTTTTGAATCCCAATCATTCAGGCTTTTCAAAGCAGGCCAAAGTACAGTATACTGACAGGCAATAAAGCGAATAGATGACTGGATGCTTTGCAAGCACAGGCTATACAAAACTAAAAGCAGATGCTTCCGAAGCGAGTTTTGTACGAAGCAAGTTCAAGCAGCAAAGCTATACAAAACTTTTAGGAGGCTGGCTTTGGAAATCATTACAGCGTGGCAGGATTGGGAGCAATGGGCGCAGGAAGAGTGGAGCCTTCTTCCCCTTATTATACAATCACGTCAGGATAAGGGAGGTTTGCCCGCCTCCTGGATGAAGGCCTGGGAGCTGGCCTCCCCCTACTCAGTAGTGCTGGAGAGCGGTAAAGGCGGCCGTTACACGTACCTGGGCTTGAAGCCGGCTTCTGTACTGCAAGGAAAAGAGGGAGCGGCTGAGGTATGCAGTTTATCCTCAGATGCTGCCAGTACAGCTGAGCCCGGATTCCACTCCGTGCTGGAGGGCCGGCCTTTGGAGGTATTGGAGGGCTGGATGAAGAATTTCACTTCGCCGCGTGTGGAATCCTTCGCGCTTCCTCCTTTTATAGGTGGCTGCATCGGGTTTCTCAGCTATGATGTAGCCCGCTCTCTGGAGAAGCTGCCTGTCTTGGCTAAGGATGATCCCGGGTTTCCCGATTACCTCTTCATGAGGCTGGAAGAGCTGTGGATCTATGATCATCAGAAGGAGATGCTTTACTGCACTGTACATGTTCCTGTTCCGGCTGAGAAACGATTTGGCTCCGCTGGACTGAAAGAGCTGTATCAAGAGGCTGTTCGGCGCGCTGAGGGGATGCTGGAGCAGTGGCGGCTTATCTCTGCCGCTCCCGGGATTTCTGCTGACATTGCTGGAAAAGCTGCCGAGGCTGCAGTAATCGAGACCCATGCGGGTGCCTCGGGCGAATGGCCGGGTATGACATCGGCCTTCTCGCCTGAGCAATTTCAGCAGGCGGTGCGGGAGGTCCAGGAATATATCCGTCAAGGGGATGTATTCCAGGTGAACCTCTCGCTGCGCCAGGAGGCGCAGCTGAAATCCTCGCCTGAGGATGTTTATGAATGGCTGCGCAAGCTCAACCCGTCCCCGTACATGGGGCTGCTGCGCTCGCCCGGCTTCACCCTCGCCAGCGCTTCGCCCGAGCTGCTCGTCAGGCTGCACGGGGACAAGGTCAGCGCCCGCCCCATTGCCGGTACCCGGCGCCGGGGCCTGACTCCCGCGGAGGACGCCGCCATGGAGGCGGAGCTGCGCGGGAGTCAGAAGGAGATCGCCGAGCATATTATGCTTGTCGATCTGGAGAGGAGCGACATCGGCCGTGTCGCTGCGTATGGATCGGTCCGCGTGCCGGAGCTGCTGACCGTGGAGCGATACTCGCATGTAATGCATCTCGTCTCGCAGGTGGAAGGCATGGCCGCACCCGGAAAGGGTGCTTACGATGTCATAGCCGCCTTATTCCCCGGCGGCACGATCACCGGCGCGCCCAAGGTGCGCACGATGGAGATCATCGAGGAGCTGGAGCCGGTACGGCGAGGTCCATATACTGGATCGATGGGCTGGATTGACTATAACGGCAATATGGAATTAAATATTATTATACGGACACTGGCGGTGAAGGACGGAGCAGGCTACATTCAGACGGGGGCGGGCATCGTAATTGATTCTGACCCGTACCGTGAATACCGGGAATGCCATAATAAAGCCAAGGCCGTGGTGAAGGCAGTTCTCTGCAGCCAACACCAGCAGGAAACGAGAGCCACCGGCGGCGCCGAAGGAGGAGCAATAGTATGATCTTGGTTATCGATAATTATGATTCCTTTACGTACAACCTGGTGCAGTATCTGGGGGAGCTTGGGGAAGAGGTTAAGGTATCCCGCAACGATGAGATTACCATTCAGGAGATTGAGGCGCTCGCACCGGACCATATTCTGATTTCACCGGGACCCTGCACGCCGAATGAAGCGGGCATCAGCCTTGAGCTGCTGCAGCATTTCAAGGGTGTCATTCCGATGTTTGGCGTCTGTCTGGGCCATCAGGCCATTGGACAGGCTTTCGGCGGCAACGTCATTCGCGCAGAACGTCTGATGCATGGCAAAACCTCGCCGATTCACCACAACGGCACCTCGGTATTTGAAGGCTTGGAATCTCCATTTACCGCTACCCGCTATCACTCCCTGATCGTGGAACGGGACACTCTGCCTGACTGCCTGGAGATTACGGCGGAAACGGCGGAAGGCGAGATTATGGCCTTGCGCCACCGGGACTACCCGATAGAAGGCGTGCAATTCCATCCTGAATCGATAATTACGGATCATGGGCATACCATGCTGCGCAATTTCCTGAAACGGAGAGCCGGGGAACCGGTATGAATTATATTGGATTCAACAACAGAGCAGTTGATGCCAAAGACGCCGTGATTTCCGCTCTGGATCACGGCTTTTTGTACGGCATGGGTCTCTTTGAGACTTTTCGAACCTATAAGGGCGAACCCTTCCTGCTGCAGCGGCACCTGGGCAGATTGGCGGAGGGCTGCAGGCAGCTTGGAATCCCTTTTGAAGGAGATGCGGCCCGGCTGCGTGACTGGATTAGGCATGTAATGGACAAAAATGAATTAAAGGACGCCTATATCCGCTATACCGTAACCGCCGGAGAAGATATTCTGGGCTTGCCGGCGGGAGAGTACAGCCAGCCTAATCAGTTGCTCTACATGAAGGAGCTTCCGCATCTGTCTGACACCCTCTACCGGGAAGGCAAAGGGCTGCAGCTGCTGAACCTGCCGCGCAATACACCGGAGGGCCCGGTACGGTTGAAGTCGCTGCATTACATGAATAATATACTTGCGAAACGTGAATTAGCAGGCTACCCTTCAGCCGCAGATGGGGCGGAAGGATTGATGCTGACAGCGCAGGGCGAAATTGCCGAAGGCATTGTCAGCAATATTTTTTTCATCAAAAACAATGTACTCCACACACCTGCAATAGCCGCGGGCATCCTACCGGGAATTACCCGGGAAATGGTGCTTGAGCTGGCACATGCCTCTGGACTGCAAACGGAAGAAGGCTTGTATCAGTGGGGGCAGCTTGCAGAGGCGGATGAGATTTTTTTTACCAATTCGGTGCAGGAGATCGTTCCGGTTACAATGCTATGGCGTGCGAATGAGCGACTGATTGTAAGCGGCGGACGCTGCGGGAGACTTACGGCGCTATTGCTGGAATTATATAGAGAAAGGACGGGATTGGCAGAATGAGACCCTTTATATATAGACGGAGCTACCGTCTGGGTGCGGCTGAACTGATACTAGGTGAACGAACGCTGATTATGGGTATTCTGAATGTGACCCCGGATTCTTTTTCCGATGGCGGGCTGTGGGAAGAACCGGAGCGGGCTGTAGAGCATGCCCTGCAAATGGCGGCAGAAGGTGCCGATATTATTGATATTGGCGGTGAATCGACACGTCCCGGCCATCTGCCGGTAAGTCTGGAAGAAGAATTGTCCCGTGTGCTGCCGGTCATTGAGAGCATTCACCGGGCCGCTCCACACCTGCCTTTGTCCATCGACACGTATAAGGCGGAAGTAGCCCGTCAGGCTACCCGGGCAGGCGCTCACATTATCAATGATGTCTGGGGCGCCAAAGCAGACCCCAATATGGCGGCTGTAGCTGCGGGGGCAGATTGTCCGATTATTTTGATGCATAACCGTCATGAACGCCATTATCAGGATTTGACCGCTGACATGTCTGCCGACCTTACTGAAAGTGTGAAGCTGGCGCTGGCCGCAGGCGTGAAGCCCGAGAATATAATTCTTGACCCCGGCATCGGATTCGCCAAGGATTACACGGAGAATCTTCAGGCAATGATCAATTTGGATCGGCTGGCGGAGCTTGGCTACCCGCTGCTGCTGGCCACCTCGCGCAAAAAATTCATACGCACCGTGCTCGGTCTCCCGCCGGATGATGTGGTTGAGGGCACTGCCGCTACCGTGGCGTTCGGAATTGCCCAGGGCTGCCAGATTGTGCGGGTGCATGATGTAGCCAGTATAAAACGCACTGTGCGGATGTGCGATGCCATGCTCTATGCCTCATCGCCGCCCGTGCGTGATTAAAATCCGATTGAAGACAGAATAATGGAGAAGAAGGCAGGTAGCCCCTTATGGATAAAATGACACTGCACCGCATGGAATACTATGGATATCACGGAGTATTTGAGGAGGAGCGCAAGCTGGGCCAGCGTTTTTATATTGACCTGGAGCTTGAGCTTGATCTGCAGGGTGCCGGCCAAAGTGATGATCTTGCGCTGACCGTGAATTATGCCGAAGTGCACTTCCTCGTCAAAGAAATTGTCGAAACAAAGTCATTTAAACTCATCGAAGCTTTGGGTGAACATATTGCATCCTCGGTACTTGACACTTATACTGTTATCAATGCAGTAACGGTGAAGGTGACCAAGCCGCATCCGCCGTTCGACATTCATTTTCAGGGAGTGACCGTAGAACTGCACAGAACCAGAAAGTGAGACCTTGTTAATGACCATACCTTCTACCTCTGAGGCATCAGAGGCTTATATTGCTTTAGGGGCAAATTTGGGCGACCGTGAGGAAACGCTGAAAGAAGCCCTGAACAGGCTGAACCGGCATGCGGGGATTGAAGTGGTCCGCTGCTCAAGTGTATACGAAACCGAGCCTGTCGGTTATTTGGACCAGCCGCCCTTTCTGAATATGGCGGCAGCCCTCCGTACAACACTTGCACCGGAAGAGCTGCTTCATGAGATGCTCGATATTGAAAGCCGACTGGGCCGTATCCGGGATGTCCGCTATGGACCGAGAACGTTGGATTTGGATTTGTTATGGGTGGAGAATCAGCGCCTCAATACGCCGGATTTAACACTGCCGCATCCGCGGATGCTGGAGCGGGCATTTGTGCTTATCCCACTGAGTGAGGTTGTTCCGCAGAGTGAAGAGTCTTCCGGACTCCGGCAGATTATTACAGAAGCGCTACAAGATATAGACGGAAGGGAAGGAATTTGCTTGTGGACAACAAACGTATGGGACGGCGGGTCAGAGCATTCCGAAAGCTGAAGGGGTACACTCAGCAGGAGCTGGCGGATTCTGTCGGAATATCCTTAGCTGTGCTGGGCGCAGTGGAGAGGGGAAACAGACGTTTGGAAGATCAAATTTTAAATAAAATTGCGGACGTTCTTGGAGTTTCTGCCGACGAATTGGCCAATCCCTCTATCTGAGAGGACGTTATCATAGATCCGACAGATCAAATCAAGGAAGTGAAGAAATATGCTGAAGATTGGCGGCATTGAGATGAAAAACCAGGTTGTGCTGGCACCTATGGCCGGCGTGTGCAATCCTGCGTTTCGTCTGATCGCAAAGGAATTTGGAACCGGGCTGGTCTGCGCCGAAATGGTCAGCGACAAGGCGATACTGCACGGCAATCCGCGTACGAGGGAAATGCTGTTTGTAGATGAACGGGAGAAACCGCTGAGTTTGCAGATTTTTGGCGGCGACCGAAAGTCCCTGGTTGAAGCGGCCAAGGTCGTTGATAAAGAGACAAATGCTGATATTATCGACATTAATATGGGCTGTCCGGTACCCAAGGTGACCAAATGCGACGCGGGTGCGCGCTGGCTGCTGAATCCCGACAAAATCTACGAGATGGTGTCCGCAGTCGTTGACGCCGTGGATAAGCCGGTAACCGTAAAAATGCGGATTGGCTGGGACAGCGAGCATATTTTTGTCGAAGACAATGCGCGTGCCGTCGAGCGTGCCGGAGGCCAGGCAGTGAGCGTGCACGGCCGGACCCGTGAGCAGCTTTATACCGGTCATGCCGATTGGAAATACATCCGTATGGCCAAAGAAGCGGTTTCGATCCCGGTTATCGGCAACGGGGATGTGAATACACCCGAGGATGCTCGGGCTATGCTGGATCAGACCGGCTGTGACGGTGTAATGATCGGACGCGGCGCTTTGGGCAATCCATGGATGCTGTACCGTACAGTCCAATACCTGAACACCGGCGAGCTGATGCCTGAACCGGCTGCTGCAGAGAAAATCAAAGTGGCCATTCTTCATATGGACCGCCTGATTAGCCTGAAGGGCGAAGCGGTGGCTGTTCGCGAAATGCGCAAGCATTTGGCCTGGTATTTGAAGGGGATGAAAGCGGCAGCCCGCGTGAAGGACATCATTATGGAAGAAACCAGGCGTGATGAAATGGTGCGGATCTTGAACGATTTTGTCATACAGCTTAAGGAAGAAGAAGAACAGGAGGGTCTGAATTCCCCGCTTTCAGCGGTTTAAAACCTGAATTTTCTGTCTTTTTGATAAACACTCGAACATTATATGGGGCATCATTGACATTTTGTAGCGGTTCCAATATAATTTCACAGTATAAAATCGCCGTTACAGCAGTGGCAATGCAGAAGGAGGGTTCTGATCCCTCCAGATTCGCATATAGTATGGTGTTTTCAATAAATGTATACGACAGGAGAATCGGTTGAGATGAGCGATAAAGAAGTCATCCTTACACCGGACGGACTTAAGCGTCTGGAAGAAGAACTGGAGACCCTCAAATCCGTGAAACGCCGCGAGGTAGCTGAACGGATTAAAGTGGCAATCGGCTACGGGGATATCAGCGAGAACTCGGAGTATGAAGATGCGAAGAACGAGCAGGCTTTCATTGAAGGACGCATTATCACTTTGGAAAAAATGCTCCGTAATGCCCGCATCATAAACAGCGACGAGATCGTTACCGATGTGGTAAGCATTGGGGTCACCGTAAGCGTCGAGGACTTGGAATACGGCGACGTCATGGAATATACAATTGTCGGCACCGCTGAATCCGACCCGCTAAACAATAAGATCTCGAACGAAAGTCCGGTAGGCCGGGCGATTATCGGCAAGAAAATTGGTACTGTTGTAGATGTTACTGTTCCTGCAGGCGTCATTCAATATAAAATTCTTGATATTAGAATGAAGTAATAGGTACCAATAAGGAATAAGTCTAGAAAGCTTCCTTAGGGAAGCTTTTTTCAAAACACATACAGCTTATATTTGTACGGGAACGGACTGTCCTCTTGCATGGGGGCGGAGCCGTTTCTTCTTGTGTATATGACAGAGTGAGTAAGAGAGGATGAAAGACATGACTGAGGAAATGAATACTGTCGAGAACACGGAGAAAGAGCTTAGTGAGCTTTTGACAATCCGCCGCGGCAAATTGGACGAGCTTCGCGCACTGGGAATTGATCCGTTTGGCAAAAAGTATGAGCGTACGGCAGGTGCCGGAGATATTATGTCCAAGTACGATGGACAAACGAAAGAGGAACTGGACGAGCTGAACCTGGAGGTCAGCATTGCCGGCCGTATTATGGCTAAGCGTGTAATGGGAAAGGCCAGTTTTGCCCATATTCAGGACCTTAGCGGCAAAATCCAAATCTATGTTCGCCAGGACAGCATTTCTGAAGCGCAGTATGCGGCATTTACCGTTCTCGATCTGGGGGATATTATTGGCGTCCGCGGCACAGTGTTCAAAACCAGAACCGGTGAGACCTCTATTAAGGTGCATAACCTTGAGGTTCTTTCCAAATCCCTGCTTCCGCTTCCCGAGAAATATCACGGTCTGAAGGATGTAGAGCTGCGCTACCGCCAGCGTTATGTGGACCTGATTATCAACCCTGAAGTTCAGCAGACCTTCATTACCCGTTCACGGATCATTCAGTCGATGCGCCGTTATCTGGATTCGCTCGGATATCTGGAGGTGGAAACTCCAACGCTGCATGCCATTGCCGGTGGAGCCGCCGCCCGTCCGTTCATCACTCATCACAATACACTCGATATGCAGCTGTATATGCGCATTGCCATTGAGCTGCACCTGAAGCGTCTGATCGTTGGCGGTTTGGAAAAGGTATACGAAATCGGCCGCGTGTACCGCAACGAAGGCATTTCGACGCGTCACAACCCGGAATTTACAATGATTGAGCTGTACGAAGCATATGCCGACTACAAAGACATTATGCACTTAACCGAGAGCATGATCGCTCATATCGCTCAAGAAGTGCTGGGTACACAAAAGATTAACTATCAAGGCCAGGAAGTGGACCTGACGCCGCAGTGGCGCCGTGTGACCATGGTGGATGCTGTCAAAGAAGTGACAGGTGTCGACTTTGGTGTTCATATGACGGATGAAGAGGCCCAGCGTCTGGCGAAGGAACATCATGTTGCGGTTGAGAAACACATGACCTTTGGACATATCCTGAATGCGTTCTTTGAGCAATTTGTAGAAGAAACTTTGATTCAGCCGACCTTTGTTACCGGACATCCGGTTGAAATCTCTCCACTCGCCAAAAAGAATGATCTTGACCCCCGTTTTACAGACCGCTTCGAGCTGTTTATCGTGGCCCGTGAGCATGCCAATGCCTTCAGCGAGCTGAATGATCCAATTGATCAGCGCCAGCGGTTTGAAGCGCAGATTCAGGAAAAAGAAAAAGGCAATGATGAAGCGCATGAAATGGATGATGATTTCATCCGCGCTCTGGAATACGGCATGCCGCCTACTGGCGGATTGGGAATCGGTGTGGACCGTCTGATTATGCTGCTAACCAACGCAGCATCCATTCGCGATGTACTGCTGTTCCCGCACATGCGCAGCCGCACTGAGTAATTACTAATGCTCTTACCATGATCCTGAGGGCAGCTGCGAGGATGCGGTTTCCCTTGGGGTTGTGATTATTCAAAAATAATGCTTGCAATGAATTACGGTGCATGATATATTCATGTTCCGGCCATGAAAGGTTAACGCCTAGCCCGATGTGTAACTGAAAAAAGTGCTTGCTTTAATCGGCCGAACGTGATAT
>NZ_JACBYI010000045.1 GCF_019352175.1 Paenibacillus sp. S150
CCAACCCACGGATAGCAGTGTGCCAGCCGACGACTCGCATTTTGTCTCTATGCCCAAGGGATTGAACCCCCTTGGTTTAAGGGTGAAAAACAGGGGAATTGACAAATTCGTTCATAGCAGTGGAATTAGTAAAACTAATCTGGTCAAATTTGCTCCAAAGCGGTATTTAGTGGGATTTTGTATAACTAATTTGAGCATAATCAGGTTTTTTCGCTCCATCTGCCCGGATTAAGTGTACTTTTTCCCACATACGATGATCTGGAGGAGATTCTTGCAAATTAGTGGTACTTTTTCCACTTAGGAAGATGCGCGAGTTCAGGAATCCACCCTTTGTGAAAGGCAGGGCTAGAAAAACCTGCATCCATTGGCGGAGCCGATGCCACCGAAGCAGCAGAAACCATAAAAAAACATCCGAAACCATCGAAGCAGTTGGAGTCATCGAAGCGCCGGAGCCGTCCAAGCATGGAGGTTATCGAAGCGCCGGAGCCGTCCAAGCATGGAGGTTATCGAAGCGCCGGAGCCGTCCAAGCATCGATGCAGTCCAAGCGGTCCCAGGCACCGGAGCAACCGGAGCCTGGGAAGGCGAGGCAGCCAGGAATGCGAAAGAACGGAAAACAGAAGAGCAACAGCAACGAAAGGAACGAAGGGCAACTAAGGGCAAGGGGAGGCTGAACAGCGCTTCCCCTTGCCCTTTACTCTCCCTGAGTTTCTATATGGTTTCGGCTTATGCTTGGATTCTGCCGCAAAGCGCGGTTACAAATCAGGAATATTCCCCGCAGTTGCGTCCTGCACTTAACAGGAGCTTTCACCTTCCAATCATTTAGCCGAAAAATCAGCACCCAAATACGAAATCTGGACCCTTACAGCAGCCCGTCAAAGACTATACAATAAATACATAGAGCTGTAAGCGCTTCACCATAAATACAGACAGATAGATTTTGGAGGCCATATGATGGAGAACAAAAGAAGCACCGAAGCAAATCCGGCGATAAAGCCGCTCCTTTCGTCAAAAATCGAAACCGGTTCAGGACCTAAAAGCTCATTTTGGAGGAGACTCCTGGCCCAGCGCCATCTGCAGACGATGGCCTTGCTCGGCGTGGTTTGGATGATTATTTTCAACTATATTCCAATGTACGGGCTGATTATTTCCTTTAAGGAATATAACATTGTGAAGTCGATTGCTGAAGCACCCTGGGTGGGGCTGGAGCATTTCAGGGAATTCTTCGATGACGAGGATTTGGTCAATGTTATCAGGAATACATTGGGCATCAGTTTAATCAAGCTGCTGATCGGATTCCCGCTGCCGATTATTTTCGCTCTTTTTCTGAATGAGATCCGTTCCTTAAGGTACAAGAAAGCGATCCAGACCATTTCGTATCTGCCCCATTTCCTCTCGTGGGTGGTGCTGGGCGGAATTCTGGCTACCTGGCTGGCGGATGTGGGGATTGTGAACAACATTCTGCTGTCGCTTCATCTGATCGATCAGCCGATTACCTATCTCGCCGAGCCCAGCTATTTCTGGACAATCATTATTTCCTCCGACATTTGGAAGGAGCTTGGCTGGTCCGCAATTATCTATCTGGCGGCCATCTCCGGGGTCTCCCCCGAAATGTATGAAGCGGCGACGATCGACGGAGCCGGACGCTTCCAGAAAATGTGGTTCGTCACTCTGCCATCGATTAAATCGACGATCAGCATTCTGTTCATCCTGGCCGTCAGCGGTGTGCTGAACTCCAACTTTGACCAGATTCTGGTGCTGCGCAATTCGCTCAATGACAGCGCCAGCAATGTAATCGACTACTACATTTACTATACAGGGATCATCTCCAACCGCTTCTCCTACTCTGCGGCGGTCACCCTGATCAAGGCGGTTATTGCATTGATACTGCTGCTGATTGCCAATCAGGTATCCAAAAAAATAAACGACACGTCGCTGTTCTAGACAAGGAGGACTTAACCATGTTTGCTCTCAAGCGCAAGACGAAGGGCGAGGCCCTGTTCGATATCGTAAACAATCTGATTATGCTGTGTGTCTGCTTCCTGACGCTCTACCCCATCTGGTACGTGCTGGTCAACGCCTTCAATGACGGAAATGATGCGATGCTGGGCGGGATTTACTGGTGGCCGCGCATGTTCAGCCTGAAGAATTTCGATGCGGTGTTCGCAAGCCCGGGCATTATGCAGGCCATGGGGATTACAGTAGCCAAAACCGTGCTGGGTGTGCTGATCCATGTGTTCTTTACGGCGATGGTGGCATATGCGCTGTCCCGCAAAGGGCTGATCGGCGGCAAATTCTACATTCTGCTTGGCACGATTACATTGTTCTTCAACGGCGGGCTGATTCCAACCTTTCTGCTGAACAGGGACCTGCATCTGCTGGATAATTTTCTGGTCTATATTATTCCGGTGATGTTCAGCTTTTTCGATCTCATCATCTTCATGACCTTCTTCCGGGAAATACCCGAGGGACTGGAGGAGGCGGCGCGGATCGACGGAGCGAATGACTGGTCAATTTTCCTGCGGGTCGTGCTTCCGGTATCCATGCCTGTCATTGCAACGATTGCCCTCTTCCATGGGGTGTACCAGTGGAATGATTATTTTGCCGGGATCATCTATATCAATAATCCGGATCTGCAGCCGATTCAGACCTACCTGTTCCGGGTTGTGGCCCAATCCAGCTCCAACCAGATGATGGTCGCCGTGCAGGGCAGCAGTGTAACCAAAAGCGTAACCTCCCAGTCCATCAAGCTGGCTACCATGGTGGTTACCACGCTGCCGATAGTGTTTGTCTATCCGTTCCTGCAGCGCTATTTCGTCAAAGGCATGATGATCGGCTCAATCAAGGGCTGAGGCCTGATTCCGGGCTAAGCAACCAAGCAACGGGATAACTCCTCCGGCGCCCGCCGCTAAAGCGGGTTATGGAGTTGAGCTTATAATCTACAATCTTAGAAAAGGGGTAAATAAGCATGGGCATGAAACGCAAGCCAAAGGCAATGGTGCTGCTGCTCTTGGGGCTGGTGCTGGCATTCTCGGCAACAGGCTGTTCAAGCGGCAATAATGCGGGTAACAATGGCAAGGATAACGCGGGGAACGGAACGAATGCGGCAGAGGCCACAAAAGCACCGGCAGCGACTGCGGTCTCGGCGGATGAGCCTGGCTGGAAAAGCGACACCTCACCCATTACGTTTGACTGGTATCTGAATTTTGCCTGGTTTCCGAATAAATGGGGTGTGGACCCTACCTCCCAATATGTAACGAAAAAGACAGGGGTAAATATCAACTTCATCGTACCGGCAGGGAACGAGAATGAGAAGCTCAATACGCTGATTGCATCCGGCAAGCTGCCTGACTTCATTACTCTCGGCTTCTGGGAGGATGCAATCAAGAAGATGATCGAAGGCGAACTGGTGCTGCCGCTGAACAAGCTGGCCGAAGAATATGATCCATACTTCTTCAAAGTGTCCGATGCCGACAAGCTGGGCTGGTATACTCAACCGGACGGTAATGTATACGGCTATCCCAACTCCTCTTCTTCACCGGCTGACTATAAAAAATACGGCGAAAACTATGTCTCCAACCAAACGTTTGTCGTCCGCAAGGATATCTATGAAGCGATTGGCAGTCCGGATATGCGCACACCTGAAGGCTTCCTGAACGCATTGAAGCTGGCGAAGGAGAAATACCCTGAAATCAACGGCCAGCCGATTATACCGCTTGGTCTGCATGAGTTCACCGAGAACGGCAACGACTCGCTGGAAGGCTATATTCAGAACTTCCTGAACATTCCATGGGAGAAGGACGGCAAGGTCTATGACCGTGAAACCGATCCTGAGTATGTACGCTGGATGAAGACACTCCGCCAGGCCAACCAGGACGGACTGCTGGCTAAGGATATTTTCATTGACAAACGTGCTCAAATGGAAGAAAAGATTGCGCAGGGCCGTTATTTCGCCATGCTCTATCAACGTACTGACTTTGCTTCCCAGCTCGGCACCATTTATCAAAAAAATCCGGAGCAAACCTATATTGCTGTAGACGGACCCGCGAACACCAAGCTGGACCCTCCGGCGCTGAACGGCCCGGGAATTTCCGGCTGGACAGTAACGCTGATCTCCAAGGATGTTAAGGATAAGGCGCGTGCCATCAAATTCCTCAGCTACCTGAACAGCGAGGAAGGCAACAAGGATCTTTACCTGGGCGAAAAAGGGGTCAGCTATGATACAATTGACGGGAAAGACCAGTTTCTTCCTGAAGCCTTTGATCTGATGAATAAGGACCGTGCGGCATTCGACAAGCAATATGGCTCGTCCTTTACATTCTGGATGATGCAGAATACCAATATCACGGATCAATGGCTGCCTAAATCGGTGGAGCCGTTCAAACAGCTGGAAGACTGGACCCGCGGCAAAGCGGTCAACACCTCGGAATTCCAGCAGATTGACCCTACAGGCAACTCGCCTGAAGGCATAATCGCCACCAAGCTGAAGAATCTGCGCGGCAAAACGCTGCCGAAGCTGCTGATGGCTTCCTCCGACGCCGAGTTCGATAAGCTCTGGAACGAATATCTGGAGAAGAAAGAAAAGGAAGGCCAGGCAACCTTCGATGCCTACCGCCAGACGAAATATGAAGAGAACAAGAAAAAGCTTGGAATGTAATCCTTTATAAATATGCCCAATTGCCCGCAGACCGCGGGCTTTTGGGTTATTTTCTTCAATATACCGACTGAAACGGCATCTGAAAGCGACACTAGCAGCGCTGCTTGGGAGGTGCCGGCTCCCTTTTAAAGGACGGCGGAGCCGTTTCAGCTTCTTATTCTGCGGCCTTTGAGGCGAGGTGTACAAGACACAGGTGAGCATGCGCAAACGAACTGGGGCATTATGGAGCTCCTTCAGCTATTGGTGGGGACGGAGATCGCTGCAAAGCCGGCTGGTGGCAGCCTATATATTCATTATTCTGGGCCCCTGCCTGCTGGTGTCCCTTTATTCCTACAGAGCGATCAACAATACGTACGTCCGCGACGCCGTGGACAAGAACAGCTATTTGCTGGAAATGGAAAAGCTGCATATCCTCAATCAGATCGAAGCCATGGAACGGGCGGCGCAGATGGCGTATTCCGACAAGGTAATCCAGAATTATCTGGTGAATGAGAGCGACCCGACGCTCGGGGAACTGATTGATTTCAATACAACGACCTTTGTGAATTTGAACCGGATTCAATTCAACAATCCGAATATTGAGCATTTGCGGCTGTATTCGGGCAGCAAGGAGGTGCATGAGATCTGGCCGATTATTTTCCGGGAGGACCGGGTGTCCATGGAGCCTTGGTTTCAAAAGGCCCTGGAGCTGAACGGGCAGGAGCTGTGGTCCTTTCAGAGTGATGACCCCGATCTTATGCAGCGCTACTCCGGCGATCCTCCCAAAGGACAGCCCAAAGTCTCTTTGCTGCGGGAGATCAGCATTCCGGCCGGACACCATGTCGGCATGATTCAGGTCGATATGCTGCTCAGCCGCTTCACACCGAAAACGTATACCGCTGTGCGCGATAACCAGTCACAAATGTTCATTGCGGGCGATGGAATGCAGCTGTTTACGCGTTCCGACAACTCCTTTGTGCAGAAATATCCGGAGCTGGCCGGGGCCATTGCCGGGCGCTTGCTGAAGTACGGGGGAACCGGGGAGTGGGATATCCATTACAAGGAGAACGGCAACTCCTTTCTGCTGATTCAGACGCCGCTTGCGCAGATTGGCGCTTCACTGGTGAATGTAGTGTCGATGGAAGAGGTCATGAAGGATATATCGCATACCCGCAATCTGATTATCGGGCTGAATATCGGCTTCATCTTCCTGGTAACGGCTATCGCTTATGTGTTGAATGCCTTCATTCTGAAGAACCTGCGCCGGCTGACGGAAACGATGAAAAGAGTGCGCAGAGGCGAGGTCTACACGGGCATGAGCATCCGTGGAGGCGGGGAGGTTGGCGAGCTGGCGCATCATTTCTCCAAGCTGATGAACACGATCAATACGCTGGTGGCCCAGGCGGTGAACAAGCAGGCGCTCTCCAAGGAGGCGGAGCTGCGTACCCTGCATAACCAGATTGATGCCCATTTTCTGTACAATACGCTGGAAAATATTAAAATGCTGGCAGAAATCGAGAATCAGCGGGGCATCTCCGATGCGCTGACCTCGCTCGGCGGCATGATGCGCTATAACTTCAAATGGTCCGGAGAGTATGTGAAGCTGCGGGATGAGATTCGCCATATCGAGAATTACATAGAGGTGATGAATATCCGGTTTGAGTATCCCGTTCTCCTGGAGCTTTCAATCGATGCTCTTTATCTGGAGCTGGAGGTCCTGAAGATGTCGCTGCAGCCGATTGTGGAGAACAGTGTGAAGCATGCCTGGTCGGCCGGAGAGGAAGAGCCTCAGAACCGCACGATCTGCATCCAGCTTTCGGAGGCGGAGGAGGATATCTTTATTGCGATCCGCGATAACGGGTCCGGCCTGACGCCGGAGCGGCTGTCGGAGCTGCATGCCTCCATTTACGCCAAAGAGGAGCCCGGCACGGATGCTTCCGGATCGGCAGCCGGAGGCTACAGAGTGGGCGGCATTGGACTGCGCAATGTACATCAGCGGCTGCAGCTGTTCTACGGGGAAGCATACGGGCTGGAGGTTCAGAGTGAAGCGGGGAAATGGACGACGGTGTTCATGACGCTGCCCAAAGTTCTTTTGACAGGGGATAGACAGACATGAAGAAGCTGCTGATTATAGATGATGAAAAGATGATCCGCCAGGGTCTGCAGGCCATGATTGAACGGGAATATCCCACCGAATACAGCATCGCGCTCGCGGGGAACGGTGCAGAGGCGCTGGCGCTCTACAGGCAGGAACGGAGGGATATTATTATTACCGATATCCGCATGCCGGTGATGGATGGAATCACCCTGCTGGAGCGGCTGGCTGCTGAAGCGGAGCCTGGCAGCGAAGGGCCGGCAGTCGTTATCCTGAGCGGCTACGATGATTTCGAATATGCCAAAAGCGCCATCCGCTACCGCGTCAAGGACTATCTGCTGAAACCGATCCGCCGCGAGGAGCTGTTCGGGATTCTGGAGCAAATCCGCCGGGAGTGGAAGGAGCGGGAGTCCAGCACCCAGAAGCTTGCACAGGAGGCGGAGGGCTACCGCCAGGAGCTGCGCACCGCCCGCCTGAGCGCACTGCTGATGCAGGAGGCGGCGGTGCCGACAATGGAGCAGCAGCAGGAGCTGAGCCGGCTGCCGGTTCCTTTTACGGTGGGTGTGCTGAATTTCTATTACAAAGACGGGGCGCGGATGAAGCCGGAGGAAGTGCAGGGGCTGATCGAACGGATGAGCGGACCGCTGGCAGAGCGGTTTGCGGAGGTTCTTACCGATTGGGAAGGGAAGCTGGTGCTGGTCGGAAGCGGCAAGGAGGAATTTCTGGAGCTGTCCCGGCAGGCTGCCGCAAGAGAGCTGGGGGGGCTGCTCATTGGCATCGGCGGGGAAAGCCGGAATCCGGCGGAATTCCGCACAGGCTACAAGGAAGCCTGCCGCGCACTGCAGTATACCTTCCTGCCGCCGCAGGCGAGCTTCATGGACTATGCGGAGCTGCGGGAAGGACGGCTGCGTTTTCCATTGCCGGAGGAGGAGCTCCGCAAGCTGCTGAATATGCTCGGCACCGACCGCGAGAAGGAAATCAAAAGCTTGCTGGGAAGTATTTTTCAGCTCGATCATTTGCAGCATTTGGATTTAGCGTATCTTGAAAGTGTGGGCCGCAGCATGAACGAACGGGTGCTGGACGAGGTGTTCCGCCTGCATGGGGAAGCCTCCGTAGAAGTGCTGAAGCTGTACCGTACGGTTGGCAATTTGTATAATTTCCGCCATTTTCACGACTATTACCGGGCACTGGAGCATTTGCTCATTACGGTGAACGATTATATTATAGGAATTAAATCCTGCCACACAGAGCATGCCGACATGGAGGAAGCATTGGCCTACATTGAGGCGAATTATGCCCGCCCGCTGAATATGGCGATGGTGAGCAATCATGTGTCGCTTAACTATTCTTATTTCAGCGAGGCCTTCAAGGCGTATACCGGAGAAAGCTTTGTGCTGTATTTGAAAAGAGTCCGCATCCGCCACGCCAAGGCGCTGCTCTCCGAGAACCGCATCAAGCTGGCCGGGGTCTCCGAAGCGGTCGGCTTCGAGAACAGCAAACAGTTTGCCCGCGTGTTCAAGGAGCTGGAAGGCATTTCGCCCGGCGAGTACCGCGCCAAGCTGCTGCTGGAGCGCTATTCCGGACGTATGGGGGATAAGGAATCGTAAGTTAACAGGGGTGAGGCGCCGAATGGAAGAGATACACGGAGAATTAATTACAGTTGAGACGCTTGCATCCGGCTTTCGGAGGCTGGGTGTACGGGAGGGGATGACACTGCTGCTGCATTCCTCCTTTAAATCGCTGGGCCAGTGGGTGGCCGGCGGGCCGGTCGCCGTTATTCTTGCGCTGGAGCAGGCGCTGGGGGAAGAAGGAACGCTGGTGATGCCCACGCATTCATCGGATCTGACCGATCCGTCCGGCTGGAGCAATCCGCCGGTGCCGGAGACATGGTGGCAGGGCATCCGTGAGCACATGCCGGCCTATGATCCGGATCTTACGCTGCTGCGGGGGATGGGAATTATCCCCGAGACCTTCCGCAAGCAAAAGGGAGTCAGGCGCAGCAGCCATCCGGTCCATTCCTTTGCCGCCTGGGGCAAGCACAGGGATGAGATCATTGACGGGCATGCGCTGGAATATGGGCTTGGCGAGCGTTCGCCTTTGGCCCGGATTTATGATCGGGCCGGAAGTATACTGCTGCTGGGCGTGGACAATTTCAACAACACTTCGCTGCATCTGGCCGAATGCCGGGCGGAGTATGCCGGCAAGCAGGAGGTCATTGCCGGAGCGCCAATGCTGGTCGATGGAGCCAGACAATGGGTGGAATTCAGGGACTATAACTGGAATTCGGATGATTTTGCCGCTATTGGCGGGGACTTCGGACGGGAGACGGGGCAGATAGCCTATGGAAGGGTCGCAGCGGCCGCAGCCCAGCTCATTCCGCAGCGCGAGATTGTGGACTATGCGGTGAAATGGCTCGAGCAGAGGCGGGTGTAGCTGGGCCGGCAGGTGCGTGTGCGCCGCCCGGAAGTCCAGGCATTCTCCGCAGCCGCGGCAACACCCGGATGAAGGTATCAGCTTCAGCTTATCAGTATAGCTTATATAGTGCTTTACAAAAGGAGTGGGATTTCTTGGCTGCAACAACAGTATATATAACCCGGCACGGGCAGACCGAGTGGAATGTCCAGAACCGGATGCAGGGGCATCTCGATTCACCGCTTACACCGCTTGGCGAGCAGCAGGCAGGATGGCTTAACCGGGGGCTGTACAAGGAGCCGCTTGATATCATCTATACAAGCTCCAGTCCACGGGCATTGCGGACGGCGGAGATTGTGCGGGGCGGGCGGAGCATTCCGCTGACCGCTTGCGATGAATTCAAGGAAATCGGCATGGGGCTGTGGGAAGGGCAGAACTCCGGCGAGATAGAGGCCCGGGACCCGGAGCAGCATCATCATTTTTGGCAGGACCCTGAGAAATTCAGTGTGGAGGGAGGCGAGACCTTTGCCGGAGTGCAGAAGCGGGCGCTGGACAAGCTGCTGGAAATTGTGGCCGCCCATGACGGGCAGAGTATCCTGATTGTTACCCATACGGTAGTCATCAAAGTGCTGATGGCCCATTTTGAAGAGAGAGCCATGAACAAGCTGTGGGAGCTGCCTTATATTTATCCGGCTTGCCTGTGCAAGCTTGAATTTACGGCCGGCCGGGCGAAGATTCTGCTGCATGGGGATACGGGCCACTACGAGGCAGGTGAAGACGGGATGAAATCCTAGAGAAAGCTTTGGGCCTAAGGCTGATTGCTCTAATGCAGCCCGCAGGCGGTGCTCCGGTGATCCGGGTATCGTCTGTTTGGTGTGTGTACCCTTACGGACTGAAATGCCCTTAGTTTCGCCAAGAGTACTTTAGCAGGACTAACGGACCTTAGTGCGCTTCTCCGGCAGGCAGAATTCAGGTGAATCTCCCTATACAGGGCGTTGGAGTCCGTTGGCATGCGGAAATAGGCTTCTATCTGGAAAAAAGAGTTCAGTCGGGCCAGGCGCCGGGCCAATCGGTGGAATCAAAGGCAGAAATACCTCTGATTCGAGCTGGAGAGGGCCAATCGGTGGAATCAAGGGCAGAAATACCTCTGATTCGAGCCTGGAGAGGGCCAATCGGTGGAATCAAGGGCAGAAGTACCTCTGATTCGAGCCTGGAGAGGGCCAATCGGTGGAATCAAAGGCAGAAATACCTTTGATTCCGGCGTCTTCCGTCATGCCCTATGCAACCAGGTCCATTGGCCGCGAGAGGATGTGTTCACTGTCTGGCTAAAGCGCCCTGGGGTATGCAGACGGTTTGTTGCTCTGCAAATGCCTGGCTTCCAGTACGGACAGATCGCCGTCAAGCATGCGGAGGCCGGGAAGCAGCATAGCGGCTGCGGCAAAAAGAGCCGGCAGCAGCCCGGCGGCAAGGAAAAGAACAGGTACGCCGTAGGCCTCGGCAATGGCCCCGCCTGCAAAAGCGCCAAAGGGTGTCAGACTGCCGCCGATCAGGAAGCGGATGGAATTCACCCGTCCCTGGAGGTTGCCGGGAACCAGGCGCCCATGCAGCGAGGAGCTCAGTGAGCCGAAGAAGGGACCCAAGGCGCCGGATACACATACGGCAGCAAGCGCAAACGGAAAACTGGGGATCAGGCCCCAAATGGACGTAATGATTCCGATGGTGCCCAGACTGCCGAGCATCACCAGGCGTCTGTGTGTGATCTCGCCCAGCAGGGAGATTATACTAAGGCCGACCAGCGTTCCGAAGGCAAACGCTGTGGTCAGTGTTCCCATTGCTGCCGCATCGCGGTGGAGCACCTCGCGCACATAGGGAACCATCATCGTCCAGACGGCGATGGAGCTCAGATTGCTGACCGAAGCCATAAGCATAATGGTAAACATCGCCGGGAACTGCTTGTAGAAGGTGAAGCCATCAGCAATTTCGCGCATGTACAAGGAAGGGGAGAAGCTGCTTTTGGCAGTGTCCGGCTTGGCTGGCGCAGGCAGCTTAGGCAGGCACAGCAGAGTGGCGATGGCGGCAGTGTAGCAGAGCATATTGATGCTAAGCGCAGGTAGAGCCCCGCTGGCTGCGGTCAGGACGCCGGCAAGCGCAGGGCCGAGCAGCGCCGCCGCTCCCTTGCAGCCGTCGATGACGGCGAAGGCACGCACCAGCTTCCGGCTGTCTGCGACGCCGGGAATCACGGCCATCGCTGTGGGCATAAACAGCGCGGCGCAGGCGCCGCTAAGCCCGGCTGCGGCGAATAAATGCCAGAGCTGGAGCTGTCCGGCGAGGCCCATGCCCAGCGGAAGCGCGATGGCCAGCAGCCGGACAGCGGCCAGGCAGGCCATGAAGCGCACCCGGGGCAGACGGTCGGCCAGCGGCGAGCCGAGAAGGCGGAGCAGCAGCTCCGGGATGCCGGAGCTCAGTGCCAGCGCACCCATAGCCAGCTTGGAGCCGGTCAGGTCATAGACCAGCCATTCCATCGCCAGCAGGCCAAAGGCATCTCCGAAGGCGCTCAGGGAAATCGTAGACAGAAGACCATAGTAACTGCGTTTCAGCACAGGAATTTCACTCCTTTTCATGTAAGCAGCCGGGAGCTCAGACGTAAATGGGATATAATACGCTAAGCGGCGGTTCATCCGGGCGGAAGAGTATTTTTTTCACAGTTCAGCCTGCCGCTCACTTCTCCAGATAATCTGAAATCCGCTGCGGCAGATCGTTCAGCGCGTCCAGTCGGAGGCTGTACGAAGCGCTTTTGCCGTTGCTGTGGACAATGACCAGTCCAGCTGAGCGCAGTGTGATGAGGTGATAGTGGATCGTGCTTTTGGACAGGCCGACCTGCCGGACGATTTCCGTAAAGCTCAGCTGCTTCCCGGCAAGCAGGCGGAGAATCAAGAGCCGTGTCTCATCCGACAGCGCCCGGGTGAGACGCAGCAGTGCAGGAGCGGGGCGTCCTTCCTCAGGAGGCAGCGCGTCACAGGCATAGCTGGTAAAGACAAATTCATCATATAAAGATGAAGTGACCAATGGCCGGGCATGATACTGCGGAATCAGTATGATCTGCTTCAGGCTTTCACCCGGGTACAGGCGCATTCCCTGCGTCGCCCGTTCGTAGACCCCCATGGTATTGGCTCCGCCCAGTTCGGCCCGTCTGGAATCCGCCTCCCGGCTCAGCCCCTCAAGAATGGCAGGATCAATGCCGCGGAAGTACCGTTCATCCCATTCGCGCAGAATGCCGGAGGCGCTGCTGCGCAGCCCGGCAAGATTGGATGGCACCGTGGACCCGAAGCGTGCAGTGATTTCGAACAGTTCTCCGGCGGAGAGGCTATCGAACCAATCCAGGAAGCCGGCTACGGAACGTTCTCCCGGACAGCTCCAAATGTAAGGAGTGAGCGTAAAGTCCGCATTTTCTTTGGAGAACTTCTGCATCTGCTGAAGCTGGGCGGAGGTGAATTTCTTTTGGACCTCCTTCACCCAGGGCTTTCCGGACTCAAGAGCGTTATGATTCTGCTTATAGAGAAAAGCCGTCAGACTTGTAAAGCATTCATACATCGGGGCAAAATCTACTTCTACTGTATACTCCATTCGTGTTCCTCGCTTCCTTGGGAATTGCGCCATTCAGACATTGGGCAAGAGATGAATTGTGTAAATCACGTAATAGTGGTTTTTGTTCTATAAATATAGAACTTAATAATGGTTTTATTATAAACGAACATAATTATATTATCAAGGATATCGAACTTCGAATCCTGAAAAATCGTAGAAATGAATCAGAGAACAAAATTTCAAGAGCTTATATAAAAAAGAGACGGTCCCGGGAGCGCAGCGGCGCTTCGGAAACTGTCTCTTTGGAAATATAATAATTTTTAGGCTTCACGCTTATAAATTATCCACTTGCTTTACATTGAGCTGCCGGCCTGCAAAGCTGGCTTAAGCTCCTTCATAGCTTAATTGATAAACTCAAGCGACTTCAGGGTCTTCTCCAGCATTGTTGCTGCTTCTGCACGGGTGGCCAGAACCTGTGGCGCGAACGAGCCGTCCGGTCTGCCCTGGATGATGCCTTCAGCGGCAATTTCGGCTACCGCTGCCTGGGACCAGGCCGGAATGGCGGAGGCATCGCTGAATTTGGCCAGTACCGCAGGCTCGGCATTCAGGGATTTGCCCGTGTATTTCATAGCTTTTGACAGAATCGTGGCCATTTCCTGGCGGGTAATCGGACTGTCCGGCTTGAAGCTGCCGTCAGTATAGCCTGTAAGGAGGCCCGCCGCTGCGGCTGTTTGTACAGCATCTGTATACCAGGCATTCGCGCCCACATCATTGAAGGCGGCTGCGCTGCTCATGGACGCAAGCCCAAGGGAGCGGGTAATCAGCGCCGCGAATTCCGCGCGCGTCACCATCTGCGAGGGCTGGAATGCTGTAGCGCTCGTGCCGGTGATAATCAGCTTGGAGGCCAGCAGATCAATGGATGATTTGGCCCAGTGACCGGTAATATCCCCAAATGTTTTGCTGGACTCAACGACAGTGTAATAGCTGTTGCTGTTTCGTTTGATTGTAACCTCGGTGGTTCCGTCAGACTTGCCGGCAAAGACGGAAGGTACGAAGGACAGCTTGCCGGTGGCCGGATCAAACGATACAGCAGTCGCACTCTGTGAATCCAGTGCGGACGGCGCGGTAATTGTCCGCTTCACATAGGTGCCGCCGAAGCTGTTCAGCGGAACACTGCTGTTTCCGGCCTGTGCCGTAACCGTGAATTCCATAACCGGGGCGGCCAGGCTTAGCGAACCGCCCTGCGCCGTAATCGCCTGGCTGATGCCGCTAAGGGTTGCCGCATCTGCCGGCAGCAGGGATACGGTGATTGTAAAGTCGCCGGTGCCCAATTGTGCGGCCAGCGCTGTCCCGTTCAATACACTGAGCGGAAGTGAATAAGATGCCCCGTCAGGGGTGGTGAACGTAAGGACGGCAGCGGGATTGGAAGCTGCCTGCTGCACAAGCACACTGCCTGGAAGTACAACCTGTGCTCCGCCGCTTGAAGCGGTGAGCGGGATCAACAGCTCGCTGGTTCCGGCAGGCAAGGCCGCCAGCCGGCTGGTGAGATCCTCTGCCGTGATTGTCGTTATCTGCGGCGAAGCCGTCGGAGCGGCAGTTGGACTTGGTGTAGGCGTCGGAGTTGGCGTTGATGGGGCGCCTCCTCCTCCCGGTGGGCTAGTCGGTGTAGGAGTTGGCGTCGGCAGCGGTGCCTCACCCTTCAGATCGGTGATTCGGCCTTCAACTCCGATTGTAACCGGGTTATGCTTGTCCAGATAGGACAACAGCACTTCGAAATCCGGAAGACCCAGTTCATAATAACGTCCATCGGCCTTGGCGTCGGCCAGTGCGCGGTAGAAGTCGCCGCCGCCAGCCATGAAGGAATTTGTGGCCAGCAGATAGTAGGCATCCGGGTCGACAGGCAGATAGGAGCCGTCAGTCTGCCGGATTTCCACAGCTACAATCCGTTCCCCGGCTTGCGTGACCTCTCCGGTGAGTGAATCCACGATTTCCGGGGTTTTGGTGGAATCATAGGTATATTTCATTCCCGAGGCCTGGGCGAACCGTCCCTGATCCGAGCTTAAGCCGCTGACGGAGTTCTCCAGCGAGGAGATGATCTCTTCACCGGTCACTTTGAGCGCGACCAGGCTGTTGCCGAACGGAAGCGTGGTCAGCACTTCACCCATGGTGATGTCGCCTTTATCAATGGCGGCGCGGATGCCGCCGCCATTCTGAATAGCTACAACCCCTTTAATGGTTTCGAGGTCGCCTGCCGATACGAAGCTGGGCATCAGCTCGCTGACTTTTTCGGCTATGCTGTCGGCGATCATGTTGCCGATGGGCGTTTCTTCCTGACGCACAACGCGCACCGACTTGCCGTCGATCATGCGGTTGGTGTACAGATCAACGTCCGAGTAACCGACCACGGTGCTTCGGACAGTGGTTAATTCGGCGTCGTATGGTGCCAGCATAGCCTTGGCGGCGGCGTCTTCGCCGAACAGGCTGACATCGAGCAGCTTGCCGTTATAGGACAGAATTTCACCGTTTTTGTCAAAAGTTACATCCAGCTCGCCAAGGAACTGGCTGTATTCACCGGTCTGCACGATAAGCACATTCTTGCCGGTGCCGACATTAACGACCGGTGTCGGAGGTTGATCGACCTTCGTATGCGAGTGTCCGCCGACGATGATGTCGATGCCCGGAACAGCCTTGGCCAGTTCCTGATCGACGGTATATCCGAGATGGGTAACAGCGATGATTTTGTTAATGCCCTGGGCTTCCAGCATAGCTACTGTGTTTTTGGCGCTTTCCACGTGATCCTTGAAGCTGATTTGATCTCCCGGAGAGGACAGGCCTGCCGTATCCTCCGTGGTCAGGCCGAAGATTCCGATTTTCTCGCCGTATACATCCTTAATGACTGAAGGATAGATGTGTCCATCCTTGGCGGTGCTGCGGGTTTCATCGGTTTCAAGCGTTCCGGTTATATCCTGATACAGCTCCGCAAGCTCGCTTGCCTTGGTGGTGAAGTCAATATTTGCACTGGTGAACGGGAACTTTGCGGCGGTCACGAAATTTTTCAGAACCTCCGGCTGCTCCTTGTTCAGATCGAACTCGTGGTTGCCGAACGTCATTGCGTCATAGCCGATGTTGTTCATGAACGAGATGTCGGCCTGACCCTTGAACTGGGTGAAATACAGGGTCCCCGAGAAGACGTCGCCGGCATCCAATAGCACGGTATTGCCTGTCCGCTCGCTGCTGATTGCGGAGGTGCGTCTTGAGATATTTTCCAGGTGGCCGTGAGTATCGTTGGTATGCAATACCCGCAGGCTGAAATTTTCGGTGCCCAGATCAATCTGCGCCAGCAGCGGATCATGGTCGCTCACGCGGCCTTCTTTGGCATCGAAGTCGGCATTGATATGCACAATATCGAGAGTGGATTTTGCAGCCAGCTTATTGTTGACCAGCAAATGATCCAGTGTCTGGGAGTTCCCCTCATAGATATAGGAGTAGCGTTCGCCCAGCGGCAGCGTGTCAATCAGATTGGTTAATGCACTGCCCTTCAGAATCTTCAGCGTGTCCGAGAACTGGAAATCGTTCAGATCGCCAAGTACGACAACATTCGCATCAGGGTCCTTGGCAAGCACATCGGATACGAAGCCGCTTACGACTGCAGCGATTTGCACTCGCTGAGCTTCGCTTGATCTGACCGGAGGCTGTACGCCGCCATAGAGAGTGGAGTCTCCCGTCTTGGAGTTGAAGTGATTGGCAATGACCATTACCTTCTCATTATTAAAAATAAATTCGGCCGCCAACGGCTTGCGGGAATCGTCGAATGCCGGATTCAGTGGATCAATCCGCCCCGGATTCAGGCTGAGTCCGCCGTCTGCGCTGTAGACTACCGGCGTGGCGGCGTCCCCCTTCGTGCCCGGAGCAAGCTCAACGCGTGCAACATTGTAGATGAATCCGGCCCGGATATTGCCGCCCGGCACACCGCCGTCCCTATTATTGTCAGGCGCAATGTCGGTATACGCATAAGTCGGACCGCCCGCCTTCTTGATGGCCTCGATCAGCGCAATGTAGCTCTCTGCGGCATCCACAGTACCGCTGTTGCTCTCGCCGTCGTTGTCTTGGACCTCCAGAAGGCCAATGATATCCGGGGTCTTCAGATTGGTTACGATAGCTTTGGCAATGTTGGAGATTTTGTCTTGGCTGCTATTGCGGGAGAAATTCTCCACATTGAAGGAAGCGACGGTCAATTGATCTCCTCCGGGTGCCAAGTCAGTGGTCTCGCGTTCGATTGAAGTACCCGCATCCACCTCCGGCAGGGCGCTTTCCGGCCGAATCTTGAAATTGCCGTAATCGTAACTGAGAACGCCGATGATGTTTCCTTTAAATAGTTGTCCCGTCCGCACCGGTGTACTTGGCTCGGCGTCAATCAGAATTCGCTGGGGATTAAAGTCCGCGCCTGTAAGAACCAGACCGCCTGCCGGGGAGAACACCTCTGTTGCACTGCTGCCGTTGTCCACGGCAACCGGAATTTCATAATCATACGGCCCGATAATCTTCGGGGCATTGAGCTGGAGCCGCATGCCCTCCAGACTTTCGTAGAAGTCGAGAGCATATTTGTCCGGCTCGAGAGCGGCGGACAAGCCGGCGGAGATCGTGGTGGCTGGAATGACCCGGCCCCCTGTGCCTATAATCGTAGCTGCTGGCAGCGCATTGCCGCTGGAGAGCACATCAGCCCGGGTCGCCACAATCTCGGTCGTCAGGAGATCGTTGGCATCCGAATATCCGGCTTCTTTATACTCCTTAACCCGGCCATCCACGACAATGGAATCGCCGGCCTTCACCTGATTGCCGGGAAGGTAGACCATAATGGCCTCGGAGGTACGGACATCACTGTCCGGAGTTGCCGTCTGCATGTAGAATGTGCTGCCGCTGGTGTACGTTACAATCCCCGCCACACCCTTCACGAGCTGATCGGCATAGATTGAGGAATGGGCGGTACCCTGAATTTGGGGGATGGTCAGCCCTTCAGCAGCCGCCTGGGTGGTATAGCTGAATTGGAAAATACCATTGTCTCTTTTGCCCTCCTCAGCGGAGTAAGCTTTGATGAGAACGGTGTCGTCCTGCAGCAGGATCGGCGTGATGTACAAAGCGTAATCTTCCAAAGCGGTGGTGCTGCCATTGGCATACACGCTATAGTAGACGCTTGCGGTTACACTGCCGGTGCCAAGAGCAAGCTCCGTTCCCTTAGGTACGGTCGTCCCGGAAGGGATGGAAGCGGAGACTGCCGGAGCCGTGGCGCTGTCCGTGACGGAGCTGCGGGGTTCCGGGGCTTGTACCGTAAAGTCGGCATTATTCTGGTCTGTATCGAGTCCGCGGTTGCCGGAAGGAAGCAGAGCGGATGTTTTGCGCACAGCTGCGGTTGTGTTAGAGAGGGCAGGAACCGCTCCTGTTCCTTCATAGGCGGAGGCTGTGCCGTAGCCGACCAGATCGACCCGGGTGCCAGAGGCATCCGCGAGTTCAACCTTGCCGCTGGCTCCGGCCATGGAGAGGACGGCATCGCCTGCGGCGACCAGATCGGGAGCCGGAAGCTCAGCGGTGCCCCCGCTTCCGGCAGCTTCCTGAATCAGGTAGAAGCCGCCTGCGGGGATGCTGCCGCTAAGGGGAGTAGTTAATTGGTCGCTAAAATCGCCTGAGCTGGAAGCATACCGCACCTTCCACCCTGTCAGATCAATAGCTGCTGCTGTAGGATTGTACAGCTCGATGAAGTCATTTTTGTACGTTGCGCCAGTGTTGCCTCCACCTCCATACACTTGGGAAATTACGGGGATGCTGTTGTCCGGAGCTGCTGAAGCAGTGGGTGCTGAGGGCAGGGCCATACCGGCAACCAGCACAAAGGAGAGCGCTGCCGCCCACCATTTTTTTCGCCTTGAGGGAATGTTCATTTTTTACAATCTTCTCCTCTCCAGATACGATATTGTTGTAGCCTTCTCCCAATCTACCATTTGCAGATTAAATGAAAGATTGTCTAACGTAAATATATAGTAAACAATGGATGCAAAGCATCAATTTACTATGAAATTCGTCATAATGCACAATAAACTATCCATTTCTTCTGGCCGGACTGAGAGAAACAGCCGCGAACGGAGAAGCTCATAGCTTTATAACTCCTGTGGGCAGTACATGAAACGTAAGTTTTGTGTTATATAGAGTGAACTTCAGCTTATATAGCTGTAATGCACGGATGGACAACTCGGGCTATCCGAATTCCGGTTATGTAAACTGATGAACGCCGGATGTTGTACGGAGAAGCCGTGCTACGGAGGTGGCGGGGCTGCTCTTACGTTGACAATCTTCTCTGCGCTCTGCTAGGATTATTACTAATTTGAAGGATTCTTGCCGGAAGCGGAAGAGGTATAATTTGGTAGGACAACGAACGGAAGAGGTGGAGAAGTGGCTAAAATAGTTATTATCAACGGAACACCATCCCTGCTCTCGCGGATTACTGCGGTTATCGAGTATGCGGAGGCCGGTTTGCGCGGGCACGGTTTTGAAGTGGAGCGGATCAATGTGGCCGAGCTGCCGGCGGAGGACCTGATCCATACCAGGTTTGAGAGCGAGGCCATCGTCAAGGCCAATGGCCTCGTGGCCGAAGCGGATGCGGTCATCGTCGTCAGCCCGGTATACAAAGCGTCCTTTACCGGTGTGCTGAAGACCTTCCTGGACCTGATCCCGGAAAAAGGCCTGGCCGGCAAAATCCTGCTCCCGCTCTTCATGGGCGGCAGTCTGGCGCATCTGCTCACCATGGAATACGCGCTGAAGCCGGTGCTGTCTGTGCTTGGTGCGCGTCATATTCTGGGCGGCGTGTATGCGGTGGACTCCCAGGCTGTGCGCAACGATCAGGGGATCGTTGCGCTGGCTGACGAGCTGAAGCTGCGCCTGGATGCCGTGCTTGCGGAGCTGGCCGAAGAGACGGCGCACAAGGCGGCGCGCAAGTTGTAAATTGTAGACCTAGACCTGAATTTCGAAAGTGAATTGAACCAATCCAGATAGGACAAGGGATAAACCCTCTTTTTCCTTCACCCATGTGGTGCAAGCTGCTTTTAGCAAGACATCCCTTCGTGTAAAGCTTTTTAGATGATTTGTGGATACTTACTTTCGAAATTTAGGTTTATATGTTTCACGCTATAAATTATCCTTCTCTTTCTCGCTGTAACGGATACCGTCCTATAAGGACGGCGAAGCCGTTTCTGCTTGTCAAAAATCAATTTATTTATAAAAATGGCAACCATTCAGGTCCTTCCCCGACTTCAACACGATCTAGTACAACGTTTCAAAAGTTCATTCCCGCTGTTAGAATCATAAAAGGAAAATAGGAAAAATCAAAAAGGGTTGGATGAATAGAATAGAATTCAATTCAATTCAATTCTATTGTATTTTCTACAATAGAATTCCCACTGTAGCGGCCGGAAAATGGAAACTGTTGCACTCTGTACATTAGAATCTCGCAAAACCGGTGCTTTTGACCTTATTGCTCAAAATCTGTTGCACCAAATACAGCAGAATGTGAATCGTTGCGGGATATTGAGAATTCTATAGCACTAAATACAATAGAATCGCTCTTTATTCGGATAACAAGCTTAAGATTTCAAGAATGAAACGACCTCGCAGCAAGCCGGGAAACTTAAACCCGCAGCGCTGCATGTAGAACAACTCCCCTTATTTTTCCCCCACGGTTAGCGCCCTAACTAAAGGAAACTAAATCAAATCAAAGAAAATCAAAGCACTTTGGTCTATTTGCAATGACTTGCGAACTACGAACGAAGGCGAATGGAAAGCAACTCCCTTACAGGGGAAGAGTGTGCGCCTTTGCTTTGCTGTGTAAGCGCGCCCGTTAGTAACGATGTCGGAGGAACTTAAGCGCTTCAGCGACTAGCCAGCGACTTCGCTCCAACAACGGCAGATCTGCCGTTATTTCCGGGCCTGGTGCAGCCTCTCGCAAGTTCTTCCTCCGCGAGCCCTTTGTTAAGGGAGGAACTTATGGAACGCCGCACTCGGTAATCATCAACTCCCAAGCCAATTGTAGGTACGTACACTTTTTCTAATCCCGCTTTCTTAGCGGCTTCAAGAATTTCAGTTTTTTGCTCGTCGGTATAGCCCAATGGCTCTTGTTCTTGCTTTTCTGGATCGTATTTTTTTGATTCGTTAGCAGCATTTTCGCTTTGAACTGGCTCAGTAACGGGTTTGGGCGGACTGAATCGTAGACGCATATAGTGCACCAGGAGTGACAGGACTTAACTAACGTTCCTCGTTAGTTAAGTCCCAAACAAACCATGTTGGGATAAATTACTTTATAGCATCGTGCTCATAGATTTTGGGGGTCGTCCCCATTCGAAATTATCCAAACCGATTTCTCTGAATCCATATTTCTCATAACGAATATGGTCGGTTGTTAAATAAACCTCCGCATATCCTAATTGCCCCACCAATTTTCTGGCATGCTCCAACAGTACTGAACCTAAACCTTGTCCTCTCTCATTCTCATCAATGAACAAAGGTGAAATCCATGGCGATAAATCTTTTCGACTTATGTATTCCTGCTCAATCAATTGATAAAATCCTATTATTTTGTCGTTTTTCAATAATAGGAATGTAAATAGCAAATCAGCTTCAGTCGATAAACTTCCGTCAATTTTTGGGAGTATCACCTTCTTTACGTTTGGCCATTTTTCTTTAACGTATTCAGCAAACTCAATATGACTGGACACTCTATTATAGATTTAATAACTTGCATTAAGTCCAATCCTTCATAAATACGCTTCTTAATTAGTATCACCTTCATCACCTTCAAAAAAAGGTGCTTTCAGATTACACCTTAAGTTAACTGCGGGGAACAGAAAGTTTATTTTGAGTTAAATTATCCTGTCGTTAGGTAATCAAATCATTTTGAGGGAGCTTAATGAAGCTTTTTATCAAGAGTCATATTATTGATGCACAGTACGAGGACGAGGATGCTACAAATAATTAAAAAGGCGAAGGCTTTGTTGCCGGATGCCTGCTTCAGCTACGGCAGCTACAGGGTGGATTTGAACTGATTTGAACCTCCTAGATGATGCGACTGAGAGGCGCACGCAAAAAAGACAGCAGTATACTTACTGCTGTCTGAATAGCACGGTCTGGTTCCATTTTACTCAATCACATCAATTATCCTTCTGAATTTTGGAGAAACGGGCGCTGCCTCTTTTAGAGGACGACGCAGCCGTTTCTTCTCAAAAGATAAGAATTTATATGTTTCCGTATAAATTAACCTTATCTTTCTCGCTGAAACGGATAACGTCCTTATTAAGGACGTTATCCGTTTCCACTTGTGGTTATATTCTAAACAACAACCCCCCTTACACCCGGATATAGATGTTAAGGGGGGGTTAGCGAATTACAGATCGTCGAACCCGTTGTCGTCGCCAACCTTGCCGTAGTTACGGGATTTGGCCTCGAAGAAGTCGGTTTTGGTCGCGTTCAGCGCCTCGTCGGAGAACGGCTTGATCCAGGGCATGCAGTTGACGTCTACGCCGCTGTAGGCCTTGTCCAGACCCATCAGGGCCAGGCGCTTGTTGGCCGTGTATTTGATGTAATCGCTCAGCTCGTTCATATCAATGCCGCGCACATTGGTTAGCGTGTAGTAGCCCCAGTTGGTTTCCAGCTCTACGGCGCGGTCGATGGTGCGGTAGACATTGTCCATATTTTCTTTGGTGTTCAGCTCGGGGAAATCAGCCAGCAGCTGCTTGAACACTTCGGCGAAGAAGTAGCAGTGCTGATTCTCGTCACGCTGGATATAGGAGATCATCTGGCTGGTCGCCATCATTTTTTGGTCGCGGGCCAGGTTGTAGAAGAAGGCGAAGGTACTGTAAAAGAAAATGCCCTCCAGAATCAGATCGGCCACCATCGCCCGGAAAAAAGTCTCCTTGGACGGCGCGTCGCGGAACTCCTGATAGATGTCGGAGATGAACTGGTTGCGCTCCAGCAGCACAGGATCATGCTTCCAATATTCAAAAATCTCCTTCTGCTCGCTGTCCGAGACAATCGAAGAGAGGACGTAGGAGTAGGACTGGTTGTGCACAACCTCCTGCTGCCCGATGATGGCCGAGATGGCCTCCAGCGAAGAATCGGTAAAATAACGCTTCACATCGCCGACGAACATCGTCTGCATGGAATCCAGCACCGCGAGCAGGGCGATGTTGATCTTGAACACGCGCTGCTCTTCCGCTTCCAGCTGCGGGAACTGCTGGGCGTCCTTCGACATCGGAATCTCATCGGCGATCCAGTGGTTCAGCAGCAGCACCTTGTACAGCTTATACATATGCGGCATGCGGATATCGTTCCAGTTCAGAATGCCCGAGCATTCCCCGTCGATGATGCGGGTGGACTGGTTCGGCGCTTCGGTATTAAAAATCTTTTGCAGTTGCATTTCTGGTTCCCTCCTGTATTTTGCACGAAGCTAACTGGTGACTGTTTACTTTAAATATCTGCGCTGAGTCACGGAGAGGAAGTTTGGAGCTGGAGGAGCGTTAGCGTTCGCCTTTGTCTCCGGATTTTATCCGCTTGTAGCGGCATAAATTCAGAAAATCTGGAGACAACAGCGACCGGAAGCCCAAACATTCCTCGCAGTGGCGGTTATAGCGCGCGGGTATTTAAAGTTAGGGTGAAAGGCTTAGCTCGCGCAAGACTCGCACTCTTCTATAGTCAATGCCCGGCTGCGCACATAATACGTAGATTTCAGTCCGCCCTTCCAGGCGTTCAGGTGCAGGTTCAGGAAATCGGTGGCCTTGATGTCGGGCGTCACGTACAGGTTGAAGCTCTGGCCCTGATCGACATGGCGCTGGCGGGCCGAGGCCATGCGGATCGACCAGTTCTGGTCAATCAGGAACGCTGTTTTATAGTACCAGATTGTCTTCTCGGACAAATCCGGTGCCGGGTTGGCGATCTTGTAGGTTGTCTTCTCCTCGTAGGAGAGCAGCTCATACAGCGGATCGATGCTGGCAGTGGAGCCGGCGATGATCGAAGTCGAGCCGTTCGGGGCAATTGCGAACATCCAGGCGTTGCGGACGCCGTCTGCAGCCACTTCCTGCTGCAGCTCGCGCCACTGCTCGGTTGTCACGTATTTGCCTTCCTGCTCGCCGCTGGTGTAACCGCGCGATGTGAAATAAGCGCCGGTCTCCCAGTCGGAACCGGCAAACTTTGGATAGCTGCCCTTCTCGCGGGCCAGCTCCATGCTGGAGCGCACCACCAGATAGTTGATATGCTCATAGAGGTGGTTGTTGTATTCCACGGCTTCGTCGGACTCCCAGCGGATGCCCTCCAGCGCCAGCAGGTGATGCAGGCCGAAGGTGCCGAGGCCGACCGCGCGGTATTGGCTGTTCGTATACTGCGCCTGCAGCACCTCGATATTGTTGATGTCGATAACGTTGTCGAGCATGCGGACCTGGATCGGCACCAGACGCTCCAGCACTCCGGCAGGAACGGCGCGGGCCAGGTGGATGGAGTTCAGATTGCAGACAACGAAATCGCCGGGAACCTTCGAGATGACGATCCGGGTCTGGCCATCCTTGGTGACAAGCTCTTCGCTCTCAATGACAGTGGCGGACTGGTTCTGCATAATTTCCGTGCACAGGTTGGAGGAGAAGACCATCCCCTGATGGCGGTTCGGGTTGGAGCGGTTCACCGTATCGCGGTAGAACATGTACGGTGTGCCGGTTTCCAGCTGAGATTTCATAATCCGCTTCATAATGTCGATGGCCGGCACCGTGATGCGGGACAGCTCCAGATTGGCGGCGGCTTCGGCATACTTTTCACGGAATGAGCCTTGTCCGAGCTGCTCGTCATAGAAATCCTCAAGACCCAGTGCGCGTCCTTTGGCATCCTTCCAGCCCATCACCTTCTTCACTTCATGCGGACAGAACAGGTTCCAGTGGCTTCGGGCTTCTACAGCCTCCATGAACAAATCGGGCAGGCAGACGCCGTGGAACACATCATGCGCGCGCATCCGCTCGTCGCCGTTGTTCAGCTTGAGGTCGAGGAAGGCGAGAATGTCTTTATGGAAGACGTCGAGGTAGACGGCGACGGCGCCTTTGCGCGTGCCGAGCTGGTCCACACTGACGGCGGTATTGTTCAGCTGGCGAATCCACGGGATTACGCCGGAGCTGGTGTTCTTGTGGCCGCGGATATCGGAGCCGCGGGCCCGCACCTTGCCGAGGTAGACGCCGATGCCTCCGCCCATTTTGCTGAGCCGGGCCACATCGGTATTGGAGTCAAAAATGCCTTCGAGCGAGTCGTCCACGGTGTCGATGAAGCAGCTGGATAGCTGTCCGGCGACCTTTTTGCCCGCATTGGACATGGTAGGCGTGGCAGCGGTCATGTAAATATTGCTCATTGCCCAGTAGGCTTCTTTGACCAGATCCAGACGTTTCTCTTCCGGCTCGGTGTGCATGAGGTACATGGCAATAATCATGTAACGCTCCTGCGGAAGCTCCATCACGCGCCCGTCAAAATCATGGGCCAGATAGCGGTCCGACAGGGTCAGCAGGCCGATATAATCGAACAGCAGGTCGCGTGTGTAATCAATGCAGCCGCCAAGTTCTTCAATCTGCTCCCTGGTGTAGCGGGACAGCAGCTCTTCGCGGTAGATGCCCTTCTTCACCAGATCGGTAATCAGCGGATACAGCTCGCCGTAAGGCTCTTCCGGGTAAGCTTTATAGCGCCGGTTGACAGCGGCTTTTTTGTACAGGGAGGTGAGCAGCGAACGCGCGGCGGCGAACTTCCAGTCCGGCTCCTCTTTGGTGACCAGTTCGAGGGCGCTCATCGTGAAGGCGCCACTGATCTCTTCTCCGCTGACCTCGTCACGGCGCAGCTTGGACTGTACTCCGCGCAGCAGGGTTTCTTTGCTTAGCTGGTCCAGGCCTTTCAGGATACGGTCGGCATACACGGAGAGGCGGATTTCGTCAAAAGCCAGTTGGCGGTTATCGGGTTTCACTACGAGCTGTGGCATAAGTCCATACATCCTTTCGTTTTTGGGTTTAATTTTCAATATCAAAAATTGAAATATATGGGCGCAGAGAACGGCCCGCATCAAGGCTTGGCCTGTTCTATGAAAGTTAACAATATTTATAATGCAGCCGGCTGCCAATGTACGATCTCCTTACCGGCAAGACTGGCCTGAATATCAATAATCCGCTGGTTGCTGCTTCCCCGGTAGGGGAGGGTGGTGTCTTTGAGCTCTTCCACAAAACGTCCGTCGACCACGACCTGGCACAAGGCCAGCAGGTTCCATTCCGGCGAACCGGGAGCCGCTGTAAGCTCTTCATACGTGTAGCCGGTGTAAATCCAGATTGAATAGTCCGGCAGCACGCTGCGCAGCTCCTGGATGAAGCCCGCAGCCTCCGCTGCCGAGAAAAAAGGATCGCCGCCTGCCAGCGTCAGCCCGTCCAGCAGGGGATTCGCAGCCATTTCGGCAATGATCTCCCGCTGGCGCTGCGGCGTGAACGGCTCGCCGTAATTGAAATTCCAGGTCTTTGGGTTGAAGCAGCCCGGGCAGCGGTGGCGGCAGCCGCTGAGGAAGATGACGGCCCGCATGCCCTCGCCTTCGTTGATCGATTCCGGGTAATAGCCGCATATATTCATAGATGCTTGACGCGGTCCCTTACTTCGGCTTGCTTGGCGGCGTTGAAGCGGGTCTGGTAGTCGCCGGTCAGATAGCCGGTCACCCGGCGCAGACGGCGGATATGCACATTGTTCTCATGTGCGCCGCAGGAAGGGCAGTTCGTGCCGATCACGCCTTCGTAGCCGCAGTCCGAGCAGCGGTCGACCGGATGGTTGATGCTGAAATAGCTGACCTGCTGCTCCAGCGCATACCGGATGATCTTCACAAAAGCCGCCGGGTTGCTGCGCGCATTGCCGTTCAGCTCCACATAAGAGATCGCGCCCGCATTGCAGTATTCGTGGAAAGGTGCTTCCAGGCTGATTTTTTGTGCGGCGCTCAGCTCATGATAGACCGGGATATGGAAGGAGTTCGTATAGTATTCACGGTCGGTGACGCCGGGAATCGGCCCGATCACCTTGCGGTCCACCTTGGTGAACTTGCCGGACAAGCCTTCAGCCGGCGTGGCAAACAAGGTGATGTTGAGATTCAGCTCGTCGCTCTTGCGGTCGCAGTATTCCCGCATGTGGCGGACAATTGCGAGCGCTTTGGCGTGGATATCCATGTCTTCGCCATGGTGCTTGCCGTACATGGCCTTCATGCATTCCGCCATGCCGATGAAGCCAATCGACAGGCTGCCGTGCTTCAGCAGCTCGCCTACAGGTTCTTCGGGAGCGAGCGCTTCGCCGCCTTCCCAGACGCCTTCGCGCATCATGAAATCAGAAGCTTTGGCCTTTTGGGAGGCCTGGATGCGGAAGCGGTGGAGCAGCCCTTCGAGGGCAACGTCCATGTAATGGTCCAGGTCGTCATAGAAGCCTTCCTCGTCGGCGGCAAGGCGGCGGCCTGTGGCTGTGCCGTAAGCCAGTCCCAGCCGCACCAGATTGAGCGTATTGAAGGACAGGTTGCCTTTGCCGGAGCAATGGTTGCGTCCGAAGCGGTCGCCCAGCACCCGTGTGCGGCAGCCCATGGTTGCAAATTCGGTATCCGGGTCGGCCGGATCATAATATTGCAGATTGAGCGGCGCATCCAGATTGGCGAAGTTCGGATACAGCCTGCGGGCGGAGCATTCAGCCGCCTTGAGGAACAGCCCATAGTTGGGATCGCCCTGCTGCTGGTTTATGCCCAGCTTGCATTTGAAGATCTGGATCGGAAATACCGGCGTTTCGCCGCTCCCGAGGCCGTTCATTGTGGCGGTCAGCAGCGAGTTGATCACCATCTGTCCCTCAGGCGAGGTGCAGGTGCCGTAGTTGATGCTGGTGAAGGGAATCTGTCCTCCCGAGCGGCTGGACATCGTATTGAGATTATGTATCATGCTCTCCGCTGCCTGAAGGGTTTCGCTCTCGGTCTCCTTCAGCGCAAAGCGGAAGGCCCGGGGATACTGCTCTGCGAGATCGCTGCGGCTCATGGTGATTTCACCAAGGCGGTCTCCGGCTTGTCCCTCTTCGAAATATTCCAGTCCCTTGCGGAACAGCTTGGCGAAGGATTTGGTCACATAAGGGGCCAGATCATAATCCAGCTTGTTGGCAGATACGCCGCCGTATTGGGCATTCTGCTGCGACTGGAAAATAATCGCCACAAGCGACATTGCGGTCATAATCGAGTTGGGAGGACGCACGCTGCCATTGCCGGTGTTGAAGCCTTCGCGGAGCAGCCGCTCGAACGGGATAAAGATGCAGTTGGTGGTTCCGATCGCGTACTGGTCGAGATCGTGGACATATACCACATTGTCGAGAGTCGCCTGCACCAATTGCGGCGGCATCGTGAAGTTGCGGGCGTACCATTTGGAATACTCACTGCCGAACTTGCTCATTTTGCCGGAAAAGCTCTCTCCGTTCAAATTGGCATTCTCGCGCAGCAGATCCAAATCCCGGCTGTCGATAATATCCCGCCCTAAATGGATCACTTCCTCCAAAAGAACCTCCTGTGCAGCCTGACTACCGTTATACCGTTTCTCCAGCAGCGTCATTGTATAGCTCTCCTCTCGATATATAAGAACGTTCTGACAATAAGACATGGATTTAGGACCTGTAAATCCTTGATATCTTAAAAAAAGCATCTCCCGCCGAGAATGGCGGAAAATGCCCGAATGCGTAATGCAAATAGCCGAAGCCGGATATTTGCGGATGGTCTCCATGGAAAGAAGCTTTCCCGCAGAAGCCGATACCTGAGCGCGATAATGCTTATCGCATTCAGGTATCGGCAGCCTTGGCTCCCCAGCGCTCAGGAAGGCTAATTCTGCTTGTGCAGGCCGCATGCGGACACCTCTCCTGTTCCTCGCAGGCGCTAAATTATGGTGTCCGGAAACAGGCAGGTCTCCTGGCTTCCGGCGAGTCCTGAGGCGCCTTCCCAAGGGATGTCGGCCCTCAGTGGCGTAAGCCTCGGGATAAGGCTCCGCAACGCTTCTGGAAGCCTGCGGGGCATCCGGTTACAGTGGCGGGACCACAGCGGATTTGCACCGCGCTTCCCTATTAAGCTTCAACCCTCCTGAAAGAGCGAAGCACCTGTTTCCACTATATTTTGTTGTCGTTAGATAAAAATAACCCAATATCTTGTGTTTGTAAACATTTTTTTGCGAGTCCGCGCCAGAAGCGGGTTCGGCGGATTTACTCACAGCTGATCCACAGCTAGTCCACAGCAGATCGCCGGATGATCCCCAGACAGTCCACAGGTAATCCACAGCATGCCGATAAAATTTACCGAATCGGGTTCATAATTTGTCCCAAAATACGCCACAAAGGTTACATAAATATAGTGCGTATGATCCTGGAAGTTTGTGTCTGACGGATGGAGGCTGCCGGAAACTTTTCTGCAGAGATTTATGGCGATTTGTGGGGGGAGACGGGAGTTGCTACAATAGAAGGACAGGAGAATTATTAACAAGGGATATGGGAGGGATTCAGAATGGCTATTGGCGAAGTAACTGTAATTCCGATTGGTACAGGCAGCACCAGCCTAAGCAGCTATGTGGCCGACATGCAGCGCGTGCTGGAGACGGTGGAAGGCATTGCCTTTGAGCTGACATCCATGGGTACGATTATTGAAGGGCCGGTGACTCGGATACTGGCTGCCGTAGAAGCGCTGCATGAATCTCCATTTACCGCGGGAGCGCAGCGGGTGTCCACCTCGCTGAAGATTGATGACCGCCGCGACAAGCCTTCCACAAGCCGCAGCAAGCTGGAATCGGTAGAGCGCAAGCTGCTGGCGGAATAGTTCTGACAGACCAGGCATAAAAGGAGCGGATGTTTAATGACAACAACAGCACAGCAGATCGGAATACAGATGTACACGCTGCGGGACCAGGCGGAGAAGGATTTTCTGGGCACGCTGCGCAAGGTGGCGGAGATCGGCTACAAATCGGTGGAGTTTGCCGGGTATTTCGGCGTATCGGCTGCAGAGCTGCGCAGGACGCTGGCTGAGCTTGGGCTGGCTGCTCCTTCGGCGCATGTCGGCCTGGATTTCAGCAATCTGGACAATATGCAAAGCGCGCTGTCGAAGGAGATCGATTATGCTCAGGAGCTTGGGCTGCAGTATATCATCACTCCCTCGGCGCCGGTTCCGCAGATTCCGACACTGGACGACGTGATTTCCCTGATTCCGTTCTTCGAAAAAGCCTCCGAGCTGGTACGGGCGGCGGGTATGAAGTATGGCTACCACAACCATGATTTTGAGTTCAGGCAAGTGAACGGGCAGGCCGTCATCGATATCTGGCTGGAACGCATTCCCGCAGAGCATATGGTGGCGGAGTTTGATCTGGGCTGGGTGCATGTGGGCGGGGCTATTCCGGCGGAATATGTATCCCGTTATGCCGGGCGCGTTCCGCTGGTCCACATCAAGGATTTCGGCGCAGGGCATGAGGAAGCCGATCTCGGAAAGGGCCAGGTGGACTTCGCAAGCGTGTTCGCTGCGGCCGGTGAAGCCGGAATTCAGCACTATATCGTGGAGCAGGAGGTCTTCGCTTCCTCATCTCTGGAGAGCGCCCGGCTGGCGCTGGATTACTTCCGCAAACGGGGAATGGCGGAATAAGCCTCAGGAGCTTGCAGGCGCATCGCCGCCGCGGGCCTGCACAAAATGAAGCTGTTGAACCTCTTGAGAGAAAAGGTTGCGTTTTTTCCCAGACGTTGTATAATGTATTTTGTTTGGCGGAAAAATGCTGTAAGCTGGTGTAGCTCAGGGGTAGAGCAACGCACTCGTAATGCGTAGGCCGGGGGTTCAATTCCCTTCACCAGCATCCTTAAGAATTCAATCGTAGCGCGGTCTCCCGGAGGTATGGGGCCGCGCTTTTTTTATGGAAAAGGTCGATCTTCTAACCTTTACTACGATAAAGTGATGTACTTTAGGGTGCGCAGACCTCAATTACCAGACAGGTAATAATTATATAATTGAATTTAACTACTTGCTCTGCATGAAGAATAGTTCTGTTTATAAAGTAGGGTTTGTGTTTTGATGATTTATAAAGGTTTTTTCGTATTAGCGCATATAGTTTTTAATCGCTACCGATTTAATACCCCTCAGCTTGCTGCGTACTAACAAAGCTTGATAGGGATTTATGGACGAGGCATGTGATTTCACTGATCACTATTCACAATAGAGGGTGTCGAGCGCCCAAATGGTCACCTTATGTTTCTTTTAAAATTGTCCTTTAATGATTCGTACTTGGCGCAGCCAGTAGTATAACGAAGATAAGTCAGGATTTTTGAATCGTGTTTTTGGGAATTGGAATTTTCCAGTTTTGAAACTTATTTCAAACAGCTAATGCGCGGGCTTAAAATGCCCCGTGGCTTTTTGTTCTTTTGTTCAAAAGTCTGCTGTTGGTTCCCCCCCCGGAGAGAAATCTATGCATCCAGCGTCCCTTTTTTATTTCTATCGACACGCGGCATACGCGCGCAACCGTTCTGTTTGACACTATCAGATGCGAATCCAAACCGCGTTTCACGTTAAGGTTACTTCTTGATATTCAGATAAGTATTCCAATTTATTCTCTTTAAATCAAAAATGGCGTATGCCGGGTGCATCTGGCATACGCTCATAACAAGTTTTTTAAGGATTATCAAATGCTATGTGTTCTTCGTTTCCGTCGTTCCATTTAATCGTAAGGGTGATATCTTCGCCTTCCCGAGGTAAATTGTTGCTTGAAGTTCTGGAGAAAATTGAATCATTGTTGTTTACAAATACTGAGTTTTTACTACTTTCAGAGCCTAGTGTACCACTCAGGTGAGAAACACCTGGGCTATCAAGTTGATAGGCTACAGAATACATGATCTCTGATAAATCTAAGGGGTAAATAATGAGGTCAAGGTGATACTTTATATTTTCATCTACCGACTCCCTAATAATATAATCAGCTTTCCAATGTTTACTTTCTCCTTGTAATCTCAGTACTTCTTTCAAATTTGAATCGGGAATATCTTTGGCTACTCTAGTACAACTCGAGAATAACATAGTTACGAATAACAATATTAAACAATACTTTATTATTTTCTTCATGTAATCCCCTCCTTTTAGATTTTTTAAATAAATATTCCTTTTTTTTACTAATTTGGTATATAGTATAATTATACCATAAAAGGAGGATACTTGATGTATTTTAGAAAAAAAACAAAAATTTCTTCACTGTTATTGGCATCCGTTATACTGGTTTCTTCTTTGGGAACAACCGTTAGCGCCGCAACTGAAAGCATCGGTTCTAATCAGCAATTAGTAAAGGTTGAGAAGAACGCTAGTAAAGAAAGCTTGGTTATGGATTTAATACGTTCCAGTGGTGGTGTACTGAGAAATGTTGAGACTGGTGAGACTCTTGACCTCAAGGTAGAAAGCACTAATACTCAAATAGTTAATGATTCTTTTGATTTCCAATCCAATAAAAGTGATATATAAGAGACTGCAACCGAAGCCACTGTAACACAACCAACAGAGTACAAAGCCGAAGTTGTTATTGCAGCGAATGTACCTATGACAAAAGCAGATTATAAGGATGATCCAAGTCTCTCTGTTAGAGTGTATATGACTATCTACTACACTCTGTATCCATCGGGTACTTTTAACTATGCGGGCATTACTAAAATTTCCTATCGATTTGAGAACTATGATTCCTCAGTCTCAGTTGAAAATAAAAAAATTCAAATTGGACAAGCGGGTATCGGAATTTCTGGTACTACACATCCTTATGATCAGTATGTAAGTCGTAATGCTTTAACTAGTGAAACTATTTTAGTTAGTGGTTTTGGATGGGAACCCGTTTTATGGGGGGGGATAGGTACTGCTGTTGCAGCTACAGTATCTGCTGATCTACATAGGGGGACTAGTTCATCCTGGAGTTTATCATTTCAATTAGTAATAACATAATTAACTTTGAAATTATTCTGTTATTTATACTGGGAGGAATTAATTATGTTTTTTTTGAAAAAGGCAAAATTATTTTCAGCTATATTATCATCTGTTCTACTTGTTACTTCTTTGGGAGCAACTGCGAGCGCCACAAATGTAAACATTAGTACAAATCAGAAATTTATACAAGTGGATAAAAATGAAAATGTAGCAAGTACAGTGATTAATTCAATAAAATCATCCAATGGTCAACTGAAAAACGTTGAGACAGGTGAGATTATAGACCTCGAGGTGGAAAGCGCTAGTACTCAAATAGTTAATGATGATACTAACATCCAATCCAATAGAGGTGTTACAGCAGATACTACAACAAAATACAAAACCGAAGCAGTTCTTAGAGCTACCTCTGATACAATATCGGATAATAAGTCTGATAATAGTTTGGGTATGACTGTTTTTATGACAATCTACTTCTCTACATATTCAAAAAGTCTTCGCACCTATGTTGGTATTGATAAAATTTCCTATAGATTTGAGGTCTATGATACCTCTATCACAGTATCTAACAAAAAAATTGAAATTGTACAAGTTGGAGTCGGATACTATAGTGGTTCTTCACTCCTAAATCAAGTAACAACACGTAATGCCTTATTGAGTGAGACTATTTTAGTAAGTGGATTTGGATGGGAACCAGTTGGTCTTGCTGCAAACTATTATGCTAATATAACGGCTGTATTATCAAGGGGAATTAGCTCAAACTGGAATTTTAATTTTCCATTAGTAATTCCAAGTTTCAATCCCTGAATGCAAGTGAATGTCATTCACAATTCGATTTTCACTGTATGCACAGCTGATTTAGGCTGCGGCCATATTAAAGAGATGCCGAAGCTGAGTATATTTCAGCAGTAGCGGGCGTTGAAATGAAGGCTTGTACGGGCAGCATCAGCGCTGCCAAATGGTTCTGATAATGATCCAAGTGATTGTGTTCACCGTATCGCTTCCTCCATATAAGAAGAGGCTGCAGTCTTTGAACAATATTTGCTTCCCCGGCAAAAAAAACAGCCTGCTTGAATGAGCCAGGCTGTTTTTTTGCATTTTGAGCGTTATTTTGTTGTTTGGCGCTTATTTGGATGGACTCATGCTGTCCCACAGTGCTTGGAACGCGCCGGATTCAACCTTGAAGAATACCGGGGCATTGCCGTAGCGGACCAGCCCTTGTCCGAACAGGGTAAGTTCTACCCGGGCCTTGTCGTTGAGCTCCAGGTAGATGACCTTGCGGTCTTCGTTGTCGTAGATGCCTTGCTCGATCAACGGCTCTGCCGCCTGTGGTTTGGCCGTTTGAAGTGCTGCCAGGAATCCTTCCAGCGCTGCGCCATCGGCAAGCGGCGCGTACAGCTGCAAGCCGTTGTTCCAGCTGTCGAAGCTTTCCCACTGGACGGAAGCGATCCGGCCTTCGAGATTCAGCTTGCCGAACAGGTCCGCACCGCTGCTTACGGTGATGCCGTTCGTATGTTCGTACAGGTCAGCGTAAACCTGGCCGTCGATTTCCGTATAGGACATAATCAGGAATTCCGGATCGTATCCCTTCACGGCATAGATATCCGCTTCCCCGATGTTGGAGGACAGCTCGATATATTCATCCTTGCCGCTCCATTCATCGATGCCGCCTGTAGTCCGTCCCAGCTTCTCGCCGCGCAGCGCAGCGGCATCGCCCGCGTCAATGCGGGTCGCCGCTTGGGTATAGATATTGTTCTTATACACAACCAGAGCAATCATGCTTGCCATTACGCCGGAATCCTTATCCGGCAGCTCCAGCTTGGGAATGACAATGCTGCCGGACGTGCCTGTATCAGAGCCGCCCGATCCGGCAGCTCCCGGATTGACCTGGGCCACCTGGCCCGGTTCTGCCGGTCCGTTCAACTGCTGCCATAGACCAGGTGCGGCCAGGCCGATCCCGGCGGCGAGCACAACGCTTGCCGCGATATAGGCGGTCTTGCGCGGACGCTTCCGCTCCGGCCCCTGCTCCGCTTTGCGGATCAACCCTTTTTTCATCTCTTCGCCTGCTTTCATCGAATCCACCGCTTTCTTATATGTTGTGCGAAACTGATCTTCCTTCACTGCGGTTCAGCTCCTTCCAGCTCCAGTTTTAACAGCTGCCGTCCCCGCTGAAGTCTCATCTTCACGGCGGACTCGCTGATTTGCAGAATCCTGCTGATCTCCTGGACGGGATAATCCTCGTAATAATACAGATGGATAACGGTCTTATACTTCACGGGCAGCGCCAGCACCAGCTGCAGGAGCGCCAAATCCCCGGGGGTGTCCGCCGTAGCCGGCTCCATTCCCTCCAGCTTAACCTCGCGTTTGCGCCAGCCTCTGCCCAATAACGTTTTGCAATGATTGGTGATCACCCGGATCAGCCATGCCTTCTGATGTTCGGCATCCTTGAATACGGGCGCTTTTTCCATTAATTTGATGAAGGTATCCTGAGTGGCTTCCTCAGCATCCTCGCGGCTGCCCAGATGGACCATGGCAATCCGGAACAGCATATCTGCATAGGCTTCGTAACTCTTCATCACATGATTCCCCGGCCGGGCCATGGATCGCTGCATGAGGCTCTGCCCTCCTTTATCTATAACACCATTAAGGACGGCATTTGGTCACATTTTGTTCCCGGGAAATTCGGTTTGCGGGTTATTAATTAAATCAGGACACATCCCCCGGACTCCGGCATACCTTAAACAAACAGATTGAAGGAGGAAGATAATGTACCTGATATGGATATTAATAATCGGCGGTCTTATTGGATGGCTGAGCGGCAATTTGATCGGAAGAGATGTGCCAGGCGGCATTGCGGGCAATATTATAGCCGGCTTCATTGGTTCGTGGCTGGGGGTGGAGCTTCTGGGGGCGCGGGGACCTGTTGTCGGCGGATTCCACATCATTCCGGCCGTAATCGGGGCTATACTGGCGCTGCTCATTTTCTTCTCCATTACACGTGCAGGAGGATTCCGGAAACGATAATTATTTCTGACATTCTGGAGAAGGTCAAAGGGGAGCAAGGACAGCGGACGGAAGAAACGGATGAAACCGCTATACGCTGCGAAGCCGGCTCCCCCTCCAGGCATTTTGGATTGGAAAACTTGCGGACATCGAATTCAGGTGCCCGCTTTTTTGCGGTTCTGCCGGCGTTTGTCCGGAAACGGACGGGGGGCTCTAGGGCTGCGGCTCCATTCGGTTTGCGGACAGAGAAGCCGAGCAGAGATCGAGGAACAGGGTATCGACGGCATTCAGCTTTTGTTTGTTGTAGATTACAAAGGTCTGGCGCATGGGAAAGGGATTGCCTTCGATCGGAATGGGGATTAACGAACGCTTTGCCACTTCATGGCCCATGTATGAAGGCGCGAACAGGGTGGCTCCGTAATTTCCGGCTACCATTTGTTTGATCAGCTCCAGATTATTCATTTCGTATTGGACATTCAGATTCAGATTCATCCGCTTGAAGGCAAACTCAATCGTCTCCCGGTACTGCTTGCCTTCCTGATACAGAATGAGGGGGTGCTGCTCGATATCCTGCAGGGATACAGCGGAACGTGCGGCCCACGGATGCTTGTGGGAGACGATGAAATAAATATGCTCGTTGTTCAGCAAACGGAAGGAGAGCTCGCTGTCCTCGATGGAATAGCGGGTTACACCCAGGTTGATGGTGCCCATCCGGATTGCGCGAATCACTTCGCTTGTGGAGAAGGAATGAACCTTGATATTAGTCTGGGGAAAATATTTAATGAAATTTTCCAGAATGGTAAACAAAAACAGATTGCTCAGGGAATTGGCGCAGCCAATCTCCAGTTGAACCTCTTCCTGCTTTGCCGCTTTATCCACCGCGACCTGCCCCTGCTCCAGCACCTCCAGAATTTTCAGGGCATACGGATAAAATGCCTTGCCTTCAGGTGTAAGCTGATTGCCGCTTTTACGCCGAATGATCAATGCCTTCCCGATACTTTTTTCTAATTGCAGAATGCGCTGGGACACGGTTGGTTGCGGAAGAAACAGCTCCTCAGCGGCCTTTTGAAAGCTGCCGGAGTGGTAGACGGTCAGAAATGTTTTGATAAGTTCGAGTTTCACCGGACTTCGCCTCTTTCTGAAGGTTAACTAACATTACATAAAATATGGATTGTGAAAACGAATACATCCATTTTACTTATATTTTAATTTAATTTTGATATTTTACACGTAATTAATACTAACATAAAATAAGAGAAACCTAAGAGTCAAGTGAAGTTAAGGAATGTTTATGTAATATAAACTGACTTCTGTTGGCATGCGGGTGAAGTATTCAAAAAATACAATCTATCCAGGATCAGGAGGTCAGCGAGAGTGGAAGCAGCTAACAGAAGATGGCATCGTTTGGGATGGGTGGTCTTTTTATCCGTTTTGGTTCTCATTACGGCCTGCGGCGGCAACGCAGGCGGCAACTCAACCGGAAGCGGTTCTCCTGCAACCGGGGAAGAAGTGACATCCGGGAATGCAGGGGGCGGGGAGGGAAGCGGCAAGACACTGCGAATCCGGTACTATGATGATCCTGCAGGATTCGATCCGGCGACGATATTTCGGGTGGAGAATGAGAATATCGCCTTTAATATTTTCAGCGGATTGACCACGTATGACTCCAGGAGCGGAGAGATCATTCCGGATTTGGCTGAAAGCTGGACCACTGAAGATAACAAGACCTGGAATTTCAAACTGCGGGAAGGCGTGCAGTGGCAGCAGGGCTATGGCGAATTCACCTCGGCGGATGTGCTTTACAGCTATCAGCGCATTCTGGACCCCGCAGTTGCTTCCCCCTATGCAAACGAATTTAAAAATGTAGAGTCCTTTGAAGCGCCCGAGCCTTACGTCTTTGTTGTGAAGCTCAAGACACCCGACGGGAACTTTCTTCACCAGGTTGCCAACTATCATCAGGGACAGATTGTAAAGAAAGAGGCGGTTGAGAAGCTGGGCGACCAGTTTATGTGGAATCCCGTAGGTACTGGCCCTTACTACATTGACAGCATTAAGACAAATTCCCAGATTGTCATGGTGCGCAATGAGGATTATTTCCGCGGACCGGCACCGATCGAGAAGCTTGTCTTCAGCATCATTAAGGATGACGATACCGCAGCTATCGCTTTGCAGAACGGCGAAGTGGATGTGGCGATGCGAATTGAAAAGACTGAATTGCTGCAGCGCTTGGAGGCTGCCGGGTTCAAGCTTAATCCGCTGTATGACCGGGCTGTCAACGTGAGGATTTTCAATACAACCGTCAAGCCGCTTGACAATGTGAAGGTGCGGCAGGCCTGGGCCCATGCCGTGGACTGGGCGGGGAATATTGAAGCAACCAATCCGCTTGGTGAGTCGCCGACGACTAATCTTTTGCCCAAATGGATGAGCGTGTATAGCGAAGATGTGCCTGTGTATGACTATAACCCCGAAAAAGCCAAGGAACTGCTCACAGAGGCCGGCTTTCCCGATGGCTTCACTATAACGATGCATGTCCGGGATGTGGAGGAAATCGACCAGCTGGAACAGGAGAACCTGAGGGCTGTCGGCATTGATCTGAAGTTTGAAATCGTAGAAGCCGCACAATATAACCAGATTCGCAATGATGGCACGTTTGAAGTTTCCGGACGTCTGCTTCCGGCCATTAATCCGGATACGATTCTCTTTAGCTACCTGCATCCGGATAATATCGCGCCGAAGGGGATGAACGGAGCGCACTACGACAACCCTGATCTGACCGCCAAGCTGGAGGCCGCGCGGACCGAGATTGATCCCGACAAGCGTAAGACGCTGTACGCAGAGGTGCAGAAGATTGCCCTGACTGATCTGCCTTATATTCCGATGCTGTCTGCAAACGGGTACTGGCCGAGCGCCCAAAAGGTGCAGAATGTGATCATCAATCCGTTGTCGGAGGTCAATTTCTACGAAGTGGATATCACGCAGTGAGGCGGGAATAAAATCTATCAAAAGTGCAAGAAGGGGTGACTGTCTATGAATGCATATCTATTGAAAAAAGTAGGACAGCTCATACCAACTGTCTTTGGTGTTGTAACGCTGGTATTCATCGTCATCAGGTTGATTCCGGGCGATGCGGCATCAGTCATGGCCGGAGACAGCCTGTCGGGCGATGCGCTGCTGGCCTTGAAGGAGCGCATGGGGCTTGATCTGCCGATCTGGGAGCAATATCTTCAATATTTGGTGCATTTACTGCGGTTTGACTTGGGAACAACACTTTTGACCGGCCAATCCGTTCGCCAATTGATTCTGGAAGCCTTGCCGATCACATTTATTATGGCCCTGCTCACGATTTTGATTGCTTGCGTGATCGGCATTACCTTAGGAACGCTGGCTGCCTTCACCGCGCATAACGGCAAACGGGCGATTGACCGTTTTCTGACATGGGCCTCCATGCTGGTGGATCTGATGCCCTCCTTCTGGGTAGCGCTGCTGTTCATGCTGCTCTTCACACTGGCGCTCGGCTGGCTTCCGGCAACCGGTGCCATCGACTTCGGTGATCCGGCCGGATTGCTGAAGCGGATTGCTCTGCCGATGATCGTTCTCTGCCTCGGGCAAATTTCCACGATTCTCAGAATTACCCGGACCTCTGTGCTTGAGGTGCTGAATGAAGATTATATCCGTACCGCAAGGGCGTTTGGAACACCGCAGCTGCTGGTGATTTTCCGTCACGCGCTGAAGAATGCGGCTATGCCGATTCTGACTGTCACCGGTCTTGCCTTCGGCACGCTGATGAACGGGACGGTAATCACGGAGTTCATCTTCTCAATCCCGGGAATCGGATCGCTGCTGATCGGCGGCATCAAGATGCGGGATTACACACTGGTACAGAATGTGATCCTTGTCTACTCGCTTTTGTTCATATTGGTCAACACCGTCACGGATATTCTTTACCGGTATATGGACCCGAGAGTTAAATTTTAGATTAATAATCAGGAAAGGAATTGAGGATATGGAAAATAGTGCTGAAGGCTCATTGCGGCGGAGCGCCCGGTTTTCCTTGCGGCGGCCCAAGGCCCATCCCGTTTTTGCACTGTTGAAGAACAAGCAGGGTGTGGCGGGCCTGTTGATCCTGATTCCGCTAATTGCCGTTGCCCTGTTTGCTTCCGTCCTCCCGCTTGAAGACCCGCTCAAGACGAATATCAAGGAGGGGCTGCATGCTCCTTCAACGGACTATTTCTTCGGGACCGATAAAATCGGACGCGATATTCTGAGCCGGACGGTCTCGGGCATGCAGAATTCCATGGCTGTCGGTTTCTCCGTCGCCCTCATTACGCTCTTGGGCGGACTCATGATCGGAACGGTTTCAGGATTCTTCGGTGGGCGCTGGGACCGGTTTATTATGACGATTGTTGACATCTTTCTTTCATTTCCCTCCCTGCTGCTGGCCATTGCCCTGGTAGCGATATTCGGTGCCGGTATGCTTCCTGTAATTGCGGCCATTTCTATTGCCGATCTGCCGCGTTCAATCCGGCTGCAGCGCTCTCTGGTACTGAGTGTGAAATCGAGGACATTCATTGATGCGGCGCGTATTGTATCCGCGCCTGCCAGCTGGCTGATGTTCCGGCATATTGTTCCGAACACCCTTGCGCCAATGCTGGTATCCGCAAGCATTGTGGCAGCCAACGCCATACTTACGGAAGCGAGCCTCAGCTTCCTTGGGCTTGGGATTACGGCCCCGGAGCCTTCCCTGGGCAACATCATTAAGGACGGGCAGCCGTATTTGCAGGAGGCTTGGTGGATTTCCACGATGCCGGGACTGGTCATCTTCATCATCGCCATCAGCCTTCATCTGCTGTCCGATGGAATGCGGGAGGTGCTTGACCCGCGGGCCAGACGGTAGCGCTTCGGGACGCGTTCAACAAGCCGCCATCTGAGAAAAGGAGGAAGAAGCATGGAGAAGCAGGAGACGCTGCTCGCCGTTAAAGACCTGCATACACATTTTGAAACCGAACGCGGCAGAGTACAGGCCGTCAACGGAGTATCCTTCGAGCTTAAGCGGGGGGAACGCCTGGCGGTGGTGGGGGAAAGCGGCTCGGGTAAAAGTGCTATGGCCATGTCTTTGCTGCAGCTGTTATCCTACCCGGGCAAGGTTGTGGCCGGATCAGTTAAGCTGGAAGGCCATGATCTTCTGCAAATGTCCGAACGGCAGCTGAATGAAGTCAGGGGCGGAGCAATCGGTACGGTGTTTCAGGACCCGATGACCTCGCTTGATCCGGTGATGACTGTGGAGGACCAGCTGGTCTACACGATGCGCAGACATATGAAGATGGACCGGAAGCCTGCAACGCAACGGGCCGTGGAGCTTCTTGGAATGGTAGGGATTCCGGACCCGGAGGTCAGAGTGAAGAACTATCCCTACGAATTAAGCGGAGGAATGAGACAGCGGGTTCTGATTGCCATGGCGCTGTCCTGCAACCCGAAGCTGATTCTGGCGGATGAACCGACAACTGCGCTGGATGTGACAATACAGGCCCAAATTATCGGGTTGTTGAAGGACCTGTCCGTCAAGACAGGCTGTGCGATGCTGTTTATTACACATGATCTTGGTCTTGTCGCCCGGTTTGCCCAGAAGGTGGCGGTGATGTACGCCGGGAAAATTGTCGAATATGGAACAGTTCAGGAGATATTTGCGAATCCGCAGCATCCCTATACCCAAAGCCTGCTGAATACGATTCCCAGGGCGGATGGCTTGAAGCGGAAACGGCTGCTGCAGATTGAAGGGTTCCCTCCTGATATGCGGCTGCCCATCCAGGGGTGTTCCTTTAAGGACCGTTGCCCTGCAGCTACCGCGCTCTGCGGCAAGGAGACTCCTGCGCTTACTTCCCGTTCAGATACCCACAGTGCCGCTTGTCTGGTGGAGGGGGGCATGATGAAAGGGGCGGTCTCCGTTCTGCAGGACGAAGAAGCCTGTATCACAGTGGAGCATGCACCGAGAATCCCGAAATCCGCGGAGCCGGTGCTTGAAATCAAATCCTTGAAGAAGCATTTCGAGACCTCCTCGTTCTTCAAAAAGAAGCGGGTGGTGCGGGCAGTCGACGGCATTGATATCTCCCTGCTGCCGGGGGAAACGCTGGGTGTTGTGGGTGAGTCCGGCTGTGGGAAGAGTACGATGGCCCGGCTGCTGCTCCGGCTGGAGGAACCAAGCGATGGGAATATCTTCGTGGATGGCGTGGATATCGCCCATCTGAAAGGAGATGAATTGTACGCTTACCGGAGTAAGGTGCAAATGGTCTTTCAAGACCCGTATTCCTCCTTCAATCCGAAGATCACGATCCGCCAGATTATAGGGGAGCCGCTGAACGTAAGGAAAATCGGGACGGCGGAGGAACGGGAGAAACGGATTTGTGAGCTGATCCTGACTGTGGGGCTGGATACCGCCTATCTGGACCGTTATCCGGGCCAGCTCAGCGGAGGACAGCGCCAACGGATCGGAATTGCCCGTGCGCTGGCCTTGTCCCCCTCAATTATCGTGGCGGATGAACCCACATCGGCGCTGGATGTATCGGTCCGCGCTCAAGTCATTAACCTGCTTGTCGACCTGCGTGAGAAGCTCGGAATCAGCATTGTGTTCATCTCGCATGATCTGTCAGTCGTCCGCCATATTTCCGACAATATCGTCGTTATGTATCTCGGGAAAGTGGTGGAATTCGGCCCTGCGGCGGAGGTGTTCAGTAAGCCCAAGCATCCCTACACGAAGGCATTGCTGCTGGCAGCGCCGCTTCCTGATCCCGGACTGGAGGAGAACCGGGAAATTGAGCTGCTGAAGGGGGAACTGCCCAGTCCGGCAAATCCGCCCAAGGGCTGCCGTTTTAGCACGAGATGCCCGATTGCTGCGGACCGCTGCAGGGAGGAACTGCCGGAGCTTGATCCGGCCGGCGGCTCCCGCAAGGTCGCCTGCTTTTTCGCATCCTAAATGAAGGGGAATTCACTTGAAAAAAATAGCGATCATCGGCGGTGGCGTAAACTTCGGAATCAACTCAGTCACGCAGCCATTCTTCGCGCTGTACGCCGCCCAGCTGGGAGCTTCCACTGCCGCTATAGGAGTGCTTTTAACACTTAGAGCGGTGCTGCCTCTGTTCATTGCTATGCCCGCCGGACAGCTGATCGACCGGCTCGGCGCCGCGTATATGCTGCGTATGGGGAATCTAATAACGGCTATTGCGCTTGCGATGATGGCCTTCAGCACCAATCTGACGCTGCTTACGGTTGCCCAGGTGATTATCGGGGGCGGGACAATGATTGTAACATCCGCTCTTCAGGTTATTGTGTCCGAAGGAGGCAAGGAGGAAAGAGAACGGGATATTACCCGTTACTCTGCCTGGTCCTCGGGGGGGAGCATGATAGGTCCCCTCATTGGAGGGGCCATAGTGACGGCCGTCTCTTCTACGGGCTGGCTCCGCTGGAACGGCGAGGCGATCAGCGGCTACCGGGCTACCTTTTTCATATGCTTTGTCACTGCTGCAATCTTTGGAGCCTGCTTTTATGCAGTCAGCAGGAAATTCACCATCCAATCGCAATTGGGAGCCGAGGTTAAGGAGGTTCTGCGGCCGCGGGAAATCGCGGGCAGCTACTTGCAGGGAATCCATTTGCTTAAGCATCCCGGAGTGCAGTTTGGCCTGGTGGGCACTTTTCTTATCCATTTCATTCAATCCATTTGGCAGGGGTTCTTCCCGCTGTATCTGGATACTCTTGGCTACAGCGCACTTGTGATATCCGTCCTGGTCTCGATCCGCGGGTTGGCCGGCATGACATCCAGGCTGTTTATGGCTCAGTTAACCCGGCGCTGGAGCCATCAGGCGCTGCTGATCGGGGCGGGCTGCATCGCGGCAATCTCGCTGATTGCTCTGCCGCTGATGAACTGGAACATAGTGACGATTGCGATCGTTGCCTTTGTTCTTGGTTCGTCGGTAGGGGTCAACATGCCTGTCAGCACCATGATCATGGTCGATGAGGACTCCATGGGCGAGCGAGGCAAGATCATGGGGCTGCGGCTTTTGGTCAACCGCTCCGCGCAAATCGCCGCTCCGGCGCTGTTTGGGGTATTTGGCCAGATGCTGGGCCTGGCGTCTTCCTTTTTTGCCGGAGGCGGGCTGCTGCTTGCATCCATACTGGGCTTTGGACTGTACCGGAAAACGAGGTTTAGGCAGGTTACAACGACTATGAATCATGTGGAGGTTGAGAAATAATGAAATATGCATTCGAGGATCACTGCTGGCAGGATATTGTGTCTGATGAAATTCTGGAAATTTACAAGGCATATCACAGAGAAACGTTTATCGGCAAACGTCCGGCGCTGCTGGCGATTGATTTGTACAATGCGAGCTATAAGGGGGGAGCGAAGCCGGTGATTGAGCTTCAGGACGAGTATCCGAGCTCCTGCGGAATTCACGCCTGGGAAGCGATTGAGCCGACGAAACAGCTGTTCGCCAAAGTCCGTGGACTGGGCATCCCCGTGATTTATTCCACTCGCGACATGTACACCCAGGCGCCGAAGCGGATTGGTTCGACCCATCGCAAGCCGCGAAATATGACGGATGACGCCTACCAAATCTTTGAAGCGTTCGCCCCGCAGCCGGATGATGTCATCATCAACAAGAGCAGAGCCAGCGCCTTCTTTGGAACACCGCTTGCGGCGTATCTGAACATGATGGGCATCGACAGCTTGATTGTCTGCGGCGAATCGACCAGCGGCTGTGTGCGGGCCAGTGTTCTTGAGGCCTATTCTTACGGATATCATGTAACGCTGGTAGAGGAATGCTGCTATGACCGCAGTCCGCTGTCGCATAAGGTCAACCTCTTCGATCTGCATCATAAGTATGCGGATGTGATGCACATTGATGAAGCGCTGGAGCATCTCGACCTGCGCCATGCCGCTTCGCCTTCCGCAATTTAAGCTCTGATAGAGAATTCCGCTGTTCCATCCAAAATAGAAGAAGGAGTGAAGGATTATGGCAAGCTGGGGCTGGGAAAGATTCATGACTGAAAGAGACAAGGAGCATGACGAGGCAAGGGGGAAAAAGGAACCGTTCGGCTTCGGAACGAAGCCCGCGCTTTTGCTGATTGATTTCTATTACGGAGTGCTCGGCTTGACGCGCCAGCCGCTGATGGAGCAGATCAAGACTCATCCGGGCGGAATGGGCCTGGAGGGCTGGGCGGCCGTTGATCAGACCAAGATTTTGCTTGCGGCGGCGCGCCGGAACGGGATTCCGGTCATCCACGTCACCAAGCTGGACCTGGATAATACGGTAGGCTGGGCACAGCGGATCGGACGGAAAAATCGGCCAGGCACTCAAGAGGGGGGGATGCCTGAGGAACTGAAGGCGAGATCGGCGGAGATTGTTGCGGAAGTGGCGCCGCTCCCGCATGAGCTGGTAATCCGCAAGGCGGCTCCAAGCGCCTTCAATGGTACGATTCTTCCTTACATGCTGCAAAGCTGGGGAATAGACACACTGATCGCCTGCGGCGAGTCTACGAGCGGCTGCGTGAGATCCACTGTGGTGGACGGCACAACCCACAGCTTCAAGATGGGAGTTGTTGAAGAATGCACGTTCGACCGTACGGAGATGTCGCATTGGGTCAATCTGTTTGATCTGCATGCCAAGTATGCCGATGTCGTCAAGCTGTCCGGGGCTGTGGATTATTTCGAAAAGATCGGGAGCATGAACAACGCTGCCTTGAAGCTGTAACGGTCTATGAAGAATACCGGTAATTTCGGGAGCGGGAAGCGGCCGTTGTTTGGCGGCTTCTTCCTGCTGTTCCTGTCGGCAGTGATCTACTGGCTTGGCTTCAGCATGCTGCGGCCGATGCTGGCGCTGTACCTCAATGAAGCCGGATATTCGCTGACTCAGGTCGGCCTGCTTATGGCATTGCATGCCTTCATTCCCGTGCTGCTCGCCATGCCGGCCGGCCAGATCATCGACCGGATCGGTCCGCGGCAGGCGGTAATGACCGGGGCCTTGATCATGGCGCTCAGCGGCGGAGCCTATATCATTAGCGGTGTAACGGGGGCGCTGTTGCCGGTGCTTGCCGGACAGCTGTGCAACGGGGTCGGCAGCCTTCTTTGCTGGGGGGCGCTGCAAGCCTCGGTCGGACAAATAGCCAGAACCGGAACGGACGCGGGACGCAGCAACCATCTTTTGTCCAACTTTGCCTTTGTTAATGCTCTGGCTCAATTCGCCGGTCCGGTGCTGGGAGGTATATTTGCGGACGCGGGCAGCTTTACCTGGGTTTTCATCCTGTTTACAGTGCTGTCCATTGTCGTCATGCTGTGCTCGCTGCTGTTTCCCCCGGCAGTGCGGATGAAGAATGAAGCGCCGGCTGCGTTGTACGGCTTCTGGAAGAGCTACGCCAGCGGGATCGATCTGTTGAGGCAGAACCGGCCGTTCGGTACAGCCATGCTATATAATGGAATACTTTTTATACTGGTGGACATTCAAGGTGTTTTCCTGCCGATTTACCTCGCTCAAATAGGCTATTCCAATACCCGGATTGGCACCATGCTGTCAGCCGGAGGCGTAGCTTCTATTGTCATCCGGCCTGCCGCGGGATTCTTGGTTAACCGTTTCAGCCACTCCAGGATGATGTCGGGAAGCTTATGGTGCGGCTGTTTTTGTCTGGTTGCATTGATGTTTGAGCCCGGCTATCTGGGAATTATGGCTGTTATTTTTATCTGGGGGCTGAGTTCGGGAATGAACCAGCCATTGGCGCTGATCCTGGTTGCGAATACGGTTGACGCGCAGCGGCAAGGGATGGGAATGAGCCTAAGAACCATGGCGAACCGGGTGGTTCAAGTGATCAATCCCGTAGCTATCGGAGGGATATCGGCAGTGGTGGGCCTGACTTACAGCTTCGGTTGTATAGCAGCGCTGTTGATGGCCTTCAGCTTCATGATGAAGAAGCGGCTGGGAGAGACGGAGTATCCATCTGCCTGATGCGGGAAGGGGGAGGCGAGGGCGGCTCTTAGGCGGTCTGCCAGCTCTAACGGCCGTTCCAGCGGCGGGTCCGCCGGATGTTTTTCCGGCTAACCTCCCGCGCCAGCGCCTGTCAGTCCTGTCTGCCATTCGTACTCCGTGACAGAGTGCAGAAGAAATTGGAGGTTTATCATCGGGGGTTTCTGTTATAACCTATAATGTAAGCGATTTCATTACGAGGTTCCGGCTGTTCATGCCGCTGCGGGTTCGTTTGCTTTGCGGGCAGGCGCGAAATGGGGTGTGCTAGTCAATCATTGTAAGGGGGCGTGTCATGATTACAGAATTCATAAAGAGATATCCATCCTGGGTGATTTTCGGCAGACGCTTCATGAAGCACGGCTTGATTCTGGTCATTCTGGTGCTGATGATTATCCCCCTGTATTTTAAATCCTACACATTGGCCAAGCAGCTGACGCTGGACAAAAGCGAATCCAAGCTGCTGGACGGCGTGGAGTTGCTGGAGCAGCAGGTGCTGCGGGCCCAGACTATAACCAATCTGCTGCGGCAGGAGGAGTCGTTTAAGCGGCTTTTCTTTCTGAAGGGGCCTCCATCCAGCGAATACTATCTGGACATTAATGTGGTGCAGAGCAGATTGAAGAATCTGGCGCTGACCCAGGATATGTATTCCAACGTCTATATCCGTTTTAGGGAGAATCCGGTTTTTATCTCCAATTATATTTCATCCGACAACTACGAAGATGTATATGCCCGCTACTACCGCTATGGAAACCTGTCGGCGGAGCAATGGCAGAAGCGGCTATTCGGCGAAAATTATACGTTGAAGCTGTTTCCGGCCGATCAGGTGTATTCTTCCTATTATCACCGCCAGCCGTTCGGCGGCATTACGATCATTATTAACAACTCCTATTTCAACGCGTTTGATCCGCAAAGCGTGCTGGCGATCGATATGGATCGTTTGGATCTGCTCGACAAACTGCTGTATGCTGATCAATGGAAGGATCATTTTGTATATATCGCCGACAATGAGGGCCGGATTCTAATGTCCCATAATTACGATGCCGGCGCCAGGTCCGGGGAGACACAGGAGGCTGCCGGCCCGATTTCCGAAATCAAGCTTGCCGGTGAAACCTATATCGCGCTTGCGCAGACCAGCGAGCTGCTGGGACTTAAGGTAGTGGTTGGCATACCGGCAGGCGCTTTCGAGGGAAATGTCAATTCACTGCTCGAGCTTTTGCTGCTGTATATTGTGGCGGGGATGGCGCTGGTTGTGCTGCTGGCATTTCTTTTTTCCATGAGGGAGGCGCTTTCATTAAAGAAGCTGGTGGAGACGGCGGCAAGATCAACCAAAACGGGCTTTAATCTCCGCAATGAATACAAGTATCTGGACAATGCCTTTGCGGAAATCCATACGATTAACGAACAGCAGCATGGACGGATTGAGGCGCTGAACGATTCCATTAAATATTCTATTGCCAAGCATTTGCTCATACTGGGCGTGTTTACGGAGCGGGAAAAAGAAGAGGCTGCCGGTTATTTCGGCTCCGCATTTGAGCGGTTCTGTGTGGCGAAGGCGGTGTACAGGGTGGAGGAAGGGAGCCATTCGGCGCCCAAGACAGCGCAGCAAAATATGGGGCTGGCACTTGAAGAACGCTTCAACGCCGTTCTGAGGCAGCGGCCGCTTGCGCTTAATTTTCATGCAAACGAGACGGTGTTCGTGCTGTTTCTCGGGCTGGAGGAAGGGGGCGCGGAGCGTCTGGACCTCAAAGCCCGCTTGGCGGAGCTGATCCGTTCGCTGAACGCCGAATCGCCGCTGTCCATGACGGTCAGCATCGGAATCAGCGAAGTCATGAGCGGTCCGGAACGTGCCAAGGCTGCTTACCAGCAAGCCAAATACGCGCTAGGCATCAATGAAAACGAGGTCGCCAGCGGGGTGTATCTGTTTGAAGCGGTGCCCGATCCCGATACGCATCCTGCTTTTGACAATGCCGTTCTGTTGAAGCTGTACGATGCTTTGATCGCAGGCGAGAAAAGTCCTGTTTCGCAAATTCTCGAGGATTGCCTGGGACGGCTTGCCGACTATTCCCTGCCGGAGCAGGAGCAGCTGCAGATTTTCTTCTCCGTCCGGCAGACGGTGTCCAGTGCCCATAAGGTGATCGTGGGCGGCAAGGACGGACCGGATGGGCAGCCGGTGGATATTCCGGCATATGACCAGTCGCAGGACATTATGCGGCTGGCGGACCGGCTGCGGCTGACGGCGCTTGATTTGTGCGCCATCGTGATCGGCAATAAAAAGAGCAATAATGACAAGCTGAAAACGGATATTTTAAACCATATCCGGGAGAATTGCGGCGATCCGGGCCTTTCCGCCGGCGGCATCGCCAGCGAGCTGCTCATTTCAGAGAAATATGTATTCTCCTTCGTCAAGGAACAGACGGGAAAAAGCCTGGGCAAATACATTGAGGAGATCCGGCTGGCGAATGCGGAGCGGCTGCTGCTGGAAACGGACTATTCCAACAACCGGATTTGGAAGCAGTGCGGATTCGGCAGTGAAAATACCTTTTACCGGGCATTCTCGAAAAAACACGGCGTAACGCCGACGGTCTGGCGGGAGAATCAGCGAAATCTTACGGGCTGGCAATAAGAAGTAAAAATGAAAGCGATATCATTCATACCCTTTGACAGCGGATGGGAGAAGTAGCGGTTTTCGCGGCTGCAGGAAGGGGCATACAATCGCAATGTAAGCGATTTCTAAACGATGATTCGCAAAACACTCACCACGCTTATCACCCAAAGGGAGGAAAACGGATTGAACCAACAGACAAGCAGCAAAAAGAAAGCTTTGCCGGCGGCTATATTGGTGTCCATCATGCTGGGAGCGCTGCTGTCAGCTTGTTCGGGGAACAATGAACAGGCAGACGGGGGCGGTTCTGGAGGCAAAGGGGCGGAAACAGGCGGGCGTCCCGTCATTACGGTTGCCGTTCAGGCAAACCCTAATGTGGAGGACTACGAAACAAACCATTATACGGAGCTGGTCGAAGAAGCCATGAACGTCGATCTGGAGTTTCTGGAGCTGCCCAGCCAAGCAGAGGAGGCACTAACGAAGCTTGCGCTGATGGTATCTTCGGGAGCGGAGCTGCCGGACGTCGTCAACATCTATTTGAATGAATCTACGGTTTACGATTATGCGGCCAAGGGCGTGTTCCTTCCGCAGGACGATTATTTGAATGACGCTTCCATTGCGGTGAATTTCAACAAAATTCCCGAAAAAGAATTCGTCTACAACGCGATGAAGCAGCCGGACGGCAAAGTGTATTCGCTGCCAAGATATGCGCCGTATGAGTGGAATGAAGGTTCCAACCGGGCCTGGATCAACAGCGAATGGCTGGAAAAGCTGAATCTGGAAATCCCGGAAACGACAGATGATTTGTACAATGTCCTGAAAGCGTTTGTAGAGCAGGACCCGAACGGCAACGGCAAGAAGGACGAGGTCGGCTTCGTTGGCTCGCTGAACGGCTGGTCCCAAAATCCCCGTGTTTATCTGATGAACAGCTTTATTTATGCCGATCCGGGCAAGACCTACATGAACGTGAAGAACGGACAGATCTATCCGGCCTTTACCCAGCCGGAATGGAAGGAAGGCCTGGAGTATATGAACAAGCTGGTTAAAGACGGCCTGTTCTCTCCCCTGTCCTTCACCCAGGATGAAACGCAGATGAAGGGGCTTATCAATGTGCCGGGCGGCATGGCCGGCGTCGTGACGGCCGGAAGCTACAGCACGTTTGGTCCGGAGCTGGAGAACAAGATGACACTGCTGCCGCCGGTCCAAGGACCTTCCGGCTTTGCGGCGACTCCGTACAGCCCGACTTTGCCGACGCAGCTCTGGTTCATCACCAAAGATGCGAAAGACCCTGAGCTTGCCTTTAAAGTGGGCGATTATATGCTCGATTCCGAGCTGTCAATCGTCAGCCGCTTTGGTGAAAAGGATGTGGACTGGAGCGACGATCCGGCCATAACGGCTGAATACCTGGGTCCGTTTGAAGAATCCGAAGGCTTGAAGGCATCCGTGGCCGACCTGAATCCGTCCATTTGGAACAATCCGCAGAACAAGCATTGGAACGATGCCAACCCGGCTTACCGGCCGCTGGAACTAAATAAATCTTCATCCAATCTCAAGAAGGATGCGGAAATCGCAGCGCCCAACTGGCAGCCGGCTTATGCGGCGGGGTATGTGCCGGCATTTCCGGAGGAAGTGATCGCCAGATTGGCCTATACGCCCGATGAGCTGAAGCAAATCGCCAACAGCAAAACGGCCATCGACAACTATGTCAACGAAAGCGCCGTTGCTTTTATTACCGGCAACCGTTCGCTGGCCCAATGGGACGACTATATCGCCGAGCTGGACAAGATGGGGCTCAATGAATATTTGGAGGTCACCCAAGCCGCGTACGAGCGTTCGAAATAACGGCTGGGCGGAATAGATCATGCGGGACGAACCCGGCCGGCGGAAAGCAGGCATCTGGTACGCCGGACCTTCCGGGCCGGCGTTTCCGTCCCAGAACGGAGAACATCTATGCGATCAACTAAACCAATGAACTGGCTGAAAAAAGAGGTTTTGCCCGGCTGGCAGCTGTACCTGTTCCTGATTCCTGCCACCGCGTACATTATTATCTTTGCTTATGTACCGATGGCAGGCGTCCAGATTGCCTTCAAGGAATATGACTTCAACCTTGGCATCTGGGGCAGCGAGTGGGTGGGCTGGGCCAACTTCAAGCGTTTTTTCGACTCCTACCAGTTTAATTCTATTATTTGGAATACAATCAGTCTGTCTCTCTACAGTCTGGTGATTTCTTTCCCGCTGCCCATTCTGTTTGCCCTGGTGCTCAATTCGTTTACCGGACTGAGATTTAAAAAAATCGTGCAATCCGTCTCATACATGCCGCATTTCATTTCGACGGTCGTCATCGTCGGCATGCTGGTACAGATTTTCAACCCGCGTACGGGTGCCTTCGGAGCGGTGTATACCTTTATCACCGGGGAGATGCTGCCGGACGCCTTCGCCAATCCGGGCGCTTTCCAGCATCTGTACGTCTGGTCCGGCATCTGGCAGGGCATCGGCTGGAGCAGCATTATCTATATCGCCGGCTTGTCTTCGGTTGACGAGCATTTGCATGAAGCGGCGCAAATCGACGGTGCCTCGCGTCTGCAGCGGGTGCGGCATATCGACTTTCCGTCCATTTTGCCCACAGCGACGATTATGCTCATTCTTGCGGTCGGGAACATCATGGAGGTCGGCTTCGAGAAAGTGTTCCTGATGCAGAATGAACTGAACATTTCCAGAAGCGAAGTCATTTCGACCTACGTTTATAAAGTGGGCCTGACCATCGGCTCGGGTGATTTCTCGTTTGCGACAGCCATCGGGCTGTTTAATTCCATTATCAACTTTGTGCTGCTGATCATGGTGAACTACGCCGCCAAGAAATTCAGCGATACCAGCCTGTGGTAAGGAGGGAGACCGGATATGAGCCAGACTCATGCAGAGATTGACACAAATCCAGCGAAAAAAAAGAAGTTTTCTACCCATCCGACTCCGGATAGAGTGTACTACATCATTTCAGGCTTTATTTTGACGCTTATTTTGGTCGCTGTTTCCTACCCGCTTATCTATGTGCTATCAGCATCTTTCTCTTCCGGCAACGCGGTGTCTTCCGGGCAGGTGCTCCTTTGGCCCGTCGATTTCAGCCTGGAGGGCTACGAAGCGGTGTTCAAGAACAAGGATATTGTGCGAGCGTACGGGAACACCTTTTTGTATACGGTATTGGGAACAACGGTGAACGTTTGCGTCGTTATGACCTGTGCCTATGCACTTTCCAGACCTGGCCTGAAGGGCAGAAACTTTTTTATGTTCCTGTTTACGTTCACAATGTTTTTCAGCGGAGGCTTAATTCCGTTCTATATTTTGATGAAGGATCTGCATCTGATTAACACCATTTGGGCGATGGTGCTGCCAGGCGCGCTCTCCGTGTACAACATGATCATAGCCCGGACCTTCATCCAGTCCTCCATTCCGGGAGAGCTGATCGAAGCGACCAGCATTGACGGATGCAGTGACGCGCGTTTCTTCTTTTCCTTCGTGCTGCCGTTGTCGAAGGCGGTTATCGCGGTGATCACGCTGTTTGCGGCGGTGGGCCACTGGAATGCCTATTTCAATGCCTTGATGTATCTGAATGACCGTTCACTGTACCCGCTTCAAATTATTTTACGGGAAATTCTGATCATGAACCAGGTGGATGTCAGCATGATTATGGACCCTGAGCTCCAGGTGGCTAACGCCCAGGCGGCGGCCGTGCTGAAGTATTCCCTGATCGTCGTGGCCACGGTTCCCATCTTGAGCGTGTACCCCTTCATTCAGAAATATTTTGTCAAAGGGGTAATGATCGGTTCGCTGAAAGGCTGATCTGGAGTGCCGGGGGTGGCCCGGAGCTTGAAAAGGAAAATAGAAATTCCGGGAAACTATCGGAAGGAGGAATGGCGAATGAACAGTTCGCATCCGGCTCCCCTCCCTGGCCTGTCCGCTTATATCGACGCCATGGAGCGGCCGGACGATTTTACGCCGACCGGTTATGACAAGGAGCTGTATCTTGATTTGATGGAGGCGGCGATTCAGCCATACGGACTGGACCGCGCAGACAACACCTGGGGAACGGACAGGGAAGGGCGTCCACAGGATCTGCAGACGTATTGCCGTATCATTTCCGTATTGGCAGGGTTGATCGCCGCCGGCAGACAACAGGGGTTAACGCCTTTATGGGAGAGCATGATGGAGACGGGTTGCCGGGAGCTGCCGCTTACAAAGGGCGATCAGATGGCCGATTTCTGCACCAAAGAGCTGCTTCTGGCCTACAAATCGATGAAGCCGCACGCTTCGGCCATACAACGGGAAAGCTGGAGAACCGGGCTGGCCGAAATCAACCCTGCCGTCAATTATGTGTATACGCTGGCTTCCATCCCTGATTCCGAGCGGCTGCATAATATCAACCTTTACAATATGGCCGGCGAATATTTGCGCGAGACAGAAGGAATGACAGACGCCGGGGATTATCTGGCTGCGCACTGGCCGGTGCAGCTGCCGAAATTCGACGGCAACGGCATGTACAGAGATCCCGGCTGTCCGCTGCTGTACGATCTGGCCGCACGCTGCCATATCCAGCTGATGTTTGCTTTTGGATACCGGGGAGCATTTTATGGGGAGCTGGACCGCAAGCTGGCGGCCGGCGGCATGATGACGCTGTTCATGCAATCCGCTGCTGGCCATTTTCCCTTCGGCGGACGCAGCGGACAGTTTCAATTCAATGAGGCGCTGGCAGCCGCGTGCGCAGAATTTGAAGCCGCCCGTTATCGGCGCTTGGGCAGCCTTAAGCTGGCCGGCGCCTTCAAGAGAAGCGCCAGGCTGTCTGCCGGGGCCATTCTGCGCTGGGTTCGCGATGTCTCGCCGCCGCGCCATGTAAAGAATCTTTACGATATTCGTTCCGGTTACGGGACGGAGCCGTATGCGTATTACGACAAGTATATGATTACGCTGGGGAGCTTCGCCTACATGGCTTATCTGTTCACGGAAGACGATATCGCTGAGCAGCCTTGTCCTGCGGAAAGGGGCGGGTATGTGCTGGAGACCTCGCCCTCATTCCATAAAGTGTTCGCCGCCGCCGGCGGGCTGTCGGTTCAACTGGATACGGCAGCCGATCACCGTTACGATGCCACCGGCTTGGGAAGGCTTCACCGCGCGGGGTTTCCCGCCGAGCTGGCATTGTCCAGTCCGTTATGCGCCGTGCCCGCGTACCGGCTGCCCGAACGGCTCCGGCCCATAAGTGCGGCTGTCGGCCCCGGCTGGGAGCGTGAGGACGGGACGGCGGATTACTTGTCTGGACTTGGCGACGGACTGGAGCATGTCCTGTCTGTCATATGCGAGGAGAGCGCCCGGGTGGAGTTCTCGATCGGTTATTGCGGAGCGGGTCTTCCGGACGGCGTTACGGTGCAGGAAACATATGTGTTGTCCGAGAAGGGGCTGGATATCACCGCTGCGATTGAAGGGCCTGATTCGAAGGCGGGACCAAGCGCTGGAGCAAGTGCGGAGCCTGAAGCGCAAGCAGATGAAGCACCCGCAGCTCGGCCAGCGGGAGCGATCCGTTACAGGGTGCCCCTTTTCTGCGGCAACGGACAGGACAGGAGCTCCATTACGGCGGAGCGGCATGCAGCGACCGTCGCGCTCGGCCGCAGCCGCTTTACGGTTAGCACGACAGGCGACCTGGAAGTGGAGGAAGAGCGCTGCGGAAACCGGAATGGGGAATACCGCCTCGCGTCCATCCGTTCCAACAGCCCGGCCGTCCGGCTGCGGCTGCGGCTGTGGTCGGAAGAACCTGAGCAGCAAGCAGCGGCCGCATCTGCTTCCGGCGCCCAAAAAATGAAGCCCATCGGCTGGCCGTTCCCGGCAGCCGACAACAAAGGAGAAGAAGGTAAATGATGAAGGAACCAACCACTCCGGCTGCTTTGGCCGATATCGTGCAGGGCATGCCCAAAGCCGGGCTGGAGCTATATGGCGCCGGAGGGGACACGCAGGCGTTCTGGCGCGGCGTGAAGGAGAACGCTGCCCTGCACGGCGGCCTGGAGGAAATCCGGTCCGAGGCGGAGCGGCTGTTGGACCTGCCTGTTCCGGAACTGAGCTATTCGCTGTTCTCCCTGTACAGAACGCAGGGAACGCGCCTGGAATACGAGCGGGTTTATTTTGAACGGAGGCGGCGGCTTAACGCTTTTGCGCTGATGGTGCTGCTGGAGCCGGAGTCCAAACGGTATGAGGCCGCCCTGCATGAAATGATATGGGCGATATGCGGCGAGCAGACCTGGTGTCTGCCGGCCCATGTGAACGACGGTTATTCGCTGGAGGGCAGCATTGATCTGTTTTCGGCGGAAACGGGCTTTACGCTGGCCGAATTGAGCGTGCTGCTGGGCTGTCGTCTGCCTGAATTTCTGCGGGTTTTGATTTCGGACTGTGTAGATGCGAGAATATTCCAGCCTTATTTGGTCGGGGGGCCTTTTTTCTGGGAGACAATCGACAACAACTGGGCGGCCGTCTGCGCCGGTTCGGCGGGCGCAGCAGCGCTGCTGCTGCTGGAAGATAAGGCGCGGCTGACCAACCTGCTCGGCAAGGTGCAGCGGACGTTGTCCTTTTATTTCAAAGGGATCGGCGATGACGGGGGCTGTCTGGAAGGATTGGGATACTGGAATTACGGCTTCGGCTATTTCACCTATTATGCCGATCTGCTGAAATCGATGAGCGGCGGTGCGCTGGACTGGTTCCGGGAGCCGAAAGTAAAAAAGACAGCGGCTTTTCAGCAAAAAAGCTTTCTCGGCAAAGATGCCGTGGTCAACTTCTCGGATACGGTTGCCCGCTCCGGCGTGCAGCTTGGCCTTTCCTGTTATCTTGCGGAGCTGTATCCCGGCGAGGTAGCCCTTCCCCCCTTCCGGCGGCGCGCAGATTTTCGCGGCGATCACTGCAGCCGCTGGGCGCCGGCCTTCCGCAATTTAATTTGGAACGGAGCGGCGGCGGCCACAGATTGGAAAGCCGGCAGCTTCTATTTGCCGGACGCCCAGTGGATCATCTCGCGTGTGGAGCAAGGGGAGACGGTATTCGGCTTCGCCGCCAAGGGCGGCCATAACGGCGAACCGCACAACCACAACGATCTAGGGCAATTTCTGCTGGCGCGGAACGGGAGGTTCTATTTGGCCGATCTTGGCAGCGGCGAATATACACGGGAATATTTCGGGCCGGAGCGGTACAGCTTCGACTGCAACGGTTCACAGGGCCATTCCGTGCCGGTCATCGACGGGGTGCAGCAGAGCGCCGGACGGACGGCAGCGGCAAAGGTGCTTGAAGCAGAGACGGGCGGCGAAGAGGATCAATTGAGCCTGGACCTGACTTCGGCTTATGACTGCGGCAGGCTGCTGGCATTTAAACGCCGCTACCGCTGGCTAAAAGGCTGCGGCTTGCCTCGGCTGCGGCTGGAGGATGAATTCGCCTTCGCTTCTGTTCCGGGCAGCGTCACGGAAAGGTTCGTAACTCTCATCCAACCGGCAGCCGGGGAAGGCGAAGTGCTAATTGCCGCTGCGGACGGGACGGGTGTCAAAATTCTGTACGATTCCGCGGCGTTGCGCCCGGAAATCAAGCCCCGCCGCTATCGCAACCATGCGGGAGCCTGGACGGAATGGTTCGCTCTGGACTTTCATCTGCTGGCCCCGGGCGAGAATGTCTGTGCCTTCTTTGATTTTATTTTTACCGGTTGAGGCTGCTGCGCATATAGCATTCGAATACTGATCCCAATATCCTTAACTACTCAATCCTGATTTCTTGGCGATATGGAAGCCTGTTCGATCCCGGTTCCCGTAAAAGGTTGCGCAGAAACTCCCGGAGTCATACAATACAGTAATAGAAAGCACTCCCAATGCGCAGGCAGGGGCTCTAAGTTCCTTCGCCAGCACCCGATAACCTATAGGCGGCGCGGCTTTCCGGATTTTTGGCGGCTGCGTTTTTTGGTTGTTCAGAAAGGAGGGGCGGGAAATGAAATGCCTGACGATCCGTCAGCCTTGGGCTACATTAATTGCTCTTGGAGAAAAACAGTTCGAGACCCGCTCCTGGAAAACCGCTTATCGAGGTGAACTGGCTATTCATGCCGGAATGGGGATCGACAAGGCCGTATGCAAGCGGGAGCCCTTCAGATCCGCGCTGTCCAGACACGGGTTCACCGCCGGCAATCTGCCCTTGGGAGCTATTATCGCCACAAGCCGTCTGGCTGATTGCCATAAGGTGTCGCTTGACGATGCTGAAGAGGGCTGGCCTGGCGGCGATGAATTTGCTTTTGGCGATTATTCGCAGGGGCGCTTTGCCTGGAAGCTGGAGGGTGTAACGGCGCTCGCTCATCCAATACCTGCGAAAGGCCGGTTAAGCTTTTGGGAGCACCCTGTTCTGGAAGGGGAGCAGTGACCCGTTCAGAACAGGATAGCCTTTTTGGGGAAAAGGAATTCTGCACTGTGCAATGATCAGGATGGATAAGAAAGGGCGTATGCATAGGAAATGGGAAGTGTTCTTATTGCGTGGCTTTGTATGCTGTGTTTGTATTTTTCGTTTGAGGATAAGGCAAGCCGGAAAATTATACTGCCTGTAGCGCTGGTTGTTGTTTTCGGCACACTGGGCTGTTGGAGGCTTTTAATGTAATTTTTATGTAATCATAAGGTTGTTTTCAGGTTGAGGATATATATTAAATGTACCCAAACACTCCCCAGTGTTTATAGATAGATTTGCAGGGTCTTGCCAACTCCCATGGCGAGGCCCGTTTTTTTTCTGGCTTACCATGCATAGCATGGTCCGGATTTGATGGGGCAGCTTTTGCAAACTGTGGCTTCTGCCTGGAGCTGGACAATTTCAGGCCTGGACCACTAAAAGCTGTGGAATGCATCATTTTCTCATGGCCCAAGTGAGGTCAAGCCCGAGATATTTGCGCATTTGGACAGCGGCTTGAGCGGCAATGACGTCGTCCAGCAGCAGCATCCGTTCATGATACCCCCGGCAGATGAATTTGGCCTCGATCCCGGCCTCCAGCCGCTGCTGCTCATAGACCCTGATGCCGCGGCTTCGCATTTCGGCGCGCACATCCCTCAAATCGGCGGTTGCTGTATTTGCAGCGTTATGCAGAACTTCCATGTAAGGTTCCGGAGTACGCAGTCCTTTGGACATAATAGTGGCATCGCGCTCAAAGGCGGTTAAGATCAAGGGAAGCAAAATATAGGATTTGACCAGCATGTTGTCTTGACTCTCAGCCCTGTGCATAGCCTCATCTCCCTTATAAGAACATATATTCGTATTTTACCCTGATATTAAAAAAATAATCAATGCTATTTATAAATAAGGCTGATTAGTGTGACATTTTTCACAATAAATTCAGAGGAATTATTTTATATTAAAATTGAAATATTAAAGATTGAAGTTCGGCCCAATAAAGCACCTCAAAAAGGAGAATAATGATGATTCATGAAGGAAGTCTCCGCCGTGGTTTGGTATTCGGTTTATTTTTAAGTATTCCGTTATGGGTGTCGATGATTGGCTGGCTCCAACTGCTGTAACCTATCAAATTTGGCTATATTCGCAAAGCGGGTTAAGGAAGCGCATATAGCATACATAGATGTCGATAAAACTGCTGCCGGGCATTTCCGGGAACAGTTTTTTCTTTTTCACCCCGTACAGGCTTCTTTAGACAGAGCTCGACACTAGGACGGTGAGCCGTGAAAAAAATTTGACGAATAGTCCAAATATACTAAATTTTAATATTTAAAATTAATTATTTTTAGGCTTCGGGAAGCAAAAAGATTTAGCCGAAGCAGCGATTCCCGAAATACGATCCGTGAATAAAAAAAAGCTGTAAGGCCTTGTGCATAGCGGTTTTTTAGACAAGCCTCTTCGTCCAAGCACGCAAAAAAATACTGGAGGAATGGATTGACAACAGGGGTATGGAGCAGATAAACTGAATTTAGTTCTAAAGTAACAAATGTCATAGACTACATAAGAGTTGCTAATTTTATACACTCATGTATAAACGCAAACCGTTTGAAAGGACGGGACGCAAAGTCAGGAATCTAATGCCCGCAAGCAGGGGCTATGATCGTCCGGCCGCCGTGAAGCTAACCCTTCTTGGCGGTCTTTTTGTTGTTATAGTTTTTTTGCGAAATCATAGAATAGTTAATAGGAGGTGCACGCGATTGAAGAAAAAAACACTCAAGACGGCAGCAATAATACTGACAGGGGCACTGACGTTAGGCAGCTCGATTGCATGGGGCTGGAATGTTAAGGCGGCAGCTAACATGCCTTATACCTCTACACCCGTTTTGGGGGTTGCCGGTAATTTTAACGCATTTATATTTGGGGATTTCACACAGTCCTATGATCAAATCCATGGACGGCTGGCAGCAGCAGGGAATATTACGCTGCAAGGGTACGGTGTATCCCAGGATGCACCGGGCGGAGATGTGCTGGTTGCCGGCAAGAACATCAGTCTTACAGACGGAACTGTATACGGCGCAGCTGTATATGGAGGCAGTATAAACAGCACGCGTGCGGATCTCAAGGAAACTCCGCGCCAAGGGACGCCCGTTGATTTTCAGGCGGAGGAGCAATTTCTGATTGGGCGTTCCAATCAGCTCGCGGCTTTGGCGCAGACACAGCCTTTTGTCAAGGAGTACGGGAAGATAACCTTTAACGCTCCGCAAGCTTATAATATCTTTAATCTGACTGCTGCCGATCTGGCTGACGTCAATGGCATGCAGTTCAATATTTCAGGCGACGCCACTGTTACTATTAATGTGAGCGGCAGCTCTGTAAGGATTCCCAGCTTTCAATTCTGGGGGGGCAAACCCCGCAAGGTACTGTTTAACTTCTATGAAGCTACTTCTTTGAACATCGGAAATACGACTATTGAAGGCACAATTCTGGCTCCGCATGCCAACGTATTCTATGATTACGCGGAGCTTCATGGGACGCTCATTGCCAAAGCGTTCAACGGTCATGTACAGATGCATCATTATCCGTATGAAGGCTCGGAGCCGCCTTCAGTACCGACGCCGACACCGGGCGAGACACCGGCGCCGACACCGGGCGAGACACCGGCGCCAACACCGGGCGAGACACCGGCGCCGACACCGGGCGAGACACCGGCGCCGACACCGGGCGAGACACCGGCGCCGACACCGGGCGAGACACCGGCGCCGACACCGGGCGAGACACCGGCGCCGACACCGGGCGAGACACCGGCGCCGACACCGG
>NZ_JACBYI010000046.1 GCF_019352175.1 Paenibacillus sp. S150
ATGGTATTCTTCATAGTAACAGCTCCTTTCGCATGTAGCTCTGAAATGGTTTCCACTTCCATTTTAACCTACGGTGTGCGAACAGGGGCTGCCTTTCGTTCATCATAACTTGGCTTCCCGCCTGGCTTCAGCAGCCAGCCTTACACCTGAAATGCAAACAGCTGCGCTGCCCGGTTAAGGACGGCGAAGCCGTTTCTGCTTGAAAGATAAGAATTTATATGTTTTGGGGGAAGCGTAGCTTATCCGTTACTTCACGGTTGCGCTGTAAATGAACGAATGGATCGGGACTTCGGCCAAGCAAACTGCGCGAATGCGTTGGCCGCAGCGGGGAGGTAGAGGAATCAAAGGCAGAAGTACCTTTAATTTCGCCCGGAGCCGGCAGACGGTGAAATCAGAGGCAGAAGTGCCTTTGAATTCGCCCGAAGTCAGCTGGACGAGGGAATCAGAGGCAGAAGTGCCTTTGAATTCGCCCGAAGCCGGCTGGACGAGGGAATCAGAGGCAGAAGTGCCTTTGATTTCGCCCGAAGCCGGCTGGACGGTGAAATCAGAGGCAGAAGTGCCTTTGATTTCGCCCGAAGCCGGCTGGACGAGGGAATCAGAGGCAGAAGTGCCTTTGATTTCGCCCGAAGCCGGCTGGACGAGGGAATCAAAGGTAGAAGTACCTTTGAATTCGCCCGAAGCCGGCTGGACGAGGGAATCAAAGGCAGAAGTACCTTTGAATTCGCCCGAAGCCGGCTGGACGAGGGAATCAAAGGCAGAAGTACCTTTGAATTCGCCCGAAGCCGGCTGGACGGTGAAATCAGCGCGAAATGATTCTTCTCCTCCCCACTGAAATGGCGGGTTACCGACATGTAAAAAGGACCTGAAGCAGAGCTTCAGGTTTTTCTTATACGTTTATACTGTATGCGGACAGCGCGGGATCAGCGGAATCCGCCGTTAACGGCAGCCGCCCCCGCCGGGCTGCCTGCTTTATGAACAGATGCTGCACTTTACAGCGCCTCGTAGTATATTGCTTCCAGCTCATTTCTGTCAAAGAATTTCGGATGGGCCTTCAGGCCGTTCAGCGAGATTTTGAGGCAGTTTTCCGCCAGCCAGGGCACATCGTTATGGGTGACGCCGAAATCCTTCAGCCGGAAGCGCAAGCCGACCTCGGCCAGCAGCTTATCGATTTCTTCAATAAACCCCTTGGCCCCGGCACCGCCGATCTCCTTGGCCAGAAGGTCATATTTCTCTCGGCCGGCGGGAAGTGTGTGACGTGTGACCGTCGGAACCAGGGCGGCAAGGCCCTGTCCGTGCGTAACATTGCTCAGGCCGCTGACCGGGTGCTCCAGTCCATGGGGGGCAGTGACACCGCATACGCCAATCGTCATGCCGCCCAAGAGGCTGGCAAGGCACAGATTATCCCAGCCGTCGAGATCGTCCGCATCCGAATACACCCGGCGAAGGCTTTGCGCGGCGAGACGGACTCCGTCCAGCGCCATTCTGTCCGTTATCGGCTGGGACAAGGAGGATAGATAGGCCTCGATGTTGTGGCACAGCGCGTCGAAGCCAACGGAAGCAAGCGTACTCTTGGGCATCGAGGTCATCAGCAGCGGGTCGATAATCGAGCAAGCCGGTATGATCGCTTTGCAGCGGAGGGACTTTTTGTCCAGCGTTTCCGGGTTGGTCATTACGGCGAAGCCATTGCCTTCACTCCCGGTGCCGCAGGTGGTAGGCACGGCAACGAGCGGGAGCGCCCGTTCACTGTAAGCCCGGCCGAAGATATATTCATTGATATCGCCGCCGTTGACGGCCTGAAACGCGATGCCCTTGGCAGCATCGATACTGCTGCCTCCGCCGAGCGCAAGCACGACATCGCAGCCCTCCGCATTTGCCAGCGCTGCGCCCTCGTAGACGGTCGTTGTCAGCGGATTGGGCGTAATCTTGTCAAAGAGCACGCTGCTGATTCCCTTCTCGTGCAATAATGCCTCCGCTTTGTCCAGCAAGCCGGAACGTTTGGTGCTGCTGCCGCCGGTAACGATCAAGGCGCGTTTGCCAAGCCCGTTGATTTTGTCGCCGATGCTGTCGGATGTTCCGCGGCCAAGCACTACATTGACCGGTAAATGATATTCAAATTTCACAATAAGCCTCCTCACATTTTGCTTTTATTTCACATTCACCGTTTTACCTTCTTCAAGCCCTACATAATAATCATCGGTCAATCCGTAGTCTGTCAAAATGGTTTTCAGCGTGCCGTCTTCCTTCATCCCGTTCAACGCACCGTTAAGCTCGTCCAGGAAGGCTTTATCGGCAAAGCGTACGGCTGCGCCAATCTGGCCGCTGGCCTCGGCCTCGTAAGGGCTGAGCAGCTTGAGCTTCAATGAGCTGTCCTGCGACAGCGTGTACCCCGCAACAATACCGTCGGTGATTACGGCATCAATCTTCTGCATATTGACGGCGGTCATTAGCGTTGCCTGGTTGTCATATGCTGTCAGCTTGCCTATTTTACCTTCATCAAGCCATTGCTGGGCCAATTCGTAGAACGTTGTGCCGGGCTGCGCGCCGACGTTTTTGTCTTGCAGATCCTCTTTAGCGGCAATATCCGAATCAGCGGGAATGACGACGGCTTCACCCTCTTGATACCATTTATCGGTGAAGGCGGTAATCTGCAGGCGCTCATCCTTTACATACATCGCATCGGCAACAATATCAATGCTGCCGTTGTTCAGCTCAACCAGCAGATTGGCGAAGTCAATCACCTTCAGCTGAATGTCGGGAATATCCAGACGCTTGCAGATTTCACGGAGAATTTGGATATCAATTCCTTCCAGCTCCCCGGTTTCAATGTTGGTATAAGAAAAGGGGGCATCGTTGGAGGAGCCGATCAGAATATATCCTTTCTGCTTGATTTGCTGCAGCAGTTCGGATTCGCCGGCGGAGGCGGAAGATTGCGGCGAGGCTGCGGAATCCGTGGCGGCTGGGGAATTTTGCGTTGAGGCGCATGCGGTTACGAGAAAAAGCAGCAGAAGGCATAACGGGAAACAGGATAACTTTCTTTGGACTGAACTTTTTTTCATGGGTGAAACCTCCCTTTTTAGTTAAAAATCCCACATACTATGCGAAGACGCATGTATAATCTCAAACTAGCGGACCTGTTTCAGCTTTCTCTCCAATAATTTGCACAGCTGCGAAAGGGGAAGGCTGATCAGCAGATAAACAAGCGCCAAAATCGTATAGGCCTCTACGGTCAGGAAGGCCTGGGATGCAAAGGTTTTCGTGCGCAGCAGCAGCTCCTGCACGGAAATCATGGCCAGAAGGGAGGTGTCTTTAATCATCATTACGAGATAATTGCCGAATATCGGAATGGAGTTGCGCAGAGCCGGCGGGATAACGAAGCGCATCAGTACCTGCTTCTCGCTGAAGCCCAGCGCCAGACCGGCTTCGCGCTGCCCGGGATCAATGGACACAATAGCGCTGCGTATCACTTCGGACATATAGCAGCCGTAATTGATCGCAAAGCCGATAATTCCGCAGGTTGCGGCTTCAAACTGAACGTTGACATCAAAGCCGAGCAATCCTGCAATACCGTTGATCAGCATCGGGACGACATAATAAATGTAGAAAAACTGCACCAGCAGCGGTGTGCCGCGAACCAGCTCAATAAATACGCCGATTATACGCGGAAGCGCCTTGTTCTTGGAAAGGTTGCCGATGGCCAGCGGCATGGCCACGAGCAGCGCACAGGCAAAGCCCGTCAGCGTGATAAAGACCACGATGCCGATACCGCTGAGAAGGCTCGGTCCCAGAATTTCAAAAGCACGCTTAAAATTCAATTCCATATCGCAGGTTGCCTCCTGTTACAGAACACGCGCCAGAAACGCCCGGGTTCTGTCGTTTTTTGGGTTTGAGAAGATTTCGACAGGAGAACCGACTTCTACGATATAGCCTCCGTCCATAAAAACGATCCGGTCAGCCACCTCCTTTGCGAAGCCCATCTCATGTGTGACCACGACCATGGTCATGCCCTCGACGGCCAGCTGCTTCATGACCTCCAGCACATCCCCCACCAGCTCGGGGTCGAGCGCCGAGGTGGGCTCATCAAACAACAGCATGTCCGGCTGCATGGCCAAAGCCCGGGCGATGGCAACGCGCTGCTGCTGGCCGCCGGACAGCGAGGAGGGATAGCTGTCTTCCTTGCTCTCAAGTCCGACCTTGCGCAGCAGCTCCCTGGCTTGCGTTATCGCCTCTTTATGCGGCAGCTTGTTCAGCTGCATTGGCGCGTACATGATATTTTCCAATACCGTTTTCAGCGGAAAAAGGTTGAATTTCTGAAAAACCATTCCTGCCCGCTTTCTGTATTCGGTGACCTGCTTCCCCAGCTTCGTGATGTCCTGCTCCTGGTAGAGTATCTCGCCGCCGCCCGGATGCTCCAGCAGATTAATGCAGCGGAGCATCGTGCTTTTTCCCGATCCGGAAGGACCGATGACGACGACAACCTCTCCTTTTTGTACAGAGAGATTGATATCCCTCAGCACCTCCAGGTCGCCAAAGGATTTTGAAAGGTTTTTAATCTCCAGCATGCACCTACTCACGCTCCTTCCTGCTTATCTGTCTATGAATATTACCTTTTGTGGAAGCTTTACCCCCAAAAATTAAACAAGGCGGAGTGCTTTCCGTCAAGAAAGACTCCGCGCAGATGAAATTAAGTATCCAAGTGTTGCCGTTATTTGAGGTTGAACCTTTTCTTGATGATATCCACGAGCACCTCGCAGGTCCCGTCGACGCCCAGCAGGCTGGAATCAATCATCACATGCTTATAATCCTTGTCTGACATGGAATAGCCGCAATAATGCCTGTGATACGACTCCCTGGCTTTATCTACATCCATAATCATTTTTTTCGCCTCGGCGGGCTGCATGTTCAGCCTTTCCACACAGTTGCGGTGCCTGGCGTCATAAGGCGCGTAAATGAACACGTTGATGATGTTTTTTCTGTCCTTGAGGATGTGGTCCGAGCATCTTCCTACGATAATGCAGGAGCCTTTATCCGCCAGGTCGGTTATGATCTTCTGCTGGGAGGCGAATATGGTGTCCTGAACGGCGGTGGTTCCCATGCCCAGGGGATAGCTCATATTGAAAAAGACGGACTTCGCGCTTTCCTCGACATCGCTGACGGTGGATACGGGCAGATTCAGGCTTTTCGCCGTCCAGTCCACAATGTCTCTGTCGTAATATTCAATGCCCAGCCTTTCACTGACTTTCCGCGCGATCGGGCGGCCCAGACTGCCGAACTGCCGCGCAACGGTAACCACATATTTTTCTTCCATAATACGAACCTCTTCTCTCTGATCAGGAGTTTCATTGAATGGCTTATTCATATTATAGAATAAATAACAGGCTTGCCAATGTGCATCCGTACCAAGGATTCCGCTTCACTTTATATCCTGCATACAATGGGGTGAGTGAAGGCCTTTAATCTACCTTTTCAAGGGCGGGCGTGAGGGCGTCAAGCGCAGCTTCAAAAATGTCCAGGCCGGCCTTCAGCTGCCCATCGCTGATGACCAGAGGGGCCAGGAAACGGATCACATTGTTGTGCGTGCCTGCACTCTCGATCATCAAGCCGCGGGTAGCGGCTTCGGCTACAAGCCGGGATACCAGGCCGGGGTTGGGCTCCCTGCTTGCTTTGTCCTTCACAAATTCGATGCCCAGCATTGCGCCAAGACCCCGCACATCCCCGACCGCCTCATAGCGTTCTTTCCAGACCAGATATCTGTCGGCAACGGTTTTGCCGATTTCCAGCGCGCGGTCGGCCAGGCGGTCGCGCTGCATAATTTCCAGCACCTTAAGACCGGCGGCGCAGGCCAGCGGGTTGCCGCAAAAGGTTCCGCCGATCGTACTGGCGGGCGCGGCTTCCATAATTTCCTCCCTTGCTATAATTGCGCTGAGCGGCACGCCTGCGGCAATGGACTTGGCGGCGGTCACAATATCGGGCATGGCCCCGGCTTCTTTCCAGTATTCACTGGCGAACAGCCGGCCGGTTCTGCCGAATCCGGTCTGGATCTCATCCGCGATCAGCAGGATGCCGTGCCTGTCGCAGATGCTGCGCACCGCCTTGATCCATTCGAGAGGAGCCGGTATGAAGCCGCCCTCGCCTTGTACAGGCTCGATCACCATCGCTGCGACATGCTGCGCGGGCGAGCATTGCTCGAATACCTCCTCGAGCTTGGAGATATAGTAGGGGATGGCCGCCTGCTCGGACATGCCGGCCGGCTTCCGGTACAGGTAAGGGAACTCGGCGCGGTACACGCCATCGGGGAACGGCCCCATGCCAGATGCGTACATTTTTTTGGCGGTCATGGCCATCGTCAGCATTGTCCGGCCATGGAAAGCGCCGGAGAAGACGATAATGTTGGGGCGCCCGGTGAAGGCCTTGGCCAGCTTTACCGCGTTTTCAACCGCTTCGGCGCCGCTGTTGGCAAAAAAAGCCTTCTTGCTGTCGCCTATGACAGGCGTGCAGGCGCTCAGCTTCTCCGACAGCTCCACATAGCCCCTGTGGGTTACGATGTTGAACATTCCATGGAAGTAGTCATCGGCCTGCGCTTTGACCGCTTCGACAACCTCCGGGTGGGAATAGCCGATGTTGAGCACCCCGACGCCGCCGATCCAGTCGACAAAACGGTTTCCGTCCACGTCCTCAAGCATGGCCCCCTGTCCGCGTTCGATCACGACGGGATAGGCGCATTTAATGGCGGACGGTATCGTTTTCGCCCTTCTGGCCAGAAGGGCGGCCGCCTTCGGTCCGGGCAGCTGTCCGGTAACTATTTCAGGCAATGCGTCTTTTAACATGATCATCACTCCTCGTATAAAAAAAACGGCAACTCTTACTGTTTAGTATAGTTCAAAGCCCATCCTTATCAACGGTATGTCCACACATGAAAGCAGCGTGATAATTGTACTTTGAATACAAATCAAACTATCCTATACTGTGAAAAAACAGAAAAGGAGGCGACGGCGAAATGCATATTCAAATCCGCACCCTGTTTGAGGCTTCCAAAACGAAATACAAGCTGGCCCTCTGCGGCGGACAAAGCGGCTTGAGCAATTCCGCTTCCTGGGTGTACCTGGCCGAGGATATTCAGAACATTTCGTTCCTGAAGGGCGGCGAGCTGATAATAACGACAGGGCTGTTCATCCAGAGCGGCGTTACGTTGCCTCAGTTCATCCGTACCCTGGCAGCGTGCAATTGCAGCGGTATCTTGCTGAACACCGGCAAATATATTCATCCGGAGGATATCACTGCGGAAATTATCGAGTTCTGCGAGATCAACCGGTTTCCAATCTTCACAATGCCATGGGAGATTTATTTGGTGGAAATTATGCAGGATTACTGCGGCATGTTTTTACAGGCCAACCAGCGGTTTGATTCGCTCAGCGCGGCGTTTCAGAATGCGATTTACCAAATTCCTGTGCCGGAAAATATACTGCGCACGATCAACCAGTTCGGCTTCGCCACTCTGGGGGAATACCGGGTTATTTTAATCCGCCATTTGCATGAAACAACCAGGATCACCTCGCCGCTCAACAGCTACGGGCTGAAATACCATGTGTTTGATCACGATAATCTGCAAATTTTGATCATCGATATGATGCAGAAGTCGCTTTCTCTCGAAGAGATTATTAAGCTGCTCTGTTATTACGACAACATTACGCTGGGCATCAGCGATGTGGTGCATTCGCTTGCCGAAATCGGCCTGTGCTACAGGCACGCCCGCTTTTCCCTAGCCGCAGCCGAATTCTGGGAGCGGCCGCAGGTGCAGTTTGACGAGCTTGGTCTGTTCCAGCTGCTGTTCTGCACCACAGAGCCTGCCTTGCTGGAATCCATTTACCACAGGTATCTGGGCAAGCTGGAAAAATACGATCTGGAGCATGATACCGACTATCTGAACACCTTGCGGATCTATATGCTGTCCGACTGCAATTTGCTGGAAACCGCCTCCCGCATGCATGCGCACCGCAATACCATTGTCTACCGCATCCGCAAAATAAAGGACCTGCTGGACACCGAGCTGAACGACTCCCTGATAAAATTCAACCTTATGATGGCCTTCTATATTAAAGAATATCTCTCTATGTAGGTGAATTGCCGGCATCCCCCGGCAGCAAAAAAACCTTCGCTGCCCAGCCGGGCTGGCAACGGAGGTTTTTTGCAGTGCCGTTTCATTGAACGGACAAGTATAAACGGTACGGCCGGGCTTTATCCTTCTATTTCGCCCCGTATGCCCTGATCTCGATGATCTCCGCATAACGGCTTCCATTGGTTGAATCGACCAGCACCCGAAGACTGCCGGCCTGCACCGGCTCTTGCAGCCGGTGGATAACCTTGCGTCTGCGGTTGCCGCTTGCCGCCGCAATTTCCTTCCACGCACCAGTGCCCGAACGGGCTTCCACCCGGTAATCGCGGACCAGCTCGGGGATGACGGCAAAAGGGGTGCGGTGATGATGCAGATTCACCAGATCCTCGTTCACATCATCGTTGAAGGTCAAATGAAGCTCCGCAATAGTCTGCTCCGCATCCCACTCCAGCTGCAGCCATTCCGGCGTGCCGGCCTTCATGGGCTCTGACATCCACTGCTGCGGGCCGCCGAACGGGCGGTGGTAGCCGTTCACGGCTTTGTCCGCCGCGAACGCCGCAGTCGGCGAGCCAAGGCGGAAGCAGAAGGGCTGCCGGGCCAGGCCCTTCATCTTCCAGAGAATAACCGGCTGGACGGCAGAATGGTCCTCCAGGTCCTTGGAGACCTGCGGCTGCTCATCCTTGAAGAAGACCAGCACCCCGCTGTGCGGCTCCAGCGAATGATGAAGGCTGACCGCAGGATTCGCCTTGATAATCACAAAAGCGTTCTGCGGCTCCTCCGGCTGCCACTGCAGATCAAAGGCAACCCACTGCCGCCGACCGGCCGCGGCGTGTGCCGTTGCCCGCGCCCGCAAGGTATGCGGCACGTAATTCTCCCCGCGGCCGGTGTCCCACAGCTCGGCCGTCACTTCCGCTGCCTGCTCCGCGTCCAGCAGCAGCTCAAAGCCGCTGATTCCCGGGTCCGCCGGGAATAGCACGGCAGCATCGCAGCGCAGCGGCCAGGCTTCGCCCGGCTGCGCCAGCCCGAGCTCGCGCTGCACGCTCGAGGCGCTCACCCGCGCCTTGCGGGCCAGGTCCGCTTCATCGCTGCTGCGCAGGCCGATGATCGAAGCGTCCTGCCGCAGCAGCGTCTGCCGCAGCTCCGCCAGGTGCCGCGCGTGCAGCTCGCGCGGCGTAATCCCGAGGCGGCTGCTCAGCGCCGCCCCGGTTCCGGCGGCTTCGCCGATGACGGCGCAGGTCGCCATCACCCGCGTCGTGCCGAAGGCGACATGCGAGGCGCTGATATCGCGCCCGGCCATCAGCATATTCCGCACATTTGCGGAATACAGGGAGCGGAAGGGGATGTGATACACCCCGTCCGCATGCATGTGCCTGGAGCCGCTGGCTTCGGCGTACATCCCCTGCGGGGGATGGAGGTCGATCGACCAGCCGCCAAAAGCCACGCCGTCCGCGAACCCGCGCTGGGCGATAATATCGTTCTGGTTCAGCACGTAGTCGCCGGTGAACCGCCGGTACTCGCGCTTGCCGGGCAGCGAGCCGACCCATTCCAGCGTCATGTTCTCCGCGCCGAACTTGCCGGAGTTTTTGATATAGTCCCAGATGCCGTAGATGACCGACCACAGCTCGTCGCGGATCATTTCATTGTCATGCACCGCATCATGCTCGCCGCCCCACTCAATCCACCAATAGTGGCAGCCGGAGTCGCCGCTTTTGATCACCCGGCGGAGCGGAATCGTGGTTTCCGCAATGTTTTTGGCCCAGGAAGGCGGAACAAAGCTGACCGGCACTCCCGCATCCTTGGTGTAAAAGAGAATGGTGCTGCCGAGCGTAATGCCGTCGGCCGCCTCGGGGGCCCACTCCTCGCCGTATTCACTGCGGGCTTCACGCCCGAGAGCAAATTTGGCCCCGGCCAGGAAGCCGACCAGACCATCGCCCGTGCAGTCCAGATACATACTGCTCTTAAAGGTGATCCGCCGCTCCGAACCCATCATCCAGCCGATCACCGCCGTAATATTCCGCTCCTGCTCCGGGCCTTCGGCCTGCACCTCATGGACATCCGTATTTAAATACAGGGTAATGTTCGCCTCGGCCTTTACCGCCTCCAGCACCGCCAGATCCCACAGATAAGGATTGCCTTCAGGGTTGCGGTACTGGTTCTCCACGAACAGCTCGCCCATAATGCCTGTTTCCCGGGCATAGCGGTTCGTGCCGTGCGCGGTTGCCCCGCAGACCCAGACGCGGACCTCGCTGCTGGAATTGCCGCCAAGCACGGGCCGGTTCTGCACCAGAGCCACCTGTTGCCCCAGTCTGGCCGCCGCAATCGCCGCACACACCCCGGCCAGCCCGCCGCCGATCACCGTAATGTCATTGTTTACTAGCTCCTGCTTCATAAGTGAGCACCTCTTGTTTATTGATTTTTGAACATATCTACAGTTTCATAATGAATCTGCCGCTTTACTTTTTAAATACATGTATTTATCATTTAACATATACTTTATTTCAGAATGAGGAGGCGGAGCATGGAGCTGCTGGACCATATCTACTGGAAGCAAAAGAGGGAGTTCGCCCTGCCGAGCGACCGCTATGAAGCATGGGTGGTGTTTGCCGTTGAAGAGGGGGTGTTCCGCTATGAGATTGGAGAGCATGCGGGTGAAGCGGGATTCGCCGATCTCGTGGTTTGTCCGCCGGAAGTCCTCTTCGTCCGGGAAACGGTCACCCCGCTGACCTTTCATTATATCCGGTTCGCCGCTGACGGCGGGAGCCCGCTTCCGCCGGGCCTGCTGCATTTGAATGATACGAAGCGGCTGAGCTCCAATTATGCCTATCTGCGCCAGCTTGCCGAGGACAGCAGTCCCTCCGCCCGGGCATGGAAGAACCATCTCGTTGCCGATCTCTGGCAGCTCTATCATATGGAGAACAGAGAGGCTGCAGGACCGGGCAAATTTACCGAAGATGCGCTGATGGCGGAGGCTGCGGCTGCCATTGCGGCACAGGCCTGGACGCCGCTGAGCCTGCTGGACACCGCCCGCAGCCTGGGGCTCAGTCCCGTTCAGCTGACGCGGCGGTTCCGGGAGGCGTTTGGGGAGACGCCCTCAGCCTATCTGAAGTCCCTGCGCCTGGCCAAAGCGCGCACGCTGCTGAAGGACAGCGGGCTGACGCTGGCACAGATTGCCGAACGCTGCGGCTATGAGAACGGATTTTATTTGAGCAGAGTGTTTACGGACGCCTCCGGCATAAGCCCGGCCGAGTACCGCAAGCGGCACAGGGTATAGCCGGATAGAACAAATCTGTGTATCCGGAAGCCGGGACCTCCCCCCGGCGATGCAACAAAACAATGTAATTTCTGTAAGCCCGGACCGGGTGCGCATCACGGATGTTATAATGAAATTCACTAACGGTCAGGGGGCAGGGGGATATGAAAATACCGGATTGGAAGACCTTTTTGCCGCAAAAGCTGAGGTACAGGCTGTTCGGTGCTTTTCTGATTCTGATTCTGCTTCCGTTCAGTGTGCTCAATGTGTACAACTACCGGCAGATTGAATCACTTGTCGAAGAGAAAATCAGCCAGCAGAGCCATGAACAGCTTGTGCAGATGTACGGGACACTGGAGGACCAGATGAGTATCGCCTTCAAAACCCTGATCTTTCTGGAGCAGGATTCTGTGGTGCGGAATGTGCTGACTTCACCGGGCAGCCGTTCCCCCCTGGAGAACAAAGCATTGGTCGAAGAAAAGTTCAAGATGATCAACAACAGCTTTTTTCTGTACAATCCGTCGGTCTATTTTACACTGCTGGACTTTTATGAGAGCGTATACACCTCCTATCTGCCAAAAACGGCGCTGGAATACACCCCATACCGAGAGCTGTTCCAGCAGCATTTGGGGGGCGGCGGACCCGGTTATGCGGAGGCCGGGAGCCGCGGAGGCCCGGCCGGCCAAAGCGGTCCTGAACCGGAAGGCCTGTTCTACCAATGGGATTCCCGGGACGATAATAATGTGCTGCGCGAGGTGTCCTCCAGCCCGTACCTGCTCTCGCTCTACGCCTATATGAAGGACAGCGGAGGGAGCCGCTACGGGCTGGCCCGGATCAGCATCGATTACTCCTTCTGGTTCCAGTCGGTGCTGAAGGAGTCGCTGAGCAACCAGGAATATTTTCTGATTACCGGCAGCGGGGAGACCGTGGCCCGTTCCTCCAAAAACGCTGTGCTGTCTGCGGACATTACCCGGGAAATTGCCCGGCATCCCGCGCAGGCTTACATTACCGACGCCAGTTCCGGCACGCTGGTCAATTATGTGTATATCGAGTCGCTGGACTGGTACATGGTCAACCGCATTCCGCTGGCGGTGCTGTTCAATGAGATTTCCGGGCTGAAGCAGCGCTACTTTCTCACTTTTTTTGCCTTCACCGGAGCCTTTGTGCTGATGGCCTTCATGATTTCCGCCACATTTACCCGCCCCTTGTCGCATCTGCAGAACAAGATGAAGGATGTTGTCCGCAAAAACCTGAAAATCCGCATTCCCGAAGGCCGGAGCCGGGGTGAGGTGCTGGAGCTGACCCGGACCTTCAATACAATGCTTGATGACGCCAATAAGCTGATTGCCCGGCTGAAGGCGGAGGAACGCCAGAAGGAGGCGGTGCATTTCCATATGCTGCTGGCCCAGATGAATCCGCATTTTCTGCTCAACACCCTGAACACGATGAAATGGAGCGCCATCCGCAGCGGAAACGAGGAAATCTCCGAGATGTGCGTATCGCTGGGCAAGCTGCTGGAGGTCAGCCTGAATTCCGAGGTCGAAATGGTCTATCTGAAGGATGAAATTGAACTGGTGCAGGCTTATTTGCATATCCAGCGCATCCGCTACCAGGGCAGCTTTGAGGTGACCTGCAGCTTTGAGGATGAGCTGGAATATGCGCTGGTTCCCAAGCTGAGCCTGCAGCCGCTGGTGGAGAATGCCATCCGCCATGGAGTGGCGCCTCTGACCGGGCGCGGGCTGATCGGCATCCGCATCTACAGGAATGAACAGGCACAGCTGACGCTGGAGGTCGAGGATAACGGAATCGGCATGGAGGAATCGCGGCTGCTGCAGGTCTCGCGGACCCGGCGGGGCATTGGGCTGTCCAACCTGAAGGAGCGGCTGCGGCTGCTGTTCAAAGGGCAAAGCGAGCTGGAGATTATCCATTTGTCCCCTGGAACGCTGATCCGCTTCAGTATTCCTTTCCTGCTGTCGACGCCTTATGCGCGGGGGCAGGAGCAATGAACGGTGCATGCACGCTGTTGAAGCGGGTTTTGAACGAAGAGGTCTCAGGAAGCACAGCTCACAAAACCGAGCCCGTGCTTCCGCTGACCGTTTTGTACGAAGCCGGGGCCGGGAAGTATATCTTACAAAACTTTACGGGGGGGATCAGCCATGTGGACTGTGCTGCTGGTGGAGGATGAAGTGTTCGTCAGAGAGTCGGTGCGCGAAATTATATCCTGGGAGGAGCTTGGCTTCACCGTCATCGGGGAGTCGGGCAACGGAACGGAAGCCCTGGAGCTGATTACCCGTGAACGGCCCGATCTGGTGCTGGCCGATATCGTGATGCCCGGCATGAACGGCATTGAGCTGCTGAAGCAGACCCGTCAGGCCGGCCTGAACACAAAGTTCATTATGCTGACCTGCATGAGCGAGTTCGAATATGTCCGCCAGGCGATGGAATACGGGGCCTCCAACTATATTCTCAAGCTGTCCATGAGTGTGAATTCGCTGCGGGACACACTGCGCAAGGTGAGTATGGAGCTGTCGGCCCTGAGTGCGGGCGCGCGGCGGCCGGACTCTCCGGAAACGGAAATGGACGGGGAAGCTGATCCGCTTGTGACGGATGCCGCCTATAAGGAGGGAACAGCTCCGGCCCATCCCCGGCCCCGCGGCTTCTCCGGATTGGTCCAGCCTGTGGTTGCACATCCGGAGATCAGCAAGATTATTGAATACATCGGCCATAACTACGATCAGGATATTACCGTCAAGTCGATGTCCCGCTACGTGATGATGGGGGAGAACTACGTCAGCGCCCTGTTCAAAAAGAAAACCGGCTATACGCTGATCCATTATCTGCACGGCGTGCGGATGGAGAAGGCGGCAGCTTTCTTGCGGGAGACGGATCTGGCGGTGCACGAGGTGGGGCATCGGGTCGGGTTTGTGAGCGATAATTATTTCATCAAAATCTTCAGGCGCTGGACCGGCTGCACGCCAAGCCAATACCGCCACCGGGCCAATACCGCAACCGAGCCGGAGATTGTGTAGCCGGGGAACATATGGATTAAAGTTGAAATCGGCAGTGTTTCTGCTGGCGGCAATAGAGGAATTGCTGCATAGGTGTACTTTGTGCAATAGGAAGCTCTGCATTCGGTGACGAGGCGCATTCTGCTATATTTCGTGCAATAGACATCCATGCCGCTGCGCGGCACCCTAGAGGATGCAAATATAAGCAGTGAAATGAATTTGCAGGATAGATTAGGGGAATGTGGTTCAAAACACCTGTCCCACGAAATTCTTAGGGGGATACAAAATCAAAAAATCCGGCTGCAACAGCGGGTGGAAGCCCCTACCCGGCCGTAGGCCACGACAAAATCACCACGCTTTTGAGATGATGGAATTCCGGAGAAGGGCCGTGGGTTTGCTTCGCTGAATCCGGGGCTTCCATACCGGTGCACCCGGTTCTTAGTTCAGGATAGCCGCAATTCCTTGCGCGCCATGGGTTCACCAAGACATCAAGCCGGATTGTTAAGTTCACTCAATATAGAAGAAAAATGTGTGTCCGCTGAACGGTGCTCCGCCATCCAATTCCATATATTTGTTCCGGCAGGAAGATGGATTTGTATCTTAAAATGCCCGCCGCGTCCCTGCTACGATGGATAAGGAAAAGGCAATCCACTTCAAATCGGGGAGGCAAGCAGAAATGATAAGAAATAAAAGAGGGTTGGCCGTGCTGGCGGCATGTGTGCTGATAATCGGTGTGCTGGGCGGCTGCGGAGGGAGCAGGAACAATGCCGGATCAGAGGGTCGGGAAGGCCCGGGCAGCGCCGCGGTCAAGCTTACCATGTGGGGGGCTGTTCCGCCGGAGAATGGCCCGCAGGAGGTTGCCGACGCCTGGAATGCGGAGCATCCGGATATTCAGGTGGAATATGTGCGCTTCGTCAACGACGACGACGGCAATCTGAAGCTGGACACCGCCCTGTCCACCGGGCAGAATGTCGATTTGTTCGTCAACTACACCCTGACCAATCTGGATAAGCGCATCAAAGGCGGCACGGCCCTCGACCTTGGCGAATTCAGCGACTACAATATTGATGAGAAAATGGGCACAGATGCCGCTTCCTGGAAGGTAGACGGTAAATACTACGGCATGCCGACCAAAAAGAATGCAGCCTTCTTCGCTCTGAACAAGGATGCGCTGGATCAGGCGGGACTTGCCGTTCCGACTGCATGGACCTGGGATGAGGCGCGGGAATATGCCGTTAAGCTGAAGGCGCAGGGCTTCAAATACGGGCTGGTGCAGCATACCGCCACATTTGTTGATCCGCTGGATTCCGTACTCGTCAAAGACGGCTATGTGAAGGCTGACGGAACCTCCAACCTTGATGATCCGCTCGTCGGCAAATGGCTGGACACCTTAAACGGCATGATGAAGGATGATGCCACGACACCGCCTCTCGGCGAGCAGCTGACCTCCAAGATGCCGGTGGAGAACATGTTCCTCGGCGGCGAAGCGGCAATGATCAACATCGGAGAGTGGCTGATCCGCAGCTCCAACAATATGACGGAATTTCCGCGCGAATTCAAGATTGCTTTTGCTCCCGTACCGCGTTTAACCGATAATGAAGCGGATTTCGTCAAAAGCGGCGGGCTGGGCGATTTCATCTCCATTAACGCCAAATCCAAAAACAAGGAAGCCGCCTGGGAGTTTCTGAAGTGGTATGCCGACGGCGGGATGATTCCGATGGCGGCCGGGGGCCGCCTGCCTTCCTCGAATGCAGTTGACCAGGACACGGCCATCCGGCATCTGCTTGGCGAATATGCGGATACCTATGATGAAGCGTCGCTGGAGTTCGTGCTCTACGGCGACAAGACACCGACCTTTGTGCGCAGCATCGCCCAGGAAATCGTCGATATGCGCGCCCAGGAATACGAGAAATATTTCCTTGGCAGCCAGACCGCCGAGCAAACCGTCCGGAATATGGTCAAGCGCCATAATGACTGGCTGAAGCAAAATCAGTAAGCTGCGTACAGGCAGCCCTTCCAAGCCGTCCCTGGAATGGGGCGGCTGTTTCATCGTTTAGGAAATTATGCTTTTCGCCAATTGTGGATAAGGCAGGTGTGAAGTTAGGGCAACATTATAATGCGTCTGAGCCGTGCTGAATGGTGCAGAGTCTGCTAAGCTGTGCTGAACGGTGCGGAGTCTGCTGAGCCGTGCTGAACGGTGCGGAGTCTGCTGAGCCGTGCTGAGTTTGCTGGGCCGTGCGGAGTCTATGGGTTCTATGTTTTGCAGGAGGAAGCGCGGAACAGAGCGGGTCCAACCGAGGCCGCTACCGGGGCAGGGACGTGAAGTGGAATGAAGTGGAATTCGTAAGAATTAGTACACTTACACGGACGGAAAAGCCTTAAAGGAATCGTGGAAAAAAGCTGGCTCCATCTAAATTCAACCAGTAATCGTATACCAATCAGGAAACCGGGCTTTAACAGCGGCCGGAAGAACCCTCTGAACCCGCAGCGGACTTCATTCACATCGCCAACCGCTGATTTTGATTTTGAGCCAAAAAGGCAATTTAATGTATATGAACCCGAATTTCGAAAGTAAGCATCTACAAATCATCTAAAAGGCTCTACACGAAGGGATTTTTTGTGAAAAACAACTTGCACCCAATGGGTGACGGAAAAAGAGGGGCTATCTCTTGTCCTATCTGGATTTGTTCAATTCACTTTCGAAATTCAGGATGAATTGAACCGGAGAACCTGAACAAGCTGATGGAACGCAAGGAGATTCATAGGGAACGGAAGACAAGTGGAAAAAGTAACACTAATGGGCTGGAATTCTGGATTTAACGGGCTTTAGTGGGATTTTGTACACTTAATGGATGCCCACTCCCTCCAAATGGCTGATTTCAGCCGAATTAGTTGTACTTTTTCCCACTAGGGATGATCCAGGATCCGAATGCGCTACCTTAGTGTTACTTTTTCCCACTAAGGCTGGCTGCCCATTTTATGAATGTTTCAAGTTCATCATAATGTAGGCGTATTCCTCTGCAAGGGGGCGAAACGGATACCGTCCTTATAAGAACGGCGAAGCCGTTTCCACTTGTTTTCCCGCTAAAAACATAATGTGGTACCGAACGTCCGCAACTGCTCCAGACCCCGTGCCTCCCACTATCACCGCGCGTCCCCTCCATACCCCGACAGCTGAATCTCCCATTGGACCTCCATGGCGCTAATTCGCGGCACCGCAGACGATGATATTTTTGCAGAAGAGCCTTAAGCTTGGCTCCGCCGCCAGCAGACGAAGCAAATTTACAGAAGAGCTTTAAGTTTTTGCTGCGAAATTCGCCGCTTCGGCAGCAAGACGCACCGCTCGGAGATCGCGGGTCCAGGATAGAACATTTTCCCTCTCCGCCAACATGCGCAAGGCCGCAAAAATGAGTATTTCTGTGATATTCATTCAATGGTTATGTTCCTTACAGACCCCCCGCTCCGCTTGTTATGCTTAGTGCGAGATCACAGACTGAAGGAGTGAGAGGACACAATGAACAAATCATGGATGCAGAAGCAGAGCAGGCTGGGCTATATCTTCATCGGGCCGAACATGCTCGGGGTATTGCTTTTTTTTGTTATTCCGGCCGCCTATTCGTTTTATCTGATGTTCACCGATTACAGGTTTATGAACCCGGAGATTCATTTTATCGGGCTTGACAATGTGGTGCGGATGCTCGGGGACGGGAACTTTTACGTGGCGCTGAAGAATACGTTTATTTTTCTGCTGGCGGTTCCGGTATCGATTCTGCTGTCCTTTGCCGTGGCGGTGATTCTGAACAAATCGGTCTATATGCTAAAAACGCTGCGGGCGCTTTATTTCATGCCCTATATTACGAGCGGAGTGGCCATCGCCTTCGTATGGATGCTGCTGTTCCAGCCGACCTCGGGGCCGATTAACGGCTTTTTGCGGGGCATCGGAATTGCCCATCCTCCGGGCTGGCTGTCCACCACGGAGACCTCGATGTATGCGATAGACATCATCTGGATCTGGTTTATGCTCGGCTACAACATGATTATATTTCTGGCCGCCCTGCAGGAGATCCCCGAGGAGCTGATGGAGGCCGCCACCATCGACGGTGCGCGCCGCTGGCAAATCATCCGCCGCATCGTCTGGCCGCTGGTGAGTCCGACCACCTTCCTGCTGCTGATTACCGGGCTGATTATGACAATCAAGAACTTCGGCATCATTCAGGCGATTACCCAGGGCGGACCCGGGAACAGCACGACCGTGCTCTCCCTGTACATTTACCAGAATGCCTTCCGCTATTACGACATGGGCTATGCCGCCGCTGTCAGCTGGGCGTTGTTCGCCATTATTCTGATCTTCACCGTGCTACAGTGGGTGGGGCAGAAACGCTGGGTTCATTACTAGCATCCGGAGCGAGTTTTGCATGAAGCAAATCAAGGAGCGGATGCTCACAAAACTTTTAGGAGGTTCCAATGCAAAAAGCCACTGTTAATCCGGCTGCTCCGGGCCTGCGCGAGATCAAAGGCGATTCCGTCATCGATATCCGCAAAATCATCGTCACCCTTATCATGGCCGGCTTCGCCCTTTTAATGATTGTGCCATTTATCTGGATGATCAGCACCTCGTTCAAATCGCCTGCCGATGTGTTCAAATATCCGATCCGGTGGATTCCGTCCACCCTGAACTGGGAGCATCATATCAAGGTGTGGACCGGCAGCGACAGCTTCGCCACTTATTATCTCAACTCTCTGAAAATATCGCTGATCAGCACAGCCGGCGCGGTATTCCTCTCCTCCTTTGCCGCTTACGGCTTCGCGCGGATTCAGTTCAAGGGACGGGAGCCGCTGTTCCTGGTCTACCTGTCGATGATGATGGTTCCGCCGCAGGTGCTGTTCGTGCCGAAGTTCCTTATGTTTGACTGGGCCGGCATCTACAATACACACTGGGCGCTGATTCTGCCGGGCATGTTCACGATCTTCGGCGTGTTCATGCTGCGCCAATTTTACCTGTCCGTGCCCGCGGAAATTTCCGAGGCCGCTTTTATCGACGGGGCGGGGCACTTCCGCATTTTCTTCCGGCTGGTGCTGCCGCTGGCCAAGCCCGCGCTGGCGACTCTGGCGGTCATCGACTTCTCCTGGCATTGGAACGATTATGAGAACGCGCTGGTGTTCCTGCTGGATAAAGACCTGTACACCGTTCCGCTGGGGCTGCAGAACTTCATCCTGGAGAACAACGTGGATTACAACGGCATGATGGCGGCGGCAACGGCGGGAATCGTCCCGATGATTATCGTCTTTCTGCTCGGCCAAAGATACATTATTCAGGGTGTGGCGGGAAGCGCGGTGAAGGGGTAGGTACAGGTCGGCGATCCTCATTCTGTAGCGAACGTGACTTTTTCGGCTGCAAATTGTTCCCGTATGCCGTACATTTCAACATAACCATTATTGAAAATTACAGAATCCGGAGGATCGTGGAGCATGATTAATGTGAGAAGCCGGGAATTTGCCGTTCCCTTTTTGCAGCGTTTGATTGAGGTGGACACCTGCAATCCCCCGGGCAACGAGCACCGCCTGTCCGTGCTGCTGCAGGAGGCTTTGCGTGGGCTTGGCATTGAGAGCCGCATCAAGGGTGTGGAACAGGGGCGCAGCAATCTGGAGGCCGTGATCAAGGGAAGCGGCGGCAAGAAGCTGATGTTCTGCGGCCATCTGGATACCGTCAGCCCCTGGACCGCCGCCGCCGGCAGCTACCCGCCGCATGGCGCGGTGATCGAAGGCGGGCGGATGTACGGACGGGGCGCCTCGGATATGAAAAGCGGCCTCGCCGCCATGCTGCTCGCCGCCGCCTCGCTGCACCGGGAGGGAATCCGGCTGGCCGGTGATCTGGTCTTCCTGGCGACCGCCGGGGAAGAGGTCGACAGCTGCGGCGCACGGATGTATGCCGGGCAGAACAGCCTGCGTGAGCTGGACGGCATTGTCATCGGTGAGCCGACCAGCAGCCGGGTGGCGGTCGGCCACAAAGGCGCTTTGTGGCTGCGCATTTCCTTGTTCGGGCGCAGCGCCCATGGCTCCATGCCGCAGCTTGGCGTAAATGCCGTCGAGGGCATGACGGAGGTCGTCGCCCTGCTGCGCCGTCATGCGCTGGAATGGCAGGCGCATGATGCTGTGCTTGGCTCAAGCAGCCTGTCGGTGAACCGGATTGAAGGCGGCGTGCAGACGAATGTCATTGCCGACCGCTGCACGGTCGATGTCGATATCCGCACCGTTCCGCCGCTGGAGCACGCTTCGCTGCTCCGGGAGATCGAAGCCCGGCTGCAAGAGATCAAGCAGCTTCATCCCGATTACCGGTATGAGGTGGAGCAGTTGCTGGACCGCAGTGTGGTCTGCACGGACCCCGGCAGGGAGCTGATCGCTGCAGCTATGGAGATCGCAGCTTCGGGAGGAGCGGCCGGAACCGCAGGCGCAGTGAGCAGAGAAGCCGCGAGGGGAGCTGGGGGGGCTGAAGTATCTGCTGAAGCAGCGGACAGCGAAACAGAGAGGGGGGCTGGCGGAGCAGGAGAAGCAGAACCTGCGGTGCAGGGCGTCCCCTACTACACGGACGGCTCCGTGCTGCACGACAACGGCAGGCTGCCCGTCCTGATCTACGGCCCCGGCGATCCCGCCATGGCCCATCAGCCGGACGAGTGGGTAGACATTGAAGCCTACCTGGAGTCCATCGGCTTTTACCGGGAACTGGCGGTGCGCTTCCTGGGCATAGTGGCGGATTAACGGATTAAGAACCTATCCCCAAATAAGTTACCGGGAATGAACGGATTGTACGCTTCTCCAAACGGTCTGTGCGCAGGCGAAAAGAAGCAGGGCTTCATAGTTCCATGCCTTCTTTCAAGCGGACAACAGCCCGCATGCCTTTTTTCTGAGTGTCCAGTCCATAATAGGTACGCGTGTAGCGGGCTTTTTGGGCTTATCCCCTTGTGCAGGTGCGGAGCGGGCAAGCTGAACGTCCGGCAGCTCCCTTCCCGGCGCTTGCTTCCACACTTATTCGCTTACTCTTTCTCGTTGTGTGAGATTATTCGCAAGATTACTGCAACGCGCCCCCGAAATAACGGCAGAAATGCCGTTGTTGGGGCGGAGCTGGCCCGCACGCCCCGGAATAACGGCAGAAATGCCGTTGTTGGGGCAGGGTTGGCCCGTGCGCCCCGAAATAACGGCAGAAATGCCGTTGTTGAGGCGAAGCTGGCCCGCACGCCCCGGAATAACGGCAGAAATGCCGTAGTTGAGGCGAAGCTGGCCCGCGCGCCCCGGAATAACGGCAGAAATGCCGTAGTTGGGGCGGAGCTGGCCCGCGCGCCCCGGAATAACGGCAGAAATGCCGTAGTTGGGGCGAAGCTGGCCCGCGCGCCCCGGAATAACGGCAGAAATGCCGTTGTTGGGGCGAAGCTGGCCCGCACGCCCCGGAATAACGGCAGAAATGCCGTTGTTGAGGCGGGGCTGGCCCGCGCGCCCCGGAATAACGGCAGAAATGCCGTAGTTGGGGTGGAGCTGGCCCGCGCGCCCCGGAATAACGGCAGAAATGCCGTTGTTGGGGCAGGGCTGGCCAACTCTCATCACCTCTTACTTTTTTTCTTACCCATATTTCTTACTTATTTATTCTGGGATAGGCACTAAGTCGTAGAATAAGTCCAAGCCCGGCCAGCAACGCTTCATGGAACAACCCTTGCATTTCCCTGCGGGCCGCAGCTCTCCGGTATTCAGCTCAAAGAGCATATGCCCTTATAAGCAACAAAACCATCCGCATTAGAGCCCAAGTTCATGAGGGCGTCTGGAGGATGGTTTTGTCTGGTAAAGTATATTTCGGGAAAGTCACGCCGCATCTGGACAACCGGGAGCGTGAAACCTCTTTTTTTGCGGAATCATTGTATTTTGTACAGTTGAAAACAGTGTTGTGGCGCCAATCGGCAATTTCACGTTGATCTAAAAGTGTGGTGATTTTGTCGTTTTTTACGGCCGATAGGGGTTTCCACTCGCTGTTGTAGCCAGATTTTTTAGATTTTGTAACCCCTATAGGGGGAAATCCGGCTACAAAGTCGACCGCTATCGCTGTTCCTACTCCCTCTCGGCTCTCCGGTCACTTTTTCACCACGCTTCTATCTGTACAGAGTGCGGCTAGGTCACTTTTCCTCTGCTGGAGGGCTGTTTTAACCGCCTACGCGTTATACTGCGCCTGATACAGGCGGCTGTATGTGCCTCCGGCGTTCAGCAGCTCTTCGTGGCGGCCTTCTTCGGAGATGCCATCCTCGCTGACGACGATGATCCGGTCGGCATTTTTGATCGTGGTGAGGCGGTGGGCGATCACCAGGGTGGTCCGGCCGACGGACAGGTCGGCCAGCGACTGCTGGATCGCAGCCTCCGTCTCGGTGTCCAGCGCCGAGGTCGCTTCATCGAGAATCAGGATCGGCGGATTCTTCAGGAACATCCGGGCAATGGCGAGCCGCTGCTTCTGTCCGCCGGACAGCTTCACGCCGCGTTCTCCAATGACGGTATCCATTCCGGCCGGAAGCCCGTTAATCAGCTCCTCCAGATGCGCGCGTCTGGCGGCCTCCCAGATTTCCGGCAGCTCCGCGTCCAGCTTGCCGTAGGCGATATTCTCGCGGATCGTGCCGGAGAAGAGGAAGACATCCTGCTGGACAATCCCGATCTGCTTCCGCAGCGCGCTCAGCTTCATGTCGCGGATGTCCGTTCCATCGATGGAGATGGCACCGTCTGTAACATCATAGAAGCGGGGCAGCAGGCTGCATATCGTAGTTTTTCCGGCGCCGGATGGACCCACGAAAGCGACGGTTTCACCGGCGTTCACCTTCAGGTTGATGCCATCCAGCACCGGACGGTCCGTTTCATAGCCGAAGCTGACCCTGTCAAAGACTATATCTCCGTGAAGGGAGCGGACATCCACCGCGCCGGGCTTATCGGCGATATCAGGCTCCGTATCCATGATCTCAAGGTAGCGTTTGAATCCGGCAATCCCCTTTGGATAGCTCTCGATGACGGCGTTGATCTTGTCAATGGGCCGGAAAAAGATATTGGACAGCAAAATAAAGGCAACGAATTCTCCAATCGCAAGCTCTCCCTGAATGAAGAACCAGGCGCCGCAGACCATCACGACGATCGTAATCAGGCGGGTCATCATATAGCTGACCGACATGCTTTTGGCCATCAGCTTGTACGCCATCAGCTTGGTCTTGCGGAACATTTGATTGTCGACGGCGAAGAGCTTTTTCTCATATTCCTCATTGGCAAAGGACTGAACCACCCGGATTCCCCCGACATTATCCTCGATCCGGGCATTGAAGTTGCCCACATTGCCGAAGAGCTGGTGATAGGTGGAGGTCATATTGCGGCCGAAATAGATAATAACCCAGGCCATGAGCGGCACAATGATGAAGGTGATAACCGCCAGCTTGAGATTGATGTCGGCCATCAGGATAAAGGCACCCACAAGGGTCATCACCGCAATGAACACATCCTCCGGCCCATGATGCGCAACCTCGCCGATATCGTTCAGGTCATTCGTGATGCGGCCGATCAGATGCCCGGTTTTATTGTTGTCAAAAAAGCGGAAGGACAGCTTCTGGATATGATTGAACATCTTTTTGCGCATATCGGTTTCGATGTTGATTCCCAGCATATGCCCCCAGTACGTGACGATATATTGCATCGCGGTATTCAGGGCGTAAATAGCCATCAGCGCGATACAGGCGACCAGAATCAGCGGCCAGTCCTGGCCCGGCAGCAGATCATCGATGAACTTGTTGACGGCCACCGGAAAAGCCAGCTCCAGAAGGCCGGCGCCCACCGCACAGGTGAAGTCGAGAAAAAATAATTTTTTATAAGGACGGTAATAGGAAAAAAAACGACGCAGCATCTCCGGTTCACTCATTTCTGTGGATTTATATATCTCTGTTGAGAGTCGTTCTCAATAAGGATCTCATGTTTAGGATACTAAAGAGGGTTAAGTCATTTGTCAACGGAAAGATATTTAAAATTGGGAATGATGCCTGCTTTTTTTGCCTGTTCACCCAATCCGAATCCGCCCTGTTTACATAAATTAATTGTATTCCAGTAAGAAGGAGGAGTAATCATGGGCGAAAATGTTGGAGGGTACGGCGCTTTTACGTCTACAGGTGCCATTCTGGTTCTGTTCATCCTGCTCGTAATCATTTCTAAATCTCTCTGGGTATAACCGTCTTTATGACAAAGAGCACCGCCGGTCCTTGGGACTGGCGGTTTTATGCCTGCACGGAAGCCCCAATCAGCCGGAAATTTGTGCAGCGCCGGCAATAAGAAGATATAATGTAACAATGTGATTATTACATAGAGCAGCGTATACCGCCCGGCAGGCCCGGGGCTTGCCTTGGTTATCCGCTGCAACCGGGAGGAACATCATGAAAGCAAAGCAACAAGCCCTTACTCTTCAAAAGCTGGACAAGACCGCGCCGGACAATGGGGCCGGCGGCATTCTGCCCGTCATGGGGATTATCTTCGTCGCAGCCGCCCTCCGGGCTCCCTTCACCTCTGTCGGACCTCTGCTGGGCATGATCCGCGATGATCTGGAATTATCCAATACACTTGCTGGAGCGATAACCACATTGCCACTGCTGGCATTTGCCCTGCTGTCTCCGTTCGCTCCGCGGCTGGCCCGCCGTTTTGGCACCGTGAACGTTCTTATGTTGGCTATGCTTGCCTTGTCGATGGGCATTTTGATCCGTTCGGGTGCGGGGACGGCGATGCTGTTCTCAGGCACCGCCCTGATCGGATTGTCCATCGCGGTCTGCAACGTGCTGCTGCCGGGACTGATCAAAGGCAGGTTCCCTGAACGGATTGGACTTATGACCGGGGTGTATACCGTAGCTATGAATATTTGTGCCGCTGCCGCCTCGGGCGTCAGTGTTCCGCTGGCGCAGCATGCCGGATTCGGCTGGCGGGGCACATTGGCTATGTGGTTTATTGTGGCCGCGCTGGCAGCTCTGTTCTGGATTCCGCAGATGCGCAACCTGGCGCAGGGCAGCACTGCGGGCACAGGGAAATCATCGGCACAGATATGGCGCTCTCTGCTGGCGTGGCAGGTCACCCTGTTCATGGGTCTGCAATCGCTGCTTTACTATGTGCTGATCGCCTGGTTTTCGGTCATTTTGGGTGAACGGGGGATGTCCTCCAGCCATGCAGGCTGGATTCTTTCCCTTATGCAGCTGGCCCAGCTGCCGTTTACCTTTTTTGTGCCGCTCTGGGCAGGGCGAATGAAAAACCAGCGGAGCCTGGTGCTGGTCACATCCGTTCTTTTTATGGCCGGCATTCTCGGGGTTTGGCTGGGAAGCAGCTCATGGATGGTCCTATGGGCAATTTGCATCGGAATTGCCGGGGGCTTCGCCTTCGGCCTCGCCATGATGTTCTTCAGCCTGCGTACCCGTACTGTGCAGGACGCCGGCGAGCTGTCCGGAATGGCTCAATCTATCGGATATCTGCTGGCAGCCATGGGTCCCGCCCTGTTCGGGCTTCTTCATGACATGACCCGCAGCTGGAGCCTGCCTCTGGCGTTATTGGCCGCTGCAAGCGTTCTGCTGCTCGTGGCGGGAATGGGTGCGGGAAGCAGCCGCTTTGTGGGGGACCGGAAAGAGCAACCGGCTAATTTCGGTTAATCTGCGATTCCGGCGCAACATACGTATGGCCCGTAAGAAGCGCAGGCGGGGTGGAGGACTTACTTCTCACTGCTTCCTGGCAGCCACCCGGATTCTGCGGTAATCCATCACCCAGCGTCCTTCGCGAAATAATTGCGGTTTCAGTTTCCGCTCCATATAAGCCGTCACGGCATCGCGCTGATCAGGCGTAAGCACGCTCAATATTCCACCCGCGAAGGTATTCAGCCAGCGGCTGAAGCCTGGCTCTCCGCCCTCCAGCGGAGTGGGACGGCTGAAGCAAAGGGCCAGCTCGACGGTAAAACCGTTGTGCTCCAGCAGAGCCGCGTATTGTCCGATGCTGGGGAAGTACCAGGGAAGCTTCAGCCTGCCGCTGCACCCCGCAGCCCCGAAGGCATCCGGGAGTCCGGCTACAACAGAGGCGATGTTGCCCTGTCCGCCGAATTCGGCCACGAAGCGCCCGCCGGGGCGCAGGATGGCGGCAATGCTTGCCGCCGCTCCTTGCGCATCCTGCAGCCAATGCAGAGCCGCATTGCTGAAGACGGCATCGGCGGGGAATTCCGGGCGGTAGACCTGACCATCCGCGAGCACGAAATTGAGCTGCGGATGCTTGCTGCGGGCCGCCGCAATCATTTCTGCGGAAGCGTCGATTCCGGTGACGGCGGCTCCATGTCCGGCGATGGCCGCAGCGAGATCTCCGGTTCCGCAGCCCCAGTCAATGACAGACTCCCCCGGCTGCGGCTGCAGCAGACCGATCAGCGATTCTCCGAACCGGGAGACAAAAGCCATATCCTTATCATATACTCCGGTATTCCATTGCTGGTTCATCAGAAGACTCCTTTCAGGGGAAACAGGAATTATCTCTGTTGTACCATAAGGAACGCTTATAAGTGAAATATATATAATGAATAGGATTAATTGGTACAGCCTATCATTTTTGGTTGTAAGGCAGTTCTTCGCTGGCCCGCTGGGATGCAATAAAAATCACTTGCTTTTCTCTGGGAAACAGAGTATTATCTTGTTGTTGGCGATTAAAACGCTGTAATACATAATATGCGGTCATGGCGGAATTGGCAGACGCGCTGGCTTCAGGTGCCAGTAATGGCAACATTGTGGAGGTTCGAGTCCTCTTGACCGCACCATACCTAACAATTACAGGTTCTGAATGGGCTTTTTATAGCCGGTTTAGAGCCTGTTTTATATAGGCAGAAAGCTGAGGACATTGCTCATCACTTGGGCCGATGAGATCTTGGAGCTATAATCCAGGTGCGCGTAGATGTTGGCCGTGGTGGAAAAGTGACTGTGGCCCAGCCATTCCTGAATCTCTTTCATGCTCACGCCGTTAGCCAGGAGCAGACTGGCGCAGCTGTGACGAAGGTCATGGAAGCGAATCCGCCGCATCTCGTTCTTTCCCAAAATTATTGGAAAGTGCTGCGTGATGTAGCCTGGTTTGATTCGTTCCCCCAATTTGTCCACGTAGATGTACTCTTTATATGCCTTGGAGTAGGAGTCCTTATACAAGGCCTGATTCTTTTGCTGCTCCTCCAGAATCCGTTGCAGCAGCTCCTGAAAAGCAGGAACCAAGGGCAAGGTGCGATGACTGGCTTTGTTTTTGGCGCGATCCTTTTCCAGTGTAATCTGCTTGCCGCCATAGGACACGGGAATGACCGTATGTTGAATGGTTAGGGTTTGATTCTGAAAGTTGATGGCCTTCCATTTCAAGCCTGCAATTTCGCTGCGGCGCAAGCCGTAGAAGGAGGTGAGCAACACGGCAAGCTCGATTGAGTCGCCCTTTACCGCTTCAAAAAGCTGGTTTAATTCCCGGCTGTCATAGAAGCTGCCGATGAATTGCCCCCGCTTGGGCCGCTCCGCTTTATCCGCGGGATTGGAGGGGATCATGTCCATCTTGAAGGCATATTGCAAGGCTTGGCGGATATAAGCATGAAAGTGTTGGAGGGTTCCGGAGGATAAGTGATATTCCTTTAGCATCTTATGGTAAAAATCGTGAAGATGCTTGGGTTGCACATCCTGAAGAAAGATGCCTTTCTCCCGAAAGTAGGGAACAATTCGGCCATTTACACCAAACGTATAACTGGCATGAGTGGTGATCTCTACCCGGTATTTCATCATTTCCAGCCATTGCTCCATAAAATCGGCAAACAGGACTTGCTCTTCATCCGTTGGATCATCCGCACTAGCTGCCGCGACTTGCTCTTTCGCCAGTTCTTCTGCCTGAAGCGTTGCTTCAAAGTTTTGCCGCGCCTCCAGCAACATCCCTTCTGCTTTCTTCTTATTGCCCTTTAACGGAAGCCCCGTTGGAATCCATTTGGGTTTGCGCTTACCACATTCATCTTTGCAATTCAAAACAATATAAAAAAGACCTTTCTTTTCTTGTAGGTGGCCTGCTATCACGATCTATTCCCTCCTTGGTTTAGCAGCCCTATTCTCCTACCATTGACACTTCTATTATAACACTGCTCAATAGACGATTCAGTGCAATAAAGCGTCAGTGTTAGAAAGCGGATGTGAAATCATGATGCGGTGGAGATAGGAGATGACACTCATCTTGGGAATTTTATAGGCTCTGCCGATTTTAAAATGGTCGATGGAGTTGTTTTGCAATAGCTTGTAGGCGGTTTTGGTGCTGATGCCACCCGGCATGTCGCACATCTGCGGGACCGTGACGACATCCGGGTAGCTTTGGAATATCAAGATATAAATAGCTGAGGAATCGGATGATTCAGGGAAAATGTCCAATATTTTACAGTATCCTTTCCATATCCGTCTGGTTACGTAGAAGCGTAAAGAGACAGAGGCGGGCCTCTTGGGGTGGAGGACGGCAGGTCATACCTAATCCAATGAGAAAGAAAGGGGAGGAACATGACACAATCACTCCTTGAGTTCGAAGGATAAAAAAAGCCAGGGAAGAAAGGATGTCTGGAATAAAGTCATTAGAAGCAACCTTTTCCTGTAAAAAAACGTTTGTAATATAGAACCCAAAGTGCAAAAATTTACTTGCACTCTCATTATACAAGTGTATAATTAAAGCTGTTATACAAATGTATAATGAGGAGAATGATTTATGGACAATGAAATCAAACGGCTACCCGATGCAGAGTTGGAAATTATGCTTGTCATATGGAGAGCCGGAGCTCCGGTTAGTTCTTCTTACATTTCGGAGCAATTACGAGGTAAACGAAAATGGGCTTTGGCTACTTTGATGACTGTGTTGTCGCGGCTGGTTGAAAAGGGATTTCTGCATTGCCAGAAACAAGGGCGCAGCAATAGTTACCATGCTGCGATCTCGGAGATGAAGTACAAGGAAAGTGAAGGGAAGTCCACGCTTGAAAAGCTATTCGGCAATTCTGTTCAAGACATGGTGATGTCACTGTACAACGGAAAGGCTATTGATAAACGCGATCTTGCCCAGTTGCGTGAAATGCTGGATCGGGTAGAGGAGGAACCCTGATGCGGACAAGTCTTTTCTCTGATATTTTGCTGATTTCTGTATCGACAAGTCTGATGATAATCGGATTGCTTCTCTTGTCTCCTATGTTAAGCAAACATTATTCGGCAAAATGGAAATATGGAGTTTGGCTGATCGTCACGATACGTTTACTGCTTCCCTTTCCTTTTTCATTTGGTGATAGCTTTGTATCGATCCCGCTTCCTGAAAGCTCAAGGATTGTAACGGCGTTCCAAGAAAATTTATCCCTTGGCACACAGGCTGATATATCTGTTATTTCGCAGCCGGTCCAACAGGACGCCGGGGCGTCTAATCATACGCCTTCGCTTATGATTATTATGGCCCTGCTTTGGCTATCCGGGGTTTCCCTTTTTTTGCTTTATCATGTGATGAGTTACTGCTTGTTTAGAAAGCAAGCTCTTCGCTGGAGCAATCCTCTTCTTAGTGACCGCATGGTGTCGAAAATAAATCAAGTCTCTAATGAAATGAACGTAAAATGTTCCGTCATCGTTCTAACCAGCCGTACGGTTCCAAATCCGATGTTAGTCGGTTTTTATAAGCCAATTCTGTTCTTACCGCATGACCAATATCGTGATGAAGATTTGGAATTTATTATGAAGCATGAGTTGGTTCACTATAAGAGACATGACAGCGTATATAAGCTGATGCTGCTGATTGTGCAAGCCATCCACTGGTTTAATCCGTTCGTGTGGTTTATGGTGCGCGAAGTTGTTCGCGAGATTGAAATTAGCTGTGATGATGCGGTAGTCCGTAAGCAAGACCTAGCCTACCGCAAGAGATACTGTGAAGCCATTTTGTCGGAAATGCAGCATAATGCTGCACCTCATGTTGCGTTAATAACGAATTTTTCAGGAGGGAAGCATACGATGAAACAGAGATTCAGAAGTATATTGAATATGAACGAGAAGCGAAATGGAGTCATGGCGTTTATAACAGTCTTAATCCTGATTGGATCACTTGCCATATTAGTTGCCTGTACGAATATAGGCGGTCGAACTAATAACGCGGCGCTTAAACCGGGATCCATTTATTCTTACGATTCCAGCGGCGAACAAGTCGCAGTAAATGATACGGGCAACTCCTATTCCATTAATCAAGAAGGCAACGTTTCGATCTCCTATCAGAATGGGGCGATTATAGCTAAAACTCCCTTAAAGCTGGATACAACAGGAACGGTTTTGGGAATGGGACGAACGGACACCGGATTCTTTATTTCCGGGGATAAAACCGCTATCGTGTATGGTTTCGCAGATGGAAACGAATCACCGCTTCATGTATTAGTCAGTGATGATAGAGGGGAAACGTGGAATGATTACACAATTGAAGGAGCAAAGGGATATGATGCCAAGTTCATTGGCTTTACAAATAAACAGGACGGCTGGATTGTGGCAGGTGGATCTGCCGGAGTTGGACATTCTCTGAATTATGTTTATCAGACCTCAGATGGAGGAAAGACATGGCAGGAGCTTGGAAATCCCAATGATCTGTATGCGGAGCATATGACCGGTGCTGGTTTTGCCAACAAGGAAATCGGTTTTTTGGGATTCCGGTATTATGAAGATAGTGGACCGGTCATTTATTGGACCAAAGACAAGGGGGAGACTTGGGAAAAGCTTGTTGTATCTTTACCGGAAACATTCGATGAATATCAAAAGACGCCGCTTTCCCCGATTTTCAATGGAAAAGAAGGATTGTTTCCGATTCTGCTCCGGCATAGGGATAATGAGAATTTAACAGGCACCATTTATCTGTCCAGTAAAGACAGTGGTCTGACATGGACGTATGATGCATCATACGATAAGTTGGGCAATACAAAATAAAGAGAAGAGCGGCCGTTATGCAATGGCCGCTCCTTTATATCGCCTTTTATCGACGTGGACTTATTTCTTCCAACCTCCGCCACCATGTGAAGAGGATTCCACGTAGTCTACGTTAATGCTGCCAGTACCCGATCCAACTACCGTATTAAAATTGTATTGCCGCAGATTCCAATCATTAAAGGTTCCTTGCCAGCTATTATCAACAATGAAGGTATAACGTGTCGTAGCCGAATAAGTGCCACGAATATAACCACAGACGGCTCTTGAACCATACACGCCCAACTTATAGGAGTTGGGATTCTTGGTGCCATTGTTTAGAACCGATAAGATTCCTTGAAAATAGGGCACTACATAGCTTGTAATTTCGGATGAGGTCATGTCGCGATCCACAGCGAAATAAATGGGGGTACTGCTTGTCTGCCCTAAATCTTTTGCCAGTCCGACGGCAGTTTCCGCATCATTGACACCATTGGAATTGGTGAAGTGATCCAATGATTTGCTGATTTGAAAAAGAGATACGATGAACAATCCTCCATTAGAAATTCGGGTAACTTCTGCAGATGTAAGACCGTCTTGATACCCTTCTACGCGATTTAAGTATCTACCGACAAACGTGAAGTTATTATTCGTAAGAGTAGTTAATCTTGCCGCGGTAACATTCGTTGCAGTATCACAACCAAGTGCCATTGTGTTTTCCTTCTTTTCATCAATTTGTGTTTTCTATTTCTTCAAAAAAGATAGTCATAAAATCTCTTTGAAACTAAAATGTAAGATTGGCGCCAATCTCATAAACAATATATGAAAAACAAATCATAGTTTCTTGGGGGAATAACGTAAAAATGAAAAAAGGGCAAATGGTTTAATAGTTATAAATGAGAAAAGAGGGTGAATTTTGAGATTGCATTGTAAATGGTCGAGGAAATAAAAAAAGCCACATCCTTAAAAATGGATTGTGACTTTCTAAAGACAGTTTGTTTTGTTGGCTTATCTACTTATCGCTCGAAATCCTCTTCCTCTTCATCGGATAAAATATGTGATTCCTGAATTTCGCGGTACAATAGGTTTTCGATTTGTTTCAGCAGTTCCGGCAAGCTGGCCGCAAGAGTTCCCCAAAGCACCGCTAAATCCACGTTCTCATAGTCATGGACGATGCGATTCCGCATGCCACGTATGCTTTTCCAGGGGATATGGGGATGGGCTTCTTGCGTATCCAAACTCACGTTTTTGGCCAACTCTCCCATCTGAGAAACGGTAAAGGCACAAGCCGAGATGGTTTTCTTATCTGCCATAAACTGCTCAAACGTATAGCCATCCACATATTTCATCACATCACAAATGTACCCGCTGATTTTTTGCAGGATGATCCGGTCTTTACTTTTCATATAAAATGATCCCCTCGCGTTCTACAGCGGAACAGATGGTGGAATTTCGCTTCAACTCAGATTGTTCAAACAAGTCAATACGTTTGTTCAATTGCGCTGTCAGGTCTTCCAGCAAGCCGTAAAAAGCCAGATTTAAAAGTTTCCCCCGGCTGTCAATGACAATATCAATATCACTCTGGTTGGTAGCCTCACCTCTAGCATAAGAGCCAAATAAGATCGCACGATAAATCGGGGCTGCTGCAAAAATGGGATGCAGCTTTGATTTGATTTCATCAATCGGGTAAATCGTCTGTTCCATGTTCTCACCTGCTATTTAAAGGATACAAGCAATAGGGGAAGGGATTCCTCCGCTGGAAGGCAGCGGCGGGGAATAGGAAGTTCCTTGGATCAAGCATAAAGGAAACGGCGCTCTCTATCAAGAACATCTAACTCCTCCATCATCTTTCGTAGCCGTATTCCGCTTTTTCTGCGAATGGACGAGCTTCTTCTGTCATCCGGCGCAACACTTGCAAATCCTCGTTGATGTCCTTGCTTTGCGGCGTTTCAACAGAGGTTTCATAACCTAGCGACGTATACTTTTGGGCAAATGAAAAAGCAGCCGCTTGACCCCAGTTGGGGGCAGGACTGCCGTCATGGTAGGTAGCATATTCGTCATTATCCAGACAGAAGACAATTTCCGTTGTCTCGTTCATTCCCAGGAATCGCTCCAGCGCCTGATCGGACAAGCAGCCCAGGGAGATGTAATGGTTGGCGGTCCAGTCCTGCCCATTCAGCTTGGCGAGACTGACTTGGCTCATGGCGTCAATCGGGGATTCACATACATATACCTTCTTGCTGCTTCCGGCGATGTGAAACGGGTAGCTTTTATCCTTGCTTTCACGAGTATGCTCGGTACCGATGACAGGCTCAAACATAAGGCCATCTATACAATGGTCATACACAAAAGCTTTCATGGGTTCAAGTTCGCCGGACTCATAGAAATCCAGCAACTTCGTTGTAAAGCTGCTCTGTTGCTCTATGGGGACGGATAGGACGCCACAACCGGCTGAAATCATGACCCGATTGGCTGCAAGCATCGCTGTTCGCTTATTGCCATCTGGAAATAGCTGCTTTCGCATGAGAACAAGCATCAAGGCAATCGCCTGCTTGGTTGGATTTGGGATGCTCAGTATCGCCGTTAGTTCTGCGCGGATTGTGATTCATCAGGCAGATCAGGATGCCAGAGAGTGCCACCATGCATACAGGTATATCTCGCAATAATCCTGCCCGGGGAATCAGGTTATTGCCGCCTACCTGCTGATTGGTTTTGCAAAGGTAGAAAAGTTCCAACGGCTGTTGCGAGGTTTCCAGTACGAACAGCCAGGCTTGGTTGAGATTATGGATGGCGATAACTGTAGGCACCGGCAGATCAGGTACACGGATTCCCTTGCAGATAGCCTCTGTATCCGCATAGCTTTGCGTGCAAGCCTTCCAATGCTGCGCTTTTCCAAATGTTGTCGATCAGGTTCCGCCGGACTACAAACCGATTTTGTTCCACCGTCATGTGGTATTTCGCCCTCAGGGCTCAACCTCCTTTTCCTGATTATTTGCAGTACTTTCAATATCAGGTTATGGGATGAAGATCGCAAAATTAATGATGCAGGTACGAATTCTATGGCCAGTGCTGGCATGATGATTCTTCTCAATTAAGATGAACTATATTTCAGGTTCCAATTCTTTCTCCGGTTCCCGCTCTGATTCCTCAGCTTGTTCCTCCATGACGATCTCCTGTCCTTGCAATTCCTTAAACTCCAATGCCGAATTGATCTCGGATTGCCGCGTGACCAGTTGTTGCAGCTTCTGCTCCTCTTCAAATGGCTTTCCCCATTCTTTTTTCGCTGCGGCAAGCTGCTCCTGCGTTTCCTCCTGATACTGCTTCGCGGCTTGCAGCAGTGCCGGGTGAATTTTTACCTGTCCTGCAGCATTTAAGTAAAGGCAAGTCCGCGACGCTGTGGTTCGTCAATCACTCTCCATCCCGCTTTTTGTGGAACGGGCCATCACCATGGAGCGCGCGGCGGAGCTATCCGGATTGCCCCTGGTTGATTTCATCGCTTTATTGGAAAAGCGGGAAATTCCCTGGGGAGAGTATACGGAGGTAACGGTCCTGAATATCCGTACTAAACAATTCGACATAGTAATTAACCATATCCAAGGTGGAATGCCCCAGTATCTTTTGCAGGGTGAAGATGTCGCCTCCGTTAATGATGCAGAACTTGGCCATTGTATGCCGGAAGGTATGGGGAGAAACTCTGGCCCCTGCTATTCCAGCGGTCCTTCCGTATTCCTGAATGTTTTCTTGAATGGTTCGTTTTCGAAGTCCCTCGCCCTCTTTTGTGGCCTACTTTGGCATCTGGATCGGCGGAGGGTTTGCAGGAGTATTCATAGATGCGAGGCATGCTTGCCTACGATGGCAGCCCGATAAAGATAAGCGGGATAGTGATGACATGGTTCTTGCCTTTACACAGCCCGGATAATCAGCTTTCGTTCCTTCTCATTTGATACTCTCCCTGGTACATCAGGTTCTGAAAATAGGCCTCTTACAGCCTTTTTCGGAGCCTTATTTGTAGCATCAGGAGGTTGTCACACCCAACAAAATGCTGAATTATTGACAACGAAATGTTATTTCTCTTTCCGCCTAGTTACTTTATGCTAATTACATGTCCGTATTCAAACTATAACGCTTGGAATAATATGCTATAAAGTACTGAACGCAGTGGAATAATCAATCATGCGTTGGTGCCGAGGGAGGCGCTTCATGAAGAAACCGAATGTTTTATTAATTACGAGCGACCAGCAGCACTGGAACACGATCGGAGCGTACAATTCCGAAATCCAAACGCCTAATCTTGACCGCCTGGCCCGTGAAGGAACAACGTTTGGGCGGGCTTATTGTCCAAGCCCGGTCTGTACGCCCAGCAGATCTTCGATCATTACGGGAATGTACCCGAGCCAACACGGTGCCTGGACGCTGGGAACCAAACTGCTGGAGGACCGCCATACTGTCGGTGAGGATTTTCAGGCAAACGGTTACCGGACAGCTCTGGTTGGAAAAGCGCATTTTCAGCCGCTGCGGGGAACGGAGGAATATCCTTCGCTTGAGTCCTACCCGGTCCTGCAGGATATGAACTTCTGGCGTTCTTTTCACGGGCCTTTTTATGGCTTCGATCACGTGGAACTGGCACGAAATCATACGAACGAAGCGCATGTCGGACAACATTATGCCAACTGGATGGAGGAGAAGGGATGCGGAAATTGGCGGGATTATTTTCTGCCTCCTACCGGAACGATGGACCCTTCCCAGAAACACAAATGGGCGATACCAGAAGCCTACCATTACGACAATTGGATCGCCGAGCGCACAAACACACTGCTTGAGCAATTCCGGGAACGGGAGCAGCCCTTTTTCCTTTGGTCCAGCTTCTTCGATCCGCACCCCGATTATTTGGTTCCCGAGCCGTGGGATACGATGTATGATCCGGAGTCATTGACAATCCCCGCCCTTGTGGACGGAGAGCATGATCAGAACCCGCCGCATTTTCGGATGACGCAGGAACAGAACCCGGACTTTGCGCATTTATGGGAATCCGGCCACGAAATTCACGGCTATCATTCCCATCTGCTTCCCGAAGGCGAGCGCAAGAAGCTGGTAGCGACCTATTATGGTATGATCAGTCTGATGGACAAATATATCGGAAGGATTCTCGACAAGCTGGATGAGCTGGGACTTTACGACAACACCATCGTTGTGTTTACGACCGACCATGGACATTTTTTCGGTCAGCACGGGCTGCAGCATAAGGGCGGCTTTCATTATGAAGATTTGCTCAGGCTGCCGTTTCTGGTTCGTTACCCAGGGAAAGTGCCTGCCGGCGTGCGCAATCCGGCCATTCAATCGCTGGTTGATCTTGCGCCTACGTTCTTGTCTTTATGCGGCATCCGGCCCCCAAGCGGAATGACCGGCATGGATCAGAGCATGGTTTGGCAGGGACTGGTTCCACAGGTGCGCGATCACGCGCTGTGCGAATTCCGGCATGAACCGACAACGATTCATCAGAAAACCTACATTGACTGCCGCTATAAGCTGACAGTATACTACCGCCAGACGTACGGCGAATTGTTCGATCTGCAGGACGATCCCGGCGAGCTTCGCAATCTGTGGAACGATCCGGATTACGCCGCTTTAAAAACGGATCTTCTGCTTAAATACGCTTGGGCGGAGCTTGGCAAGGAGGCCATGCCGATGCCCCGCATTTGGCATGCGTAACTCTGTAGGATTTCAAACGTTGTACATGAGGCAGGACTATCCCAATGAGTTGATAAAAGGGATACGATGAGAGAATTTCGATAATGTTGCGGAAATGAGAAGGTTGTATCTCTTGACGCTGGGAGCGGGAGCAATAGTATAATAGTGTTTAAAATCAGACGGGCTGACTAACAAGTCTTCTGTATGTCGCTTAAGAAATCTAAAGACATGGCAGTGATTATTTTGCTATGTCTTTTTTTCGGGGGTAAAAGATATGAAGGATTACGGTCATGAATATGCGGACATCTTTTATTACACGCCGAATGAGTTTGAGAAGCTTGGCGGACTCTGGCCGCTGCGGACCGGACATAATGTAGCGAAAGCGAATTATAGCGTGGGGCCGAGAGTTATTGAATGTTTTTCCTTTCACTTTGTGCTCAGCGGCGAGGTCACTTTGTCCGGCCTGGGGGGGGAAACCGTTCTTAAGAAAGGAAGCATGTTCTGCCTTTTCCCGAATGTGAAACACAGCTACTGGGTATCTCAATATGATTCCGAATCCCCGCTTCAAATGCATTGGCTGGCGTTTAATGGACCGCAAGCGGAGCTGCTGGTGAAAAGAACCGGAATTACGGAACGAAAACCGTATTTGCACAACAAGCTTACGGCCGAGCTGGCTGAATTGCTGAAGGCTTGCATGAAACCAATTGAAAACCGGGAGAAAGACGGGGATCTGCAGCTGCAGATCATGCTGTACCGGATATTTGAATTATTATCGCGTCCGCTTCCCGATGTTTCAGACGGCAATGACTGGTTAAGCACCTGTCTGCGGTACATGGAAACGCATTATGCCGAAGGCATTACGGTCTCTGATATCGCTCAATTTATCGGCATGCACCGTTCACATCTTTCCAGCAGATTTAAGCGTTGTACCGGTATGAGTCCCCGTGAGCTTTTAATTAAGCTGCGGATGGAGCGTGCGGGGGAAATGCTGCAGAGCCGGACATTATCGATTACGGAAATTGCGCTTTCTCTCGGATATACGGACCTGTATACGTTCTCGAGGGCTTTTTGTACTTATTACGGAATATCGCCTTCAAGTTACCGTCGCAGATTGCTTTCTCCCAACGAAATGATAAATGTATAACAACGAAATGTTATTCCTATTTTCTGTGGCTTACTTTATGCTAAATACAACTTTTAAACCTACTATATGGCTTGGAATACTATTATTTAGAAGGGGCTGCAGAAAATTATGGATAAACATTGGAGAAGAAACGCAATATCAGCGATGATCATTTTGGGTCTGGGGCTTGCAGGGTGCAATTCAGGTGCCGGCACGGCAAACGAGGCTAAACCTGAAGGCGGGTCCGGGACAGCCGTGAGCAAAAACGGATATCCGATTGTGCAGGAGCCGGTCACGCTCAAGATGTTTACCCGGATCGCCCCCGTCAACGGCCCATTTAAGGACATGCCGGTGTTTCAGGATTACGGGAAATTGAGCAATGTGCAGGTCGAATTTACCGAAGCTCCAACGGATGGCTTTCAGGAGAAGAAGAATTTACTGTTCGCCTCAAATGAGCTGCCTGATGCATTGTATCGCTCCGGTCTTACCCCGCTGGAAACGATTCGTTACGGAACGGCCGGTCAACTGATTCCGCTGGAGCAGCTGATTGACGATTATGCGCCGAACTTTAAAAAATTGATGGATCAGTACCCTGAAATCCGCTCGGCGATCACAACTCCGGAAGGCCATATTTACGCTCTTCCCGCTGTTGTTACCTTGGGCTCTGCACGCACGGATAAAAAATGGATCAATCAGGCGTGGCTGAAGAAGTTGAATCTGGAAGAACCGGTGACTACGGATGATCTGTATAACGTGCTGGTTGCTTTCCGGGATAAGGATCCGAACGGCAACGGAAAAGCGGATGAAATTCCAATGACCGCCCGCGCAAGCAGCGGCTCAGGCCAAGGCATACCGGTTGTTACTATGATGAGCGGATCGTTTGGTTTGGACCAGCAGCTTGGCTACAATATTAACCTGACTGATGACAAAGTGGAGATTTGGATGGGCAGCGAACAGAACAAAGAGCTGCTGTTGTACTTGAACAAGCTATATTCCGAAGAACTGCTTGATCCCGCAGTGTTCTCGCATAAAGAAGCGGAATATCTCGCCAAACAGGCATCGGGAAACACCGGGTTCTTCTTTGATCAGACGAACAATCCGTTCCTGGAGATCGCGGATCAATATACGGGAATCGCTCCTCTTGAAGGTCCCCACGGGGATCGGCTGCAAAGCCAGGGCGCGCCTATTGCACGGGATTTTGGAGCCTTTGCCATTACTTCAGTCAACAAGTACCCGGAAGCCTCGCTCCGTTGGATCGATTATTTCTATAGCGAGGAGGGCTCGACCCTGCTCAGATTCGGAAGAGAAGGCGAGCATTACGAACTGAAGGACGGCATTCCTTATTATAATGAAGATTTCTTGAAGTCGGGCAATCAGGCCAAAATCACCCCGTACGCCGGAGGCGGAGCGCCTCACCTGATCAGCGAGAAGGTTGCTTCGTACATTAATCCGCTACAGGTGCAGGAGGCGCAACGGAAGCTGGACCCGTTCATGCCGGAGGTGCGGTATGCGGCTCCAATGTTTGATGAGCAAACCGCGCAGCAGGTCAATATCCTGCGGAACGATATCGACAAATACTATGAGGAGCAGAGCACGAAATTCATTGCCGGAGCGCTTAGCTTTGACAAATGGGACGAATTCCAGGCGACCCTGAAGAAGCTGAAGATTGATGAGCTGGAACAGCTGTATCAGGAAGCTTATGACAAGATGGAGAAATAATTGCGGTTCCGGACAAGGGAGGAAGGGAACTCATGAAGACGACGCAAATAGAGCTTACGAAGACGGAACAAGCTGATCTGCCCTCCGTTTCTGTCCGGAGCAATTCAAGGCGCAGTATCCGGCTGTTTAAACAAATGATTAATCGTTATGACCTATATCTCATGCTGCTGCTGCCGATGGCGTGGTATCTGATCTTTCACTATGGCCCGCTGTACGGACTCCAAATCGCCTTCAAGAATTTCAATCCGGCGAGGGGGATTGTTGGCAGCGGCTGGGTGGGCTTCGATCATTTCGCACGATTTTTTGATTCATATTATTTCTGGAGGCTTCTGTGGAATACGCTGTCCATCAATCTGTATTCCTTGCTGATCGCCTTTCCGGTTCCTATCTTACTGGCACTGCTCATCAATGAAATCCGCAGCAAGGCCTTCAGCAAATGGCTTCAAAATATAACCTATATCCCGCACTTCATTTCGGTTGTCGTCATCGTGGGCATCCTGACGGTGCTTCTCTCGCCCACCGGACCGCCTAACATGCTGATCCAGGCTTTCGGCGGCAGTCCCATCCGCTTTCTGGAGTCAGCCGGCTGGTTTAAGACGATCTTTATCGGCTCGAATATTTGGCAAAACATGGGGTGGCAGTCGATCATCTACATTGCAGCGCTCAGCGGGATCAATCCCCAGTTGTATGAGGCAGCCAAAATAGACGGGGCTTCCCGGCTGCGGCGTATTTGGCACGTCTCCCTGCCGGGGATCGTTCCCGTCATCGTTATATTGTTGATTCTGGACGTCGGGCAATTTATGAACATAGGGTTCGAGAAAATTTTGCTGCTGCAAAACAACTTGAATCTCGAAGCCAGCGACGTGATCTCCACATTCGTCTACACGACCGGGATACTAAAGGGAGAGTACAGCTACACTGCGGCGATCGGGCTGTTCAACTCAGTGATCAATCTGACGCTGCTGCTGCTGGTGAACCGGCTTGCGCGCAAAACATCGGAAACGAGTCTATGGTAAAGGAGGAGAGCCCCGTGTCCAAGCGAGTTGCGTTAAAAAGGGGGTCAAACGGCCCGCCGGCCGACCGGTATTTTGATACGATTGTGTACCTGATCGCCGCGGTGATCATGATCCTCGTGCTTTATCCGCTGCTTTTTGTGGTAAGCGCCTCGTTCAGCGATCCGGCGAAGGTGCTGGGCGGGGAAGTGTGGTTGCTGCCGAAAGGCTTCACCGTCGAAGCCTACGCGAATATTTTGCACAACGATAAAATCTGGACCGGATTTGCCAATTCGATTGTATACACAACAGTCGGCACAATCATTAACATCGCCATGACGCTATTGGCGGCGTATCCGCTGTCGCGGCCGGATCTGCCCTTGCGCAAAGGTCTGATGCTGATCGTAACGCTCACGATGTTTTTCAGCGGAGGGCTGATTCCGACTTACCTGCTTGTCAAAGACCTGGGCATGGTCGACACGATGTGGGCCTTGATTATCCCGGGCGCGATCTCGACATACAATCTGATTGTCATGAGAACATACTTCCAGTCCAGCATTCCCTGGGAGCTGCAGGAAGCCGCCCATGTGGACGGATGCTCCAACTGGCGTCTGCTGTTCAGCATTGTTTTACCGTTATCGAAGCCGATCCTGGCGGTGATGGTTCTTTTCTATGCGGCCGGCCACTGGAATTTGTTTTTTAATGCGCTTATCTATATCCGGAGTGAAGAGCTGTATCCGCTTCAACTGGTGCTGCGCGAAATTTTGCTGATCAGCCAATCGGACGCTGTGGACAGCGGCGTTGGGCTGGAGGACAAGATTCTGCTGGCTGAGAGCGTCAAGTACGCGGTCATTATCATATCCAGTCTGCCGGTACTCATTATGTATCCTTTCGTGCAGCGGCATTTCGTGAAAGGCGTCATGATCGGCTCGATCAAAGGATAAATGGTCAGGAGGTTTTAGGTTGAAAGTAAACGCAACAATTACCGTTGAAGGCAGCCGGGCCAGTGGGCACAAGGTGAATCCTTACCTGTTCGGGCATTTCGTGGAGGACATCCGCGACCATATGGAAGCGATGCTCGCCTATCCGCTGAAGGACATGGATTTTGAAAGTGAGAATGATGGGAGGAGTGCCGTATCCGGGTGCTGGAGCGCCTATACGAATGGACGGAATACGAGGTATGCGCTGGAGGCACCGGCTCCGAAGCATTCGGGCCGCGCAGTGCGCATCCACATCCTGAGCGATGACGAAGCTTATGCCGGGATTGCGCAGCGGGCTGCACTGAAGGGGCCAATGGAATATAAGGTTCAACTGGTGGTACGGGCATCGGTCGAGCTTCGGCACATGGTCATCGAAGCGGTGGACCGGCGCACGGAGGAGCGGCTTGGCCATGCGGTCATCGAACTTGCCGGCCACAACTGGCAGGAGTACAGGGCGGAGCTGTTCGTCTCCCGCGCTTGTGCCGACGCTGAAATCCGGGTGTATGTGCCAGCCGGCCACCCGAGGTGGGCCGATCATGTATCTACTGGCATGCTCTGGCTCGATCACGTATCTCTGATGCCTGCGGACAACATTGGCCTGGTGAAGCGCGAAGTGCTGGAGATGACACAGGCGCTGAACGCAGGCATGATGAGGCTTGCCGGCAATTACATCAGTGCTTACCACTTTGAGCATGGCGTCGGTCCAGTTCTGGAGCGGCCTGTCATGTACAACGAAGCGTGGGGCGGCTGGACTAGTAAATATTTCGGTACGGATGAGTTCATCTTTTTCTGCCGGGAGCTGCAGGTGGAGCCGCTTATCTGCGTGAACGACGGGTCGGGAACGCCCGAGGAAGCCGCGCGCTGGGTGGAATACTGCAACGGGAACGCCGATACCCCGATGGGTGCGAAACGAGCGGCGAATGGTTTCCCGGAGCCGTACAACGTAAAGTACTGGGAGATCGGCAACGAAGTATGGGGAGCGTGGCAGGTAGGCGCTTGCTCCGCAGACCGGTTCGCGGAACGGTGCGTTTCCTTTGCGGAAGCCATGAAGGCGGCGGATCCGTCCCTCGTGATTCTTGCCTGTGGGCACACCGATCAGGCATGGAACCGGGCAGTGCTTGATATTGCGGGCGAGCATATCGATTATTTGACCCTGCATTTGTATCACGGCTACGGACGGTTCGGGTTGGAACGGGATGCGCCGGCGGAGGAGCGTTACAAGGCGATGGCCACCTTCCCGGAGTGGACCCGCGACAGCATCCTGCAGACGGTGGAGCAGATCCGTGCTAATGCGAAGCATCGCCACATCAAGCTGGCCATTACCGAATACAACACGATGTACTATCCGAACACTGTGCGCAAGGGGCTGCCGGATGAGCACACGCTGGGGGCTGCGGTCGCCAATGCCGCCCATCTGAATGAAATGCTGCGCCTAAGCGACATGGTGCATATCGGCAGCTTCTCTGATCTGGTGAACGGCTGGCTCGGGGGCTGCATCCGTGTGGGCGATTATTATGCCGACCAATATTGCGGAAGAACGCCTGGCTGGAGCGGTCATTCCCTCACGGTATACGGAACGCCGAGCTATGAAGTGATGAAGCTGTACTCGGGCCGGAACATCGGGCGGATGCTTCCCGCCGAGGCTATTTGCGGTACTTTCTCTGTCCATTCGAACAAGCCGGTCCCATTTAAGATGGACGCGCTGCCGGATTTGGACGTGGCGGCCTGCATGAATGAGGAAGGAAGTCTTATCACCGTGTTCATCGTGAACCGCAGCCTCCGGGAAGTAAAGACCGGGCTGGAGCTGCGGGGGTTTGAGCCGTCTGATGAGACGCTGTTGTACGAAATTACAGGAGATTCCATCGACGAGATCAATAGCGTCTTTGCACCGGACCGCATCAGCTGCAAGGCGAGCGCGGTTCCGGCCAGGGCATGGCTGAGCGGTTACCCTCTGCGCCCGGCTTCGGTCTATGCGCTTGAGATCCAGGCTAAACTGAAGTGAAGGCGGAAGGACCAGTAGAAGGGGAAGAGGAATGACAACCAGAGTGTATAGGAAGGATTATCCCAGACCCCAACTTGTCCGGGAGCACTGGCTGAATTTAAATGGCGAATGGGACTTTTGCTTCGATGACGAAAATGTGGGAGAGCTGCAGAAACGGCCGGAACAGTCTAAGGAAACCCGCAAGATCACGGTTCCTTTTACTTACGAGACTTCACGTAGCGGGACCGGAGAGGAAATGTTCCATCCGCGGGTCTGGTATAGCACATCGGTGTCGATTCCGGAAGACGCCGAAGGCAAGCAGGTGATTTTGCATTTTCAGGCGGTCGATTATAGCGCTAGGGTATGGATAAACGGTGTCATGGCAGGGAGCCATCAAGGGGGTTATGCGGCTTTTTTCTTTGATATTACCCCATATTTGGTGTTCGGGGCCTGAATCGGTTTCTGCCGGTTAGGGCCAAACTTCATTTCTGCAATTTCTGAAAGCTGCTTGCCTGCCATCTTCAAACCCGCAAATTCGCTGCGGCGCAGGCCATTTTCAAATACACTCTCGCAAACATAAGGTGCGTGGGTGTATTTTTATGATTAAGCAGTCACTGGTCTATTAGAATTCCGTTTATGAGTTTATTTCAATACTCCCCCCGCGAGCAGCGCAGTTTTACGCCCGGGCTTCGGGGCCAATAGAAAACCAAAATAATTAAATCCGGTTTTCTGGTTGCTCTAGGTATTAGCAGTTCTACTCGTAATCTGATCCTTCCATGTTTTTACACAAATTCTCTTACTCCTCCTTAAAGCTTCTGCTGCAACCTTCACACCGGAGGCATCTTTTCCGAAAAAAAGGTATACTATGATTAGTTTAAGTCCCCACTTTCACAGAGGAGGCTCTATCATTGACCGACACACTTTTTAAGCATCTGTATTTGCGGTCCTCTATAGGGTTCGCAGTTGTCTCCACGAAAGATGGCACCATGATTATGGCCAATCCTGCGCTCTGCACGATGTTAGGCTATTCGGAAGCGGAGCTGCTGGCCTTCAGCTATCTGGATATCGCTCACCCGGAGGATGGGCACACTGTGGATCATCAGCATATCATGAAGCATTTGCTGGGGAGTCCGGGAGCGGCGGTTGATAAAGAGAAGCGGTTTGTACATAAGGATGGCAGGATTCTGTGGGTAGCGCTGCATATCTTTTTAACCTTTGACGAATCTACGGGAGCTCCTCTTCATATGATTGCGGAAATGACGGACATTACCGCCCGCAAGCTGGCGGAACAAAAGATTGAAGAGGACCGGCTGATCTATAACCTGATTACGCAGAATACACCGGACATGGTTTCCTTTGCCGATGCCGACGGTACGCTGCGGTATGTGTCGCCATCCGTTGAGAAGCTGCTTGGTTACCCCCCTTCGGATGTGCTTGGCAAAAAAAGGCCGGAGTTCTACCATGAAGCTGATGCGATTGAAATGACCCAGGAGGGAAAGCTGTACTCCGACAATGACGTCTTCACCCGCAGGGCCCGTCATAAGGACGGCCATTACCTTTGGCTTGAGAATTCGTTTCAGGTTATGCGTGACAGCGGGGGGAATGTGACCCAGGTGCTGACTATCGCCCGTGACATTACGGAGCGCAAGAAATATGAGAACATGCTGGCGACCGCCCAGGAGCTGGGGCAAATGGGTTCATGGGAATGGAACTCGCTGAATGCGCAGATGACCGTCTCGAAGCAGCTGCGGTCTATTTTTGATCTGTGCGGGGACGGCGGCAGCGGCACACACAGCCAGATTGACTATTCACAGCTTATAGCCCGCGTGGTTCCTGAAGATATGGCGGCGCTGCGGGTGGAACTGTATAAGACTCTGAAATCAGGAGTCAACGGCCAGGCGGTCTTTAGAATAGAGAACGAAGCGGGTGAGCGGAAGTTCATCCACACCCATTGGGAAGTAGTGCTGGATGAAGCCGGCAAAACCTTGCAGATAAACGGCATTGTGCAGGATATTACTGAGCGCTACCGGATGGAGGAGCAGCTGCGGGAGAGTGAGCGGAACTACCGGCTGATTTCGGAGAACTCGCTGGACTTTATCTCCCGCAATGCAACGGATGAACGGGCTGCCTATTTGTATGCTTCTCCGATCTGCCGGCAGCTGTTCGGGTATGCACCGGAAGAAATGGTGGGTTCCCACGGCATGAGCTATGTTCATCCGGACGATGCCGGGAGAGTCCATGCGTATCTTCAGAGCGGCAAGGCGGGGATCAAGCTGGAGCCGATCAGCTTCCGCTTTCTTTGCAAAGACGGCTCTTATCTCTGGACCGAGACGACGCTTCGCCATGTCAGTGCAGGCCAGGGAGGCATTGCAGAAATTATCGGCGTTACCCGCGATATTTCCGAGCGCAAGCAATATGAATTGAAGCTGCTGGAGAGCGAGAACCGCTATAAATCCCTGTTCGAGTATAATCCTTCGGCGATCAGCGCGATGGATCTGGACGGGCATATCCAATCGCTGAATCTCAGCCTGCAGCAGTTAAGCGGCTACTCGCACGACAGTCTTCTGCATTCCAGCCATAGCGAGATTATTGATCCGGAGGAGCTGGAATTTGCCGGAGAGCGGTTCGGACAGGCTGCGAAGGGAATGGCCCAGACCTTTGAGAGCAGGCTGATCCACCGGGAAGGCTATCCGGTTGAGGTCAGCGTGATTTATGTGCCGATTATGGTGAACAGCCAGGTAGCGGGTGTATTCGGCATTACCAGCAATATTACCGAACGCAAACGCCATCTGCAGCAGATTGAGAAGCTGAGCTACGAGCATGCGCTTATTCTGAATTCCGTCTCCGAAGGAATCTTCGGCATGAATCTCGAGGGTGAAACGGTGTTTATCAATCCGGCGGCCTCCACGATGCTGGGGTATGAGCCCGGTCAACTGGCGGAGAGCATCAAGCTGCATACCGTGGAGCAGACCTGGCTGGATGCCGAGCCTTATGCCAGTGGGCGGAGGTCGCTGTCGGATTCGCTGTCAAATCATCTTTGCTATGAGGAGAAGGAAGGGGTGTTCTGGAGACAGGACGGCTCCAGCTTTCTGGTTAAATACCGGATGACGCCTTTATTTGACAATGGAGAACGGAAGGGAGCGGTGGTTGTCTTCCGGGATATCACCGAGGAAAAAGCCATTGTCCGGGCCAAGGAGTCCGCAGAGCAGGCGGACCGGGCAAAGTCGGAGTTCCTGGCCATTATGAGCCACGAGCTGCGTACGCCGATGAACGGGATCATTGGCATGGCGGATCTCCTGGCAGGGACAGAGCTTGATGAAGAACAGCAGTACTACACGCAAATTATCAATAAAAGCAGTGAATCGCTGCTGCATATTCTGAATGAGGTGCTGGATTTCAGCAAAATTGAAGCCGGCATGATGACGCTGGAGCTGCAAACGGTCGATCTCCGTGAGGTGATGCTGAATGTGACGGAGCTGTTCTATCCCAAAGCCAAGGAGAAGGGGCTGCATCTGCACAGCGAAGCAGACCCTGATCTGCCGGCGCTTGTGGTGACCGATGAGGCCAGATTGCGCCAGATTCTGGTGAATCTGCTCGGCAACGCAGTGAAATTTACCGATGAAGGAGAGATTGCCCTCTCCGTGAAGCTGCAATCCATTGCCGATACCGGAGATCTTGTGATTAAATTTACGGTGAAGGATACCGGGATCGGCATCCCTCTGGCCAGCCAGGGCCTGCTGTTCCAGTCCTTTTCCCAGCTGCATCCTTCGATCAACCGCAAATACGGCGGTACGGGGCTTGGACTGGCAATCAGCAAAAAGCTGGCTGAGCTTCTGGGAGGCATGATTGGTGTGGACAGCCGTGAAGGCGAGGGGTCGGAATTCTTTTTCACCATCCATGTCTTTCTGCCTCTGGCGGAGCCGGCTAATATTCAAATACCTTTGGATAACGCTGATAACGGGAAGGGGAAGGAGGCCGGCGGCGGAAGCTCCGCGGAAGGTGAATATGGACCGCTGTCGATCTTGATTGCCGAGGATCATCCGGTGAATCTGCAATTGCTTCAGGCATATCTGAAAAAGCGCGGCTACACCGCCGATGTGGCATTGAACGGAGAAATGGCGGTTGAGGCTGTACGCTCCCGTCCTTATGACCTGGTGTTCATGGATATTCAAATGCCGCTGATGGATGGTATTGAAGCCACCGGCATCATCCGTGAGGAGCTGGGCCTGTCTCCGGTTATTGTGGCCGCAACGGCGTTCGCCCGCGCCGAGGATAAGGAGCTGTGCCTTAGAGCGGGCATGCAGGACTTCATCTCCAAGCCAATCTCCCCGGCTGAGGTGGACCGGGTGCTCAGGGAATGGTCGGCCCATATCCGCAGATAAACAGACATAATTAATTTGAAGGAAGCCGCGGGAATGGGAGGACTGTTCTGCTGGTCTATCCGGCGATCAGTGTGGCTGCGGGTCACCCTCCGGAAGCCGCGCAGGCGTTGACAAAACCATCCCGTCCGGCTATATTTATACTAATCGTAATTATTACGAATATCACTCTGGACAATGGGAAGGCAGCGGAATTGCAGAAGATGAAACGCGGTGATTTTATTCTGGTTCTTCTGGTGCTGCTTGTGGCGGGTTCCATATACGGAATCAAGGCTTACAAGAATCATAACGAGCATTATGCACAGGGGGATTTGCAAGCAGTGATTACAGTGGACGGTAAAGAATACAAGACCGTCAGCCTGACCAAAGAAGAGCAGGTTATCGACATCAAGACAAAGTTTGGCCACAATACGCTGAAAGTGTATGACTACGGCATTCGCATGACATACTCTGACGCCCCGCTCCCGATTGCCCTGAATATGGGGTTTATCTCCAGGCCTAAGCAGCAGATCATCTGTATTCCGGCGCGGCTGATGGTTGAAGTCTTCAATCCGCACCGGTCGATTGATGATGACAATGAGCTGGATGCCGTTATTCAGACTTGATCCCGTTCTGCTGGATTTCTTGCCAGGCGGCTACGGAATCGGGGCTGGTATATACGTATGGAGTGGATGGCTGGGGGACCGGAATAATTGTCTCTGGTGTAATTTGCATGATTTCTTTGCCTTTATAGGAAGCCGCATGAAGCTTGCCCCGAACCTCAATCCAGGTGTCGGCGGGCAGGCTTATTTGCGTTAGCGGAGCCAGCAGAATGCCGATAAAGCCGGTTTTGAAGGCTTCCGTGTAAGCATTGTCCAGCAGCTGCGGATGACCGGGAAGCCAGAGGGCAACAATCGTGATCACAAAAGCGGCGGGAATCAGCAACGGCACAATTTTGATTGGTGAGAAGGAGGTCAAGGCTGGCGGAACAAGGCGGACCAGCGGTCCGACAGCTGCTTCTCATCCAGATTCAGTCCGATGAACACCACGTACGGCTGGCCGGGATAGCGCGAGAATTCCCAGCTGCAGCGGTTTCCGGCGTATTGCACCAGCTGCACCCCGCTCTGCCCGGCAAGCCGGACATGCCCCTTGGCCCTCACCAGGCTGTCTCCCCACTCCTGGAAAAAAACCTCCAGCTGCTCCTGCCGGATTCCGCCTGCCGCACCTGGCGGGAAGGTCAGCGTTACCGCCGCGACCTGAGAATAGGAAGCCTGCTGCGCGGATTCCGGTTCCTGTACAGCAATGGCGCCTTGTCCGTGTGCGCTGCTCATCCGCTTAAGCGCTGTGCCGCTCATGCCCGGATTTCCGCGCTGCGGGGCTGAGGAGCGCTGCCCGCGGGGCGAAAGGCCTGCCAGCAGCGGAGCCGGATTGATTTCACTGTAGTGCGTGAAGACAATCTCGGCTTCCGTATTATGCCGGCTCACCATTTTTTCAATCCGCCATAAGGTTTCGGGCTCCACGAGATCGCTTTTGTTGACGATGATCAGATCGGCGCTGGACAACTGGCGGCGCATTGTGCGCACGAGCTGCTTGTCGGCGGAGAAGCGGCTGCCGTATTCCAGCACATTCTCCGCATCCAGCACCGTAATCGAGTAATGCAGCGCCAGCAGCCCGCTGAGCGGAGGCTCCAGCAGGGATTTGGCGATTTCCTCGGGATCGGCAACGCCGGTAAGCTCGATATAGATTACATCGGGCCGCCGTGCGAGCAGCAGGTGGAGACTTCTTGGCAGCTCTTCCTTGCGGCTGCAGCAGACGCAGCCGTCCAGCAGCTTTTCCACATTTGCACTGCCCTGCTCCTGCAGAATGTAGCCGTCCACATCCTTTTTGCCCAGTTCATTCATTACTACACCGGGGTTCAGTCCCCTTGCCTTACTCTCCTTAAGCAGGGCCAGCAGCAGGGTTGTCTTGCCGCTCCCCAGAAATCCGCCCAGGATAATTACCGGTATCTTCATGCTTCTCACTCCCGCTTTCATTCCTGCATTTGCAAGAATCATATTTTCATAATTCCATCTATACGTAATTGCTCTTCCGGAAAGACCACAAATTTAAGAGAGCTGAAATTTTATAAGTCCGCTGTTGACAATGGAAGGATGCTTTTGCCGGGGGAACGGCCGTTTTGCGTGCCCAAATGCTTTGCCTGTTGAAGCGGAGTGAATTATGATAGTAGACAAATGCATCCGATTCCCAAGGAGGCCAGATAATGGGCTATACCGATACCTTTATCCGCGTCGCTGCGGATTGTCCAGCCGGGACGGGTATTGTTCCCGTATCCAGCCGCCCCCGCCGCCCTGCACATGTTATACAGTATGAACTGCTCTCGGGTGCGCCTTACACCTATAATCATGAAGAGCTGCTGTATGAGGTGCATGTGTGCCACAAGGAGATTCCTGAACAGGGGAAAGAGCGGCACGCAGGGAGGAAATCCGGACCGAGCTGTTCTCCAGAAATCACCCCTGTCTGCGTGCCTCCATGCTGCCCAAAAAGTATGGCTGGGGCGTTCATTATAACGGCGAAGGTAAGATAGCCCTGTATGGCAAGGATTCCCCGGGGTATGCTCACTTTACATCCGGAGGCGACAGCGGCGTGAAGCAGCTGAATGCCATGCGCAATAAAAAAGAGTAGGGAGGTGCAAGGCGCCTTGTACAAGTTAATTGAAGAAATTGCACTGAATACCTGGCCTGCGGAGCAGAGCGTGCTGCTGGAGGGCTGGATTCTCCGCTCTGCGGCAGGCTACACCAAACGGGCCAACTCGGCCAGCCCGCTGTATGGGCCGGGAGCGGAGCAGGGCGTTCTGGAGATCCAGGACAAAATCCGCCTCGCCGAACAGTATTATACGGCTGCCGGGCAGAACCCGGTGTTCAAAATCACCCCGTTTACCCAGCCTCCGGACCTGGACGGACGATTGGCCGGGCAGGGCTACGTCATAGTCGAGCCTTCATCGGTAAGAATCAGGGATATGCAAGGGCTGCCCGAATTATCTGGGAGGTACAGCGTTCAGATTCTGGAGGAGCTGACCGAAGACTGGCTGGCGGCCTTCGCGGGGATGTCGGAGCTGCCGGGCGGGCATCGGGATACACTGCGCCGGATGCTGTCCTCTTCCAGTCTGAAGCAGGGGTTTGCCCTCTTGCTGAAGGATGGCCTTCCTGCCGCGTGCGGACTTGGGGTTATTCAACATGAGTATATTGGTCTATATGACATATATACAGCTCCGGCTTTCCGGCGGCAGGGGATGGCGCAGGAGCTGCTGCTGGGACTTCTGCACTGGGCCAAAAGCCAAGGAGCGGTTTATTCCTTTCTGCAGGTAGTCCAGGCCAATGCCGGGGCTTCTGCACTGTATGACAAGCTGGCATATAAGGAGATTTATCAATATTGGTACAGAGTGAAGAACCGGAACTGGAAAGGCTGATAATTATATGTCACAGTATTGGAGTACTAGATTTGCCCGCGAAGGCATGATTTGGGGGGATCAGCCCAGCCCCTCGGCGTTGCGGGCAAAGGTGCGGTTCCTGGAGCATGGAGTGAAATCCGTTCTGGTTCCCGGTGCGGGCTACGGACGCAATACCAAGGCATTCTCCTCCGAGCTGGACACCTATGGCGTAGAACTGAGCCGTGCCGCGCTGGAGCTTGCCGCAGAATGGGATGTCCGGACACGATTTATTGAAGGGTCGGCATTGGAGCCCCAATCGGACATTGCGGCAGATGCCGTCTACTGCTATGATGTGCTGCATTTATTTCTTGCCGAAGAGCGCCGCCGGCTCATTGCTGCAAGTCTTGCGCAGCTCCGGCCCGGCGGCCTGCTCTATTTCACCGGCTTCTCGGATGAGGACCCGAACAATGGCCGGGGAAGCCTGCTGGAGCCGGGGACATTTGAGTACAAGGCAGGGAAATATGCGCACTTTTTCAGCGATGCAGATTTGCGTGGGCATTTTGCCATGGCGGAGATTATGGAGACCGGAACGTTTACGGAGTCGCTGCACAGTCCCCGGGGGGACAGCCATAATTACATATTGCGGTATATTCTCGCGCGCAAGGCGCTGTAACCAAAACCGTGCGGCCCAATGTTTTCTTCCCGGCCGCACGGTGCTGATTTATACGAATTTCCCTTGAGAGGGGACGGATAGCTCCTTGAAGGTCTTGCAGAGACGGGCGAATTGCCGGGACAGCTCCGGAGCCGCCATGGGCAGGCCGTGTCCGGCCAGCAGAAGCCGGGGATCAAGAAGAGCGAGCTTGCGGACGGACTTCTCCGCCTCCACCCAGTCCGTCGTGAAATAGGCCGGAGGACCGTGCACATCCTTTGCTGATTTTAAGCTCGGTATGAAATCAACTTGTAGTAGGGCCTTTTTTAAAAAATATAATTTATAAGCTCCAAGCTATGGGCAGACGGAAGCCGGATAAAACGCCAAAAGGCCCTCTCCAGCAGGAAGAAGGGCTTTGCGATTGTATGACTGGAAGCTATAGGCGGTTGCTGTATGCAGCTTTCGGCTGTTTCCCCCGGCTAATGCAGCTCGCAATCGGCGAACAGGATATGGCGAGGAATACGGAAGAAATTCTCGGCTTTCTCCTGCAGCGCCGGCGAAGGCAGATGGCGTTGATGAAGCCATTTGCGGAAGGTGCCGGGATGGACACCGATCCAGATGCTGACATCCGTGACGGAGAAATCGTAAACCATGCACAGTCCCGTAAGGATCACATTGCTCTGCGGGGAATGGGCACTCGCTCTTTTCATGAAGCGTGAGGGCGTCGGCTGGCACACAATCGGACTTTGCCGCAGGAGAGCCTCATTGAACAAGATATGGGACGGATAGCCTAGAACACGGCAGACCTTATCCAGATTGGTTCTGGAGGGAATTCGTCCTTCATACACCCAGGCGCTAACGCTGCGTGAAGATACGGAGAGCTCTTCGGCAAGCCCTGACAGCTTTATGTCTTTGGCCATCAGGATGGCAAGCAGCACGCGGTTGCGGATTTGGCTGCGCTTCGGCCGGCGGAATCTTTTGACCCGTACGCCTTGTCCAAGATATTTGCGGTTGATCAGAGACCAGGCCTGAATTTTGTGTAATTCTTGCTGATTCTTAGGCATAATTCCTCCGATATACTGATTTAATAATGTGTTAATCTTCTGGTTTGGCTTTATATGACTTTAACATTTCGGTTGGGCTTTCGTCCAGATGAAATGCTTGAGGGCCCCTCTTGTGTTTAAGTTTCTTTCAGAAGTGTTGCCGGTATGATATATTTTTAGTATTCCATTTACAATATTAAGGCTGCAGGGAGCGATATAGATGATCAAGCACATTGTATTCTTCAAATTAAAGGACCGTGCTCCGGAAAAAGTACAGGAGACCGTAGCGGTGCTGCGGAACATGGAAGGCAGAATTCCACAGTTGCTTTCCATAGAGGTAGGTGCCGACATCATTCACTCGGAGCGTTCCTTTGATATTGCGCTGGTGACGGTGGTCGCTTCTCTCGATGATCTGCAGGCCTACCAGGTGCATCCGGCCCATAAGGAAGTCATTGCCCACATTAATGAGGTCAAAGAGGTTTCATTTGCCGTGGATTACGAAATCTGAGAATAAGAAGGGCAAGCTGGCAGCAGCCATCAAATAGCGGAGGGTGTGACGTCTGTGAGAGAGCTTGAGTATCCGATGGAAGCATTAACCTATTTAGTCGTGTTTCTGGCAGCTTGCGTCATTATGCTGTTCTGGCTGAAACGCCGCGGCAAGCGGGGGAAATAGCTGTGCTTCTGCCTGCTGCTCATTGAATAATCATCTGACTTGGAGGGTCTGCTGTGTATTATGTCAACCGGAAACAGATCGAAATTATACTGGGCCAGATTCCCGATATCAATACCGGGCTCCGGGCAGCGGCAGCCTCCTGGGACGGCGGTACGTGCATGGGTCTCGTGCAGGAGCGCTGCCTGCATTTGGCGATCGAGGTCGTTACTGATGTGGGCAGCTCCCTGATTGACGGGTTCATTATGCGCGATGCCGGAAGCTATGAGGATATTATATCCATTATCCACGAGGAAAAGGTCTTCACGGACAGCGGCCTGTATGATCTGCTGATCCGGCTTGTGGCCTTGCGCAAGCCGCTGGTGCAGGACTATTATGTGTGGCAGCGGACGGCGCTGCACCCGCTTGCGGCTTCTCTCCCGGAAGCACTGGAGCAATTCGGCGCTGCGGTGCACGGCTATCTGGATCAGGAATTAGGCGCACAGGCTCCAGTGTAACATTGCAATGGCATTCCGGATATACGAATATAGGAATATAGAGGTGAATACCAATAGGCGACAGCCGGGAAAGGAAGGAGGTCCTTTATGATGAAGAAGGGTCAGGAAAGCGGATCGACAAGGCGCATGATTATGACGCTCCTGAAGATGAAAGGGCCGCTGACAATCGGCGCGCTCGCAGAGGAGCTTAGCATCACTGAAATGGGCGTCCGGCGTCATGTGCTTCAGCTGGAGCAGGAATCGCTGGTCAAGACCAAGGTTGTCCGCCAGGCCATGGGCCGTCCGCTGCACGTGTATTCGCTGACGGAACGGGCGGAGGACCATTTTCCCAAAAGCTATCACAATCTGGCGCTGGAGCTGCTGCGCGAGCTGGATCACGGCAGCGGGCTGGAGGCGGTCAATGTGCTGTTTGAAGGGCGCAGGAGGCGTATGCAGGCCCAGTATGCGCCTATGATGGAGAACCGCAACCTGGAAGAACGGGTAGCCGAGCTGTCTGCCATCCAGAATGCCGGGGGCTATATGGCCGAGTGGAACCGGGAAGAGGACGGCTCTTATGTGATGCAGGAGTACAACTGTCCGATCCGCCAGGTGGCGACCCAGTACCGCAAGGCCTGCCAGTGCGAACAAGGGCTGTTCGAGGAACTGCTGGGCGCGAAGGTTACGCGCACGGAATGCATGGCGGAGGGCGGACAGAGCTGCCGGTATGCCATCACGCCCCGCAAGAAAGACAAAACTTCGGAACTTAGCGTATAATCAGTCACAGGACAAACTCTCTTTGCTTATGATATAGCAGAACTAGGCGATGGCCCGGATGGCCGGGCAGAGGCTCAATTAGAATCAAGGGAGAGATGAGACATGAAAAAAGACACCAAAAGCTTGCTGTGGGGTATTCTGGCTGGCAGTGTTGTGGGTTCGGTAACAGCTTTGCTGTTTGCACCCAAGCCCGGCAAAGAGCTGCGCAAGGACATCGCGGACGGAACGACAGAGGCCATTGATAAAGTGACGGAAATCGCCGGAGCGGCAAACGAGAAGAGCACGGAGCTGTACAGCAAAGCGAAAGATGCGGTAGAGGCCGTCGTCAGCGAGGTCAAGGAATGGAGCAGGCAGTATATCGTGGCCGATGAAGAGCAAACGGCTGCGGTGAGCGGAATTGCAGCTGCTGCCGAGATCGCTGAAGAAGCTGAACCTGCTGTTGAAGAAGCTGCTGAAGAGCCGGATGAAGCGGTGGCTCAGACGGATGCCGAATCCGGTGCGGAAGCTGTTTTGGAAGAGGGGACAGAGAGCGGAACAAAGGGCAGCGGCATCGCTTAGGCCGGGCGGCTATGACTTTTTGTTGAGAGCGGAGATATGAAGGCATGTTCTTCCCGGCCAAGAGCCGCTTTTCGCATTCCGGCGGAAGGCGGCTCTTGAACTGTCCGGGGTTTTGGAGTATTATCTGCAATTGGGGCTGAAACCCGGTACATTTTGTTTTGGCCTTACATAAGCTACACTAAACAAGTAAAAGGAAGCGGTGTGTTCGTGCAGCAAGCTATCGCAATATTAGACTCAGGTGTGGGGGGACTAACGGTTGTCAGGGAAGTGATGAGGCAGCTCCCGCGGGAGAAGATCATTTATTTCGGAGACACCGCAAGGGCCCCGTACGGACCCCGTTCGACAGAAGAAGTGAAAGTGTTCACCGAACAGATTGTGGACTATTTAATTCAATTTAATCCGAAAATGATCGTTATCGCCTGCAATACGGCAACGGCAGCCGCACTTGACTATATCTCTGCCAAAGTATCCATTCCCGTTATCGGCGTGATTCATCCCGGCGCGCGTGCAGCCATCAGCGCAAGCAAAACCGGCCAGGTGGGCGTCATCGGCACCATCGGCACGATCAAGAGCGGTGCCTACACCGCTGCGCTGAAGCAGCTCTCACCGTTTGTTCAGGTCGTCAGCCAGGCCTGCCCGGCGCTTGTCCCCTTTGTGGAGCAGGGAATGTTCCGCTCTGAGGAAAGCCATATTGCTGTAGCGGATTCGCTCAACGGCATTAAATACGAGCCGATTGACACGCTGATCCTTGGCTGCACCCATTATCCGTTTCTGGTGGAGCCGATCGGCAGGGTGATGGGACCGGGAGTGAAGCTCATCAGCTCGGCGGATGAGACCGCAAGAGAAATCAGCACGATCCTGTACGACAAAGGCAAGCTGGCCAGCGGGGACGAAAGCCCGATCCACCAATTTTTCTGCAGCGGTGATGCGGAGATTTTCCAGCGGATCGCCCGGGACTGGCTGGGGGAGCAGATTAAGCGCACACCCGTGGTGTGGCAGGTCTCTTCGTTATAAGCTTTGACAGCAGCGGGTTGAATAGGGACAACCCTCCTGATTCGGGGTCGGATTCTCCGTTATCCGAAAGGAATGCCGGTTCAAGCTGTACACACTAAGAACCTATCCCCAAATAAGTTACCGGGAATGAACGGATCGTACGCTTCTCCAAACGGTCTGAGCGCAGGCGAAATGAAGCAAGGCTTCATAGTTCCGTGCCTTCCCTCAAGCGAACAACAGCCCGCATCCCATTTTCTTAAGTGTCCAGTCCATAGGTACGCGTGTAGTGGGCTTTTTGGGCTTATCCCCTTGTGTAGGTGCGGAGTGGGCAAGCTGGCGTCCGGCAGCTCCCTTCCCAACGCTTACTTCCACACTTCGCTTACTCTTTCTCGTTGTGTGAGATTATTCGCAAGATTACTGCAACGCGCCCCCGAAATAACGGCAGAAATGCCGTTGTTGGGGCGGGGCTGGCCTGTATGCCCCGAAATAACGGCAGAAATGCCGTTGTTGGGGCGGGGCTGGCCTGTATGCCCCGAAATAACGGCAGAAATGCCGTTGTTGAGGAGGGGCTGGCCCGTATGCCCCGAAATAACGGCAGAAATGCCGTTGTTGAGGCGAAGCTGGCCTGTATGCCCCGAAATAACGGCAGAAATGCTGTTGTTGGAGCGGGGCTGGCCTGTATGCCCCGAAATAACGGCAGAAATGCCGTTGTTGGAGCGGGGCTGGCCCGTATGCCCCGAAATAACGGCAGAAATGCCGTTGTTGAGGCGAAGCTGGCCTGTATGCCCCGAAATAACGGCAGAAATGCCGTTGTTGAGGCGAAGCTGGCCTGTATGCCCCGAAATAACGGCAGAAATGCCGTTGTTGAGGCGGGGCTGGCCCGTATGCCCCGAAATAACGGCAGAAATGCCGTTGTTGAGGCGAAGCTGGCCTGTATGCCCCGAAATAACGGCAGAAATGCCGTTGTTGAGGCGGGGCTGGCCAACTCACATCCCCTCTTACTTTTTTCTTCCCCATATTTCTTACTTATTTATTCTGGGATAGGCTCTTAGAGGCCGGGACAGCGATGTTCCGGTCTCTTTCTTTGAATTATAAGACCCCCATGCCGCTGCGCGGCATCACTGAGGAATGAAATATCGCTGCGGCCGCGTGATTACAGGGCAGAATTTATATGCTCGGAACCCTAAATGATCCTTCTATTTCTCGCTGAAACACGCCGTCCTTTACAAGGACGGCGTAGCCGTTTCTGCTTGCCTCCCGGGCACGAAGGTGAAATCAATCTTCTTTCATGGTGGACAGCTCGGTCGGCATAGAATAAAGTCAGAGGGCTGTGTCCGGTTTGTCTTCCGTGGAAATCTCCGGCTGACGGCATTGGATGACGCCAACTAGAGGGCCGAGAGGATGAGACATATGCAGCAATATATTGCCCGCAAGGGAGATACGGTTAGCCGGATTGCCGCGCGGCATGGACTTACACCGGAGCATGTGATACAGGGAAACCCATGGGCAGGCAGGCAGCCGTATCTGGTTCCGGGACAGATTCTGTTTCTGCCTTCCGCTCCGCGCAAAAGGTATGCCGTACAGGAGGGTGACGATGCCCGGAGTATTTCCGCCCTGTTTGGAGTGGATGTAGATGAGCTTGAAAAGCTGAATCCGGGTGTGGAGTCGGCGTACGGGTGCTCCCCCGGCAAGGTGCTGGTCATTCCTGTGGCCGCACCTGGCGCAGAGGTATGCTTGCGCGGGGAATACGGTCCTGCGGAAGTGGATGAGGCTATCGGCAGGCTGCTGGATAAATACCCCGGTATTATTCAGCACGAACGCATTGGCGGCAGCGTCCTCGGCAAGCCGCTTCATCTGCTGCGGATCGGCCGCGGCTCCCGCCATCTTCATGTCAATGCCGCACTGCATGCGAATGAATGGCTGACCTCGCCCTGCCTCCTGTCCTTTGTCGAGCAGTATGCGGCGGCTTATGCCGGAGGCAAGGGATGGAACGGCCACAATACCGGGGATTGGTACAAAAACTGGACGATATGGGCTGTGCCAATGGCCAATCCCGATGGGGTGGAGCTGGTGCAGGAGGGGGTGTTGCCCGGACATCCGTATTACGAAGAGCTGATGAAATGGAACTGCGGACGGCGAAGCTTCCGGCACTGGAAGGCCAATATCCGCGGCGTGGATCTCGGCGACCAGTTCCCCGCCCATTGGGAAGAGGAACGGGCCCGGCGGGGAGTGCCGGAACCGGGGCCGCGCGATTACAGCGGAAGGGCTGCGCTCAGCGAGCCGGAGGCTGCGGCCCTGGCCGGACTGGCGGAGAAGGTCCCCGGAGATGCGGCCGTATCCCTGCACAGCCAGGGAGGCGAGATTTACTGGAATTACCGGGGCTATGAGCCGCCGGAGAGCCGGGCACTTGCGGCACAGCTGGCGGCGGCCAGCGGCTACCGGGCGGTGGAGCTGACGGGCAGTGACGCCGGATATAAGGATTGGTTCATCCAGCGCTTCCGCCGGCCCGGCTTCACCGTTGAGCTGGGGGTCGGCAAGAATCCGCTGCCGCTGGCGGATTTCGAGGATATGGCCTTGGAGACCGGCCATATTCTGGCGGCTATTCTTTCAAATTTCAAATAAATGAAACAATTTCTGCAAATTTGCGTAAGATACAGCAAAGGGTACGGCCGCATTCATTTCCTGGATGTGCTCCGCGGCTGCATCCTTTTTTTGCCGATCAATCAGCCTTGTGTGGCCGAAGAAACGGCTGCCCGTTCCTAATATAGGACGGTGCAGCCGTTTCTTTTTAAAGATTTTATATGTTTTGGGGTCCCCGCAAAGTACCTGAGTCATCATCGAAGCCAAGGCCCACGGGGACTGTAGCGAAGTGTAAAAAGTAACACTAATGGGCTGGAATTTTGGCTTTAACGGGCTTTAGTGGGATTTTGTACACTTAATGGAGGCCCACTCCCCCCATACGGCTGAATTCAGCCGGATTAGTTGTACTTTTTCCCACTAGGGATGATCCGGTAGATGGCGTAAAATAGTATGTGTAAGGATCGGGGAGTCTAGTAAACGACAAAAAAGTAGGGTATCCTTGGGATTGCAAAGTCACCAAGAAAAGGAGCCCTACTCAATGACCAGTATACAACAAAACC
>NZ_JACBYI010000047.1 GCF_019352175.1 Paenibacillus sp. S150
CAAGCGTCCAAGACGCTGTGAAACCCACCGGTTTTGGAATCACCGAAGTGAATTCCGATACTCACTCGTTGTTCAGTTTTCAAAGATCAAGCTCGTTGTCGGCGCCGATTATCTCGTCACCAGCAACCCTTATAATATATCACGTTCATTAGAGTAATGCAAGTTTTTTTCGAAATCACTTTATTCAGTCATTTCTTTTCCAATTGACAGCGCTCTAACAACGCTTACTTATAATACCTCATAGTTATATGAAAAAGCAACCCTATTTAAAAAGAAAGATAACCCGCTTAATATTTAAGCGGGTTATCACCAAAATTCCTTAATCGAATGCAATTCTTTTATTCTTAATAGAACTTGGCAGCGGTATACTTGCTTGCTGCTTTGATCAAGCTTGTTGCCTGGCTGCTCTTCGCCAACCCGGCATCAACCGTAGTGTCAATAGTCACCCACTTGCCGTTAAGGAACACTTCATTCCAAGCATGGTACGAAGTCACATAGCTGGTATTCCCCATTACCAGCTTAGCAGGTATTCCTTGACTGCGAAGCATGGTTGCAAACAATGAAGCGTAATCGTAGCAAATGCCTTTTTTGGTAATCAGCGTATTGTCATTGTTCGGAATATAGTCTGTCGTAACATTGGAAGCCAAAGTATAGTCATATTTCACGTTAGAAACGATATAGTTGTAGATTGCTTTTACCTTTTGTTCATCAGTGGTCAGGCCCTGTGTCAGTTGTGCGGCTTTTAGCACTGATTTATCGGAAGAACTCCATTTCACATTCTGTACGGAGCTCAAATATACGGCGTTGGCATTGCTCAGGCTGAGATCTACAGTTTCGGAAGAAATCACTTTGTATTTGTTGCCGGTAGTGTTCTCCAGAACAGAAACCTTATAGGAACCATTGCCTTGCTGCAACGGGAAGGTTTCGGTTTGTTTGGAGGCGTAAAGGTTATATGTGTAGCTGTTGTTGTCCTTGGTGATCATAAGCTTGATGCGCTTATCTTTGGGAACGTCGTAGGATACAGCGATAACGCCTTGTTTCAATTGCGATGTATTTAACCAGCCAGTTTCTGTGCTGGCTGCTTCTGCGGAGCCTGCTTGAACGGAAGTGGCGACCACAAACAATGTTATTAAGGTAAAAAAGAACTTCTTCATGGATAAAACTCCTTTCGGTAGCTGGCTGCCATCCATGTGGGAAGGCCCTTTAGCTTTGCGTCCCTACCTTTCGATAGGTTTGCCGTTATCGTATAAGCTTTATCTGTCCCTACTTCTGCTAGAATCTGCTAGAATTATATCAAGAACAAACAAAAAAAGCCTCTTCATTCGGTAACTGGCTGCCATCCATTAGAGGGAAGGCCCTTTAGCTTTGCGTCCCTACCTTTCGATAGGTTTGCCGTTATCGTGCTTAGCTTTTATAGTTATATTCTACCATATTCATATCTATATACAAGCCCTAAATCGCTAGAATTCCACTAATTTATGATTAAATTTTAATTTTTCCACCTTTCAGCTCATAATTTGTCGAAGTTTAAGATAACTTAGCATGAATGATCAGGCGATGCGTTGGATTGACCAAGGGATCACAGGTAATCAGAGTGAGCATTTTGTCATCATTATGGCCGTTCAATACCGAAATATCCGTAGGTTCCACAATGGAGATGTCATACACAATGTATTGATATTCCTGCTCGCTAGTCTGCACCGATATGGTATCGCCAATCCCAACCTCATTTAATCTGTTGAAAAGCCTTCCGGCAGTTCTTGATCTGTGTGCCGCAATAGCAGCATTGCCAACCTCCCCTATGGCAGCAGTCTCCTTCATATGAGCAGCGGCATGCTTCATGTTGGCCTTGGTCGCCCCTTCCAGGACAGGGAGCTTCAAATTAATTTTGTCGATCTGGATAATGCCTATGATCTTGCCGCCCAGCTGAATTTCCGGTGCAGGCTGTTCCGCCGCCTCAGCCTGTTCATCTGCAGAGGATTCCTCGGCAAGCAGTTGGGTCACTTCAGCATAGGGCTTGCGCAAATCGGACTGCGGAGACGGCGAAGGCACAGTTTCGCTGTATGCCTGTTCGGCTTCTTCCAGCAGCTTCTGCTGCTGCCAATCGTTATACCACTCGTTTGCTTTGGGATACAGCATGATCAGAATCCCGGCAAGAATAATGAAGTAAGAGAACTTGCGCATGGACATCACCTCCTTAAAATAGCCTGTATTGCCCCAAGCAGAAACGGCTACGCCTCCTTGTAAAGGACGGCGTGTTGCAGCGAGAAATAGAAGGATCATTTAGTGTGCCGAGCATATAAATTCTATTTCAAGGAGAACGGCTCTGCCGTCTTTTTTAAGGCATCATAGGCTGCCGAAGCAACGGTTACCCGTATCAATTGCAGGCTTTTGGGAAGAAGCATACATATATTTTCAAAACACCCACTTGCGGCTTCCGAAAAAATTAATGATCACGGTCACGAAGGTAACCAATACTTTGGCAATCAGCACCTGAATGCCGAAGCGGTCTGTCAGCCAATGAATCAGCAGCACCGAGATGCCCAGCACCACCAGGTTCAGGACAATAAATCTTACCAGCTGCCTGCGGTCAAAGCCATCCTTGCTCCCCCGGTCCTGATCCCGAAAGGTCACCTTCTTATTCCAAATAAAACTGTTGGCTGTACCGGCGCTGTACGAAATGATCTGTGCCGGTGTGTTCATCATTCCCAGTGAGTGCAGCAGAGTAAAGACCGCAAAATCAACCAGCGTATTCAGCAGGCCTACGGCGTTGAATTTCAAGAACTGGATAAAGCCTGCGTTCAGCTTTTTATCTGACATAATCGTTTTCCTTCCGTCCGCCCACATTCAATACGTCCGTATCTTCCTCAGTATACCCTTTGGTTTCACGCACAATATACAGCGGTCTATCCTTGGATTCATCATAAATCCGCCCGATGTATTCACCGATTACACCAAGCAGCATAAGCACAATACCGTTAAACAACAGGTTTACACCCACGATAGAAGCCCAGCCGGGAACGGTCCAGGAGGTGAACACCCTTTGAAACAAAACAAAAAACAGATAAAGAAAGCTGGAGAAGGAAAGAAAAAAGCCGATGTAAGAAGCTATTTTCAGCGGTTTGTGGGAAAAGGAGGTGATGCCGTCGAGTGCGAACCGGATCATTTTCTTCAGCGGATATTTGGTTTCCCCGGCAAAGCGTTCCTCACGCACATACTCAACCATGGTCTGCCGAAAGCCCACCCAGCTCACCAACCCCCGGACATAACGGTTCTTCTCCTTCAAACCGCGCAGCACATCGCATACTTTACGGTCAATTAAACGAAAATCTCCCGTGTCCGTAGGTATTTCCACACTGGTCATGCTGCTGAGCAGACGGTAGAAGATCTTCGCCGTTGCTTTTTTGAAGAATGTCTCTCCGTGACGTTTGAGCCGCTTGGCATATACAACCTCGTAGCCCTCTTTCCATTTCTCGATCATCTGCAGAATAACCTCAGGCGGATCCTGAAGATCCGCATCGATAACCACGACCGCCTCGCCTTCAGCATAATCCATCCCCGCCGTGATCGCTACCTGATGACCAAAGTTGCGTGAGAAATCGATCAGCTTGACATGTTCATCACGGCTGCTGACCTCGCGCATAATCTCGGCTGTACGGTCCCGGCTCCCGTCATTGACAAAGACCAGTTCGTAGGATTCGCCGCATCCGTCCATTACTTTCTTGAGACGCCCGTACGTATGCTGAATGACTTCCTCCTCATTGAACATGGGGACAATTATACTGTATCTGGCTTTCACCTTTATTCCTCCTAAAAGTTTGTCGCCTTTATTTCTTAGATATAGCTTCTCACAAAACTGGCTTCCTAAGCCTAAGCATCCGCCAAGCTTGGCCAATCCACTTCTTCACCGGGATCCGCTCTCCTAGAATACCCAGGAGGGGAACCAGCGCAGTACAACATCCACATAGTCTTTACTGACCTGCATGCCGGACAATACGGGATAAAACAATACAAACAGCAGCGCGGCACCGGCCACATAAGCATAACGCATGTACCGGGCTTCAGGGTACTTGCTGTCGAGCAGCTTCATAATATATACAACAGCAAGAATTATGAACGGCACCATCGCAAAATAATGGTAAAGGAAGGTCTCGCGCGGAACCAGCATCCATGGCACATATTGTGATAAGAATCCGATCCAGATCATATACAGATTCTTGTCCTTGCGTTTCACTGTTAACCAGATCGCCGCCAGCATCGCAAAGATTCCTGTCCACCAGATCAGCGGATTGCCCATCGTGACGATGCTGCTCACCTGTCCTTCCGGCAGGCCTTCGCCGCCGCTGAAGAACCATACCGGCCGTTTCATAAACGGCCATTCCCACCAGGAGGAAGCAAACGGATGGGTTGCGACAAGCTGGCTGTGGTAATTGTACATGTTCTTTTGGGCATCAATCAGGCCTTTGAACGTATACCCGTCTGCCGAGACAGACAGGACAGGGATGAAGGACAGGCTGTAGATGATTCCCGGGATAACCACAAAGAACAGCAGGCAGCTGAGCAGGGTCAGAATGGTGTTCTTCCAGAACGCCCCGTCCGCAGTGCGGCAGGCGGCCTTGAGCTCCTGATCGCCTGCTCTCCCCTCAGCCAGCAAGCGTCCGGCCGCTTTGTATTCCCTGTAGCGCTCGAACAAAACAAGCGCCAGCATGATCGCAAGCCCTGCCCCGCCGTAGAGCACAATCCATTTGGAAGCAACGCCGATCCCGAAGAACAGACCGGACCAGAACAATGGCACCAGCGTCCGCCGCAGCGGAACGCGGTAGAAATTCATCGTGAAATACCGCTGCATGAAGTAGAACATCAGCATGATGAAGAATACGCCGTAGACATCGATTGTCGAGATGCGCGTCTGGGTAAAATGCATGAAATCAAGCGCGAACAATCCGGCGGCTAGGGCGGCGTAGACAGTCCTTTTGAACAGCCGCAGAGCCATCATATAGATCAGCGGCAGCATGGCGATACCAAACAGGGTACCGATAATCCGCCAGCCGAACGGGTTGACGCCGAACAGCTCCATGCCGGCAGAAATCAGCAGCTTGCCGAGAGGCGGATGGGTATTCTCATAAGGGACAATACCGTGTGTATACTCATAAGCCGTACGGGCATGGTAAATTTCATCGAAATAGGTGCTGTTCATGAACCCGGAGTTTTCCGGAATGATGGATTGTTCATCAAACAGGTTGGACGGCTGGCCTCTTTTGGCAGCCGCACCATCAGGCGTAATGCTCGCTACCGCAAGCGGTGTTTTGCCTCCACCCTGCTCATAGAAGGCCATTTCATTCAAGGTGAAGCCCGGCGAAGTAACGGTCAGCTTCACATATCTTGCCGCTACGTTCAAAGGCTGGCTTTTCCAAATGAAGACGTTGCCGACATCCTCATTGACATCCAGCGGGCTGCTCCAGGCCTCTGGAGTCTGGCTGAATTCCAGCTTGAACTTGCCGGTGCCGACACCGCCGAATATATTCACACGCTCCAGCTGTCTGCTCTGGCCGAGGTCCACATAGAAGCTCTCGCCGCTGGCTGCCGGTTCCCACAGGGTTTCCGGCGCTTTGTCAGAGCCCAGATGAAACAATGCCAGTGCCGCATATACGGCGGTAATGCCCAGCATCCACATCCAATCTTTGCGCTGCAGCTTGAATCTGCCGGCTCTTCCCCTCTTCCCAAGCGGGCGAAGCCCTTCGGCAAGCTCCACATCGGCATCATATTTCTCCGCTGCAGACACCGTTGGAAGGATAGGCTTGATATCTTTGCGGATGTATACTGCATATCCGACATACAGCATGTACAACGCCAAAGCTATATTGGCAATTGAAGTTACCAGAACAATGCCGTCCGAAGGCGGATTATTGCCGGCATTAAGATGGGCCAGAGTATAGCCTACGTTAAGATACTGCGTCAGAGTAAAGCCGAGGAACAGGGTCAGGAAACGCCGGTCCCGGCTCTCGATATAGGTGAACAGGCACAGGATCAAGGCCGGGTACATGTACCGTTCATGCATTTTGGTTCCGAATACGAACACGATTGTGATCAGAACCATACCGATGAAGAAGGATTTCGACAGGTCATTGCGGTCTTTTTTGAATGAGTAATACGCTGCAAGGGCAACGGCTGCCAGGATGAAAATAAAGCCCCAGGCGCGGTAGGTAATCCCCAGCCACATGGAATTAATCGAAGCCCACATCGGGTCAGTCAGCGCATATAGATTAAAGGCATTCACTGTTGAATAGGGATAGGAGGATAGAGTGCCCTTATAAAGCTCTATCAGTCCGCCGAGTCCGCCGTTATTCCAGAAGAACGGCGCCGCCAGAACGGCAAAGATGCCAAGCCCGTAAAGGGCACCGAACGCCAGCTGCTTCCACGCACGGTGATGATAGAAAGCCAGCATAAGCACAGGAGTAAAGATCAGGGCCTGAGGTTTAATAAGTGTGGCTAAGGCAAAGAAGATGGCCGAACGCACAAAGCCCTGTTCCGAAGCGGCCAGGATGCTAAGCAGCAGGAATACCAAAAAGAATGAGTCCGCTTGTCCCCAGGCCGCAGAATCCATCAGCACCGCCGGATTGAACAGGAACAGCAGCATCAGGCCGATGGCCATGCCGGAACCAAGCTTCTTGCGGCCTGAGCGGTAGATCAGCCAACCCAGCACCAGATCGGAAATGATCGCCGGCAGCTTGAAGAGCAGTGTTTCTCCCCCCGAGCCATGCGCAAACCCGAACAGCCCGCGGATGAAGCTCAGCACATACAATATGTACAAATATCCCGGAGGATAATCGGCAAAATAACCCTCCTCATAGAACTTGCCGGGTCCCATATCCACAAGGCGCTGGCCCCAGGCAATAAAGGTATTCATATCATTCTGATATCCTTGCGCTGTCAGTCCAATCCAGATCCGCAGAATAAAGGCCGCCCCGAAGACAACATAGAGCCATCTGGTATATACAACATCCGGCTGCTTCAGAAGCCGTTCACTGCGGAATGCTTTATTATAGAAGAAAGCGAAAAAAACACTGAACACCGCCGACAGCAGCAGGAGCTTGGCAGGCGATACCTTGTGCGGTGTCTCCGCAGCCTGGGTGCCCGCATTCTGGGCCGCCGCTTCGCTGTCGAGCGAGATGGCACTGGCTCCGCCGGGAACAGCATCCACTTGCTCTACGGACAGATCATCAAAGTAGGCTTTGCCTTGAATAAGGCTGGCATAGCCGCCCAGGGCTGCGCCGATGCCCAGCTCTTTTTGCCCGGAGCCGGTTTGGCCGTAGAATTCAAGGTACTGCCAGTCCCCCGCCGTATCTGTGGTAGCGGGATAACCGCCGCCGATGCCTACCGCGAAAATGTTCGCGCCAAGGCCTTCGCCTGCGGTGCTGACGATTTTGACATAACCGGAGATCTTATAATAGCTGCTAGGCTGGACCGCAATCGTCTGCACCCACTTGAGGTGATTGGGCTCCAGATTCTCAATAACCGCCGCCTTGCTCCCGGAATGGACATCCTCAGACTGCACGGAGAGCAGCCCCGAGCTGTCCCCGGAGATCCACATATCCTTGGTCCAGCCTGAAGGAGCATCTTCGTCACCGTCTTCAAAGCCCGGATTCTGCAATAGATTGCCCTCTGCATACATGCTTGTTACCGGAAGAACGAACAATAACAGCATTAAAACGATCATTGCGGCCGCGCGTGTACTCTTGATCATCGTTCCAACCTCACCTCGTCAATGTTAATCCAGCCGTCCCCGCCGGTTATGTAAATCTCCGCCTGCTCGCCCTGTTTAAGGGCGGCGTCCGGAAGCACAACAGGGTGATACTCATCCCCTGCAGTCAGTTCAGCTTCTGCGCGCAAAGAGCCATTCACCCGAATACCGATCCTGCCTCCGGTCCCTCCGGCGCTGACCATAGCTGTTAGTCTATAGATTCCAGTCCGGGCCGTAAAGGTCTGTGTGATGCTCCCGCCTGTATTCAAATCAAGATAAGCATGCTGTGCTCCTGCGTAAGGATTGTTGCCCGCTACTCCCGCTCCTTCGGAGAAGCTCCAGCTGGAGGTCCCTTCTTCAAATCCGCCATTAGGAATCTCAGCCTGGACTCCTTCTACATCCGAAGCAGCCATACCTTCCGTATTGTTATAAATAAGCACACTATAATTGGTGAACCGTGTAATTGTATGACCTCCCGCCACAGCAGGCAATGCCTCGTTATTCCCGTAGACATAAGCCGTCTGCCCCGGCTCAAGGCCGGGAGCGCCGAAGCTGTAGCGGCCAAAGGAAGCAACCTCTTGAAAAGCTTCTCCGGGATTGGAGTACTTGACGGAATCCAGAAAGTCATGCGGATTGATTTTCTCATAAAAAAGTACAAAAATATAGGGCATGTTAACCTTGTCCGTAACGTAAACCCTGCCGCCGGTTGCTTCAGAAGCATACTGGATGGCCTCCCCCAGCGAGTCGTAGAAGGCCGGGCCGATATCCCCGGGGAAGTCCCGAAAATAGGTGTTTGTAAAAAAAGCAAACATTACAGCAAACGCAGCAGCGGACAAAATGCCAACAGGCTTCAGTTTGCGGTACAGCCAGAAAACAGCTGCTGCAACCAGCAGAACCAGCGGATAGAAAATAATATTGATCCGGTTGATGTTCACAGCCGTTATGAATGCCATCAGCACGGCGGTGCCGAGCCAGAGCAGGACGGCCAGATACTTAAGCCCATCGCGGCCGCGCTGATACAACCCATAAATTAAGACGATCAGCCCGAGTGCGGCAAAGGGCAGCGCTATCGGGTAAGCGTAGCCGTATGGAGCTATGGAATTCCAGGGCAGCCCGTCGCTTCCGCTGCGCATAAGCCGGATAAACGCACCGAAGTTGCCGGACGCAGTCTGCAGCAGCTGACCGCCGAATACGGAGGAAATCTGCTCCACCCGCGGCATTGTTAATTTGGGGATTGTAAAGAGCTTCGTTCCGATCTCCTGAAATCCATAATGATTAATTACTATAAATAATAATACAGGCAGCGCAAGGAGCACAAATAGAGCGGCATTCCATACAAGCGTGCGGAATTTCAAGACTTTACTATACAATAGAAGAATTGCTGCACAGATAGCAAATACCGGCACAAAAAAATAGGCAGTACCGTACGCATACAGTGAGATTGCCATGATAAACGTGAACCCGTAAGACCATTTGGAGGCCTGAAATGACTTCAGCAAACAGAAGAATGCAATCAGGATTAAGGTCGGGTACAGGTTGGATTCCAGCGCCCATCTGGACATCATGATATGCCAGGGGTTGATGGCGATAAAGAACATGGCGAAGCTACCGGCCGCTCTGGATGGAAACAGCTGTTTCATGCTCAAATAGAAAAAGATCATGCCGAGCAGGCCCATCACCAGACTAAGTGCCCGGACAGACAGCGGCGTCAGCCCGAACAGAAAGATGAAGGGCATGGATAAATAAGCATACAGCGCGTTCTGGCCGCTGCCCCAGGATATGAGGTGAACGGGCAGACGGACGCCGTTGCGGTCAATCCCGTAATGCATGATTGCATATGCATCATAACCGATCGATGCTTCATCCTGATTAAGGCCCGCCGGCAGGGAACCGAGATAAACTGTCCGTACAACGGCTCCCAGCACAAACAGCAGAAGCGGCCATGGATTGTCCAGGCAGGCTCGGTATGCTTTTGGGAATAGCTCTAAGAAGGAACGGCTTCGCTGTCCTCTGAAAGAAGCGGCTTCCGTTTCTCCAAAAGCTTTCTTATAATGGGACAATTGGATCACCTCTTCAAACAATATAATCGAAATGCCGGATGAAGAAAAGGCAGCAACGAAAAAACGGCCCCTTCATAATATAGAAGGGACCGCTGAAAGACCGCTGAATCAGATCGCTCAAAGGCTTGTATAGAACAAGGCTTTTCTTAGCCCTGGCTGCCGATCAGGATATAGCGCAGAATGATCAGAACGGCAAGCACCCACATCATCCAGTGGATGTCGTATTTCTTTTTGCCGGCAAGGTTGGCTACGCAGGCCAGAATGACATAAGTTACGATACCGAACGAAATCCCATTCGCAATATTGTAAGTGAAAGGCATAATGACGAAGGTCAGGAAAGCCGGAATCGCCACCACCATATCCTGAAAGTCGATTTCGCGAATCGATTGCGCCATCAGTACACCGACAATAATCAGCGCGGCCGCAGTTGCGGAGCCGGGAATCAGCGCAGCGACCGGAGCCAGGAACAGGGCAAGCAGGAAGCAGACGCCGGTAGTAACAGCTGTCAGACCTGTACGTCCGCCTTCGGCAACACCGGCGGCACTCTCAACATAAGCGGTAGTGGTGGAAGTACCCAGCATCGCACCGCCGGCTACAGCGACTGCATCGACGAACATGGCTTTTCCGACACGTTTTTTGCCTTCTTCGGCGTTCTTCATAATTCCGGCACGCTCAGCAGTACCGACCAGTGTACCAAACGTATCAAACAATTCTACGAAAGTGAATGTGGCAACTGCGGATACAATCCCGGTGTGCATGATGCCCTGCCAGTCAAATTCCCAGAAATTCAGCTGCGAGAAATCAGGAACCCAAGGTGTCTGCGGATTGGACAGAGTGCTGAAATCAACGGCGCCCATGAGGATAGCGGCTACTGTAGTGCCCAGAATTCCAAACAGGATTGCGCCGCGCACACGCAGCACCATCAGAATGGAGATCAGCAGCAGGCCGATGATTACCAACTGAACATTGGTGTTCTCCAGGCTGCCCATATGGATTACCGTTTCAAAGGAAAGCACGTCTGTGAACTTGTTAGCGGCGATATCATTGCCGGCTTCAACGCCGATCGTCATCAGTCCGCTGTTCTTCAGGCCGATAATGGTGATGAACAAGCCGATACCGACGGTAATGGCATGCTTCAGGCTGTCAGGAATTGCGGTTAGCAGGATCTGCCTGATCTGGGTGATGGTAAGCAGAATGAAGATAATACCGGAAATAAATACGGCGGTCAGACCCATTTGCCAGGAAAACGGATGATCGGTAGTTGCCGAGGACAAAACTACCGATGCAAAATATGCATTAAGGCCCATACCGGGCGCCAGAGCTACCGGAAAATTAATAAACAATCCCATGGCGATGGTGAAGATCCCCGCGGCAAGCGCCGTAGCCAGGAATACCGAATACCAGCCCATGTCGATGCGGCCGAAGGCGGTAAGCGTCCCGGGATTAACCGACAAAATATACGCCATTGCCATAAATGTGGTCAGACCGGCCATGATTTCTGTGCGTACTGTGGTGCCGTTTTCTTTCAACTTGAAAAAGCGGTTCAAATTGTTCTCCCCCTAAGGTGTATGTTGTCTGAAAGCAGCAGAAAAGCCGGCATCTTGGAAGACACCGGCCCGAAAAAAGAGCAGCCTTGACGCGCCTGCCAAGCTGAGACGGCTCGCCGTCCTTTGACGGTACCGCTTCAGAGAGAAACATAAGGATGATTGATAGTGTGAAACCTATAAATCCTTATATTCGGACAAAAATCCGCAGGATCGTGCAGGCTTTGCTCTTTTTAATCGTAGCCAGGTCATTACGGTGACCTCGTAGAGACTTCCGGGCCGATTCCCGGAATTATACGAAATATTTATGCTGCTTGAGCGCTTTTTTATTTTAGGTGTACATGACATGGCTTGTCAATGGTAAATACGAACATTGAGCGTAAGGTTTTTGTTATTGTTCGTAATTCAGACATTTATCATAAAAACCTAGTTACTGCTGTATGCGGACAGCCGGAGCAGCTCTGCGGTGTAATCTTTAATCCCTTCTTCTAGCTTGTCCTTGTCAATGAGAGGGTATCCATCCATTTCGCGGCATAGGATCATGCTCTTCAGGGCTGAGAAACGGTAAGCCGCTGCGCCGGCCGGTGTCGGCGCTTGCTCTATTTTGTCCCGGGAAGCGAGGTCATTATAGGTCGTGCGGTTTTTGATGCGCAGACGCAGCTCCTGCTTCGCTTCACGGTCCATGAGCTTGCCTGGTGTGAGATGATCCGCTTCAATCTGCGCAATGATGGACTCAGCTTGCTCCCCCTTCCCTTCCTCCCGCAAAATTCTGGACTTCAGCCCCCGGATGCTATGTATAAAAGACCACACGTTAAAGTTATTGCTGAACACCAGTCCGTCTGTCAGTCCGCATACCCGCTTCGCGGAGTCTGTATCCCCATTTATATACAGCAGCAAGGCTAAATCCGACAGGGCCTCCATGTCCGCCGCACTTTTATAGGATATTTTATGGGCCAGCCTGCTGCTTATCGCCGCTGCTCTCCGGTTCAGACTGCCAGTGGCAATGTGCGTGAATAAGGTTTCAGAGTTTTCCATCGGGTTCATCGCTCCTTTTATATCATTCGGTTATTATATACCCCGTCAAGTCTGTGAAGCAGCAAATGATAAAACACCGGGCCGAATATCGGGAAGCCTATTTAGCATTTTGGAATAAGCTTGAAGGCTGGAAGCCGTTCGATTGTACTTTGTACAGCAGATGATCCACAAATTCCCCTAAGCATGCAATCTGTTGTACTCTGTACAGCCGATTCTCCATAAAAGGCCCCTCCTGCCAAGAAACTCAGCAATCCGTAGCACGAAATACAGCAGAATAGCATTTGGACAGCTAAAAGAGCAAATCTGCTGCAGAAACAAGTGCAATCATCATATCCTGTGACCAACTGAATCCTGCTGATGTCAATCGCCTCACCCCAAAAAAAGAACACCCCAGAATAGGATGCTCTTGTATTGGCTATAGGAAAAATACTACTCCCACTCGATCGTCGCAGGCGGTTTCGAGGTGATGTCGTAGACGATACGGTTCACATTGTCCACTTCGTTCACGATGCGGACAGAGATTTTCTCCAGCACATCCCAAGGAATGCGCGCCCAGTCTGCGGTCATCCCGTCGATGGAGGTCACGGCACGGATGCCGACGGTGTAGGAATACGTACGCTCATCGCCCATAACCCCTACACTCTTCATGTTCGGCAATGCGGTGAAATACTGCCAAATTTCACGGTCGAGACCGGCCTTGGCGATTTCCTCACGCAGGATGAAGTCCGAATCGCGCACAATCGCCAGCTTCTCCTCAGTAACCTCGCCAAGCACACGAATGGCAAGCCCAGGCCCCGGGAAAGGCTGGCGCCAGACGATGGCATGCGGCATCCCCAGCTCTTCGCCCAGCTTGCGCACCTCATCCTTGAACAATGTGTTCAAAGGCTCGATCAGGCTGAACTTCATATCTTCCGGCAGTCCGCCGACATTGTGATGCGATTTGATCGTTTGCGCTGTTGCTGTGCCGCTCTCCACAATATCTGTATACAGCGTACCTTGAGCAAGGAAGGAGAAGTCGCCCAGCTTGGCCGATTCTTCGTCGAAGCAGTAGATGAATTCATTGCCGATGATTTTGCGCTTCTGCTCGGGATCGGAGACACCCGCCAGCTTGCCCAGGAAACGCTCGCGCGCATCAATCTTCACCACATGGATGTCGAATTTGCCGACAAAGGTCTCCATTACGCTCTCTGCCTCGCCTTTGCGCAACAGGCCATGATCGATGAACATACAGGTCAGCTGATCGCCGATCGCCCGGTGAATCAGCATCGCCACAACCGAGGAGTCCACACCGCCGCTGAGGGCGCAGAGCACTTTCTTGTCTCCAACTTTAGCCTGGATATCCTTGACGGCATCCTCGATAAATGATTCCATCGTCCATTTGCCCTCGCAGCCGCAAACCTGGTACAGGAAGTTCGAGATCATCTTATTCCCGTTTACGGAGTGGCGTACCTCGGGATGGAACTGCACAGCGAAGAATTGGCGGTCTGCGTTGCTCATTGCCGCAATCGGAGCACTCTCGGTGCCGGCATCCAGCTTGAATCCGGAAGGAAGCTCCACGACATGGTCGCCGTGGCTCATCCATACCGTCTGGCTGCCTTCAAGTCCGGCGGCAAGTACGGCTCCCTGCTCGAAATCAACATTGGCCTTGCCGTATTCACGTTTGGATGCACGTTCCACCTTGCCGTCAAGCTGCTGCGCCATCAGCTGCATGCCGTAGCAAATGCCAAAAATCGGCAGTCCCAAATCATACACAGCCGGGTCCACATGCGGGGCATCCTCCGCATACACACTGCTTGGCCCTCCGGAGAAAACAATCCCCTTCGGGGACAGTGCCCTGATCTTCTCAATTGGCGTATTGTACGGCAGAAGCTCGCTGTATACCCCCAGGTCCCGAATTCTGCGCGCGATAAGCTGGTTGTACTGTCCCCCGAAATCGAGAACAACGATAATTTCATTTGGCTTGTTCATTACGTGCCTCCCTTGATTATTGGATTCATTATACTCATGGTTAATTCTTACCGTCAAGGAAAGCAAGGCACGTTTCTTCTGTGGTTTTCCCCTTATGCAGCAAGCGAATACCAACAATGCGGCGGATGTTCACAATATGGAAGTCTGCGGACGGATTCAAGGGAATTTATGGCTGCGGCGAAGGCCCGGGAACTCGCGGGTGATCTGCAGATTCAAATAATTAGATTGTCAACATTCAGACCAAGCCGTGGAAAGAGGCCATAATGCAAATCGGGTAAAATCCTGATGTTTGAGAGATGCGCTATGCGGAATAGAAGGTTATATTTGTGCCGGATGGATATGCCTGCAGGCCCTTATGTTCAGGCTGTACCGGCGGCGGTCCGATTCAAGCAGGCAACAACAGAAGCATGGAGCTCCAAATGACTGCGCCGGAGAGTGTAGATAACCGGGAATTCCCTTTTCGTCCGGGCCAGGAGATGATATTCACGCTGGAATCCCTAATTGACCAGTCCAAGCTTAATTCAGACAAGGATGCTTGGATCAGTATTGGCTCTGTCAAGGAAGGCCACCTGCCAAGCAGAAGAATATTCTGATTGCCAGCATCCTCTGCTGTGAGGATAACGGTATATAACTTGACTTCCAAAAAGCCTGTGAATGTGGCGTTCTCCCGTTGTGCGAGTGTGCAGTAGGAAGGGTCAAAGCTGGAAACTGCAGAAGGGGGTGGTGGTCAAGCATAAAGTGGCTATGTCGTCCTTTAACCGGTGCGTGCAGCCTTTTTTTGTTTGGGGTTGCCGGGGCTGCTTAGAGTTACCTCTTGCATGGTAAACCTATACTTCTCCAGTAATTCCATGCCGCCTTGGGCCGCAGGCTGTAAAGGCAAGTCCAAGTGGAAAAAGTGAATCTAATTCTCCCCATCTCACTCCTAAACAAGCGACTAGTGGGAAAAAGTGAACCTAATTCGGCCGTTTGGCGCCCTTGCAGATGATTTCGCTTAATTTAAATCTACTAATTCCCACTAACACTGCTGCTGGATACTTTTGAGCAACTTTAAGTGTACTTTTTCCACCTCACTCACCTCCAGCTCCCCGCGGCGGGCGCTGCATGCATGAAAATTTCATAGAAAGGGAGGGAGGGAGGGAGGGGAATTAAGTTTCTGAAACATCGAGCAGAAATCACTCCGTTGCATACAAATGGACGTGTCCCTTTCAGCCGGAAGCAGAAGGTTACTTGAGGGCGCGATACATATAAATGCAGGTCATCCGCTGCATTAGCAGCAAATGGCCTGCTGATCAAGTCAGGCGAAAGGTGATCGCCAGACAGCTGATGACAAAGGCGGCTGCATCCGTTTCAGCCTTCCCGCTGGAGGCGGATACCGCAGCCCGGCGAAGCTCCTGGGGTGGGCTGGTCATCGCTGCACGGGACACCGCTCGGCGGGACGGCAAGTCTGCCGGGACGGACGCCGCTCGGCGGGACGGCGAGTCTGCCGGGACGGACGCCGCTCGGCGGGACGGCGAGTCTGCCGGGACGGACAACCGCGGCGGCGCCGGCGCGGCAGGACTGCTGTACGCCAGGGCTTCCCACTGGCGTATGAACTGCCGGAGCGCGGCGCGCAGCCGCGCATCCTCAATGGCCAGGGAGGCGGCGTACTCCCTGGCAGTCACCCCGGGCGGCGGCGGGCCGTACCGCGCCGCCAGCCCGCGCCAGGCCAGCGCGGCTGCGCGCAGCTGCCGCTCGCGGCTTACCCTGCCGGCGCGCCGCGCCGCCGGCAGCAGGGCCAGGCACCGCCGCCAGCGCCAGGCGGCGGCCAGCCCCAGCAGCGCCGCGGCTGCCGGCGCAGGCGGGTTACCGCCCGCCTGCGGCAGGGCGGACAGGGCGTCCGCGCCGAGCGCAGCGGACGCGGGGCTTCCCTGCGGCGCGGAGCCAGCCGCCGCAGGAAGTGCCGCCGGGCCTGCGGCAGCGGCGAGAGCGGCAGCGGGCGTGGGGTCGAACGGGACCCAGCCCGTGCCGGGGAAGTAGACCTCCACCCAGGCGTGGGCATCGCCCTGGGTGACGTCATAGCGCGGCGGCACAGAATCTGCCGCCAGCGTGCCCGGCCCGTAGCCCTGGACATAGCGGGCCGGAATGCCGATGCTCCGCAGCAGCACGGTCATAGCTGTGGCGAAATGCACGCAGTAGCCCTGCTTCGTGACAAACAGAAAATCATCAGCGAAATCAGCCCCGGAAGGCGGCACCCGGGTCTTCAGGGTGTAGGTGAAGCCATTCTGCAGGTAATCCTGCACGGCATAGACAGCGTCATAGCGGGTACCCGCAGAAGCAGTGAGCCTCCCGGCCAGCGCAGCAACCCTTGCAGGCATACGCTCGGGAAGCTGCAGATATTGATTGCTCACTGACAATGGATCCGTTCCCTCGGATGCCCGCAGCACAGCCGGATCACTTTCGGGAAGTACGGAGTCCACAGTATATTCCGCAACTCTGGCCGAACCGCCCGCCTCCGGAAGACGGAAGCTGTTCTTCTGAGGATTGGCCAGCACATAGCCAAGCCGGCTTCCGTCGGTCAGCATTACGCTTTCGATATCAGCAACCGTTCCCGCGCTGAACAGCGGAAGCCCCCCGGAAGAGGGTACCGCGAATTGGAACCGTTGTTGAACATGCCTGCGGGTTCCCCCTGCCCCCCCGGCCTGATCCTCCTCTGCGGGAACAGGCAGACCTGTCAGACTAAGCGGCAGAAACGCCGCTCCATCCCTGATCCAGCGGCGCCCGTCATAGTAGGCAATACTCTCCCCCCGCCAGTAGGACGGCTGATTGGCAAAAACACTGAAAGCAGCTTCGGAACTGGGCGACAACGGAGAGCCAAGCTCTGCGTCCTCTGAGCTGTAGCCGGTGCTGCCTGACTGGAACCGGAGTTCTCCGGACGGCTCCTTCATCCGCTCTGCCGCCGCCCATTCCTGCATCTTGTCCATAACCGGCTGCAGTGTAATCGGGCCATCCGGCCGAGCTCCGTACAGCTGCCCTCCCGTCCAGGCCGACAGCGTAATGATTAACGCTGCGGCCAGTGCAAGCCCTCCCCAGCGCGCGTAGGGCAGAGAAGCGCTTCCGGTCCGGTCTTTGAGCCTCAGCAGACTGTTCAAGGCCTGCATCCACAGTATCAGCCCCAGGGCAACTATAACATCGCCGGTTGTTCTTACGGAAAAGCCCATATCGAGCGCCAGAAGATAAACCAGGGTCACGAGGGTAAAGAGCGCCGTGCTGCCTCTGTACAGCGCAAGCTGCTGTACGGAACAGACCAGCAGCCCCCAGCCGAGCACCAGAATCAGCAGGCGGCTGTCTCCGCTTAGCGCTGAGAGCTGACCTGAGAAAAGCAGCGCAGCGTCCCCCGGAATCTCCGCGGCGTACAAGCCCAGCCAATTCAGCCCCTCATTGCCGGAACATATGTGGAACCAGGTCAGGAACATCATGGCGAACTGCACCGCAAGCTGCAGGGAATTAGGAAGCCGCAGGCTTCCCCACAGCAGCAATGCTGCGGCGGCCAGCATCAGGATCCGCAGCAGCCGCAATGTATCCGGCTCCATAGCAGACCGGAGCAGCGGAAGCAGCCATTCCATGAATAAGCCCATAATGGCCAAAGAGAACAGAAGCCGATAATGCAGGGGGATACTGTCCCTGTAATCAGCTTGGCTGTTCTCCGCGTTGTACTGAGTGCTTAAGACCTTATGCGTTTCTGCCTGCCGCATCCTGTGTTTTTTCCACACGCCCTGCGGGCCGGTCAAGATTCCGGCCATATCCGGATGCCCGCTAACCAAGCGTTGTCCTCTCCGGGAATCCATGGATCTCCACCCCCTTGTCTCCGTTAGACGGTGAACCCCCGCCCAAGCAATATAGACAGGCTCCGAGCCTGGTCAAGCCGGCGCCAATCGTTGCGGCGCGGCCCGCTTGATTCTTGGTTAAGCCTCCGCCTGGCTCCGGAGCAGGCTGATCCCAGACATAATACAGTTCAACCTTTACTCCCTGCACCAGGAAGCGGGCGAGAGTACGGGCAGATTCTTCGTCCAGCCGCCCGGTAATGACAGCAACCGTCATCCCCGGAATCCAGCTCCGCGAGGCATCCTCCAGCAGAGCGCCCAGAGGACGCCCTCCATCGGGTGAAATTTCCGTGAGCATATCCTGCACTCTGCCCGGAATTTGGCCGAGTCCCTCATGTCTGGCTACGCCTTCCGGCCATCCGCCGCTGAAAAGCTGAACATAGGAGCCGGATTGCTCGGCGGCCAGCAACAGGCCCATTGCGGCGGAGACGGCACGCTCGAATGCAGCGGGTCCGGCGCCGCGCCGGCTTCGCGGTGCCAGCGCACCGTACGGAATTTCATATTCGCCCGGACTATTGGCAAGAACGATGCAGGACATCCGCCCTCCCTCCCGCTCCGGCACCCGGCTCTGCAGCGTTCCCTTGCGGGCGCTATTCTTCCAGTGAATTCTGCTGAGCGGATCTCCGGGGGCATACTCGCGGATTTCTCCGGCTTCAGCATTATAGTTACGGGTTCGGCCGCCGATTGTCATGTCTCCCGCTTTTGCGCTGCCGTATGAAACCGCTCCGCCTATATACAGAGGTCTCGGCCGTACTTTGAAGCTGCTGCCTTTACCGGACTGACAGCCGCCGGTGAACAAGCTGAGCATATCCCCCCAGCTTACACTGCATCTGTGGAGCCGGTGTATGCCCCTTGGCATATCCTGCAGCTGGTAGGTGAAGGCCAGCGAACGCCGGAATCCCGGGAAAAGCAATTGCTGGTGCTGTCCTCCGCTCCACTGGTCGAATATAACCATCCACGGCAGGGGAAGCCTTGTCTTGAAGCTGACCCGCACTTCCACAGTCAGCGTATCCCCTGCCGCCAGGCTGACAGGAGAGAGGCTGTGCGCAACCGCCACCTGATGCGGACCCAGCAGCTGCAGCAGCATGCCGCCCAGCATAAGAACTCCGCTGGCCGCCAAGAGAAACAGCAAGGTCTCCCCTCCCCGCCAGGCATACAGGGACCCGATAACTGTTGCCACTGCCAGCATTCTCAGCCACTCTCCCAAGGCGCTGCGGCCACGCCGGACAGACAGGCTTCCAACCTTGTTTATGTTATTTTGTTCTTTCCGTTCAAGCGGCTTCTGATCGATTAATGATGAAGAGGACAATGGGCTACCCTTCCTTTGGTCATAGACTAGCTCCCTGCAGCATACCCGCTTAAGCGATATGCATATCCGGAGCCTGTTACTGTCTATTCTTCCCACGAAAAAGAGTGCCCAGACATCAGCTTTTCTTCATTTCAAAGCGCTGTTACCCTCCGCTCCTCCGCATTCACTGCAGCAGTCAGCGGCGGATGGCCGACAGCCTCCAGCACCGCGCGCAGCGGAACCCACACCGAAGAGCCGATGATTTGCACATCCGCGCTGCGGATCTGCTGTCGGCCATCCGCATCAGTCACAATCAGCTGCTTGCGCAACGTATCCGCTTCCACAGTCCGTCCGTTCCAGACAATCCCGGCGCTGCGGCTGGCCGCATCCCAGCTGACCTGTCCTCCAAGCCGTTCCACCAGCGCACGCAGCGGAACCATATATTGTCCATCGCTGATGCTGTACTCCCCGGGCAGCAGCTTGGTTTCCAGGAGGCCAACCTCCAGTGCCAGTGTCTTGCCTGGCGTAAACAGCTCACGGTTAGGAATAATATTCGCAGCAATCCAGGCCTGGGAGGGCTGCGCACGACCCGCTCCCCCGGCATTGGCGGACACTCTGAATTGTACCGGCTGCACCTCTCCATCCAGCATACCGAAGGCATAACCGGCTGCCTTGTAACGCTCGATAATCTCCGGCAATGCCCCGGCGCTCTGCTCATGTCCTCCTCCGTCATGCAGCAGCAGGATCACCCGGGAAGCGGTCAAATCCGCCACGGATTCCTTCAAAATATCCGCAGCCGGTACCCCTTTGCTCCTGGAATCCCCGCTGTCCGCCGTCCAGTCCATTACGGAATAGCCTGCCTGCTCCAGCAGACGGAAATATGTTTCGTCGAAATGCCCGGACGTGCCGCCGGGAGCCCGCACAAGCTGTGGCCGTACCCCCGTGATGTTCCGGATAATCTCCTCGGTTTGCTTGATTTGGGACCAGAACTGCGTAAATCCGCTGTATAAATCATGGTAATTGTGATTATAGGTATGATTGCCGATGGCATGTCCCTGTTCCCATATGGCATTGATCAGCTCCGGATGGCTTTGGGCCTGTTCCCCTAGCACAAAGAAAGTTGCCTTGACCCCCTGCTGGCGCAGAATCTCCAGAACCTTCGAAGTGATCTTGCTGGGACCGTCGTCAAATGTTAAGTAGACAGTTTTTGCCGTTGCCTGTGAATTGTTGCGGACCAGGGAAATTGCCGGAGTAGCAGAAGTGGCGTCCGGCTGCGGCTGAAGCTTGCCGGGGACCGGGGAGGCCGGGGGCAATTCTTGCGTCAGGGCAGCGGGAAGATTATTCTTATAGAGTACAGGCGAGCTGCCTGCGGACTGCAGTGAAGCTGTTTTCCCCTCCGCTGTCCACTGTGCGCCGCCCCATCCTGCCGCTACAAATATTAGAACTGCCATAGCAGGCAACCCGCTTAGAACTATCCGGCGGATATGATTTTTTCGGCTACCCTTCATCTTCTCTACCTCCAGCATTCTATTGGCACTTCCATGCCGTTTGGTAGATTGTATGAAGACAAGCCCCGAAATAGAATTAGGCATGGAGCCTTTGGAGAGTGACAATCTTATGGAAATGCTGAAATGGATACAGGAATTGTTCGCCAGCTACGGCTACAGTGTACTTTTCTTTGGACTTCTTCTGGAGTTTGTGGCACTTCCTTTTCCGGGAGAGACCACTATGGCTTTTGCGGGGTTTCTGTCCTATACCGGCAGGCTTGACTTCATCGTGCTGGTTGCCGTGGCTTTTGCCGGCACTACAGCCGGCATGACTGTGACCTACTTCATCGGCCTTAAGGCCGGACTTCCTTTTATACAGCGGTATGGAAAATGGTTCCTGTTCTCGCAGGCGAAGCTGGAAAAGACGCAGAATTGGTTCGAGCGCTACGGCAGTGTACTGGTTTCCATCGGCTACTTCGTCCCCGGGGTACGCCACTTTACCGGGTATTTTTCCGGTATTATCGCCCTTCCGTTCCGCAAGTTCGCCCTCTATGCATACAGCGGCGGCTTGCTTTGGGTAGTTCTTTTTCTGGCAATCGGAAAAGTATTCGGCCCGCAGTGGATGGGCATCTTTCACCTGTTTGAGCAGTATTCACTCTGGATCGCCTCCGGCATAGCAGTCATCGCAGCGCTGGTTATCCTATACCGCTACCGGCATAGAATCAGCTTCCGGCTGCACCGGCGCAAAGCAGGCATGAAGCTGGAAGCCAAAGTGAAAGTCAAGGTTAAAGAACCTTACAAGTGAAGGTCTCAGCTGTAACGCCAGTCAATTGCCCACAAATAAATTCAAGAATACCGAAGATTCTAATGAGTGTATGAATATTTCCGGAAAGACGGAAGCCTCTGTTAAAATAGGCCGTTTGCCCTCCATCGTCATTCTGCTGATGAACCGGCCCAAGAAGCTGGCCGTGCAGCATCGGCAAAAAAGGGCTACCTCAAGCCATGGTGACGGTCTCGTTCATATTAGTACTCGTAGGAACCCTCCGCACCTGCGGCGGCTTCAATCATACAGGACCCGCCGATTTGATATGAAGCCCGAATGTCCTCACCTTTTTTATTTCCATTCCTCACTGCTTTGCCTTATAAAATCCATGATACAGCTTCATTAGTGCTCCTTCTCATTCATGATACATAATTCTGGTTTATCGCTCTCCTTTGCAAGGTTCCGCTGCGTCCGCTCCTCCCCTCAGATGTCCAGGCCGAAGCGGCCGACAACGACTCCCTTCTCCCGGTCATCCAGAATAGTAAGGTTGGGTAAGTTTATCTTTTCTTGATCTTCAGTTCATGGACTGCGATCTGCGATCCTTCTATATGTAACTGTCCATCCTGCATGAAAAGTCCGCTTTCCTGAGAAAGACAAGCCGGCATGTTCTCCAATTCTCCAAGCTGCGCAACGATCTGTACTCTTCAGCTTGAGACTTCACTAAATTTTCGATATTAGACATTATAGGATCTTTTGTTCAAAATTCATTTTGCAAACCTCATTTTTTCTTAAAATATCTATAGTTGAGGGTCAAAATAAAACTTGACGATAGGTCAAGAGGAGTAATACCATAAGATTGATAAAAACCCTTTAAATAGAATTTGAACGGGAGAAAGATTTTGGAATTTATGTTTAAACGTTAAGAAATCGGGGTGTATGTTATGGAGATAAGTCTTTATATGAAATATCCTATAATCACTTGTTATCCTAATCATGCAAATTTAATTTCTGTCATCTCGCAAAATGAAAACTATACCTCGTGGTTTTTAAATAATTACATTCAATTATTCGCTGATAAAAATGATTACAAAAAGAACCTTCTAAGGTTGGATTTTTACACAAATAATCTTTGGCAATCTTGCCCCTTTGTTTATTATCAAAAAATATCACGGCAGTTTTTATCCAAATTCAACACTTCCATTATTGACTTCTGCATTGAAGCACTCGAACTATCTTCCTATATTTACTTTCTGGTCGACGTATTTTATATCTCTAATTATCAAAGCGCTTATAAAAAATGGCACAACGTTCATGATATTTTTATTTATGGTGTTGATTTGTAAAATAAAATATTCTTTGCTGCAGATAATTTCAGCAATGGTAAATATACATATCAAAAAGTTTCCTTCGATGAATTGTTATTAGGTTATACGAATGTGGAGGAGATGGCCTTAAATGACTGGATTGAAGGTATTGTTCTTTTGAATTATCGGGAGAAAAATAATTTCTTTAACTTAGAGCATAATTATAGATTTGATTTAAATAAAACAATAATGGAATTGCAAGATTACTTAACCTCCTACGAAACGCCTATACATTATTGCAATCCTTACGAACAATGGATGATGCATGCAAGCGATATGGCATTTGGTTTGGAAATTTACGATGTGATAATTCATTTCTTGGACAAGGTTTATGAAGCGGAAGATAAAAGACCCTTTTTTGTATTGCATGAGCATAAAAAACTGATGCAAATGAGAATTAATTTTTTACAAAAAAAGCTGGATTTAGATTGTGATATCCTATTTCAAGAGTATTCAGCAATCGTAAAAAAATCAAATATTGTAAGTATGATTTATTTAAAGTACACAATTACTAAAAATGAAAATATTAAAAAAAATATCATTCACGAATTACAAATTATCAAGGATAAGGAAGAGGGAATTTTAAATGAACTTTGTAATTTGCTAATTAAGTATAACGATAATGCTGACCGGTAGTTATTTGTTCAAATAATGTAAGACTGTAACGAAAAACATATATTCTTACAGATAGTAACATAGTTATCAGTTTTTCAAGCTCAATAAATAGTATAATAATTACATAATTATACTATGGGAAGTGAACATATTGCTTCGAATTGAATCCATTATTTCCGATGTATTCATTCCGTCAGGTAGATCATTCACTTGGAACTCAGCAGCAAATGAGTGTTTATTCATAGAGCTTTTGCATCCTTTAAAGCTGGAATGGAATACTTTTGAAGTACAATTAGGAGCCGGCAGCTGCTTCTTAGCGCGAACATTCATATTGCGAAACACTGCTCAAAAACCGGCAGCAGTACGTGTAATCAAGCTTTACATTAAAGAAGCAGCATTGGATTTTGCTAAGCCTCTTTTTTTCGATTCTCTTTGCAGAGAAAGCCTTTTGCTCCAGAGACTGTTTACTTCGCTATTCCAAGACCACTCCAAACTAATGGAAATTGAAAAATCAGTATTCCCTTTGTTGAATCAATGGATTAATCACCTTCAATACACCATATCCCCTCTCAATCTTCACCGCAGCATTGATTCAAGATTAATCAAAATTAATCGTTACATGCGGGCTCACCATGAGGAAATAATCACACTGCAGCAACTGGCTGAAATGCTTCAATGCAACCCGGTTTATTTTAGTAACACATATACGCGAGTTTTCAATATATCACCGATTAAACATTTACAAAAAATGAAAATGGATACGGCAATGAAGCTTCTGAACAGCAGTAATTTAAGCATCAAAAATATTTCGTCGCGACTTGGGTATGTTTCTCATTCACAATTTTCCAGCATCTTCAAAAAACATTTTGGATGCACCCCCTCGCAATATAGGAAGGATTTGAAACATGTGATGCCTCTGCTTTTTTCAGAAGCTGGAACTGCTCGCTCTCCGTACACAGATAAATTTCGATAGAAGAATCTACTAAAGACATTACACAATTCGAGGTTGAATGTTAATGTATCTAACTCCTTTACAAAATTCCCTCTTTGCTATTATGGTCAAGAGCGTCCTCAAGTCTTAATTTCTGATTAAAGATTCTTTGTGTCCAAGCTGTTGACCAGTAGAGCTTCTCCCCCAATTTATTGTAATAATAATCCACCAGATGAATATCCGTGATATACTTCTTCAGTTCATTCGGAACTGCTGTATCTCCGAATAATTCAACAATGCAGGTAATCACATACTGCACCGGTTCCTTGATCTGATAACGAAGAATTAAGGAATGGACACAATCCCAGTCTTCTATTCTCTGACAAGCAAGTATGACATCCACATATTTAATCAGCTGTATGTCCCCAAAATTATATTGCCAGCAAACCTGCCAGCAAAAGAAAACAGCTTCATTATATAAGTGAAGAATTAAATATAACAGCAATTCTTCGACTGCCGGACCCAATATGGCTAGATCATTGTGCGAATGCCATTGTTTCCTTTCCAGGAAAGCACTTGCTGTAAATTCAGGGAAACCGGGATAATCACGGTGCCCTTTCCAAGACAGTGAATGGTTAACGTCAATCGAGATTTCGCTTGGTCTATGATGATCCAGACGATGAAATTCTACGGTTTCGTGTGTATGCAATTCTTTGAGTACAATTTCTCCCCGGTCAGCCTTTTTAAAAATTTGTGAACCAATCTCCACAATTCCTTGTTGATATCCACATTTCTCCAGAATAGATTTCACAGCTTTTAGTTGGCTTTTACTTACCAGAATGTCAAGGTCCTCATAAATGCGGCAGCCACTTCTGGGATACAGCAGCAACGAATTCAGCGGTCCTTTCATGATTACCGCATTTATATCATGTTCCAAAAGCATTTCCGATATGGAGGATGCTTCCTGCTGAAATTTCATATCCGTCTCAGCGGCTTTTTCCGAGAAAATACGCAATAGCTTCAAAAAATTAGCATTTAATAAATGAGCTAATCTGCTGTCCACGATTTCATGGTACACTATGGGCAAAATCCGATGAAGGGTTCCCTGATACAAAATATGATTCCACTCGATCTCCAACATTTCGTTTTCCGTAACTTGAGAAGAATCCAAACTTAAAAACTGTTTTAATAGATTGATAAGGAACTGATCATGTTTACTCATGTCCGACCTTTCCTTTCAACAATGCAATGATTTCTTGATGAATGACTTCTTTGCTTCTGCTTGCATTGCAAACTTGAATACTTGGTTCATTAGTTATCAATACATCATATCCTTTTTTTCTGGTCAGCAAATTCTCCATTTCCTCATGCTCTTTAACTGGTTTGCCCCGGGATAGAATTCTATTATAGGCTTCGGCAGGAGTTATCTCTAAGTAAACATTAGTACTTAAAGATACTATACTGTTCAGCATATCCCATCCATGTTCAAAGTCATTGGAGAACAAATATTGCTGTTCGATATATAAATCAAATACACTTCTGTCCAAGATAACATTCCGCCCAAGCTTCATCTGATTGATAACCGTATGTAAATAAAATTGCAGGTATTCAAAAGCGATGAGATAAGAAATGAATTTTTGATTAATCATTCGGGAATGCTGGTAAAGATATTGAAGCGTGTCGTGAAATGCTTTATTATCTGTAATTTTATGATGAAACACAGTCGTGTTCTCTGCGCCTAAAGCCTGCTTTAAAAGCTCAGTTTGTGTAGTTTTTCCTGAGCCGTCAAGTCCAGAAAAAGTTATCAATTTGCCTTTGAATTCTTCGACAGGCAAATGTATTTTTTCTGATAAATACATAGGTTTCATATCAATCATCTTCAGCTCTCCTAAAATTCTTGTATAAGTAAGATGAATTACATCTTCTCCATCAATTGTTCCCGCCTTGGACCATAGGAAATCCATTTAATAGGAACACCAATCAGCTCCTCTAAGGTCAGTACATATTGTCGGGCCAGTTCCGGCAGATCTTCAAAACAACGGACTCCTGAAATGTCTTCCTTCCATCCCTGCAGCTCCATATATACCGGTTTCGCTTGATTAAGCTCCTCAGCTGCCGGAAATTCTTGCGTCTGAATTCCATTAAGCTCATATGCCACACATACAGGAATCGTGTCCCGGTAACCCAGCACATCTAAATTAGTCAATGCAATTTCCGTGGCCCCTTGCAGCATACAACCGTAGCGCGTGGCTACCGCATCGAACCATCCCATCCGGCGCGGACGGCCGGTCGTAGCTCCATATTCACCGGCATCTCCGCCGAGGCGCCTCAGTTCATCGGCTTCCTCTCCAAAAATCTCATCTACAAACGGACCCGCTCCCACACAGCTGGAGTATGCTTTGGTTACAGCAACAATCCGCTTAATGGCATAAGGGGGTATCCCTGCTCCCACAGCTGCAAAACCGGCTAAGGTCGAAGATGAGGTTGAATACGGGTAGATCCCATTGTCCGGGTCCCTCAGCGCACCTAACTGTCCTTCAAGTAATATTTCCTCCCCTCTGCGGTTAGCCTCTTGGAGGAACATAGTTGTATCGCAAACATAACTCTTGATCCGCTCTCCGAGCTGTATTAATTCATCGGCAATCGAATCAGGACACAGGCTTGGTTGACCGTATAAATGCTCTAACAGCACATTTTTTGAGACTAAAGAATGGGCCAGCTTAGCGCGAAGCAGCTCGATATTAAATAAATCCGCTACCTGAATTCCCAGCTTGAGATATTTGTCTGAATAAAACGGGGCAATCCCGGCCTTCGTCGATCCAAAGGCATGTTCCCCCAGCCTCCGCTCCTCCAGCTCGTCAAACCATTTGTGATACGGAAGCACGACCTGTGCCCGAAGCGAGATACGTAATGCTGGATCTGGCACTCCCCTGCCCGCCAGTTCATCAAGTTCACTCAGCAGCTTAGAAATATCAAGGGCAACACCTTGTCCGATGATGTTCGTTACATGAGGATGAAAGACGCCTGAAGGAAGCATATGCAGCGCAAACTTTCCAAATTCATTGATAATCGTATGCCCGGCATTGGCTCCTCCCTGATAGCGCACCACAACGCTGCATTTGGCTGCAAACGCATCCGTAATTTTCCCTTTTCCTTCGTCTCCCCAATTTGCACCTACAATCGCCGTACCAGCCATGTCCCATTCTCCCCTCATTGTTATACTAATTGATTGTATGATTTACTTAGATGGCAGCTGTAATAACAGCCGTCACATTGACGAACCAGTGCCTTGCTCCTAAATTCGTTCAACTTTGGAGATTTCCATAATGAATGTAGACTGCTCTCACGTACATCCCCTATCACTTCCCCTCCCCAGCAGGACAAAAGCTTCATCTCTTGATTAATCAGGATTTGTGTAAATGCGGCATAACATTTAATGGGGGTAAAGTGCCGCTCCAGGAAATACCTTCCAATATTTTGAAGATACTGAATCTCGTTGTAAATCGGATATCCCCCCTCCTTCAGCGCCACGCTCTTCTTGAAGAATTGATCGAGCTGGTATATATCATCGCTATCGGGCTGATAGGCTGCTCTTAAATCAGCACTCATATTACTTGTGTCAATGGGCTGAAACTGGATGGGAAGACTCCGTTCGATACAGTAATGTAACAGTTCCTCCAGGTGGTGCAGATTTTGTTTGTGCACTGTACAGCAGATCGAGAGATTCAGCTCCGGGTACTCAGCAATAATATGTTCAATATGATCCAAAATCACCCTGTTGCCGATTCCTCTTGTCCGTCTATACACATCAGGATGAAGACAATCCAGTGAAATGCCCACTTTTTGACAGCCGCTATCAATAAGCTGCTGAATAATACGGTCTGTCAGCATCGTTCCATTTGTAATTAGCAGCGGATCAAGCTCTAATGTGCGGGTGTAACGGAGGATGTTGATAAATTCCTTGTGCAGCAAAGGTTCCCCGCCTGAGAATAATACTTGTTCAATTCCCAATTCTTTTGCATCTAGTATTATTCCGGATATCATCTCTATTGAAGGAACGGATGACGATGAATCCTTCCAATTGTTACAATATTCACATTTACTGTTGCATTTCGGTGTAATCCCAATGCTTAATTGATAAGGTTTGATCAGCTCCCAATTCCCGGATGTTTCAGCGGCAAGATGCTTATACTGTTGATGATAGCTCGCCATCTCTCTCCCCCCTTTATTCATTTATGTTAATCACTTTTAAATGTTTAATAATCTGTGATTTCACTGCCAGGTGCCGAAAAAAGGTTGTTCTAAATGAAAAGCTGGCTTCCACCGTTGAGCACTCCTGTGAAAGCAGCTTAAGCAAGTCGCGCTCAGATGAACCAATCAGCAGATTATTTCCGAACAAGTGCGGCCTAATATAATTTTCGTACAGTTGGGAAGGAGAATGTTCCTGTGCAGCTTTTAAAACGACCACAATGCTGTGCTCTGTATCATCAGTTATTTCAGGGATGCAGTTATAGTCTAAATAGCCAATCCGGGCAGCCTGACTGCGGAATTGAATTTCGCCGGAATCACTCGGAATGATCCTGGAAATTATGCAGCCATGATTGCCCAGACATTCAGCCCATTGATATAGGGATTCAGCGCCGCCCTCCAGGCACAACAGGATTAACGAAACTTTCTTTTCTCCCCTAAAATACTCCCTGTACCGCAGCATCTCATTCAATGTGTCTTCAGGTGTAAATAATGTGCTGTCTATATATACCAGCCTATTCTCTTCACCCGTGAAGCCAGCCATAAGCATTTGGTCAACGGTATCCCGCTTATTCGCGAGATGCAGCACTTCTTCACTTTGTTGCCGACTTCTCCCTTTGATTTCCAGCTCCAGTGCGATACGCTTGCTGCGTTCTTCCTCCGAGCAAAACAGATAATATGAAATCTCGATCTTTGAAAATAAAGTGTTTGTATTACGCCCTTCGATAACAAATGATCCGTTCGTCTTCAAGCGTTGCAGCGTTTCTATAGCCAAGCGTTCAATCCCCGCTTTTTTGGAAATTTCATAGCACTTCTCATCAATCTCAGGTGTGCCGTGCAAAATACTCGTTATATCCTGGGATTGGCATATCACCCTCAATGGATTCTCCAAGGAGTTCATGTCCCATTTAAATTCAAAATGATCTTTATCGAAGTTTATTCCCTTTAATTCTGCATATGAAATAGCTCTAAATATATATCCGAAGCTTATAAATTTATAACCCAGCTTTTTTGAAAGCGCGATCGCCCTTGCCGTCTTTCCAACGCCGCTCAATCCATCAATTGTGATGATTTCCATATTATTTGCGATAGTCCCTTCAACGTTTTTGCTGTAATTCCAGGCAGTTCATCACCAATTCCGAGATGTCGTGAATGGTAGCAAACCATTCCGGCAACAGCTGTTCATCCTGAAATTCAATTTGAAAATACTCCTCGATGGCCACGATAAAACGGATCAGGCCCATAGAGTCCATTCCATATTGCTCCATCAAATTTGCAAATACGGAAACATCTGCAAGGTGCTCTTGTCCGACAATATTCTCATCCTTCAAAATCCGTTTCAATTTTTCACATATTTTAGTTTGAGTAATATATTCCATATTGATATATCTCCCTTACAATATCTTCAACATCTTTAGTTTTTTTCTCAAAACTTTCAATTTCCAGATGCCGGTTAACTTCATCTATCAACCGGATAGTTGACCATAATGGGGGTATATGCCTGATCCGCCAAGTGCATCCGTCGCCCACAGCCTCAGCTTCCACCGCTTCAGACATCGGAAATGTATCGATGGGCTGCTTGAAAGTAATATGTAAAACCGCAGAATCATTGTACAGCTGCTTCAGTGCAGCTATAGTATCGTTATAAATGACCTCTCCTTTGTCTATAATGATGATATGATTGCTCAATTCCTCAATATCCTTCATGTCATGCGATGTTAAAATGACCGTAGTTTGAAACACCCGGTTTAATTCTTTAATAAATTGGCGGATCTGCTTTTTCGCAACGATATCAAGTCCTATCGTGGGTTCATCAAGAAAAAGAATCTCCGGTTTGTGCAGAATAGCAGCAGCAAACTCTGCTTTCATTCTTTGACCAAGACTTAACTGTCTGACGGGCTGCAGCCAAATGGAGTCCAATTCCAGATACTTTTTGAATAATTGCAGCGTCTCCTCATACGTATCATCGCTTACTTTATAAATCTTACGGAGCAATTGAAAGGTGTCGCAAACCGGCAAATCCCACCATAACTGCGAGCGCTGCCCGAATACCGCTCCGATTTTGTAGGCATTTTTTTTGCGGTTCGTAAATGGATCGTTGCCAAGCACATTAATTACTCCGCTGGTCGGAGCCAGGATACCGCACAGCATTTTAATCGTAGTAGATTTCCCCGCCCCATTAGGGCCTAAGAAGCCGATTATTTCGCCCTTTTCAATCTCGATATTCAAATTTCTCACGGCACTGCTTTGAATATATGTCCTTAACAATAAATGCTTTAATCCGGTTTCACTTCTTTTTATTATTCTGTAATCTTTATTCACGTGCTCCATTTTGATCACAATATCTTTATCTGTCATATCAACTCCCGCTTCCGCTATAACGACGTAGTCCTTTATTGAAAAAAACGAGCGCCAACCAAAACAAGATACACGCGCATAAGGGTGCGCCTCCTCCCATAATCCATTCGAACGGTGTCCTTGCTTTATTAAGGAGGATTAACAAGGGGTAATAGCAAATAAGTGCCCACGGTACTACAGTAGACAGAATAATCTTGATCGCATCCGGAAAAATCGATAAGGGGTATTCCGTGAACTTGCGAAGATCGTAATATAAAATATCTCCTAACTGTGAGGAACGGTTCATCCAGAAGGAGAGGCTTCCGATAAAAATCATGGCAGCAGATTGTATCAGCGCTCCGCTGACAATAATTAAAATCAGAAAAAGATACCAATAGAATGGTTTGGGAAAATCTGTTTTTATTAAGGCTCTGACAATGAACAGCAACGTAACCACTACCTGCCCTAAGAAGGTATCACCAAACTGTTTAAACATCAGATGTCTGATTACCCCCAAAGGTCTTATTAAATAACCGTCCAAATTTCCTGATGTAACTTCTGTCTCCAAGCGGAAGACGGGCCAAAAGAACATTCCGGCTAAAGCATACGTCAACAGATTTAAACCATACAGTAAGCTTAAATCCTCGAAGGTCCAGCCTGCTATACTTCCAAAATTGTTGACAATAACCCAAAAACTTAAAAAGGTAATAAAATAACAATAGAAGTTAGAAAAAAAACCGCTAAAAAAGCTGATTCTGTACTCCATTCTAGCTTTGATGAAATATTTGATGAATTGATAATATAAAGATATAAATTCCATATTATCCACCTTGTATTACGACTTTTCTCAGAACTGCCTTATACACAATCATAATGCCTATCACAAGCGCACCGATCCACACCCCTTCAATGATGAAATAGTTCATGATGGTGTGAGCATCCAACTTATTCAATAAAATTTGTAACGGGAATGAATATAGATATTGGAACGGCAAAAAATAAGCAATATTGCTAACCAAATCCGGCATAATTGTAAGCGGAATTACCCCTCCGCCCAAAAATCGGATCGTATCATCCAAGAATCGTTGAAAAGGCCAAATATCAAAGAGAGTTATCGCTAAGAAGCCTAGAATGGAATACAATAAGACGAAAATAATATGGCCGCTTACCACAGCAAGCACGCTCAAGAGGATGTGGATAAGATTAACGTCCCAAACGATATAGTTAAGATAAACAATACAAATGGGGATTCCCCGGACAATTACAGCAGCCAGCACTTCACCCAATTCCAGCAGCCAGGACATTACGAATATTTGGATAGGCTTTAACAAGTCTAGGGCAAATTGGCCATTTAAAATTCTGTCACCGATTCTCTTAGCGATCCCCCTGCAATAAAAAAGGGAGATCAAGTTAGCCACGATCGTATAATGTGTCATGTAAGCAACCATGCCGTCATTATTACGATACAAATATCCCCACAGCATAATCATAATCCAGATCGAGAACACGGAACTTATTGTGGAGAAAAATACTGACCACCTGTATTCAAAGGCGTTTTTAAAGGATATTTTTAAGAAGCTCATTGGATGAACTCATCACACATATCACGAATCCCCTTGCTCCAGTGCTCACTGTTAACACCGAATTGAGCCAAATACGCCAGCGTCATTCTCTCGATTCCTATTCCGACACACCCGGATACCAGTTGCTTCACATTTTTTTTAGAAATATTGAACGCTTTTGTAAAGCTTTGATCATGAAAATTCACGGAAGCTACGGCAATGCTTCTGCCTTTATCCAAGTGCACTCTGAACTCATGCTTGAGATCATGAAGTAATTGAAGCCGTTCCAGAATTTTTGCCTGCGTGAATACAAAACTGTCCATGGCACGCGATAATTCAAAGCTCAACCCAAGTTCTATAAATTGTTCTTTAATCAACTCTTCGGCTTGGTGCAATTGTTGTCTTACAAATTCCGCCTCTCCAATAAAAACAATTTCTCTCACGTTATAGCTTTTAAGGCGGCCGAACGAATCTTCTTCTTTAATCTCCCCTTCATTTCGGCATACATTTTGTTCAAAAGAAACTTTCAGCGAATCTTCCAGAACCGAATTTTCATAGTCAGGGTACATGTGATAGCAAGCGGATGGCGACAACACATATTGTGCTAAATGATGGGGTACATCTCTTAAGTTAGCTAATGATGCGGAGGGGGAAGGAATCTCATCTGCTGCTGCTTCATTGCAGAAAATACACTGATGTGAAAATTTAGCTAAATAATTTGTTTTCTCAAGGGTTTCTACCGGCAAAAGCAATGGATATTTTTTACTTTGACAGCCTAATTTATCGGCAATCAGTTTTCCCGTCTTTTGGAAGGCTTCAAATAAATAGACACCCGTTAGATTAAAGGAAACATCATGGTTCAGCTTTTTAACAACTCCTGAATTCAAGATTTCGGCTTGTGAACAATACTTGTATTCTTGAGTATGTCTATAAATAACTTTTGGATTCTGGTTATCCGTCCTCGATTCATCTGTGTTTTTCAACATTATCTTAGTCTCCTTAAGTGCTTATTTATGCAGGCGGGCAAGGATAAAGTAATGTTTATTGTCGGTGATTTCCCCCTGGGAATAGCAGTCGTCAACATGCCGGACCCTTTCGATCTTGAAATGCTTGAACAGTGTTAAAATATCACCCAGGTCTACATAAAAGTGCGGGATTCCTTTTTCCGGACCTTCCTCCGTTTTAATGATCGTATTCCTGTCAAGCTGCGGCAATAACCCTTTGCTGTAATTCCCGCTGTCTTTGGAAGCCAGAGACAGGTAAATTTCCCCGCCGGGCTTCAAGACCCTTTCTACATCTTCCAGAATTTCAGCAAAGCCAAGACTATCCGTGTGTGAAATGGAATGATATGCCCAAATACAGTCAAAGGTTTGGTCGGGAAAGGGCAGCTTTTTCATATCGCACACCTTCGTACTAATACTCAGCCCCTCTTTTTCGCTCCAATGATTCAAATAATTAATTGCATACTCTGATAGATCAACGGCAGATACAGCAAAATGATGAACGGCAAACAAAATGGAATGCCGTCCTAAACCTGCCCCGATGTCAAGAAGAGACTTTCTCCCTTCCCTTTTCCATTTCTCACAGTAAAAGCGGCTTTCTTCAGACGGCTCAAGCCATATCGTATCCTTAACGATTTCCCATTGCCACTCTTTGGATTGCACCATTTATTTGCCTCCTGCCGCGCTTGAAGTTGTTAATCCCTCATAAGTACCCAGCACGCTTTCCTTTGTTTCCAAAATTAACGATGTCGAGACTGAGAGTTCATCAATTTGAAATTCCAGTAATTTCTTTATAGCATCAGGCTTTGCAGCGATCTCTCCACAAACCGCACAAGGAATATGATTGGCATGCGCAACCTCGATAACATGTTGGATCAAACCATAAATATCTTCGGTCAGTGTTTGATTCGAGTAAGCTACTTTGTAATTGGTTCTGTCTGCCGCGTAAAAATATTGAATCAGATCATTCGTACCGATGCTGAAAAAGTCTGCATGTTTAGCAAATTTATGAATATTGTAGGCCACTGCCGGAACCTCGACCATGATTCCAATCTTCACATCGTGAAACGGAAGGCATTCCCGGTCCAGCTCTTGTTTACACTCTTGAATTATGGCTTTGGATTCCAAAACCTCTTCTAAGACAGTCACCATAGGCAACAAAATGCCCACTTCGCCAAACGCGCTTGCTCTTAATATCGCTCTTAGCTGCTGTTTGAAAATAACCGGATTTTGCAGACTGAATCTTATTCCACGGCAGCCCAAAAAAGGATTCTCTTCTTTCTCCACGTTCAGATAATCGATTTTCTTATCGCCGCCTACGTCGATAGTTCTGATCATAACCGGTTTATTCCCCATATGTTCCGCCACATATTTATAGCTCATAAACTGCTCTTCTTCATTCGGCAATTCAGAGCGGTTCAAGAACAGAAATTCGGTTCTAAATACACCGATTCCCTCCCCGCCTGTTTCTGCCACACGATGCACTTCCTCCGGAATCACTATATTCGCAACAATTTTGGTATGCTTGCCTTCCGGACTTATACATTGGACATCTTTTAAGTATAGCTTTTGCTGTTTATTCATTAAGTAAATGTCATACTTCTTCCTGTAGGCAGCCGGCATCGTTTCTTCGCGGCATATTTCAAATCCCGGTGCCTCCGCTGCCGCCTCCATAAATACATTGCATCCGCCGCTGATGCTGTTAATTTCGGACAAATCCGCTATTATAACGGGTATATCATATGCCTTCGCTAGTATAAGCAGATGCGAGGTTTCGTTTATATGCTCAGCAATAATTCCTCTGATATGCTTAATTTTTTTACAAAATTCTCCTTCATTATAATATCTGCCGATAACAAGTACGGTATCCGTTTCAGCAATTGAATGGTCTCCGGTCCAAAAATGCGCTTTCCCAAATCCATATCCATTATGTAAAGCAAGCATAGAGCACATCCCCTCATTATTGATTGTCAGCTATAGGCATATGCTGTGCATAATTGAGTTTTGCGAACATCATTGTAACCCAGTTGTTTGTCGATCGATTGAGATACAAATTTCCCTTTTTTCATCTTAAGCGAATAGTCTCTAAACATGTCCGCAGCCTTCTGCGAATTCAATTCAATCTGGCTTGGATTCACACCTATTTCGCACTCATTGTCCAAATATTCTATCGAGTGAATAATGCAATAATCACAATTGATTTCACAAAAGGTGTTGGTGCTCCAGGAATACCAGCTTGAGGAAACCTCATATTTATAATCCTCATTGCTTATTGACAGCAAATTGTAACCGGTTAAGAAATTCTCTGTCAGAATATATGATTTCGTAATCATTCTAATAAAGTTCAAGTCCCCAACCGTTGCATATCTCAGGCATACTCGTCCATCTACCAGAGTAAACTCATAGCCTAACCGCTTTACTACATCAAGATTTACCGGACGGTCCAAATCATGCATCCAGCATCTGCTATTCGTGATTTCCGCAGCCGCACAGCTTGATTTATGAAAATATCTAACGCCGTTTTTCACACATAACTCTACCAGCCGCTCTTTTACATTTTCGTTCACATTTTTTCTTTTGAATTCATCGTGAATCGCTCCGGTAATCAGCCTGCCTGAGGTGTTTTTCGCTACATCCACAATTCTTTCAAGATTCTTGTACTGGTCGTTTCTTCCCGGGATAATAGGTCTTACCAAAATAATTACATGTCCAAAACATTTACTTAACTGTTCAATTGTCTTCAACCTTTCATTAAATGAATATCCTCCTTCGTCAGACCTGTAAGCGAATACATAACTACCATTCGGTCTGTTTTCTCGATGTTCTTCAGTTTGCTGTAATGCTCATCTGTAAGAACTGCTTTGGTAATAACGCTATAGGGGGCATTGTGATTTTTCAGACTGTTGATCTTGGCAATGGTATCGTCAATCTGTACTTCTGTAAACGGATCACCAAAAGCATTATTAATGGAAACGGGAATATCTTTATACCATTCTGTGTTATAACCCATTTGTCTTCTCCCATCAATATAATATATTTTTTTAAAATATATTATAACCAAAGCCATTAAATCCCTTAATATGTATTTCAGAGCAGTATATCTGTAATATCATATAGAAGAGTACTCTTTTCAAAGAATTGAAATGATCCGGCTGTACACTTCGTACTCTTTTTCCATAAATCGGCTCAGATGTTCGATTATTTTTTCTTTTATTTTTTCTTCTTTCGTTAGATTGTAACGGAGAGCCAGCACCCAATGTATTTCTGCCAGCTGCACATTCTCTACAAGAGATCCAAGGTCAATGTTTTGTTCTTCAATATATTGATTTGAATTGAAGTACTTAAATCTTTGAAGCATTATTTTTTTATGATCAAGAAACAAGCTGAAGGGGCGGATATCCAGCTGTTCAAAACCGCCTTTATTTATATAATCTATTAAATTACGGTATACATCGAACCCAAACAGCAATTGTTCCCGGTCATAGTGGGCAGTTGTACTAAAATCAAACAAACACATATGTGTGCTCTCGATATAATGTGTAAGCAATGTTTTGATCTGGAGTCGCAAATCAGGATTAACCTTATGCATTTCTGTATTACGGTATTGATATAGAACAATTCCATATAACCAATCAAACAAACCGTCTTTATCGGACTGAACATACGCAGTTCGGAACTCTTCAAAGGAGCAGGAGGTCATGGAGTACTTACCGTTTAATGCACTGCCGGCAAAATAGATTATTTCTTGCTCTAGATCATAGCCATAAATAAAAATATCATGAAGATAATCTTTATAATATGTATTTTGGTAAACCGATAAGTAACTTTTGTTAATCATCATAAGGATGTAATAATTCAGATCGATACATTCGATAATAAACTGGATTATATCTTTCCATTTTGTATTTAATAGATCTTTACCTAATCTCTGTACAAGAAAAAAAGGGGTATCCCGGTTATGCTGACATTCATAAAAATAAGATTGAGGATTACCCTTAAATCCTTTAATTTGAATAAAATTTCCGTATATCCAAGGTTCTGTCGATTCGTAGGCCAGTGCCATTGAAAGAAAACTTGCATCTATGTTGTAAGTAGCAAATAAATCCTGCCGTTTCATTGGTAATATTTTACTTTTCACAATAAATCCCCCTTACATTTCCCATGCTGAAATGACGGTAGACGCGAACCTACTTCTATCCGCTATTAGTATAAATATTAGTATTCAACAACAAGCTATATCCCCCTGCTAGAATAGATATTTTTATGAAAATAAATCCAACTGATGCTGCAGAGATCCTTGGCGTTTTTACGCTGCAAACCCATAAGCGTCAAATCCAGCCCGGCTGTAAAACCCACACCAGAGTCATAAGATCATAGGCAGATCTTAAATCAAAGAGACCTGTTTTTACTCCGGTTACCGTGTTCTCGCTGTCAACGAAGATACTTATGAGGGGCAGATTGATAATCCGCCGAGTTTGAATCAGTATACGTATGTAAGCAATAATCCGTTGATTTATAGTGATCCAAGTGGGCATACACAAGAAACCGGAGTTTCTGCGTTTAAGACTAGATTCTTAGGTTCAAATGCGTTCTGTATAACAACAATGGCAGTGTGGCATGGGACTACTATTTGACGTGGCGAAATAGTGATCGGATGTGAAGTACGGAGTTAAAACGGGAGAAAAGATTGTTTTTAAGGTGACAGGGAACGCTCCGAAATCAGCTAATAACAGTAATAGTCACCCCTGGAGTACGAGAATTAAGTGGGCAGTATGGCTTTGGCAGGTGGATGTGAGGCAAAAGTCCTCATAATAAGGACCTTGGAGTCCGTTAGCTTTCGAAAAATGGACTTTCAGTACAAATAAGAGCCTCACGGTCCGTTGCAACCGCCAGACTCTCCCGATCGTAAACATAACTCTGTTCATTTTGCCTTAAGCCTGCTGTGACTTAGCCTGTTGCGGCTGCACCGGCTCTGTATCTTCCGTCTTCAGGAAGTCAGGCTGCGGCGAGGTTTTCTTGATGAACAACGCCAGCACCAGGGCAACCACCGTTACCCAGGTAGCCACGGTAAACGCATGGGTAATCCCGTTGATCGTTGCATCCTGCGTAAGCTTGAGCATTGCCGTCTTGTCGGTCTGCGATACAGCCCCGCTCGTCACGGCTTCCGTAATGTTGCTCTTCGTCCGGTTGGTCATCAGGCTGACGAACAGCGCCATACCCAGTGCTCCCCCTACGGTCCGCAGCGTATTGGACATTGCTGTACCATGTGAGGCCAAACGCTGCGGCAGTTGGTTCAGACCTGCGGTAACGATTGGCATCATCAGCATGGACATCCCGAACATCCGCGCCGTGTAAGTCAAAATCAGGTGGGTATAGGTAGTTGTATGGGTAATCTGGCTGAACTCCCAGGTGGTGACGGTCGTGATAACCAGACCGATGACGGACAGCCATCTTGCGCCGATTTTATCAAATATAATCCCTGTGATCGGAGACATTATGCCCATCAGGATTGCGCCCGGCAGGAGCATCAGTCCCGACTCCATCGGTGTAAAGCCGCGAATCGTCTGCAAATAAATCGGCAGCAGGATCATACCGGAATACAGTGCCATCGTAACGATAATGTTGATTACCGTGGTCAATGAATACATATTGTACCGGAAAATACGGAACTCCAGCAGCGGCTTGTCGGTTGTTAGCTCACGCCATACAAACAGAGCCAAGGCGACAACGCCCAGAATCAGGCAGGCATATACAGTCGCGCTGTTCCAGCCGTCTGTTCCGGCGTCACTAAAGCCATACAGCAATCCGCCAAAACCAAGCGTGGACAGGACTACACCCATTTTATCCAGTCCGGGCGAGGTCAGCTTTCCGACATTCTGCATTGTCTTCATGCCAAGCAGCGTTGAGAAAATGGCCAGCGGCAGAACAATGTAGAACAGCACCCGCCAGGAGTAATTTTGAACTACCCAGCCGGACAGCGTAGGCCCAACAGCCGGGGCGAAGATCATCGCGACTGCCATAAGGCCCATCGCTTTGCCGCGCTCTTCAATCGGGAAGATGCGCAGGAACACAATGTTCATGAGCGGCATCAGAATACCTGCGCCGACAGCCTGAATCACTCTGCCGACCATAACCATCTCAAACCCGGTCCCTATAGCACAAACCAGCGTTCCTACGGAAAATAGCATCATTGCGGTAGTAAATAATTGACGGGTCGTAAACTTCTCCACCAGATAGGCACTGATTGGAATAAGTACGCCGTTAACGAGCATGAAGCCCGTTGTCAGCCATTGCGCCGTATTGGCAGCAATCTTGAGGTCCTCCATCATTTTGGGCAGCGCAACATTCATCAGTGTCTGATTCAGAAGCGCCACGAACGCGCCGATCAGAAGGGCCGCAATGATCGGGCCTCTGCGTATCGTCTTGGACGGCGCGGCAGCGTTAGCAGTTATTGTGCTCATAGCTTTTTATTTTCTCCCTTGTTCCAAAATTTTGATGATTTCGCCATGCAGCCGGAGCAGTTCTTTGGCATCCTCCGCCGGAATATTCGCGAGTGGCTCCAGATGGCTTCTGAGCGACTGTTTGCTTTTTTCCCTGATCTCCTGGCCTTTCTCGGTCATTGCCAGCTTAAATATACGTCTGTCGCTCTCCGAGCGTTGTCTGGTTATCAGCCCGGCCTTCACCATCCGGTCAACTACACCGCTAGCGGCGCTGTTCCCCAAATGCAGCAGGTCCGCAAGCTCCGTGATCCCCACATTGGGATATGCAGCCAATTTGCGCAAGACCATTAACTGGGTAGATGTAATGTTGAGTTCTTCGGCATCCTTCCACATCAGCTGCTGAAAATTATGGATGATACAGCGGAATGAAGAAAAGATCTCATCCAACTGCTGCTCTTTATCCTCCAACATCCATCACCTCCCTGAACTCCAAAACATAATACTTCGCATGCGAACTATTTTACTATTTACCTATTTATTAGTCAATAACTTACTGAAAATTTCAGAAATTATATTTGCAGCACATTTATCATCTTAGTTTGGTCATCTGCCGCAAAACAGACACAGCAAAAAAACGTCCAGTTTTGGGATTTACTTTATAATTTAGAAGATATCTTGTAACTAAGTGAAGGCGGTTAACTCTTATGAATCTTGGAGCACGGAAAAGCTGGGGTGCCGGACATAAGCAACTGACTGGCATCATTACAAAGCCGGAAGAGCATACTAATGCCGCAGCCCTGTTCCTGAAGCTGCATGCCTGCCTGTACGCTTCACCTTGCCCCAATCCGGATCAGCCCACCCATGAAGAGAGCTGTTGAAGGATTTGCGTGAGGAAACCATGCGCAGCTATCCGTACATACGCCAGGCAGCATCAATTCGATCTTATGGCATATCTGGCACTGCGCCCGGGTTGAGGACATCACGATGAATATCCTCGTCGCAGGTAGTGAACAGGTCCTCCATGCAGGCCAGTTCGCGGGTAAGCTGCGCTCTCCTTTCATTCACTCCGGAAATGGCATGAGCGGAGAGGACATTGCCGCGTTCAGTGCTGCGGTTAAGATCAGAGCCTTGCGCGCCTACCGCCAGGCTGCTGCAGCCCGGACGCGGTCGAGCATTGCCGGACTCCAGCCCGGACAGTTCCGGAACAAGCCCGGTGCTGCACAGATCCGCAGGCTGACCGAAGACGGCGCAGTCCAACAATCGGAACAATGGCTGATCGATTATTGGGCAGGCAAAACCATCGCCGGCCTGGTGCTCATGCCTGCGACAAGACATAACTTTATTCATCTGAATAAAGCTATGCGCATCAAGCTGAAGCTGCAGAAATAACAGATACAATACACTCGCAGGACTGGTCCCTCTCCACAAGAAAGACGCTATCGGCGCTCTATATAAGAATGCTGCCATTTCACTGGGGAGGAGAAAAATCATTTCGCGCTGATTCCACCGTCCAGCCGGCTTCGGGCGGATTTTAAGGTACTTCTGCCTTTAATTCCAACGTCCAGCCAGCTTCGGGCGAATTCAAAGGCACTTCTGCCTTTGATCCCACCGTCCAGCCAGCTTCGGGCGAATTCAAAGGTACTTATGCCTTTGATTCCACCGTCCAGCCAGCTTCGGGCGAATTCAAAGGCACTTCTGCCTTTGATTCCCTCGTCCAGCCGGCTTCGGGCGAATTCAAAGGTACTTCTGCCTTTGATTCCCTCTACCTCCCCGCTGCGGCCAACGCAATACCGCAGTTTGCTTGGCCGAAGTCCCGATCCATTCTTTCATTTACAGCGCAGCCGTGAAATAACGGGTAAGCTTCGCTTCCCCCAAAACCTATAAACCTGAATTTCGAAAGTAAGTATCCACAATCATCTAAAAAGCTCTATTGTCCGATCTTGATTTGTTCCATTCACTTTCGAAACTCAGGATAAATTATCTGAACAAAACGGCTATGCCGTCCTTTGCCGGACAGCGTAGCCGTTATGGATTTCAGGTTTAAGCTGTCTGCTGAAACCGGCCGGAAGCCCAAGTGGAAAAAGGGCACCTAATTCTCACCATATCCCCATTTTCGCCTGCGTTAGTGGGAAATGGGATATCTATTTCATCCGTTTCGCCCTCTTACAGGCAGATACGCTAAAATTAAATTTACTTTTTCCCGCTGTTCCCTCTGCCGCAGCTTTTCAGTCCATGTAAGTTCACTAATTCCACTTCACTTTCCCGTCCCCGCGATTCCGTTTAGCCCCCCCCCCCTTAATTCTGCGCTTCCTCCTGCATAACATTAAAACCCGCAGGTTCAGCACGATTACCACGCATTTAAACTCATCCCCAGCTTACATACCTTATCCGCAGCAAAAAAATAAAGAGTGTCCCCTGATTGCCCAGGATACACTCTTCGGATATAAAGGCGTCTTTCTATAGTCCGCTCCGGATGCTGCCCACCGCCACAGGCTTCACTTTGCCGCCTGTTTTTACTTGTAGGGGAGCTGGAGGACCGCTGCTGTCCAGTCCGCTGGCGATGGACATCATCAGCTTGATCCGGTTGGCCTGGTTCACGACACTGACGCCGGCATCATAGTCTATGGCGGCAATATTGGCGCCGGGATACAGATCCTTCAGCCCTTTAATCATTCCGCGCCCGGTAATGTGATTCGGCAGGCAGGCGAAAGGCTGGATGCAGGCAATATTGTTGACCCCGTTGTCCAGCAAATCCATCATTTCCGCCGTCAGGAACCAGCCTTCGCCCATTTGATTGCCCACAGAGACCAGGCGGCTGGCCTTCTCCGCGAGACCATAGATGTTCTCACGCCCCTTGGCCAGTCCGGCTTCCTCCAGCGCCACCTTGACGGGTTTGCGGTAAATTTCCAGATAGGAGATCAGCATCGGATTAATATAGCCAAGCTTTTTGCTTTTGCCGAACTGCTCGGCTTTGTAAATCGGATTGTAGACGCAATAGAAAATGAAATCCAGGAAATCCGGCATCACCGCTTCGCCGCCCTCCGCTTCAATCATTTCAATAATGTGGTTGTTGGCGTCAGGATGGAATTTGATCAGGATTTCTCCTACAATCCCCACTCGCGGCTTAACGGTCTTGATCACCGGCAGCTGGCTGAATTCGGCAACAATCTCACGGGTCAGCCGCTTGTATTCACGGAACGAAAAGGTGGACAGACTGGACTTGCAGCGATCCATTCCCTTGCGGAACAAAGCCTGTGCGCTGCCCGGAATGACCTCATAGGGTCTGAAGCGGTGCAGCAGACGCATCATCAGATCACCGTAGCAAGCTGCCGCAATCAGCCGGTTAGCCAGCTTCAGGCTGATGCGGAAGCCAGGCTGGTTCTCCATTCCCGAGGCATTCAGCGAAATCACCGGAATCTGCCCCAGATCGGAATCCTTCAGCGCCTTGCGCAGCAGTGAAATGTAATTGGTGGCCCGGCAGCCTCCTCCCGTTTGTGACATGATCACAGCAGTCCGGTCCGGATCGTAATCTCCGCTCTTAAGCGCCGACAGCATTTGCCCAATCGTGACAATTGCCGGATAGCAGGCGTCATTGTTCACATATCTGAGACCTTCCTCCGTTTCCTTCGGTCCGGTGCTTTCCAGAATTTTGAGCCGGTATCCGGCATCACGGAAGACCCGTTCGAACAGCTCGAAATGGATCGGCGACATTTGCGGAGCCAGAATGGTATAGGTTTCCTTCATTTCCTTCGTAAACGGCACATTGGCCTGTTTCTTATACAGAATCTGAGGCTCCACTTCCCCCTTCTCCCGCTCGCGCATGGCCGCGAGCAGCGACCGCAGCCGGATGCGAGCCGCACCCAGATTGCTGATCTCATCAATCTTGATCAAGGTGTACACCTTGTTGTTGCGCTCCATAATTTCCTGAACGGCATCGCAAGTAATGGCATCAATGCCGCAGCCGAAGGAGGTGAGCTGCACCAGCTCCAGATCATTTCTGCTGGCGGCCAGACGGGCCGCACGGTACATCCGGGCGTGATAGGTCCACTGGTTGACTACCCCCACATCCCCCTCACTGCGGTCCAGATGGCAGACCGAATCCTCGGTCAGCACAGCCAGGCCCATGCCCGTAATCATTTCAGCAATGCCGTGGTTGATCTCAGGGTCGGCATGATAGGGATGGCCGCAGAGCAGAATTCCTTTGGTGCCGCTATGGGTAAGAAATTCCAGCGTCTCTTCCCCTTTGTTCCGCAGATCATCTTTGGCGCGGTCGGCTTCGGCCAGCCCCGTCTGCACAGCAGCGGCAATCTCTTCCTTAGGGATATCCATGAAGGTCTTCACCAGAACTCTGGTCAGCGCCGGAATATCATCGAAGGTCAGGAACGGGCTGACGAGCGGAATGCCCTTCTCTTTCAGTCCATCCATATTATTGCGGATCACTTCAGGATAGGAGGCCACCACCGGGCAATTGAAATGGTTCTGCGCCGCGTCGTCCTCCTTCTTCTCATACACCACTGCCGGATAAAAAATGAAATCCACGCCCTTGCCGAGCAGGCTCTGCACATGTCCATGAGCCATCTTCGCCGGGTAGCAGATGGATTCCGATGGAATCGTATCCATTCCGCTCTCGTAGAGCTTCTTGCTGGACTTCGGCGACAACACGGTCCGGTAGCGCAGTGCGGTGAAGAAGGTGTGCCAGAACGGATAGTTCTCGAACATGTTCATGGTCCGCGGAATGCCGACCGTGCCCCGCTCCGCCTGTTCCTCAGGCAGCCCCTCATAATCAAAGAAACGTTCATATTTATACTGCATCAGGTTTGGCAGGTTATTCTTCTCTTTTTTGGTTCCGGCCCCGCGTTCGCAGCGGTTGCCCGTAACATGGAAGCTCTTGTCAGGGAAACGGCTGATCGTCAGCGCGCAGTTATTGGCGCAGCGGCCGCAGCGGCCCGGTGACACCTCATATTTGAAGGCTTCCAGTTCTTCCGGCCCGAGCAGCGTGCTGAATCCGTCAAGGCCGGCATGCTCTCTGGCAATCAGCGCACAGCCATAGGCGCCCATTACGCCGGCGATATCCGGTCTGACTACAGTTCTTCCGGTCAGCAGCTCGAAGGCGCGGAGCACGGCTTCATTATAGAACGTGCCGCCCTGCACAATGATATTGCGGCCCAGATCCTCGGGATTGCGGATCTTGATGACCTTCTGCAGCGCATTCTTGATCACGGAATAAGCCAGCCCGGCCGACAGATCGGCCAGAGAGGCGCCTTCCTTCTGAACCTGCTTCACTTTGGAATTCATAAAGACCGTGCAGCGCGAGCCCAGATTCACCGGCTCTCTTGATTCCAGGGCCGCTGCGGCAAATTCAACGATGTCCAGCTCCAGCGCGGACGCAAAGCTCTCCAGGAAGGAACCGCAGCCCGCCGAGCAGGCTTCGTTCAGCATCAGGCTGTCGATGGCGCCTCCGCGGATCTTGATGCATTTCATATCCTGTCCGCCGATATCAAGAATGAAATCGACCTCCGGCATGAACTTGGAGGCTGCCTTGTAATGGGCTACGGTCTCCACTTCGCCCCCGTCGGTACGAAGCGCCGCTTTGACCAGCCCTTCGCCATAACCGGTTGCATACGCACCGGCAATATGGCAGCCTTCCGGCAAAATCCGGTAAATCTCCTTCAGGGCATCGCTGACGGACTGCAGCGGATTGCCTTTGTTGCTTCCATAAAAGGTATAAAGGATTTCGTCCGAGGAGCCGGTAATGACCAGCTTGGTTGTAGTAGATCCGGCATCAATTCCCAGATAACAGGGACCGCGGTACGTATCCAGTTCAGAACGCGGCGCTGCCGCCCGGCCGTGGCGGAGCCGGAACTGCTTCAGATCCTCCGGCGCTGCGAACAGCGGCTGCAGCTCGGCATCCTCGGCCCGGTCGGCAGAGAAATCCACGGCATCCAGCCGGGCCATCCAGCCGGACAGGGGCAGAACCAGCGGATCAGTCTGCGACAATGCAGAACCGATGGCGACAAAATACTGTGAACGCTCCGGAAACAGCACATCGCCTTCGTTCAGTCCAAGCGTCTCCGCAAAACGCTGCCGCAGCGCGGGCAGGAAGGTCAGCGGTCCCCCCAGGAAGGCTACCCGCCCCCGGATCGGGCGGCCGCAGGCCAGTCCGCTGATCGTCTGGTTGACAATGCTCTGAAAAATCGAGGCCGCCACATCCTCCCGGCGGGCGCCTTCATTAAGCAGCGGCTGCACATCACTTTTGGCAAACACACCGCACCGGGATGCGATGGGATAGATCCGCTCATGTTGTTCAGCCAGGGCATTCAGACCCGCCGGATCTGTCTGCAGCAGGGAAGCCATCTGATCGATGAACGCTCCCGTGCCGCCTGCGCAGGCTGTGTTCATCCGCTGCTCGATGCCGCCGCTGAGATAGATAATCTTGGCGTCCTCGCCGCCCAGTTCAATCGCCGTATCGCACTGCGGAATCAGCTCGCTGATCGCCTTGGTGCAGGCAATGACTTCCTGAACAAAAGGGACTTCGCCAAGCTTCGAGAGGGACAAACCAGAGGAGCCGCTCACAGTCAGAGCTGCCTCGCTATTCGGAAACCTGTCCCGCACATCGGACAGAAGGGACAGTGCAGCTTTTTTTATATCGCTAAAATGTCTCACATAATCCTGATATACAACCGTTTCACGTTCCATAACAACCAATTTGGCCGTAGTTGATCCGACGTCCAGCCCAATACGCAGCATCATCATGCCATTATCACCAAGCCTTGCTCCAAATTTGAAGTAATATGAGGCAACTATATCATGAGAGCGCCTTATTAAAGCTGTTAAAAATGTAACAGACAATTGCAATTAACAACTATCATACTTAATTATTTCATGATTTCTCCCAATACGGCTTCGACATGGCCCTTCACCCGGACTTTTCTCCATTCTTTGACCAGGATGCCCTGCTCATCTATAAGAAAGGTGGAGCGTACAATGCCCATGAATTCCTTGCCATACAGCTTTTTGAGCTGCCAGACTCCGAATAATTCACTTACGGCATGCTCCTCATCGGACAGCAGCGGAAAAGGCAGACTGTTCTTGGCTATGAACTTCGCATGCGAAGCCAGGCTATCCGGGCTGATTCCCAGCAGCACTGCATTTCCCCGGGCAATCGGGTCCCCGGCATCACGAAATTCACAAGCCTCCTGCGTGCAGGCGGGCGTCATATTCTTCGGATAAAAATACAGCACTACCTTGCGGCCCCGGTAGTCGCTTAAGCTGATATTCTGTCCTGTAGAAGCAGGAAGGGTGAAATCCGGCACTTCTTGTCCGATCTTGAGTTCGTTCATTTAGTCCGCTCCTTAATTATATGGATGTATATTCTGAAATTGCTTGTATTCCTAAAAGAAATTATAATGTAGAGAATGTGAATGCGAAAGGAAGAACGAAATGCCACCAAGAAAGAAACGGCACGCAAAAGCCGGTAAATCCAAGAAGAAACCGCTGCTCTGGACTCTGGCAATCCTACTTCTCCTGATTACCGGCGGAGCTGTTTATTATTTCACCGCCATCTACAGCCAGTTGGACAATCTCCACAAGACTGGAGAAGATTCACCGTTTGCAGCACTCCCTTCTCCTTCAGCCGAAAGCGTTCAGCCTCCTGAGTGGGAAGGCACAGAGCCGGTTAATATCCTGCTTATGGGTGTCGATGCGCGCGGGGTGACGAAGGGCGAAGTTCCACGCTCCGATACGATGCTGGTCGCCTCTCTTGACCCGGTCAAGAAGAAGTTCTATGTGTTCTCTATTCTCCGTGATACCTACGTAGCTATTCCCGAGTATGGCAAAGAACGTATCAATACAGCGATTACCCACGGACCCAACACGGCAATGCAGACGGTCAGCGACCTGCTCGGCATTCCGATTCAATATTATGTCTATACCGACTTCCAGGGCTTCATCAAGCTGGTGGATGCCGTCGGCGGCGTCGATTACGAGGTCGAGAAGGATATGGTCTACAAGACGAAGGCCGACGGGCCGGAATACGACATTGATCTCAAAAAAGGCTTCCAGCATCTCGACGGCAGCATGGCGCTGCAATATGTGCGTTTCCGTCACGATGCCACCTCCGACTTCACCCGGACGGAACGCCAGCGCGGCTTCCTTAAGGCCGTAGCGGACAAGGTGATCAGCACTACTTCCATTATTAAGCTGCCTGCGATCCTGTCCCAGGTTACCCCTTATATCGATACCAACCTGGATATCAATGATATGTGGAAGCTGGCCACTGTCGGCTATGACAGCACCATGGGCGGCAGCGAGCAGATTCCGCCGATGAATCTGCTCACCGAAGAGACGACAGGCGGCGGTTCTGCCGTAATTGGCATCAGCAGTGAGGACAAGCTGAAGCAGTTCGTTCAGAATACGCTGGCTGGTCCCGAGCCTTCCCCATCACCGGAAACTTCTTCCGGCAGCAGTCCTTCCGCCAGTGCCGGGAATAATTAAACAGGCCGCCATTTCATTTCCTTGGAAGAAGCGTCTTGGCTGCTCCCAACCAGGGACGCATCCGCTTCAGCGGGCGCACTTCTATAATAAACCTATGCTTGGCACTCCGGCGGGCGAACAGCGGATGAATCCGGCGGTTCGCCCTTTCCCTGTGCCACTACCCTGAAAGGATGATTAACTATGAACCGTACCACATCTGAGCATTTATATGAGGAAGCCCTGCAGCATATAGTTGGAGGCGTCAACAGCCCCTCGCGTTCCTTCAAAGCCGTGGGCGGCGGCGCTCCTGTCTTCATGAAACGCGCCGGAGGCTCCCGCTTCTGGGATGAAGACGGCAATGAATACATAGATTATCTGGCTGCCTACGGGCCGATCATTACCGGCCACGCCCATCCCCATATTACAGCAGCGATTACAAAGGCGGCTGAGAACGGACTGCTGTACGGTACACCGACACAGCTTGAAATCAAGCTGGCCAGGATGCTGAAAGAGGCTATCCCTTCGATGGATAAAGTACGCTTCGTCAACTCCGGCACTGAAGCCGTTATGACCACGATCCGGGTAGCCCGCGCATATACGAAGCGCAGCAAGATCATCAAATTCGCCGGCTGCTATCACGGCCATTCCGACCTGGTGCTGGTAGCCGCAGGCTCGGGTCCATCCACTCTCGGCATACCGGACAGTGCCGGTGTACCTGCCAGCATCGCCCGGGAAGTAATTACAGTTCCCTTCAATGATCTGGCCGCGCTGCGTGAAGCGCTGGACAAATGGGGCGAGGATGTCGCCGCTGTAATGGTAGAGCCAATTGTCGGCAACTTCGGCATGGTTATGCCCCGGCCGGGCTTTCTTGAAGGGCTCTGCAAGCTGGCTCACGGCAACGGCTCACTCGTCATTTACGATGAGGTCATCACCGCCTTCCGTTTCCATTACGGCTCTACACAAACCTACGCGGGCCTCGATAATCACGAGGACATTATCCCCGACCTGACCGCACTCGGCAAAATCATCGGAGGCGGCTTGCCGATCGGCGCTTACGGCGGCCGCAAGCATGTGATGGAGCAGGTCGCTCCGCTCGGCCCGGCCTACCAGGCCGGTACCATGGCGGGTAATCCTGCCTCCATCTCCGCAGGCATCGCCTGCCTGGAAGTGCTGAGCGCCGAAGGCGTCTACGACGAGCTGGAGCGGCTGGCGGTCCGCCTGACCGAAGGGCTGCAGGCCTCCGCTGACCGCCATGGCATCCCGCTGACCATCAACCGGGTCCGCGGCGCGTTCTCCACCCATTTCTGCAATCATCCGGTGACCAATTATGATGAAGCGCAGGATACGGACGGCGAGCTGTTCGCCAGCTTCTTCCGCCACATGCTGAACCGCGGCATCAATCTGGCCCCGTCCAAGTATGAAGCCTGGTTCCTGACCACCGCGCATACCGATGCCGATATTGACGCCACGCTGCTAGCGGCGGAAGCTTCCTTCCAGGCCATGGCCGCGGAGAAATAAGCTCTGTGCCCTAATCCGAACCTGCTGCGGCAATCTGCAGCGGGTTATTTTATGCCTATAGAGTGCTTATATTTCTTGCCGGAACCCGCTTATTCGAAGGCAACCGGCTGCTCGAGCACTACCTCTTCATATCTGGGGCCTATAAATCTGCTGCTCCCCGGCACTAGTGAAAGCTGGATAGAACCGATATCCTGCGGAAGGGGAGGGGCAACTCTAAACTGCAGATTAAGATGCGCGCCTCCGCCATTTCCACTGTGGCTATCAACCTCGTATTCCGCAGCTCCCAGAACCGAGAGGGTGAGCCGGGGGTCCAGATGGACATGTCCCACTGTCTCTTTCAAATATTTAATCTCAAGCGTAACTATGCTAAGCTTCTCATACTGCATGGCATGGGTCAGGGTGTATTCGGCATCGCCTTCCAGCGTTGTTTTCATAATCGGCAGTACGCCAAGCAGGATACCGGGTTCTTCCCAGATATGCCGTCTTGGCCGTGCCTCATTTAGGTTGCTCAGAATAAATGTGATCTCGGCAACCTCCAGTTCAAGCTCAGAGGCCCACTTCTCTATCGTCTCCATATCAGGAAATAGCCCCTTGCCTCCTGAAGCGGCCTTTCGCTCCCGGAACAGCCTCAGAATTTGCTCGTCAATCCGCTTCGCTTCATCATTGTACCCGTTCTGCATCCCCCTTATGGGAACTCTGCTCCAGCCCATCGCTAATGCCTCCCGCTAGTTAATGTTACGGCCTCAGCCGCTTTTCCTGCGCCCGTACTCGAACATCGCGGCAACCGCCGCAGGTGCAAGTATCCGCACAGCAAATGCCATATCGGCAGCGGCAATGGATACGACAACAAAGCTTATGGCAATTGCCGCCTCTGCCATCAGGTGCTCACGGAATGTGCCTTTTCGAATTCTGTAAAAGAACACTCCGATAATTACAAGCGCCAGTATGATAAAAATAACCGTCAGTGCATTGGCATTACTCTCCATATACTCTCCTTGTGCCTGCCTGTTTTACTGCAGCTGGTAACTTTACATCATTTTGCTCTATAGCTGGAATTGTATTCTTAGTGTGCGGCACCGTTTTTCATTGAGCTAAGTGTTGTTATCGTGTTATAGGCGGTTATCCAGCATCTTTTACAGTACAGCATACAATCCACCTTTAAAAACACAGATTTGCAAGCCTTTCTAACTGTAAAAAATACAGGCCGGGACATGTTCAGCAGCAAAAATATGATTAGAGTTCTCCCGTGGCCGGCAGCATGATTCTGTATATTTCTGGAAACGGGCTTCAAGCGTAACCGTCTGCGGCGCAGTTATTTTCAAGCTCAATCTTCATTCTCCCCACTCAGGGATACACTGAAATTAAATCTACTCTTTCCCACATTCCCTATACCGGAAGCTTTAATGTCCGTTTAGGTTACCTCATTCCACTTCACTTCATTTTACTCCACTTCCCTGCCATCGTGATCTCGGTTAGCACTCTAATTTCGATATTCCCCCTGCAAAGCACAATCCACAAGCTCAGCCCGGCTACCACGCATTTCAATTTATATCCAACTTTATATACAATTTATCCCCGGAAAAAAGAATTTCCTAATTTCCTGTAACAACAAGTGGGAACGGTTTCGCCGCCTTTTAGAGGACGGCGTGTTTCAGCGAGAAATAAGATAGTATATAGCGTAAAGCATATAAATTCTATATATTTTTAAAAACCGCCATCCGGAGGACAGCGGCTTAAGCAAGCGCATCAGGTTCATTTGTCTTTCTGATCGTAAAGACTGTGGACCTCAATGCCTTGGGGGAGCTTAAAAGGATTCTCTTTATTAATCCGGTCGTAGAACATAATCCCGTCCAGATGGTCGATTTCATGCTGCACCACAATAGCCTGGTAGCCCTTGAACTTCATGACGACCTCCTTGCCGCTGATATCATAGCCCTTCACCTTCACGGAATTGTATCTCGGCACAAAGCCATGCACCGGGCGGTCAACGGACAAGCAGCCCTCGCCTTCCGGCAAATACACCATCGCTACCGAATGGCTGATAATCTTGGGATTCACCCAGGCATGCTCCACAATATTGCCCTTCTCATCCATCAGGTACATCACGAACATCCGCAGTGACAGTCCAATCTGGTTCGCCGACAGCCCTACACCGGAGCGCAGCTTGTATTTGGCGGAAAGCTCCGGGTCCTGGCTGTTCTTCAAAAACTGCATCATGCACTGCAGTGTCTCTTGATCCCTGGCCTGCAGGGGCAGCCCCACCGGCTCTGCTACGGTGCGCAGCACGGCCTCGCCCTCACGTACAATATCATCCATTGTAATGATATATTCCGCATTATATTTTGCACTAGACAACAACATTCATCCACCTTTATGCCATACGGGCTGAATTTAATTATATCTTAGCTTATGCGCGTCTATGGATTTATGAAAGCCGTCCGCAGCTTGCTGCTGTAATTCACCTCGAAGCCAAGGCCGGTGGCCAGCGCGGCAAGCGGCAGGTAGGTTTTATCCTCCTTGCCGACCTTTTGCAAAAACGCCGGGTTATCAATAGCCACTGCCGTTCCGTCCACCATGATTGTCTTGGAGCCAATCGTAATGACAACTGTTCTGCCGCCGTATACAATCGTAGCACTCTGGGTTTTATTGTCCCATTTCCCGGTGGCGCCTACAGCATTCAGAATATCCTTCAGCGCCAGGAAATTCTGGCCGTTCTTCAGAATCGGCTTATTCGGCGTGTTAAGCTCCACTCCCTTCACTACAATTGACATGGGTGCGGATGCGGCTGTCCAAGCCGATACGGATGGAGTGCGGTATTCTCCCCAATACGTTTCCGCAAACACCCGGGCGATGGTTTCATATCCGAGCTGGGTCGGATGGTAATCCGCTGCCCCTGCGCCGATGATATGAGTCAGCGATCCCTCCACACCCGCGAACTTCTCCGCCACATGGGCTACCTTGACCGGAGCCCCCGGCTGATTCAGGCCCGCTGCCACACCCTCCGCCGTTGCGGTGAACTGCTGCGCAGCGCTCATCAGCTTGACATATGAACTGCTGACGGCAATCTTGGGAGCGGGCTGATACTGGTCGGCCAGCAGAATGGTTGCCTGCGGATTCACCGCCCTAATATTCTCCAGTGCTGTCTTAACATTGCTGCTGTAGCTTGCCAAGAGCTGATCCAGCTCGGCCTTGAAGGCATCCTCCGTCAGATCCTTGGCTGTAAGCAGCAGGCTGCTGACGTCATTTCCGCCGATTGTCAGCGTGATCAAGTCTGCTTCGCCAAGCTCCGTCTTGATCTGCGGAGTAAGCGCGGCCAACTGGTTAATCCGCGGATCGGGAAGTCCGGCCTGAATTCCATCGGCAGCTATAACTGCCCCGTCCTTAATCGCTGCCGTATAATTCAGCAACCCTGCTGTAGTAAGGCCCAGAATTCCATAGTTGCCAAGAGCGCTCCTGCCGTGATACCACCCTTGCTCCAGCAGCCGCTCCGCATATCCGTAGGGCTTCACATTCGGATCGGTCATTCCCGGCTCATAGCCGACGGTAATGGAATCCCCAATCGCTACGATGCGGAATACATCCGGCTCCGGGACTTGCGTTGTTGCGGCGGCTTCCGCTGTATTAACCGGGCCGGCACCTCCGCTGATTAATAAGGTGAACAGCAGCAGGCTGCTTGTTCCGGCTGCGAACATTTTCTTCCATGCGCTCTGCATCGTATCCCTCCCAAATTGGTATAATTCCATTCTATCATCCAGCCCGCCTATGCAAAAGAGCGGCTTCCCGAGAATTCGGAGGCCGCTCCTGATAATGAAACGAATTATTGCTTAAGGTCATCGGTTTCTTCCGTATTACGACTTTTCTCCGCCCGCTTCAGATATTTATCATATCGGTCATCAAGCTCATGGCCAATTTTGCGGTAACGCAGCGTTTCTTCCACAATCGGATCCAGCGTGGTCTGAATACGAATTTCGTACTTGGGCGAAATTTGGCGGATTTCCTTGGCGGTCCGGTCAATGTCTTCCATCTCGCCGTCCTCCAGCAGCTCGCTCAGCTTGCGCTCCAGATCATCTTTATCGCTCATGCTCTTCGCTGCCTCCTTACTTCTTAAATCCCGTTGCTTCAGCTTCGCCCAGCGAAGCCAACAGAAAATCATGGATTTGTCCGTTGCTTGCCACCAAATGACGGGTTCCGATGTCATAGGGATTGCCCAGGGTGTCCGTCACCTTGCCGCCGGATTCCAGCACCAGCAGCACCCCTGCCGCGCAATCCCACGGGCTCAGGCCAACCTCCCAATAACCGTCCACACGGCCTGCAGCCACATATGCCAAATGCAGGGCGGCAGAGCCGCCGGCACGGACACCGCGGATTTGCGGCAGAATCTTCTGCAGCCCGGCCATGTTCGCCGGTTGGGCAAAGGTACGGTCGGGCGGAAAGCCCATCGCCAGCAGACTGCTTCCGGGGTCCGCTTCAGCAGAAACGGAAGTAGGGATTCCGTGCATATAAGCGCCTTTACCCTTCTCGGCGACGAACATCTCATCACGGATAGGGTCATAGATAACACCAACTGTCAGTTCACCCTTGACTACCAGGGCTATGGAAACACAATAAAAAGGGAAGCCGTGTACAAAATTGGTAGTCCCGTCAATCGGATCAACAATCCATAAATACTCATGCTTCCGTCCTTCTTCCAGGGCAGCGGTCAAAGCATCCGCTCCAGGCAGAACGCTTTCTTCCCCCAGAATGGCATGATCGGGATAGTGGGTCAGGATCAGCCGGCGGATCATCTGTTCCACACCCTTGTCAACCTCTGTAACCAGGTCCTGGGCCGATGTCTTGCTGCCCAATTCCTTCACATGTCCTTGTCTGTTCTTGATCCATTCCCCAGCTTTGGCCGCAGCATTAATGGCCGCCGCTGTATGCCCCTTACTGGTAACAACGTAAGGCTCACGGTCCTTCCGGTTATCAGGATTTGTAGGATTCATATCTTCACTCCGCTTTCTTGGTCATGATCGTTCCCATATGTAAAGACAAGGTGCGCTCTTTCGGCTTATGCGACATCCGTTCAATCAGCCAGACCAGGTGCTGCCCGGAGCGCCGGCCTTGTTTTTGCTAAAGTTTCATTCAACGTACCCTATTTCGATCTACTTATCAAGTCATGCCTTTGCCCATTTCCGGCCTCTATCGCCCGGTTATTCGGGGTTTATGGTTCAATATTGACGCTGGCTCCGTCTAATACCGTTATTCCATTCCCGGCTTCCGCGAGCTCCTTCAGCGCTTCCATCAGGCCAAACAGCGCCCCGTCCTTCGCCTTGGCTTCGATCATCGCGTCCACGGCCGGCGTATCCGCAGCAATTCGCTTAAGAAAAGCCAGCAGCGGCGCGGGCTCCACTCCTTCAGCATGACTGCGCGGATCAGACGGGCTGCGCGGGCTGGAGACATGAATCTTCGGAGGCAGAGTTTCACCTGGCAGGACATCCTTCAGCGCCAGCGGTGTCTGCCAGGTCTTCCGGATCTCCGGCCATAGCTCCCAGGGAAGTTCACCTTCATTATTCACCCACTGGTGATGGATATCCAGCACCATCGGCAGCCCCAGTCTCCGGCTGACCTCAAGGGTCTCCGGCGCGGTGAAGGTCTTGTCATCATTCTCCAGCGTCATCCGCTCCTGCAGCTCCAGCGGCAATGCGGCAAAATGCTCCAGAAATCGCACAGCCGCCACAGGCTTGTCCCCGTAAGCTCCGCCGATATGAATGTTGTTCTTGGCGGTTGCCGGCAGGCCCATGGCCTTCAGCATATCCGCATGATGCTGCAAATCGCGGATTGAGCTGGCCAGCACTTCAGGCCGGGGGGTGCTCAGTACTGTAAAGTGGTCGGGATGAAAGGAAACCCGCAGCCCATGCCTCATGACATAGCTGCCCACTTCGGCAAAATCCGCGGCCAATGCGGCAAAGGGTCTCCAGTCCTGCAGATCAGGATGCGTCGCCAGCGGAATCAGCTTGGAGGTCATGCGGTATACCTTGATCTCAGAGCCGACATTATGCTTAAGAAGACGCAGCGTGTTGTGAAGATTGCCACGGGCGATAGCTTCCAGCCGCCGAAGTCCGGCTTCACGGTCATTCAGCTTATTGAAGCTTGCCATGGTCATGGTCTTGGAGGGTGAACAGTCCTGGATAACCGTAGACATGGCTACATAGCCAAAGCGGACAATCATCTCTCTTCCCCAAAAAACATTTCATAGGCCAGCGCCGTCTGCACCCGTGATTCTTCCTCGTTCAGCTTGCGCACCAGATCCATCTCAACGGCTGTAACCTCATTGCCCTGAAAATTGATTTCCGCAATGGACGCAGAAATTTTGACAATGGCTACGGCCACATTCTCCGGTGTGTAGGCGATGACCTTCTGGCCGGTCGGATACACACGGAAGCCCTGCTTGACCATTTTGGTGCGGCCGTATTCCAGCAGTTCGTACAGCTCCTGTTCGTTCTTGAACTTGCAGACGGAATTGAATTCGGATTGAAATCCCATGGTTTCCCTCTCCTTCCCGGCCGGAATGATCCCGCCGCTTGCAAAATATTATTCGCTGTCGTACTTCAAATTCTGCTTGAAGCGGTAACGCTCCAGCGCCAGCTCAATCATCCGGTCCAGCAGTGCCTGATAGGAGACCCCCGTCTCGCGCCACAGGAGCGGATACATGCTGAACGGCGTGAAGCCCGGCATCGTGTTCACTTCATTAATGAGGATCTTGCCGTCGGATTTGCGCAGGAAGAAGTCAGCCCGGGTAATGCCGCTGCCCTCAATCGCCCGGAAGGCTTGAATGGCCGACTCGCGCAGACGGTCAGCAACCTCAGGGTCCACAGGTGCCGGAATCAGCATCTGCGATTTGCCGTCGGTGTATTTTGCCGCGTAATCATAATATTCTCCGGAAGAGACGATTTCACCCGGAACCGAAGCCTCGGGCTCCTCATTGCCAAGCACGCTGACCTCGACCTCGCGCGCATCGACAAATTCCTCAATAATAACTTTGGTATCATACCGGAATGCAAGCTCCACTGCCTTGATCAGGCTCTCCTTGTCAACCGCTTTGGAAATACCCACACTGGAGCCCAGATTGGCCGGCTTGACGAATACCGGATAACCCAGCTTATCCTCCAGGCCGAAGATCAACTCGTGGCTTTGGCGTTTCCAGGCGCTGATATTGAAATAGCAGTATTCGCATTGATCCAGCCCGGCTTCCCCGAACAGCTTCTTCATCACTACCTTATCCATCCCAGCCGATGAAGCCAGCACGCCCGCGCCGATATAAGGGATATTAGCCATTTCGAACAGGCCCTGAATCGTTCCGTCTTCTCCGTTGGTGCCATGCAGCAGCGGGAACATCACATCTATCAGCTGATCCCCGCCGGCCAGTCCGCTGAATACCGCGTTCAGCGCCGTGCCCATATCTCCGGCTTCTCCGCCCAGCTTCAGCTGGTCAATGGTGCCGAAAGGGGCATCCAGCACCGCTCCGACCTTCCAGATTCCCTGCTTCGAAATATAAAAAGGAATAATCTCATATTTAGCGTAGTCAAAAGCGTTCATAACCGCAAATGCCGTCTGCAGCGATACCTCGTGCTCTCCGGATTTGCCGCCGTACACCAGTCCTACGGTTAATTTTACGTCCCCCATACCCTAACCTCTTTCTGATTTATAAGTAGTCGTTAATATGAAAAAAACGGTAAGCCGTTCTGTCGGTCCATGCATAGGAATCACGGTAATCCCAGAAACGGTGCCTGCTGCTGACCGTTCGCGCATTCACGAGCGGCAGGCCCGCCGCGTCAAAAGCGGTCACGATCGTGCTGTGCTGATAATGGCCGTTGCCGTCCCAATCATATTGGATAATGTCCCCGAGCATCAGTTGATCCGCCCGTTCCACCGCCTCGGCACGAAGTCCGCTGCTCCGTCCTGCGCTCAGATAGCGCTGCAGACTGTCCGACACTGACCAGCTGAAGCTCCACCATTCCTGTGCGCCATTGTAGCCTTTGTACCACCAGCCCGTTTCTCTTTTACCAGTATAGTTGATAGGCGCTCCCCCTGCAAAGAGACATTGGGAGACATAATTGGTGCAGTCCACATCAAAGACCTCGAACTCCGGATTGCCGTCCTTCCACCACCTGTCGGCATAGGCTGCCGCCTCTTCCCGGCGGTACCGCACCTCCTTGCTCCCTGTCATGCCGCGCAGAATATTCCGGTTAAGCAGCGGCTGCGAAGGCTGCGGAAGCGGAAGCACCTCGCCCCATTTGGACAGCCGCAGCGCCGGTTCCGCCCCCACCACCTTGCGCACCGAATTCCGCTCCGGCACACTGCGTTCCACAGTGGCAATTTCCCAGGCATCGCCCTCTCGCACAAAAGTCAGACGCTCTGATTCAATGACATCCTCACGGTGGGTGATACCGCCCTTCTCATAGTACAGCGCACTGTGCAGCGCCACATCCGCTACCACCTCGGACGGGTTCTGCCGCACGGTCCGCAGCGTGCGGACACCGGTCTCCGACCGCAGCGGCGTAATTCCCCGCCCCTGGTACCAATGCGCCAGACGCCGGGAGCGCTCGCCGTGCTCCATCAGGAACCGCGGGTCCCTGACCGTACTGCGCTGCTGCTCGATCCCCGGCGCCACCCGCCCCTTATTCACTTGATCCGCATATACGTAGAGACTTTTTTTCCACTGCTGCTCCATCCCATTACCCGCCCTTCATCCCTGTTTGGCTGCTGTTCTATGTATATGAGGGAACCCTCGCAGCTATACAGCTAGAAATATGAAGAAACACTTTGGAGCACGGCGTGACAACGGCATTTCTGCCGTTATTCACGCCTAGCCCCGCCTGCGGGGCCCCATTAACGGCATTTCTGCCGTTATTTCCGCCTAGCTCCGCCTGCGGGACTCCATTAACGGCATTTCTGCCGTTATTCACGCCTAGCCCCGCCTGCGGGGCCCCATTAACGGCATTTCTGCCGTTATTTCCGCCTAGCTCCGCCTGCGGGACTCCATTAACGGCATTTCTGCCGTTATTTCCGCCTAGCTCCGACCGCGGGGCCCCATTAACGGCATTTCT
>NZ_JACBYI010000048.1 GCF_019352175.1 Paenibacillus sp. S150
TCCGGTGACGGATGAAGGAAACTCACTCCTGAAGATGGGGAACTGACGAAGGAAAGCCGTGTGCGGGAAATCCGCATGCACGGTTTGACGGGGAGTCCGAGGGAGTAATCCCTCGTCTTACCCTACTGTTTTTTCTTATGATCCCGTCAGGAAACAATGTACTTGGATCATCTGGGCCAATTCCTGGAGATCATTTGTGCAGATGCTAATTCGGGTATTCCATTCAGTCATGTACATGAACTAGTAATTGCCTTAAATCAAGCATTTGTTGATATGAGGAAAAAATGGCCCTGAGAAGCGGTGTGCGTGCTTTAACCTGTATCTCCACAATGTGGATGGAAGAGAGGGCTACTAAGCTTGAAGGAATCTATGAGCTGTCAACTCTAGGCAGGGGTTTGACTCCTGCGGCTTCGTATGAAGTCTCTGGAGATTTTGGAAGCAGAGGCTGTCCGCAGGGGAGTTTGAAGAGCTGGAATCTTTATTGGAACTGTATTCACAAGCGCAGGGGTTGGAGCCGGCGGCGGCGTTCGCATGTGGGTTCAAGACCGGGGCGGCGATGATGATTGAAGTTCTATATGAATTGAACCGGAGAACCTGAACAAGCGGATGGAACGCAAGGAGGTTCATAGGGAACGAAAGCGAAGTGTAAAAAGTAACACTAATGGGCTGGAATCCCGGATTTAACAGGCATTAGTGGGATTTTGTACACTTATTGAAGGCCATCTCCCCCATACAAGGTGATTTCAGGCGAATTAGTTGTACTTTTTCCCACCAGGGATGATCCAGTATCCGAATGCGCTACCTTAGGGCTCCTTTTTACCACTAATTACAGCTGGCGAAAAAGCGGCGGAAGGGAATTTGGAGACTGCAGGAGCGGAGCGTCTGCCTTTGTCTGCGGATTTCCACCGCGAACTACATCAAGAAATCCGCAGACGGGCAGCGGCGGGATGTCCAAGCATTCTCTGGAATTGCGACCAGTCCTAAATAGAAAAATTACAAGTTCAATCTATATAACCGATGATTAAGAGAAGCGGGTGTCTTTTTTCGTCTGGAATTTTATTTCCAGTTGACTTAAACTATGCTTTAAGTCGTATGCTAATCCTGTCGACATGGAAAGATCAGATTTGGAGGCCTTCAAAATGAAATATGCAACGATTGGTGAGGCTGCGGCTACCTATCATATTCCGGAATCCACGTTAAGATATTATGAGAAGCAAGGGCTGCTGCCGCTGATGGAGCGTGATGCCGCCGACAGGCGGTTATTTTCTGAAATGCAGATGGCGCTGCTTGGGACGGTGCTTCGCTTGAAGCAGACTCATATGCCCATACACGATATCAAGCAATATATAGCTTGGGTCATTGAAGGGGATAGCACCACGGACCGGCGGCTTGAGATGATGACAAAGCACAAGCAGGCGGTGCTGGATGAGATTGCGTCCATGACGGATGCCTTGCAGGGCATTGATGTGAAGATTAACCGGTATACAGAGCGTTTGCAGAAAAAATAGATCACAGAAAAGAGGAAAACTGATGAAGCTGTCAGGAAACACTATACTCATTACTGGTGGAAGCGCCGGAATCGGACTGGCTTTTGCCGAGCGGTTTATACAGGCGGGCAATCAAGTGATTGTCTGCGGGCGGCGTGAAGAGGTGCTTCGCGGTGCGCAAGAAAAGCTCCCTGGCCTGATTACCCGACCATGTGACATGAATGTAGAGTCCGAGCGTGTAGCCTTGTTCGATTGGGTTACCGAAAGCTATCCGGAAGTCAATGTACTGGTGAACAATGCAGGGACTCAGCAACGGTTCAATGTGCTGAAGGCGGACGCCAAGCACGATTGGAGTTACTTCAATCAAGAGATCACCACCAACCTTGATGCGCCCTTCCACCTGTCGATGCTGTTTGCTCCATATTTTGCAGGAAAAGAGCAGGCCGCGATCATTAACGTGACCTCGGGGCTGGCCTTTACACCGTTTGCCATCGCCCCAATCTATTCCGCGACCAAGGCCGCGCTTCATTCGTTTACGATGAGCCTGAGACACCAGTTGTCCGATACGTCCGTAGAAGTCATCGAGGTGGCTCCTCCGGCAGTGAATACGGATCTGGGCGGTGCGGGATTGCATACACATGGGGAGCCTTTGGATGCCTTCGCAGACGGGATCTTCAAAGGCCTGGCAGAGGGCAAACCGGAGATCGGCTACGGGACATCTGCGGACCGCTTGCGCATGTCCCGGGATGAAGTGGACGTGTACACAGCAAATATGTATCAGGCTACGAAGGGCATGATTGAATGAAATCCGTAAAAGGGAGACGCCTGCCCTGACCGGATGGCATTATAGAAAAAGAGAGGCCTTCTCAAATGGAGGCCTTGCTTTTTTTGTATCAATCAGCCTCTCCTTCCTGACCGAATGAACTTCTCTGCCAACATTTTCATTCGAACTTGTGACCCAGCGGTTCATGAATGTTTATAGATATAAGACATATAAGCCCCCCATGCCGCTGCGCGGCACTCAGCACACTAAATGATCCTTCTATTTCTCGCGGAACACCTCCTCCTATATAAGGACGGCGTAGCCGTTTCTGCTTGCTTTTACTATAAACCATCAGCGGTATGCCGCCCACATTACTCTGTATAATCCCTCTTTCAATTATGTTATATTTAATATTGAAAATTCCGTTTTTTTATAGATCTGAAGAAGGAGTACCCCATGACACAATTTGTCTATAAGCAGATTATTGATGACCTCAAAATGAAGATTTTTGCGGGACAGTTTGCGGATATGAGATTGCCGGATGAGCGGAGTCTCAGTGAAACGTACCGGGTTAGCCGCAGCTCCATCAAACGGGCGTTGACCAAAATGGAGAATTCGGGAATTATTTTCAAAAAACGGGGTTCAGGCACCTTCATCAACCCGTTATACATAAAAAATGAATCGATCTTTAATTACGAGGGCACGAATCTGGGGGTTACCGACAACTTTCAGATGGACGGCAAAAAGCCCAAGGTCAAAGTGCTGAATTTCGAGGTCATCCGGCCTACGGAAGAGCTGCAGCGGGATTTGTTTTTGCAGCCCCATGATTTTGTCTACAAAATCGTCCGCCTGCGCCTGTTCGACGATGAGCCGTTCATGATTGAAACAGGCTATATTCCGATCAAAATTGTCCAGAATCTGGACCAGACGATTATCGAAGGCTCGATCTTTCACTACTTGGAGGAGTCGCGGAATCTGGCGGTTACCAAATCGTTTTTATCTATTTTTGCCGAGCCTTCGGGGGCTAAGGATCAGGAGCTGCTTCATCTGCAGGAGAATGAGCCTGTAGGGATTATGGAGGGGATCTTCTTCCTGGACAACGGCACGCCCTTCGAGTTCTCGCATATGCGCTTCCACTACAAGTATTTGAAATTCAACACGTTTGTATCTGTACAATAACGTTCCAGACGACAAGGCCGGGGAGTTTACCCTGGTCTTTTTTGAAATATAGAATTTATAATGCCTTGCACACAAAATGATCCTTCTATTTCTCGCTGAAACACTCCGTCCCTTATAAGGGCGGCGTAGCCGTTTCCACTTGTTTGGGGATTTATGAATGGGGGCTAACCGAGATCCCGGCATGAATTGAACATATAATTACATTTTTATAAAAATTAAGACCGTTTAGCAAGCGATTTGCTCCGTTATTCATACTATGTTCAAAATTTCACAAAATTGGACCGTATCAATTGTTAAAAAGATTGAATTTATTAAATGCAGAGGTATGATGTACTTGTAGAAATAATTAGGTTCAGAAAATAGAAAAAACGAATAGGAGCGGATGAAATGGGATTGTCAACAATACCGGTGGATTATTCATCTAAGACGTACTTGGCAAAGCTCGATGCCTACTGGCGCGCAACCAACTACATATCGGTAGGACAGCTATACTTGAAGGATAACCCGTTGTTAAGAGAACCTTTGAAGGATGCAGACGTCAAGGTTAAGCCGATTGGACACTGGGGCACCATCCCTGGCCAGAACTTTATTTACGCCCACTTGAACCGTGTCATTACCAAATACGATTTGAATATGTTCTACGTGGAAGGCCCCGGTCACGGCGGCCAGGTTATGGTGTCCAACTCCTATCTGGATGGTACCTACACCGAAATCTACCCGGAAATTACGCAGGATATCCCAGGCCTCAAAAAATTATTCAAGCAATTCTCCTTCCCGGGCGGCGTCGCTTCACATGCTGCTCCCGAAACTCCGGGGTCCATCCATGAGGGCGGAGAACTTGGGTACTCCCTGTCCCACAGCGTAGGTGCGATTCTGGATTATCCGGATCTGATCTCGGCAGTTGTTGTGGGCGATGGAGAGGCTGAAACCGGACCGCTCGCTGCTTCCTGGCTCTCCAACCGGTTCATCAACCCGGTCACGGACGGTGCGGTGCTGCCGATTCTGCATTTGAACGGCTTCAAGATCAGCAACCCGACCATTCTGTCCCGGATGTCGAAAGAGGAGTTAACTGCATATTTCACAGGCATGGGCTGGGAACCGTTCTTTGTTGAAGGTGAAGATCCAGAGCTGATGCACCCGGAAATGGCGAAGACGCTGGATACGATCATCGAGAAGATTGCCGCGATTCAAAAAAATGCGCGTGAAAACAATGATACTGCCCGTCCTGTCTGGCCGATGCTTGTATTCCGCACTCCCAAAGGCTGGACCGGTCCCAAGGAATGGGATAAAGTGCCGAACGAAGGCTCTTTCCGTGCCCACCAGGTTCCAATACCGGTGGATCAAAAGAACATGAAGCATGCCCCCGCCTTGCTCGACTGGCTGAACAGCTACAGACCTGAAGAGTTGTTCGACGAGAATGGACGTTTAAACGCAGACCTGGCCGAAATTCTTCCTACAGGCGACAGACGAATGGGAATGAACCCTGTAACCAACGCCGGCAGCCTGATTAAGGATCTGCACAAGCCGAATTTCCGCAATTATGCACTCGATAACTCCGTTCCCGGTCAAGTGATTGCACAGGATATGGCGGTACTGGGCAAATACCTGAAGGAGGTTGTCCTTCTGAACGAGGATAACCGCAACTTCAGAATTTTTGGGCCGGATGAAACGATGTCGAACCGCCTGGGTCCTGTGTTTGAGGTGACCAAACGCCAATGGATGGATGAGATCAAGGAACCTCATGATGAATTCCTGGCTCCTTATGGCCGTGTTATTGATTCGCAGCTATCCGAGCATCAGGCGGAAGGCTTCCTGGAAGGCTACGTATTAACAGGCCGTCACGGTTTCTTCGCAAGCTATGAAGCCTTCCTGCGTGTGGTGGATTCGATGATTACCCAGCACTTCAAGTGGCTGCGCAAGGCTACAGACCAAACCTGGCGTACAGATATCCCTTCATTGAATGTTATTGCAACTTCGACGGTATTCCAGCAGGATCATAACGGCTATACCCACCAGGACCCGGGCCTGCTCGGTCACCTGGCAGACAAGAAGCCGGAATTTATCCGTGAATATTTACCGGCTGATGCCAACAGCCTGCTTGCTGTTTTTGACACTATCCTGAATGACCGCCAGAAAATCAATCTGATCGTGTCATCCAAGCATCCGCGTCCACAATGGTTCTCGGCAGACGAAGCGCAGGAGCTGGTGGATAAAGGACTCAAAATCATCGATTGGGCCAGCACCGACAAGGGCGGAGAGCCTGATGTGGTCATTGCTTCGTCCGGTACAGAGCCGACGATGGAGAGCCTGGCTGCCATCTCTATCCTCCATGAGAAATTGCCTGAGCTGAAAATCCGCTACATCAACGTGGTTGACCTGCTGAAGCTGAGAAGCCGGAAGCTGGACCCGCGCGGTCTATCCGACGCTGAGTTTGATCATTTTTTCACAAAGGATAAGCCGGTGATCTTCGCGTTCCATGGCTATGAAGGCCTGATCAAGGACCTGTTCTTTGACCGCCACAACCATAATCTGCATGTCCATGGTTACCGTGAGAATGGCGATATCACCACACCGTTTGATATGCGTGTACTGAATCAGATGGACCGCTTCGACCTGGCGAAGGAAGCTGTGCTGAGCTTGCCGGATGCCGGCAAGCATCAAGCTATCGCGGATGAAATGGATGCTATGGTGAAGAAGCATAATCAATATATCCGTGAAGAAGGCATCGATCTTCCGGAGGTGGAGAACTGGGTATGGAAGGCTTTGAGCTAATGTAATGTAAATCCTCTTGCAGGGGGTGTCCTGAAGTCATGTGAAATGGCTGCAGGCACCTCCTTTTTGCTGTCTGTGTACAGCGCCTGGTGGACTGGATTTTGCTTACCGCACGCAGAAGTGCTATTTTTATAAGATCATAGTGAAGGAGGTTCTCTGGATGAGCAAGGGTATTGCGGAAAAGGTATTGAATGACGGGCTGAAGGTGCCGGCTATCGGCTTTGGTACGGCTTGGATCAAGGGAGCAGCCGGAGTCAAGGTGCTTACAGACGCGATTGATGCCGGGTACCGGCTGATTGATTCGGCATTCAACTATGAGAATGAGGGAGCTGTAGGACAAGCAGTCCGTCAAAGCTCGGTGCCAAGAGAGGAACTGCTGATCTGCTCGAAGCTGCCGGGGCGTCACCATGCGTACCGGGAAGCGCTGGAAACGATCGAGGAATCCTTATATAGAGGGGGCCTGGATTATTACGATCTGTATCTGATCCATTGGCCGAATCCCAAAGTTGACAATTATGTGGAGGCCTGGCAGGCGATGATTGAGGCGAAAAAACAGGGTTATATCCGTTCCATCGGTGTCTGCAATTTCCTGCCGGAGCATAATGAACGCCTAATTCAGGAGACAGGTGTTGCTCCAAGCATCAATCAGGTAGAGCTGCATCCCTGGTTCAATCAGGAATATCAGCGTGCCAAGGATGCTGAGCATGGTATCGTAACGGAGTCCTGGAGCCCATTGGGACGCGGCCACAGCATGCTGAAGAATGAAGAGATCAGCAGCATTGCCGCAGCCCACGGCAAAACGCCGACACAGGCGATTTTGCGCTGGCATGTCCAGCTTGGCGCGATCCCGATCCCCAGAGCGAGTTCTGTAGAGCACCAGAAGGAGAATCTGGAACTCTTCGATTTCGAGCTGTCGGAGGCCGAGATGAAGGTGATCTCGGGGCTGAGCAGGGAAGACGGGCGGCTGTGGGATCAGGACCCGGCGGTGTATGAGGAGATGTAGAGTTAAGCAGGATTTGCTTAACAAAATATAAAAGTGACAACAAGGACTTGGATAAACTCCAAAGTCCTTGTTGTCTGTACAGCCAGCTTAAGCAGAATGATTGTTAGGCCTTAAGGGATTTTATTTCAGCTTCCCGTGCTCCAATCGAGGCGGGCTCTCTTCAACCTCAAGCTTCGGCTTGCTGTCCGGCGCGGCTGCTTGGCTGCTGTTCATCTCCGGCAGGTGCTTCCAGTAGCGTTTGGGCATGAGCGAGGAACGCAGCCGGTCGTTGCGGCGCTCCTTGATGCCGATGGCGTGATAGAATCCCTTCCACAGGCGGCGGTATTCTTCCTCTGCGGCATCCGGCTCCGGCGGTACCCATTCATCGAGCGGAATAATGGCCTGCTGTCCGGGCTGGTGGATGAGGGCCATGCTGTGGGTTTTGTCGTAGATCATGAAGCTCTCGCCGTGGAACCGGTCGCAGAAATGCTCCTGAATGACCGGAAGCACGAAGCCCCGGGGTTCAATGACCGCCGCCATCACCGGACCGTAAACGGAGAACCGGACAAACCCCAGATAATGGTGGCCCTCCCGCTGGAGCTGCTGAACGGCCTTGTGCAGGGCATTTACGGTATCATCGGCAAGCATGTTCATTACCTTGCGGCCATGGGCGAAGCCGAGATACAGAAAGTTCAGCAGCAGCAGCTCCTTGTCCGGCGTGCATGTCCAGAATCCAAGGCGCACCAGTTCCGCTGCCTCAGGACAGATGCGAAGCGGGATCGACTTCAGCACACGTTCTGCCTTGCTGCTGTCGGTATCAATCCATTTCGATTCCAGCAGCAGGCCCTGCTTCTCCCCTTCGGAATGTATGGCGAGCGGGACCTCCTTCCACTGGTAGCTCTCGAATACGCAGCACAGCAGGCCCTCAAAGCTGCCGTCGTAGGTATAGGCCAAAGCGGCCGGCTGAAACATCAGATCCATTCCCCTCCCTTCAGCACCGCCGGTCCGGCCGCCGGCAAGGCTGCCAATTGCGTGTCGTCGAACAGGGTAAGCTGCTCGTATTGCGGCGGCTCTACCGAGGCAAGCTCCTGTCCGGACATGAGCGAACGCAGCAAGGTGTGCTCGCCTACTTTAAGCCCCTCCAGCATCTTCCCTTTGCAGGTAATGAAGAATTGGGCGCGTTTGAGTACAACGCCAAGCTTCTTCAGACTGTGGAAGTCCAGCGATCCGGCCCGGCGCGCCTTCACAATCCGCTGTGCACTCTTTACGCCGATGCCCGGCACCCGCAGCAGCATGTCATACGGCGCAAGGTTGATTTCAACCGGGAATTGCTCCCGGTGATTAACGGCCCAGCCGCATTTCGGATCAAGCAGCGGGTTAAAGTTCGGAGCCGCCTCATCCAGCAGCTCACTCGCCTGAAAGCCGTAGAAGCGCAGCAGCCAATCGGCCTGGTAGAGCCGGTGCTCCCGCAGCAGCGGCGGCTTGGTATCCAGAGCGGGCAGCAGGGAATGCTCCACCACAGGCGTATACGCAGAGAAAAAAACGCGCTTCAGGCCGTACTTCCGGTACAGCCCTTCGGTGAGGGTCAGAATACGGTAATCGGTGTCCGGCGTTGCCCCCACAATCATCTGGGTGCTCTGTCCGGCGGGAGCAAAGCGGGGAGCATGATTATATTTGACGAGATCCGAGCGGTTCTCGTTAATTTTTTCCTTGATCAGGGACATGGGCTTCAGAATGGAGTCTTTGCTTTTGTCGGGGGCAAGCCGTCCGAGGCTTTCCTTGGAAGGCAGCTCAATATTGACACTCATGCGGTCCGCCAGAAGGCCGAGCCTGGACAACAGCGCGTCGTCGGCGCCGGGAATGGCCTTCACATGGATATAACCTCTGAAATGGTAGACATTCCTCAGCAGTTCAAGGGCGGCAATCATTTGCTCGGTTGTATAATCGGGATTCCGCATAATACCGGAGCTTAGGAACAGTCCTTCAATGTAATTGCGCCGGTAGAACTGCAAGGTCAGATCCGCGAGTTCCTCCGGCGTGAATGCGGCCCGGCGTGCAGGGTTTGATTTGCGGTTGACACAGTATGCGCAGTCGTACACGCAGCCGTTGGTCATCAGCACTTTAAGCAGCGAGATGCAGCGCCCGTCTGCGGCGAAGCTGTGGCAGATGCCCATGCTGACCGTATTGCCGATCCCCCCGGCCTGACTATTACGGCTGGAGCCGCTTGAGGTGCAGGCTACATCATATTTGGCCGAAGCGGTCAGAATTTCAAGTTTCTCCATCACATCCATGCCGATCCCTCCTGATAACGGACATTATATACCGAACATGTGTTCTTGTCAAAAGCATTGAATTGCGAATGCCTCAAGAGATTTTTTTCCCTGCAATAAATCACACTGCCGCCCTATCCAATCCTTTAGTAGAATAAAGTGTATTCAACAGTAGCCGTGAAGGGACGGAAGGCAGCATGAACAAATGGTATGGACGGCATGCGTGGAGAAGCGGATTGCGGAATATGAAGCTGCAGAACAAGTTCATGGTGAGCTATCTGTTGGTATGTATGATCCCGGTCTTGATTGTAAGCGCAGTCATTTACCGGTGGGCATCATCCAGCCTTGAGGATTCGGCGCTGGAGTTCGCTTCGCTGTATACCTCGCAAATTGAAGCCTCCTTGAATGAGTTCATTGAGGAGTATGACAAGCTCACGAAGTCGGTTCTGATTGACAATGATATTATATCCCGGCTGAGCCGCGAGGAGGCGATGTCCATGGATGAGCAGATTGCGCATAAGCTGACGGTTGAACGGACACTGATGCGCGTCGCCGTCCTGAAGCCGGAAATCAGCAGCCTGGTGCTGATCAGCAGGAACAACAGGGTTCACCAGTATACGAATACATCGAATGTGGTCAACGAAGGGCGGCTGCTGGGCCAGGATTGGTACAAGCGCCTGCATGACTCCAAGGAAACGTTTTTTATCACGCCGGCGCATGACCGGTCCTATTACGAGGGCAATGGAGAAGGGGCGGTCTTTACTGTGGCAAGGGTGCTGCTTAGCTCGGACGGCTCCTACGCTGGCGTGCTGCTCGCCGATCTGGACACGTTTCAGCTGCTGAAGCTGAACCAGGCTTTTGTGGTGGCGCGGGACCGTTACGATATGCGCGTCGTCATCGGAACCGGGGATGGGGAGATTGTCTATCATTCCGATGCGGCCAGCGGCAAAATGACCTGGAGGGAGATTTGGGATTCCGGGCTGACAATTGCGGAGGAAGGAAGCGACAGTCTGATTATCCTGTCCGGCAGGGCGGAGAGCGGAGGTCTGACCGTCAAAACGGAGATTCCCCGCGACCGTCTGCTGCTGAAAATCGGCAAAATGAAATATGCCACAATCATTGTCATCCTGGTCTGCGGCGTATTCATCGTGGTGATCTCCATGGCGCTCAGCTATACGATCATTAAACCGATCAAAGAGCTGCGGCGAAGCATGAAGCAGGCGGAAACGGGGCATTACGCCCCGATTGAGAAGGCGGCGTCCGGCGATGAAATCGGCAGTCTCGTAGGCAGCTACAACAAGATGATCGTGACCATCAGAACGCTGATTGAGGATGTCTATATCGCGGAGATCAAGCAGCGGCGGGCCAAGTTCCTTGCCCTGCAGAACCAGATTAACCCGCATATGCTCTACAATACGCTGGAGTCGATTCGCATGAAGGCGCTGGTGAAGGAGCAGGACGAGATTGCCGATATGATCAAAATTCTCGCCAGAATGTTCCGGCTGGCGCTTGGCAAGGACGTAGCGCAGAATCTGGTCCGCCATGAGCTGGATTACGCCGCCAATTTTTTGAGGCTGCAGAATATCCGCTTCGGCGACCGGTTCCGCTTCGAGTCCCGCCTGGACAGCGCGGTTCTGGAGCGGCCGATGATTCCGATTGTGCTTCAGCCGATTGTGGAGAACAGCATCAAGCACGGCTTCTTGGAATACAGCCGCATGATGACGATCGTGGTCGACGGCCGGGAGCTGCCGGACGGCGGACTGCTGCTGAGCATCGCCGACAACGGCTGCGGCCTGCCGCCGGAGAAGGCCGCAGCGCTGAACGAACTGCTGCGCGAGGCCGGCGGCGGAAGGCTGAAGCTGGACGAGGCCGGGGACGGTCCGGATCAGGGCATCGGATTGCGCAACATCGCCGAGCGTCTCAGGCTGCATTACGGCGAGGCCAGCCGGATCCGGGTGGGCGGCGGACAGGGGAAGGAGACCACGGTGGAAATTTATATTCCCGGTGAGGATAGAGGAGGGGAAGTATGAATATAGCATTAATCGACGATGAGCCGGGAATTCTGGAAGGCTTGAAGCTGATCGTGAAACGGAATCTGCCTGAATGCAAGGTGATCGGCACCGCCCATAACGGCGTCGACGGCATCAGGCTGATCCGGGAGAAGAAGCCGGATATCGTCCTTACCGACATCCGCATGCCTCAGGCTGACGGACTGGAAATGATCGGAGCGCTGAAGGCCGGGGGCTGCACGGCCAGATTCATCATCTTAAGCGGCTATGCCGATTTCGAATACGCCAAGAAGGGCATGCAGCTGGGGGTACAGTTTTATGTCACCAAGCCTGTGGAGGAAGAGGATCTGCAGAGGAGTGTGCGGTCCTTAATCGCGGAAATCCTTGGGGAGCGGGCCCGGCTGCGGCAGATGAACGAGCTGAAGGAGGAAATCCGCAGCCGTACGGCCGAGCAGATGCTGCGGGATATTCTTGACGCCGGGAGCGACAGCCCGGCTTATCTCCAGGAGCTGGGCGGAGATTATCCGTTTGGCCGCCCCGGGTTCCGCTATCTGTGCGCCCTGATTGAGTTCGACGGCCTGACGGAGCTGAGGCCGGACAAGCTGCAGCTGCTCTATGGCACACTTGACTCCGGGCTCAAGGCTTACAAGGCGGTTTACCGTCTTCGTTATGTCGGCTCCCAGGTGGCGGTAGTGGTCTGCCACGACAAGGAACTGGATGAAGCCCGTATGGTCCGCTCGCTCGAAGCGGTGAAGAACACCGTTACTCTGGCAGCCGGCCTTACCCTGTCTGTGGGCGTGGGCTCGGTCTGCATGGGCCGGGACGGCATCGGCAAATCCTTCGATGAGGCCCGTCAAGCGCTGAGCTGCAAGGTGCTGAAGGGCTGCGGAACAGTACTCTCCTATTCCGCAACCGTTCGCAGCGGCGGAAGCCGCAATGCCGTTCCGGAGCAGCATATCGCCAGGCTGGAGGCTTGCGTCGACAATGAGGATACGGCCGGAAGCGTGCAGGTGATCCGCGAAATCTTTGAGAGCCTGGCCGCCGACTCCTCCTTGAGCCTTGCCGATCTGCAGTATCAGTGTCTGAACATACTGCTCTCCAGCGTACGCAAAATGCCGTTTCACCAGCTTCAGCAGAATGATACGCTCGGCCGGACGATTTTGTCGCTGGAGGGCATTTCCCGCTTCCGGACGCTGGAGCAGCTGCGCGATTGGCTGACGGAGATCATCGGGCGCATTATAGAATTCAAATCGGTGCGCAATACGGCGAAGAAAAAAGATCACATCGCCGAAATCAAGGAGTATGTGTCGGAGCATTACCACGAGAGCATCAGTCTCGCGGAGCTGTCCGGCCGCTTTTATATCAATCCCTATTATTTGAGCCAGCTCTTCAAGCAGAAGACCGGCGACACGTATCTGAACTACCTGATCAATCTCCGCATGGGCAAAGCAAAGGAGCTTCTGGAGAAGACCGATCTTAAGGTATACGAAATCTGCCAGAGAGTCGGATACAGCGACACTAACCATTTTGCCAGGCTGTTTGAGCGGCATACCGGCCGCAAGCCGACAGAATACCGGAAGAATCCCGCAGGGCGATAGCTGGTCCGCGCCTTTTTGTCCGGGTTCCGCCGGGAAGCTTCCCCCCCCCCCACGGGCCTTCTCTGCGGCGGCATGCCGCCGCAGGGCTGCTTGCGGGGGTATTTGCCCATTCCGGCCCCGCCTGACTTCCACGATAGCGTTGCGGGCGTCCGGAGGTCGGAGTACTTAGGGCCCTCCCTTGGCTAAGGGAGGATTTGGGAGGGATCGAAACTATCTGGTAAATCTTAAAAATGACAGGCAAGAACCTATAAAATGTCCCTTTGTGCGGCTGGCGGCATGGCGCTATGCTTTATGTAAGCGAATACAAACATAGAGGGATGGAGGAAACAAGATTGAAAAAAGCATTAAACACAGCCGATATTGCGGCGGCAAGGGGTCCGGGGCTGCAGCGGCTCGGATTGCGAGACACCCTGCTGAGAAGGCTCAGCCCCTATTGGCCGCTTTACGCCATGGCCGTTCCGGGCTTGTTGTTCCTGATTATTTTCAAGTATATTCCGCTGGCCGGCTCGGTGATCGCGTTTCAGGATTATTCCGTCTTCAAGGGCTTTACAGACAGTCCATGGGTCGGCTTCAAGCATTTTGCCACACTCTTTCATTATCCAGAATTCACCCGGGTGTTCACAAATACGCTGATTCTCGGCTTCATCAAGGTATTCTGCGTCTTTCCGGTTCCGGTGCTGCTGGCGCTGATGATCAATGAGGTGCGCAAGGCCCGGCTGAAAAAAGGCATTCAAACTGCGCTGTACATTCCCCACTTTCTGTCCTGGGTCATTGTGGCGGGAATCGCCTTCGACCTGTTTGCGCTCAGCGGACTGTTCAACATTGTTATCGGCTGGTTCGGCCATGATCCGGTGCTGGTCATGCAGGAGAGCAAATTCTTCCGTCTTATCTATATGATTACCGCCGTGTGGCGGGACGCAGGCTGGGGCACGGTCGTCTATATGGCGGCCATCAGCGCCATTGACCCGCAGCTGTATGAATCGGCAATGATCGACGGGGCCTCGAAATTCAAGCAGATGAAGCATATTACCTTCCCGCTGCTGGTACCGACTATTCTGGTGCTGTTCCTGCTGGAGATCGGAAATTTCATGGATCTGGGCTTTGACCAGGTGTATAACCTCCTGACTCCGATGACCTACAGTGTCGGCGACATTATGGACACCTACGTCTTCCGCACCGGAATTCAGCAGGCGCAGTACAGCTTCGCAACAGCGGTGGGCCTGTTCCAGGCGGTTATCGCTTTTGCCCTGGTCTATACGTTCAACCGGGTATCAAGAAAAGTTTCGGACGGGGGGCTGTGGTAAGCATGAGTGAAGCCAGAGGAGAAAAAATGTTCACCGCTGCCATTACGGGGCTGCTGGTTGTTTTGTCGGTCTTTGCGCTTATCCCGCTGCTGTCTGTACTCTCCACGTCGCTCAGCTCCAGCCGGATGGTCGATCTGAACGCAGTGACGCTGTGGCCGAAGGAGTTCACCTTGGATTCCTGGGGGTATATTCTCGGCCGCCCCGACCTGTGGCGCGCATTCCTGGTCACCGTGTCCACGACGCTGATCGGCACGGTGCTGGCCCTGCTGCTGACTGCCCTGTTTGCTTATCCGCTGTCCAAAGCGGAGTTCCGGCTCGGCAGGCTCATTATGGTGGCAGTGGTAATCTGTATGGTGTTCAAGGCGCCGATTGTGCCTTACTTCCTGACGGTGCGGGGCATCGGGCTGTACGACAACCCGCTGGTGCTCGTCCTGCCGCATCTGCTTAATCCGTTCAACCTGATTATCATGCGGACGTTCTTCAAGGAATTCCCGAAGGAGCTGGAGGAGGCGGCTTTTCTGGAGGGCTGCGGCTACTTCCGCATGCTGTTCCAGTTCGTGCTTCCGCTGTCCAAGGCGGTGCTTGCGACCCTTGCGCTGTTCTACGGGGTGGTGCTGTGGAATCAGTTTCAGCATCCGCTGTTCTTCATACAGGATACCGACTGGTTCCCGCTGCAGATCAAGATCCGCCAGTTTATTACCGATTCCAATGAAATGCCGCTCGCCGCGTCCACGCTGGACATCAATTACAACGAGCGCACGCTGAGGGCAGCAACTGTGATGTTCGCCATCACGCCGATTATTATGGTGTATCCGTTCTTGCAGAAGTATTTCGTCAAAGGAGCCATGATCGGCTCGGTCAAAGGCTGAGGCTATGATAATTAACGTCCTGGTACTGGCAAATGCAATACGGTGACAAGGCCTGCAGGTCTTCACATACAAATCAAGCTTAGGGGGAACCATCATGCGGTTTAACAAAATAGGCAGGCTCGCGGTGATCACGGCCCTGCTCTCATCCATCCTTGCCGGCTGCGGCAATGACGGGAACAAGGCGGGGACGGAAGAAGGAGCTGCTGTGCCGGGCGGAAACGCGGCGGCGGAGACGGCAGACATTGAGGTATGGACGACGAACCTGGGCTTCAAGCCGATTACGCACGGCAGTCCGCTCTACACCTTCTATAAGGATCTTCTCGGCGTCGGCGTCATCCATCCGTATGTGGAATGGAACGGCGGGACGACCTATCTCAATCAGTTGAACCTCAAAATCTCCGCAGGTGAAATGCCGGATCTGTTCCTGCCGCAGCAGGGGATGGAGAGCAGTCTGGCCAAGAACGGCGCCCTTGCCGATTTGACCGATCTGCTCCCTGAGAAAGCGCCAAATGTCTGGAATGCGATTCCGGAAGAAATCTGGAACGTGGTCAAAGCGAACGACCCAACCGGCCAGGGACGGATTTATTATATTCCCGGCGTGCTGGATTACGGGCGAACCTCGGGGCTGATCCGCAAGGATTGGCTGGATAAGCTGGGTCTTGCGATGCCGGCGACGCAGGAGGAATACGTTAAGGTGCTGGAAGCTTTCCGCGACCAGGACCCGAACGGCAACGGACAGAAGGATGAGCTTCCGACCGGCGGCCGCGAGCAGGCAGCGTGGATGGACCATCTGTTCGCGATGTACGGCGTGGCGATGAATGATGGGAAGCCGGACTGGGATCTGTATAACGGCGAGCTGACCTATGCGGCGGTAACGCCGAACATGAAGGCGGCGCTGGAATTCATCGCGAAGCTGTACAAGGATGGGCTGATCGATCCCGAGAGCCTGCTGAACAATAAAGCGAAATGGGACGGGAAGATTGAAGGGGATAAGGTAGGCAACTATTACCACTGGGCAGAAGGGGTCAATGAGCGGATTGAGGCCATCCACAAAAATACGAATGTGAAGGCTGATTATTCGGTTCTGCCTGTACCCAAGGTGGAGGGTTACGAGGGCTTCTATTCCCTGAAGAAGACCCAGAATCCGGTCTGGGTGGTCAAGAACAACAAAGGCGCCAAGCTGGATGCCACGCTGACGCTGCTGAACAGCCTGTACGACAAAAATAACTGGAACGCGCTTTTCCTGGGACTGGAGGGGATGCACCATGAGCTCAAGGACGGCAAGCCGTCGCTGCTGCCGGAGGACAAGAGCACGATGGAGAACAAGCTGTTCCAGCCATATAACGATGTCGCCACCATCGATTTCAAGAGCGAGCTGTTCAGAAACACCGCCTCCGAGGACCGCATGTGGGCAGTGGAGCAAAATATCCGGAACATGGAGGACAACCAGCAGTATGTGAAGACGATCGCGGGTGACGGCATGCCGGCCAGCCTGTATGACGGCTACGCGGATATCAACAACCGCACCCTGTACGTCGAGTACGCCACCAAAATCATCCTCGGCCAGTTCTCCATCGACAAATTCGATGAATTCGTCGATAAGTGGAACAAGTCGGGGGGCGAGGAGGTTACCAAGCGGGCCAGAGAATGGTATGACAAGGTCAATAAGTAGGCAGGGCGGCAATATAACCTGCTCAAACCCGCAGCAGGCTGCAAGCCGTGAGTGACTCCTGCCGGAGAGGCTCAGGCTGCAGCCCTGCCGGCCGGGTCAGAAATATATACAGGGGAGTTTTGCGATGAGTTACGGCGATTTTGCAGGCGGCGGAGCGGAATATGTGATTACAACCGCCAAGACACCCGCCCGCTGGTTCAATTACTTGTTCAATGACAGCTATTATACGGAGGTATCACAGACCGGCCAGGGGAAAAGTGCGGTTATCCTTCCCCGGCACCGGGAATTCAACCGGGAGGGCTATAAATACTTCTATCTGCTCGACCACGATACCGGTGAATGCTGGTGTCCGGCCGGGCAGCCGCTTGATACGGAGAACGGGGGCTTTACCTGTACCCATGCCCTGGGCTGGAGTGAGATCCGTTCGGCACACGGAGGCATCTCGGCCGCCATCCGTGTGTTCGTGCCAAGGGAGGGCGTGCGCGAGCACTGGACCGTCACGGTCAGCAATAACACGGACCGGCCAAGGCGCCTGTCGCTGTTCTCCGCATTCTCGCTGGAGAACGGCGGGGTGATGGGCAGCAAGTGCGAATATGAGGCGGACAGCGGAGTGCTGTCCAGCTTCTCCTTCCCGTACCATGTCTTCTATGAGGAGAAGGAGCAATACGACAACGACTTGAGCCTGGTCTACTTGTTCTCCGACCGCCGGCCCGATTCGTATGATTGCAGCGAACGGAACTTCTTCGGCGGCGATGAGACCGGCGGATTGCCGGCAGCGGTTAAGAGGGGGCACTGCTCAGGGTTGACCGGCGAAGCGGAGAATCCGGCGGGTGTGTTCCAGCACCTCCTGGAGCTTGCCCCCGGCGGGCAGGCGGCTGCCGATCTGGTACTGGGCTGCGCGCGGACCCTGGAGGAGGTCCGGACAATCCGCGACAGCTGGCTCGCCGCCGGTACAGAATCCCTGCTGCAAGAGGTGAACGGGTATTGGGCTGCAGTGTCGGCGGCTTTTACGGTGGAGACGCCGGATAGCAGCCTCAACCATTTCATGAACCATTGGTTGAAGAAGCAGATCGTGCTCCAGACCCGGACGAACCGGATGTCGGTGTACTGTCCGGTCCGCAATCAGCTCCAGGATGCGCTCGGCTACGCCATGATCGATCCCGAAGGCGCCCTTGCCTTCATGGAAACCGTGCTGGCGCGGCAGGAGCGCAGCGGCTTCATCCAGCAGTGGATCATGACCGACGGCTCGCCGCCGCAGAAGCTCTGTCTGCTGACGCACAAGGATGGTCCGCTGTGGCTCCTGATCTGCCTGATTGCGCTGGTTCATCAGGCGGGGGACCCGGCGCTGCTGGACCGGCAGGTACCCTTCAAGGATGCCGGGGATTCCGCTTCCGTCTATGATCGTCTGCTGCTGGCCGTAGATTACATGGCCGGAGATACCGGCGCCCACGGTCTTTGCCTGATGGGGCACGGCGACTGGAACGACCCCATCAACGGTCCCGGCCGGCTGGGGCGCGGGGAATCGGCCTGGAGCACGATGGCCCTCATGTACGGAGCAGCTGAGCTGATTCCGCTATGCCGCCTGCGGGGCGATGAGAGCAGCGCGCAGCGTCTGGCGCAGCTGGCGCGGCGGCTGGATGAGGCCATCAACGGCAGCTGCTGGGACGGGGCATGGTATGTGGCCGGCTTCGACGACAACGGCGAGGCGTTCGGCACGGACAGCGACGGGGAAGGCAAGCTGTTCCTGAACACCCAGACGTGGGCGGTGATATGCGGGGCGGCGCGCGGAGCACGGCTGGCAGCCTGCCTGTCCGCGGTGGATTCGCTGGATACGCCAGCCGGACCGCTGCTGCTTGCGCCCGCGTTCACGGACTGGAATCCGAAGTGGGGCCGGATCAGCATCAAGCTGGCCGGAACGGCAGAGAACGGCTCGGTATACTGCCATGCCTCAATGTTCAAGGCCTTTGCCGATTGCCGTTCCGGGCGCGGCGCGCGCGCCTACGACACGATCCGCCGCACGCTGCCTACCAATCCGGATAATCCGCCGGAGCGGAATCTGCAAGTGCCGATCTTCCTGCCGAATTTTTATTTCGGCTTGCGGGATTCCCCGAATTTCGGACGGTCGAGCCATCATAATTCTACCGGAACCGTAGGCTGGATGCTGTGGACCGCGCTGGATTATGTGCTGGGCATCCGGGCCACGGCGGAAGGCCTTGAACTCGACCCGCACATCCCTCCGGATTGGCGCTGGTACAAGGCCGCGCGCAGCTTCAGAAAGGCGAGGTATGAGATTACCGTGCTCAATCCGGACGGGCTGGAGCAAGGGGCGGTCAGCTTGACTGTGGATGGATCGGCATGGCCGGGGGCGAGGCTGCCTTATGAGCCGGGCCGGACCTACCGGGTGGTCGCGGTGCTGACGGAGTGAAGCCGCCGGGGCAGGAAAGCGGCAGTCCGGGCACGGACCGGATGGAGCTGTGCTAAGGCGTTTGGTCCCAGTCATTATTACGGATATTCAGCTTTATCTCCGGGTTGCAGGCGTATGCCCGCGCTCGGAGCCCTCTTTTTGCGAATGAATGAAAGGGCTTACAATCAAAGGAGGAATTGATATGGAAAGAGTAAAAAAACAACGGGCCTTACACAAATGGAGACACAAGGGCATTCTTCTTCTGCTCATTACGCTGTTGGCTCCCTTGCTGCCGCCCGGGACGGGTCAAACGGCGGAAGCCGCCGGCAGCGCCACAGTGACCGTTGATGCCGGTTCCGATCTCGGCAAGTTCAACAACCCGGTATGGTATCAGAACCAGGCGGATTACTCCCCTGATCTCGGAGCGGGAGACATGGCCAAGGTGCAGGCACTCGGTGTAAAGTACACGCGGGCCTGGATCAAGCCGACCAAATATTACAACGAGGCAAACGGCACGTACAGCTACAACTATATTGAGCATGAGGGCAATACGGCATATAGCTATATGGATCAGATTGCGCTGCATTCGGACCGGATTTTTCTCAATATCGACCAGTGCTCCACCGAGCTGACCTACAATCAGCCCGCGCTGGCCCGGGAGGTGCTGAAGAACGGCATCCGCCATTACAAGCAGCGGTATCCGCAGATCGAATATATCGAAGCTTTCAACGAACCGAAGAAGAGCTGGACGCCGGGCTATGATGAGGCTCCCAATATGGAGATTGATACGTATTACTACTGGTACAAGCAGTTTTACGCCATTGTTCAGGAGCTTAACGCCGAGCTGAACCCCGCCATTCCGCTGAAGATCGGCGGACCGGCGAGCGTATCTCTGGATATGGAGTTCAACCAGCAGTTTCTGAATCAATATGCCGCGGACACCAATCCGAACAAACGCCTCGACTTCTTCTCCTATCATAGCTATAACAGGAGGAGCAATCCTGCCGATGTGCAATCCGACAAGGCCACTGTCCAAGGCTGGCTGAGCGCCCGGGGATTGAATCCGAACACACCGGTGTTTGTCACCGAGTACGGTGTGTTCCCCGGCTCCAACACCGGGACCACATATAATGAAGATTTGCTGACGCAGGCAGCCGCGATGTCGGCCCTTGGCTATTATTTCGTCAAGGGCGGCATGGATATGCCGATGCATTGGGTATTCGACCACGCGAACAACAACCGGAAGTCCATGTTCGCCGATGAAGCCGACGGAGCGCCGTACCCTTACTATAATCTGGTCAAAATGCAGAGCATGCTGAAGGAAAACCGCATTACCACCTCGTCGAATGCGCTCTCCGGCGACGGTCTGGGCATCCATGCCCTTGGCACCCGGGATGATACCGGAGTAGCAGTGCTGGCCTCCAATTACCAGTGGACCACGGGTACGGCGGATTACAATCTGACGATGAATATCACGAATTTGCCGTCTATCTTCACCGGCAAGCAGATTCGCGTCCAGCGGTACTTGGTTGACCAGACCCACAGCAACTACACCTCCAGCGGCGGCAGCGCCGAATTGGAAAAGGTCGCCGATTACATCGCCGCTCCAGCGGTTTCCATCGCCCCTGCCTTCACATTGGGCAAAAATGCGATGACTCTGGTTGTGCTGACCCCGGTCCATCACGGAGAAGCCGAGGATCTGCCGGCTGCGGTATCCGCCGGAGCCGTCCAGACGGATGTGGCCGACAGCAGCGCAAGCGGCGGAGCCTTCAGTAAATTTGACGGCACGGCGTCCGGACAGTATGTCGAGTACACGATGAACGTACCGAACGCCGGCATGTATGCAGTGTATGCCACGGTGAAAAAAGGCAGCGACCGCGGGAAATTCCAGCTGTCCGTAGACGGGCAGAACGTTGGCGAGGTCAAGGATTATTATGCCTCCAGTCAGTTCTACGACACCTACTACATTGGCAACAAAAACTTCGGCATAACCGGCGAGCGCAAATTCCGCTTTACGGCGGCCGGCAGCACAGGCGGCGGTTATGATCTCGGTGTGGACAGCATCCAGCTGATTCCGCGGCGGACGATTACGTTCGAGGCGGAGTCGCTGACCCCATGGAGCACGTCGGGGGATCCGTTTACGTATTTGAATGACACGGGAGCAAGCGGAGGCAGGCTGGTGAAGCTCGACACCAATGCAGCGGGCGACGATATGCAGTTCAATGTCAATATTACGCAGACCGGCACCTACAGCATCAAGGTTGGCGTCAAAAAATACAGCACGCGCGGCAAGTTCCAGCTGTCGGTAGATGGCGTCAATGTGGGCGGACAACAGGATTTGTATGCCGCCGGCAACGTGTATGAGGAACTGGCGATCGGCACGTATACCTTCCAGACCACGGGCAATAAGCGGATCAAGTTTTACGTTAACGGCAAAAATCCGTCCAGCACGGGCTACGATCTATCCGTCGATTATATCAGGCTCATCCCCTAGCTTCTTATGCATGGAGCATCCGGCGCTGTCCGGGTCCGGTTTAGATGTTGCTGCCCGCTATGCTATAATCATGGTATTGCTACTCTATCATAAATGGGCGGGAGTGTTGGGATGAGAGGATATAATATTTGGCGTCCGTTGATGCTGATCATGGTTGCGCTGCTTACGAGGACATTGGTGAACAGCATTTGCCTCATGTTTGGCATGTCGCCGGATTCAGCAAGCAGTGTCGCGATGATCGGGATGATTATTGCCGCGCTTGTGATGTATAACCGGATGATGAAGCAGCGCCGTAAATAGAAGCTCTGCCATCCAGGGCGCAAAATGTACAGTTCAGACTATTCTAGTGACACGACTTCCACCTGTTCAAGCGATCTGCCGGGTCTGTTAGGCAGGTTGCTTGGGCTGCTGATTTGATTTGTTGACATGTGCACGCGGATGCATATAATAGAATCAGGCGGTGAGATTATGGGACTCAGTCATGATCCGGATAAATGTAAGAAATTGATTGAAGACAATATTGATATTGAATTTTTCAGAGCAATTTTCGACCCGGTTCGAAGTGAACTGTTGATATTCCTTTCTGTTAATGGGGAAATGACGATTGGGGAAATAGCAGAGCATTTTCCTCAAAATCGTTCAGTGATTTCTCGTCACCTGGATTTTATGAAACGGTTTAGTATTGTGCAGAGAAGGAAAGAAGGCCGGGAAGTGTACTACCAAGCAAATAAAAAATTCATTGTCGATACGTTTGAAGAGACAGCGAATAATATGAAAGCACTCATGAATTTGAAATAGCAGGGTGCTTTTCATTTTATTACATATGTGCATTTGTGCGCACTAGAACACATTATGGAGATTCAGAATATGGATTCGGAATTTAAAAATCAAATGCTGGATGTTTTTCATAAAACCGGAGCTTTTGCCGGCCCGCAAATTTTTGATTGTAAACAAGCTGAAGTCTTCAAACCAATGCCAGCTTTTGAAGACATTAAGAATATTGTTTTTAGTGCTTTCAACGCCGGCATGAAAGATGTGAGTTTGTTCGTTGCCATCTTATTGCTTATTGGATCATTTGCAAGTGCTTTTTTGATTAACAGGAAAAGGAAGCCTGAGTAATAAATTGGGGATGTGGGGCCAGGAAACACTGTTTTTGAACGAATACCTTTGATTCTTGAAAGGGGATTCTTTATAGTAGGAGGTATGCACGGGTTCACGGAATCTAGAAATTCCGGAAGGGACGGGAGCCCTTTTTCAAAAGATAAGAATTTATATGTTTCACGCTAAAAAATATCTTTATCTTTCTCGCTGTAACGGATACCGTCCTATAAGGACGGCGAAGCCGTTTCTGCTTGGAACCTGCACTGGATAGGGAAATGACAATCAGGAGGAAACAAATTTGAGTACACAGAAGCTAGGAGTTCCACTCGAAGGGTTTGCAGAATTCAGCCGGACCGTAGGTGCAGAAGGCGCGGTGCTGCTGAAAAATGAAGGCCGGGTGCTTCCGCTGCGCGGCGATGGAAACGTTTCTATTTTTGGCCGGACCCAGGTGAATTATTATCGCAGCGGTACAGGCTCGGGCGGGAGCGTGCATGTCTCGTATACGACCAATCTTTTGGACGGGCTGCGCAGCAAGAAGAACCTCACAGTCAATGAAGAACTGGCGGCGGTATATGAGAAGTGGATTGAACAGAATCCCTTTGACAACGGCGGCGGGGCCTGGGCGGCAGAGCCTTGGCACCAGAAGGAAATGCCTTTGACGGATGAGCTGGTGTCGCAGGCCAGAAGCAAGTCGGACAAGGCAATCATTGTAATCGGACGTACAGCGGGAGAGGACCAGGATAACGCCGACGCTCCGGGCAGCTATCAATTAACGGCGGATGAGCAGACGATGCTGAAGCAGGTGACGGCTTATTTTGATCAAACCGTCGTCGTGCTGAATGTGTCCAATATTATGGATATGAGCTGGTTGAACGATGACAGCTATGTACACCCGATTTCTTCCGTAATCTACTCCTGGCACGGCGGCATGGAGGGGGGCAATGCCATTGCCGGTGTGCTGGCCGGCGAGGTGACGCCAAGCGGCAAATTAACCGATACAATTGCTTATTCCATTCAGGATTATCCTTCGACCTCCAATTACGGCAATGAATTCAAAAACATATACCAGGAAGATATTTATGTGGGATACCGTTATTTCGAGACGTTCTGCCCGGAAAAGGTCCAGTTTGAGTTTGGCTATGGACTCTCCTATACCACATTTGCCATTGAGTCCGAAGAAGCCAAGCTGATGGATAAGGACGGAAAGCTGTACGCTGAAATCGGTGCCACCGTAACGAATACAGGAAGCGATTTTGCCGGAAAAGAGGTTGTACAGGTCTATTACGAAGCGCCGCAAGGCAGGCTGGGGCAGCCGGCCAGAGTGCTCGCGGCCTTCGGGAAAACCAAGTTGCTTCAGCCGGGGGAGTCGGAACGCCTTACTGTAAGCTTCCCGGTTCATGCGATGGCTTCTTATGATGATGCCGGTGTGACGGGACATCCTTCCGCCTATGTACTGGAAGCGGGAACCTACCGTTTGTATGCGGGAAGCAGCATTAAGCAAGCAGCGGAAATACAGGTGGAAGGCCGCAGCGGTTATATTTTGGAGGCTCTTGAGGTCGTAGAGCAGCTGCAGGAGGCGCTGGCGCCAACCGAGAGCTTCACCCGGATGATGCCGGGAGCCCGCAAGGAAGACGGCTCGTATGAGCTGCTCTTTGCCGAAGCTCCGACGCGCAAAGTTTCCATGAAAGAACGGATTGGGCGGAATTTGCCCGAAACGCTGACGCAGACCGGCAATCAGGGACACACCCTGAGAGATGTATACGATGGAAAAGTAGACATGCCTACCTTCATCGCCCAGCTTAGCGATCAGGATCTGGCGGTAATCGTCAGAGGCGAAGGGATGAGCAGTCCGCTGGTTACACCGGGTACGGCTTCGGCTTTTGGCGGGGTCAGCGATCAGTTGTTCAGCTACGGGATTCCGGTAGCCTGTACGGCAGACGGCCCTTCCGGCATCCGGATGGACAGCGGACACAAGGCGACGCAGGTCCCGATTGGAACCCTGCTTGCGGCAACCTGGAACGCGGAGCTTGTCGAAGAGCTGTATGTGATGGAAGGCCGGGAGCTGGTCAGAAACAGCGTGGACACTTTGCTCGGACCCGGACTGAATATCCGCCGCAGTCCGCTTAACGGACGCAACTTTGAGTATTTTTCCGAGGACCCGCTGATTTCGGGGGTTTTTGCGGCTGCCTGCACACGGGGGATTATGAGAGGCGGCTCGAACGCCACCCTGAAGCATTTTGCCTGCAACAATCAGGAAAGGCACCGCAGCAAGGTGGACGCCATTGTGTCTGAACGCGCCATCCGCGAGATTTATCTCAAGGGCTTCGAGATTGCCGTCAAGGAAGGCGGCGCGAACTCGATTATGACCTCGTATAATCCGGTTAACGGGCATTGGGCGGCTTCCAATTATGACCTGAATACCACAGTTCTCCGCGGAGAATGGGGCTTCCGGGGCATCGTGATGACTGACTGGTGGGCGATTATGAACGATGTTGTTGACGGTGGGCCAGCGGACCGGAAGAACACCAACTGGATGGTCCGTGCACAAAATGACTTATACATGGTTGTAAGCAACTATGGCTCCGAAGTCAACGCTTATGATGACAACACCCTGGATGCTCTGGAAAAGGGTACGCTGACGCGCGGAGAGCTGCAGCGCTCCGCCATGAACATTTGCCGGTTCATCATGAACGCGCCGGTATTCTCCAGGCCTCATGTGAGCGAAGAAACAGCGGAGAGCTTCAAGGCGGATTCTACCCTTCCGGCTGAGCAGGCGCTATCTATAGCTGAGAATGCACAGGTGATGCCAGCCGTGGCCGGATCGACCTTTGTGAAGGTGGAGCAGGCAGGACAATACCGGATTATTGTGGAGATCATGTCCGCCGAGACGGAATTGGCGCAAAGCGCATGCAATCTGACACTGAACGGTCAGATGCTGGCAACCATTCAGACGAATGGCACGGATGGCAAGTGGGTCCGGCAGAAGCTGGTAAAGGTCGAGCTGGAGGCCGGCCTGTATGAGCTGAAGCTGGATTTCGTTAAGCCCGGGCTGCAGATCGGCTGGATTGAATTTAAAACAGTGTAAGCGCAGAAATCCATTTAAAGGCACCCCCAGCTATTGCAACAGCGGGAGGTGCCTTTATTTGTAAGGTCCGAACCGGTCCGGTCTTGTTCGTTGACGCAGAGAAGTGGAGCAGTTATTGAATTGCAGCAGCTGGGCAGCTTTGTTTAGATTGGAAACAACCCGGTTACATTAGAAGGAGCAAAGCCATTAAGCTGGAATGGCTGCCACAAGCTATTAAGAGGAGGAAACATAAGATGACTGATCAGTATAAGCTGCAGGACCCTGTGAAGCAGTACACCAAGGCTGGTCCGGAGTTTGAGCAGCAGCAGAACCCTCCGGGAATTGAACAGGAAATGAACCCGCTTCCGGATGCGGGACAGGACACGTACCGCGGAACCGGTCGTCTTGCCGGACGCAAGGCGATTGTTACCGGAGCGGACAGCGGCATTGGCCGCGCGGTCGCCATTGCTTTTGCCCGGGAGGGCGCAGATGTGGTTCTGTCCTATCTGCCCGAGGAAGAGAAGGATGCCCGGGAGGTCATCAAGCTGGTGCAGGAAGCCGGCCGCACCGCAGTGGCCGTACCCGGTGATCTGAAGGACGAGAAATATAGCGGACAGCTTGTAGCTGCCGCGGTGGAGCAGCTGGGAGGCGTTGATATTCTGGCGAATATCGCGGGCATGCAGCAGTTCGTGCCGGAGATTGCCGATCTCACGACCGAGCAGTTCGACGCTACGTTCAAAACCAATGTCTACGGATTGTTCTGGCTGTGCAAAGCGGCGCTTAAGCACATGAAGCCGGGCAGCACGATTATCAATACCGCCTCCGTTCAGGCTTATGAGCCTTCACCGATTCTGCTGGATTACGCGACGACCAAGGCCGCAATCAACACCTTCAGCAAGTCGCTCGCCCAGCAAGTGGCGAGCAAGGGCATCCGCGTCAACGTTGTAGCCCCCGGTCCCGTGTGGACCCCGCTGCAGGTATCGGGCGGACAGCCGACGGAGGTGCTTAAGGATTTCGGGGCCAAAACACCGCTTGGCCGTCCAGGCCAGCCCGCCGAGATGGCTCCGGCTTATGTGTTCCTGGCCAGCCAGGAGTCAAGCTACATCAGCGGTGAAACGCTGAATGCCAACGGCGGCATGCCAACGCCATAAGCGCGGGCGCGAAGCCGCTGCGGCCAGGCCAGGCAGGCTGCCGGTCAGCTTAAGCAGGAAGACCGGCCGGCGGACAGGCAGATCCGGTTCATTCCGCCAAAGTCCGCATACCCCTTCACTCAACCGAATAAAATATATCATTCGTTGTGTGTGGATGAAGAGGGGGTTAATATGCAAATTCATGTGGTGCAAGCGGGCCAGTCCCTGTATGGCATAGCACAGGCCTATGAGGTGCCCGCGGATGAAATCAGCGAAGCCAATCAACTGTCTGCACCCGGCAGGCTGGTGGTTGGTCAAACGCTGGTGATTCCCATAGCGGGTATGTATTACTGGGTGCAGCCGGGGGACAGCTTGTACAGCATCGCCCGCAGGTTCGGTCTTAATGTGAATATCCTCGCTGACAGTAACCGGCTGTCTGTGAGCCAGCCCTTGCAGATAGGGTTTCGCTTGTATATCCCGCCGGAGCCGAAGCGGGATGCGGAAATTAACGCCTATATAGAGCCAAGAGGGGAAGAGGTATCCCAGAGCTTAAGGGATGCCGCGGCTGAGGCAGCACCCCATCTCACCTATCTGGCTCCCTTCAGCTTCCGGGTGCAGCGGGACGGCTCCCTGGAGGCACCGCCTCTGGACGGCCTGGCCTCGATTGCCGGGCAAAACCGGGTGACACTGATGATGGTCGTGACGAACTTGGAGAATGCGCAGTTCAGCTCTGAGCTGGGGCAGATCATTTTGAATGATCCGGCTGTCCAGGACCGGTTATTGGCGAACATCATCACCACGGCGAAGCAGCTGAATTTCCGGGACATTCATTTTGATTTCGAGTTCCTCCGTCAGGAGGACCGTGAGGCATATAATGCCTTTCTCCGCAGAGCTGCGGCCGTGATTCACCAGGAAGGCTTCCTGTTATCCACGGCATTGGCGCCCAAAACAAGCAGAACCCAGATGGGTGCCTGGTACACCGCCCATGATTATAGGGTGCATGGAGAGGTTGCCGATTTTGTAATTATTATGACGTATGAGTGGGGATATAGCGGAGGGCCGCCGATGCCGGTTTCCCCGATAGGCCCTGTCCGCAGGGTGCTGGAATATGCCCTGAGCGAAATGCCGGGGTCCAAGATTATGATGGGGCAGAATTTATACGGCTATGACTGGACCCTGCCTTATGTCGCTGGCGGAGCTTACGCCCGGGCGCTCAGCCCCCAGGCGGCGATTGATCTGGCCAGAAACCGGAACGCGGCCATTCAGTATGATTACAACGATCAGGCGCCGCATTTCGACTACACCGATGATTCCGGCAATCCGCACAAGGTGTGGTTCGAGGATGCCCGCTCGGTTCAGGCGAAGTTCACTCTGCTGAAGGAGCTGGGCCTCAGGGGAATCAGCTACTGGAAGCTGGGGCTTCCCTTTCCGCAGAATTGGCTGCTGATTGAAGATAACTTCAATGTGGTCAAAAGATAAACAAGTTCACGGAAAGCAGGCTCTGCGATTCGGCCGCTGCCGGATGAACCTCCCGTTTGAATGAACGCGACGGGCTGGCAGAGCAATGGGCGGGCGCAAACAAAAAGACACCTTGCGGGGTGTCTTTTTTCGAAATCTAAGAATTTATATGCTTGGCACACTGAATGATCCTTCTATTTCTCGCTGAAACACCCCGTCCCTTATAAGGGCGGGCGTACAAGCAAGCTTGTTACCCCATTAACCCTTTCAGCCCGTTAAAAAAAGGCCGAATGGACTTAATCATACCGTAGCCCATCTTCATCACCGGCATTGCCTTCTGTATCATGCCCAGGAAGCGTAACCCGCCTCCAAGCCCCGCTGCTCCTAAACCGCCTCCCGAGCCCCCAAAGAATGATCCCAGAAGCGGCATGAAGCCGGAGACTTCCGCTTTCCGCGAACGGGCGGAAGATTTTTTGGCCGATGCCTTGCGGGTATGGGGTCTGGAGAGAATCAGCACTTCCTTTTCAACTCCGGTTATATAGCCTACATATGAACGTCCGTCATGAAGCGTAATGCAGACCGGCCGCCCCTTCAGTTCCTTTGCCCGCTTGCGTATCTTGGTTGGCTGTCCCATTTGTCATTCACCTCGTTGTACTATTTACTCTTATATTACTCAGAGAATGGCGGGGTGCTTGTGCATTCCAGAAATTTATTTAAAAAAACAACTTGCTCTCACGTAAGAATCATGATATATTATCTCTTGCGTTGCATTTCATAAATTTGCGGTCGTGGCGGAATTGGCAGACGCGCACGGTTCAGGTCCGTGTGGTAGCAATACCGTGGAGGTTCGAGTCCTCTCGACCGCATAATCATGAGGAAAGCTTCTGAATTGCCCTTCGGGCAGTCCGGAAGCTTTTTTTGTACAAATCTAAGAAATTATATTGCCTTGCACACTAAATGATCCTTCTATTTCTCGCTGAAACACTCCGTCCCTTAGAAGGACGGCGTAGCCGTTTCTGCTTGGCTCATTGATTCGCTGTGCTCCATCTAATAAGAGTGCAAGGCCGCTTTGGCCTGCTGCTTGCGGAACGCAGACGGGGACATGCCGCTGAGCTTATTGAAGATGCGGTTGAACTGCGAGAAGCTGTTGAACCCGCACTGCTCGGCGATGACGGATATCTTTTGCCGGGTATGAATCAATAGCTGCTGGGCCTTGCGGACCCGGGTCATCTGGATATATTCCGTCAGTGTGAAGCCGGTGACCGATTTGAACTGGTGCGATAAATAATAGGAACTGATATAGAATTCCTTGGAGATGGTATCAAGCGACAGCTCGCTGCCGTAGCGGCTATGAATGTAAGCGGTGATGGAATATATTTTTTGCATCATAGCGTTCCCGATTTCCTCCAGCACATAGCTGTTCATGTCCCGCTGCCGGGTTAGAGCGCAGAGAAATTGCTGGAACAGGCTGTGAATCAGCACCGGGTTCAGCGGCGAAGCGTTGTGTGACAAGGTGAAGATGGCGTTAAGCGGATCGAACACGGCTCTGCGCGGCTCTCCCGTCAACCGGTAGATCGGCACTTCCTCCCCGAAAGGGAGCAGCATAATTTTGTAAGCGGTTTCTAAACCGGGTACATTTTTGGGCATGGCAAAGTTGATGATCAGCCGCTTATGCGGCGGGCCTACGGGATACTGGGTCTTGTGCAGCCGGCAGGGACGAAGCAGAACGATGTCATACTGCTGAAGAGCATGTACATTTCCTTCGATGATATGGGTTGCTCTTGAATCCATTAATATATGAATCTCGAAAAAATCATGAAAATGCTGAAACTCCATATTGATATTGTGGGACCGCTGGTCATAATCAAAGTAATAAAAAAGCGGATCGGCCGGAGTGTTGATGCGTACGCTGTACCCTTGCTCATACAACAAGTCGCTTTCAAGCATATGCTCGCCGCCTTCTTCTGTAATGTTCATTTATTATATGTCCGAAAAAGCAAGATTTGCAAGGTATAAGGGTCATTACAGCAAAAATAAAGTAGTTTTTGAGCGGAGGGATTTGCTATAGTGGCGATGTGAAAACGGATACAAAGGGGTGGGGAGTATGTTTTTGACAGAGGAGAAGCTGATCCGGCGCCAGGCCGAAATTGGAAAGTACAGATATCTCCAGGTACTGGAGCTTACGGAGCTGGAGCTTGCGGAGGATGAGGACGGGGTTAATGGCGTCTATCCGGCAGCCGTTTCGTTTCATGGCACAATCAAGCTGCAGGAGCAGTGGCGGGGGCGTGACCGTTATGTCTGGCTGCGTGCGGTGGTGGTGCTGCCCGAGAGCAGAGCAGGCTTCAAGCTCGCCGGCAGATTTGATTTCGGCAAATCGGGGAGCTTCAATAACTCCGGGTTCGAATCGCTGCTGTATGTGAACGGGACGCCGTATCAAGGCGTGGATACGAACCACAGGGAGGTTGTTTTTGGCGCGGAGCTGGGCGGGCAGACGGTAGAACTGGTCTTCCGGCTGTGGTCCGGTCTGGAGGGCGGGGGGCCGCCCGTCGTTCAGGAGCACCGGATCAGCGAGGCCGTGATTGGCTATCTGGACGAGACGATTGAGGATTTGTTCTATATGTCACAGGCTGCGCTGGACACTTGCCGCTATCTGGGCGGCGACCAGCCGGAGAAGCAGTGGCTCCAAAAAGCGCTGAGCGGCGCGTTCCGGGAAATCGACTGGTCGGAGCCCGGCTCGGAAGAACATATCAGCTCACTGTACCGGGCGGCGGCCCGCCTGAACCAGGCTGTTGATGCCATGCCCAAAACCTTTGGCATGACGATTACCGCCGTGGGCCATACCCATATTGATGTCGCCTGGCTGTGGCGGCTGAAGCATACGCGGGAGAAGACGGCACGTTCCTTCTCTACCGTTCTGCGGCTGATGGAGGAATTTCCGGAGTATCAATTCCTGCAAACACAACCGCAATTGTACGACTACCTGAAGCAGGACTATCCCGAGCTGTTCGGGCGGATCTCAGAACGGATCAAGGAGGGCCGCTGGGAAGCGGAAGGGGCAATGTGGCTGGAGGCGGATTGCAATATCCCGTCCGGCGAGTCGCTGGTCCGCCAGATTTTGACGGGCAAGCGCTATCTCCGCGAGCAGTTCGGCATCGAGAGCAAGTATCTATGGCTGCCGGATGTGTTCGGGTACAGCTGGGCGCTGCCGCAGGTTCTGCGCAAATCGGGCATCGATACGTTCATGACGACCAAAATCAGCTGGAACCAGTTCAACCGGATGCCGCATGACACCTTCCGGTGGAGGGGGCTTGACGGTTCGGAAATTCTGACGCATTTCATCACCACCTCGGAGAAGAACGGTGATGCGTATACGTATAATGGCCGGATGACGGCCGCTCTGCTGCGCGGAATCTGGAATTCATACCAGGATAAGGAGCTCAGCGACCATCTGCTGTTCGCTTACGGCTGGGGCGACGGGGGCGGCGGACCTACACGGGAGATGCTGGAGCTTAGGAGACGGTTCGATAAGCTTCCGGGCATGCCGAAGCTGAATATGGGCAGCGCAGGGGAGTATTTTGCCGGACTGCATGAGCGGATTGAGAAATCTGAAGCGTACGTGCATACGTGGAACGGCGAATTATACTTCGAATGCCACCGGGGCACCTACACCTCTCAAGCCCGCAATAAAAAGTACAACCGGCGCCTGGAATTACTGCTGCGGGATGCGGAGTGGCTGCACACGTTGAACGGTGTGAGACGCGGCGATCTGGAAACGGCGTATCCGGCGGCTGAACTGCGCGCGATTTGGGAAATCCTGCTGCGCAACCAGTTTCATGATATTATCCCCGGTTCGTCGATAAAGGAGGTCTACGAGGACAGCGACCTTGAATATGCGGAGGGGGAGGCGCGGTCGCTGGCATTAATTAACGGCGGAGGCGCAGGGGAAGCCGGAGGCAATTCCGGCGGGCTGGAATACTCCACACTGCTGAACAGCTCGGCCTGGGACCGTCCGCGCTATGTCGAGCTGCCGGGAAAAGCTGCGGATGCAGACATCTTCCTTGACGCCGCCGGACAGCGGCTGGAACAACAGCGGACGGCAGACGGCGGCAGCCTGGTGTATGTTCCTTCCGTGTCCGCACTTGGCACAGCGGTGCTGCAATTTGTGCGGAGGCAGGCGGAGGATACCCTCGCGGAAGAGGCGGGGCAGCTTGCGGCTGTTGCCGCAGGCCGCCTGGCGACACCGCTGGTTGAAGCGGTCTGGAACGGTCAGGGCCATTTCACTTCGCTGCGCGACCGCCGGAGTGGACGCGAGCTTCTGGCACCCGGACAGCGCGGAAATGTGCTCCAGGTATTCGAGGATAAGCCGCTGGATTATGAAGCCTGGGACATCGATATATTCTACCAGGAGAAAATGACGGAAATCTCGCAGCTTACGCAGTGTGAGCTGGTCGAGAACGGTCCGCTGCGGGCGGTGCTGCGCATGTCGTGGACATTTCACCGGTCAACGATTGTGCAGCATATCATTTTCTACCGCGATACGCCCAGAATTGATTTTCGCACTGAGCTGGACTGGCATGGGCATAATCAATTGCTGAAAGTGGCCTTCCCGGTTGATATCCATGCTATGGAAGCGACCTATGATATCCAGTTCGGCAACGTCAAACGGCCGACGCATTGGAACACAAGCTGGGATTATGCCCGTTTCGAGACGGTGGGCCACCAGTGGGCCGATGTCAGCGAGACCGGTTATGGCGTAGCTCTGCTCAACGACTGTAAATACGGCTATGACATCAAGGACAGCGTGCTGCGGCTGACGCTGCTGAAAACGGCCGTTCACCCCGATCCGGAGCAGGATCAGGGCCATCATTCCTTTACGTATGCGCTTTATCCGCATACGGGTGATTTTGTGGAGGGCGGTGTGGTCCAGGAGGCGTGGGAGCTGAATAATCCCCTGCGTATTGTGCCGGGACGGCTGGAAGGCGGGCCGCTGTTCTCCATCGGGGGCGGACATGTGCTGATTGATGCCATTAAGCGCTCGGAAGACGGTACCGGGGTTGTGCTGCGCCTGCATGAATATGCCGGTTCACGGAATCTGGTGCGTGTGGAAAGTGCCTACTCCATAGTGTCCTGGCAGGAATGCAGCTTAATGGAGGAACCGCTGGGAGAGTGGCATGAGGATGAAATGGAATTCCGGATCAAGCCTTATGAGATCAGGACCTTCCGGATTAAGCTGGGGCAAATATGAAAGGAGATCGGGGCATGGCAGGAGAAGGGTCGGCGCAACAGATGGGCAACAGCCGGGTGAACAAGGCCGAAATCATCGGGAAGCTGAACCGTGTGACGGATAAGCTGCTGCAGCTTGAGCGGCCGGATAACGAAGCCGAGCTGCAGAACTTAGGGGAGGATGCGGGCCGGCGGGGCTATTTTGCCCGGGATTTCGGTATGGAGGAATGGGACTGGCCGCAGGGAGTCGGGCTGTATGGTCTGCAAAAGCTTGACCGTCATTTCGGGGACGGCCGTTATCTTGCTTATGCCAGGCCGTGGATGGCCCGCCAGCTGGAGAAGGGCCTGCCGGGCAGGAACATCAATACGACAGCCCCGCTGCTGTCGCTGATGGAACTGGAGGAGGCTGAGGAACTGAGCCTTGAATGGGCAAATTGGCTGATGCATGGCCTGCCCCGGACGCCGGAGCAAGGCTACCAGCATGTGACAACAGGCGCTGGCAAGCATGAAGTCTCACTCCATGAGAACGAAATTTGGATCGATACGCTGTTCATGGCCGTTCTGTTTACGGCAAAAATGGGAGTGAAATACGACAATTCCGCATGGCGGCAAACGTCGCTGCATCAGCTGCTGCTGCATATTAAATACCTGTATGACAAAAAGACGGGACTGTTCTTCCACGGCTGGCATTTTGGCGGCCGGCACAATTTCAGTGAAGCCTTCTGGTGCCGCGGCAACGGCTGGTTTACGCTCGGCCTGCCGGAATATCTGGAGCTGATGCATCCCTATCTGGACAGCGGGGTCTTCACATATCTTCAACAAATCCTGCACGCACAGGCGGAAGCCTTGCTCGCCTGCCAGAGCGCGGACGGACTGTGGCATACGCTGCTGGATGATCCGGACAGTTATACAGAAACATCCGGGTCGGCTGCCATTGCAGGCGGTATTCTGCATGGTGTGCGCAGTGGGCTGCTGCCGGAGGCATGGGCTGAATCGGCACTGAGAGCGATTCAGGCTGTGCTGGACAGAATTAACGATGAAGGTACAGTGCTTGGCGTATCGGGCGGCACACCGATCGGTGCAGCCAAGGAAGATTATAAGGGCATCCTTATAGCCCCCATGGCATACGGTCAGGCGATGGCTCTGGCCGCGCTCAGCGAAGCTCTGTATCATTGCTGAGGCTTGCCGGGGTAGGGGGGGATCGGTCCGAAAGTGTTTGACGGGGTCACTCAGGCCATGAAAATTTGGCGGGAGGAAATCTTCGCACCTGTGCCGCCGGCGATCCGGTCAAGGATGTGGAGGAGGCGGTGGAGACCGCCAATGCGCCGCATTTTGCCAACGGGGCTAGTATTTTTTACGATGACGGCGGAAAAGTGCGCTGCTTCCGGGAGCATATCGGGTCCGGCCTGCTGTGAGACAATGTCGGGGAGCCGGCACCGGGGCGGCTACAATCGCGCTGCTGCAGGATGTGCGGCACGGGCGGCTGTAAATGCGGGGTTGCACGGCTGCGGCTGTGTGAATCCGGCATTTTTCAAAAGAGAATTTATCCTGAATTTCGAAAGTGAATTGAACCCATCCAGATAGGACAAGGGATAAACTCTCTTTTTCCATCACCCATTTGGTACAAGCTATTTTTAGCAAGAAATCCCTTCGTGTAGAGCTTTTTAGATGATTTGTGGATACTTACTTTCGAAATTCGGGTTTATATGTTTCACGCTAAAAATTAGCCTTATCTTTCTCGCAGAAACGGATACCGTTCTTATAAGGACGGCGTATCCGTTTCTGCTTGTTGTTTAGGATATTATAAATTTCTTTTGCTGTGGGTAAGGCGTGTATAAAATCGGGGTGAGTTAAAATTCGTGGCAGCCGTGCTGAACCTGCGGATTCTATGTTTTGCAGGAGGAAGCGCGGAATAGAGCGGGTCCAACCGAGGCTACTACCGGGGCAGGGACGTGAAGTGGAATGGAGTAAAGTGGAATTCGTAAGAATTAGTACACTTATACGGACGGAAAGGTCTTAAAGGTATCGTGGGAAAAAGCTGGCTCCATCTGAATTCCACCTGTAATCTTATTCCAATCAGGAAACCGGGCTTTAACAGCGGGATCGGAAGGACCCTCTGAATCCGCAGCGGACTTCATTCACCTCGTCAACCGCTGATTTTGCTTTTGAGCCAAAAAGGTAATTGAATGTATTGGAATGGAACCGGCGGACCTGAAAAGCTGATGGAACGCAAGGAGATTCATAGGAAACGCAAGCGAAGTGGAAAAAGTAACACTAATGGGCTGGAATTCTGGCTTTAACGGGCTTTAGTGGGATTTTGTACACTTCATAGAGGCCTGCTCACCCCATATGGCTGATTTCAGCCGAATTAGTTGTACTTTTTCCCACTAGGGATGACCCGGAATCCGAATGCGCTGGATTAGTTGTACTTTTTCCCGCTAGTGATGATCCAGAATCCGAATGCGTTGGATTAGTTGTATTTTTTTTCCACTAGGGATGATCCAGGATCCAAATTGTGAGGGAAAGGTGATGATCACAATTTTATAATGGCAAGTCATAGAAGATGCTTTTTACGGGAATCCATTATTTTCCCCGTTAGCCGGTTCTGGGCCGCCTGTGCTATAATGGCAGCAATTCGGACGGAGGCTCCGTCTATGAAAGCGCAGCCGAGCTTTGGGGAACGGCGCGTGCATTGAGCAGCCGAACCACGGTCAGGTATCCAAACGGTTGTATGGAGGGGGTAGTCTATTGTTCCGCACCTGGTATCGCCGATTGCTGCTGTCCTACTTTCCTATTTTTTTGCTTACCGTGACGATCCTGATTTTTGCCTCTTTTGTGTTTATCAATGATATTTCACGAATGGAAACCAAGAAGGCGGACCGCATCTCTGCCAGTTATCTCGTGGATAATGTGGACCGGACGATTAAGGAAGTCGAACTGTCGGTGCTGGAGGCCGCCGAACGCAGTGATGCCTACAAGCGATATTTCAACAATCAGGGACGGGCGGATATGGGAGCCGTCTATGCTGTTGCCCAAAGCCTGCGCAGCCTGACCCGGGAATCTCCCTATATTCAGTCTATTTACCTCTACGACAAAATAAATGAAAGCGTTTTAACTGAAACCGGATTAAAGAATGTTTCTGGATTTGTAGACGAAGACTGGATTGGCCGCATTGCTTCCGGCACACTGCCGGGAGGCTGGCAGCCCGCCCGTCAGTACAAGGATGAATTCATTCAGCGCACGTCTGTGCGTGTGCTTACGATAAATAAAGACATGCCCCTGCCCTTTGGCTCGGAGGGTGTGCTTGTCATCAATATTAAAATGAGCGGGATTGAGCAGCTGGTTGACAGCATGGTCAATGAGCAGCTCTCCTTCCTGACCATTCTCGGCAGCGACGGGGAGACTGTGTATCAGGCGAATTCGGACAGTGAGGGCGCCAAGAACGGCAAGCAGCTGAACACCCTTTACCTGGAAAGACTTGGCTGGACGTTCTCCAGCGGGATCAAGGCCGGAAACCTGTTCGGCTGGGTGTCGGTAGTTTCCTATCTCTGGGTGGCTATTGCCATCGGCACGGTTGCGTGCGGGATTGTTTACCTGGTCTATGTTACCCGGCGCAACTACAAGCCGATTCAGGTGATTATGAACCGGATTGAAGGCCATCAGATCCGGATGATGGACCAATCCGCCAACAGACCGGACGAAATGATGCTTATTGACGGAGTGCTGGAGGATCTGATCAACCATATGACGGATTATGACAAGAAAAGCAGGGAGAATCTGCTGCTGCAGCGCAGCAAGCTGTTCACCGATCTGCTGCACAGCGAACGGCCGGACAATGCGGTCCAGCGGCTGGAGGAGCTGTCGCCGCTCACCGGAGCCCATTCCTCCTCCCGCTTTACGGTGGTGCTCAGCGAGATTAACCGTTATGAGAAGGTGTTTGAGGAACGGTATACAAGGGGCGACCAGAACACGCTCAAATTCGCCCTGATGAATGTCTTCCAGGAATTGGCGCGGGGTGCGGAATTGCAGGGCTGGGCGGAGTGGATAGGCACTGACCGGGCAGCGGTTCTCTTCCTGGCAAACGGAAGCGATGAGGAGATGACCGCCAAAATCCGCAGCTTCGCCGAGGACTGCCGCTCCTGGGTAGAGCAGAATTTGCGCATCTCCCTCAGCTTCGGCATCGGCCCGGCGGCGGCCGGCCCGGGCACCATTCGGGAGTCCTATGCGGCGGCGGAGTATGTAATGCAGCACAAGCTCTTGATGCATGAAGATATCGCCTTGGCGGAATGCGGCGAAGCGCGCCAGCCGTTGCTTGAAACGTACACCTATCTGCAGATGATTGCCGAGTTTGTCAAGCAATTCCGGATGTCCAGCGGCCAATGGCGGGAGCGGCTGGAGCAGATTTTTGCCGCGTTCGAACAGGATTTTCTGCAGGATGATGATATCCGCTCTCTGATCCAGGCCATGCTGCAAATGCTGAGCCGGGAAGTGGCCGTAATGTCGGAGCAGCTGCAGGAGGAGCTGTCGGCGGAGAATGCTTCGGTACGGCTGAAGGAGCTGGAAGAGGCGGAATCGATTGATGAAGTGAAGGGCCTTCTATTTGAGTATTTGACGGATTTATTCCGCACCTACATCTCCGTCAGCGAGACCAAAAGCTACCGGGCTATGGTGAACGAGATGAAAAACTACATTGAAGAAAACTTTGCCAATCCCGATCTTTCCCTGAAGCACTTAAGCGACCGGTTTCAGGTATCCGGCAAGTATGCCAGCTACTTGTTCAAAACAGAATTCAAAATGAAATTTGTTGACTTCGTTACCGAGCTGCGGATGAAGGAAGCGGAACGGCTGCTGCTGGAGACGGAAGCTTCGCTGCAGGATATCGCGCTCCAGGTGGGCTACGCCAATGCCATTACGTTCGGAAGGGTATTCAAGCGGGTTGCCGGAATCACGCCGGGGGATTACCGCTCTTCGAAGCGCCGCGGAGCCTCCAGAGCCTGAAGCGCAGGTTTTGTTCAAGGTGCACCGGCGAAGCAGGCTTTGCCTGACGGTCCGGAAGGCGGGATGTTGAACTTATTTTTGGTTAACCGGAAGGCAAAAGTGGCGGAGGGGAAGTATGGAACTGCTGGAGCGGCAGCGGCCGGCAGTTCAAGCATTCACCTCCGCCGCTGCCAAAGCCGGTTTAGTAAGTCCTAATATAGTTAAGGCCGCATTCCTGCGCGCAAACCTCCGTCAGGAGTATGCAAATATGGATGCGGCCTCTTTTTTCACATTTTTTGAAAGCGGTTTATTCTACGAAAATGGTTGGCCCGATAAACAGAAAGTCCGATTTCCCGGCAGGAGCGGCATCCGAAACTGGTTTATTGTCAGACTCCCGAAATTCATGAAATACTGTGGTCATCCCGGTGCAGCATGCAGCCAAGAAACAGGAGGCAACGCAAACATAATCGGGACGATGCTTAGGTACAGGAGATGTTGGGGGATCATAAAGTCACCATTAAAGCCCGTAAAGGCAAAGGAGATGAACAAATGACAGTGAACGTACACCAAGGAGTTCTGAAGAAGGCAACCGGGATAGGATTGGCCGCAGTAATGGGCGTAGCCCTGCTGGCGGGCTGCTCCTCCGATTCCAGCACCAATACCGCAAATGGAGGTTCAGCATCACCGGGGGGAGAGCGCGTCACGTTGAAGGTGGAGGTGTTCGACCGCGGCAGCAGCCCGGCGCCTCATACCATTACCAACAACTATCTGACCCGGCTGGTACAGGAAAGATTCGGTGATCCGAACAACATTGATGTCGAATTTGTACCGGTTCAGCGCTCAGAGGAAGTTACGAAGCTGAACGTACTGATGGCAAGCAACACCGATGTGCCTGATATTGTATTTACGTATGATTCCAGCGTGTTTTACCGCTATGCCCAGCAAGGCGGCCTGACCGATGTCGGGGAGCTGCTTGATCAATACGGCACAAATCTGAAGAAATTTATTGGCGAGGATACGCTGGCATTCGGCCAGCTTGAAGGCCAGCAGTATGCGGTCCCGGGCAAACGGGCGATTACGGGCCGTTACAGCTCTTATATCCGCCAGGATTGGCTGGATAAGCTGGGCTTGCCGGTGCCGACGACGACGGATGAGCTGTACACTACCTTGAAAGCGTTTAAAGAGAAGGACCCGGGCGGTCTCGGCAGCAAAAACATCCCGATGGGCATGGCGCTGGCTCCGGCCCAGTTCGAGACGCTGATCTATGCCTTCATGAAGCCGGTCAGCGGCGATCTGACCTACAGCCAGCGGTACGAGCTGCCGCTGCACGAGGGCTTTAAGGACGCGATGCAATTTCTCAACAAGCTCTACAACGAAGGGCTGATCAGCAAGGATTTCAGTCTGGATGAGGATAAAACCCAGCTCGCCAAGGATATTCAGAACGGCAATGTAGGCTACTGGTCCGAGGATGTGGATGTCCTGTTCTACGCCGATGGCACCCTTGATAATCTCTACAAAAATGTGGAGGGAAGCAAGGTGGTTCCGGTGGACGTTCTGACCAACGCCAATGTAGACAACAAGCACATCAAATCCCGCTATGCTTCGAACGGCATGTATATCATGATTCCGAAGAGCAGTAAACGCGCAGTGGAAGCGGTTAAGTATCTGGACTGGATGGCTTCAGGCAACAATCTGATTGATATGTACAGCGGCGTTGAAGGAGAAAACTATGATCTGGTGGACGGTATACCGGTGGTTAAAGCAGATGTCTCCCAGGAGTTTGCCGACCGTCTGTTTAATGCGGGCGACATGGCGATTATCTCCAACGGCAAGAATATCGGCGATCAGGCCACCAATGAAAAAGCTTGGGTGAGCGGCTTCCCGGAACGCAACCAGGAGATGCTGAAGCAATCGATTGCGATTGCCAACACCGACACGGTCGGCCCGATTGTCTTCGGCAAGCCGATTGAAGCGGAATCGCAATACGGCACCACACTCAATGACAAGCTGGCCGTAATTATTGTAAAGACGGCGATGGTCAAGCCGGAGCAATTCGAATCCGTTTACGAGCAGGAAATGAAGGACTACATGTCCTTGGGCGGAGCCAAGCTGCAGGAAGAGCTGGAGCAGGGGCTTAAGGAGCTTCAGGCTCAATAAACGAATATAAAGCGAGAACCGGGGGGGAGGTGAATTGCCGCTCCACCCGGTTTTTCTCCATAGGAGGAGACCGACTTGAGCAAAGCGTCCTACTTTAGACGGTATTGGCAACTGTACGCGCTGTTATCGCTGCCTATTATCTATTTTGTAATCTTCCGCTACGGTCCGATGTATGGCGTGCAGATCGCTTTTAAGGATTTCAATCTGTTCCGGGGGATCGGCGGCAGTGAGTGGATCGGCTTCGACGCCTTCCGCGAAGTATTTGGAATGAGAGAGTTTTACACTACCCTGCGCAATACCTTTATGCTGAATTTTCTCGATTTGCTCGTCTCTTTCCCGGCCCCGATCCTCCTGGCAATTATGCTGTATGAAATCCGGACGGTATGGTTCAAAAAGATATCGCAGACCATCCTCTACATTCCCCATTTTATTTCCTGGGTGATCATCGGGGGAATCGTATATCAATTGTTCGGCAACCAGTCCGGTATGGTGAACGAAGTGCTGCAGGGTCTGGGCCTTTCGCCCATTCCGTTTCTGACGGAAAAGAATCCGTGGCTGATCACTTATCTGTTCACGGGGGTCTGGCAAAGTGCCGGCTGGGGAACCATCCTGTATCTGGCGGCGCTGACCGGCGTCAACCGCGAGCTGTTTGAAGCGGCTGAAGTGGATGGGGCAACCAGGCTCAAGAAAATCCGCTATATTACGCTTCCGAGCATCAAGCCAACCATCGTGACGCTGCTGATCCTTAATCTCGGAAAAATGGTCAGCATCGGCTTCGACCGTCCTTATATTATCGGTAATACGGCTGTGCGTGAATATTCCGATGTGCTCAGCACCTTCGTATACCGGATCGGTCTGGAATCGGGACAATACACGCTGGCTACCGTAGTCGGATTGTTCCAGGCAGTGGTGGGGCTGGTATTTATTCTCGGCTCCAATTATATTTCGAAAAAAGTGACCGGAGACGGCATTCTATGATAAAGAAGGAAGGAGGCGGAGTGCTATGAGTGAACGTACCTCAAACCGGATATTTGATACCGTCAATATTGCGTGTGTGACCCTGTTCGTTTTGTTCTGTCTGGCTCCGTTTTTGCACGTGATTGCCGTGTCGCTCAGCTCGAACCGGGCCATCACTTCCGGAGAAGTGACGATCTTCCCTATTGAAGTCAACTGGAATGCATACGTTAAAGTGTTTTCCGACAACGCAATGATCCGCTCGCTGATCTTCACGATTATCCTGACGGTGGCCACCACGGTGCTGTGCATGCTTTTCACGATCGCGGCAGCCTATCCGCTGACCAAGAGTAAACTGAAGGGCCGCAAGTTTTTTATGTATGTAATCATCATTACCATGTTTTTCAGCGGGGGGATTATTCCCGAATACTTGCTGATCCGCGATCTGCACATGCTTAATTCGGTCTGGGCGCTTATCCTGCCCGGTCTGGTCAGCCCGTTCAATCTGATTATTCTGATTTCCTTCTTCAACAACATTCCGCCCAGCCTGGAGGAATCGGCCGAAATCGATGGCAGCTCCCATTTCCGCACTCTGATGAGCATTGTGCTGCCGCTGTCCATGCCGGTTATGGCTACGCTGTCGCTCTTCTATGCGGTGGGCCGCTGGAATGGCTTCCAGGATTCGCTGATGTATATCAACAATCCGGATCTGTATCCGCTGCAGCTGAAGCTGTTCCAGATGGTGCAGAACAATATGGTCTCCGAACTGACGCAGCTGGAAGGCGCCAACCGGACGCCGCTGACACCGGAGAGTCTTAAGGCCGCTACGGTCATCTTCGCTACGGTGCCGATCCTTGCCGTCTATCCGTGGCTGCAGAAATATTTTGTCAGCGGCGTCATGCTTGGAGCCGTCAAAGGCTGAGCGGCAACACGTACAGAAAGGAGAACAGGGAAATGGAGGACAAAGGCGAATTTTCATTCTCAACTTGCTGGAATATTAAGCGCCAGCCTGCCGGGGATGCGATGCTGCGGGAAATCCGCGGGCTCGGGTTCCGGCGGGTGGAGCTGAACTATAATGTGACGGAAGCGATGCTGGCCGCGATTGAGCCAATGATTGAGCGGGGGGAGATCGGTATATCCAGTGTCCATAACACCTTTCCCCATGTGCCGGACCCCGATTATGGCACAGACTCCGTGCTGCTGGGCTTTGAGGATAAGGAGAAACGGCAGCGGGCGGTAGATCTGCTGATACGCTCGGCCGAATACGCCCGGCGCTACGGCGGTGAAGCCGTTGTGGTGCATCCCGGCGAAGTGCCTTTTCCGAATGATATCAGCAAGGAGCTGGAGCAGATTTACAGCGGGCAAGGCAGAGATTCAGAAGCTTACCGCAGCAAATGGGCGGAGCTGCTGGAACGGCGTGAAGCTTACAGCGCCGGTTATGTGCAGACAATCATCGAGAGCCTGGATGAAGTATGCAACCGGGCGGCATCCCAGGGGCTGCATGTCCGTTTTGGCATCGAGACGCGCTCCAGGCCGCAGCAGCTTCCGACGCTCGCGGAAGCCAAAACGATTATAGGGGCGCTGAAGGGGGCGCCTGTGGGCATTTGGTATGATACCGGCCATGCAATAATGATGGACCGGCTGGGGTTGTACGACAGCGTGGGGGAAATGGAAGGGCTGATGGAGGATATTGTAGGCGTCCACATCCATGAGGCGATTGGCCTCTCTGACCATTGGTGTCCCTATGTGAACAGCGGGAATACGGATTTCTATGATGCTTACTTGCCGATGATTGAACGGGCGCAGGTTAAGGTGTATGAGCTGAAGGCGGCCTGTCAGCCGGGGGAAATCCATGCAAGCCACCGCCTGCTTGCGGCTAAGCTTGCAGGCAGAGGGCAGGCCACATGAAGCAGAATGACGATTTGGAGGGGAGCACAATGTACAAGCAACTGGTGGCCAGAAATGACATAGCGGCAGAGACAGGCTTATCCCGGCAGGTGCTTGATCCGGATAGCCGATACTACGGGGGTACAATTGATCCGGGAACAGGCGTTGCCTGGGTTAATCATACGACAGGCACGCCGACTGACATGTGTTATTGGGGCGCGGCTCTGGCGAACCCGGATTCCAGGTACTACCGGGACGGGCAGCTGCTGGACCGGCTGCTGCTGGCGACGGAATTCGTGCTGCGCGCCCAGCATGAGGACGGCTCCATCTCCCCGGGCTGGACGAATTATCATTCTCCGCCGGATACAGCCTTTGTTGTCGTAGGCTATGCCCAGCTGTACCGGCTGCTGGAGCAGCAGGCATGGCTGCCGCTGCAGCCGGTGCTGGACAACATGCGGCTGTTCCTCAAGCGAACCCTTCCCGTCATGCTTACGGGAGGCTGCCACACCCCGAATCACCGCTGGGTGCTGTGCGCTGCGCTTGGATTTCTGTATGAGCTGTTTGGGGGGGATGCGGCAGTGCAGCGGGCCGACCAGTGGCTGGCGGAAGGCATGGATATTACCCCGGACGGGGAATGGACGGAGCGCAGCAACGGGATTTACAGCGCAGTCAGCGACATCATGCTGATTCATGCCGCCCGGCTGCTCGGCCGGCCGCAGCTGCTGGAGCCGGTCCGGCGGAATTTGCACATGATGGTCTATCTGGTCCATCCTACGGGCGAGGTCGTAACCGATTATTCCGGGCGGCAGGATTTGGGAAATGTGCACGATCTGTCTCCCTATTATTTGCCTTACGCTATTCTGGCCCGTTCCGACAAGGACGCGCTGTTCGCGGGCATGGCGGAACGGGCGGGGCGCGCGCTTGCCGATCCGGGTGTCAGCTCGGTCAACGTGCTGGTGCGGATGCTGCTCGAGCCGGAGCTTCAGCAGCCGCCGGAGACAGTGGCGGCCCTGCCCGTGAACTATGAGAAGATACTGAACGGGGATTTTTTGCGGCATGCCTATTTGCAGAGCATGGAGTCGGCCGGCCATCAGGGGCGGATCCTCCACAGCCGGCTGCATACCGATTTCGGGGCGCCGGTCGCCCGCCTCAGGGATGGAGACACCAGCGTGACGCTGATCACGGAGACGCCGTCGTTTTTTGCGCTGCGCCATGGTGCCGTGCGGCTGCTGGCCGTGCAGCTGGCATCTTATTTTTATCCGGGATTTGTGCCGATGCAGGAAATGACCAGGCTGCCCGGGGGATACCGACTGGCGGGAGAGCAGAAGAAGGGGTATTACGGACCGGTCGAAGGCGCGCTTCTTCCGCCGACGGCCGGTGCTGCGGTCAGTCCCTGGTACCTGCTCCCGCACCAGAGCCGTCCGCTTACACATGAGCAGACGTTTCGTGTGGAGGCGGAAGTACAGCGCGCGGACAGCGGCTGGACCATCCGGCTGCATGGAGATGAGCCCGGCGAAGTCATGGCACAGCTGTCCTTTATTTTTGGCCGCGAAGGAAGCTTCACCTCGGGGGAACTGAAGGCTATAGAAGAGGATTGCTGCCTCTGGAGCGGCGGCAATCTCCGCTACACCTGCGGCGATGACTGGATAGAACTGACGGGGGGCGGGCAGGAGCATCTGGCGCCTGCAGTACGTGAGGCGAAGCTGCAGAATAACTGCAAGGCGGTGCTGGTCAATCTGATGACCCCATTTGACAAGACGTTCACGTTGAGCCTATCACCTTCTCTGCTAAGAGGCTGATAGAGGAAGCGACTGGAAGATTCCTTGACTTCTGCACCTTATATGTTAGAATTACGAGGCCTAAATTCTAATATAAAGAAGTGAAGTTATGCTAGAGCCCAAGGTAAAGGTGAAGCAGAGGCGTCTGTTTCTCGATAAATATTTTTCCGGGGATTCCATTGATTACCGTCAGATTATAGCCCTGTTCATCCCAATTCTGGTAGACCAGGCCTTTGTGGTCGGGCTGAATGTTGTGAATACTGCGATGATCAGTTCGTCCGGAGTGGCGGCGATCAGTGCGGTCAATATGATAGATTCACTTAATATTTTTCTGATCAGCGTGTTCATAGCGGTATCAACCGGGGGGACGGTTGTCGTAGCCCAGTACAAGGGAAGCGGCAATGACCTGATGGTGTCGAAGGCGACTGCTGGCGCGGTGTCGTCTGTCTCTTTAATGGCTCTTGCCATCGGGCTGTTCGGAATCATCTTTCATGGGCCGCTGCTGCATTTGCTGTTCGGCGCGGCTTCTCCGGAGGTCATGGCGAACGCACGCACATATCTGATCGGCAGCAGCCTGTCCTATCTCGGAATTGCTGTGATGGAGGCGGTATGCGGCGCGCTGCGCGGCATCGGGAGAACCCGGGTATCGCTGGTGCTCTCGCTCATTATGAACTTTTCATACGTGCTGCTGAACTTTTTATTCATCAACGGGCTGCATATGGGCGTGTTCGGGATGACCATTGCGATCAACACTTCCCGGTATCTGGCAGCGGTCTGCTCGCTGATTTACCTGTTCCGGCTCGACAGCACTCTGCATGTGAAGATCCGGGATTTGCTGGTCCTGAACTGGACGATGCTCCGAAGAATTATGTTCATCGGCCTGCCGTTTGCGGCGGAGCAGATGTTCTTCAATGGCGGCAAGATTCTGACGCAGATCTTCATTGTCAGCCTCGGCACCTATGCGATAGCCACGAATGCGATATCTTCCTCGCTCGCCGGGGTTATGCAGATCCCCGCCAATGCGTTGTCGCTGACCCTGATTACGGTCGTCGGCCAATGTATGGGAAGCCGGAACACCAAGGATGCGCGCAAATTTGTCAAATCGTTTCTGTGGCTGGCCTCAGCCTCCTTTGCCCTGATGGCGCTGCTGATCTTTCCGATATTTAATCCGCTGGTGTCGCTGTTTCATCCGCCTGAGGAGATTGTGCGGGATATTTTCATTGTCTTTCTGATCAACTCGATTGCCCAGATTCCGCTATGGTCGATCAGCTTCATTACTCCTTCCGCGCTCCGTGCGGCCGGTGATTCCAAGTTCACCTCCATGGTGTCTATGCTGTCCATGTGGCTGTTCCGCGTCGTGCTGGGCTACATCCTGGGCATCGTGCTGAATATGGGCATTATCGGGGTATGGCTGGCGATGAACTGTGAGTGGGGTGTGCGGGGCTTCATCTTCATCCGGCGCTTTCTCGGGGAGAAGTGGTACCAGCATAAGGTCATTTGAAGCAAAGGCTGCGGAGAGTCCCGGCTGTAATATAAAGAAGAACCCATTGTCCACGATTTGGCGGAGGATGGGTTCTTTTGCTGTGTACGCGCGGGCTATCCCTTCAGCCCGGTAGTCGAGATGCCCTCGACAAAATACTTCTGGCAGAAGAAGAACAGCAGTACACAAGGGACGATACTGACAACGGACATGGCGAGCACCTGATTCCAGGATACGGCAGAGGAGGCGTCCAGCGAGAGGCGCAGCCCCAGCGATACGGTGAATTTCCGCACGCTGCTGATGTAGATGATGGAGTTGAAGAAGTCATTCCAGGTCCACATAAACTGGAAGATCCCGACGGAGAAGATGGCCGGCTTGCACAAGGGAAGCAGCACACGGGTAAGCACAGTGAAGGAGTTGCAGCCGTCGATGGTCGCCGCTTCATCCAGATCGCGCGGCAGCCCGCGGATGAACTGGATCATCAGATAGATGAAGAAGGCGCTGGTGGCGAAGGCGGCAGGAATGATGAACGGCAGATACGAGTCGAGCCAGCCCAGCTTATTGAACAGAATGTACCGCGGAATCATCACCGAGGCATTCGGCAGCATCAGGGTAGCGATCATGACCGAGAACAGCAATGTCTTCAGCGGGAAGTTAAACCGGGCGAACCCGTAGGCCACCAGCACGCTGGACACAATGGTGAAGATGACGGTCGGTATGACAAGCTTCAGCGTGTTGATAAAAAAGTCCTGAAATCCATACTGTCCCGTTCCCTGCCAGCCCAGCTTATAGGCATCCCAGACGTAGGTTGTCGGCAGCAGGCGGCTGGAGCCGAAGATATCGGCGTTGGTCTTGAAGGATGAGGTGAACAGCCAAATCAGCGGGTACACCATGACGAGGCCGAGCACAATCAGAAAGATATAATTGAACCAGGAGTTCCTGTTGTCGTGCTGCAATTCTCTCATTGTTATTTCCCCCCGTCCTCGTAGTGTACCCAGCCGCCCGATGTTTTGAAGATAACAGCGGTGACTGCCATAATAATCAGGAACAAAACCCATGAGAGCGCTGAGGCATAGCCCATCTTGAAGAACGTAAAGGCCTCCTCATAGAGCTTCAAGGCATACAGATAGGTCGATTTCATCGGCCCGCCGTTGGTAATGACAAAGGCCCCGGTGAACTCCTGGAAGGCATTGACCATTTGCATCACCAGGTTGAACAGCACAATCGGCGTCAGCATAGGCACGGTGATGCGGAAGAACATGCTGAACCGGGAAGCGCCGTCGATCGAGCCGGCCTCATACAGATCATTCGGTATCTGCTGTATGCCTGCCAGAAACAGCACCATCGAGGAGCCAAACTGCCAAACGGTAAGCAGTCCAAGCGTATACAGGGCGATGTCCGGACTGCCAAGCCAGTCGACCGGCCCCAGATGAAGCCGGGCCAGCAGGCTGTTGATGACCCCCTCCTTCATGAAGAGGAAACGCCACAAGACGGAAATCGCTACGCTGCCTCCCAGAATGGAGGGCAGATAGTAGACAGTTCTGAAGAAGTTAATGGCTTTCAGCTTGGCGCTGAGCAGCATGGCGACAAACAGGGCGAAGGCCAGCTTGACCGGAACAGCCAGCAGCACATAAATGCCGGTCACCTTCAGCGATTGATAGAAATCGGGATCTTCCGTGAAAATCTTGCGGTAATTCTCCATCCCGATGAATTTCGGTGTGCTGACCATATTGTAGTCGGTGAAGGAATAATACAGGGATGAAATAAACGGATACAATTGAAAGATCAGCAGGCCGATCAGCCAGGGCAGGATATATAGAAGTCCGGCATACTGGTAATTTTTTTTAACCTTGGCCTTGCTGCGAACGGATTTCTGCACATTTTTCAGAACAGGCTGTGATATAGACACGGCAGGTTCTCTCCCTTCCTATGGGGCGGTTTATTCTCTGTCTTGGAGGTCTTTCAGCTTGGAGGTCAGGCTGGTAATCAGCTCATCCGCTGCCTGCTCCGCATTTGACTTGCCATAGCTGACCTTCTGCACGATATCATCCATGATCTTCTGCACCTCGGAGTTGTTGGCGATGGCGTTGTCGACAAGCCCGGCATGGCTGAGGCCAAGCTCAACGGCGTTGGTAATGGCGGCGTCAATTTTACCGGCCTTTACCGCAGCCTCCTGCGAAGACTTGACCGGCGGTACGGAACGGACATCGCCCAGAATTGCGGCGGCGTCGGGATCATTCATGAACCAGCTGAGGAACTTCACCGCTTCGGTCTTGTGGGCGCTGTCATTGCTGACGGCGAACAGCTGCGAGGGTCTGACGAGAACGCCGGAATCCTTGGCATCCTTGGCAATGACAGGAAGACCTGTAATGACTTCTGTGCCTTCCGGCAGCACTGTCTTAAGCGATGGCAGAATGCTGCTCATCGATGGAGCTATTGGAATCTCCTGATTGATCCATTTCGGATTCTGGTCGATTTTGCCGAAGAAGAGATCGCTTTCGCCCAGCGGCTGGTAGACACCGGCCTGCATGGCCTGATAGAGCCAGTCGAAGCTCGCCGCCGCATCCTCTTTGGTGAAGCCCAGCGAGTAATCCTCCTGAACCCACTGCTTGCCGGTACGCTGCTTCAGCATGGTGGCCATATCCTGGCGCAGCGCCGCATGGTCGGTCAGCAGGAGGTATTTTGAGCTGTCCTGCCCGTGGAGCTTCCTGCCGGCTTCGAGAAGTGTATCCCAGGTCCATTCGGTACCCGAATCCACACCCAGCTTGTCGGCCAGCGACTTGTTGATGATCAGGCAGTAGGCGTTGACGCCTGTGGGCACAGCGGCCAGCTTGCCGTCGTACATGCCGTAATTGTCCAGAAAGTCCTGGTCAAAACCGGAAGCGTCGAATTCCGCCTGCGTTTTCAGGTCGAGGAAGAAATCGCCTTTCTTGGTCAGCTCCTGCAGCCAGGGCAGGTCAAGCTGCATGATGTCGGCTGAGGTTTTGCCCGCGAGCTGCGTTTTGATCTTCTGCTCATAGCCGTCAAAGCCCTGGTATTCCGCTTCGATGGTGACGTTTGGCTCAACCTGCTTATAAGCCTCAATGGCTTCAAGCGTTGCGGCATGGCGGTCTTCGCCGCCCCACCAGCTGAAGCGCAGCGTCACCTTTTGATCCGAGCCGCTGTTCTTGCCGCCGTCAGCACCGGCGTCCGTGTTGGAATTGCCGGAGGAACAGCCGCCGAGAAGGGAAGCGAGCAGCAGAGATGCCAGGCCTATGGCCCCCCATTTGTTTCTTTTCATGGTCATTCTCCTTTTAAATGCTTTAGTGTAAGCGCTTTTAATTATAGGACGCCCCGAGTGTTTTTATAAGGGAGCCAATCTTAGAATAGGGTATCATTTTAAACGCTAAAAGGGCGGCCTGGTATCCTGATGTTGTGAAAGGAATCATTTTTACAGCAGTTTGGCTTGCCTTACGAATGGCATACAATAAGTCTCCATGGTTCTGTTATACTTAATGTAAGCAGTTACATTACATCCTGGGAGCGAGGTGGCGAGATGTATAACCTATTGATTGTGGATGACGAAGCGGAGACGCGAGAGGCGCTCTCCAGCTATTTTCCGTGGAATGAAATTGGGTTTCATATCATTGGCCAGGCCGGCAACGGACAGGAGGCCCTGCGCTTCATTGAGGGGGAGACGCGGGTCGACATTGTCCTGACGGATATCAAGATGCCTGTCATGTCGGGAATTGAGCTGGCCGAGGATCTATATAGAAGCAAACGGAATATCAAGGTGGTCTTCCTGAGCGGATACCGTGATTTTGAATATGCCCGGCAGGCCCTGCATTACAGGGTCAGCAATTATGTGCTCAAGCCGGCGAAATACCACGTGCTGCTGGATGTGTTCGTCAAGCTCCGGGAGGAGCTGGAGGCAGGCAGCCCGGAGGAAGCCCCTTCACCCGCAGAGGATCTGCAGGGAAGCGGCGAGAGCTTTATTATCCGGCAGATCAAGGAATATGTGCATAAAAATTACCAGAACGCCTCGCTCGAACAGGCGGCCAGGCTGGTCCATATGAACGCCAACTATCTCAGTTTTTTCTTCAAACAAAAGACAGGCCAGAATTTCTCGGACTTTGTCATTCAGCATAAAATGGAGGTGGCCGCCGGACTGCTGCAGGATATGAGCTACAAAACCTATACGATCAGCGAGCTGGTCGGCTACAGCAACGCCAAAAACTTCACCCGGACCTTCAAAAGCTACTATGGCAAGACGCCCACAGAATACCGGAACGGCCCGGCGTCCCCATGAGAGAAAAATATTTCATCAAACAGCTCGCCACCTTTCTGGTTCCACTGCTGATCCCGATTATTCTTCTGGGCTCGCTCTCGATGTTCTCGACTCAACGCGATATCAAGTCGGACATTAACCAGAACAGCAGCTTCCTGCTGCAGCAATCGAAGACCCAGCTGGAAATGATCCTGAATGAACTTGATACGCTTTATCTTGCACTGTACGATAATGCGGATATCTTCAACGAGCTGTCCGCCGTGCTTAAGAATCCTTCATACACGTATGAGAGCTCGAATACGAACCGGATTATTTCCAGCTTTCTTAACGCTTTTACAAGCTCCAAGCCTTATATTCAGTCCTTCTACCTGTATGTGGATAATCCGTACAACCGGTTTCTGTCTTCCGTAGACGGGCTGGTGACGCTGGATCATTTCTATGATACGGACTGGTACGGGCAGTTCAGCCGCTATGAGGGGCCTCCGGCCAAATGGACGGCAAGGCGCGAGCTCCGCTTCTATTCCTTTGAGACGAACCCGACCGCGGTGGTGACCTTCTATAATGTGCTGGTGCCGCGCAAGACCGCGATCATTCTTAACATCCGGCCCAAATATATCGAGAGTCTGCTGAATGACATTACCCGGTATCCCGCGCAGCAAATGTTTGTGCTGGATGAAGCCAACCAGGTGATTTTTTCCAACGGGCGCGGGGAGCTGCCGCAGCAGTCGGATATCCGCGAGATTGCGGACCAGCCGGAAGCCTTTTTCGATATGGACACGCCGGAGGGCAAGGTGAATGTAACCAAGGTGGAGTCCGAACGCTATAAATGGAAATATATCTCGGTCATTCCCCATTCGGAGCTGTATAAGACGCCGTCCCGCATCCTTTCCTACACGCTGGTATTTGTGGGGATCTCGGTCGTTTGCGGCTTTCTGCTGACCTTTGTGCTGATCCGCCGCAACTACAAGCAGCTCAAGATGATCCGCATGATGATCAAGGCCGCCGATGACAGCCATATGCCGCTGAAGCCGCCCGCGAGGGTCAAAGACGAGTATTCGCTGATTGTCCAGAATATGATTACGCATTTCATCGAGCACCGCTATATCCGCACCCAGCTGCTGGAGAAGAAGTACCGGCTGCAGGTCATGGAGCTGCTGGCGCTGCAGTCCCAGATTAATCCCCATTTCCTGTACAACACGCTGCATTCTGTCTACTGGGAATCGGTTGCGCTGACCGGCCGGCCGAACAAAGCCAGCGAGATGATTGAGGACCTGTCGGACATCCTCTCGTATTCCTTCAGCAATCCGACTGAGACCGTGACCTGGGAGACCGAGCTTGGCAACACGATCAGCTATGTGAATATCCAGAAGAAGCGCTACCGGGACAAGTTCGATGTGATCTATGAATACGATGAAGTGCTGGCCCGGCTGTACACCTTCAAGCTTGTGCTGCAGCCGTTGCTGGAGAACAGCATTTATCACGGGATCAAGGAAAAGGAGGGCGGGGGCCTCATTAAGGTAAAGTTTGTGCGGAAAGGGGAGCGGCTGTCGCTCAGTGTGATCGACAACGGGGTCGGGATGACGGCGCAGCGGCTGCGGGAGGTCCGGGAGCGGCTGGACTTGGGCGAGGAACGGACGGAGCACCTGGGGCTCTACAACACGAACAAAAGGCTGAAGCTGACGTACGACCGCGCCTATAGCCTGACCATCAAAAGCAAACACGGCTTTGGGACCAAGGTGGAGCTTATAGTGCCGTGTATCTGGAACGAGGCTGCGCTGTCCGGGAGGGAGCGGCTGGATGTCTCGTAGCCTGAAAAAGGCGTGCTGTCCGGTTCCGGCCGGAAGGCGCGCCTTTATCTAAAGAATTTATATGTTTCACGCTAAAAATTAGCCTTATCTTTCTCGCTGAAACGGATACCGTCCTTATAAGGACGGCGTAGCCGTTTCTGCTTGTTTACAGGCCATCTGTCAATGGATTACATCTTCCAGATGTCATCGACCTTCACCGGCTGCCCGGTACGGATGGAGCGGTTGGCGGCAATGCCGGTCATAATCGACATGGCGCCATCCTTGTGCGAGGCTGCACGGTTGAAGCGGTCCTCCTGCTTTTTATCAAAAATATCGCGCAGCAGCACCGGATCACCGCCGCCGTGGCCGCCCTCTCCGCCTTCGATTTGGACGCGGTAAGGCTCCTTGAAGTGCGGATAGATGGTAATGTCCACGCCCTCCAGCGCGCCTTCGTTTTCCTTTTTGCCGCCGGAATTAACGTAGGATTGCTCGGTGATGCGAACCTCCATGCGTCCTTCCGTGCCGTTGAAGACAATAATGAAGCCTTCCCAGGGCATGTAGGCGTTCAGCGAATAGTTCATGACCGTTTTATTCTTGTATTTGACCATGACGTTCATTGTATCCTCGATGCTGATGTTGTCGCCGAAGACGCTTTGATCCCGCTGGTAGCCGTCTTCATGCTCGGCGTCCAGATACATGCTCTTCAGGTGTTCATTGCGGTCCAGATGCAGGGCAAAGTGATCATTCTCGGCCGCCTTGCTGCCATAGGCACGCTGATAGAACTCGGTGATGCCGCGTTTCTCGGCATTTTCCTTGCCATAGAACCGCAGATCGCCCATGGCGAAGACGGTGTCCGGCTGCGAGCCCAGCCAGAAGTTCATCAGGTCGAAGTGATGCGTCGATTTATGCACCAGCAGGCCGCCGCTGTTCCGCTTGTCCCTGTGCCATCTGCGGAAATAATCCGCCCCATGCTGGGTGTTCAGCAGCCACTCGAAGTTGACGGACAGGATTTCGCCCAGCACGCCGTCCATAATGACCTCGCGGATCTTCGTGTTATGGGGGGCATACCGGTAATTGAAGGTCACACGCAGGTTCTTGCCGGTGCGCTCGATGGCGTCGAAGATCTCCCGGCATTTCTCCTCGTCGATGGTCATCGGCTTCTCGGAGATCACATCGCAGCCCAGCTCCATGGCGCGGATAATATATTTGTGATGCGTGCGGTCAATCGTGGTCACCAGTACGAAGTCAGGCTTGGTCTCTTCAATCATGCGGTCGAAATGCTCTGCTTTGTAGGTGGGCACCTCATGGTAGCCGTATTTGTCCGTGAGCATATGGTTGGCGAAATTCATCCGCGTCTGATTGACATCGCAGAATGCCGCCAGCTCGGAGGTTTCGTTGTAAGCGGTAACAAGCTCGCCGTAAAAAAACTCGGCCCGGCCGCCGGTGCCGACGATCGCATATTTCTTTTTGGACAAGGGGATCACTCCATTTACTTAGATTTGATTCTATTTTATAGTATAGGAAATGCAAAAAGTGAACGTTATTTAGTTCAATTTAGAGAAAAGTATGCATATTTTATCCTTGGAGGAGATGAGGGATGGAATCATTTTTTCAGGTAGAGCAGCTCAGCCGGACCGGTAATTTCAATATGGACACCGATCATTTCCATGATTTCTATGAAATCTATTATTTGCTGTCCGGGGAGCGGCACTATTACATCCATAACCGTATCTATGCCCTGCAGGCGGGAGATCTGGTCTTTATCAATAAAAATCAGCTGCACCGCACGACCAGCCGGAACCGCTCGCGGCATGAGCGGATTCTGATCAACTTCGATGATCTGTTCCTGAGGCCCGCGGCAGGTCTGGAGGCGGACTGGACCGGAATGTTCCAGGGAGAGAGCTTTCTGCTGCGGCCTACTGCCCATGAGCAAGGGGAGCTTGCCGACCTGTTCCAGGCGATGCTGCGGGAGCAGCGGGAGGAAGCTTTGTGGAGCAAGCCTTATCTGCAAACGCTGCTGCTGCAGCTGTTGATCCGGCTGGACCGTATCCGCAAGGCGAAGCCCCCGGCCCTGGCTCCCGAGCAGAGCGAGGGGCAGCGCAGAGTCTACGGCATCATCGAATATCTGGATATCCATTATGGCGAGAAGCTGACGCTTGGAGGGATTGCGGAGCATTTCTTCATCAGCCAGGCGTATTTGTGCCGGACGTTCAAGCAGACGACAGGGTTTACAATTATCGAATACCTGAATTACGTCCGCATCCGCGAGACGAAGGCTCTGCTGAAGGGGACCGGTTGGCCGATGACCCGGATCGCCCGGGAGACAGGGTTTGAGAGCATTGCCCATTTTGGGCGGGTGTTCAAGGGGCTTACCGGACGCTCGCCGCTGCAGTACCGGAAGCAGAACCAGGGGGAATAAAAGATGCGGTCCAAAGGCGGTTTCTCCGGGGAAGCTTGGTCAATATTGATTTTGTGCAAATATAAGAATTTATCCTGAATTTCGAAAGCCCATAGCTACAAGGCCTACCTGAAATTACCTCTCACGAAAGATAACATAAAAAGGAAGACTATCCATAGGAAATATGGACGAAGTGGAGAAAAAGACACACTTCCCCCTACCCCAGGAGGACCGGGCTTCGGATTTCCATGTTAAATTCCAGG
>NZ_JACBYI010000049.1 GCF_019352175.1 Paenibacillus sp. S150
CATTAACGGCATTTCTGCCGTTATTTCCGCCTAGCTCCGCCTGCGGGACTCCATTAACGGCATTTCTGCCGTTATTTCCGCCTAGCTCCGACCGCGGGGCCCCATTAACGGCATTTCTGCCGTTATTTCCGCCTAGCTCCGCCTGCGGGACTCCATTAACGGCATTTCTGCCGTTATTCACGCCTAGCTCCGCCTGCGGCGTTCCATTAACGGCATTTCTGCCGTTTTTCCCGCCTAGCCCCGCCTGCAGGGCCCCATTAACGGCATTTCTGCCGTTATTCCCGCCTAGCCCCGCCTGCAGGGCCCCATTAACGGCATTTCTGCCGTTATTCCCGCCTCCACCTCATTTTTCCAAACGTAAAAACCTTACATCCGGCTGTTAAATCCGGGCGTTTAAACGGCAAAAAAAACTTTACTCCCCCCTTTGTAACCGTTATACTTGAGATATGCGAAATATTGAAATGTAGTTTCATCAGATGAAACAAGGAGGCGCGTATATGCCAAGCAAGGACCATTTTTCGCTGGCCCGTACCCTGGTGTCAGGCGGCAAAAGCTATCGCTACTATCATCTTAACTCCCTAGAAGAACAAGGCGCAGGCGATATTTCCTCCCTGCCTTTTTCCATCAAAGTATTGCTTGAGGCGGCTGTCCGCCAATATGACGGACACGCAATTACCGAAGAACACGTGAAGCAGCTGGCCGATTGGTCAGGCGGCATTGACCGCAATAAAGAGATCCCCTTCATCCCGGCCCGGATCGTGCTGCAGGATTTTACCGGAGTACCGGTGGTTGTCGATCTGGCAGCCATGCGCGATACCGTCAAAAAAGCCGGCGGTGACCCTAAAAAAATCAATCCGCTTGTGCCGGTTGACCTGGTTATTGACCACTCGGTTATGGTCGATGCCTTTGGCACCGCCGATGCGCTTGAATACAATATGAATGTGGAGTTTGAGCGCAACGAAGAGCGCTACCGCTTCCTGCGCTGGGCGCAGACAGCCTTCAACAATTTCCGCGCCGTTCCGCCGGCAACCGGTATTGTTCACCAGGTCAACCTGGAGTATCTTGCCTCCGTGGCAACCACGAAGACCATTGACGGCGAAACGGTCGTATTCCCGGATTCCCTGGTCGGCACCGATTCCCATACCACGATGATCAACGGACTAGGCGTCGTGGGCTGGGGCGTAGGCGGTATCGAGGCGGAAGCCGGAATGCTGGGGCAGCCGCTTTATTTTGTGACACCGGATGTTGTGGGCTTCAAGCTTACCGGCAGCCTGGTAGAAGGGGCTACGGCAACCGATCTGGCACTGACCGTCACCCAAATGCTGCGCAAAAAAGGCGTAGTCGGCAAATTTGTCGAATTCTACGGACCGGGTCTGGCGAATATCAGACTGGCGGACCGTGCAACTGTTGCGAATATGGCTCCTGAATACGGGGCAACCATCGGCTTCTTCCCTGTGGACGACGAGACGCTTGCCTATCTGCGGAGCACCGGGCGTCCGGATGAGCTTGTGGAGCTTACCCGTGACTACTACAAAGCACAGGGAATGTTCCGCACCTCCGATACGCCTGATCCGCAGTTCAGCGACATCATTGAGCTTGACCTTGCTTCGGTTGTTCCGAGCCTTGCCGGACCGAAACGTCCGCAGGACCGGGTCGAACTGACACATATGAAGGAAAACTTCGAAGGCATTATCCGCACCCCGGTGGACAAGGGCGGCTATGGCCTCAGCGATGAGAAAATTAATGAGGTTGTGGAAGTGCAGCACAAGAATGGCACTGCGAGCAAGCTCAGTGCAGGTGCGGTTGTGATCGCAGCCATTACGAGCTGTACCAACACTTCCAATCCGAGCGTAATGCTGGGAGCCGGCCTGCTGGCCAAGAAAGCGGTAGAACGCGGACTGACCAAACCCGGATACGTAAAAAGCAGCCTCACGCCAGGCTCTCTGGTCGTCACCGAATATCTGGAAAAAGCCAATCTGCTTAAGCCGCTTGAAGCGCTGGGCTTCTATCTGGCCGGTTACGGCTGTGCCACCTGTATCGGCAACTCCGGCCCGCTGCCGGATGAAGTCAGCCAGGCAATTACAGACAATGATATGACGGTAGCTGCCGTAATATCCGGAAACCGCAATTTTGAGGGCCGCGTGCATGCCCAGGTCAAAGCGAATTACCTGGCTTCGCCGCCGCTTGTCGTCGCTTATGCGCTGGCAGGCACCGTCAATATTGATCTCAAGACCGAGCCGCTGGGCTATGATCCGCAAGGCGAGCCTGTATTCCTTGCCGACATCTGGCCGACCTCTGCGGAAATCCGCGAAGCTATCAGCCTCTCACTGAGTCCGGAGATGTTCCGCCGCAAATACGAGAATGTATTCACGGCCAACGAACGCTGGAATTCCATTCCTGTGCCGGAAGGCGAGCTGTACGAATGGGATGACAATTCTACGTATATCCAGAACCCGCCGTTCTTTGAGCATCTGTCAGACGGCGTCGGCGATATTAAGGATATCCGCAATGCCCGCGTACTCGCGTTGCTTGCCGATTCCGTTACCACCGACCACATCTCGCCGGCCGGCAATATCTCCACCTCCGGTCCTGCCGGTGAATATCTCCGCAGCCATGGCGTGGAGCGGGCAGACTTCAACTCCTACGGCTCGCGCCGCGGGAACCATGAAGTAATGATGCGCGGCACCTTCGCGAACATCCGCATCCGCAATGCGGTTGCTCCGGGAACGGAGGGCGGGGTAACCACCTTCCTTCCAAGCGAAGAAGTGATGTCGATCTATGATGCGTCCATGCTGTATCAATCCGCCGGACAGAATCTGATTGTGATCGCAGGCAAGGAATACGGCACCGGCAGCTCGCGGGACTGGGCAGCCAAAGGCACACTCCTGCTGGGCGTCAAGGCCGTCATCGCTGAGAGCTTTGAGCGGATTCACCGCAGCAATCTGGTCGGTATGGGCGTGCTGCCGCTGCAATTTCAGGAAGGCCATGGTTGGAGCAGCATGGGACTGACCGGACGCGAGATCTTCAATATCACCGGACTCGGAAACGATGTAGTACCCGGTCAGGAGCTGACCGTCACCGCCACCCGAGAAGACGGCACCCAGTTCGAGTTCCCGGTCATTGCCCGGCTCGACAGCACCGTTGACATTGACTACTACCGCAATGGCGGGATTCTGCAGACCGTGCTCCGCCAGATGCTGGCCGATGCCGCCACTTCAGACTCTGCACTGCCGGTAGAATAAATCGTGCGGCAAGACCCGGTATCCGCATATCGCAGCCGGAACTCGGGTCTTGCCAAACCACAAACAGCCTCCGGTCTCTCCCTGCGGGATTGATTGGGGGCTGTTGAATCCTTTTATAGACAAGGGCAATGATCTGCGAGCGGTCGGCCACGTTCATTTTAGTGAAAATGCGGCTTAAATGGTTCTTGACGGTATGCTCGCTGATGAACAACGCCGCAGCTATTTCCTTATTGGCTTGCTTAGGATAATCAGTTCCAGCACTTCTTCTTCGCGGGGCGAGATGCCCCACTCTTCCTTCGGCGATTTGAGAGCCGCATTGTTCAGCAGCTTGACCGGCTGCGCAACGGGCAAAATCATAAGCCATACTGGAAACGGGTACTGCAATTCCCGTCCTATCATCCCAGACCCCGAGCTAACCATGATAGCCTATAGAACATGATCGTTTCGCCTCCACTTACTAGTTACCCCCTAATTCGGATATTTAATGGAAATAAGATTTATTAACCCATCATCAAACCCATTTCCGCGGCATTTTCGGCCAAAATCACTGCATAATCCTCCAGTGTCTCCCGGGAGAGGCGGCTGACAGGCCCCGACAGCGATAGCGCGGCAACCACCTTGCCGCTGCGTCCCACAATGGGCACCGCCACTGCCGCCGCCCCCGGCTCCCGTTCCTCGAAGCTTGTCGCATAGCCGCGGCGGGTAATGTCCTGCAGCTGCTCCAAATAGGTGCTTCTGTCCACAGCCTCCGGCCAGTTCGGATCGGCCAGCAGACGGGCCTGCACCTCATGCGGGGCATAGGCTGCCAGCACCTTGCTCGATGCGCCTACCGAAAGCGGCAGCCGGGCGCCAATCTGGGCCACCCGGCGGATCGCCTGCCGGCTCTGCACCGCCTGTATGCGCACACGCTCCAGATCGTCGCGCAGGTACAGGCTGACCGTCTCCCCCAGCCGGTCGCGCAGCCGCTCCATCGCCGGGAGCAGCAGCGCTGCGGGCTCATCCAGCGTCGGCAGATGCGTGGACAGCTCCCAGATGCGGATGCCCAGACGATATTTCTCCGTCGCTTCATTGCGCAGGAGGAACCCCTTTTCCTCCAGCGTAGTCAGCAGCCGGTGCACCGTGCTTTTGTGCAGGCTGATTTTCGAGGAAATCTCCGTCAGGCTCAAGTCACTCTCCTGCGTAAAGCACAGCAATATATCCAGCGCACGTTCCACGGCGCGTACCGTTAATTTCCGGTCCTCCACAGTGATCCCCCCTCCAACTGTTTCACCAAATGAAACCCGGTTACATTAATTAAGATAACCAACTCTATCTTAGTGCAAATCCCCCGGGAAAGTCCAGCAGTTCCAGAGAGCGGAAAAGACTGGGCCGCACTTTACAGTTAGGTTACAAAAGCGGCGAATTCATTGACTTTGCAAGGTCATAATCATACGATTAAATATATGAACTATATTAAGATAATCTTGGGCATGAAGTGGCAACATTCCCATGATTACGTTCTAACATCGAAAACCTTTGCTCCCGATTGCTGCCGCATACATTGTAAATTCCGGACTAATATAGGAGGGGACCCTATGGACTTAGCAACCACGCATACCGGCACGCCGGTCTCCCGTAAGCCCGATGAGCACAACCCAAGTGCTGCACCCAAGCTTTCATTGCGGATGATTCGCGTTAAACATATTATTGTCGCTTTGCTCCTGTCGGTTTTTTTCTTTTTTGTCTTCTGCTTCATCGCGCTGCATGGCTATATCGCCTGGGTGCTGTCCAACCCCACAGTGGCTCCGCTGTATTCCAACCCGTCACTGGCCAAGGGGCTGAATTATGAGGACATCTCTTTTCCGGCGCTGGATGGCAGCCGCACGATGCAGGGCTGGTACATTCCATCCGAAGGCTCAACCAAGACGATCGTGTTCAGCCACGGCTATGGCGCCAACCGCGAGGAAACCTGGGTGCCGATGTATGATCTGGCCCATTATGCGCACAGCCTCAATTTCAACGTAGTGATGTTTGATTACGGCTTCGCCTCCAAGACCAGCAAGGATATCGCTACCGGCGGCAAAAAAGAATCCCAGCAGCTACTCGGAGCCATTAAGTACGCCAAGGAGCATGGAGCCAAGGAGATTGTGGTCTGGGGCTTCTCAATGGGTGCAGGCACCGCTCTGCAGGCGGGTCTTGTCACCAAGGATGTCGATGCGATGATTCTGGACAGCACCTTCCTGCTGGAGCCGGATACGCTGTATCATAACATCAGGCAGAATATTGATCTGCCCCGCCAGCCATCCCTGGAGATTATGGAGCTGCTCTTCCCGGTGCTTAACGGAACAGGGCTGAACCAGATTCCCTATTCCAAGGTAAAAGCGGAGGATTATCCTTTTCCCACACTCTTCCTGCATGGGACGAGTGATGACAAGGCGCCTTATCCGATTGCCGAAGAGCTTGCGGCCAACCAGAGCAATCCGTATTCGGATTCCTGGATTGTGCAGGACAGCCATCATGAGCTGCTGTTCCGTGAGCATCCGCGCGAGTATTTGCGGCGGGTGTCCGCTTTTCTCGGCAATGTGCAATTAGCCAAGGTCCAGCAGGACAAGAGTACTCTGGCGACAAATGAATAATCTGCTGGGGGGCGGCGAGCCCGAAGTGTGCTTCACTTGAACAGCGTACCGGATGCCTATTCTCTTACATCCGCGTACGCTGTTTTAATGGGAAACACTTCTTGCTCTTTGTCCGGCTGCAAACAATCCTCCTGACCCACATAAGCTGCTGATTCCGTTCATAGAATGAACTGATGAAGACTTATGACGGGGAGGACTGCATGCAATGCTAGAGGTATACGGGCCACAGCTGCCAGTGCGCATTCTCGAAGAAATCGTATTCTGGAAAAAACAAGAGCAGGAGCATACGCTTGTAATCAAAGCGCTTGTCCCTCAGCTAGAGGAGCCTTATGTTAAATTGCTGGACGAATGGGCCATAGTGTTTGAGGCCACCGGGCAGGCGGCGCGCCGGCTGCTTGAGGCCTCACCGGGCTGCAGCCCGGCAGAGCTTGCCGCCGGAACGGAACAGCTGCTCCAGGCAGCCTGCTCCCAGTCCAGAGAGTTCAGCCGCCAGTTGTATGCCCTTATGGAGGGAAGCGCCGCGGTGAAGGCGCAGCCGCTGGCTGGAACCGTGCTGCAGCATATTGTGCGGGAGTCAGAGTATTTCCTGGGCGTTCTGGACTCGCTGGCCTCCTCCGGGCAGGCTCCGGCATGGAAGCGCGAGGAATCCGGGCAAGGCACAGCCACTCCGGAAGATTCCGGCGGCCGGGACAATCCGGCGGCGGAGCACAATGCCGAGCCTCCCCTCATTGTCCCGCTCTCGGATAGCCGGGAGCTTGGGTCAGTCCCCATAGGGGGGCACACCTTGCCTCCGCTTCCCTATGCCTATAATGCGCTCGAGCCTTATATCGATGAAAAGACAATGAGAATTCATCATGACAAGCATCATCAAAGCTATGTAGAGGGGCTAAACAAAGCGGAAAACAAGCTGGCCGAGGCCCGCACAACCAAGGATTTTGATCTCGTGAAGCATTGGGAGCGGGAGCTCGCCTTCAACGGGGCAGGCCATTACCTGCATACAATCTTTTGGAATGTCATGTCTCCACAAGGCGGCGGCCGTCCTACCGGTGCGCTGCTGGACGCCATTGAACGCAGCTTCGGCAGCTACGACTCCTTCAAGGAGCAGTTCACCGAAGCGGCGAATAAGGTCGAGGGCGGAGGCTGGGCCATTCTGGTCTGGAGCCCGCGCTCCCGCAGGCTGGAAATCCTGACGGCGGAGAAACACCAGAATCTCTCCCAGTGGGATGTGGTGCCGCTGCTGACCCTGGATGTATGGGAGCACGCCTATTACCTCAAGCACCAGAATGTCCGGGCCGATTATATCAGGGACTGGTGGAAGGTTGTGAACTGGCCGTATGTCTCCGAACGGTTCACCGCCGCCCGCAAGCTAGTCTGGCAGCCTTATTGAAGGCATGGCAAGCAGCCCTGCTCCGGCCGGCGCCAAGCCAGAAGCAGCTTCGCGGTTCCGGTTCTTATACCTAAATAAAGAGCCCTTCCATCACTGTGAAGTGACGGAGGGCTCTTTATCATATACACAAATTGGGCATAGCCCCGTCTTCTATTCCTTGATCAAGGCCAGAAATTCCGCCCGTGCCGGTGCATCCTCCCGGAAGGTTCCCCGTGTTGACATAGTTACTGTTTTGCTGCCGGGCTTCTTCACCCCGCGTGAACACATGCACAGATGCTCCCCTTCCACAACGACCATCACCCCATGCGGATTCAGCACCTCTGTCATAATGTCGGCAATCTGTGCCGTAATGCGTTCCTGAACCTGCAGACGGCGGCTGACCGCCTCCACCAGACGGGCCAGCTTGCTGAGTCCGGCTATCCGTCCGCTGGGAACATATCCGATGTGCACCTTGCCGAAGAAAGGGGCCATGTGATGCTCGCACTGGCTATAGTAGACGATATCCTTAACGATCACCAGCTCTTCGTGAGACTCATCAAAGGTCACGCCAAGCGCCTCACGGGGATCGATCGAATAACCGCCGAATATTTCCTCGTACATCCGTGTAACTCTGGCCGGTGTTTCCAGCAGCCCTTCGCGGCCGGTGTCTTCACCGATCAATTCCAATATTTTCTCTACGTGGTACTCGATTTGCTCACGGTTCGCAGCAACCTTGCCGTTCATGTAATCCTTGAAGCCCCCCATGAACCCTCCCCCTTCCGTACCCGTATCTAATTCCATTTATCCGGAACCGGTTTACTTGCCCTTGCGGCCTTGTCTTTTGCCTGCCGCGGGCGCGCGTCCCGGCTGATTGTTGTTCTTCATCATCTGCTGGGCCCGCTGCATCTGCTTTCCGTTCAAATTATAACCCATCTGTTTGGCAACCTTCTGCAGCATTTCAGGGTCATTCTGCATCGTTGTCATTTGTCTGCGCAGATAATACACTCCAATGAAGAATCCACCGATCAGACCTACGACAAGCGTAATAATGGGCAATGCAATGTTCATCCAAAGTCCACCTCTGTACTAAATTGTCTGCAATACCCTGTAGGCACGCGAATCTATCATAGCATTTCGGGAAGTGGACAGCAATTGGCAAATCCAATGAGCCTCCGCGATGTGAAGGAGACGGCGCTAAAAGAGGTAGGCCCCGGTTCTGTCCGGCAGTCCATGCTCCGCCTCGAGCTGAAGCAGGGTGCTCTTAATCCCCAAACCTCCGGCATAGCCGACAAGAGCTCCTCCCGCTCCGATGATTCTGTGGCAGGGCACAATAACCGGCACGGGGTTGCGGTTATTGGCTCCGCCGACTGCGCGGACCGCCTTGGGATTGCCGATCAGGACCGCTATATCCTTATATGAGGCCGCTTCTCCGTAGGGCACGGTACACAGCGCTTCCCATACCTGCCGCTGGAACACGGTACCGCGCATATCCAGCGGCAGCGAGAACTCCCTCAGCTCTCCGGAGAAATATGCCTCCAGCTGCTGTACGGCCCCGGATAATTTTGCCGAATCCTTATACAGCTTCGCTAGGCCCATTTGCTCCTTGAGCCATTGCCCGATATCCCCCGCATTCTTCACGAATGAGCCAAACTTCACAAGACAAAGCCCCTGTTCCGTTGCACAAAGCGTCAGCGGACCGATAAGGGAATCCATTTCCCCATAATATACGGCTGTCTCCATGTTCGCCGCGGTTTCCTCTGAATTAATCATGCCCTTTCCGTCTCCTCCCGCTGCAGCTTGTCCTGCGCCCGCTCCAGCATTTCCCGGACCGTCGCGTCTTCTTCCCCCGGCAGCGCCAGGTTTACCGCCGCCAGCGCTTCTGCGCCGCCGATGCGCCCAAGCGCCCAGGCCGCACTTCCGCGCATCTCCGGACGGGTCTCCTTCAGTACAATCCCGGCCAGCTTCGGCACGGCCGCCGTCTCCTTGAAATTGCCAAGCGCAATCACAGCATTGCGCTGAATCGGCTTCTTGCCCCGCCAGGCTGCCGAGCTGCTGCCGAACTGCTCCTTGAACCCGCGGTTGCTGAGTTCCAGAATCGGCAGCAGCAGCGGTTTGACAATCTCCGGATCCGGCAGCAGCTCCGGGCGGTGATCCCAGTTCTTCCCCCGGTTCTTGGGACAGACAATCTGACAGGTATCACAGCCATACAGCCGGTTGCCGATCTTGGTCATATATTCATCACTCAAAAAGCCCTTGGTCTGTGTCAGATACGAAATACAGGCCTGGGCGTTCAGCTGCCCGGGACCAACAAGCGCCCCGGTCGGGCAAGCGTCGATACACTTCGTGCAGTCTCCGCAGCCCTCATCTATCTGCGTATCCGGGGGAAAGGGAATATTCGTCACCATCTCCCCGAGATAGATCCATGAGCCCCATTTGGGAGAGATGATGCTGCAGTTTTTGGCGCTGAAGCCAATCCCTGCCCGTTCAGCTACCGCCCGGTCCACCAGCACCCCTGTATCCACCTGGCTCTCCAGTACTGCACCCGGCACCCGCTCACGGATGAAGCCCTCCAGCTTCGCCAGCGCTTCGCGCAGCACCTGGTGATAATCTCTGCCCCAGGAAGCCCGGGCCAGAATTCCACGGCGTGCGCCCGGCTCAGACTTGGGCGGGTTCTCCATTTTGGAGGGATAGGCCACTGCGATGGCGATGATCGACAGCGGCGGTTCACCTGACTGCAGAGCGGGGATGGTCCGCTTATCTAGATCCGGCTCCTCAAAACCGGAATCATATCCGTTGTCACGGTGCTCCTGAAGAATGTTCTTCAAATATAAGAACGGCTCCGCAGATGCAAACCCGATATCGTCAATGCCGAGTTCAGATGCGGCAGCCTTAATTTCAGCTTTGAGACCTTCCCATTTCGAAGGCGGGGGAGCATAGGATGACTGAATTTTATTGTTCATTTCCGCCTTCTCCTTCACTTATAATGCATTCGCCTTGCCGAGGGGCCACCAGATATACGCAGCCTTGCCGACAATGCTGCACTGCGGAACACTGCCGAAATACCGGCTGTCCTTGCTTGCCCCGGCATGCCGGTTGTCACCCATCACAAAATAGGTTCCTTCTTCAACAGTAAGCTGGGCGAAATCCGGGTCTTGTATTTCCGTATCCACATAGGGCTCGACCGTCAGCTTGCCGTTCACATACAGCCTGTGGTTCCGCACTTCCACCCTGTCGCCGGGAATTCCGATAATCCGTTTTACCAGATAATCCTTCCGGTCCGGTCCGGTGCTTGGGTCATGCAGAACAATCACGTCGCCTCTTCCGGGACTTTTAAAGGTTAAGGCAAGCTTGTTAATAATCAGTTTCTCGCCCTCAAACAGCGTCGGCTGCATGGACTGGCCTATAACAGTTGAGACATTGAACACAAATATATTGAGCAGCGACATCAATGCGAATACAACTACGGCAGTTATTGCCCAATCCCGCACATCGCGGACCCAGCCTCTTCCCGATAAGGAATGGGTTCTCCTGTGTGTGACGGCTCGGTATCTCTGCTTGCGGCTCCGCATGAAATCTTCTTCAAGCTCCCGGTTCATAGGCCACCTTCTTGCTTCTCATTGGTCATTCAAGTCCATAACAATAGAAAAGCATATCTCCCGGCCATTTGCAATGGACTGCGGGAAGATATGCTTCAGTATAATGAATCAGACTATGCAAGCACGCGTTCAATACTAAAAGTATGTACTTCTAATACTCATAATCATTGCAGGCGTACCAGTCGCTATAGTTCTCTGCTCTAGAAAATGTTTCCGCTTACGCAGCACCGGGATGAAAGAATGCTATCCGACAATGCTGAGCTTCCTTACCGACTTGAAGATTTGATTCTCGCCATATCCCATGGCTTCATACAGCGGCAGAGCAAATGAATTATGCTCATCAACGGCTACAAAAATACCGCTGACCTTGCGTGCCTGAAACCTGTGCTCCATTGCCGATACAAGACCTCTGCCGATTCCTCTGCGGCGGTAATCCGGATGGACGGCAATGCGGAAATAACAGCCGTGGTTCTTCTCGATCGTACCAATCAGCGCACCAACAATCTCCCCTTCATCCTCGGCAACAACAATGAGATCGGAATCCCATGAAAGCTGCCTGGAGAAAGGCTCGATAGTGCTCTCGAAACATTCTTCCGATAATGCGGTCTGCAGCAATTCAGTCACAGGGGTAACGTCGCTTAATTGAAAGGAACGAACGTGCATTCTTTAAATCTCCCTTTTCTATGGCTTAGAATTTAACAAAAAGAAGGAGTTCCCGTACAGCATGGAAAGGAAAAAAAGAATAGCAAAACGGATAATTTTCGAAGAAGTCGCTGAATCCATCTTGGGTAGTTTCTTTTCTTGCGACTAAAGAAGTATTAATCTAATGTTAAACAGTCAATATCTTCTTTAAACTTCAAAAAACGAGGAATTCCTGCTTTTAAGTCTATTAAAGCATACTTTTCTGCCGATATCACCATTTTTCTTTTGAAAGCGTTTGATTTAAAGCGTTTACATAGAATATTATTACATTATTACTTTTAAATAGGGGATTAACTGTGTAAACTGATGCCGGCGGCCCCCTTATGATTTTAACAAAGGGTTAACACTTGCGGTTAGATTTGCGTAGCGGAACACTTTTTAAACATTAATGTTTGTTTAGTGTTGCATTCTTGATCCAGATACGGTTTAATAATAGTATCTTATCGGGTACTTAGCCCATAAGGTTCATCGGAAATAAAGGGTTTTGACGTCAAGACCGCCAAAATTCTTTATCTATACAAATTCCAATAAAACTCAGGAGGGATTTTTCCATGGCATTTCAATTACCGGCACTTCCTTATCCGAACAACGCTCTCGAACCGCACATCGACGCACTGACGATGGAGATTCACCATGACAGGCACCACAACACATACGTGACGAATCTGAACGCCGCTCTGGAAAAGGCACCCGAACTGCAGGACAAGAGCATCGAAGAGCTGCTTACCGACCTGAACGCAATACCTGAAGCTATCCGCACTGCTGTCCGCAACAATGGCGGCGGGCATGCCAACCATACCCTGTTCTGGGAGGTTATCGGACCGGACGGCGGCGGCGCACCTACAGGCGCACTTGCAGCTGCGATTGACAGCGAGCTTGGCGGCTTCGACAAGTTCAAAGAAGATTTCGCTGCAGCGGCAACTACCCGTTTCGGCAGCGGCTGGGCCTGGCTGGTGGTTAAGGACGGCAAGCTGGCAGTTACCAGCACCCCGAACCAGGACAACCCGATCAGCGAAGGTGCCACTCCAATCCTCGGCCTGGATGTATGGGAGCATGCATATTACCTGAACTACCAAAACAAACGTCCTGACTACATCAAAGCCTTCTGGAATGTAGTCAACTGGGAAGAAGTCGGCAAACGCTACGAAAGCGCAAAATAAACAAAAGCGGCCCCGGTGCCGCTTCAGCAGCGCATCACTGAGCTGCACATAATAAGCCAAAGCGGGTACCGTCCTTGAATTGAGGATGGTACCCGCTTTGTTTTTGAAGAAAACGATAATATATGAGTATGCCGACAATGAATAATCCGTTTATTTTGCCTTAGCTGCAGGCTGTGCAGCTATATGCGAAGCAGCTCCGGTAAACACCTTGAAATCAGCTGTCTTTTTCATCAAAATAGCTGTTCAGCAGCTTCAAAAACACATTCGGAAAGGCGTAATTCGCCATCTCCCCGCGGTTGATCCACCGCACAGCACCGCCATCCTCCGGATTTCCGCTTCCGTCCGCAAACGGCTCAGCCGCTCCTCCGTCCCCAGTGAATAATCCGGGGGAGGAGCCTCCGGCGGTGAACAAGTCCGGCAGGCCGCCGCCGGATATTTGCGCCGCAGCACCGCCGGCGGCGTACGCCGTGCGCCCTTCCGCAGCCAGCGGCAGCGCGCGGACATCCTCTTCCCTGCAGCGGTACACCTGCAGGGTCCACACAATATGGCTGAACGTATGTTCCGCAGCCATCCAGTGCGCTTCAGGCCGGGCAGGAATCCCGGCCTGAAGCAGGGACCGGCGCAGCCGGTCCAGCGCCGCGGCCTCCGGCAGCAGCGCGCCCAGCGCGCCGCCCCCGGCAGGCGGCGCGGGCCAGTGCGGCAGCTCCCACATGCGGGCCAAAAGCCCGCTGGATGGCCGCTGCCGGATGAGCACCCGGCCCGCGTGCGCGCCGCGGCCCTCCACCAGAGCCGCCAGCCGCTCCTCCGGGCGCGGCGGCTTGGCCTTGGTCTTGACGGGCAGCGAGGTCTCGCAGCCCGCCAGCCGCGCGGCGCAGTGCTCCATCACCGGGCATGGAAGGCAGCGCGGTGATTTCGGCGTGCAGACGAGCGCGCCAAGCTCCATCAGCGCCTGGTTGAAATGCGAGGCTTCCCCTTCAGGGATCAGCTCTGCCGCCAGGCGCTCCATCTTCACGCGGGTGGGCCCCTTGGCGATATCATCCTCGATGAGGAAATAGCGGGACAGCACCCGCATCACATTGCCGTCCACCGCCGGCTCCGGACGGTTGAAGGCAATGCTGAGGATAGCCCCCGCCGTATAGGGGCCGACACCCTTGAGGCCGAATACGGCGTCGCGGTCATTCGGGACCTGTCCGCCGTAATGCTCTTTCACCTGCCTGGCTGCATGCTGCAGATTCCGGGCGCGTGAATAATAGCCCAGTCCCTCCCAGCACTTCAGCACCTCCTCTTCCGGTGCATCAGCCAGCGATTCTACCGTGGGAAAACGTTCAATGAAACGGTTGAAATAAGGAATTACTGTATCTACCCGGGTCTGCTGCAGCATAATTTCCGAGATCCAGATATAATATGGATTCCGGTGGCGCCGCCAGGGCAGATCCCGTTTCTGGCCCTGATACCATTCCAGCAGGAAACGGCTGAAGAACAACTTGGCTTCCTGCAGTGTCCCGCTCTGCTGTTCATGTGTTGTCATGGTTATTCTCCTTGCCGCTCAAATATTCAGTACATCCGATATATACAATCAACGCTCCGCTTAACTGGACGGAGCCTTTGCATTTCCTCAAATATGCGGCCGTCACTGCAACACCCTGCCTTCCGGGCAGAGCCTAATATCCGGGCAGCCGCTCCACCACTGCGAACGCCGAGGCCAAATCGCGGCTGTGCGTAATGGTAAGATGGATGGTATATTCATGCTCCGGCAGCAGCAGCCGGTTCCACGCCTCTGCCGAAAGTGCAGCTACCGGCTTGCCCTGGGCATCCGGCAGAATTTCGATATCCAGAAAACCCACAGCATGGCCGATTCCGCATCCAAGTGCCTTAACTACCGCTTCCTTGCCCGAAAATCGCCCTGCTATGAACTCCGCTGTATTCCCGCCTCTGCTGTTGGCCAGCACAAGCTCCTGCCCGGTAAGAATCCGGCGGATAAATCTGCCGCCCTGGTTACCCTCAGCTATATCCGCAACCCGCTTGATCTCCAGCACATCGTGCCCGATTCCGTAAATCAAAATTCCACGCCCCTCATGGCTGTACAGTCGTTAAGCTCCGCAAATTGCCTTCTATCTTTAGCAGTGTAAATAATGGTATGATCCTCCTATATAAAGTCTATAGAATATACAAATCCTTGTATCAAGTGGAAACGGCTGCGCCGTCTTTATAAGGAAGGTATCCGTTTCAGCGAGAAAGATAAGGCTATTTTATAGCGTGAAACATATAAATTCTTATCTTTTTAGAAATGTCATCAGACATCTTTTTTAAATAATATAAATTATAGTCTTAGCAGCAGCTTTCTGCTATCTTAAAAGAAAAAAGCGCCGAAGTCCATTTTCAGGCACAGTCGGCTTGCCATAGCCCTTCAACACAATATATGAATTCGATCTCAAAACCAGCATTGGATATTCTACTATCAAAGAAAGGGAGATTTCCTTATGACCCGTAATTTCGAATTGCCTGCAGGAGGGGATGCCGTCCTGCGCTGCTCACATTTCCCGGCCCAAGGCCAAGCCAAAAGCCTTATTGTCGTGGCGCACGGCTATAAGGGCTTCAAGGATTGGGGGATGTTCCCGTATGCCGCAGCGGCGCTCAGTAAAGAGCACGAGGTCATCAGCTTTAACTTCTCTCATGCCGGGATCGGCGAGGATTTGCAGAATTTCACCGAGCTTGAAAAATTCGCCCGCAACACCTATCAGCGCGAGATCAGGGATATGGAAATTCTGCTCTCCTATTTGAGCCAGCACCACAAGTTCGGAAGTCTGCCTGTCTTCCTGCTGGGACACAGCCGGGGAGGCGGCGATTGTCTGTTATATGCGCTGGACCATCCCCATGAAGCCGCCGGAGTCATCTCCTGGAACGGAACGACCAACCTGGACTTGTTCACGGAAGAGCAGAAGCGTGAAATGAGAGAAAAGGGCCGCACCCATGTGCTCAATGGGCGCACCGGCCAGCAGATGCCGCTGGATGCAATAATTATAGAAGACCTGGAGCAGCAGGCCGAACGCTACAATATCCTGGAACGGATGAAGCAGGCAAGCTTCCCCGTCGTTCTGATTCAGGGAAGCGAGGATGGCGAGCGGCTGCGCCGCGGCTCAGAGCAATTGACCCGGCTGCGGCCAGACATTGACTGGGTGCAAATTCCGGGCGGCGATCATACCTTCGGCACCGTTCATCCTTTTGCCGGCGCCACTCCGCAGCTGGAGCAGGCCATCGCTGCAACCCTGGAGTTCATCAGCCGTATTCTGGATAAATAATCCGGGAGCCAGCCTGCCTGCCCTCTGACAGAAGCAACGATACAGCTCTCCTTCTGCTGAAGGACTGTGCGTAAACGAAGAACCGCCGGAGCTGCCGCGGATGATGCAGCTGACGGCGGTTTCGGGTACGGTCCATCCTTTAGATTCCCGGAATCACATTGCGCTTATGCGCGGTTCTCCTGTAGAGGCTCTCAAGCTTTTTTGCCGCACCGGGACTGACCGTCTTGCCCTCCAGGTAATCGCTGTTCTCATCATAGGTAATGCCAAGCTCCGCCTCATCCGTCTGCCCCGGCCACAAGCCTGCTGTGGGTACCTTGGTTACAATATCCGCAGGCACTCCGAGGTAAGCAGCCAGCTGGCGCACCTGACGCTTGTTCAGGGACGTCAGCGGCGCAATGTCCACCGCCCCGTCGCCCCACTTCGTATAGAAGCCGGTTATGGCTTCCGAGGCATGGTCTGTCCCCACTACCAGCAGATTGTTCTCGAAGGCTAGCGCATACTGCATCACCATGCGTGTTCTCGCCTTCACGTTGCCTTTGCCCTGGCGGGTGATATGGCGGTGCTGCCCGATCGATTTCAGGCTGTGCTCCACCTCAAGGGCAATCTCGTTGACCGCTTCCTCTATGTTGGTCTCTACCCTGTACGTCAAATCAAAGGCCCCGGCAACCTCATAACTGTGCCCGATATCCTCCTGCTCGCCATACGGCTGGAAAACACCGAGGGTGATATACTCTTTGCCTTCCTCGGCAGTAAGCTCATCCGTCGCCCGTTTGCACAGACCTGCGGCCGCCGCGCTGTCCACCCCGCCGCTGATCGCGATCAAGAGCCCTTTTGCCCCTGCTTCCAGCACATACGCCTTCAAAAAATCCACCCGCTTGCGCACCTCAGCCTCCACATCAATGGACGGCCTAACCCCAAGGGCGGCAATAATCTCTTCCTGCATACTCATGCGTACACCCCGTTTCGCAGCTTATATACATCTTCCACCTTCGAAAAATAAGAAGAAACGGCTTCGCCGTCCTCTGAAAGAGGCGGCTTCCGTTTCCCCAGAAAGATAGAGATCATTTTCAAGGCAAGCCTATAACATTCTTATCTTTGAAAAAATCCCGCAGACAACCGGGCATCCGGCGGCCTGCGGGCCCGGTAACAACGCACTGCTTTATTGGCACAAACGGTTGAATACATCCTTCAGTTCAGCAGCAATTTCAGCAGCCGAACGGTCTTCGACCGCATGACGCTCAATGAAGTGGACAAGCTCCCCATCCTTCATCAGGGCGATGGAGGGCGAAGAGGGCGGATATGGCGCAAAGTATTCACGCGCTTTGGCGGTAGCTTCCTTCTCCTGACCGGCGAACACGGTGTACAAGTGATCCGGCAGGATCTCATTCTGCAGCGCCTGGGCTACACCCGGACGGCATTGACCGGCGGCACAGCCGCAGACCGAATTGACAACAACAAGCGAGGTTCCTTTGGAGGCGGGAAGAGTTGCTTCCACCTCTTCCGGAGTCAACAGCTCCCGAAACCCGATGCTTGTCAGGTCATCGCGCATGGGCTGGATGGAATCCTTCATATATTGATTAAATGACATGGACATTCTTGCCACTCTCCTTTATCCTTAAATATTTGTCACACCACGTTGCAGCAGGATTTACTAACTTTATTATACATACATACTCTGTGAAAGCAAGCATAAACGCCTGCTCCGGCCATCCCGGAAGGGTTAGCCTTTATGTTATTCCTTCGCAGCAGCGGCTTCCTCCCCGCCCTCCTGCCCGCAAGGAAAAGAAACGGTAAAAGCAGTGCCCTCCCCTTCTTGTGACTCCACCGTAATTCCTCCGTTATGCCGCTCGGCAATGCTTAGGCACAGCGGCAGTCCGAGGCCTGTCCCCTGGCTTTTAGTTGTGAAAAAAGGCACAAATAAATTATCCAGCTGACTCTGCGGAATCCCGCTGCCCGTATCCCGTATAATCAGCTCCGCCTTGTCCTCATTGATGCGCGTCTCCAGAAGCAGCACTCCCTTGGGCTCCATCGCTTCCATGCCATTGCGGGCCAGGTTAAGGATAAGCTGCTTGATCTCCCGGGGATTGAGCTGAAGCAGCGGGAGGGACGGACATAATCTCAGCTCCACGCTTTGGCCGCGGAGATTGGCGTCCGCCCAAAGAAGCGGGGACAGCTCTTCAATAATATGGTGCAGCTGGATGGTTTCCTTGTTCGATACACGGCTCTGCGCAAGTGAGAGAAAATCATTGATAATCCCGTTGGCCCGGTCAAGCTCCTCCATTACAATCTGATAATACGAATCCATCTCACCCGGGCTCTTCTCCCGCATAAGCTGCAGAAATCCGCGTACCACCGCCATGGGGTTGCGGATTTCATGCGTGATCCCCGCCGCCATCTGCCCGACCAGAGTCAGCCGCTCCACATTATCCAGCTCGCTGCGGAATTTCTCTTCCTCGGTCAGATCCTGAACAACCAGCACTCTGCCGCCAGGCGAGCCGCCCAATTCTTGCTGCAAAGGCGCAGAGAACACATGATAAGTCCTGGAATCATACAAGAACTTCTCGTTGTACCGCTGCTTATGGATTGCACTGTCCGCCATGCGCTTTATGATCTGACCATCAATATCCTTGCGGATCAGCCGTTCTGCCTTCTGGCCCACAATAGCCTCTCTTGTAATTTGCGGATCATGCTGCCGGAAGAGGTCAAGCATATATTCATTAAGCTCGGTTACATAGCCTTCATCGTCCAGTGACATAATACTGACCGGTACCACATTGGTAATCTGCTGCAGCCTCTCCGATTGCCATTCGAATTTTTCGGAAATCCCCTTCAGCTGCTCTTGAATCTGCACCCGGTCCCACGCGGTTTCAATAAAATATATAAAGCTCCCGCCCAGGATAACCGCGATAAACAGGTAGAGGGCTACCAGAAACATTTCCTGCGGGTTCGTATCATACGGGCTGGGCCCATACATTGTGGGCACAAGCACGATAAACAGCATGCTCGGAAACAGAACCCCACAGAGCATGGATATTTTATCCATTAATTCACCGTTCTTGAAAGACTTGACCATGCCGAACAGCAGCGGATACATCAGCACGCCTGTATTCAGCACCAGATTGCTGAAGCCGGGAGGCTCCGAGAATAATACAGTGCACAGCACAAAAAAAACGGCCAGACTGATTCCCGGGCGGAAGCTGGCATATAGAATACCGATGTAAGCCGGTATAATAGCTAAATTCAGGTAGACCGCATCAAACAGGGTAGTGGACAGAACCATACAGCAGACAATGCTCAGCGCACAGCTGAGAATCAAAAAGGACTGGTCATCCGGAAATTTGCCGTTCTTGCGGACCATATGGCTCTGATTGAGCCACCACTGGAATATGAACAGAAAGGAACAAGCAGACATTATTTGCAATAAAATATCCTTTACCGCATAAAGAATTGAAATCACTCCCCAATTTGGACAAATTACCCTGTTTCCTTAGATTAAAGCATACCCGCGCTGTCCTGACAATGTAAAACGCTTAGCCGGTCCGTGCCTCTGGCCCCGCCGGTCCCATAATGGTATGATTCGGTTAGGGTGCACAGATTGCACCGTGCCTTAACATGCAAAGGAGCAGATTTATGAGCAGCAACTATGATGTGATTATCATCGGAGGAGGGCCTTCAGGGCTGATGGCCGGCGTGGCGGCAGCCGAGCACGGGGCCTCGGTACTGCTGATAGATAAAGGTTCCAGGCTTGGCCGCAAGCTCGGCATTTCCGGCGGCGGACGCTGCAACGTCACCAACGTCAAGGAAACCTCCGAGCTGATATCCCATATTCCGGGCAACGGGCGCTTTTTGTACAGCGCATTTGATCATTTTAACAACCTGGATATTATCGAATTTTTTGAGGATTTGGGCATTGCCCTGAAGGAAGAAGATAACGGGCGGATGTTCCCCGTATCCGATAAAGCCTCCAGCGTGGTTTCGGCACTGGTCGGCAAAGTGCGCAGCCTTGGGGTGCAGATTATAACGGACAGTCCGGTGGCAGAGGTTTTGTACAGAAACGGCAGTGTGGAGGGCGTTCGCCTGTCCTCGGGCAAAAAGCTTGCCGCCAGCGCCGTGGTTATCGCCACCGGCGGCAAATCCGTCCCGCAGACCGGCTCCACCGGTGATGGCTACCCGTGGGCTGAGGCCGCCGGTCACACGATCACGGAGCTGTATCCCACCGAGGTACCCATCCTGTCGCGGGAGGCGTGGATCCAATCAGGGGAGCTTCAGGGCTTGTCCCTGCGCGATGTAACACTCACCGTCTGGAATCCCAAAGGCAAACGGGTTATCGCCCACCGGGGGGATATGATCTTCACCCATTTCGGCCTCTCCGGGCCCATCGCGCTGCGCTGCAGCCAGTTCCTGCGCCAGGTCCAGCGGAAATCGGGAACCGACACCGTGGAACTGTCCATCGACCTCTTCCCCGGTTTGAATCCGCTGGAGATGGAAGAGCAGCTGCAGAACAAGCTGGAGGCGGAACCCAAGAAGGCCATCCGCAACTCGCTGAAGGGGCTGCTGCCGGAACGGTTGATCCCCCTGCTGCTTGCCAAGGCGGGACTGGACGGCGATTCCACCGGGCATCATCTGCCCAAAAGCGGGCTGCAGGCCCTCGCGGCAATCCTGAAGCGGATGCCGGTTCAGGTGCATGGCACCCGCTCCCTGGCGGAAGCCTTTGTCACCGGAGGCGGTGTCAACCTGAAGGAGGTCGATCCCCGGACGATGGAATCGAAGCTGATGCAGGGCCTTTTCTTCTGCGGCGAAGTGCTTGATATTCACGGCTACACCGGCGGGTACAATATTACCGCCGCCTTCTCTACGGGATATACGGCCGGCAAGCATGCCGCCGGAGCGCGGCAGGAATAAGAGACAGCTGTTTACACCTGCCGCCTTGATCCCGGACCCAAGTGGAAACGGCTGCGCCGTCCTTACAGGACGGTATCCGTTTCAGCGAGAAAGATCAGGCTAATCTATAGCGTGAAACATATAAGTTCTTATCTTTCAAAAAAGCCAGCCTCCATCTTGAATTGGAGGCTGGCTTTTTTGGGATTGTGATCAGTTGAGCCGTTACCCTTCAATCCCTGCAAGGATAACGGTCCGCGCGGCTGCTCACCCGGCCCATCCGGCCCAAGTGTAATCGCCGCGGTATCGTAGCCCTGTGGCTCAAAGGTATAATACATTGCGCTGTTCCCCGGAAGACAGAAAGTTCCGGCGCTTTTCTTTTTCCCGGAAAGAATTCCGCCTCCGGCTATATTTATTTGGCAAAACGGAATGCGCTGAACATATTGGCAACCAGGTATCCGGCCACAGCGCCAACAGGAATAAACAGCACCAGCCCAAACCATCCGTACAGCGGCAGACAGATAACAGCCGAGCACAGCACGGCAAACGGCATCAGCATAATCGGCAGCGCCTTGGAGCCAGCCTCCGCCTTCTGCTCTTTGGTGAACGGCAGAATTCCGATATAATCATCCCCGGCAAACAGCAGCCAGAAGGAAGACAGCCAATAGGACATTAGAGCGATCAGGAGCGCGAAGACCAGCCATTTCAGCACAGAAGGCACTATAAATACCGCTGCAAGCCCCACTCCGGTAAACTGCAGATAGAGCTTCAAATGAGCAGGGTTGCGCACCAGGGCCTTGATTGCCGCCGCCGCGAACCGGCTCTCCGGCTGTCTGGACTTCAGCAGCGGCGGAGATTTGCGGAAGATCCACGGCTTGTACCGTGTAGGGCGCGGTTTGTCGAGCACTCCGCGCAGCAGGAGCGCTGCGATTCTCATCCGCTGCTTGTAGTCTTCGCGCACATCACTCATGAAGGTGCCGCGCAGCCGCAACCGGTAATGGAAGGCCCGGGCCGTTACAGCTGCAAAGCCGGCGGCGGCCAGCAGCAGAAGCAGCGGGCTATCCCTCCAATACAGCGCAGCCCGGATGTAGAGGGCACAGGGCACGGTAACCGAAGGAATCAGCCATAGCCAGCGGCGGAAGCCCTGGCGCTGAACCTTGACAATATGCCCCAGCAGCTTGACGCACCAGCTGCAGGCAAGAGTCAGGACAAGCAATGCCCAGGCCGCCCCCGTGCTGACACTGTAGCCCCGGACAATGAACGGCAGCAGAACGGCATACACAGCTGCCGTCTTCAGTGCTGTGACGATGAGGCTGTAGATCATTCCCCGCCGCACAATGCTCCTGATCCAGTTCTCCCTCTGCCGGAGGAACAGCAGGTCGCCTTCCTGCAGCAGCAGAACCATCCCTCCGGTCAACAGCAGGACAGCCAGCAGCGACGGAATCATTGCAAAGGGCAAATCAGCCGTCCAGGAAGGCAGCTCATGGTTCCAGAAGCCATAATAAAAACGCCCGCCCAGCAGGCCTCCGGGAATAATTATATACAGCAGCACCGTCCAGTCCGCAGCCGTGCGGATAATCGCGGATTGCTCACGGAAATGTGAGAACAGCCTGCGCTTGAACAGCTTCGGTGCAGCGGGAAAGGCAAATAAGCCTCTGCTCATGTCAATTCGTCGAAGCAATCAAACAACGACCCCTCCGGCAAGCCCGCCTGGGCGCGGATGTCCTCCAGCGTACCTGCAGCCGTCATTCTTCCTCCGGAGATCAATACGAAGCTGTCGCAGATTTTCTCAGCTGTGTCCAGCACATGCGTGGACATCAGCACCCCGGCTCCGCGCCTCCGCTCCGCCTCCAGCAGCCGCAGGAAGTCCTTGGTTGCACGCGGATCAAGCCCGATGAACGGCTCGTCCACAATATAGACATCAGGCTGGACCAGAAACCCCAGCATCAGCATCATTTTTTGCTTCATGCCTTTGGAGAAGCCTGCCGGAAGATCATTGCGCACATGCTCCATGCCGAACTGGAGCAGAAGCTCTTCTGCTGTAGCCTCAAAGGTATCATAGGACAAGCCGTAAGCTGCTGCGGCCAGATCCAGATGCTCCCACAGCGTCAGATCCTCATAGAATACGGGCTGCTCCGGCACGTAAGCGTAGGACTTGCTCTCTCCGCCGAGCTTCACCTGGGCTCTGGCATGCTTCAGCAGTCCCAGCAGTGTCTTAATCGTAGTGCTCTTCCCCGCTCCGTTGGGGCCAATTAAGCCCAGCAGCTGGCCTCGCCTTACCTGAAAGGAGATATTGGTTATCCGTTTATCGCCGGCTTCATAACCCGCTTCTTCTATGAAGGCATCCAGTACAACCTCTTCATTTCCAGCTTCCTGTACGTCCTCTATCTTCTCCCCGGCTTCCAACAGTTCCGGCGGCGCTTCCGTCTCTTCCATGCTGCTCCATCTCCTAACAATAATTGCATTTCGTATAGCATGCCGGATAAATTCCGGTAATCCGATCATATCACCCGCAGCCGGACTGTGCCAGGGGGCTGGATTCCTGCTCCCTCCAGAGCCTGGATAAGGGGCAGATCCGGAATTTTCACAACTTTTAGTCACACTCAAAAAATTGTTTGATTTTTAATAGTTAAAAGTGTGCTCATTGTGACAAATCACATGTTCATTATTTATTCTTTGACGTATTGTAAAAATAGATCAACGAAGCAAGATTCCAAACCGTGCGGGCAAACCCGCACGATTAACAATAGAGGTGGAGAAGCATGATACAATCCTATGAACGCGATACTCAACTGACACTGCATTTGTACCGGGTTTTTGCCAAGTCCTTCAAGAGCATTAACGAGCATGCTGTAACCGGCAGCAAGATTGAAGGCTTCAATCCTACAGCTTTTGCTGTCATGGAGGTCCTCTACTACAAGGGTCCACAGCCTATTCAGCAGATCGGCGCCAAGCTTCTGCTGCAGAGCGGCAACGTTACTTATGTAATCGACAAGCTGGAGGAACGCGGTTATTTGCAGCGCAAGCCCTGCCCAAGCGACCGCCGGGTGATCTTTGCAGAACTCACCGCAGAGGGCGAACGGCTGATGAACGAGATGTACCCCAAATATTCGGAACGCCTGCATCTTGCTTTCAGCGGGCTGAGCGATGAAGAGAAGGAACAGATGATTATCCTCCTCAAGAAGATGGGCCTGCAGGCCGAAAAGCTGTCCCCGCTCCCGCGCAAGTAGAATTAAAGCCGCAGAGGTTGTGAATCGATTCACGTTCTTCGGCCTGATTTCACACAACTGCCGGCTGTGCCCTTCCTGTTCAGGGAGAGTGCAGCCGGTTTTGTGCACTTAAGACAGCTTCCGGACACAACAAGTGGAAACGGCTACGCCTTCCTTGACCGGGCCGGGCAGCGCAGCTGTTTGCAATTCAGGTGTAAGGCTGGCAGCCAGGCGGAAACGGTCACTTCATATTCCCCCAGCCGCTATTTCGCAAGGTCTTAGCGGGAAAAAAGGAACCCTAATCGATCCGGTTCTCTCCTTGCAGAGAAATTCGCCTGCATTAAGATGGAACTTGAACCATTCATCCAAAGGGCAGCCATTTTAGTGGTAAAAAGGATAACTAATTCACCGCATTCGGCTCCTGGATCATCCCTAGTGGGAAAAAGTACACCTAATTCGGCTGAAATCAGGCATATGGGGGGAGATGGCCTCCATTAGGTGTACAAAATCCCACTAAAGCCCGTTCAAGCCAGAATTCCAGCCCATTAGTGTTACTTTTTCCACTTCGCTTTCGTTCCTTATGAATCTCCTTGCTTTTCATCAGCTTGTTCAGGCTCTCCGTTTCAATTCATCCTGAATTCCGGAAGTGAATGGAACCCATCCAGATCGGACAAGGGATAACTCCTCTTTTTCCTTCACCCATTGGGTGCAAGCTGTTTATAGCAAGAAATCCCTTCGAATCGAGCTTTTTAGATGATTTGTGGATACTTACTTTCGAAATTCAGGATAAATTCTGATCTTTTAAATTAGACTTCCTTCAAGACGCCGGGCTCCTCCTTCACCGAAGGCAGGCCTTTGCGCAGCCCGGAGGCTACCAGCAGCGACAAGACAGCGAACACCGCCATCACGATGAAAAGCGAATGCAGGCCGCCCTCCAGCGCGTTTTTCAGGCTGCTCCAGGCTTCGGCCGGCAGTGTGCTGCCGCCCTCCGGATGAAGCAGTTGATTGATGTCGGCGCCAGCCGAGGCTGAGCCTGGCCCATCAGCCAGCTGCCTGTCGATATTAAAGTTCAGCCAGGAGCCAAAAATCGCCACCCCTACCGTCTGTCCGAGTGAACGGGTGAAGGCATTCAGCGCTGTAGAGGCCCCCCGCTGGCTGTGTAACACGGAGGACTGGGCGATAATTGTGAACACGATAGAGGCATAGCCAAAACCCACTCCGCACGAGAGCATCAGACCGGGAAGCAGCAGCTGTGAGGAATACGATGTCATGAACACCAGACCTACAGCACCCAGTGCAATTAATGCCAGTCCCAGCATACCCGTACGCCGCGAGCCGGAGCGGAGGATCATTCTTCCGCCGGCGATTGAGCCGAGCATCCAGCCTACCGACATCGGCGCCAGCAGCAGTCCCGAGAGGGCCGCGCTTTTACCGGAGACTCCCTGCACCCATAAGGGCACATACGTGGTTAGCCCGATAATCAAAGTGCTGACAAGCAGATTGGCCCCGGTAGACACGGCGATATTGCGGATCGAGAACAGCCCCAGCGGCAGCATCGGCTCAGGAGCACGGCGCTCTACAAACCAGAAGACTACCAGAAGAGCGGCGGAAGCGGCCAGCAGAAACAGCAGCCATGGAGAAGTCCACGGCAGGCTCTGCCCACCCGTTGTAAGGCCGAAGAGAAGTGCGCCCATCCCCGCCGCGAACAGCAGCACCCCCGGCAGATCAAGCTTCGCCTTGCGCCGCACGCTCTCTTCTTTCAGGAAACGGGAGATGAATACAATCGACAACAGTCCAAAGGGCAGGTTAAACACGAAAACCCAGCGCCAGCTCAGATAATCCACTACATAACCGCCAAGCAGCGGGCCAACCAGTGAGGAAATCCCCCAGACGGAGCTCAGCAGCCCTTGGGTTTTGGCCCGTTCCTGAATGCTGTAAATATCTCCTATAATCGTAAAAGTCATCGGAATCAGCGCACCCGCTCCAATCCCCTGTAATCCGCGAAACAATATCAGCTGCTCCATACTCTGTGAAAGGCCGCACAGCAGCGAGCCCAGGAGAAAAACAGCCGCTCCGCCGATAAACACCGGCTTCCGGCCAATCAGATCGCTGAGCTTGCCGAAGATGGGCGTCGTAACCGCCATCGCCAGCAAATAGGCTGTAAAGATCCAGCTCAGCCACTGCATCCCCTGGAAATCGCCCACAATGGCGGGTCCGGCCGGTCCGGTTACCGTCCCTTCAATCGCTGCCAAGAAGGTGGCCAGCAGCACCCCTGTTAAAATAAGCTTACGTTCTGTTCTTCCCGGTGATATCAATGAATCCAAATCCTCTCTCGCGGCCGCGCAGGAGTGCATACAGAACAACGTCCTGAAATCCAGCCTCCGTATGCCGATATTCACGCAGCAGCCCTTCCCGCTGAAACCCGAGTGCTTGGAACAGGCGCTCCGCCCGGACGTTATCCGGATGGGTCAGCCCTTCAATCCGGTTGAGGCCCATCACCGTGAAGCCAAACTCCAGCACCAGCTCCAGCGCCTCCCGCATATACCCTTGCCCCCAGCAGTCAGGCAGCAGCTCACAGCCGATTTCTCCCCGGTAAGCTCCTTGCAGCTGCCAGCTGTTGTAGCCGCAGCTGCCGATCACATCGCCGCCAGGACCGAGGATACTCCAGCGCAGGCTCTCTTCTTCGCGGGACATTTGCGTGAGAAGCGCAATCAGCTGCTCCGCAGCCTGCGGGGAAGACAACGGAGGCGCAGCCAGCAGGCTGGCTACCTGCGGATGGGACCATACCTTGTACAGCGCAGGTGCATGCCGTGCCTCCATCGCACGCAGCTCAATTCTTTTCCCCGCAAGTACGGGTGTCACTCCACCACATACATACAACGCACTCGTCCCCTTTCAACTTTATTAGTATACATCATATGTAAGCCTTCGCTGAAGTAAAGTCCGCCTTCAAGGCCGGCCAGCACAAAAAAAAACGGCTTTGCCAACCTCTGAAAGAGGCGGCCTCCGTTTCTTCAAGCCTGCCCGAGCGGTTTGACCGCCGCCTGGTACAGACGCTGCTGCTATTCTAACGCGGCTTCCGGGACTATCCGGAAGCACCCGCTGTCTTGGCTGGTTTAAGCACCTCGGTGCACAGCACCTGAAGCTTCTGCTGGATATCCTTGAACTCCTCAATTCCAGTTCCGGTAATACTGTATGCCTCTCCGTGGGCAGTCAGGAAATTCTCCTGTGAGAGCCGTTCCAGCTCCTGCTTCACTTCGCGTTCCGCCACCCGGTACCCTAAATTCTCCAGCTCAGGCAACATTTCCGACAGTGTCAGATCCTTCTCGTGTGCACAATACAGCATATGAATTCCTATGAACAGGTTTTGTACATCGGCGCGCATATTCCACTCCTTCCGGCCCGGAAGCCTTCGGTATTATATAACTGCATTACCCTGCGGAGGGATTTCGGAAACACCAGCCAGTTCTGGAAGGCAAGCCCCGTCAACCCCTTGTGTAAAAAATAAACAATTTGTTAAAATCCCCGGAATACTTGACGATCCCGCCACGCTGTACTATGTTGTTAGTTACAGTTATGGATTATGCTGATTTATCGTACAGGAAGGTGATGCTTCATGTTTCAAGCCATGCCCTATGACGGCACGCGCAGCGAGCGGTTTGAATCGGTTCTAAGCCAGCTCGGCGCACTGATGGAAGGCGAGCCGAATACTATTGCCAATCTGGCCAACGCCTCCGCACTGCTTAAGTTCTCCCTGCCGGATACCAATTGGGCCGGTTTCTATTTATTCGACGGCAAAGAGCTGGTGCTCGGACCATTCCAGGGATTGCCGGCCTGCATCCGCATTCCGCTGGGCAAGGGCGTATGCGGCACGGCTGCCAGCCAGCGACGCACTCTGGTCGTTGGCGACGTGCACACCTTTCCTGGACATATTGCCTGTGACGTAGCCTCGAACAGCGAGATCGTCGTTCCGCTGGTTCAAGGCGACCGCCTGCTCGGTGTGCTCGATATTGACAGCCCGATCAAGCACCGCTTTGATGATGAGGAACGCCGCTTCCTGGAGCGTTTCGCCGCCCTGGTGGCCGGCATTATCCGATAATCCCTTCAAAAAAGACCTTCACCGGCTGCAGATGAATCTGCGCCGGTGAAGGTCTTTTTTGAAGGGAAAATAAAGCTCCGGCGGGCAGCCTAACGCAGCACCGGACTGATGTTCCAGATCTCGGATGCATAGCGGGCAATGGTATTGTCGCTGGAGAATTTGCCGGAATGTCCAATATTGATAATAGATTTCTTCAGCCATTCCTTCTGATTCCGGTAGGCCAGATCAATGTTGACATGGGTCTCAACATAAGAAGCGAAGTCCTTCAGCACGAAGAATTCGTCATTATTGTCGAGCAGCGATTGATACAGTGTATCGAATTCCTGGGTATTGCAGCAGACGGGCCCCGGCGTAACCAGTTGATCCAGCACTTCCTTCACACGGCTGTCGCCATTGTAAATATCACGTGCATGATAGCCGCCGTACTGGTAGAAATCCATGACCTGCTCCGCACGCAGGCCAAACAGGAACATATTGTTATCCCCAACCATCTCATGCATTTCCACATTCGCCCCATCCATCGTACCGATGGTCAGCGCACCGTTCATCATAAACTTCATATTGCCGGTACCGGAGGCTTCCTTGCTCGCTGTAGAGATCTGCTCGCTGACATCGGCAGCCGGGATAATCTTCTCCGCCAGGGACACCGAATAATTCTCAAGGAAGAAAATCCGGATTTTGCCCTTGATCTCAGGGTCCTTGTTGACGGCATCGGCTACGGTGTTGATCAGCTTGATGATCCGCTTCGCCAGATGGTAGCTTGGCGCGGCTTTGGCACCGAAGATAAAGGTGCGCGGTACGATATCCATGGATGGGTTATCCTTAAGCTGATTGTAGAGATGCATGATATGGAGCACGTTCAGCAGCTGTCGCTTGTAGGCATGCAGACGCTTGACCTGCACATCAAAGATGGAGTCGGGATCTACCTTAACCCCGTGCTTGCTGAAGATATACTCCGAGAGGCGCAGCTTGTTGCGGCGCTTGATGCCAGCCACCTGTTCCTGGAAGGACGCATCCTCGCTGTATTTGATCAGGCCGATCATCTCCTGGGGATGATGAACCCAGCGGGTGCCGATGGATTCATTAATCAGTCCTGCCAGCTCAGGATTGGCGTGCAGCAGCCACCGCCGGTGGGTGATGCCGTTAGTTTTGTTATTGAAGCGGTGCGGATACATCTCATTGAACAGGCGCATTTCACGCTTTTGCAGAATTTCCGTATGCAGCGCAGCGACACCGTTGACGCTATGGCTGGCAACAATCGCCAGATGGGCCATGCGCACCTGGTCGTCATGTATGATGGCCATCTGATTAATCCGGTTCTGGTCGCCCGGATATTTGCTCATCAGCTCGCCGCAGAAGCGGGCATTGATCTCTTCAATAATAAGGAAGATACGCGGCAGCAGCTCCCGCACCATCCCGATCGGCCATTTCTCCAGCGCTTCGCTGAGAATGGTATGGTTGGTGTAGGAGACCATTCGGGTGGTCATGCTCCAGGCCTGATCCCAGCCCAGTTCGTGCACATCCATCAGAATCCGCATCAGCTCGGGGATAACCAGCGTAGGATGCGTATCATTGATATGCAGGGCCACTTTGTCCGGCAGGGATTCAATTCCGAGCCCCGTCTTGCTGTAGGTCCTCAGAATGCTCTGCAGTCCCGCGCTGCACAGGAAGTATTGCTGCTTCAAGCGGAGAAGCTTGCCCTCATATTGCGAATCATCCGGATAAAGGAACTCCGAGATCGACTCCACAGAACGCTTGTATTCCAGAAATTTGTGGTAATCACTTCCTGCCAGAGAGCCGAACATCCGTGAAGGCTGGGTGATGGACTCCGCGCTCCAGTTGCGCAGCGTGTTCACATGCCTGCGGTCTGCCCCGATGATTGGAACATCATAAGGAACCGCACGAACCGCTTCATAATCCTTATGCTCGAAGAACAGCTCGCCGTTCTCCTCACGGGTCTCGATATGGCCCCAGAACCGTACCTCCACCTGCTTGTCTTCCCGTCTCACTTCCCATACGTTATTATTCTGCAGCCAGTAATCGGGCAGCTCCACCTGATACCCGTCAACGATTTTCTGCTCGAACAGGCCGTATTTATAACGTATGCCGCAGCCATGCCCCGCATATTGCAGGGAAGCCAGTGAATCCAGGAAGCAGGCCGCCAGACGGCCGAGACCGCCATTGCCGAGGCCCGCATCCGCTTCCTCCTCTTCCACCTCACGCAGAGAGAATCCCAAATCCTCAAGTCCGCCCTGCACAACCTCGAGCACACCCATATTTAGGAGGTTATTGCCGAGAAGTCTGCCGATCAGAAACTCCATGGAAAAATAGTATACCTGCTTATCCTTATCGGCCTTGAACTTCTGGTTGGTATCCGCCCAGTTTTTGCCCGCATTTTCGCGGATCATGTTGCCGAGAATGTTATAGATATCGGCGTTCGATGCTTCCTCCAGCGGCTTGCCCAATTTCCCGATGAGTGTTTCGCGGAACACTTGTTTAAAAGTCTCTTTATCGTTGAACAACAGCAGGTTCCTCCTGACAAATGCTTTTTGATATAAGGCCTGTGGTTAGATCTTGCTGCTCTTGGCAATTACAAACGGACGTTTGCTGTCCCCGACAAGTATCCGGTCCTTGCTCAGATGCACGTCTTTATCCATGATGACATTCTCAATCACGGCATTCTCTTCGATAACGCATTTCTGCATGATCACAGAGTTGACGACGCGCGCGCCCTTGCGGATCTGCACCCCCCGGAAAATCACGCTGTTCTCCACGGCTCCGGCGATGATGCAGCCATTGGCCACCAGTGAGTTGCTGACCTCCGCGCTGTCCAGATAGCGGGTGGGGGCTTCATATTTTATTTTCGTCTGAATCGGGGCCTCTTTGAAGAGTCCGAAGTAATTATCCTGCTGAAGCAGCTCCAGACTGTTCTTGTAGTAGCTCTCCAGCGAATTGATCACGGCATGATAGCCTGTATATTCATAAGCGGCGATTTTGAATTTGTGGCGGTTCTTCTGGATTGCATCACGGAAGAAATAGCTTTCTCCATGTGCAATGCAGTATGCCACCTGCTCCAGGAACAGCTTCTTCTCCATAATAAAAATATCCAGATACACATTGTGGTGATCCTTCTCCTGATGAATCTCCGTCACATTGCTGTCCTCATCCACTTCAACCCGCAGGCAGGGATCATGCTCAGGCTTAAGCTGGTCGATTTTTTTGTAGACAAGCGTTACATCGGCTTCCTTTTCCAGATGATACTGGTATACTTCCTGAAGGTCTGCGGTATTGATATGCTGGCTGCCGGAGAACACGATATATTTGGCGGATGCCCGATTGAAGAAATCCAGGTTATTGTGATAATGCTGCAAATCCCCCAGCGAAGTATCCGTCGGATCATTCCAGTCAGGCGGCAGAATAAACAATCCTCCGTGCTTGCGGTTCATGTCCCAGGATTTGCCGTCGCCAAGATGGTCCATAAGCGAGCGGTATTTGCGGCGGACGAACAGCCCCACACTCTCCAATTCCGCGCGCATCATATTGGAAAGAACAAAATCGATCAGCCGGTACCGGCTGGCAAAAGGCACGGCCGCTCCGCAGCGGAAATAGGTCAGCTCATTTAATTTGTCCAGTTCATGGTCAAGATTAATCACACCCATGAGTTCTTTCATTGGAATCCCCCGTCCTCTGCTGGTTATATGGTTTTGGCTGCAACGGATTTGCGTTTTTTGCTTCGATTGTCGATCAGCAGAATTTCATCCTCATTCTCCCGCTCGATGCCGATCTCCATATAATCCTCGATCACCGTATTTTCACTGATGATGGCTTTGTGAATTCTTACATTCCTGCCGATCTTGACCTTCGGCATAATCACAGAGTCGGTAATCACACTGCCTTCACCCACTTCCACCCCGTAGAAGAGCACCGAATGCTTCACCTCTCCGTGCACGATGCAGCCTTCATTAATGATGCAGCCCGATACCCTGGCGCCGGGTGCCACATATTGTGCCGGCTGGTTTGGATTGCGGGTAAAGATGCGCCAGCCGGGATCATTCAGATTGAGCGGCGGATTATCGCTCAGCAGGTCCATATTGGCCTCCCACAGACTGGTTACCGTACCCACATCTCTCCAGTACCCTTCAAACGGATAAGCGTAGAGAGATTTGCCGTCCTTGAGCATAAGGGGAATGATGTCCTTGCCGAAATCATGGGAGGAGCCGGCGTTCTCACCGTCTTCAAGCAGATGCTTGCGGAGAACCTCCCATTTGAAAATATAAACGCCCATGGATGCAAGCGTACTCTTGGGCTTAGAAGGCTTTTCGTCAAATTCGTAAATCTTCAGGTCATCCTCCGTATTGAGTATGCCAAAGCGGCTGGCTTCCTCCAGCGGAACATCGATGACCGATATGGTGCAGTCGGCATTTCTGGCCTTGTGGTACTGCAGCATCGCATTATAGTCCATCTTGTAGATATGATCGCCGGACAGGATCAGCACATGCTCCGGATCGAACTGGTCTACAAATTTGAGGTTGCGGTAAATCGCATCCGCCGTTCCCCGGTACCAGCTGCTCCCGTTCTCCCGTTCATGCGGAGGCAATACAAATACCCCGCCATTCTTGCGGTTTAAATCCCAGTCGCTGCCCACTCCGATGTATGAATGAAGCACCAGCGGCTCATACTGCGTCAATACGCCGACTGTATCGATACCCGAGTTGGAGCAATTGCTCAAGGGAAAGTCGATAATCCTGTAGGTTCCTCCAAAATAAACAGCGGGCTTCGCAAGCGACTTGGTCAATCCCTTCAACCTTTTCCCTTGGCCTCCCGCCAATAGCATGGCTACCATTTCTTTTTTCTTCATGGAAGAGCCTCCTTGACTTATGGGTAATGAAGCATGCAATAAAAATAAGGTTGGATAATGAATAGTGCGGCGTAGATTTAACCCAGGTGCAGAAACAGAAATTCCAGAAAGAAGTGTAGCGAAAGAGAAGTGCTTGACAGGAAAAATGACAAGGTAAGAACGGGGGAATTCAGAGAATCGGAATAGGCTTCCGGAGTTTGGGAAGGGTCTCAAAAACCGGTTCGTATCCTTTATTGTAAAGTGTTCTATGGCCGCCGTCAAAACCCTTTATTGCCTCATCTCAAGACTTTTGAATTCCGACTGAATATCTTAATTAACAGCATTAAAATCTCCGTATAATATGATTAACCATTATGATTAACCCTGAAAGGCAATTTCGAATCCTTTCGTTAAATTAATGTTCCATCTTCAGCAAAAATTCATCCTGATATGTCATAATGGTACTAACTATTACCGATTTGGAGGAACCGCCGATGAAGGCTGCCCAAGGTGTAAGACTGCTGCTCGTGGATGACGAGCCCCATATTCTCCAGTTCCTGGAGCTGGGTCTGATCAATGAGGGATTCGAGGTAAGAACGGCACCCGACGGAACCAGCGCCATTGCTGCTGCTGCCGATTTCAAGCCCCATGTGGCTATCCTGGATGTGATGATGCCGGGAATGGACGGCTTCGAGCTCTGCCGCTACCTCCGTTCGGAAGAAACGGAGCTTGCTGTCATTATGCTTACCGCCAAAGACGAAGTGGACGACCGCGTCAAAGGTTTGTCTCTCGGGGCCGATGACTATATGGTCAAGCCATTCAGCTTCGACGAGCTGCTGGCCCGGATTCAGGCGCGGCTGCGCAACCAGTTCCCCGGACTGCTCGGCGAAGTGCGCTGCGGCCCGTTCCGGATCGATGGACGGCGCAAGGAAATCCGCCACAGGGGCGAGGTGCTGGAGCTGTCTCCTACCGAGTATGAGCTGCTGCAGTATCTGGTAATCAACCACGGACTGGTGCTGAGCAAGCCGATGATTCTGGATAAGGTATGGGGCTATGACTTCGGAGGCGAGGAAAATATCGTCGAGGTGTACATCCGCTCCCTCCGTGAAAAGCTGGGCGATAAAGAGCACCGCATCATACGTACGCTGCGCGGTGCCGGATACCGTGTGGATCTGGTATGATTGCCCGTGTCAAAGGCCTCTTGGGCAAACTTCCGGCACCACGTTCCCTGCGCAAGCAGCTGCTGGTGACCTCGCTGCTGATTCTCTCCGGGCTGCTGTTCTTAATTGGTGTGCTGCAATATGTACTGATGCGTGACTTCACTTACAACAACAGGGCGGAGTCCATGGAGACCCAGATCCGCTCCGTGCCGCGCGAGATTTTTTCCAACTCCCTGGCTTATGGCCCATATGGCGAGAACGCGGCCGGGACAAGCGGCGGAGAGACCGGCAACGGTGAGACAGGAGGCACCGGCCGGGGCATTCCGCCGGGCGACTCGGACGGCTCCGGCTTGAGTCCGGACGGTTCTGGCGCTGCCGGACCGGAAGGCAACGGTGAAGCAGCCGGCAGCACTCCAGGCACGCGTGCCTACGGGCTGCCGCCTATGGACGGAAGCACCGGCGCCAGCGGATCGCCGGGCGGCAGTGAAGCTGTCCCGCCCGGCAATATGCGCAGCTCCGTGAATAGGCGCCCGCTTCTGCTCGATGCCCATGCAACCCTCGCCATTTACAGCTCGGATGGGGGATTCAAGGATTTCCAGGAAGAAACGCTGTCCGATTCTCCCGCTCCAAGATTATCCGATGCGGAATACAATGATCTGCTGAAGCATACCACCGACAAGGCTACCGGCAGCTACCGGCTCATTACAGCAGCAGACGGCAGCGAGCATCTTGCCGTATTCATGAATCTCGGCAGGCCGCAGGATGTCAGGCTGCTGCTTCAGATGAGTATAAGCACGGGCCCGCTGAAGGATGTAATCATGCAGCAGCTGATGATTTTTGCCGCCCTGTCGCTGGCCGCCCTGCTGGCTGGACTGTTTCTGTATCTGCCCGCCCTGCGCAAAACGCTGGTCCCTTTATCCAAGATGGGCGAAGCGGCACAGAGCATCGATGCGGGCAATCTGGGCATACGGTTTCCTGTGGATCAGGGGCAGACGGAGATTGACAAGCTGTCCGGGTCGTTCAACGGAATGCTGGAACGGCTGGAGGTTTCTTTTCACAATGAACGTGAAGCCAAGGAGCAGATGCGCCGCTTCGCCGCCGATGCTTCCCATGAGCTGAGAACTCCGCTGACCTCGATTCACGGCTTCCTGGAGGTGCTGCTGCGCGGAGCTGCGGATAATAAGGAGCAGCTCATGAGTGCGCTGAGAAGCATGCACGGAGAATCGAAACGGATCAACAAGCTGGTGGAGGATCTGCTCCTGCTGGCGCGCATGGACGGAGCGCCGCAGCTAAGCATCAGGAACATGCTGCTGGGGGATGTCATTGCCGAGATGCAGCCCCAGCTCCTGGTGCTGGCAGGAGAGCGCAGGGTTACCTTCGATATCTCCCGCGGCATCCGCGGCATGTATGATCCCGACAGGCTGAAGCAGGTGATTCTTAATCTATTCCATAATGCGGTACAACATACCGATAACGAAAAGGGAATTATTCATGTGGGGCTGTCCACCCGGGGGAAGGAAGCGGTACTGGCCGTAACGGATAATGGTTCCGGCATCTCCGCCGAGCATATCCCCCACGTATTTGAAAGATTTTACCGCAGCGATTCTTCGCGCACACGCAAATACGGCGGCTCAGGCCTTGGCCTGTCCATTACGAAATCGATCGTAGAGGCGCATCACGGGGATATCCGTGTTAAGAGCCGTCCCGGAGAAGGCACCACCTTCATAGTTACCCTTCCCCGCCTGTTGAATTAGCGCTTCAAAGATCTTGATTAGCCAATTAAGAATCATTAACGTTATAATAATCTGTGAAGCAATCCTATCAAACTATCAGGAGGTTAATCGTATGTATGAAATCGCCATCATTGGAGCCGGCCCTGCCGGTGCAAGCGCAGCCCTGTTCGCCGCCAAGGCGGGCAAAAAAACGCTGCTGATTGACAACGACAAAGGCATGACGCGCAGAGGCTGGTATAAGAACTACTACGGGATTGCCGAAATCGGCGGACCGGAGCTTGTGGAAACCGGCCATCAGCAGGCCGTTAACTTCGGTGCCGAATTAGTGGCCGAACAAGCGGTGAACCTGACGGCAACGGGTGAAGGCTTCGCCATTGAGAGCGAGAGCGGCGCCACTTATGAAGCAAAGCATGTGATTCTGGCTACTGGTGTACTCACGGATCTGGCGGCCAAAGCAGGTGTGGAAACAAAGGACGGCACTGAGCCAAGAATTAAGACGGTTGTAGCCGTGAACGCGGAAGGCAAAACCAATGTCGACGGTATCTGGGCAGCTGGAACCGTGGCTGGAGTAAGCGTACATGCGATTATCACCGCCGGAGACGGTGCAAAGGTCGCCATAAATATTATCAGTGAACTGAACGGCGCAAGATATGTCGATCATGATTTGCTGAAGGCTTAACCCTCTACTGTTCAGGACTGCGGCCAGAGAGAGTGCTTCTGAGTCACAAGCAGCAGGCTTGCAAAAAGGTCAACCGGGTTTAGGGGTTGGCCTTTTTGCAAGAGAGTCCGCTATCAGCCACGATCATCCGGAACAGCTTCATTGGGGTGAGATTGCCTCAGCTTAAGTCCTGCCATCAGCCCCTCCGTGCGCTTGCGCCCGGGAACTGCAGGGCGGACAAGGCTTCCGTGCCTTCTCCGGGGCTTCCAAGCAGTTCCCTCAGGTACGCAAGGAGCAGCGGCCGCAGTTCTTCACGCTGCAGACCCATCTCCAGCGTAGCCTGAATGTAGCCGAATTTGTCGCCGATGTCATAGCGTTTGCCCTTCAGATCAAGGGCCAGCAGCCCCTCGTCCCGGCATACCTCATGCAGCGCGTCTGTCAGCTGGTATTCCCCCCCGGCTCCGCGCTCCAGCTTGCCCAGCACCGAGAAGATGGAGGGCTTGAGGATATAGCGCCCCATAATCGCATTTGTCGAAGGCGCAGCCTGCGGCGCCGGCTTTTCGACCAGTCCGCTTACGGCATGCACACCCTTCACCGCACCGCCGGAGTCAATGATTCCGTACTTGTTCACCTCTGACCTCGGCACCTGCTGCACACCGACAAGCGTCTGCTCTGAATGCTCGTACAGCTTCATCATCTGCGAGAGCGCTGGAGGCTCGGAGACCATGATGTCATCACCAAGCAGCACCGCAAACGGCTCGCCGCCGATAAACTGCTCCGCGCACAGGATGGCATGCCCCAGGCCAAGCGGCTCTTTTTGCCGGATGTAATGAATGCTGGCCAGTCCGCTGATGGCCTGAACCTCGCTTAACAGATCAAGCTTTCCCTTTTCCAGCAGGGTCTGCTCCAGCTCCACCGACTTGTCAAAATGATCCTCGATCGACTTCTTATTGCGTCCGGTCACGATAATGATGCTCTCAATACCGGAGCGGACCGCTTCCTCCACGATATACTGGATCGCCGGCTTGTCGACGATGGGCAGCATCTCCTTCGGCTGGGCCTTGGTCGCAGGCAGGAAACGCGTGCCCAGGCCGGCGGCGGGTATCACGGCTTTTCTGATTTTCACGATGGACCACTCCCGGGCTAGAATTATTTGTTAAGCTGTGCCATTCTCTGCTCGCTGACGCTTTGCCGCTTCTTGCCGCTGTAAAATTCCTGGACAATATAGAGCGGGCGTCTCTTCGTCTCGTCATAGATCCGGCCGACATATTCACCCAGAATGCCCAGCATGATCAGCACAAATCCGTTGAAGGTCAGGGTAATGCCGATCATCGACGCCCAGCCCTTAACGGCCGCGTCCGTAAACAGCGCCAGGTACAGCACATACATAAGGTACAGAAAGCCGGCTGCGGACAGCACGCCCCCCAGATAGCCCGCCAGCTTCAGCGGCTTGTAGGAAAAAGAGGTGATTCCGTCCAGCGACAGCTTGATCATGCGCTTAAGCGGATATTTGGTTTCTCCGGCCAGCCGTTCATCGCGTTCATATTCGACCGCTTTCTGGCGGAAGCCGATCCAGCTGACCAGTCCGCGTACAAAACGGTTTTTCTCCGGCAGCCGTTTCAGCTCCTCGCATACTTTGCGGTCAATCAGGCGGAAATCGCCGGTATCCACCGGAATGGAAATGTCTGTGGAATAACGCAGCACCCGGTAGAAGAGGCTTGCTGTCCATTTTTTGAACAGCGATTCCCCGCGCCGCTTGACGCGTTTGGCATATACGACCTCGTAGCCGTTCTTCCATTCTTTGATCATCTCGAGAATCAGCTCCGGCGGGTCCTGCAGATCGGCATCAATGATAACCACTGCATCGCCCAGCGAATAATCCATACCGGCGGTAATGGCGATCTGATGGCCGAAATTCCGGGACAGATCAATCAGCTTCACACTCTCATCCCAGTAGCTGTATTCCTCAATCATCTGCGCGCAGTTGTCGGTGCTCCCGTCATTGACGAACAGCAGCTCGTAAGCCTCTCCTGTCGATCCCATTACCTTTTTGATCCGCCGGTACGTCTCCTGAATGACCGCCTCTTCGTTATACATCGGTATAATTACGGAATAGCGCACGTGTGTACTCATGAGCAGCTCCTCCTTAAATTTAAGTAATGTCCTATTGAACGGTGACCTCATACAAGGTTCCCGCATTGTTGCCTGACTCTGTGCCCTGCCATTCTTCAGCCGGAACTACAGTCCCGTTCTCCGTAATCCATGCGGTAATTTCAGAATTGCCGCCGCGTCCGCCGCCCATGCCTCCGGTAGTGACGAGAAAATATTTCACTTTGCCGCTTGCCACAAGCGCCTTCAGCGTACCGGTGGTATAGGGCACATCCGAACTGTTGAAGCCGTTTAGAATTACTACCGGTTCATTCTCGTCGATAATATAAGGACCGGCCGTTCCGTAATCCATCGCCGCAAACAGATATTTCTCACCGGTATTATGCTCCTTCAGATAGGCCAGCAGATTCCCGTTGACACCTGTGCCGCTGTTTCTGCCGCCCATGCCGCTGCTGCTGTCCGGGCCCGCCGCCGGAGTCATGCTGCTGGAGCCGTAAATGATCGGCGTGAATGCCCAGTACAGCGGTCCGATCAGCAGCACCAGCAAACCAAGCACCGCTGCTGCATGCACGAACGGCTTCTCCCGGCCTTTCATTATCCGCAGTATGAGCAGCAGCAGGGTAACCGCAATTCCTCCTGCAAGTACACCGATGGACCAGCCGCTGCCGATCATATCGTCATAAGGATGAATAATGTACCACTGGAAAAACGCTGTAGCGAGCGTAGCCGCCGGAAGCAGCCACGACAGCCAGGCCGAACGCTCCTTATAATAGGTCCCAAGCTGCACCCAGCCTGCACCGGCCAGTGCTGCAATCGGAGGTGCCATCATGATCAGATAGTATTGGTGAAAGAAGCCGGCGATGCTGAAGAAGCCCATAACCGGCACCAGCCAGGCCAGCCAGAATAATGCTTCTTTATGCTTCTGTGTGAAATTCCGTCTGCGCAGGCCGGCAAAGATTCCGATGCACCCGAAGAGCAGGAACGGAAGCAGCCAGCTGGCCTGGCCCGACAGCGCCGGCTGGAACAAACGCAGCGGACCTGCAGTACCAGTATTGAACATTCCTCCGCCGCCGTTCATTCCGCCGGGGCCGCCCTGGCCTCCGCCGCCAAACTGGCGGCCTTCCCCATCCGTCCGGTTGCCAAAGCCTTGTCTTCCGCCATCCTCTCCGGCCTGACCGCCAGGGGCTGTGCCTTCATCCGTACCGCCCGGCGCCTGACCCTCTGCCCCGCTCATCATTCCTTGACCGCCTTGGCCGCCAGTTCCGTCCATGGCCGGCATTTCAGCGCCGTTCCATGAGGGCATTTCGCCGTTGCTGCCGGCCATCCCGCCTCCGCCGCCAGGAAAGCCGCCGCCGCTGCCTCCAGTGCTGCGGTCACCTGTTAAGCGCGAAACCCCGTTATAGCCAAAGGCCAGATTCAGCACAGAGTTGGTGCCGCTGCTGCCTATATACGGGCGTTTGCTTGCCGGGATCGAATCCACAATAACCGCCCAGGACAGCGAAACTGCCAGCAGCACTGCAGTGCAGGCGGCCAGTACTCCGGTTTTTTTCTTCCAGTTCACCCTGGCTGCCAGAATATAGAAGAGGTAAAATGCCGGAAGTACCATATATGCCTGCAGCATCTTCTCATTGAAGCCTACGCCTATCAAAGCAAATGCGGCGAGAAGACTGCCAATTTTATTGTGCTTTGTACCCTTGAAGAGAAACCAGGCCGCCAGCAAAAGTGTAAATACCAGCATGGCATCAATATTGTTCGTTCTGCTGACAGCGGCAGCTACTGGTGTTGTTGCCATTGCCAACGCGGCCAGCCGTGCGGCCGTGCGGCCGAAGGTCGGCTTCACCAGCAGGTACACCAGCAGCACCGAGCCGACGCCCCCAAGTGCCTGCGGCAGAATCACGCTCCAGCCGTGCAGTCCGAAGATCAACGCGCTGACCGTCTGAATCCAGAACGTCACAGGCGGTTTATCGACCGTTACCGAGCCCGCCGAATCCAGCGAAGCGAAGAAGAAATTGTGGAAGCTCTGGAGCATGCTTCCTACTGCGGTTGTATAATACGTATTTACGTATTGATCATTCCAGATTCCATAACTGTACAGAAACGCTGCAAGCAGCAGAATCCCCAGCAGCACGACATCGGAACTCAGTTTTTTTATCCGATTCATTTATCTCCGCTCCCATCGAACTATCCGTATATTATTCCGGCAGTGCTCTATCCCCCCGGTACAGCTTTGCTTAGATGTAGTATGGCATCCCTACCTTAACTCATAATGAAATCAAACTGAATGTTTGCTGAAACCATTACAACAAAAATAGCCCCGCAGCGCGGGGCCTTGCATTTAAACATATTCCGGGTCCTATGCGGACCTCACTTTTCTCTCCCGCCGCGCAGCAGCGCAATATATGTAGTCAAAGTGCACCTTCTTCCCTTAATGTCCCGACCGGAAGGATTCCGGCCTTAGACGTCTGCGGATTTCACGGACAAGCTGTTCCTTCTCGGCCAGCGGTATGCCCTCTGTGAGCCGGGCCGCCGCCACAGGCAGCACCCAGGCGTTCACCTCGGAGTATGCCAAACCCGAGAGCCTGAGATATTCCCGGATGTAGCCTTTCGTCAGCCTCTGTCTGATAAAACCCGTAACGAACCTGGTGGATAATGATGCCCCGGGCGGCAATGTTCCCATGCTGAGCAGCACCACAGTGCGGGCCGCGTCCCCCACCGGATTGCCGGCGGTCCCGTTCATCCAGTCGATAATCCATGCCTGCCCATCCATCAGCACATTGTCCGGGTGGAAATCCCCATGCAAGAGCCGGTCTCCCGCTGGCAGCGGTTCCAGCTTAGCCAGTATGGCCGTTTTCTCCTCCATTAACAGCATGGGTGCGGCAATAATACTGCTCTTCAGGCTCTCCTTCTGCCTTCCGGATGCGTCCGGACCTTGGAGCTTGTGCAGATCGTAATGGAGTGCCGCCAGCTGCCCGGCGTACTCGCCAAGCTTCCACGGCTTCTTCCCGATCAGCCCCAGCATGGAGCGTCCAAAAACCTGCTGAAATACAATGCCCTTGCGCTCCTGATCCGCAACCAGCTCAAAAGGCCGGGGAGTCTGAAGGTTCTGCCCAAAGGCATATTTACTGATTTCATATTCGCGCTCCGCATCGTGCGCCGGAATATCCTCACGGTACAGCTTCAGAATCTTCCCGGCTCCATGCTCCCAAACCTCGGCCGTTCTGCCTTCCCCAATCCGTTTCCCCTGCATGCCTCTTTCCCCCGTCTATCCAGACTAATTGTTATAGTCAGATGCTCTCATCCCGGCAAAGCATCGCGGAAAAACTCATGATAAAAATTAATAATAACCAGCAGCACCGCCAGCGATTCATTGACGCTGCCCACTTCAAGCGCATGATTGGCGTCATCGATACGGTACACCCGAAGATTCTTCAGCCCGCCGAGCTCAGCGGCATGATGCTCCGTGAATGTCGGGTCGCTTCCGCCATAGATGATGCTGCCCCGGCTTTTACGCAGCAGCGGGAGCGAATCTGCAACGGGCGTTAAGTACAAATGAGAGGTTTTCTGCTGAAGATTCATTTCTGCCGCCACTGTTCCGGCAATGATTGCCCCCATGCTTTTGCTCACAAAGAGCAGCTGCCCATAATCCGGGAGTGACGCAACAGCCGCTTTGCATTCTTCTGCTACAATATCTATCTCCTCGCGTTTAAGCTCTGCCCGTGCGCTCTGATAACCATATTCCAGCAGCAGGATATCGCAGCCGTATTCGCGGGCCAGCTTGGCCGCATAATCCAGCAGCGAACGTTCGGCGGAATAGCTCTTGCCAGGAAAGACTACCACGAGCGCCTTGGATTCCTGTGTAATATATTTATGTCTGACTTCCCTGCCCCAATGTGAGGACATGACGATGCTTGACGCACTCACCAGCGCTTCCTCCTTAAATTCCGCTTTTTATTTTCTGTCTCCCTGCCTCTCATTATAGCTATCTTCCTCAAATGTTGACAACAAGTGGAAACGGCTTCGCCGTCCTTATAAGGACGGTATCCGTTTCAGCGGGAAAGATAAGGCTGATTTATAGCGTGAAACATATAAATTATCTTTAAAAAAACTCCCCGCTTATATTCACGGGAAGCCCAAAGGCGCGGCAATGTTCTTACTGCTGCGCAGCCGACTGTCTGTTCCTTTTCCTCCGGGCCATAATCTCAGCGGTAATCCACAGAAGTACAGGAATAATCACCTGAAACGGAAAGGCATAAATCTTGTAGATATGATAGGCAAAATACTCCATTTGCATAATATCCTTATAAATGAATTCCGCCAGATAGACCATGATCAGCCCCATCTGGAGTACTACCGAGCGGTAGCTGTTCAGCTTGAATACCTTGCCCACCCCGTTGCAGGCCACATACAAACATAGGCTCACTTTAATAAAAAGCGCCGTTACAAATATAATTGCTGCCGAGCCTTCGATCCGGGTCAGGAAATCCCCGATATTGATTCTGCTTACCGCCACATAGGAGGGAAAGTACAGACTTGATAGAATTTCCTGCCCCAGCATCAGCAAATTGCGAAAGGTGACAAAAATAATAATCCCCCCGGCAATCAACGTGCCGCTAACCAGCACCCGTGCCGCTGAACCCTTTTTGGGCAGCGCGCTGAACGCACCGAGGAAAATCACAATTTCGGCAAACGGAAAGGTGAAGGAGCCGATCGCATCTGCAAAAACAGACTTCCATCCATTATCTAAAAAAGGAAATAAATGCTCATATTGAAACTTGGGCACCGAGAGCAGCTGTATCGCTGCAATCACTACAAGTGTAAACAGCAGCAGGAACTTGGCGCTTCTCCCCAGCACTTCCAGTCCTCCCTTCACCACCCACACACACAGCAGCCCTATCACCAGCATTGGGGCAAGCATCGGTGTGGAGGTTAAGGCCACCGTCTTGCTGAATTCCCCGAAGTTCCGCAGCACAAGCGCACCCAAATGCAGGGCATACCATATGTACAGACAAGAGAGCATCCTGCCAAAGACAGCGCCGAACACGGCAATCAGCATATCATAGAGATCCTTGCCCGGAAAAAGCACATGCAGCCGTGCGTAAATGAACATCAGCGGAATCGCCATTAGGATGGCAAAGATGAGAGCAATCCAGCTGCTGTTGCCGGATTGACTAGAAACTCCCATGAACAGTGAAGTGCCGATAATAAACAGGACAACTATACTGATAGACTGCCCCGCCGGTACTATTTCTTTGCTCATCCTTCCTCCCCCTTCACAAATGCAGCTTTAGAATAACGCCTTGACTAAATTAACAATCAGCGGAGAAGGACTGGGAATCTCCCAATGCATGGCCAGGGCAAAAGCCAGGGAAAAGGATACCAGGCAAAGAACAGAGCATACATAGAAATCCCGCTTCAGGCCTTGCTTACGCAGCCCATAGGGATCTATGATAACAACAAAAGCATAAACAAGCACAACGTAAATGACCATGTCCGAATCAATCTCCCAGCTTGATGGCCCGCGACGTTTTGGCGGTGCTCTGAATGATCACTTTGGTGTGTACGTCTACTTCCAGACGGGTGAATTCTTCAGGCCATTTTTTTTTGATTCCGGACCATGTTTTGGGCAAGCTCCTATGAACGGCCTCGCCGAAGCCAAATATGTCGGCCTGATATTTCTCCTGTACCTTATGGATGACCGAGAGAACCTTCTGTTCCAAAGCCTCGCCAGCCCTCTGCTCAATGGCCTTTATACTTTCTTCTTCCGAAAATCCGTTGGAGGTCATAACCTCATCCAGTCCGGTATGCGTGACTATATTAAGCTGCAGACGGATTCTGCCGTCCACCAGCTTAGGCTTGACTTTGGTCCTGCTCTCCAAAATTTCAAGCGAATAGGAAGGAACTTCATGCGCATTGTTCACCTCAAGCACACCTCCGCGAATTTTGTCTTTGGCAAACAGCATGCTTTGGGTTTCTTCTCCATCCAGTTTACCCACCATTTTGTCCTTTACAAATACCGCCGTCCCGTCAACACGTTCATTTTTCTGTCCGTTTTTCTCATGAAGGCTAATCAGCGGCGCTATCGCATTGTTTCCTGAAGTTTCCAGTTTGTCGATAAAATCCCATATTTCAACTACAGGAGCTTTGTTGGTAAACTGTTCGTCACGCATCATTTGTGCCAGTTCAAACGACATGATCGCTTCTGTAGTACTGTTCAGATTAAGAACTTCTCTGGCTGTTTTCTCATCGGACACAAAGATAAACACATCCGATCTTGTTTCTGTATCCCTGCTGTACCAGTCGATAACTTTGGTTAATCCGTCCCGGGCAATTTCCTCGCTGAAGATGATCGCTTTCGCATGGCTCCAAAACAGCTTTTTGCCGGTCAGCGAGATCATATCCCGTACAATTTCAAACATGGTATCTCCGCTGAGACTCAGCATTTTGAAGCCAGCCTGATTCTGGTCGAGCCCTCCTTTGTTGTCCACCATCTCCGTCGTAAGCTGGATTTTGCCTTCATCACCATCCTTGTCAATTGCCACACCGGCCACGATGGACATATCATCGACCTCGGCATAATTCCAGCAGCCGGAAAGTCCGGGCAGCAACAGCGCGGAGATCAGGACAAACATCAGTTTGCGGAATCCTCTCATGCCCGTTTAGCCGGCTTCTTGGGCGGCTTCCGCTTCATATTGCGCGCACCGATAATCGCCGGACGCAGATACATATCCCACCAGGGAGCCCGGATGGCCGTATCCTTAATATCCTGCGGACGGATGGACCCCACCCCCAGCATATAGGGAACCCCGAAGGAGCGGAGTCCCATCAGATGAATCACCAGGCCAAGCAGCCCGAAGAAATAGCCGTATATGCCGAGGAAAAAGGTACTGATCAGCAACCCCAGCCGGACTATAATCAAAGGGCCGGTGAGCCGGGGATTCAATAAGGTCGTGATGCCGGTCAGCCCTACGACAATTACCATCGGCGCACTGACAATCCGCGCATCGACCGCCGCCTGCCCCAGCACCAGTGCGCCTACTATGCTTACCGCCTGCCCGATTGAGGTCGGAATCCGCGCCCCGGCTTCCCGCAGAATCTCGAAGATTGTCAGCATGAGCAGCGCCTCGACAACCGTCGGAAAAGGAACGGACAATCTCGCGGTGGCAATGCTGAGCAGCAGCAGCGTAGGAACCATTTCCTGGGCATAGGTGACCAGTGCAATATAGGCAGCAGGTATACTGACTGACATGAAAGCGCCTATTACTCTTAACAGACGGTTGAAAGAGGCGAAATAAAAATTAATGTAATAATCCTCGCTGGCCTGGAAATTCTCCACGAACACATATGGCAGTGTGAGCGCAAAGGGGCTGCCCTCAATCAGCAGGGCGATTCTCCCCTCCATAATTTTGCCGACCAGGGAATCGGGCCTTTCGGTGTTGCCAATCATCTCAAAGGGCGAATAGGGCTCATCGCGGATCAGCTCAGCCAGATAACCGCTATCCAGAATATGGTCGATTTCCACCCGGTCCAGTCTGCCCTCCAGCTCCTTCAAAATATCCGGTGAAGCCAGGCTTTCCATATAACAGATGCAAATCTGCGTCTTGGAACGGGTTCCGATATCTCTGAATACAAACTTCAGGTCGGGATTTTGCACTCGGCGGCGAATCAGAGTCAAATTCACCAGCAGCGACTCGTTGAAGCCTTCCCTTGGACCCCTAACCGCTTTTTCCGTCAAAGGCTCTTCGATGGCCCGCGTCTCCCAGCCCTGCGCATTAATATTCAGCGCCCCTGCATATCCGTCTAACAGAAATACTGTTTTGCCGCCTACGACCGCCCCTACTAATTCATCCAGCTCCGTAGAAATCATAATGTCACTGATATTTATAATCTCCGTGCGGATTTTCTCCATCAGCTTAGCCGGGCTGCCATGGTCTTCCTCCCTGAAGGGATAAGTCATTACCGGCCGGGTAATCCCATTCTGTATGAGATCTCTGTCAATCATTCCGTCCACATAGATCAGGCCGCAGCGCACCGGTGTTCCATGGTTATTCTCAATGACCCGCACCCGCAGAGTCCCATCGTTGCTGAAGACCTGCTGGAACAAAGCCACAGTTTCGTCCAGCGAGGGACTTAGCGGCTGAGAAGAGGATATCTTGCGGGGATCCTGGCCGCCGCTCTTGGCAGCGTCTGTATTCTTCACAGCAGTCACTCCTGTCACAATTGTTTTGATCTGATTATCCCCTGACTGCGCTTCTTCTATTCGCCAGAATTATACTTAGCAGGAAGCTGGAAGCGCCTGCGCCGTTCTGCGCAGGAGCGGCTGCCTCTGCCGGCAGCCGGACGGGAAGCCAATTTCAGATATCCGGTTCAAGGCCAAATAACCCCGCCATAAGCGGGGTTAATCTTAGTGTTATCTTCAGTTATTCCGCAGATGACTTCTGATATAATTCAGTTATAAGAATGACGATAGTGTACAAAATATAAATCCTATTCATGGAAAAAGGAGTACAGTTCATGACGCCATTTACACAAAAGGTCATCGCCGTCATCCGCTCAATTCCTGAAGGCTATGTTATGACCTACGGAGGCATCGCCCGCGCCGCAGGAAGCCCCAGAGGGGCCCGGCAGGTAGTGCGCATTCTTCATTCCATGAGCCGCAAATACAAGCTGCCCTGGCACAGAGTGGTGAATGTCAAAGGGGAAATCGCCCTGACCGATGACGAATCCGGCTCGCTGCAGCGATTATATCTGCTGGGGGAAGGCATCGTTTTTGATGCAAAGGGAACGATTGATCTTCAGCGCTACCAGTATCATCCGGACGGAGAGGATTATCTTCTGCCGCCAGTAGAATAGGCTCGTTCGTTCCCTCTGCCCAGCACATTCAGCAGACAGTACATCGTCGCATAAATAGCCAGCAGCACAAAGGCAATGAACAGGCTGAAGAAGACCGACTGCCAGTTCAGGCTGTCGGCAACCAGCTGGTACAGCTGATGCCTGTCGGTGAGCACATCCCAGCTGTTCAGCCGGTAGACCCTGCCGAGCAGTACGCCATAACCCCCGAGCGCGCAGGCGGACAGCACGAAGATCCAGGAGAGCAGCAGATTGGTTTTGCGGTAAATAACGGCCTGGAACTGGTACAGGGAGAAAAATCCGGTCAGCCAGCCGCTCCAGGTGAACAGCAGCAGCGTAATCAGATCATACCAATAGCGGCTCTGGATCGTTCCGCCGACGAAGTAGAGATTTTTGCGGATGGTGAGGTGCACCAGATCCGTCATAATATAGGGCGCGTTCGGAAAAAACAGCAGCCAGGCTATGCCAAGCGGCAGCATCAGCAGCCCGCCGATTTTTCGTTTATCCAGCTCATGGGCAGCCATGGAGAAGACGAATGGGAGCCAGGCCAGAAACAAATTCCAGATTAGAAACTTGTAGAACGTATCCGTCCGCTGCGATACAACGCCGTAGACCGCAAGCGTTGCCAGGGACAATCCTGCCAACAGCAGAAATACCTTAATGTAATTCAATTCCTTCATAAGCGTGTTAATCTCCTTATCGGTATGAATTCGTCGATTCTCTCCCTGTAATTGTACAAATATTTCTGTGCCTTGTACAAACAGGGCCGCCATGAGCTTGTTCCGGCGCCGGATTGGGACAAAGGGATTGAAGTGCAGCAGGCGGAATCATAGGCGCAGGCGCACTCGCGGTGCGGATTCAAAGGCAGTAGCAAGCGGAAAAGGGGCGCAAACACAAAGCAGCGATTCTCCAAGTAACGGGAAAATCGCTGCTTTGCTGGCTGCTGCTGGCTGCGGAACGAAGAGAAGGCCTCGCTGTCGCAGGATGCCGCCGATGTCAGGAATGATTCAAACACACTGTTCAGCGGCTACAATTCACCGCTCAGCTTACGTGCCACTGCGGGCACTCGCCCCTTGAAGGCATTGCGTCCAACGGCCTCATCCAGTCCGGAAAAGGCTCCGCATTCCCTGAAGGCGGCATGCCGGCAGCCCAGGCATTTATTGTAGTTGATAACCTTGAGTGCATCATTGATTGCCTCACCGGTGTGCTCATAAAACTGCGCAGCCCCAATTCTGTCGTACAGCCCGGTCTTCTTGAGCAGCTCCAGCGGCTGGGATTGAATCCCGGAGATCATCAGCCGGCCTCCGTCCTCATGCAGCTCCTTCACCAGTTCCGCCAGATTGGCTTCGCCGGTAGTATCGATAAAGGGCACCTTCCCCATCCGCAGCAGAATGACCTTCGGCTGATCCGGCCCAAATCCCGGCATGGTATCCTCGAACCGGTAGGCCGCTCCGAAGAACAGCGGTCCCTCCACATTATAAATGCCGATCTGCGGACAATCGTGGCTGTCCGTAACCATATGCGCTTCTACCTTTACCGAAGAGGGATCAGGCAATACCTTGGACACCAGATGCACCTCACCCATCCGTTTGACGAACAAGACCACTGCCAGCACCAGTCCAACCTCCACCGCCACTGTCAGATCGGCAAAGACAGTCAGCAGAAAGGTAATAAACAGCACCAGCGAATCTCCGGTCTTCAGCTTAAGCAGATGAAGGAATTCCTTGCGCTCGCTCATGTTCCACGCCACCACCATCAGGATTGGCGCCATCGCGGCGAGCGGAATACTTGATGCATAAGGGGCAAACAGCAGCAGAATCAGAAATACCACAACACCGTGGATCACACCCGACAAGGGAGAAGCGGCTCCGCTCTTGATATTGGTGGCGGTTCTGGCAATCGCTCCGGTAGCAGGAATCCCGCCAAACAGAGGAGCGGCTATATTGGCAACCCCCTGCCCGATCAGCTCACGGTTGCTGTTGTGGCGGCCGCCAGCCATCCCGTCCGCTACAACTGCGGACAAGAGCGACTCAATCGCTCCCAGCATAGCGATGACAAAAGCCGGACGAAGCAGCAGCTTAATCCGGTCCCAGGTGATGACCGGGAAATGGAAGCTCGGCAGCGTGTTGGGGATGTCCCCGTAGGCGGAGCCAATCGTAGTCACCTTGCCGCTGAAGAACAGCGCGGCTATGATGGTTGCGCAGAGCAGTCCGACCAGTGCCCCGGGCACTTTTGGCGCAAACCGCATACCGAGTACAAGCACAGCCAGACAAATCGCCGCCGTAAGTATGCTGTACAGATTAATCGTTGAAATATGCAGGTCGATCTCCTTCATGTTGTCTATGAAGCTTTCATGCCGCTTCATATCCTTCAGGCCGAGGAAATTGGCAATCTGTCCGCTGAAGATAATAACGGCAATGCCTGCAGTAAATCCGATCGTTACGGGCTTGGGAATAAACTTGATCAGCACCCCCAGCCGCAGCAGGCCCATGAGCACGAGAATTACTCCGGCCATCATCCCGGCAAGCAGCAGGTTCTCATAGCCATACTCCATGGCAATGGCGAACAAAATAGGAATAAACGCACCCGTAGGCCCGCCAATTTGAAATTTTGAACCGCCGAACAAAGAAATTAGAATCCCCGCGACTATGGTTGTATAAATTCCGTACTCCGGCTTCACGCCCGAAGCAATGGCAAACGCCATCCCCAAAGGGATGGCAATAACGCCGACGATTACCCCTGAGATGAGATCCTTGCGCAGCGAAGCAATATTATAGCCTTTAAAACGGCCCCACCCTATCATCCTTTAACCTTCTTTTCTCTAAATATCTGATTATTTGAATATAAGAGCAACATTACTCCTGCAAGCCTCTCTTGTCAACGGGAAATCCACCCCGGGAGACCCCGGGGTTATTCGCTGCGGATTCCCTCCAGAAGGGAGATGGCGTTCACCAGATGGTTGTCGAATATTTGTTTGGCGACTCCCAGAAGGTCCTTGATCAGAGGATCACGCAGCGAGTAAATCACCGTTGTGCCTTCTTTTACACTGGCTACCACATTTTTGGCGCGGAGCACGGCAAGCTGCTGGGATACGGCAGACCCCTCGGACCCAAGTATGGCCTGCAGCTCGTTCACATTCTTCTCGCCTTCGCTCAGCAGCTCCAGAATACGAATCCGCATCGGATGAGCCAGCGCCTTAAAAAATTCCGTCTTGAATTGCTGAATATCGCTGTTCATTGAACCTCTGCTCCTCATAGCTTACTTCTTGTTTCTAGTTTATCTTAGCTTATTTAGCCGGGAGTGGCTATGCCGATAGGGGAAACTGTCAGGTACAGCCGGACACTGTGCGGGATAGCGCACCTCCGGTTAACAGAGGAAATTGGAGTCAGGTGTGAGAAGCAGCCTGCAGCAAGAATGGATACAGCCGGATTTCGCGGGTACGGATTTCCACCAGGCTGCCCAGCGCCATCGGCTCGCCGAGGCATTCAAATAATATCGGCTCCCCGTCCAGCTGCAGACAGCCTGTTCCGTCTTCTTCTATATTGTCCAGCACGCCCGTCAAGACCACATCATGACCATCCATACGGATGCCATGCCCGGCTCCCCCTGCCGGAACGATGTCCACCCAGCGCATAAGCAGAGCCGGAATTTCGAATTCCACCGCAGCTTCGTCGCCCGGCTTCAAGGGAGGCCCGCACCAGATGCCCCTGCCTTCACCGGCATCCGCCTCGAAAAACACCTCGTCCCTTTTCAGGCCTGTCTTCAAGATCTTGATCTTCATCACTTTGTGCTCCATTTGCTAAGATTTACTGCTTATTATACATGACATCCAGCCCATTATGCGATCAGGTATAATTCACGGAGGCTGCACAAGACAAGCAGGGGGAGTATCCGGAGCCTCTCCGGCTCCGGATACTCCCCCTGCTGAGTGAAATCTTATTATTACGTCCAGCCGCTTATCACCGTTCCGGAGCAAAGAGCTGCAGCCCTGCAATCCGGTTCACAGCTTCCGCCAGCCGGGCTTCATCGCTTACCAGGCCTGCCCGCACATAGCCTTCGCCGTATTCGCCGAAGCCGGTCCCTGGCGCCACCACCACATGCGCCTCATCCAGCAGCAGATCGGCAAAGCTCTGCGAGGTATAGCCGGCCGGAACCGGAAGCCAGGCAAAGAAAGAGCCTCCCGGTGCCTCCACCTTCCAGCCGAGCTTACGCAGTCCGCCGATCAGAATATTCCGCCGCGCTTCATAACGGTCCAGGTTCTGCTGAACGCAGGCCTGCGGCCCCGACAATGCGGCCGCGGCCGCTTCCTGAACCGCTCCGAACAGACTGACATACATATGATCCTGAAGCAGATTCAGGCTCTCGACGACACTGGCATTGCCGGCAGCAAATGCTACGCGCCAGCCGGCCATGTTGTAGGTTTTGGAAAGGGTGTAAATTTCAATGCCATTGTCCTTCGCTCCCGGCGTCTGAAGATAGCTGCGCGGACGCCGTCCGTCATAGCCGATCGCGGCATAGGCAAAATCATGCACTACGCAAATGTTGTGCTGCTCCGCAAACTGCACTGTTTCACGGAAGAAGGCCTCCGTAGCCACCGCTCCGGTCGGATTGTTGGGATAATTAAGGAACATCAGCTTGGCTGCAGCCGCAGCTTCAGGGGAAATGCCCGCATAATCGGGCAGGAATCCCCGATCCGCAGTAAGCGGCAGCTTCTCCATGATTGCCCGGGCCAGCTCAATGCCTGACCAGTAATCGGGATATCCGGGATCGGGCACAAGCGCCGTATCGCCCGGGTTCAGCAGACACTGGACCACCTCGACCAGCCCGGTTTTGCCGCCGAACAGAATCGCAACCTCACTGTCCGGCTCCAGCACCACTCCGTATTCCCGCTTGTAGAACATGGCTGCCGCCTCTTTGAGGTAACGGTCACCGCGGAACGGCGGATATTTGTGGTTCTGAGGATTGGCCGCTGCCGCCTGCAGCGCCTGGACAATATGATCCGGCGTAGGCATATCGGGATTGCCTTGTCCCAGATTGATCACATCATGCCCCGCCGCCGAAGCGCTGCCGGCTCTGGCGACAAGGGCGGCAAAAAACTGCTTGGGCAAAGACTGCAGCAAGGCAGAAGGCTCAAAATGATTCAATTCAGAACTCATCCTCTCCGGCTGAACGTTATTTGCTGACCGGCTCGCCGTTGAATACCTTGACATCAAGCGGAGCAGTCAGGAATTCAGGCGCTTTGGCCGCAAACCCGGTAAAGTGGGGGCTTGCATTGTGGCTGGATACCGACTCCGAATCGCGCCAGGTTTCCACCATGATATACGTGTTTTCCTGCTCGAAATGATTGTACAACTCGTAAGAGAGATTGCCTTCTTCCTTATGCGTTGCGGCCAGCAGCTGACTGGCCTCAGCCAGGAATTTCTCCTTGAATTCGGGATTCACCTGCATTACGGCATGAATAATGATCATTTCTAGTCCTCCTCAAAGTTTTGTAAAGGTTAAACAGCCTGGGGTTGCTTCCTACAAAACCCGCTTCGGAAGCATCGGCCCAGCTTGTTAGGATTGCTATTCTGATTAAACTTCGTACAAGCTTCCTTCGGAAGGCATTCGCTTAAGTTTTGTGAGCCAGCCAGGGCTCCTATCTCCACTGTGCAATGGTGTCGATAGGCAGACGTACGGATGCATAGCCAGCATCTGCGGCTTGGCCGATGGAGATCAGCATGACCGGAACATAGCGCTCCTTGTCCATGCCGAAGGCTTCGGCAATCTGGTCCTTTTCGAAGCCGCCGATAGGATTGGTATCGTAGCCATGGGCACGGGCGGCCAGCATCAGCTGCATGGAGACCAGTCCGCCGTCAATCATAATTGTTTCTCTGTTGACATCAGCCGGCAGCGCAGCAAAATGTGCTCCCAGAACAGCCAGCTGTCTTTCCTTGACTTCAGCAGGCATCAGTCCGCGTTCAACAGCCGCACCATAAATTTCTTCGGCATAATCGAAATTGTTCATATCTGCAAAAACCGCAATCACAGCCGCAGAGGTCTCTACCTGCTGCTGGTTGAATTTGGCGAGCGGCGCCAGCTTGGCTTTGCCTTCTGCACTCTCAATCACCAGAAAACGCCAAGGCTGCATGTTCACCGATGAGGGCGCCAATGTGGCTTCGGTAAGAATCTCTGTCATTTCCTCTTGGCTGATTTTGACGGAGGTGTCATATTTGCGGATCGAGCGGCGTCCTGTGATAATGCTGTTGAAATCATTGGTTTTGACAGTGTTCATGAATGGTTAACTCCTTCATTATAGTTTGATTATAGGTTATAGCTACAGTAAATTGATATTATACTGCAGCCGGGCAAGCAGCTCTGCGAGCGCTGCACGCTCCTGCTCATCAAAACCGGAGAGCAGGCTGCCGATGAACCGGCTCTTCTCTTCCTTGTAAGAGCGGATTCTCTCTCTTCCCTGTACGGTAAGGGAGACCAGCGTCACTCTGTTGTCGGCGGGATTGTTGCGGCGGGAAATCATGCCGTTCTCCTCCAGCCCCTTCAGGTGGCGGGTGACAGCGGCGGCATCAATATCGATTTGCTTTTGCAGCGAGCTTTGGCTGATCTCAGTACCCTGGAACAACTCGTGGAGCAGACGGAGACGGGTGGGACTAATGCCCGCACAGCGCTCGAAGGTCGGCGTAATCGCCTTGTTCAGCGCCTGCAGCCGTTCAAAGATGCGTTCTTCCCCAGGCAAATGTTCAGTCAAGATTAACCCCCTAACACAAATAGATTGCACAAAATTCTTTTGACAAGCATCACTTTACACCTTTATCATTGACCCGTCAACTAATAATTCCGCTCTATTGATTTCCTTGCCGGGGCGGATGCTTGCCCGTACAATCAAAGTATAGTTTGGCTCACAACCTAAGGAGGCCCGTTCATGAAAATCTCCCTGCTTCAGCTCGACATAGCCTTTGGCAATCCAGCGGTGAATTATGCTGCCGCAGAACGAAAAATCCGCGAGGCGGCAGCTGAAGGCACGGAATGTGTAATTCTTCCCGAGCTGTGGACGACCGGATACGATTTAACCAGGCTTGCGGAAATTGCCGATGCTGAGGGCAGCACGACCAAGGCTGTGATGTCAGGCCTGGCCCGTGAGCTGGGCATCCATATTGTGGCCGGCTCCGTCGCCAGCAGGCATGTCAGCGGCATCACCAACAGCATGTATGTGTTCAACCGTACCGGAGAGCTCGCCGGCGAGTACAGCAAGCTGCATCTGTTCCGGCTGATGGATGAGCATCTGTACCTGAAGCCTGGCGCAGCCAAAGGGCTGTTCACGCTGGACGGGGCAAGCTGCGCCGGGCTGATCTGCTACGATATCCGCTTCCCCGAATGGGTCCGCGCCCATACGGCGCTCGGGGCCGAGGTGCTGTTCATCAGTGCCGAATGGCCGCTGCCGCGCCTTGCCCACTGGCGTGCGCTGCTGATCAGCCGGGCCATCGAGAATCAATGCTATGTCGCAGCATGCAACCGTGCGGGCAAGGACCCGGCGAATATCTTTGCCGGCCATTCCATGATTATTGATCCCTGGGGAGAGGTGGTCTGCGAAGCATCGGGAAGCGAGGAAATTCTGACCGGCGAGATCGATTTGCAGAAGGTGCGCGAGGTCCGGGTGCAGATTCCGATCTTCTCCGACCGGAGACCGGAGCTGTATCTGTAATCCGCCGGCTGTTGGGGCGGGCAGGTGTTGGGGCGGGCAGGTGTTGGGGCGGGCAGGTGTCAAGCAGGGCTTTTCCAGTGTATATCCTTAGTCTTACATGGGTTACTGGCCTTTCCCTGCGGGAAGTGGCCTGGACTTCCAATTCCGAGGGCCGAAGTGGAAAAGCAAACCTGCTCCGGGTCATTTGCCCACCAAACCAGCCCTAAATAAGCTGAACTTGAAACATTAATAAAAAGGGCAGCCAGCCTTAGTGGTAAAAAGGAACACTAATCCAGCGCATTCGGATTCCGGATCATCCTTAGTGGGAAAAAGTACAACTAAGTCGGCCGAAATCAGCCGTATGGGATGGCGTAAAATAGTATGTGTAAGGATCGGGGAGTCTAGTAAACGACAAAAAAGTAGGGTATCCTTGGGATTGCAAAGTCACCAAGAAAAGGAGCCCTACTCAATGACCAGTATACAACAAAA
>NZ_JACBYI010000005.1 GCF_019352175.1 Paenibacillus sp. S150
CCAGTGAAGTCATCTATGTCGCCATGGGGATTGATGAAGACGGGCACCGGGAAATTCTCAGCTTCAGCATTGGCGGCAAGGAGAGCGCCTATGGCTGGCGAGAAGTGCTGCAGGACCTGCACCGCAGGGGGGCGCATGAGGTACTGCTGGGCGTCTTTGACGGGCTTGCCGGGTTGGAGGAGGCCTTCAAGGAAACGTACCCCAAAGCCGATGTCCAGCGTTGTGTGACCCACAAGATGCGCAACACGCTGCCCAAAATTCGGGATACCGACAAAACCGAGATGGTGGCCGATTTGAAAACCATATACACCGCGCCGGATCGGGAGGTAGCCCTGGCCAACTTCGATGTGGTGCAAAAAAAATGGGGTAAACTCTACCCTAAGGAACTGAAGTCCTGGGAGGAGCAGTTGGATGTCCTGTTATGCTTTTACGACTACCCGGCTGCCATCTGGTATGCTATTTATACCTCCAACCCCATGGAGCGAACGAACAAAGAAATCCGCAAACGGCTGCGGCCCATGAACAGTTTAACGAACATGGATGCCGCCGAAAAGATTGTCTATCTGGAGGCCCTTGGATACAACGAGAAATGGAGTCAACGGGTCCTGAGGGGATTTGGAGAGGCCCAGACGAAGGCCGACTTGAGTCAAAAATTCGCAGCAAAGTATCCCCTAGCCCAAGAGATCTAAGAACCAACCCAACCGACGACAGAACAACTGGATATGAAAGGAAATTTTCGCAGGGGGGATCCCCCCTGACCCTTGAAAACCATTCCTATCCATTGTCCCAATGGATATCCTACAACCTTTAAAGATAATTACACAAACTTCTTGACGCTACCTCCAGCCACCGAAATTCCCCAAATGAAGTGTACAAAATCCCACTAATCCAGTTGTGGCACCGAATCCCGGAGAATTAGTGGTACAAAATCCACTTGGCATCTCTGGTTACGGAGGCTGCTGCGGGGCTTCCGTAACTTAAGTCCGGGGAAGTATTCTCGCTTTGACTCTTACGCCGCAGATCCTGGCGGACCTTAATCTGGCGGTCATCTGAAAATCCCGTTCTTTGTGATAGAACCTTTTTTTGCGGCCCGGGGCTTTTATCTGAATAAATTCCTGGCTGAAGTTGCAGCCGGCTCTGTTTATCTGCTATTTTGGATGTGTAGATCATTATTGCCAGCCTGATATGACTCCGGACTGGTGCACCCCCTGAATTCACGGGTTAACTCCCGGCGGCAATGCCGGCTGTGAGATTGTGCTCTGGACGGAAGATGCGGATTCAGCGGTCGAGTATGCTGTGAGGCATGGCGCTGTGCTGTCAGCTCCTCCACAACCTGCGCTCCGGCTGGGTGCAGGACCCTGACGGCAATCCGATTCAGTTCGTGTGCAGAAAGGAATTCGTTGAACGGTGGAGACCATTCTAATTATTGAAGATCAGGAAGATGTCAATCTGATGCTGGCGGAAGCCTTGACGGGTGCGGGCTACGCTGTGAAATCCTCATATACCGGCATGGATGGCCTGGAGGAAATCCGCAGCCACAAGTATGCTCTGATTCTGCTTGATATCATGCTGCCCTTTAAGAACGGGGACGAGCTGCTTAAGGAATTGCGGGCTTATTCCGATATTCCGGTCATTGTCATTTCCGCCAAGGGCATGATCGGCACGAAGATTGAGCTGCTCAAGCTGGGGGCAGATGATTATATCACCAAGCCCTTTGATCTGGGCGAGGTGGTGGCCCGGGTGGAATCCAACCTGCGGCGGTCCCATAAGCAGCGGCAGGAGACCAGAATCTTCCGGTATAAGGATCTGGTACTGGATGCCGGCTCCAAGCATGTTACTGTTAACCAGCGCCTCATGGAGCTGACGGCCAAGGAGTATAGGATACTGGAGCTGCTGGTCATGCACGGCGGCAAGGTATTTACCAAAGCCAATCTGTACGAATCGGTCTGGATGGATGAATACCTCGGAGACGACAACTCGGTCAAGACTCATATCAGCAATCTGCGCAACAAGCTCCGGAGATTGAATCCGCAGGAGGAATATATTGAGACGGTATGGGGCCTTGGCTATCGATTATACAAAATGTAAGGCTATATAATCAGCCGGATTTCATCCGCCCGAACCTTCATTTTAACGAGCTTCGGATCGGCATAAGCCTCCTGATGGGCCATTCTGACTTTTCGGGTTCAATCCATAAGGCCGGAAAATACTTTTGCTCCCTTGACCTTTTCTAAACCTTTGGATATTACAGTAGAGCCAGAAAGGGCAGGTGGGCAAAATGAAAGAAACGGTTCTAAGGACAGACAGCCTGACAAAGAGCTACCAGGGGGCTAATGCGCTGCATGATGTATCCATAGCACTTGAAGCAGGGAAAATCTACGGTTTGATCGGGCAGAACGGGGCAGGGAAAACCACACTCATGCGGCTTGTTGCCGGCCTGGGTTTTCCTTCCGGCGGCCGTATCGAGCTGTTTGGGCGAACGGGTGAGAAGGCTCTCCAGGTGGAGCGCAAAAGATTGGGCTGCATGATAGAGTATCCCGGTCTTACTCCCAACATGACCGCCAAGGATAATCTGAAGCTTCACCGGCTGCTGCGGGGCATTCCCAACGCGGAAGCGGAACAGGAGCTGCTGGAGTTCGTGGGCCTTGCGGACACCGGAAAGAAGAAAGTGAAGAATTTCTCACTGGGCATGAAGCAGCGGCTCGGGATCGCCGTCGCACTGCTGGGCAATCCGGAGCTGCTTATTCTGGACGAGCCGATCAACGGGCTTGACCCGCTGGGGGTTGTGGAAATCCGCAGGCTGCTTAAGGAATTATGCGAGGAACAGCAGATGACCATTCTGATCTCAAGCCATAATCTGCCTGAGCTGTACCAGACCGCAACCGATTATATTATCATCCACCAGGGCGAGGTCAGGCAGACCCTTACCCAGGCCCGGCTGGAAGAACGCTGCAAACGGCATATTCTCATCGGCTGCAATCAGCCGGAGCGATTGGCAGCTGTGCTGGAGTCGAAGCTGAATACAAGCCGCTTTGATGTGATGCCGAATCATACGGTCAAGCTCTATGACTATCTGGACGATAAGGAAAAGGTATCCAGAGTCCTGTATGAGAACGGAATCATCGTCACCAACCTGTCGGGCGAGGGCGATACGCTGGAGGATTATTTTATTTCAGCCATTGGAGGTGACGGGAATGTATAATCTGATCTCGGCTGATGTGTTCAAAATGCGCAAATCTGCGGCAATCAAGATTATATTTGCCATCACCGCGATATGTGCGGCTGCCATGTCAGTAATGGCGTATCTGATCCCGCAGGGCAAGGTGGATGCGAGTCTAAGCGGCATCGGGTTCATGTTCTCGGATATGAATGTGATCAGCATTCTGGGGGCGGTCCTTGCAGGCATATATATTTGCGGAGATTATGAGAATAAAACGATACACAATGCTATTTCAAGCGGCGTCGGCCGGGGAACGGTCATTGCCGGCAAAACCATCGTATTCTGCGGTGCGCTGGCGGTGATCCTGCTTCCCTATGCCATTGCCACTGCAATTGCCCTTGGCACCGGCTCCGAATTCAGTACGGGCAGCGTCTCGCTGGGTTTTCTGAATGTGCTTACATCCGGGGCAGGCCGGGGCTTCTCAGCCTCGGATAGTATGGAGCTGCTGGTGATCAGTGCGGTGTTGATTATCGTATACATGGCACAGCTCAGTGTGACCATCCCTCTGGCGATTCTGCTAAAAAGGCCTGTGCTGGTCATCGCAATTTATTATGGCTTATCGGTTCTTTCCGGGCAGCTGGCGGGAATTGCAGGCCGCTCTCCGGGCTTTGAACGGATTTTCGCGTTGACTCCATTTAGCGGGAACTACACGCTGATTACACTGGATACGGGGGCGGGGGAGATTATACAGGCCCTTCTCGTTAGTGTCCTCTTCGCACTGGTCATGCTGGCGGTCACTTACAGCGTCTTCAGAAGGTCGGAAATCAAATAACAGAAGGGCTGGTGAAGGCGTTGACGATAGCGGCAGGCCTGTTGGCTGGTGCGGTCATTGTGCTCATCCTGTACAACGCCTTGCTCCAGAGGCAATTAATCAGTATTAACCGGCAGCTGGAGAAGCGTTTGAGAGAAAGAACGAGGCAGCCGGTCAGTCTGGAATTAATCAACCGTGAGCTGAACAGGCTTGCCGCAAATATTAACCAATGCCTGAAGGCAGAGGAGCTTCTTCGCCTTGACGGCATTCGGGAGGAAAAACGCTTCAAGGAGCTGATTGCGAATATATCCCATGACCTGCGGACCCCGCTGACCGCGATAAGGGGATACCAGCAGCTGATGGACACAGCAGAGCTGCCGGACGGCCAGCGGCGCAAGCTGCGTACCGCCCGGAAGCATGCGGATGAGCTGGGAGCCTTGATCGAGCACTTCTTTGAATATTCCTATCTGGTGAGCGCGGAGCTGGAACCGGTTCTTGTGCGGATGAATCTGACGAATCTCGTCACAGAGTGCCTGGCAGAAGCCGTCGCTCTTTTGGAGGAGAAGAAGCTGGCCGTACATATAGAGGAGTCTGCGCCTGTATTTGCTTATGCCGATCAGGAAATGGCCGTGAGAATTGTCCGCAACCTGATCCGCAACTGTACGGCATATTCCGATGGAGATGTAGAGGTAAGGATATTTACTGCGTCCCAGGCCGTAATCTCATTCCGAAATCATGTGAGAGATGCTGAGGCCATTGATGTGAAGCGGATTTTTGAGCGGTTTTATACCGCCAACACAGCCAGGAGCAGGACGACTGGACTTGGCTTGTTCATTGTCAGGCTGCTGGCGGAGCGTCAGGGCGGCAGCGCAAGCGCGTCTCTTGAAGACGGATTCCTGGAGGTCCGAATCGGGCTGCCCGTATACACATAGCTGGGAGTCATTATAACAGCCTGCCCAGGGATCACCGCCGGCCATCAGGCGGGATGATCCCTTTTTGGCGAGCTCCCGCACAGAATGCAAGAGGCTGAAATGCTATAATAAGGCAAAGCACTGTCCGGGAGGCGAAAAACGGATGAGGATTAGATTACCCAGGCTTTTCTCTGTACTTGTATTATGCTTACTTACGACCACATGTGATTCGGAAAAGGTGACGGGAAAACACTCTGAAGATGTACCGCAGAAATTAACTCTCGCGCAAGCGGGTCCATTCATTCTGGCGAACAAGGAGGTATCCGCTTCCGGCGGCATAATTACCCATTTGATCGAAATTACACCCGCGGACATATGGGAACAGACAGGGCAGCAGCTTTTTAAAAATATAGCGGATTCCAGCTGGGACACCTATGCAGTATCGGGTGGAAAGGCCGTGCGGATCGGGAACGGATTCGGCGGGTTTGGCGTAACGAGCGCAGTGCCCTTCGATGTTAACAAGGACGGGACGGTGGACCTGGTCTATGCCTATTCCTTTGGATCAGGGCTTCATCGCTCGGTTATTGCGTGGCTGGATTTGAAGAATTATACAGAGCACACCGTCCCCGATAAACCGTCAGCCAAGGAATTCCGTGCGGAGGATCTGATACTGCAAGCTAATGGAGAAGAAGGCATAGGGGTCTACCGCATCAAGGGCGTGGATAAAAGTAAAATCAGCTTGGATGTACTGCGCACTTATCCCGCACAGCAGGATATAGAGCATATGACGCTGGAGAAGGAAGGAGACCTGGCTTGGGAGAACGGTGAATTGCTTAATAGCACCGGGGAATGAAGGCAAATATGAAGACTGCTGTCAAGCTGAAAGGTAGGGGGATAACCTTGTTTCATCCTATGAGCCTGTTGATACCGCTGATGATCTTGCTGCCCAATCTGCTGTTCTTTAGATTGGAGCCCCGGAATATGCCCGGTGAAGCTGTACGGAATGTGTTTTTTACCGGAGCAGAATTCATTGGGCGGATCGGAGTTATCATCCTCCCGCTTTTCTATTCCCTGCATATGCAGAGCGTGTTTGAGGTGCTCGCACTGACCCTGATGCTGCTCTCGCTGGGTATATACTATTCGGGCTGGGCCAAATATTTCAAGAATGGAAGACCATACAGACTGCTGTATACCTCTCTCATGGGCATTCCCGTACCTCTGGCGGTAAGTCCCGTCCTGTATTTCCTGTGCGCCTCCGTGCTTTTGCACTCCAGCTGTCTGCTCATCTTCAGCCTTATCCTTGGAGCGGGACATATTCCCGCCAGTCTGGTTGAATATAAACGAAGCGCGTAGCCAATTTGTTGCCGGGGCTATTCTTCATTTCTTTTACGCATGTATCGGAGTTCAGGTTAATGGGCAAGCTCCTTCCGCTCCAACAGTCTCCAGACCTGATCGATGACCGGCTTCAACTCACTAACCGGTGCTGTAATTCCCCGGACGGGTTCATTGGGATTGCAAAAAGTAATCAAGCGGTTCAGACGGCCGCCTTCGATGCATTGATCCAGCCAGCAGATCGTATTTATCGCTGTAATGCGGATAGACAGTCCCGGGGTTCACATTGGCCCGTTCCGTTGAACAGCCGCCGGAGCCGGTGGGCGGCAGAACGCAACAAGCATTAGCTGAGATGAACCACCTCTGCCTGCGGAGGCGGTTTTTATGAAAATATAAGAATTTACAGGCTTGGCACACTAAAAGATCCTTCGATTTCCCGCTGAGACACCCCGTCCCCTCATAAGGAAGGCGTAGCCGTTTCTGCTTGAAAGATCAGAATTTATAGGTTTTGGGGAAGCGAAGCTTATCCGTTAATTCACGGCTGCGCTGTAAATGAAAGAATGGATCGGGACTTCGGCCAGGCAAACTGCGCGATTGCGTTGGCCGCAGCGGGCAGGCAGAGGGAATCAGAGGCAGAAGTGCCTTTGAATTCGCCCGAAGCCGGCTGGACGAGGGAATCAGCTGAAATGGCAGCATTCTTATACAGGACGCCGATAGGCGTCTTTCTTGTCGTTTAGGAAATTATGCTTCTCGCAAATTGTGGATAAGGTAGGTATGAAGTTAGGGGGAAATTATAATGCGTCTTAGTCGTGCTGAATGGTGCTGGGTTTGCTGAGTTGCTGGGTCGTGCTGAGTTTGTTGAATGGTGCTGAGTTTGCTGAGCCGTGCAGAGTCTGCGGGTTCTATGTTTTGCAGGAGGAAGCGCGGAATAGAGCGGGTCCAACCGAGGCCGCACCGGGGCAGGGACGGAAGTGGAAGGGAGTGAATGAAGTGGAATTCGCAAGAATTAGTACACTTACACGGACGGGAAAGTCTTAAAGGAATCGCGGGAAAAAGCTGGCTCCATCTAAATTCAACCTGTAATCCTTATTCCAATCCGGAAAATGTGCTTTAGCAGCGGCCGGAAGAACCCTCTGAGCCCGCAGCGGACTTCATTCACATCGTCAACCGCTGATTTTGGTGCTGAGCCAAAAAGGTAATTTAATGTATAGGAATGGAACCGGAGAACCTGAAAACGCTGATGAAACGCAAGGAGATTCATAGGGAACGGAAGCGAAGTGGAAAAAGTAACACTAATGGGCTGGAATTCTGGCTTGAACGGGCTTTAGTGGGATTTTGTACACTTAATGGAGGCCCGCTCCCCCCTTATGGCTGATTTCAGCCGGATTAGTTGTACTTTTTCCCACCAGGGATGATCCGGAATCCGAATGCGCTGCTTTAGTTATCCTTTTTACCACTCAAATGGCTGCCCTTTGGATGAATGGTTCAAGTTCAGCTTAATGCAGGCGTATTCCTCTGCAAGGTGAGAGAAACGGATCGGTTAGGTCTCCTTTTTCCCGCTAACGTAAGCGAAAAAGGGAAAGTAGGGATTAAGTTTCCTTTTTCCACTTGGGCTTAGGCCGCCGGGTCTGAGCAGGAAGGTCTGGAGGGATCGGGGAGGAAGAGCTTCAGCCGGCCAGGGGAACCGGAGAGCCGGGGAACCGCAGCCAGCCTTACACCTGAAATGCAAACAGCTGCGCTGCCCGGTCAAGGACGGCATAGCCGTTTTGTTCTGTCCGGATTACGGCAACGAGGCCCGGAGCCGCAACGAAAGAAGGGGGAAACATAAATATGTTTACAATTGACTAATAGTCAATTATAATCGACTCATAGTCAATGACTTCAAGTCAATTATATTGTCCGAGATATTCATTCGGAGTGGAGGAATCTGTTATGGGTAAAAAAGTGATTTTAATTACCGGGGCATCATCCGGTATCGGCAAAGCGACAGCCCAAAAGCTTCTGTCTGACGGCCACATTGTATATGCTGCTGCAAGACGGGTTGAACAAATGCGTGATCTTCACAAATCCGGCGCGGTAACCCTCTCGCTGGATATCACACATGAGGAAGATATTCAGGCATGCATCGGCAAAATCATCAAGGAGCAGGGCCGGATAGATGTGCTGTTCAATAATGCCGGATTTGGTCTTTTTGGAAGTGTGGAAGAAGTAAGCCTGGAGGATGCAAGGTACCAGTTCGATGTAAATCTGTTCGGTCTTGCCCGAATGACCCAGCTTGTCGTGCCATACATGAGAGAGCAGCGCAGCGGGAAGATCATAAATACCTCCTCGGTGGCCGGAAAAATGTACGGTCCGCTGGTCGCCTGGTATACTGCAAGCAAGCATGCACTGGAAGGCTGGTCGGATTGTCTGCGGCTGGAACTGAAACCGTTCGGAATTGATGTGGTTATTATTGAGCCGGGAACGATCGAGACGGCATTCGGAGATGTGGTAAGCGGGCCGCTCTTGAAACAATCAGGGAATGGTCCATATAAGAGCACAGCAAATTCACTTGTCAAAACCGCCCAGAACACCTCTCAGGCCGGCGGCGGTTCATCCCCTGTGGTGGTGGCCAATGCCGTTTCCAAAGCAATTGCAAAGAACAACCCCAAGATCAGATATGCTGTCGGCAAATTGGCAAAGCCTATCATTTTTCTGAGAAAATGGCTGGGGGATCGAAACTTTGACCGGCTCATTATGAGCCAGATGAAATAAAGCATAGAACTTGCTGCGTTACCTTGACTTCAGTTGGAGGATGCTCTCAAGCTGCGTCGGGGTATTTTGCCATAATCTTGACATCCCTCCCTCTATTCATTACTATTGACTGCAAGTCGATACAGAATGTTTATTATATTGAGGTGCTGATATCAATGAAGAGGGCCATGACCGAAAGCGCGAAAGCTGAGAAAGCCAAGATGATTCTGGATGTTGCGCGTGAAATGTACCAGTATGGCAAATATGAAGATATAAAAATGAGCGATATCGCCAAAGCGGCGAAGGTTTCGAATGGCACGCTATTTTATTATTACAGCACGAAAGAAATTCTGTTTATGGAAATGCTGTTTCTGGAGTACGAAGAACGCTTCAAGAACTTTATGAATATTCTCCGTCCACTGGACAAGATGTCGTATGAAGAATTCAAAGCTTTTTTTCTGGGCGAGATGGAGGGGATTCTCGAACAGGATTCCGTTTTCATCAGGTTGAGTGCAATAAAGAATACTATTCTGGAGAAGAATATTGATGAAGAAACGGCTGTCAAAGCCGCCGCGGCAATGTATGCTTCCGTAGAACCAATCGTACGATTTCTGACTGAAAGAGTAAGCTTCCTGGATACAGAGTCCTTCATTAATTTAATGGGGGCACAGAACGCTATTATTGTAGGGTATGTTAATATAGCCAGCATGCCTGATGTGATGTTCAAAGCCATTGCCGGGCAGAACCTTCAAAGCTTCAAGATAGATTTCAAAAGGAGTGCCTTGACCGCAATGGAATATTACCTTGACGGTTTATACAGAAGTCAAAACGGCGCATAGATAATCCCTCTCACCCCACTTCATGAAAGGGATACAAGAATTTCTCTTAATCAGACTAAGTAGATTCAATCACTCCCGAGCTTAAGCAGAAGGGCATCATAATCGCTGTTCAGATAATACTGGCCGGCAACGACATATCCGCCGTCATTGGCAGCTGCGACGCTGTTGCCAATTTCACCGCTGTCGCCAAAATTATAGGTATTGGACCATAGCGCATTGCCGGAGCTGTCAATTTTCAGCAGCAGCAGGTCTTCCTTGTACACCTGCGGAGTAATGAACCCTGTCACAATGTAGTTTCCGTCCTTCGCAAGCTTGATGCCGTTGGCGAAGTCTCCGGTGGTTGCGTGGAACTGTCTGTTCCAGAGCTGGGAGCCTGATGTTTTATATTTATGGAATATGTTTCTATATAACGGCGTCCGCTTGGGTTTATCCTTTATAATGCTTCGTAAGTAAATCTGCTTTATTGCTTAGGGGGATGCTGATGAAGGCGATAGGATTTGACCTTGGCGACACGCTGATAGTTTATGAGAATGTTCCATCACACACAATTAACCCCGCCTCATCGTTTCTAGGTGGGGCTAGCTGTGCTGTTGCAGTTCCCGCCGGGAGCGGGGATTAATGATCTTCATCCGTAATTTCTCTGTCCGGCAGTTGGGTCACATAGCTGTCGGACAGCTGTAGAAGCTCAAGCGCCCGGTTGAATTCATCTTCTGTGGCTTGAAGCGGCCTAATGCCGTCTCCGGATAAGGTGTAATGCTGGCCGTCCCCGAACCCGCTGCCGGATAAGAATAGCTCTTCATTATTTACGAACGATCCTGTAGGCAAGTAATAGCGTTGAGGCAGCAGATTATAGGAGGATTGATTCAACAGGTCCTGTCCAAAATGAATATGGTTGTCTAAGGACACTCCCAATAAATTGGCTACGGTAGGCAGAATATCAACCTGTCCGCCTAATTGCTCCTTCACGCTTGGAGTTGTTACACCACTGGAAGCGATGATCAACGGAATATTAATCAAATCGCGTTCCGTATATTCGTGATCGAGAATTTCCTCCATTAAGGCCTGGTCGTTGTCCTTCAGCGAGAAAATGGGAAGGCCCCGATGATCGCCATACAACACGATTAAGCTGTTATCCCAAACCCCGCTTCTCTTAAGCTCTTCCATAAACTGGCCAAGCGCATAATCTGCATAATTCTGAGCACGGATATAATCTCCAACAAGCGTGCCTTCGTACCGTTCCGGCAATGTCATTTGGTATTTGCTCTCCGGAATCGAGAACGGATTATGAGAGGACATCGAGATTACCTGTGAATAAAAAGGCTGGCTGCCGCTGTCCATCCTGGCCAGCTCCCCGGATGTTTTTTTGTAGAGAACTTCATCGGAGGCTCCGTAGAAGACGGTATCCTCTTCGCCGAAGTAGGATTTGTCATAGTAGCGGTTAAATCCTATTGCACGGTACAGCTCTCCGCGGTTCCAAAAGTCAACCTCATTGGTATGAAAGGTTGCCGTATCGTAACCTTGTGCCTGCAGCAGCTTGGGCAAGCTTGGAAGCTCCTTGGGCGCATAGATGTCAGTAGCCGGGCCGTCCGGCGGAACATAAAAAGAAGTGTTCACGATAAACTCGGCATCGGAGGTATTGCCTTGCCCGACCTGCTGGTAGAAACGGGGGAAATAGAAATTCCCGGCGGCAAGCTTATTCATATTAGGCGTGATCTCCTGCCCGTCAATCGACAGGTTAATCAGAAAATTCTGAAAAGACTCCATTTGGATGATGATCAGGTTCTTATCCTTGGCGGCACCGAACAAGGCCGGATTTGCCGGAGCTTGAATGCCCTTCTTCTCATCAATGACGGCTTGTGTTATCTTGGACAGCTCAATCTGTTCTTCCTCATGCTCAGCAAGCAAAGCGTAGGCTTCATAATTGAGGATGCCCATTTGCTCGGCCTGGACGGTTTCATTCATGCTGGCCTGATTCGGAAAGATGTTCATCATGCAAATCACTAAGGAGATACAGAACAAGGCTGCGACCACCTTGCGGTTGCTCCGGCGCGCCATAGCTTTTTTCCAGGCGACGGCTTTCTTCCGGCTGAGCATGACCAGGCTGATAATGATAATATCCAGAAAAATAAGCATATACTGTGGCTGTATGACCGAGAATATGCTTTTCTTCACAGCTCCGACCTGTTTGGCCTGGCCAATCACCTGGGAAGTGGCAATAATGCCAAAATGATTATGATACACAATCAGAGAGAAGAACAGAACCGTAATGAGCAGATTCACAAGCATGTAGACGGCAATTTTCCGTTTTGTGGCGAACCATTCAATCAGGCAGAAGATCAGCAGCACAAAAGGGATTTCTTTAAACCAGGTAGTCCAGGTTGGACCATCTTCGAACAAGTAATACCAGGCAAAATAGCTTTTCGCCAGCATGATCAGAGAGAAGAACAGTATAGATCTTTTGCTGAGTGTGCGAGGTTCCTTCAACCGCATTTTTTATGCGCATCCTTTTCTATATAATTAGTTCATTCTATTACATAGAAGTATTCAAAATCAACTAGATTTGTGCAGGGCAAAGGGAGAGGGATTTTGGCCGGAATTGAATATATTATTACATGATGCGGGGGATTTAAGAGTTTCTGAGAGGTTTCAGGTCATCGGCTGAAAAGAGAAAAATTTCCTTAGGTATGAAAGAACCAATACGGCCCTGTCAAGGCGGGGAGTTACGCTGGTACCGCCAGAATCCTTAGAGGCGTTCTACAGTATTGTGTCAAATGATAAACGCTCTAAAAGCTCAACTGATTTGATGGATTTAATGGTATTGCTCGTTGCAGATTGCTGAGGCTTCTATTGCACAAAGTACAATCATGCAATAAGGCCTTATCGTTAGCGGAGATAAGTAAGTGCTGCAGCTTAAGTTCAGTCTACATCAAACGATGTTGAAATATTGAAAGGGTAAAGTGTAATATTACAAACCTACCTTTATTTATTTCCCTGAAATCAAAAATGTTCGTAAATTATAAAATATAACAAAAATATATTATATTCTAAAATTTTCTATGTTATTCTATTAGCGGCTGTTTATGGTCCAGTTATAAAAGAGAATGGAGGAATGAAGAATGTTTCTAAGCTTCCCGCGTCTGCGCAAAACCTGGACAGGCCTGGTCATTGCCGCTTATCCAGTGTGGCTGTGCACGCCGGTTCAACACTGGCCATCACGAATCCGGCAAAAGCAAAAGGAATCGTCTATGTACCAACGGCGGCTGCCGCCTGGTCCAAGCACAACCGGGGCAGCCAATATGCGGCTACGCTTGAGCAGTACGGCAAAAATACACTAAACCGGTGACGCTTGCAAACGTTCCTGCCGAGTGATTTGAGAGAGACTTATTCACAGAAGCTTGGGGTAATGGCTGAACGCCTTATCCCGGGCTTTTTTTGTGCGGCTGTGCCTTGGTTCAGTACGTCCCCAGACCGAGGCATAAATGCGCTTGCAGACCGTTAAACGCCTTATCCGCCGGGAGTATAATGAAGCAGCGCCGGAGAAATACATACCAAGTTTATATTCAGTTTAAACTGGCCATTTATGATCCAACTATATTAGTTGTCTAGGAGGAAGAGCAAATGAAGCAAATCAAGAAAACAGCGCCCCAGACAAGGGACTGGGCCATTGAAGCTCAGGGGCTTGTAAAGGTTTTTGGCGACAACCGTGCGGTGGACGGCGTGGACCTGCGGGTGGCTACGGGCTCCATTTACGGCGTGCTGGGCCCGAATGGGGCGGGGAAGACTACCGCGATCCGGATGCTGGCTACGCTGCTGAGACCGGATGGGGGCTCCGCCAGGATTTTTGGGCATGACGTGGTGAAGGAGCCGCAAATCGTGCGTCAGCTGATTGGAGTGACCGGACAATATGCTTCGGTGGATGAGTCGCTTAGCGCGACCGAGAATCTGGTGATTTTCTCCCGGCTGCTCGGGCTGGGCCGCGTTGATGCCCGCCGCAAGGCGGCAGAGCTGCTGGAGGAGTTCGGGCTGGCTGAAGCGGCCAAACGTCCGCTCAAAAATTTCTCCGGCGGCATGCGCCGGCGGCTGGATCTGGCCGCAAGCCTGATTGCGCAGCCGCCGCTTATTTTTCTGGATGAACCGACGACCGGACTGGACCCGCGTACGCGCAATCAAATGTGGGATACGATCCGGCGGTTGATTCAGTCCGGTTCAACGGTGCTTTTGACCACGCAATATCTGGAAGAAGCCGATCAATTGGCCGACCGGATTGCGGTGATCGATCATGGCCGGGTGGTCGCGGAAGGAACGGTAGATGAACTGAAATCATCGGTGGGTACATCGTCCCTGCAGCTAAGGGTACAGAGTTTGCAGGACACTGGCTTTGCCCGTCAGACCGTTGAGCGGGTGCTGAAGGCACCGGCAAGCACATCTGCGGAAGCTGCGTTGATTACTGCGCCGATGGCGAATGCCGATCTGGTTACGGATCTGCTGATTGCTCTCCGTGAGGCGGGGATTTCACTCGCGGAGCTGAGTGTGCAGAAGCCAACGCTCGACGAGGTTTTTCTGAGCATCACGGGGCATGGGGTAGAGGAGAAATCCATTCCTGCTTCCGGCCAATCCATTCATGTGGAGGGACAGCCGGTATGAGTACAATCATTAAGCCGGGTGCAGAGCGCCAACTGAAAAACCGCTCGGGCTTCGGACAGTCGGTACGCAATTCATTGACGATGGCATACCGGGGGCTGCTGAAAATCAAACGAACACCCGAGCAGCTCTTCGACGTAACGTTTCAGCCGATCATTTTCACCCTGATGTTCACCTATATTTTTGGCGGAGCGATCTCCGGGGATGTCCTGAATTACCTGCCTGTAATCATCCCCGGGATTCTCGTTCAGACCGTAATCACAACTTCGATTGTTACCGGGGTCCAGCTGCGTGAGGATATGGAAAAAGGCGTCTTCGACCGCTTCAAATCGCTGCCGATTTCGCGGATTGCCCCGCTCGCCGGAGCGCTGCTTGCAGACACGGTGCGGTATACCATCGCGACTGTGCTTACTTTTGCAATGGGGTATGTGATGGGACTGCGTCCGGAAGGCGGACTCGGGTACGTTGCCTTGGCCGGTGTGCTGGTAATCATCTGCTCCTGGGCGATCAGCTGGATTTTTGCCTTCTTTGGTGTAATTGCCCGGACGGCTTCCAGCGTGCAAGGGATCTCCATGATCGTGCTGTTCCCGCTCACGTTCCTCTCGAATGCTTTTGTACCGGTCGATACGATGCCGGGCTGGCTGCAGTGGTTTGTCAACGTGAACCCGATTTCACATCTGGTCACAGCGGTCCGCGGGCTTGTCAACTCGGGAACCGCAGGCTCGGATCTTGTGTTCTCCCTGGTTGGCGCGGCAGTCATCGTAGCGGTATTCGCACCGGTCACGGTTCGGGCTTATATGCGGCGGACGTAATGGTAAATGGATGCACATAGTGCCGCATAGAATATTTTATAAAGACAACACCAGAGCCTTATCCTGCGGGATAGGGCTTTTTATACTAAGAAATTTACAAATATGGCTGTGAATCCGCCCCTGAAATTACCATTACTTGTATACGGAACATTCAGGGAGTGACCCTCTATGCCAAGCAAGACCGCTGTACACAAGCCGGCAGAGCAGCAGGCCGGGACGAAAAAGAGTTCTGCACAAGGCCCGCTCACAGATAAAGCGGCAATGAAGCCGCTGCTGCGAACACCGCTTGAGCTAAAAAGGCTAACCGGCCGCCTCTTAACAGCTCCGGAAACGGTGACATCCGGTGAGTTTGCTATGCTCACGGGTGCCATTGGTATCCGGAGTGCTTTTATGCTGCTTGACCAAGGCAAGCGAAACCAAGAAAAGGCAGAGCCAACGGATAAAACCTCGGATACACCCACGCAAGATTCTCAGAACTCATCTGTCGCTTCACCAGGCTCATCAATACCGCAAGATTCCCCGTCAACGCTTCAGTCAGAGGTACCGCCCGGTCCTATTTCAACACAAGCTGCGACACCGGAAAGGGCTGAGAAGATCAGCCCCAAAGCTGAACAAGGCAACAGAAATGCAGCTGGATTCAAAAAGGATACTGAAGGCAAGCTATTGCCGATCACCGATGAACCGGCTGCAGTTCGGGTAATTCAGGCCACCAGAAAAACGTCTAAACCTGGAGCCGGGTGGGAACGGAAGCCAGAGGGCAAGCCTGCTATGGTCAAAGCAGAAGCCAAGCGGGAAAGAAAAGCAGAGGCCAACGCAGGTGCCAAGGTAATGGGGAAAGCAGAAGCTCAGGCGGAAGCCAAGTCAGACGCGGAGCGGGAAGGCAAAGCTGGGGTTCAGGCGGGAGCCAAGTCAGATGCGATGTCAGAAAGCAAAGCTGAAGGGAGGGAGGCAGCTAAGCCGGATGTGCAGCCAGAAGACAAAGCAGAAATGAGGGCGGAAGCTAAGCCGGGTGCGCAGCCAAAGGGCAAAGCAAAAGCGAAGGCGGAGGCTAGATCAGGTGCGAAGCCGGAAGGCCAACCGGAAGCTAAGCCGGAAGGGAAGCCCGCAGCCAAAGCGGCCCCGTCTGGGCCTAAGTCTGCTGCTTCAGGCCCGCTGTCCGCTGGCCAGCCGCTGCAAGCCAAAAAGGCAGCTGCAAAAGCTCCAGTTGTAAATATTACAGGCGATAATCCGGGCAGTATAATCCGGCAGCTCGGCAGCATTGCCCCGTCAGAAATTGTTGAGGCCTACACTCAAGCAGTGAATGTCTCGGGGCGAGCGCTGGAGCAGCAAAGGCAGCAGGCCGAGAAGGCGCTGCCTGCAATACCGGCACCAACCGGAATCGCGCCCGGCAAGGATACTGAAGCAGCAGAGCCTTCGAAGCGGGCAACGGCCGATCCGGCGTCCGCTTCCGGGCTGCCCGCTTTTCAGAGCGGGAAACAAGGCGGGGATACCACGGCAGGAATAACCAGCTTTCCGGAGGGGGCGGAGGAGGCAAATCCGGACCAAATTATGGAGGAAGCAAGCCGGTATGCAGCAAATCCGCCGGAAATTGGTCTGACGGGCGAAGCGGACCCTTCCCGGGTGGAGAGCTTTCAGGCAGAGGCCGCGCAGCATATGCAAACTGCACAGGATTCCGAACTGGAGCAGACCCGTCAGGATTTCGGTGAGGACCGGATTCTGCCCAAGCCGGACGCGGCCATTCTCAAATCCGGGCATGCTATCCGTTCCGTGGCCCCGCCTGCTTTTCAGCTGAAATCCGCCGGTGTGATTCCGCCCGATGTTGCCGGATACCTCAATCCTCATCTGGAGGGCCCGCTTCAGGCCTACATGGAGAATAGCCAGGCGGAGTACCAGATAGGGAAGGAACCTTTTGACAGCGGACTCACATCTGCCAAAAGTGATACAAAGGCCGAGGTGGAACGGCTGAAAACAGAAGCTTCAGAGAAGCAGCGAAGCGAACAGACTGCAGCCAAGGCAGAGGTGTCGGGGTACCGGAGCCAATGGCGGGAAGAGATCAAGGCCACCAGCGGGGAGTTTGACCGTGATGCGGGTACAGCTGCAGCAGAGAAGAACAAGGAAATTACCGGGATCAAGGAAGAGAAGGAAGGCGAGGTCAAGAAAAAGCTGTCCGAAGCCGAAACCGAATCCCGGCAGGAATATAAGAGCACGGAGACCCAGGCAGAGGAGAAGCAAAAGGAAGGTGAGAGCGAAGGGGAGCAAACAAAGAAAAAAGCTAAAAACCCCTGGGAATGGATTAAAGAAAAAGGCAGGCAGATCGGAGAGGCCATCCAAAAAGGCATGAATTTCCTCTTCACCCAGCTGCGCAAGGCAGTCAAAACCATTTTTGATAAAGCCAAGCAAGCCGTAGTGGGGCTGATAGAAGCAGGCCGGAAGCTGATTGTCAGCGCCATTAAAGGCTTCGGGAATGTGCTGAAGGGCTTAGCCAATAAAATATTCGCCCGTTTTCCGGGCATTGCCAAGAAGATCAACGGACGGATTGACCGTGCGGTGAACAAGGCGGTTCAGGCCGTCAATGCTGCTGCAGGCCTTCTGAAGAAGGGGGTCAGCGCCGCCCTGGATTTCATGGGGAAAACGGTGGATAAGCTGTTTGCCGGTGTCCAGTCGCTGTATAACGGCATATTCTCGGGAATCGGGAAATTCCTGAATGGCGATTTCAAATGCAGACGGGCCAGGCGGACGACAAGGAGAAGGACAAAGATACCGGCAAGGCACCGAAGAGCGGAGGCCGGGAACAAGGGCTGTTGAAGGTGCTGCAGCTCCTTCAGGGTGTGTTCGAGATTCTGCAAAAGACAGCCGGCAAGGTTGCAGGGGCCATCAACAAGGCTTTGCCGGTTATCAACATTTCGGACAAGTCGTGGTTCAACCCGTTCAGCATGATTTATGCCGGTGCTGTTCAGGCGCTGGAGGTCGTGAAGAATCCTGCTGAGGCGCTGGGTGAGGGGGCAGGCAAGCTTAAGGAAGCGGCTGGAGGCTTTTTTAAGGGGATTAGAGAAAAGGTAACCGAAGCCGCCGGCGGGATTAAAGCAAAGGTGCAGCTGCTCGGGAAACCGGCTCAGCTCATGACGGTCCTGGCCAACAAAAGCGTGGAAATGGTGCTGAATTTTATCGTCTCCAATCCGCCGTCAGCGCTGATTAAAGCCGTATTCAAAGGGATTGAAGCCGTGGCAGGCCAATCGCTGGTTAAACTGATCCGCCAGCATATCCCCTTTGCAGACAAGCTGATTAACCAAATCGCAGACTCCAGTCCGGTCCAGGGCCTGCTGCAGCCCTTACAGGAGCCTGTGGAAAAGGTCGGCGGAATGATCGACGAGGCAACGGAAGGAGCGGCCAGCCTTGTCGATGCTGCTGAAGCAACAGGCCGACAATGTCTTCAGTAACGGCACGAAGCTGCTGGCCAATCTGTCCGGGCTGTCCGGGACTTCAAGCGGAGGCAGCAAAGACAGCCCAGGCCAAAAAGAAGAGCAAAAAGACGGCGGAAAATCAGGCGCTGCCAAAAAAGAAGCCGCCGGTGATTTCCTCGGCACAATTAAGGGAGGCATTCACACCCGCCTGTTAGCGTTCGGCAAGCAGCTTTTGAAGTCAGGAGTCAACCTCGCGGTGGCAGGAGCAAGCTCTGGGGGCAGACACCGTCAAACTGAAACTTATGGATTAACCGGACAAGGTCTCCAAGATTATTTAAATTTATCTCCAAGGGATGCTTTAGCCCGTGATATATGGGATGTACGTAAAATTTATCAAAAGGATGGACTCTATACACCGGAGATAAGAAGAAGCCTGCAAGATGTTGTAAAAATGAATGAAAATATGTATCCTAATTTATTCAGAAAAAAACGTATAAACTTATTTAAAGGATATAGTCATAAACGGTGGGATTAACCCTCCTGATTTATATTTAAATTGGAGATGGGACAGATCTAATAGCAGACCCGCTTATGGTCATGCATATACAAGACATGGCTCACATGTTTCTGATAATGAATTGAATTAAAAGCTATATGAATTGAACCGGAGAACCTGAACAAGTGATGGAACGGCAAAGAGGTTCATATGGAACTAAAGCGAAGTGTAAAAAGTAACACTAATGAACTGGAATTCTGGCTTTAAGGGGCTTTAGTGGGATTTTGTATACTTATTGGAGGCTTTCTCCCCCATACAAGGTGATTTCAGGCGAATTAGTTGTATTTTTTCCCACTAGGGATGATCCAGGATCCGAATGCGCTACCTTAGTGTTCCTTTTTACCACTAATTACGGCTGGCAAAAAAGCGGAAGGGAATTTGGAGACTGCAGGAGCGGAGCGTCTGCCTTTGTCTGCGGATTTCCACCGCGAACAGTGGTATACATCAAGAAATCTGCAGACGGGCAGCGGCGGGAAGTCCAAGCATTCTCTGGAGTCACGACCAATCCTAAATAGAAAAATTACAAGTTCAATCTATATAGAGCTAGCAGTATATGATTTTTGTATATTCAAACTCTTGCAGATAAGGAGCGATGGAACAATTTCGATGGCAGTCAAGGAATATGAAAAAGTAGTCTGAGAACAAATGCAAGTCTAAAGGACTACTATGAAATTGAATGTATAGAAAACTGTGGAAAATTTTGATTCTACTGTAGAGAACTATGTATATAGCCAGCCTTCCGCCGTCCAGACGCAGGTGATTTCCCGACTCTGATGCTCGTCTGACTTAAACACCTGTGCTGTAACGGTTTCCGGATCTGCTCCAAACTTCTTGAGCCAATTATAGAGGGTATTGTCATTGAGCTTTAGCTCCTGGGCGAATTCCGACAACGTATGGCTGCTCTCCTTGAATGCTGTACACACTGACACTTGAAGGCTTCGTCGTACACAAGTTTTTTCATGAGATACAATCTCCTTGTTTTAAGGCTGCTCATTCAATAAATTTTGTGTTTGCTGTTCAAGCTAACTTCAGAGATTAAAAAATCTGATGTAACAGTGATTGGCACAACGCTCCGTTAGCGGATCGTCCGTATGGATTCAGAAGTCTATCTGACTCCAGAAACAGGGGATGTCCCAAGCAGCCATTTCATGGCTCATGGGACATCCCCTGTTGTTCGAAGCCGGCAGGAAGGTGGAAGCAAGGGTAGAGATACCTTTGATCTGCGGGGAAGTCGGGTGGATGGCGAGATCAAGGGTTATAAGCTTCATTTGCTTGCACAATACATTATCCTTCTATTGCTCGCTTGATACGCATCCTTCCATTTGCATGGATGCAGCCGATTTCATGGAATATATGCCTATCCCCTGCTTTTTACAGCGTATATTATATTTCTCGCGGCATGTTTTCTGACATAATTATTTCTGTGCAGAAGCGGAAAAGGCTGATCGGTAGAGTCATGGAGTCAGTAATCTGAACTTCCGATTACGGCAGGGAAAGTAAAGGGGCTATGAGGAGGCAGGTGTGAGAGAATGCCGTTTTTTTAAAATCGTTATTCAATATTTTTGATCATTAATTGATCAATAAATTTTCTTTTATTAATAATTATGATTTTTGTTGACCAAAATTGATCGTTCAATTATACTCAAATCAATACAACCGACAGATTAAAGTCATGTATATGTAATTATATCTAACACGTATCTTTTACTATTAGACGAGGTGATGATTATGCCGGAAATACACACTTTATCTCCTTCTTCCGGGACGGTCCTGTGGGGTTACATCGGCGGTCCTCAGCAAGCGGTGCTCAGGGTGAAGCCCGGGGATTCCGTAATTCTCAAATCTGTATCGGGCTCACCGCAGGATTCTGTGCCTTCCGAATGGATTCCGGACAGCCTGCGCGAGATTCACGAGCGGACCCGGGACCGCGGGCCCGGGGTGCATATCCTGACCGGTCCGATACATGTAGAGGGTGCAGAGCCGGGCGATACGCTTGCCGTGCATATTGAAGATGTCAGGGTGGATGCTCTGTATGGCTTCAATTATATGGGGCCGATGTCCGGTATTTTCTACAATGAGATGGACGACCCGGACACCGCCATAATCAAGATCGATGCAGAGCGGAAGCTCGGCGTCTGGGGCCCGGCCAAATTTCCGCTGAAGCCGTTCTTCGGAATTATGGGGGTTGCTCCTCCGGATCATTGGGAGCGGATTACGAGTGTAACTCCCGGACGCTACGGAGGCAACATGGATAACCGCGAGCTGACGGCCGGCTCGGTGCTGTATCTGCCGGTCATGCGTACCGGCGGACTCTTCTATGCCGGTGACGGACACGGGGCCCAAGGCGACGGGGAGATTGATGTAACGGCAATCGAGGTCTCGCTGGAAGGCCGCTTCCGCTTCGGGCTGCTCAAAGGGACAGAACAGCGCTGGCCCTATGCACAGAAGCACGGCAAGCTGATCAGCATGGGCTTCGATGAGGATCTGGCGGCGGCCCTGCAGGCGGCGGCGAACCAGATGATTGGCCTCCTGCAGGAGAAGCATGAATTAACGCGCAAGGAAGCTTACCGGATCTGCAGCATTGCCGCTGATTTCCATATCACGCAGGCGGTGAACGGCATCAAGGGTGTACACGGAATCTTCGATACTTCGATCTTGGCCGACTAATCAGGCCTGGGCCATTTGCAAAGGAGAGATTGGGATGTTATCCAAAAAAGACAATGAGCTGTTGACGCAGACGGGACCGGAAACGCCGATGGGTGAGCTGTTCAGAAGATACTGGTTCCCCGCCTTTCTGTCGCGTGAGATCGAGACTGGCGGCGCGCCGCTTCAGGTGAAGCTGCTGGGTGAACGCCTGGTTGCCTTCCGGGATAAGACCGGCCGAGCCGGACTGATGAGCGAATTCTGTCCCCACCGCGGGACTTCATTGACACTGGGCCGAAATGATGATTGCGGCTTGACCTGTATTTATCATGGCTGGGCCTTCAATACCGAAGGAGACTGCACGAACATGCCGTCGGAGCCAAGCTACAGCAAATACAAGTCGAAGATCAAGCAGACCTCATACCCTATCCATGAAGCGGGCGGCATCGCCTGGACCTACATGGGGCCGAAGGAGCTGCAGCCGAAGTTCCCCGAGCTGATCTGGACCAGTCTTCCCGGGGATATGCGCATGGTGGAGAAGGTGCACCAGGAGTGCAACTATCTGCAGATCTGGGAAAATGAGATCGACTACATGCATGCGGCCTTCGCCCATCTCGCTCTGAAGGAGCAGGACATGAAGGAAGGCGCGCTAAGCACAGAGCTGGGGATTAATCCGTCCCACCCGCTTGTCACTTCTGTCAATCCGAAGCTGGATGTGCAGCTGACAACCTACGGCTTCCGCAATATGTTCATCGGCCAGGCGGATGCGGATAATCATTTTATTCTTGAGGCTCCGATTCTGATGCCGTTCTTCGGCTTCACTCCGCGTGTGAAGGAAGAGGATCATCTGTTCCATGCTTATGTTCCGATCGATGACCACACCACCTGGGCCTATGATGTCCACTTCACGCTCGACCACTCGCTGGATGCAGAGAACCAGAAGCTGCGCCGCGGCTTGTGGGTGGATGAGAACCACCGGAAGATCCATAACAGCTCCAATAACTATAAGCAGGACCGCTCCCTGATGGAGGGCGACAACTTCTCGGGCATCCTTGGCATCAGCAATCAGGACCATGCCGTTACTGAGAGCATGGGGCCGATTGTGGACCGTTCCCGGGAACATCTCGGCACCAGCGACATTGCGATTATTGCGCTCCGGCGCATGCTGCAGCGCACGCTCCGCGAGATGGGCGAAGGGAAAGTCCCGCTGGGGCTTGATCCGTCCATTCCGACAGAACGCATCTTCAGCGAGGGTGTAATTGCGCCGAAAGAAATTCCGTGGGAAGAGGCCTGCCCGGTGGACCCGGTGTATCTTCCGGACAAGGAATCCGATTCTTTCAAGAGCAAGGTATAACGGCGCCTTGAACAGAGGTGTTCTTGGCTGCGGAAGGAGCTGAACCACTTGCCGAACCCAGTGAAAGTAGCCATTATCGGCACCGGCCGGTCCGGGGATCACTATTATTCCAATTGCAAAAGAATGTTCGATATTGTGCAGCTGGCCGCTTGCGCCGACGACAATGCGGAAGCTGCGCGGCGCCGGGCTGCCGCGTTAGGCACTCCGAAGGCTTGCTCGGTAGCTGAAGTGCTGGCGGACGGGGAGTTTGAGATCGTTGTGCATTTCGAGGGAGCAGCCATGACCCGGAGAATTCTTGAAGCGGGCAAGCATGCGTTCGCCGCAGGGAGCTTCGCCATGAGCCGGGAGGAAGCGGATGGGCTTATTGCCCTGGCGGAGTCCAGAGGGGTTATCCTTGGAACTGCTCCGGAAACGGTGCTGGGCGCAAGCTTCCAGGCCTGCCGCAAGCTGCTGAATGACGGCTGGCTTGGCTCTCCTTACGGGGGGAGGGCGGTGGTGGTCATGGACCGTTATTCATTCGCCGATCCGGGCCGGTTCTTGTCGGAGACCGCGTTCTACTTGACGAACTGGATTCATCTGCTGGGTCCTGTCCGCCAGGTAACAGCCTACCGGAGCGGTTATGAACTGGAGGCCCAGCTGCCGGCTCGTGTTGCGGAGGATGAGCTGCCAAAGAGTCCCGACGCCCATGTTACCGCCACCTTGCATTTTGCTGGCGGAGTTGTCGCCAACCTGTATATCGTGCTGAATGCGCCTCAGGACAGCCATGCTTTTGAAATTTATGGCACAGAGGGGAGCCTCTATATGCCCTATCCGCAGCTCTACGGCGGGCTGGTGCAAATGAAGCGCGAGGAAGAAATCAAGCTGAAGGTCCCATCCATCTACAATTATGGTGAAGAGTGCTCCGGCATCGGCGTGGCGGATATGGCTTATGTACTGAGGATGGGTACACCGCACCGCACAAATCCTGAAGTGGCCCGCCATGTGCTGGATGTGCAGCTCTCCATTGGGGAGTCGCTGGTGCTGGGTACGGGCGTGCAGGTCGAGAGCACCTGCAGCCGGCCGCAGCCGCTGCGGATCGGGCTGCCCGACGGGAAACTTGATGAGACAAGGGTCGAAGCAATGACTGCGGCGGACCAATAATGGAGGTGCCCGAAGATGGGTCTGTATTCCTTGGGGATTGATATAGGCACGACCGCCGTGAAGGCGATCCTGCTGTCGGAAGAAAGAATTGTCTATCAGACCAGCGCCGTACATGATCTGCTGTCACCGCAGCTGGGCTGGGCGGAAGAGGATGCCGGACGCTGGTGGAGCAACACGCTTCAGGTTGTGCGGGAAGTACTGCAGGCAGTTCCGGATGCCGGGGCGGGAATACAATGCATTGGTGTCAGCGGCATGGTTCCGGCAATTGTGCTGCTGGATGAACAAGGGGAGCCGCTGCGCAACAGCATCCAGCAGAATGACGCCCGGGCGGTGCAGGAGATTGAAGAGGTGCTTAGCGCACTGGACCAGAAAGCCCTGTATGCGGCGACTGGCGGCTGCACGAATCAGCAGCACATTTTACCCCGGCTGCTCTGGGTGCGGAAGCATGAGCCTGAAGTGTATGCAAGAATCGCCACGGTATGCGGTTCCTATGACTACATTGCCTATAAGCTCACCGGCATCCGTTCGCTGGAGATCAACTGGGCTGTGGAGAGCGGCATGTTCAATATCCGTACCCGCGAATGGCTGGAGGAGCAGCTTCCTCTGCTTGGATTGGCTGCCGCTTGCTTCCCGAAGGTCAGTGAGTCCGGCGAGATTATTGGGAGTGTCTCTGATGAGGCAGCTGCCATCACCGGCCTCCGTCCCGGCATTCCGGTCATTGCCGGAAGTGCGGATCATGTAGCTTCCACGCTGGCGGCGGGCATTGTTGCACCGGGCGATTTGCTGATCAAGTTTGGCGGAGCGGGTGATATCCTTTATTGCATGGATGAGATCCGGCCGGACCCGCAGCTCTTTTTTGATTACCATGTCTTTCCGGGCCATTATCTGCTGAACGGCTGCATGGCGTCCAGCGGCTCGCTTGTGAAATGGTATTCCCATCAATTTCTCCGGAATGAATCTCCGGAGCTGTTCAAGGAGCTGGATGAGGAAGCGGAGAAGCTGCGGCCCGGCTCGGACGGGCTGGTTATTCTGCCCTATTTTCTGGGAGAGAAAACGCCGATCTTCGATCCGGAGGCAAGAGGGGTTATGTTTGGTTTGACGCTTAGCCATACCCGCGGCCATGTCTTCCGCGCCATTCTGGAATCGGTAATCTACGGCTTCCGCCACCATATTGAGGTTATGGACGGGCTGGGCTACAGGCCGGCGCGGATTATGGCCACCAACGGCGGAGCCAAGAGCCGGTTCTGGTGCCAGATTGCAGCGAACGTACTGAACAGCGAGATCCGGTCTTATCCCGCACATCCGGGCTCGGCGCTGGGTGTGGCCTTTCTGGCCGGGAAGTCGGCGGGCCTTTACAAGCAATGGGAGCAGATTAACAGCTTCCTGACCGAATATCGTGACTTCATCCCCGACCCGAAGCAGGTGAAGGTGTATGACAAGGCTTACCTGATCTACCGCGAGCTGTATACGAATCTGAAGCCGATGTTCAGCCAGGCCAACGAGTTGTATTCTGAATAAAGATCAATCTTCTTATAACAAGGATAATAGAATAGATGGGAGAAGAGCAGGATGGAACTGGAAGGCAAAATTGCTGTAGTTACCGGCGCAGCCAGCGGTATCGGTCTAAGTATTGCAGCCCGCCTGGCGGAGGATGGGGCGACGGTTGTTGTTTGTGATCTGAATGGGAAGGCTGCGGAGACGGCTGCCGAACAGCTGCCCGGCACTGGGGTCCACCATGCGGTATCGGTGGATGTAACGAATAAGAGCCAGGTGCAGGAGGCCTTCAAGTCCATTATTGACCGTTACGGTGTTATTGATATTCTGTGCAACAATGCCGGTGTGTCCACGATGAACCGGATCGAGGATCTGACGGAGAAGGAATGGGATTTCAACTTCAATGTCAATACAAAGGGAGTGTTCCTGTGTACACAGGCCGCCTTTCCTTATATGAAGGAAAAAGGTAAGGGGAAGATTATCAACACCGCTTCCATGGCCGGCAAAAGAGCAACTCCGCTCCTCGCGCATTACGCTGCTTCCAAATGGGCGGTAGTCGGCTTCACCAAAAGCGCAGCGGTCGAATTCGCCCCCTTCGGCGTAACTGTCAACTGTGTCTGTCCGGGCTTCGTCAAGACGGGCATGCAGGAGCGGGAGCTGATCTGGGAAGCGGAGCTTAGAGGCATGACTGTGGAGGAGGTTCAGGAGGAATATATCCGGCTTACGCCGATGGGCCGGATTCAACAGCCTGAGGATGTGGCGAAGGCGGTCTGGTTCCTTGCGACCGAGCATGCAGGCTTCATCACCGGCGAAGCGCTGGATGTAACGGGCGGCGCGCATCTGCTGTAACAAGTTATGCACTACTAATGTCCGTGATCGGAGGAGACACGCATGAAGTTGCAATTCAATCCCATGGAGTACCCTTACCCATCCCGCCGCACTGCGGTTTACGGCAGGAAGGGAATGGTGGCAACCTCCCAGCAGCCCGCGGCACAAGCGGGTCTGGATATCCTTAAGAAAGGGGGCAACGCCGTCGATGCTGCCATCGCCGCAGCGGCCTGCCTGACTGTCGTGGAGCCGACCTCCAATGGCATCGGAGGCGATGCCTTCGCACTCGTCTGGATGAAGGACCGCCTTCACGGGCTGAATGCCAGCGGACCGGCGCCGGCCGGAATCTCAATTGAGCAGCTGGAGGCCTCCGGCCTGACCGAGATGCCGGTCTACGGCTGGACGCCGGTTACTGTGCCGGGAGCGCCCTCAGCCTGGGCTGCCTTGTCGGAACGTTTCGGGCGGCTCGCACTCGCGGAAGTGCTGGCACCGGCCATCCGTTATGCGGAGGAAGGCTATGCAGTATCCCCGACGCTCAGCTATTTCTGGAGCATGGCGTTTGAACGCCACCGCAAGGAAATGGAGCCGGAGCTGTTCGGGCAGTGGCAGGGAACCTTTACGGTGAACGGCCGGGCGCCGCGTCCGGGTGAGATCTGGTCGTCTCCGGACCACGCCTCTACGCTGCGGGCAATTGCAGAGAGCGGGGCGGAGGCCTTCTACCGCGGCGGCCTGGCGGAGCAGATTGATGCTTATTCACGGGCGAATGGTGGGTATCTGCGGGCTGGTGACCTGGCTGCGTACCGTCCGGAATGGGTAGAACCGATCAGCTCCAATTACAAGGGGTACGATGTCTGGGAGATTCCGCCGAATGGACAGGGAATTGTCACTCTGATGGCACTCAACATCCTGAAGGGGCTGGAGCCTGAGACGATGAATGACGCGCGGATCTGCCACCGCCGGATTGAGGCGGTCAAGCTGGCGTTTGAAGACGGCCTGTGGGAGGTCACAGACCCGGCCTTCATGGAGTCAGGGGCGGTTCAGCGTCTGCTGTCCGAGGAATACGCCGCCCGGCAGCGGGAACGGATTGCCGAGGAGGCGCTTCTGCCGGGCACGCCGCCGATTCCGACAGGAGGAACGGTGTATCTGTGCACGGCGGATGATGAAGGGAATATGGTGTCCTATATCCAGAGCAATTATATGGAGTTTGGATCGGGCCTGGTTGTACCGGGAACGGGAATTGCCCTCCATAACCGGGGGCATTCCTTCTCGCTTAATCCGGCGCACCACAATGCGCTTCAGCCCGGAAAACGGACCTATCATACCATCATTCCGGGCTTCCTGTCGCGTGATGGCCAGCCTATCGGGCCGTTCGGAGTCATGGGCGCTTTCATGCAGCCTCAGGGCCATCTGCAGGTGCTGCTGAACACGCTTGATGAAGGGATGAACCCGCAGGCGGCGCTGGATATGCCCCGGTGGCGCTGGGAGAGCGGCCGGAAGGTGCTGATCGAGCCCTCTTTCCCCGAGGATCTGGCAGAAGCGCTTAGACAGCGGGGGCATGAGCTGGAGATCGGCAGCAATCCCGGCATGTTCGGGCGGGGGCAGATTATCTGGCGGGACCCGGGTACAGGCGTCCTCTGCGGCGGAACCGACCCCCGTACGGACGGCTGTGTCGCCGCCTGGTAAGCAGGATCGAGCGAATGGAGAGGTGCAGGCAACGTTCAACAATAGCAACGACATGCTGATATTTTACTAACATGACCGATAAGGAGAGAGTGCCAATGACTTGGTTAAAAGAGGTAATCGGAACCGAGAAAGCGATTATTGCCATGTGCCACTTAAATGCGCTGCCCGGTGATCCCGGGTTCAATCCCGAGAAGGGGATGGAGGATGTGGTGGAGTGGGCAAAAAAAGACCTCATGGCACTGCAGGATGGCGGTGTGGATGCAGTCATGTTCTCCAACGAATTCAGCCTGCCTTATCTTACGGATGTCAAGACTGAGACGGTGGCTGCGATGGCCCGGATCATCGGGGAGCTGATGCCGATGATCCGTGTGCCGTTCGGAGTAAATGTGCTCTGGGATGCCAGAAAATCGCTGGATCTGGCTGCTGCCACCGGAGCCAAGTTCGTGCGCGAGATTTTCTCCGGGGTATATGCCAGCGACTTCGGCCTCTGGAATACGAATGTCGGTGAAACCATCCGCCATCAGCACCGGATCGGAGCGTCCGGTGTGAAGCTGCTGTATAACATTGTGCCTGAGGCTGCGCAATACCTGGCCCACCGCGAGGTCAGCAGCATTGCCAGAACGACGGTGTTCAACAACCGGCCGGATGCGCTTTGTGTATCCGGGTTAACCGCAGGCGCACCAACAGATTCCCAGACTTTGCGGCTCGTGAAGGACGCTGTTCCGGGGACGGTTGTGCTGGCGAATACAGGCATGCGCCTGGACTCCGTGGAGACCCAATTGTCTGTAGCCGACGGTGCGGTTGTGGGGACGACCTTCAAATATGAAGGCATCTTTGAAAATCATGTGGATGTCCAGCGGGTTGCCGCCTTCATGAACAAGGTTAAGCAGTTCAGAAAGGGCGTTCTGGAAGAAGCCAGAACTACCCTCGTCTAGGGCGGGACGGCGAAACGAATGCCTGGTATGAAATAGGGGCTGCAATTATAGCAGTGCTTCACGATCGGCATCTAAGGGGCTGCGAGGAAATTAGCGGTACTTTATTTCGTCGCAGTCTAAGACGGTTCTGCTTGCTGCCTGCTTCCGCGATTAAGCGGGGGCAGGCGCTTATACTCTGGTTCATGTGGAGGGTGGATGGTTATGGGGAATGGGTTGAGCGGGCTGGCCGCACTCACCGGCACGGCTTGGGAATGGATGAATGAGCCCCGGCACTGGCAGCTTGAGAATGGGGTGCTGAAGATGACGGCAACACAGGCGGAGGATTTCTTCAATGATCCGCAGAATGAAAGCAAGGTGGCGACTGCGCCATTCGCATATACGGAGCTTGCCGGGAATTTTGCCGTTCAGGTACAGGTTGGTGTGGAAATGAAGGCGCAGTGCGATTCAATCTGTCTCATGATGTTCGATACGGAGGCTAATTGGGCTAAAATTTGCTTTGAGCACATGAATACTGAGCCTTCGATTGTAACCGTCATAACCCGGGAGCGGTCGGATGATTGTATCTCCGGGAGGGTGGCTGCGCAGGAGCCTTATTTGCGATTATCGCGGTATGATAACGTTTTTGCCTTCCACAGCTCGGAAAACGGAGCCGACTGGTCTGTTGTCCGCTATTTCCGGCAGGAAATGCCGGAGACGGTCAAGGTGGGGCTGGTCGTGCAGTCGCCGTCCGGTCCTGAATGCACAGGAAGCTTCCGCTCCTTCCGTGTGCTGAAGAACAGGGAACGGGATGTCCGGATTATCGGCATGGCGGGGGAGCCTTCATGACAATTCTATATGCCGGCGGCCAGGCCTGTGATGTTGATGTTGTTGTTTTCGATAAGGACGGTCTGCTGTTCGACTCCCGGCATTTCTGGAAGATGCTTGCCTATGCCCGGCTGCAGGTGCTCACCGAAGTGATCGGGTCCGAGGGGGCCGCGGAATGGTGCCGCCTGTTCGGGGTGCGCACTGCACATGAAGAGCTAGACGGGGCGGACCCGGACGGGATCTTTGCACTGGCGTCCCCTGAGGAGGAAATCGTAGTTACGGCTTCCGTAATCCGTTCCTTTACAGGTCTTGACTGGGGGGAGTGCCGAAGCCGTGCGCAAGCTGTATTTAAGCAATCGGACGCCGGGTTTGACCTTGCCGGTGCGCTGCGGCCTAAATCCGGCTTCCCGTTTATCTTCGACCGCCTTGAACGGGCGGGGCTTGCTTATGGTATTGCAACCTCCGATGATCTGAGCCGCACGCTGGTCTCGCTTGAGCAGTTCGGCCAGTCTGGGCGGACCCGCTTCATTGTCACACCGAAGGATGTGAAGCGCGGCAAGCCGAATCCCGATATGCTGGAGCGGGTTGCGGAGCTTACAGGGACGATGCCTGCCAGAATTGCCATGGTAGGTGATTCTTTTGTGGATGTGCAGATGGCGCGTGCAGCGGGCTGCATCGGAATCGGCATCCCCGATGATCCGGCCATGAAGCTGAAAATGCTGCCCTTTGCGGATATCATCCTGGACTCGCTTGAAGAAATTCGTGTTCCCGGTGATGAGGATGCAGCACCGTCCGTATATATAGCTGCGGGTGAAGGGGGCTAATGCGGTGGGGTACATTTTGCCGGGAGTTTGCCGGCCTGCCTCCGGACACGGCAATCGGGCATTTGCATCTGCATGTTAAGGGGATGCGCCACGCGGAAAGGTTCTATTGTGGAGTGATGGGCTTCGCAGCTACGCTTCATTATGGGCCTTCCGCCCTGTTCGTAGCTCCCGGCGGGTATCACCATCATCTCGGGCTGAACATCTGGGCGGGTCCCGGAGCGCCGACGCCGCCGGAGCATGCCGCCGGTCTGAAGGAATATACGATTGTGCTTCCCGGAGAGACGGAGCTGGAGGCTCTGGCCGCACGGCTGCGGACAGCGGGCGTAGAGCTGACGGCCGGGGAAGACGGACTGCGTTTTCGCGATCCGTCCGAGATTGGAGTCCGGCTGGTCGCGGAGTGCGCTGAAGTATAGATATATATAGAAGCAGAATATGCATTACTTATCGCCGGGGCTGGAATTTCTGTGAGGGTATCATCAGTTTGCCGTTTGCGGAATGGAGGAGATCGATGGAATCGGACAATAAGAACAACGAAGATTCGTATGCGGGATACATCCGAATGATACAGCGGCAATATGAACTGGTGGAGGATGAGCTTCCGCCAACCCATCTTTGCGGCGGCATGACCGAGGTTATGGTTCCAGTCCGTGACGGGACTAAGCTGAACACGAGGATCTATGTCCCCGCCGGGACCGGGCCATGGCCGGTCATACTGGAACGGAATCCCTATCCTGACATGCACCCGGTAGCTGAGCTTGCGGCCTGGGAATGGACGAAGTACGGTTATGCCGCCGTTTTGCAGGATTGCCGGGGCACAGGAGGTTCTGAAGGAAGGTGGGAGCCGTTCGAGAACGAGCGCAATGATGGGCTTGATGTCATTCATTGGATCATAGAGCAGTCATGGATGAACGGCAGTATGGCTATGAATGGCCAGTCTTACGGAGGTTTCGTGCAGTGGATCTTGGCTGACCGCCTGCCTCCGGAGGTGAAGACCTTGTTCATTGGCGTATTCGGTACGGAACGGCACCGGCAAATGTACATGAACGGTATGTTTCGCCATGAAATATACACGTTCTGGGCTGTACAAAATAATGGAGCCGCACCGCTGGCTGATCCCGGAGGCGTATACCGGAGCATGCTTCAGCATGTACCGCATATCGAAGCCGATGCTGCCAGTATTGGACAGGAGCTGCCCTGGTACCGTGAATGGCTGCTGAGTCCGGGAGCGGATGCCGCAGCATGGGATGTGGAGCCGTGGTCGGGGCTGCAGGCAATGCCTGGACTGGTCAGTGTGCCGTTATATCTGTTCGGAGGCTGGTTCGACCATCATCTGGACGGGATGATGTGTGCATATGAAGGGCTGCCTGATCAGGTGAAAAGCGCAAGCCGCTTTGTGATCGGACCCTGGGTTCATACGCTGCAAACCGCAGGAGATCTGGAAATGGGCAATGCTGAATCTAGTCCGCTGCGCGAAGCGATACTCTGGTTCGACCACCAGCTAAAGGGCAAGCCGTATGCTTACAGCACAGGTGTGGTGGATACTTATGTGGTAGGAGATGACGGATGGCGGGCCTGGACCGATTGGGGAAGGCGGGATAAAACCCTTAAGCTGCATATGGACTCCGGGGGCTCCGTTGTGGACGGAGCGTTGAAGCTTATGGATAAACCGGGCGGTGAAGGGCGGATAACGTTCCGGTATGATCCCCGTAAGCCGGTCCGCACGCTGGGCGGCGATGCCTTGTTGGCCTGGATTAATCCAGCCTTTGGGGGAAGCAGGCCGGCGAGTGTACTGCAGCTTGCCCCGGGCGAAAGGGAGGATATTATAACATTCGTTACAGAGCCGTTTCATGATGAGCTTGCTATAGCGGGTGCAATCAGAGCCTGTCTGAGTGTCCGGTCCGATGCGGTGGACACGGCGTTTACGGTCAAGGTATCCGAGATGAAGGGGGATGGAGGCGCTTATAATATTCGTGACGGAATCACCACTCTTGCTTACCGCAACGGAGCCGGTTCTCCACAGGACTATGTACCGGGAGATACTGCCGGTCTTGAGATAGAGCTGTGGCCCGTGGCCTGGACCCTGTCCGCCGGTTCCAGGCTTAGAGTGGATATATCCTCATCCAACTTCCCTGCCTATCACCTGCACTCCAATCACGCCGGCAACTGGGCGCTGCAGCAAGAGTTCCGCGCTGCTAACCAGACTCTACTTACGGGGGCGGAGCATAACGCCTGGATTGAAATTCCTTTGGGATAATACGGGCCTATGGTGCCGGGGGAACATAACGGCAGTTTGACGCGCATAGCGCCTTTTAAGTCGGAAGCGGCTTAGAGGCGCTTTTTGGGATGCTTTTTGAACGAATAATGAAAAATATTGATCTGCTTTTACTGATTGTGTATAATTTTATTCATAAACTTTCAAAATAATTACAGTATTTTGTATTCTATACTGGAATAATGAAATGTCATCGTCTGAAGTGCCGCAAAAGAGCGGCATATATGTCTATCTGATCAGTTCCGTGTTATATTGTGTCTATTAATGTCTGGAGAGAGGTTTTCTTATGACGAGTTCCCGTGAAAAGGAAATTATCAAGTTACTGCAGGACAAGTCCCCGCTTAAGATCGAGGAGCTGGCCAGGCTGCTTCAGGTGTCCGAGCCTACCGTAAGACGCGATCTGATTGCCATGGAACGCAAAGGGCTGATTCTGCGGGAGCGAGGGGGGGCATCTTTGCCCGGGCTTGGTGTGGAGCCGCTGTTCACCCAGCGGCAGAACCAGAATCATGAGCTGAAGCGGAACATCGCCAAGTACGCTGCCAGTCTCGTCAAGCCGGGGGATGTAATCGCACTGGATGCGGGGACGACAACCGTAGAGCTTGCCAAGGAGCTGCTGAAGCTGGAGAACCTGACAGTCTTTACTTATTCCATGCCTGTGGCGTTTGTCCTGACAAGAAGTCTGCATGACATTTATGTCATTGGGGGTCATCTCCGCAAATCCGAGCAGTCAATGGTAGGCAATCTGGCTATGGATATGATCCGGCAATTTAATTTCGATTATTTCTTTATGGGGCTTGGCGGATTTAATGAAGAGAACGGTCCTACGGATTATATTCTCGATGAGGTCGAGATGAAGCGGCTCATCATTCAGCGCTCGAAGAAGGTTATCGCCCTTGCCGATATTTCAAAGTTTGATAACGCTTCACTCGTCAAGGTGTGCGAGTATGAAGAGATCGATGAGATTGTGACCAATATTCCGGAAAAGGATGAACGGGAACGTCTCCGGTTCCATTCGAATATTACTTTGGTATAGAGGCGGCGCGGACAATAATAGAATACGGAAAGGTTTTCTGCGGAACGGAGTGGGCCGATGGCTTGCGGATGTTTCGCTTTTTTGTGTTCAAAAGCTTATATATAACATAAACATAACAAAAAAAGTTACTTAAAATATAAATAATTGATCAAATAGTTTCAGATAATGATTATTATTGATTAAATTATAAATAAATATTGACTGCAATTAATGTGTGACCTATAATTCGATATAATATGAAAGGTAGTCTTCGATACAATGTCATGTTTTATTACATTATCAACGGGAACTATATTGGAGGTGGATTGCTCATGGCTGAACAGAACCGGAAAGAGCTGGAGAATGTAATGGCAGCTCGAAGCCGCCGAGGGCTTGAGCTGCATGGCGGACGTTTGCTGTCTCTTTTCAAAACAAAGGTGAAGGGCCCGGAGGTGCTGCGCCAATTTGTCTTTGTCGGACCGGCGGCGCTGCTCTTCCTGATTGCCGTTGCTGTTCCCTTTGTGCTGGGTGTTTACTATTCGATGACAGACTGGAACGGGATATCCAAGACCCATTCCTTTATCGGGCTGCAGAATTACATTCAGATTTTTTCGGATGATGCCAAATTTCTTCGTTCCTTCTGGTTCACCGTAAGGATTTCGGTAGTGATTACAGTGCTGATGAATGTGCTTGGATTCCTCGTTGCGCTGCTGCTTATGAATCCGTTCCGTTTCCGGAACGGCCTCAGAACTTCCTTTTTTATGCCGAATGTTCTGGGCGGTCTGGTGCTTGGCTTCATCTGGCAGTTTATCTTCACGAAGGGCTTTGAGGCGCTGGGCGCTTCGACGGGCTGGAGCCTGTTCCAGATTCCCTGGCTGGCCACGGAGAGTACGGCCTTCTGGGCCGTTGTGCTGGTCACTGTATGGCAGGGGATGGGCTACGTTATGGTCATCTACATTGCAGGTCTGTCCAACATTCCGGCTGAACTGAAGGAGGCGGCCAGGGTCGATGGTGCGAACAAGTGGGTTATGCTAAGCCGGATCACCTTTCCGCTGATCATGTCTTCGATTACCATCTGCTTGTTCTGGAGCATAAATGTTACGCTCAAGATTTTTGACGTGAACATCTCGCTCACCAATGGCGGACCGTTCGGCACTACGGAATCTGTTACCCTGAACCTGTACTACTCTGCTTTCCGGGATAACTTCCTGGGCGTGGGCTCGGCCAAGGCGGTCATATTCTTCCTGATTGTTGTTCTGATTACTTCCGTTCAAGTGTATTTCACCAAGAGAAAGGAAGTGGAAGCATGAGAAGGCTGAAGTCCCGGTATGCCCTGCTGGAGGTTCTGGTTGCCCTGCTTGCTGTGCTGTTCCTGCTGCCGTTCTATCTTGTTGTGAGTAATTCATTCAAGGCCAACGGGGACATCCTGTCCGGTATGATGGCCCTCCCAGGCTCGCTCCGTCTGGAGAACTACGCGAATGCCTGGGAGCTGCTGAATTTTCCGACGGTTCTGACCAACTCTGTGCTGATTACGGTTCTGAGCAATATTGGCACTACGTTATTCGCCGCAATGGCTGCGCATCAATTTATCCGCAGGAAGCACTGGATTAACAACTATTTGTTCGCATTGTTTGTTGCCTCCATGGTTATTCCGTTTCATACACTGATGATTCCGCTGGTGCAGGTGCTGAAGTCTATGGGACTGACTAACAGTATCGCGGGAGTTGTTATTGCTTATTGGGGTCTCAGTATTTCATTTGCAATTTTTCTGTTCCATGGCTTCATTAAATCTCTTCCTTTGGAGATTGAAGAGGCTGCGCTAATCGACGGCTGTACCCCCTACAGCTTGTTTGCAAGAATTGTGATGCCGCTGCTCAGGCCGATTACGGCAACTGTCATCATGGTCCATACCTTGTGGTACTGGAATGATTTTCTCCTGCCGTTGCTGCTGCTTCAGCGGCCTGACCTTCGCACGATACCGGTGGCTATCAACTCCATGTTCGGTCAATACATGAAAAATTGGGAGCTGGCGCTTCCGGCATTAACGATGGCTATAGCCCCTGCTGCCCTGCTCTTTCTGGTGCTGCAGCGCCAGGTGATGGAAGGCGTCACGAACGGAGCGGTTAAGGGATAGATGGCGAGAGTTCAATGTTATATCCATGTCAATTGTTATGATATGGATATTTTTTTGTCTGATTTAGCTGTTTATAAGGGGTGTGAATATGTAAATGAAGAGTTTTTGATGAAAACAAATAAAATATTAATCATTATGTGATTATTATTGACTATTTAAGATACATTTCTTATAATTTTAAATATAAGGTTGGCACTTATTCTTACATGAAATGAATGAATAATGTGCTGAAACGAGATTGTGAAGCGATATACTACATACAGCTAACATCCCTCGACAGGTAAGCCAACCCAAAACCATTACTTTTTTGGAGGGATTTAAGGTGGGGAAGTGGAAACTAACAGGTTTTTGCGGATTGTTGTTCTTGTTGATGTTGCTGACGGCATGCTCCGGCAGTTCAAGTGAAGCCAACGGAGATACGGCTGCAGGCTCCGATGCCACGCCTTCCCAGGCTGCTGCTTCAGAGCCTGTAACACTGCGGATTTTCACCAACCTTACTGAAGCATCAGATGCGTTCAAAGTCCTCAAGGAAAAGTACGAAGCCGAGTTCCCCAACGTCACACTGGAAATTGATGCAACGGGGGACAACAATTTTGGAACCGCGATGAAAGCAAGAATGGCTGCCGGAGAGATGCCGGATATTTTCACAAACAGCGGGGGGAGCGAGCTGGGCCTTTGGGGAGACTATATGGAGGACCTCTCTTCTGAAGCCTGGATTTCTGAAGCTCAGGACAATACGCTGAACAATATTACCGTGGATGGCAAGGTATATGGGTTTCCGTTGACGATATCGGGTTTCGGATTTATGTATAACAAGGATCTCTTCGCCAAAGCGGGAATTACGGAAGTGCCTGCTACGATGACAACCTTAAAGGAAGCGGTAGACAAGCTGAACGCGGCCGGGATTCCTGCCTTCATTCCCCCCTTCGGTGAATGGTATACTCCAGGCGTTTTCGAAGCGAACAATCCGGTAGCGAAGCAGGCAGATCCGGTCAAGTTCCTGGCTGATCTCACAGCAGGCAGCGACAAGATTACCGGAAATCAATTGTTCATGGACTGGCTCGATCTATTTATGCTTGAAGTCAAGAATGCCAATAAAAATGTCCTGACTATCGACTATACGACGATGGTAACGGATTTTGCGAATGGTGAAGGGGCGATAACGCTGGGCTCCAGCTTCTCACAGCCTTTGCTCGATCAGATCAACCCGGATGTGAACCTGGGCGTTATGCCTATGCCGATCAATGATGATGCGGAACTGAATGACAAGATTTTTGTTGGGGTCTCTGCTTATCTGGCGGTGAACAAGGATTCCAAGGTGAAAGACGAGGCAAAGAAACTTCTGAATTGGCTGGCTGCGAGCGAGACCGGCAAAGCGGTGCTTGTTAATGATTTCAAGTTCATTCCGACGATGAAAGGGGTAGAAACGACTCCTGAGGCAGTAGGCTCCATAGGCTCATCTATGATGGAATACATTGATGCAGGCAAGACACTCTCTTATTACTACAATGATTATCCGGAAGGTCTGACTACTGAGTGGGGGACCATCCTCCAGGAATACGCGGCAGAACGCATCACGAAGGAACAAACGCTGGAGCGGTTCCAGGCTGCATGGGATCAATTCAATAAGTAAAAGGATTTCGGAAGCGTGGCCTTCTTCATTGCGGTGAAGGGGTCATGCTTTTTTGCGGATAAGGGGATTCCCCCTGGAAAGTTAGACCTGCAGAGATTGCGGAGGTATCACTTCCGTCACCGGACAGAATCCGGGAGCAGCGGAGCACAGCCGCCGGGCGAATTCCGGGCGCAGCTTGGAGAGTTCTCTGAAGTAACTGCCCAGTGCGTGATTGAGGCTGACGGAGCCTTTTTGGAAGGAGAGGGGGCAGAAGGTCTGGACATGGCTGTAATAATACCGTTTGTCCCGGTTCGGCAGCTTGAAGATCGAGGGCGGAACGTAAGCGGCAGCGTCAAAAAGATTGGCAATGCGGTAGCTGTTCGGGACATGCTTGCTGCAGGCTTGTGCAAAGGCCGGATCACCGGTGCGGGGAGAACCATAGGTATACAGATGCGGTGTGTTATATTCGGTATTGGCGGCAATATCCGCTGCACACAGGGTTGCGAGTGCTCCGCCGAGGCTGTGGCCCGTAATATACAGTCTTTTGCCGGAAGGCAGCCTGGAGAGTGCAGAGAGAAGCCCGCTGCGGGCGGAGGAATAGATGTCGGTGAAGCCGCGGTGCGCAAGGCAGTCTTCCTTAATGTATTTGAATTTTTTCTGCATGGCGTTGGCGTTGGAGATCCAGTTGACTGTCGAGCTGCTTCCGCGAAAGGCGATAATAATCTCTTCCGGAGATTCGAGGATGAACCCGAAGCGCTCCCGGATTTGGCCCAAGGATTTCGCATGAATTATGTGGCTGACCGAATAACCCATTGGAACGGTAAACGCACCGTCTATATTGTTAAACTGGACATAGGTCTGTCCGCAGACAGCCGCCAGAAAGATTGCCCGCTCTTCAAAAGCCTGATTGCTGCTCATTCGCATCCCGTCCTTCCCATTATTCTATGTATGCATGAGCGCAGGATCGGTGCTTGTCGATGAGGAGAAAAGTCCAGTCCGAGATTGAAAAGCTTATAGCGCAAATCTGCCTTCCGTATAAAAAAGCTTGCGCGATTAATCGCGCAAGCTTTTATTGTCCGGAGGCCAGCCAAGCTGCAAGCTCTTCCGTTTGTGAAAGGACGGCAATGGGATCATAGTACCAGGATGTTTCTTCTTTCCAGACATAAATATGATTGTTTTTGACCGCAGGCAGGCTGCCCCAGATCGGGTCATCCTTGAAGTCCTGAACAGTCAGCCCGTTGTCGGTCACGATAAGGTAGTCCCCGGCATATTTGTGAAGCATTTCGGTAGAAATTTCTGCCCACTGCTTCTCCATGAGTTCTTCCGCAACCTCGGCCCGCGGCTTGCGGCCCAGTGCCTGATAGACAGCCTGCCCGCCTCTCCCGAAGTTGTCTCCATAAGCGTAAGTGGTTTTGTCTGTATGCTCCAGAATGCTGAAAGTGGCTTCGGCCGGGATGGCCGCATCCACCTTGGCCCTGGCTCCGGCAATGCGTTCATCGTATTGAGCCAGCCATGCCTTGGCTTCCTGTTCCTTGCCCAGCAGTTCTCCGAAATAAGTTAACTCTTCATGGGCATTTTTCAGGTCCCCGTAAGGCACGATGACGGTAGGGGCAATTTGGCTTAAGGTTTCGTAGCTGTCAGCCATACCGGAAATAATAAGATCGGGTTCGAGTGCGAGAATCTTTTCGGGCGACATTTTCCCGTAGGTTCCGGTATCGGCTATGCCCGTGAGTGCTTCCTTGAAGTATAAATTCTCCAGCGTCAGGCCAGGAGCGCCGACAGGGATGGTATCCAGGGCAATCAGGCTGCCCAGGTATTCCTCGGCAACGATGCGTTTCGGTTCAACCGGAATTTCAATGTCCCCGTTTATGGTTGTAACGGTTTTGAATGAAGCCGGTTCCGCCGCCTGCTCCGGTTGCGGCGATGCTGCCGGGGCTGCGGCGGTACTCCCTGTACTGGCTTCACTTCCCCGGGAAGTGCTGTTTCCGCAGGCTGCAGCAAATATGGCCATGGTCAGCAGCAGGGGGAGGAGGAACCGGTATCTCCGGTTTGTGCTGTTGTATTGCGGGTTAGTCAATTTGTATGCCTCCTTATGTAAAATGATTATCATTATCAATTACACTTTACAGACTTCTCCCGGTCAAGGCTATGGCCTAATGTGATTTTGTCTCATGTGAATTTGTGATGTTACCGCCTGCATAATCGTTTTCAATTGAGCCAGCGAGGATAAGGGATCGAAGCCATAGAATTTGTCGGGCTGGTTCAACTGATACACGCGGCCGCCTTGAACTGCGGGAAGCGCTCCCCAGCAAGGGGATTGCTGGAGTGCCATGAACCGTTCCTGTCCTTTCCGCGTTGAGGGGAGGCTGGTAATGAAAATATGCTCTGCGGGATAAGCGGAAATATCCTTAATGGATGCCTCCAAATAACCGCTGTGGAGCAGGCCTTGCTCAAGCAAGACCCCAGGCGGATAGAACCCCAAATCTCCGTATACAATCTGACACCCATGGCCAAAGCTGCTGCTGTAGCAATATGCTGATTCCTCGCCAATCTCCCAGACGATGGCTGTACCGCGTGCACCGATCAGCGCGTCCAGCTTCTGGTTGGCGGTCTGACACAGCCCGTCGAATCGGCTGAGCCAAGCTTCAGCCTGCGGCTCACGGTTAGCGATTGCTGCGATCTGCCGGAACTGCTCCCGCCAGCCCATCCGCATATAAGGCAGCTCAATCACCGGTGCCACCGGCAGCAGCAGCTTGCTCTCTGCGGGCAGGGCATAGCTGATTATAACGTCAGGCTGTGCTGCGGCTACTGATCCATAGAGCGAAGCGGCACGGTTTTTCTCAGACCGTAATTTTTGCTGGGAAGGGACAAGATCGAGACGCTCCATCCAGGCCGAATATACACCCAGTTCAGGCATGATCTCCAGTGCTCTCAGGCTGGCCGTGTGATTGAAATTCAAGGAAACAATTCTTTTATTCTTGCGGTGGTAGGCTGCAGGAGACACGCCAACGACCTGCTTGAACTTTCGGCTTAGATAGGTTCCTTCGCCATAGCCAACCTCCAGCGCAACCGCAGTCAAATTCGGTGCACCGGTCAGGAGGCGCTGCTGTGCCCGGCGGATTCTCAGCAGAGTCATATATTCATTGAAGGTTTGGCCGGTCGCCTTGCGGAAGGCGCGTGAGAAGTGTTCCGGGCTGACTCCGGCCAATTCTGCCATTTGTACTCTTGTCAGATCCTCGTTATAGTGCGAGTCAATATAATGCAGTACTTGTTCCAGCCAATGTGCGGGGGCTTGGCCGTACTCCGACTTTTTGCTGTACAGCTCTGACAAAAGCTCCGAGAACAGCTGCTGCAAGGCGAACGGTTTATTCTGTTCCGGCTCCCCACAGGCTTTCAGCAGCTCTGCAGCAAGCGAACAGGCTTTTGAGGTGCACGCAGACAAGGGTTCGCCGTTGTTCAAAGGGCTGGCATCTGTACGCTGCCCCGGCAGCGCGGCGTATTCAATCCATACACCGTATAGCTGGTATTGCGGGCTTAATGAAATGCTTAATGTGCTGCTGCAGCTCAGCAAGGTCCCGCAAGCAAGGCTATGCTCTTGCCCCTCCAGCTCGATGGTGCCGCTGCCCCCGGAGACAATCATCACTATAGAGGAGAGAGGACGGGGATCAGATTCTCCGCCGACGGATAATCCGGCAAGATTAACGATCCGCGTGGGAATATGGAAGCTGTGGGGGTGCGGCAAGGAAGCACCGGAGAGCAGGATAGGCATAATCTCTGTCACTACTTTCATATTTGATAATCATTCTCAATTGAAGTATAGCAGCTTTTCAGAGGCTTGACGATCCTCAGAGCAAGGCCGTGGGTCCGCCAATCGGCCGGTTTCCAAACCGTGGAATATAATTGAAACTTATGGGCGTGATTTGCGTCTATACATCGTCTGCAGAATTCACAAAGTTATCACTGAACCGGGAGAGGACGGGGAATTCATGGTGAAAAAATGGCTCGCCGCACCGCTGCTTGCCGCCTCACTGCTTATGGCTCCGATGACAGATGCGGCTTCAACCGCTTATTTCAGGTACACGTTGGAGAATGGCGGCCAGAGCACCAGCCCGGCGCTGCTTAAGAATGGAATGACTTATGTGTCTGCCGGACTCTGGGAGTCTTCGGGGCTTCAGGTAAGCTGGGATAAGGCACATCAAAAAGCGCAGTTTATAGGCTGGAACAAAAAGATCGGTGTTCGGATAGGCAGCACAATGGGAGTTCTTGACGGAGCAGCCGTAAATCTTGGCGGCTTGCCTTTTATGCATCAAGACCAGCTGTATGTCCCGGCACGTTTTCTGGTCCGTTCGCTGGGGGGAACCCCGGTAAGCTGGAATGCGGCGCAGAGTCTCTATGTTGCCCAAGGGCTGCAGACCTTCTCCAGCGCAAGTGCAAGCTATGGCGGAGTTACATACACCGTAGATAAGAATAATGGCATCTTATATGCGGCTGATGCTGCGGGCAACCCCCGGCTGCTGGCAAAACTCGGATCGGAGCTATACGATATGCTTCAGTTTGATTTTCAAAAGACGCCTAAGGGTCTGGTCTACCTGACAATCACGGATGTATACGGTGAACCCCATATCAACAACGCGTGGTATACGCTGATCCTCAAGGATGGTGCGGTTATCCGCCAGGACAAGGTGAGATACTGGCAGCGCTACGGCGATAATGTAAAAATGTACGGCAATACGCTGGTGCTTACGGATGGATACACGCTGCGGCTTATTGAAGACGGGACGGGGAAGGTTAGCGCCGCAATAGACATGGCCGAACTTGGCGGTGAGTCCGGAGCGTATCTGGTGGAGGGAATGGACGATGATTTTCTGCTGATCCGTCCGAACCAGAAGGGGCTTCTCCTGCTGGTCGAACGCAACACGGGGAAACGAACCTTATTGTACCAAGAGCTGCTTGATTCCGGGCAGCAGGAGTATGCGGAAACGAATGACATTCCATTCCATGGAGACAATCTGAAATTCATTAAGCGAGAAGGGGATGCGCTGCTGTTCACGAATGAGTATGTGCAGGACGGCAAGGTGTATAAATACATTCTGACGGGGAATTAAAGCTCGGCCGGCAAAAGAAAAAGCGTCCGGGGTATGGCATCTGCACATATCCTCGGGCACTTTTTAAAAGATAATTTATATGTCTCCTCTATACATTAGCCTTATCTTTCTCGCTGAAACGGGTACCGTCCTTATAAGGACGGCAAAAGCCGTTTCCACTTGAAAGATAAGAATTTATATGTTTTGGGTCCCCGCAAAGTTCCTGAATAATCATCGAAGCCAAGGCCCCGCTTTGTGGAATTATTTTGTGGAGTTATTGCGGGATCAACCGGGTGAGCTGGTTCAAGAGCTCGCTGATTTGGCTGACCGTCCCGGGAATGCCTGTCGATTCGAAGGCGGCTTTGCCTTCTTCCAGGTTGGTTATGGCCTGATCCAGACCCTCCTGAAGCTTGTCATTGTAGCCGACAATCGATTGGTGCAGCTCCGCTGCATACTCCGGAACCTGAAGATCGGCATATTGGACGATTTGTTCCTTGAGTGCAGCCAGCCTATCCGTCAATGCCTTCCTAGCCTGCGTATCTGCGGCTGCATCGGCGGCCAGCGAATCCATCTCTTGCCCGAATTCCGCCAATGTCTGCATATAAGTGGCTGTATCGGCGGCGAAGCTGACGCTGTTTCCCACCTTTTCCGCAAACCCGCAGCCCGGTACAATCAGCAGGATGAACAGCAGCAGGCTTAACCCGTATTTCTTCATTTGCTTCACTCCTCTTCAGCTATCGTATGTGCCGGGTTCACCGTAGTTTATACGGACGGAAGCGTAACGGGTTGCGGGAAAGTTATCTTCGGCCAAGCTGTGCTCAAGGCAACTGCAGGCCCAGAAGCTGTTCGCTCAGACTCCAGAGCCGGTCTGCTTCTTCAGGATCTACCGCATAAGGCATCACTCCGACCTGACGGGTCGAATCGTCGCTTTTCCAGGGGGCATTATCCTCTTTCAGGACAAGGCTTGCCACCTCTACATTCTCACAATAGACGCCGCCCAGGCCGTTCAGCTTGGGATGCGTGGCGCACCAGACCTGCGTCGCAGCGCCTTGCTTGATGGTTTTCAGCTGTCTGGCCGGGTCGATAATAGGCTGTCCCTCGTCGTCGACAACACCGAAGTTTCTAAGCTGCTCAAGTGTTGCGTACCGGGCGAGATCGGTGATGATGCTGCCCGGATGGAGTGCAAAGGCGCGGATGCCTTCATCCCTGCCGCGCTTGTCCACACCCACCGCAAACAAAATGTTGGCGGTTTTGGACTGCCCATAGCCTAGCATAGGCTTATATTCCCGGCGCTCAAAATTAGGATCATCATAAATAACTTTGGATTGCCGGTGCGCCCAGGCCGATACCGAAACGACGCGCGCCCCGCCTGCCCGGCGCAAGGCCGGCCAGAGGCGGCCCGTAAGCTGAAAGTGCCCCAGATGATTGGTGGCAAAATGGTATTCGAAGCCCCGCCCGTCCTTCGTCAGCTCAGGAAGTCCCATAATGCCTGCGCTGTTCACCAGAATATGAAGGGGGCGGCCTGAAGCCAGAAACCCGGCGGCAAAAGTGTCAATCGAATTCGGATCGATCAGATCCATTTCCTCGATTTCGGCACCTTTAAGTCCGGCCAGCGCCTGCCGGGCCTTGTCCAGATCGCGCGCCGGAACGATCACATTGGCTCCGGCGGATACAAGAGTGCGGGTCGTTTCCAGTCCAAGGCCGGCATAGCCGCCGGTTACAATGGCTGTTGTGCCGCTCAGGTCGAGGCCGCGGATCACGTCATCAGTTGTTGAAGAAGCTCCAAAGCCGGAGCTGATCGGATGTTGTCTGGTTGTCATTAATAAACCTCCTTGATTTGTTTTCAAGGATATTATTCAATAATTTATCGTTTGAAAGTAGACCTTTACTGCCGGATATTTGCCCGATCCTGCAAATCTGCTCCAGCTTCCAAAAGGGGTTAACGGAAGGTAAGCAGCCCGCTCTGCTCAAGCAGGCCGGCGGAGAAGGAGGCCTGAACAGATTTAATATCCTGGAGAGGAGGAAGGCCGAACAAACGGCGGTATTCCCGGTTGAATTGCGACGGGCTTTCGTATCCTACCTCCAGGGCGGCAGTTGTTGCATCCATTGCCCCGCTCAGCATGAGACGCCGGGCCTCCTGCAGGCGTAGCTGCTTCTGATACTGCAAAGGCCCCATGGTTGTGACCGCCTTGAACTTGTGGTGCAGCCCGGAGACGCTCATATTGCTCGCTTTTGCAAGCTCTTCTACCGTAAAGGAACGGCTGAAATGATCCTTAATCCAGGCAATGGCGGAGCCTATTCCTTCCGCCTGCTGGTCAAAGAACACCTGCTGGAAAAAGAGATGGCCGTATTCTCCGGACAGCAGCTTGAAGATCATCTCGCGTTTGACCAGAGACGAGAGAAAGCGGGCCTCCGCTTCAGGCATGTCAAGCAGCTTCATCAGCCGGATGAACAGCTCCAGCTGGTCCGTGCGGGTTGTGCCGATGAAGGCCCCTGCGGTCAGCTTCTTATCTCTGGGGCTGATCTTCAAGCCAGCCTCCGTAATCACGGAAGCGATTTCCTGTGTCGTGAAATCAATGCGCAGACCGACATAAGGGACCGAATCTTCCGTTGTGTTGACTTGTGCGGTTCCCGGCATCGAAATCAGGGAGGTGAGGAAGTCGCCCGAGCGGGCAAAAATGATCTGCCGGCCGAAGTGGACTTTTTTGGAGCCTTGCAGGATGAGACAAAATGAAGGCGTCAGCACCACTGGAATCGGCGGAGTCGGATGGCTGTACCGGTTGATTGAAAGAAACGGCACGGCTGTCTGGTAACGTCCGTCCGAAGCTGCCGTGCGTTTGGCGAGCGCCGTTAATTCATTCAGGGCCTGCTCCCGGAGCGGCTTACGATATTCTTCCTGAGTATGCTTCGCTGGTGCTTCTTCATGCATGCGGAATTCCTCCTGACTGCTAACCTTCCGGTTAAAATATTGTTGCCATTAGGCTAAATTATACCCGCGGCCCGGCAGGAAGCAAACTGCCTGATCGCGGTAAATACCGGAATCTGCAGCTTTAGGCAATTATTCAGCAGTAATAGTCAAGCCTGCGATATCTGCTTAAGCGATAATCGCCCTATAGACATTTCTTTCATCGTCCTAATGCAGAGTTCGGGGGAGGTATTGCAATAGTGACACAGATCCATTCAAATCATTCAGGCACCGTTCTGGTGACAGGAGGCAGCGGGTTTATTGCAGGCTGGTGCATAGTTTTGCTGCCGCCGCCGGGGTTAAACGCATCGTTATGACAGCCTCGTGTGCGGCAGCCCCCCCGTCCAGATGGATGAACGATATTTCGGCAACGCAGCGCGCCAGGCTCGGAGAAGCAGGCAGTAAGGCTCCCAAGGGAAAGCTGCCGAACCTCGTGCTGCGGCTGGCTGCTGTGTTCGACCCGCAGTTTCGCGCGATTACACCGATGCTCGGGCGGGCGTTACCGTTACACCCCGCAGAAGGCGCAGCGCCTGCTGGGCTGGCAGCCGCGTCCGGCCGCTGCAACCCTCTGAGAGTCTTATTGCCCGGAAGTCTATATAGCAACCATAAGAATGGAGGAATCGATCATGACAATAAGCAAGCGCAAGCTTGGCTCCCAAGGGCTGGCGGTGCCGGCCATCGGCCTGGGCTGCATGGGGATGAGCCAGTCTTACGGTCCGGCAGATGACAAGCAATCCATCGCGGCCTTGCACCGTGCCCTTGAGCTGGGCTGTAATTTCTTCGATACGGCTCAAGGCTATGGTCCGTTTACCAATGAAGAATTGCTCGGACGGGCATTCACGGGTCGGCGCGACCGGGTAATCATCGGCACGAAATTCGGCTTCCGCTTCAAAGACGGGAAGCAGGCCGGCGCCGAAACGGCAAGCCGCCCCGGGCATATCCGCGAAGCGGTGGAAGGCTCTCTTCTCCGGATGAATACCGACTATATTGATCTTCTGTACCAGCACCGCGTCGATCCGGAGGTGCCGATTGAAGAGGTTGCTGGCACAGTTGGCGATTTGGTCCGTGAAGGCAAGGTACGGTTCTTCGGCCTTTCCGAGGCCGGCATCGCCAATATCCGCCGCGCGCATGCGGTGCATCCGGTCTCTGCGCTCCAGAGCGAGTATTCTCTCTGGGAGAGAAATCTGGAGCCGGAGATTCTCCCGGTTCTGCGTGAGCTGGGCATTGGACTCGTTCCCTTTTGTCCTCTGGGACGGGGATTTTTGACCGGTGCGGTCAAACGGGCGGAGGAGTATCCGGCCAATGATACCCGGCGCTCCGACCCGCGCTACCAGGGCGCGAATTATGATGCGAATATGCAAGCGGCCCGGATCGTAGCTGAAATCGCTGCGCAGATGGAGGTCAAGCCCGGACAGGTCGCGCTGGCCTGGCTGCTTCATAAGGGGGAGGACATCGTACCGATTCCCGGAACAAAACGCGTGGCTTACCTGGAAGAAAACCTGGCTGCTGCCGATATCCGGCTGGGCGCTCCGGAGATGAACGCACTTGACGCAGCCTTGATGCCGGAGAATGTCGCGGGACAGCGTTACCCCGATTGGATCATGAAGACGATTGACCGTTAAGCCAGGCCCTCGGGTTCTGGGTATTCTTACGGTCAGGAACTGGACATAGCCTTTCCAAGGAAAAACTCTTGCCGGTTTAGGCAGGAGCTTTTTTGTCGTTTAGGAAATTATGCTTCTCGCCAATTGTGGATAAGGCGGTATGAAGTTAGGGGGGAATTATAATGCGTCTTAGTCGTGCTGAATGGTGCTGGGTTTGCTGAGTTGCTGGGTCGTGCTGGGTTTGTTGAATGGTGCTGAGTTTGCTGAGCCGTGCAGAGTCTGCGGGTTCTATGTTTTGCAGGAGGAAGCGCGGAATAGAGCGGGTCCGACCGAGGCCGCTACCGGGGCAGGGACGGAAGTGGAAGGGGGTGAATGAAGTGGAATTCGCAAGAATTAGTACACTTACACGGACGGAAAAGTCTTAAAGGAATCGCGGGAAAAAGCTGGCTCCATCTAAATTCAACCTGCAATCTTATTCCAATCAGGAAACCGGGCTTTAACAGCGGGATCGGAAGGACCCTCTGAATCCGCAGCGGACTTCATTCACATCGTCAACCGCTGATTTTGGTTTTGAGCCAAAAAGGTAATTTAATAAAAAGGTAATTTAATGTATAGGAATGGAACCGGAGAACCTGAAAACGCTGATGAAACGCAAGGAGATTCATGGGAACGGAAGCGAAGTGTAAAAAGTAACACTAATGGGCTGGAATTCTGGCTTGAAAGGGTTTTAGTGGGATTTTGTACACTTAATGGAGGCCCGCTCCCTCCAAATGGCTGATTTCAGCCGGATTAGTTGTACTTTTTCCCACTGGGGATGATCTGGAACCCGAATGCGCTGCCTTAGTTGTACTTTTTCCCACTAGGGATGATCCAGGATCCGAAGGCGGTGGATTAGTTATCCTTTTTACCACTAAAATGGCTGCCCTTTGGATGAATGGTTCAAGTTCAGCTTAATGCAGGCGTATTCCTCTGTAAGGTGAGAGAAACGGATCGGTTAGGTCTCCTTTTTCCCGCTAACGTAAGCGAAAAAGGGAAAGTAGGGATTAAGTTTCCTTTTTCCACTTGGGCTTAGGCCGAGCAGGAAGGTCTGGAGGGACCGGGGAGGAAGAGCTTCAGCCGGCCAGGGGAACCGGAGAGCCGGGGAACCGCAGCCAGCCTTACACCTGAAATGCAAACAGCTGCGCTGCCCGGTCAAGGACGGCATAGCCGTTTTGTTCTTGGAAGAAAAGTTGGGGCTGTTAACATAATAGATGATGTAAGCAGAAATTCGCAGGTGTAATTTCTGTATCCCGGACATCTGTGGTAGACTACAACAGTCTGGGGATTACATTTTGATGTACAGACAATTTGTCCTGGGAGGCAGATATTATGAGAAACAACACAAGTGTTAGCGCAGAAATTCACCTGGGGATAACGTCTAACTGATATAACCCGTTAACGTCTCCCCGCCATTCGAAAGGGGAAAATCATTTGAAGCAACTATTATTAATCATCGACGCGCAGCAAGAGTTAATGGACGGAAATCAAAAGGAAAGTGCAGTCTTCAACAAAGAGCAGCTGCTCCAGAACATTATTTAGTGATTGGAAAAGCCAAGGATGCCGAGATTGAGGTTGTATTTGTAAGAGATCTGGACGTAGCTGACGGAAAAGGGCCCGGCTTTCAGGTTCACAATGCAATTCATAAGCCGGAGGGTGCCAAAGTCTTTGACAAGCGGGCAACCAATTTTTTTCACGGAACCGGGCTTCTGGAGTATTTGAAGAAACGGCAGACTGAGCACGTGGTAATCATGGGCTGCAAGACACAGCATTGCATCGATACCGCAGTCCGGGCGGCAACGGTCAGCAATTTGGATGTCACCTTAGTCGGTGATGGACATTCAACCAACGATAACGAAGATTTAAGTGCTGAACTAATCATCAAGCATCATAACAAGACGCTGCATGGCCACTACAATGTCGAACACTTTTCTGTGGTCCGAGGTTCTGCGGAAGACTTGTTCACTCCGGTACATGATTCTTATAGATAATAATTGCCCGGCAGGCGGCACTTTGATGGTGCCGTTTCTGCTTGTCTTTTACCGTATTCAACCGAGGTGACTCCAAATGAAAATCACAGAAGCGAAAGATGAGGAAATAGCGGTCATTACAGAGCTTATCCACGGCGCTTTAAAAGAGTTCGGCACACTTGGATTTGCTTTCGGTTTTTGCGGCTTGGAAATGGACCTTCTCAACGCTCTGAAAAAGTATCACTGATTGGACCATTTGGCGTACAGATAGCTACTATATCGATTGGACTTGAAATCTGTAGAATATAGGTCAGACAACCCTGGCGGATCATCACGTGACTGCACTATGTGCAATAGACATCCATGCCGCTGCACAGCACCTGGAGGATGCACATATAAGCAGAAAAATCAACTTGCAGGATAGAACACCCCCAAGCTTTCATTGAGTAGAGCTTCGAATCAGCATAACAGCTGGATGGACCCCGCCTGACCTTTCAGGTTCAAAGGATATAGCTTTGCCGCCATGATTCGGCGGATTAGATTTACTGTTTCCGCTTCGCTTCGTTCCTTGTTCACCTCATTACCGTTTCATCAACCTTCAGCTTCTCCAAAAACGGTTCAATTTATATAGAATCATTAACTGCAAGAGCATTGCCGCCACCGTCCTGCCCGGTGCGGCAATGCTCTTATTACTTCAGCGGCTATTGCCTGGTTCCCCTGGCTGCTTCATTTAATAACGCTCCAGGATCAGCTGGGTCTTGAGGCCATCCTCCGGAATCAGCCATCCTTTTGCCTTCAGCAGGCTCATCAGCTCGCTGCGCACTCCGGATGCGGTGGAGATACTTGCGGTTTTGAATGAAATCTCAACGATATTCTGGATGCCGGTTCCGGCCCCGTCACGCACAGGCCAGACCTCAAGTGTGAGCTCCTGGCCATTCCAGGTGCCTTCATAACGCTCGAAGGTCAGCGGGCCATGGGCACGGGAGGCTGTCAGCTTTTGCTTGCCCCAGTTCGAGGAGGACCAGTTCTTCAATTTGCCCGGCAGCTTGTCGAGCAGCAGCTCCAGGGCCTCCTGCTCCGGGGGAAGTACGGCTCCTGCGGTTTTTGTGCTGACCTTCTTCGTATTGGAAAAGCTGAGGGTCTGCTTGCTGTAGCCCCAATCGATCTCTGCTTCATAGTTGTCGTCCGAAGCGTCGAAGCCTTCCTTGTTCGCCAGGGTGAGCGCAGCCTGGATGTCTCCATTGACGACAGGATAGCGCTTCTTGTAGGTCAGCTCGTAGTCGGATTTATCCGCTTTCTTGCGAAAACGCACATCCCACCCCGCATTGTTCAGCTCCAGCAGGTTCGTATCGAAATACTCCACGCGGATGGCCTGCGGCGAAGAAGCCAGGCCCAGCGTCTCCAGTACATTGCTCCGCGGCGTTCCATCGCTGTTCAGCACGGTGTCGGGGTTACCCAGGAACTTCACCTCATAGGCCGGGACTGCGTTAGCTGCGGCAGAGACATGCTCCGGCTGCAGAATTCCCTGTCCGGTCAGCGCACCGCCTGTGGCTACCACGCTCAGCATGAGCGACAAAGCAAGCTTTTTCCATTGTCTCAAATTAATCACTCCCATAATCTGGTTTAGGTACATGACCCACTTTAAAGGCCAAGTATATGGGAGCAGTTAAAGGGAAATGGCATTTACGTTAATCCTGCATAGATTTGCTCAATGGCGGCTAACAGTTTTTGGTTGCCAGCAGTGTGTTGCGAAAGCTCTCAATCTGCACCGAAGGATGCCGGTCCTTGTTGTGCACAACATAGATATAGCGCGGTGCCAGCTCCCCTTCTATGGGGAGCACCTGAATCAGGCCTTGCCGCTCCTCCCCTTGCACGGCCATCCGGGACATTACGGAGATGTGGCCGCCCAGCAGCACAAGCTGCTTGATTGCCTCCAGCGAGTCAACCTCAACCGTATTGCGCAGCCGCAGTCCCTGCTGTTCGAACCAGCGCTCGGTGAGGCGCCGGGTGCTGGACTCTCTTCCATGAAGGGCAAAGGGAGCCTTAACCATCTGCTCAAGGCCTACTTCGGATTGTTGAGCCAGGGGGTGCTCCGGGGAGCAGATCAGAACGAGGTCATCCGTGATCAGGGAATCGGCCTGCAAGGCGGGTTCCACGAACGGCTCCGAGGAGATCACCCCCAGATCAATCTCATGCCGGATCAGCATCTCCCGGATTACGGGCGAAGGCTTTACTGACAAAGCGATGCGGATGCCGGGGAATTCCCGGGAGAAAGCATTCAATATGGACGGCAGCAGATAGGTTGCGGGCACATAGCTGGCGCCGATCAGGAGCGTCCCGCGGTACAGCGTCTCGAACTCACTTACAACACGGCGGGCCTCCCGGGCAAGGGCATTGATCTTCACGGAGTAGTGGAGCAGGGCCTGTCCGGCCTCGGTGAGGAAGGTTTTGCCGCTGCGGGACTCGAACAGTCTGACCCCCATCTCTTCCTCCAGTGATTTCATATGGAAGGTTACGGTAGGCTGTTTGATCCCGAGCACCTCGGCCACGCTGGTCATATGATGCAGCCGGTCGATCAGCTCGATGATTTGCAATTTGATCAGATTCATGGAAACAACCTCTTCTTAAGTTAGTGGGACATTCTCTACCATAGATTTTATCTATGAACATTAACAGAATTCATATATAAAGTTAATTACATGTTTACACGAAAAATAAACAACCTGTGAACACAGGCGTTAGACTGAAAACAGCTTAAGAAGACAGGCAGGGATCGAAATGAACATTCAGATCAGGGGGATTCACAAAAGCTTTGACGGCCAACCGGCGCTGCTGCCTGTCCATCTGGATTTGAAGCATGGCAAATTCACCACTTTGCTGGGCCCCTCCGGCTGCGGCAAAACGACGCTGCTGCGGATGCTCGCGGGACTTGAGCGCCCGGATGGCGGCGAATTGTACGCTGACGGGAGATGCTGCTTCTCAGCCGGGCAGAGGATTGATGTTCCGGTGCACAAGCGGAATTTCGGGATGGTGTTCCAGGATTTTGCACTTTGGCCGCATATGACCGTCTATGAGAATGTGGCCTTCGGGCTGAAGGCCTCCGGGCAGCGACCGGAGCTGCGAAGCAAGGTGCTGCAGGCACTGGAGATGGTCCGCTTGCAGGGTCTGGAGAAACGGTATCCGCATCAGCTGTCGGGTGGCCAGCAGCAGCGGGTTGCTTTTGCCAGAGCGGTAGCCGTGCGTCCGGGGGCAGTGCTCTTCGATGAGCCGCTGAGTGCGCTCGACGCCGTACTTCGCGAAGAGATGAGAATCGAGATGTTGTCGCTGGTGCGGGACATGGGCCTTACAGCGCTGTACGTCACCCATGATCAGATAGAAGCGATGTCAATGTCCGACGAGATTGTGGTCATGAAGAGTGGACAGGTGCTTCAGACTGGAACTCCCGAGTCGATCTACGAGGCTCCGGCGGAGCCGTTCGTAGCCTCCTTCATCGGCAAGTCCAACTGGCTCGCGCCGGGGCAGTCGATGGTGCGTCCCGAGCATGTGGCCTGGAGCCGTTCGTCCGGCGAGGACCTGTGTTATTCCGCCGTTGTGCGGAGCGTCAGCTATGTCGGAGAGCGGTACGAGCTTCGCGCGGATGTAGAGGGGGCCGGTACATGGACAGTCTATCTGAACAACCGGATTCCGGCCGGTGAGACGGTGCAGCTCTATATCTCTCCCCGGCGGATATGCAGAATGAATCCTGTTATACAAGAACCCAAAAGGAGCGAGAATTGACATGAAATGGAACAAGACGCGTAAACAAGGGGCAGTAATGCTGTTATCTGCTGTGATGGGTATGAGCCTGTATGGCTGCAGTACGGGCAGCACCAGTGCGGGCGAGGCAGGCGCGGGAACGCCGGAGGCAACCGGCGCCACGGCAGCTCCGCAAGCTGCAGAGGCTGCATTGAGCGGCAAGCTGGTGCTCTACTCGGCCGGCCCGCAGGGCTTGGCAGACAATATTGTGAACGGCTTCAAGGCCAAGACAGGCATCGATGTGGAAATGTTCCAGGGCACGACCGGCAAAATCCTGGCCCGGCTGGAAGCCGAAAAAGCGAATCCGGCAGCAGACGTTGTCATACTGGCTTCCCTGCCTTCGGCACAGGCGCTTATGGCGGACGGCCTGACGCTGCCCTACCCGGAAGCGGCCAATAAGGATAAGCTGAATCAGGACTGGTCGGATGCCGGAGGCAATTATTTCAGTTCAAGCGCATCGGCGCTCGGAATTGTCTACAATACGAAGCTTGTAGCCAATCCGCCCAAGACCTGGGCAGAGCTGGCCGGAGCGGAATGGAAGGATGCTGTCAATATCCCTGATCCGACGCTGTCAGGGTCGGCGCTGGATTTCATTACAGGCTATCTGAGTGTGAACGGGGAGCAGGGCTGGGAGCTGTTCCGGGATTACAAGGCGAACGGCGTCGCCATGGCGGGGGCGAACCAGGAGGCGCTTGATCCGGTGATTACGGGAGCGAAGAGCGTTGTGGCGGCAGGTGTGGATTATATGGCCTATTCCTCCAAAGCCAAGGGGGAACCGCTCGATATTATCTATCCGGAGGAAGGCACTGTGGTAAGTCCAAGACCGGCAGCGATTCTGAAGTCAACCCCGAATGTGGCTAACGCCAAGGCGTTCATCGATTATCTCTTGTCCGATGAGGCCCAGCAGCTTGTAGCCGGCGCCTACCTGATTCCGGGACGCGAGGACATTGAAGCCGCTAACCGGGCCAATCTGAAGGATATTCCGCAGCTTCCGGCAGACTGGACCTGGATGAGCGAGCATGGGGATGAGACTGCAGCGGAATTCGCGGAAATTTACAAATAAGGCTTAGGGCTGGGGTGAAAGCAATGAATTCAGTCTCCTTGGACAGCAACCGGATATTCCGGAGAGCGGGCATGCTGCTCTCCTTCTTTTTGCTGGCGGCCAGCATCGGCATTCCGCTCCTGCTCATTTTCTGGCAAAGCGTCTATCCGGATCAGCATCTGGACTGGATGGCTCCGCTCCGCACGATCACCGGACACAGTCTGTCCGGGGTGCTGCTGAACTCGGTGTGGCTCGGCATCTGTGCGGTGGCCGGAACCACGCTGCTCGCCATGCCGCTTGCCTGGCTGATGGCCAAGACCCGCTTGGGGCGGCACCGCTGGATCGATGTTATTCTGCTGATTCCGTTTATGACTCCGCCCTACATCGGCTCAATGGGCTGGATTCTGTTCATGCAAAAAGGCGGGTATCTTCAGCAATGGCTTCCAGGCGCCGATGCGTTAAACGGGTTGTTCTTCAGCTTCTGGGGGATGGCGTTCATTATGAGCCTGCATCTGTTTCCGTTTCTCTATCTGCTGCTGCGGGATGCGCTGATCCGCGTCGGCGGCAATCTGGAGGAAGCGGGAGCGGTGCACGGGGCAACGGCAGGCTACCGCTTCCGGCGGATTATATTACCGCTGCTGCTGTCTGCCTATGGCATGGGCGCGATGCTCGTGTTCGTCAAGACGATTGCGGAATTCGGAACGCCCGCCACCTTCGGCCGCCGGATCGGCTATTATGTCATGACCTCCGAGATTCATAAATACATCTCCAGCTGGCCGATTGACTTCGGCAAGGCGACTTCGCTTGCGTCCGTGCTGCTGTCGGTCTGTCTGGTCATGTGGTACTTGCAGTCAGGCATCAGCCGCAGGTTCACCTTCCGTCTGGTGGGCGGCAAGGGGCAGCGGTCCAAGACGTACTCCCTGCGCGGCGCCGCCGGCTGGCTCGCAGGCCTGTATCTGGCGGCGCTGTTAATATTGTCCATAGGCATCCCTTACTTCTCGATAATCGCCGCCTCGCTCATGAAGCTGCGCGGAGCAGGGCTGACGCCGGACAACCTGACATTGGATCATTACAGGGAGCTGTTGTCATGGGGATCAGTGAGCCTGAAGGCGATCGGGAACAGCCTTGGGCTGTCGCTTGCCGCTGCATCGGCGGCTGTCGTGCTGGGGGCAGGCTTCGCGCTGGCCATTGGCCGGTCTTCTAACTGGCTCCAGCGGAGCATTGATCTGCTGAGTCTTCTGCCGAATACGGTTCCGGGCATCGTTATGGTCGTCGGGCTGATTCTGCTCTGGAATGCGCCGTGGATGCCCTTCACGCTCTACAACACCTACGGCATGGTTGTGCTCACCTATGTAGTGCTGTTTCTTCCTTATACCGTGCAATATGTAAAAGCGAGCTTTTCGCAAATTGACGGAACGCTGTTTCAAGCGGCCCGGGTATTCGGGGCAGGCCCCTTATATATACTGCGGCGCATCCTGCTTCCGCTGATTATGCCCGGCATGCTGGCGGGCTGGATGATGACGTTCACCATTTCTGTACGGGAGCTGGTCGGCTCGCTGCTGATTCTGCCGCCGTCGATGCAGACATCGGCTACGTATATTTTTGCCCAGTTCGAGCAGGGGCAGGTGCCGCTTGGCATGGCGATGGCAGTGGTGTCGGTCGGCTTGACCGTGCTGCTCCTGCTGGGGATCGAGCTGCTGAATTCCAGAAGAAAGTGGAATGCATCATGACAAAACTGACCATCTGGGGAGGCGCCGGAGAACACGGGCGCTCCTCCTACCTGCTGAGCGGAAGACGCTTCCGTCTGCTGCTCGATTGCGGAGTGAAAAGGGGCGGAGCGGGTGAATATCCGCTTATCGTTCCGGAGCAGGCGCAAAGACTGGATGCGGTGCTGCTCTCCCATGCGCATGAGGATCATTCGGTCGCGCTGCCGCTGCTGTATGCGCAGGGTTACTCCGGCGAGGTATGGGCAACGCGGGAGACGCGGGCGCAGCTGGATACATACTTCCGTTCCTGGCGTTCAAGCGTCGGACGGGAGGGGCATGAGCTGCCGTATACCGAAGACGATGAACAAGCCATACGTTACCGCTGTCTGGAGGAGGAGAGCGGGAGCCTGAACTGGTTCGAGGCAATTTCCGGGGTGTGGATGATGTGGGGGCGCAGCGGGCATCTGGCCGGCTCCGTATGGTTCCTGATCGCCGCCGAGGGCCGCTCCATCTTCTATTCCGGCGATTTTACGGCGGAGTCCCGGCTTCTGCAGGCCGATTCTCCGGCGGAAGCGCTTGAAGCAGCCGGCGGCGGCACGCATCCGCAGCCGGGGAGGGCATTAAGGCTGCAAGGCCGGCCTCTGGACCTGGCGATTGTCGATGCGGCTTACGGAATGGATCAGGACACCCAGGGCGGCAAGCTGAAGCAGCTGGAGCAGGCGATCCGCAGGACGGCGGCGCGGGGAGGCAAGGTGCTGCTCCCGGTTCCGGCAGGCGGACGCGGCCAGGAAATGATTCTGTGGGCCTGCGAATGCTTCGCGGATCTGCCCATAGTAGTGGAGCCCAAGCTGGTTGACGGGATGAGGCAGCTGACCGCTTCCCCTTTCTGGCTTCGGGACAGGGATCAGCAAGCGGCTCGCTCTGCACTGGGCAGCATTACCCGGTTTCTCGCTTCCGGCGGTTGGGCTTCGCCGCACAGCGATACGGAGCGCGAGCGGCTGCTGGCCGGGTCCGGCCCTTCCCTCTGGTTCGTGCCGGACGGCATGCTGCAGTCCGCCCTCTCCCGTTGGTATTACGCCAGGTGGGCCGGCCATTCCACCCATTCCGTGCTGATCACGGGCCATGTATCCGCCGGCACCTTTGGCTACCGGCTGCTGCATGAACCGGGGCAGCATGGAGTCTGCGAGGTGCTCAAGCTGCGCTACAAGGTGCACCAGGGCCGAAAGGATGTGCAGCGGATGCTGCAGTCTCTGCCCGTCCGGCACGCTGTGCTGGTTCACGCCGCAAGGCCGGAGACGGACCTGCTCTGCGAAGCGCTGATCCGGGATGGAGGGCTGCACGGCTGCACGCTGCACTCCATGGCTCCGGGGGAGGAACTGGTTCTGGAGAATAGGCAAGAGCTTCATTTGCCCGGGGAAGGCTGAAGGACATTTTCTGTAATGAAGCCGGCCCGCCATGACAAGGCGGACAACAAGCGCTGAAAGTATGGAGTGCATACTTTCAGCGCTTGTTTGCTGTAGCCCCCCCCCCCCCCGTTAGGCTCACGCTATTCCTTAACGGCACCAAGCACAATGCCCTTGACGAAAAAGCGCTGGAGAAAAGGATAGACCAGCAGGATGGGCAGCATGGCAATGAAGATCTGCGCGGATTTGACGCTCCGGTTGGAGAGCATTTGCAGGTCCTCGAAACGGATGCCGGTCTTGCTGAAGTCCTGGACGACGACAATAGTCTGCAGCAGCGTGGCGAGCGGCCAGCGGTCGGGCGAGGTCATATAGAGCATGCCGTCAAACCAGGCATTCCAATGACCGACAAGGGTGAACAGGGACAGGGTGGCGATGGCCGGGAGCGAAATGGGCAGATAAATCCTGGACATAATCTGGAAGGAGGTTGCGCCGTCCATAATAGCGGCTTCATCCAGGTCGCGCGGCAGCGCCCGGAAGAAATTCATCATCAGGATGATATTCCAGACATTGACCAGGCCCGGGAGGATGAAAATCCAGAAGGAATTGATCAGATTGATCTTTTCCATCAGGATATAATGCGGAACGAGCCCGGCGTCGAAGATCATGATAATCAGAAACAACCATACATAGAAGTTGCGGCCCCGGAATTCCCGGGAATTCCGCGAGAGGGGAAAGGCGGCCAGCACGGTTACGCACATGGCCAGTACCGTGCCGACTGCGCTCCGCAGCACCGAGATTCTAAGCGCCGACAGGAAATTGCTGTTCTCGAAGGTGCGCAGGTACCCTTCCAGCGAGAAATTCACGGGGATCAGTCCGACAAGATTGGAATCAGCCGCGGATTTGCCGCTTAGGGACACCGCAAAGATGTGGAGCAGCGGCAGCACGCAGACAATGGAAATCAGCACGAGAAAAGTGATATTGAGCAGATAGAATATGCGGTAGGTTGGATTTTTATGGTACATGAGGCCGTTCCTCCTTCAAATTGACAAGCGTGTCAGAAAATCCGGTAATTTGCCCACTTGTAGGCTGAATAGTAGCCTCCGCCGATCATGATGAAGCCGATAACCGACTTGAACAGGCCGACGGCGGTGGACAGGCTGTATTGGCCTTCCTGGAAGGAGCGGTATACAAACGTATCAATAATGTCGCCCTTGTCGAGCACCAGCGAATTGATCAGATTATAGATCTGGTCGAAATTGGCGTTCAGCATGTTGCCGAGCGACAGAGTGAAGACCACGACGATGATCGGCAGCATCGAGGGAAGCGTGATGTAGAAGGTCTGCTTCATGCGGCCTGCCCCGTCAATCTCCGCCGCTTCGTAGAGCGCGGGATTGATGCCGGACAGCGAGGCCAGGAAGACAATGGCGCTGAAGCCGAATTCTTTCCACAAATCGCTCAGAATTACGGTGAAGCGGAACCAGTTCCCTTCACTGAGGAACATCACGGGCTGTATGTGGAAGAAGCTGAGCATCTGGTTCACAATCCCCTCCAGGGACAAGAGATCAAGCAGAATGCCGCCAAGGATCACCCATGACATGAAATGGGGCAGATATACCAGGGTTTGAATGGAGCGCTTGAGCCCCATCTGGCGGATTTCGTTGAGCAGAAGGGCGAATATCACCGGAACTACGAGTCCGAAGGCGATTTTGAGGCAGGAGATAATCAGTGTGTTGAGAATGACCTGCCGGGAATCATGCATGGAAAAAATCAGCTCGAAATTGCTCCAGCCCACCCACGAAGAGCCGGAAATGCCCTGCCAGGGCTTGAAATCCTGAAAAGCGATGACGATGCCCGGCATAGGGGCGTATTTGAACACCAGCGCGACGAGCACGGCCGGCAGCAGCATAAGATGCAGCCTCCATGTTGCGGCAAATTGTTTGGCTGCCGCGCCGGTTCTGGGGTTGGCCTTGAGTGCGGCATTTGCCGCCATATCTCTGCCTGGCTTCATATGGGTCTCCTCCTAAATGTCCGCCGGTAGCGGATGCTACAATCATATTAGGCTTGACATTCCTGAACTGTATAGATATAGATATTTAAGGTAACTGTCAATTTGTTAAGGAGGTGCTGCCATGCGGGGTTACCGGCCCATTTTTGTCAAAATCACCGCCGTGATTTTTATGCTGATTTTGCCAATGGCCCTGCTCTATACGTATTTCAGTGAGAAGAGCCTCGAAGTCATCGATAGTCAGATTACAGATAACAATGAAAGCCGCTTGTTCTTCCTGAAAAATCAGATTGAATCGAACATTGACCGCTTGTCCTTGTCCTCCAGCGTGCTGACGAGAGATTCCTCGATTACGGATCTGCAGCTCAATCTGCTCACCAGGGATTATTATGAGACGCTCTATTATCAGACACAGGTCAAGGAGAAGCTGCAGCTTCAGAGCCTTTCCAGCAACTGGCGCAATGATTTGTCCGTCTACTTGCCCGAGAGCCGGCGCCGCATATCCACCAATCCGGGCGACACGTTCGACATGACGGAGCTGAAGCTGTCTCCCGCAGGTGTATGGAGGCTGCATCCGGGAAGCAGCGCGGACGGCCCGTATTATCAAATGTTCGTATGGGACCCCTACCTTTCGAAGGAGCAGGTTCAGGAGGCCATTGCCGTATTCGAGGTGCGTTTTGCTATGGACAACATCCGCCGGATGCTGGGTGACTACAAGCAGGATAATCCCGGAAAAGCCTTTCTGCTCACTGCTTACGGTACGGCTTACGGCGCTGTATCCACAGACGATGCCGCAGCAGGGGAAACAGGGCTCCGGCTGCTCACAGCTCCGCTCGGCGAATCCGGCCACCGGAGTCTTGCGATCGACGGAGAAGAGAGCTTTCTCAGCTACGCCTATCTGCCTTCGCTCGACGCTTATCTGGTGGATTATGTTCCTCTTGATGTCATCCATGCACCGGTTGTGCAGAGCCGCCGGCTGTTCTATCTCAGCTTCGTTGTGCTGGCGCTGCTGGCGTTTATCGCCGCATATCTGCTGTACCAGCATGTTCAGAAGCCGGTATCACAGGTGGTCAAAGGCCTGCGGAGCTTTGAGAGAGGCAATTATTCCTTTCGGATTAGAAAACGCTTTCACAATGAGTTTGACTATATGCGGCTTCGCTTCAATGAGATGGCTGAGCAGATCGAGCATCTGATCAACGATGTCTACGAGGAGCAGAACCGCTCAAGGCTCGCGACGCTGAAGCAGCTGCAGTCCCAGATTCATCCCCACTTTCTGTACAATTGCCTCTCATTCATCGCCGGCTGTGCCAAGTCGGGAGAGACGGAGACGATCCGGGAGATGGTCTATCATCTGGGTGACTATTACCGCTACACGACACGGGTGGAAAACCAGCATCCGCTCCTGGAGGAAGAAGTGAACCAGGCCAGGAACTATCTGCATATCTACGCATTCAGGCTGGAGCGTCTGTATTTCAAGCTGAACATCCCGCCGGAAATGCTGGCTGAGCCGGTACCCCGGCTGTTTCTGCAGCCTGTAGTGGAGAATGCCATTATTCATGGTGTGGAGCCGCAGCTGGAAGCGGGAACGATACTGGTCACAGGCGTACAAGACGGTCCGTATAATCTGCTGACGGTCGAGGACAGCGGGGCGGGGATGACGGAGGAGCAGATCGCCGGGTACATGAAGGAGCTGGAGCTGCCCATGAATGAACAGACGGGCTGCGGCCTGTGGAATGTCAATCAGCGTCTGAAGCAGCAGTACGGTCCGGAGTCCGGCATTGTGCTGGACGCCTCGCCGGGTCTCGCCGGCCTGCGGGTCGCCCTGCGCTGGAAAAGGGAACATGAAGGAGGTTCAGCCGATGAAAATGCAGCTGATGCTCGTTGATGACGAGCCTGTGATTCTTAAGAGCATGGTCCAGAATGACTGGGCTTCCGCCGGTGTCGAGCATGTGTATCCGGCAGTATCCGGCCTGGAGGCGGCAGAGCTGCTGAAGCATCATCCGGTCGATATTGTGGTTACGGATATCCGTATGCCCGGGATGGACGGATTGGCCTTATGCAAGCATGTGCATGAGCATTATCCAAGAATCCGCTGCGTGCTGCTGTCGGGATTCGGCGAATTTGAATACGCCCGGCAAGCCATAGAGCACCGGACTGTGGGTTATCTGCTGAAGCCGGTTAAGGATGAAGAACTGCTTGCTGAGGTGAAGCGGGCTGCCGCCGGAATCCGCGAGGAATGGGAGCAGATTGCTTCCCAGGAGCGGGCGCGGCGGACGCTGCACCTGCATATGCCGATGCTGCGTTCGGGATTTCTGAACGATCTGCTGTCAGGCCAGCTGCCGGAGCCTAGAGCGCTGGCCGAGCGGCTGAAGGAGTACCAGCTTCCGTTCCGTCCGGGGGATTCGCTTCTGCTGGTGATGGTGCGGCCCGAGAAGGTATTCGGCAGCGGAGAAGAGCCGGATGCCCTGCTGTTTGAATATGCGGTGCGGAATATTGCCGCAGAGATTCTGGAGCCGGACTGTGACGTCTGGCACTGCCGCGATGCCTACGGCTATCTCGTCTTTGCTCTGCGCAGCCGGGAGCAGCCGCAGGAGATGGGCGAAATGGAAGTGAAAGCTCTGCATACAAAGGCGCATGAACTGCAGCTGAAGGTGTCCGGCCTGCTCAAGGGACAGGTCTCGCTGCTGCTCAGCGAACCGCTGCGATTCCCCGGGGAGCTGGCTCAGGTCTACCGCAAATCGCTGAACGAATTCCGGAAAATCCCGCGCAGCGAGCAGGAATTCCTGGCTCTTGCGGGCGGCAACCGGACGGTTGACCGCACCTTGACCTCCCTCTATGCGCCGCCGGCATTCCTGCGGCTGATGGAGGGAGGCCGGTGGGATGAGGTGCGAAGCAAGCTGGCCGCAATTGTCCGCGAAATGGAGGAGAAGCTGCTGGATTCCGAGGAGCATCTTGCCGAGCTGTATCATACGCTGGTCAGCGCTTTTCTGGCCATTGCCCATCAGCAGGGAAAGACCCTGATGGAGGCGACGGCCGGGAAGGGAGAGCTTGGCGAATCTGCCCGGATTATGCGAAGTGCCGGAACCATTGCGGAATGGGCAGAAGGGATATTGTCGTGTCTTGCGCTGTCGGAGAATGCGGAGTACAACGATCACAAGCGCCAGCTGCTGGCGCGGATCCACCGCTTCATTGAGGAGAATCTTGCCCGGGATGTCTCCCTCCAGAGCATCGCCGACCACGTGAACCTGCATGCGGTTTATCTGTCTTCGATGTACAAGCAGGAGACCGGAGACAATCTGAGCGACTACATTATGCGTTACCGGATGGAGCAGGCGGCAGTGCTGCTGCGCTCCACGGAGATCAGAATTTATGAGCTGGCCTCCCGGCTCGGCTTCCAGAATCCTCCTTATTTCAGCAAGCTCTTCAAGAACTATTACGGGATCACACCGCAGGAATACCGGGAACGCCTGCTGTAACGATGCTTAAGAATTTCGCACATCACCTTAAATCTTTCTCTCTTACTCCCGTGAAAGCGTTGTAATAAGATGGATGCGTCAGAGATCATAGGAACACAGGGAGGTTCTTGCATGAAGAGGACAAAGAAAAGGTTCGCGCTGCTGCTGGCGGCAACGATGCTGCTGTCGCTGCTCACAGCCTGTTCGCCGGACGGCAGCAACGAGGCTGCCGGCACAGCATCGCCGTCATCCGCCCAGCCGTCTGCGCCTGCGGCGGAGGATGGGGATGCTGCCCGGATTGAAGCTATCAGGAACGGAACGTACAGCTTCGGGACCCCGGTCACGATCACTACAGTTACAGCCACGGATTCCAGCTTCAAATACAAGAACGGGGAGACACTGAGCGACAATGTCCACACCCGGTGGGCGAAGGAGCAGCTGGGCATCGACATCAAGCATCTGTGGGAAGTGCCGGGCGAGCAGTTCGCCACCAAGATGCGGCTGATGCTGACAGCCAAGCAGGAGCTGCCGGATGTCGTCACAACGATGGATATCGGACTGATGAACGAGCTGATACAATCCGGAGCCTATAAGGATATTACAGCGGATTTCGACAAGTATGCCTCCGGGCGGATGAAGGAGATCTTCAGCTCCCATCCGCTGATCTGGAGCCAGGTTACCTTCGACGGCAAACATATGGGGCTGCCTTACTTCGCCAATGCCGGGAATGATAATGCAGTGATGTGGGTCCGCCAGGATTGGCTGGACGAACTGGGCATGCAGGCACCGGCGACCTTTGGGGAGCTGGAGGCATTCATGCAGGCGCTGCTTGACAAAAAGCCGGGCAGTACGGACTCCATCATTCCGCTGGGCGTGAGTCTTGGCTCGGGCGGCGGCCATCCGAATCCGCTGGCAGGCTGGCTCGGGGAGAGCACCTGGATCTTCGGGCCGTTCGGCACCGTTCCTTACCAGTGGAACCAGGGCACGGACGGCAAGCTGGTGCATGGTTCGGCCGTGCCTGAGATGAAGAAGGGCCTGGAGGTGATGCGGGACTGGTATGAGAAGGGCTATATCTCCAAGGAGGCCGGGCTGCACGATGAGAACAAGCTCGCCGAGCTGATCGGGCAGGGGCGGGTAGGGGTTGTGGTTGCTCCGTATTGGATGGGCAGCTGGCCGGTTCCGGATCTGCAGAAGAACGTGCCGGGAGCGACGATGAAGCCCTACCCGATTCCAACCGAGAACGGCAAGGCGGGAGCGCGCGATACAACGTTCCTGAAGGGAGCTATGCTGGTAAGGGAAGGCTTTGAGCATACCGATGCTTTGTTCCTGTATCTCAACCGTCTGTTCGCCGGAGTGGACAAAGAACCGGGCAGCGAATTCGAGCACGGCTGGGCCGAAGACTATGACTATACCCTCAAGTCGGACGGAACCGTATCGACGGCGGGCGATGATATTCCCGGAGGCTCGGTGGGCGTCTACAAATATTTCCTGTATGAGCCGAAGGACCCGTTCAGTGTGCTGCAGCAATCCGCAGACAAGGGAAAACTGCTGGAGCAAGGGGGGCTTACAGATGCTGAAAAAGCGGGCCTTGGCAATCCCGATGTGCTGAAGGCGGCGCAAATCGTCGTTGATGGATGGTCTAAGGACAGCTACTGGGCACCCCAGTTCCTTGGCGCAAGCACGCCGGCGATGCAGTCCAAGGGAGGCATCACGACAAAGCTTGAAGGAGAGACAATCATGGCTATCATCTACGGCCGCAAGCCGCTGGAGGATTTCGATAAATTCGTCAAGGAATGGTACAGCATTGGCGGAGAGCAGATGACGAAGGAAGCCAATGAATGGTTTGACAGCACAAAGTGACGGGGGAACGCAGCAGGAATAATCAGGGCTAAAGCTGCCGGGAAGTTAGCGCCTTGGAGACGCCGGGAGGAGGAACGGATGCGAAGCCCGGGTTCAGTTCCTCCTTTCCTGATGTTTGGGATAATATGAAATTCCAAAATTGTTGCTGCCCTCCAGTCCTGAGCTATTTAAGTGTGACTTTGAGCGGGCTGCGCGGTGAAATGAGAGGTAAAAGTGCCTTTGAATTCGCCGGAAAAAGGCTATGTAAGGAAGGAGGGGGGGAGTCAATGAAGCGGGCAAAAGGCAAAACTGCCGCGGCTGCCGGTGTCCTGCTGTGTGTGGCAGCTGTCCTGCTGCTGTGCGGGGGATACGGGCCGGAACGGCTCCTGGGGCTTGGGGGGACGGGGACGGAGGCAGCTTCCGCCAAGGCTCAAGGCACACAGGAGGGGATGCCGGCGGATGCCGAGGCGGCACGCATCAACGGGCGCGCGGTCACGGCGGCGGAAATGAAGTATGCGATGGGACTTCAGCGCACGAGGATGATCGAGTACTTCCGGGATACTTACAATCAGGCGTATGACGAGGGATTCTGGGAGCTGGAGCTTGGCGGGGAGAATCCGCTGGAGCTGGTCAAGCGGGAGGCGCTAACGGCATGGACCCGAAGCAGGATTGTGCTGGAGATGGGACAGGAAGCAGGGCTGACGGAGAGCACGGAGTTCAGCAGTCTGCTGGCCGCGATGGAGCGGGAGAATAAGCGGCGGGCACAGGCGGCTGCGTCCGGGAAACCGGTCTTTGGTCCCGCCGAGCTGGATGCAGGCAGCTTCATTCCATATTATCTGAGCAATCTGGAGATTGCGCTTCAGGAGAAGCGGACAGCCGTGGCAGCACAAGCGCCGGACCAGCCGCCGGAGCCGGTTGAACCGGCAAGCGCGGCTCCCGGGGAGCGGGAGCCGGTGTTTACCCGCATCTCTGTCGCCTACCGGAGCGAAGGAGCCGGCGCCGCAGAGACCAAGGCGGACACAAGACAACTTCTGTCTGAGGTGCGGCAGCTTCTCCTTGATGGCAGAAGCCCGGAAGAGGCGGTTTTGGAGCTGGGAAATGACAGCGCTTCCTTTGGTGGTTTGACCCTAAGCCGTGAAAGGCTGGACAGTGCTAACGCCAGGGTGTATTTCCGTGAGCAGGGCAAGCTGTACGCCTGGCTGACCGGAGAGCGGGAGTCCGGCGAGATCAGCCCGGTCATGGATGAAGGCTTCATAGGGGAATGGGTAGTGGCGGCGCTTGGCGATGCAGAGCCGCTGAAGGCCGGAACAGCAGCGGAGCAGAGGAAAGGGGAAGCACCGGGGAAAACAGGCTTTGAGCAGGAACTGGAGCAGCGGGTCCGTACAGCCCGGATCGAACTAACGGAGCCGGGGTATTCCGGCCTGCAGCTGCAGTAGCATACCAATCATAGCGGGAGGTTTAAGCGAAGATGATAAGAAGACCATGGCATCAGATGAACAAGCTGATTTTGGCGGCACTGTTGATTCTGGCATCCGTACTGTCCGTAATGGTCCCGTCAACGGCGCGCGCAGCCGGTACGTCGTATTATGTCGATTCGGCAGGGGGCAGCGACAGCAACACTGGCAGCTCTGAAACCCAGGCCTGGAAGACGCTGGACAAAGTGAATGCCACCGTCTTTCAGCCCGGCGACCGCATTCTGTTCAAGGCGGGCGGCGTCTGGACGGGGACGCTGTCGCCCCAGGGATCGGGCAGCGAAGGCAGCCCGATCCTGATTGACCGCTACAGCGACGGGGCCAAGCCGCTGATTGCGGGGGGAGGCGCCTCCGCCGCTATATATTTTTATAACCAGGAGCAATGGGAGGTCCGCAATCTTGAAATAACGAATAACGCGGCAAGCCCGGGCGAGCGCCGGGGCATCCATGTGAGCGGCAGCAGCGGAAGCTGGACCAATCCCAAGGTCTATAAGCATTTTGTATTCGAGAACCTGGATATCCATAATGTCAAGGGTTCGACAACCACCGATTATGTGCATAACGGCGGAATCATCGTCTGGGGTCCGAACTGGGACATGCATGTGTCGGATGTGGTCATCAAGAATAACCATATCTATTCGCTCGACAGTGTAGGAATCTATCTGAATGGAGCGCAGCGCACCTACTCCACCGGGCTTAAGGTGCAGAACAATGTGATTAACGATGTGGCCGCCGACGGCGCGGTTGTGCTCAATACGATCGGCGGGGTCATTGAGCATAATGTGGTGTACGACACCCATGTCCGCGCGTCCGGATATCATGTGCCGCTGTGGGTATGGGGCGCGAAGGATGCGCTCATCCAGTACAATGAAGTGTACAACACCGCCCCCGGCGGCGACGCGATGGCCTTTGATGCGGACTACAACAGCGACGGCACTATTATCCAGTACAACTACAGCCACCATAATGCAGGCGGTATGGTGCTGGTCGTCAATGACGGGACAACCGCCTCCAATTACAATACCAATGCGGTCGTCCGTTATAATATCAGCGAGAATGACGGCGGGGCGGTGTTCAACCTGAACGGTCCGGCCAGCGGCGCGAAGCTGTACAACAACACCGTCTATCTGCCGCTTACGTCAAGCACCAATATCGTCAATTACGGCTATTGGGACGGCTATGCTTCCGGTACGGCCTTTTACAACAACCTGATTTATAATCTGGGCACCGGGGGCTATCAATTCGGCTCCAGCACCGGCAATGTTTTCGAGAACAATCTGTTCTACGGCAACCATCCGTCCAGCGAACCGGCCGACCCGTACAAGATCACCGCTGATCCGAGGCTCGCATCGGCCGGCTCAGGCGGCATCGGCCGCGACACGCTGGCCGGCTATCAGCTGCTGAATACCTCGCCGGCCATCGGCAGCGGCAAAATCATCGCCGCAAGCGGCGGCAGCGATTATTTCGGCAACCCCGTTCCGGCAGGCACCGCTCCCAATATCGGGGCTTACGAGGGCGAAGGGCTGGACCCGAACAACCTGCCTCCGCTGCCGCAGCCGCCTTCCCAGACGAATCTGCTGCTCAATCCGGGCTTTGAAACAGGAGATTTCAGCAACTGGCCGCTTCATTACAATGGAGCTGCCATCGTGAGCACCGGAGCGCGCACAGGGACCTATGCAGCGGCGCTAACCGGCAGCTATGCAGGCATGGAGCAGAATATTGGCGGCCTGCATCCGAATACCATGTATAAGCTGTACGCCTATGGCGCGGCCAGCGGCGGGGGATCGGCCGTCTTCGGGGTGAAGAACCACGGCAACGCGGAACAGAGCGTCTATATGACTGCGGCTTCATATACCCGCAAGGAAATTACATTTACGACAGGGGCGTCCAGCACCGGCGCTACGATTTTTCTGTACAAAGCCGGAGGGACGGGACAGGTGACGTTCGACGATCTGGAGCTGATTCAGTTCAGCGCCTCTCCTGCCGGTCCAACCGGGCCGGTGTTCACCGAAGGCGGAAGTGACGAATTCAACGCGTCGGCACTGGACAGCCAATGGACCTGGGTGCGGGAGAACAGCGCAGCCTGGTCGCTGACGGCCAACCCCGGCTCCATGCGGATTACCGCCGAGAGCGGGGAAATCGCGGAGGGGGCTACCACAGCCAAGAACCTTCTGCTCACCGGAGCGCCGGCAGGGGACTGGACCATCGAGACCAAGCTGACGGGCATTCCGGCAACCCAATGGACCCAGGGCGGACTGATTGTCTATGAGAGCGATGCGACCTTCGTCCGGATTACGCGCATGTACGGCACCGGCAGCCAATTTCAGTTCACTGCGCAGAAAAATGCCGTGCGGCAGCATGTGGAAACCCCGGATACTCTTGGCTCAACCGTCTACCTCAGGCTCGTAAAGGCGGGCAATACCTACAGCGGCTTCTATTCGGCCGACGGGGTGAGCTACCAGCAGGCCGGAGCGACTCAGACGGTAGAGATTGCCGAGCCGAAGATTGGCCTGTTCACGGGAGCCGGTACGGGACTTACGGCAGACTACGACTATTTCCGGTTCATTCCGGCGGAGCCGGAGCCGGTCAACCTGCTGCAGAATCCCGGCTTCGAGAGCGGTGATTTCACCGGCTGGGCGGTCCATTACAACGGTTCTTCGGTCTCGGACACCGCCCCGCGTACAGGGGACTACGCGGCCCGGCTAAGCGGGCCGGCTGCGGGCGTTGAGCAGACGGTCACCGGGCTGCTTCCGGGCACGGCCTACAGGCTGTCCGGCTTCGGGCAGAGTGCAGGGGGCGGGGTTGCGGTGTTTGGGGTCAAGGATTACGGCGGGGCCTTCACGGACGCCTGGGGCTTCGAGCAGGGCACGGAATATGTGCACAAGGAAATTGAATTCACGACAGGAAGCGCCAGCACCAGCGCCGTCATTTATCTGTACAAGGGCAGTGCCGGCGGGGAAGTCCATTTCGACGATCTGGTGCTGACGGCAGTGCAGTAGCAGCCTCCGGGAAGAAAAAAACCTTGAAAGCCTCCGGGCGGTCAAGGTTTTTTTATTTAAAGATAAAGAATTTATCCTGAATTTCGAAAATAAGTATCCACAAATCCTCTAAAAAGCTCTACACGAAGGGATGTCTTGCTAAAAACAGCTTGCACCCAATGGGTGAAGGAAAAAGAGGGTTTATCCCTTGTCCGGTCTGGATTGGTTTAATTCACTTTCGAAATTGAGGTTTATAAGCTTTGGGGTCCCCGCAAAATACCTGAGTAAATCATCGAAGCCAAGTCCCCGCTTTGTGGGGTTATTCTGCGCAGGATATACGTAGGCTTCTGGAGTGGACGCTCTGCGAACGGAGCATTGTTCCAATAACTGTGCTCTCCAGATTTATTTCATTCCCCTTAGGAGCTGCGAGGAAATTAGTATCCGCTTTTGTTGACAAAATCTCCACGGTTTTGGGAGTTTTGTCAACAATGTAGCGGTACTTTATTTCGTCGCAGTCTCTTAGCGGTGAAAATCCGGAGACCCGGGCGGCCGCTGCCGCTGTTCCGCGGGTCCGTCCGCCCCGCTGTTTAAGCGGGAGGCGGTTCTGTAATCTTTAAAAAAACACATTAAAGAAACTTAATGTGTATGAATGGAACCGGCTAACCTGAACAAGCTGATGGAACGCAAGGAAGAGATTCATAGGGGACTGAAGCGAAGTTGAAGCGAAGTGGAAAAAGTAACACTAATGGGCTGGAATTTTGGCTTTAACAGGATTTAGTGGGAATTTGTACACTTAATAGAGGCCTGCTCCCTCCATATGGCTGATTTCAGCCGGATTAGTTGTACTTTTTCCCACTAGGGATGATCCAATATCCGAATGCGCTACTTTAGTTATCCTTTTTACCACTAAAATGGCTGCCCTTTGAAAAGAATGTTTCAAGTTCATCTTAATGTAGGCGTATTCCTCTGCAAGGGAGAGAAAAGGATCGATTAGGTCTCCTTTTTCCCGCTAACGCAAGCCAAAAAGGGAATGTGGGGATTACGTTTACTTTTTCCACTTGGGCTTAGGCCGCCGGGTCTCAGCAGGAAGGTCTGGAGGGATCGGGGAGGAAGAGCTTCAGCCGGCCAGGGGAAACGGAGAGCCAGGGAACCGCAGCCAGCCTTACGCCTGAAATGCAAACAGCTGCGCTGCCCGGTCAAGGACGGCGAAGCCGTTTCCGCTTGTATCGAGAGGAACAGCCTATGTATTTCAATGGATTAGCTATTGGACTGAAGCGGTGAACCGGATTACGATAATTACTGCAGCTATAGCTGCGGTTCTTTCAACAAAACAGAGATGGAGGCAGGTTAAGGTGGAGCAAGCAGCAAGACCGCAATTAAAAGTCAGGGAGGCTGTTTTTGGCGGCGGCAAGTATCTGTTATGTGTACCGCTTGCCGGTTCAACTGTCGACCAGCTGATTGCAGGCGTAAATCGTTCACTCGAGTTTAACCCGGATCTTTATGAGTGGAGAGTGGACTATTTCGGGTCCTATCCTCAGCCCGGGCCGGTTCTCGAAGCGCTGGCAGCACTGCGGGCAGCTGTCGGAAATAAGCCCATCCTGTTCACTCCCCGCCACTTTGCAGAAGATGGCGCTAGCGATATTCCCGATGGGCACAAATTTGAATTGATTGATCACGTCAGCAGAACGGGGCTGGTTGATCTCATTGATATTGAACAGCGGTACGGCCGGGCCTGCCTGTCCCTCTGGAGCAAGAAGCTGCATGAGCGCAGTGTAAGGCTGGTCATTTCCCACCATGAATTCCACAAAAAAATGAACCCCGGCGAGGTTCTGAAGGTTCTGCAATGCGGGCAGGAATGGGGCGCCGATATCGGTAAAATCATTGTCAAAGCAAGCAGCTTTAAGGCTCTGGCCGATTTCAGCGATGCCATCCATGAAGCCAGGGATACCTTTTTGAAGATTCCGGTGATTGCAGGAGCAGTGGGCAAGGCCAGCCCGCTTATGCGGGTGCTGGGGGATTATCTGGGGTCGGATATGACATTCGCCATGGCGGGCGGGCGCCGCTCCCATGCCGCACAGCTGCATATTCAGGATATCAGACGGTTTCGCGACCGTATCCGTTAGGGCGGCTGCAAAGCTACAAAGCCGTTTCCTGAAGGATAAACGCCTTGAATTGCTCTGCGGCAGGGGAGAGGGGTCTGGTTTTGGAGTAAGCCAGATAGTGATAGAAGTTGCTGGCTTCATTGGTAAGCCGGATTTTTTTTACATTATACAGATTCAGGTGCTCGGCTTCCGGCGAAAGGGCAATGCCAAAATTATTGGCGACCAGCGAGGCGGTAAAGGTCACACTTTCGGCTTCCATGGCGACCGGAGGCAGCGCTCCCGCTTCCGCAAACATCCGTTCAAAAATGGTCCACATTCCGGTAATGTGAGCAGGATAAATGAACTTGTAGGGCAGTGCGCTTCTGATATCAATCTGATCATAGGCTGCCAAGGGATGGCTTTCGGGCACAATCAGAATCACCCTTTGTTTGAAGATCGGGATATATTCGAAGTCATCCTGAGCGCTTTTGCTGGAACAAACAATGAGATGGCAGAGATTGTTTTTGAGCGCCTCGAAGGATTCCGGGGTATGCCGTTCATAGATGGAGATTCTTATGCTTTGGCGGCCGGGCTGATTGAGAAATTCTGTTACATATTTTGAAAACTCGGATCTGGGATGCGAGTGCACAGAGGAAATAATAATGGTTTCCAGCGGATCTTTGGGCTGAAGCTCCAATGCCGCAGCGTCAATCAGGTCGAACGCCTGCCGGATTTTTTGATGAAAGGCACGTCCGGATTCTGTCAAAAACATATTTCGGCCGCGTTTTTCAAACAACGGAACGCCCAAATCCTTTTCGAGTCTTTTAATGCTTTGGCTCAGGCTGGGTTGTTCAATATGCAGAAGCTGCGCCGCTTTTCCGAAATGCTCCGTTTCGCCAAGTACTTTGAAATAATACAGTGAGTTATAATTCATAAGGCTCTTCCACCCTCGATGTAGGTTGACGACATTCTATGGCTGTAAGGCAAATGTTATATTTTTATAAGATACTACAGTAAAGAAATCGGGTTATCAAGCAATCTTCCGGTTTGGTTAAATTAACCATAGATTAATCCTATTAATGATATGTGAAATAGAATGAGTCAAAACGACAATTATCCACTATACTAGGAGCTAGCAAAAAGAATCAGAACAAGCAGTGCAATATATCCTAGTATTCCTATTACATTAAAAGGAGGGAGTCTATGCTGAGGATTGTGGCCAAAAGAACTCTCATCGAAGGTGTTTTGGAGAAGTACACGGCTTTGGTCCAAGAGCTGGCGGATCAGACAAGACAGGAGCCCGGCTGCATCGAATATACGCTGTATGTGAACCGTGGGCAGAATGTCGCGGCAATCATCGAAACCTGGGAAAGTCAGGAATATTTGGACGCGCACCTGAAAGTGGTTGAAGCGGCAGGCTACCGCGAGAGATTGAACGCATATGCCGACCCCGGGCAGCCGGTGCAGGTGGAGAAATATGAATATGTATACTGAGCCTGAACACAAATCATAGCAAATGGAGCCAAGATTATGGGACTGAAGCTGGGAGCGATACCTTCGGACATTTGCGGGCCGGATGGGGATTTCGAACATGCCTTATCTGTTATGCGGCAAGACGGTCTGGAATATGCGGACATTGAGTGGGTCTGGGGAAAGCGCGTAGGGACGCATACCGATGAAGAGCACCGGAAAATCAAAGAGCTGCTGGAAAAATACAATATTCAAGCCGCTGTGGTAGGCGGGTTTGCCTTCAGGGATCAATCTGCGCAGCATATTGAACTGGGCGATGCGGTCTATCAGGCGAACATAGAAGAAATCAAAGCACAAATTGCCCTTGCCAAATCCCTGAACTGTACCAAAATACGCTGTCTGACCTTTTCCAGGCAAATGGCGATCTGGGGTTACAATGGTGCGGATCACCGGAATGCCTACCATAACCGGACCTGGCCCAAAATGCTGCGCTTATTTGAAGAGCCGGTGCGGCTGGCCGAGGATAACGGCATTGACCTGATGATCGAGACAGGAGTGAATACACTGCTGACCTCCGCCTATCTTACAAGAAAGTTTGTGGAGGACATGGGCAGCAGCCGTTTTAAAGTATTGTGGGACCCGGCCAACACTTTATTTCACAGTGAGACGCCTTTCCCGGATGCCTATGAAGAGCTGAAGGGCTGCATCGGCCATATTCATATCAAGGATGGCACTGTGGATATCCGCAAGAGCACTATTACCTCAACCAAGGTAGGAGAAGGCGCAATGGTGCCTTATATGGAGTCTATCGCCGGGGCGCTGATGAAGGATAACTATTCCGGCGTAGTCTCACTGGAAAACTTCTTTGTGCCTGACGGGGGAACGCTTGAAGAGGGCTACCGTCAATCGGTCACCGGGTTTAAAAAGCTATTCGGGGGAGAACAGCGATGAAAACGGCAGTCATTACTGAAAAACATAAAGTTGAGATCCGGGAGGCCCCCCGGCCCCAATTGAAGGCTCACGAGGTCTTGATCCAAGTTGAATATGCCGGAATCTGCGGCTCGGACATTCATTTATTTCATAATGAGCATCCCTTCCGCAAGCCGCCGATGATTCCGGGCCATGAGGTCTCGGGTGTAGTAGTGGAGGCGGGAGCCTCTGTCACGAAGCACAAATCCGGTGACAGGGTGGTTGTCAATCATGCCATACCCTGCGGCAAATGCCGCTTTTGCCAGGCGGGACAGATCAATATCTGCCCCACCAAAATCGTGGCCGGCAGCGGCAAGATGATGGGCTTTTTTGCCGAATATATCAATGTGCCGGAGAGCACGCTGTTCAAAATTGCTGACGGGATCTCACTTGAGTCCGCTGCGCTTGCGGAGCCGCTCTCCATCGGCTTCCATATCATGAGACGGCTGGAGCATGCGGGCAAAGGCCCGGTAGCCATACTCGGTACCGGCACGATTGGCCTGCTTGCATTGATTGCCGCCCGGAGTCTGGGCTACCGCGAGATCTATTGCATTGACCCGATAGACTACAATTTGGAAGTCGCCCTGAAGCTGGGGGCAGCCCGGGTGTTCAATCCGCTGAAGGTGAATGCGGCTGAAGAGATCATGAAATGCACCGGCTCCAGCGGCGTGAATGCTACTGTTGTTACTGCTGCGGCCAAGGGAATTATTACGGATGCCTGCGGCATGACCAGCTTGAGCGGCACCGTTATAATGCTTCCAATGACATCCAAGATACTGGAGGGCAATTTTTACCGGCTGGTCGCAGGAGAACAGGCGCTTATCGGCTGCAGAGGAATCGTTCAGGGGGATTTTGAAAACGCGGCTGAGCTGATTAACAACGGTTTTGACTTTAGCCCGCTCATTACCCATATCCTGCCCATGTCACAATCCCAGTACGGCTTTGATGTGATGGTATCCAGACCGGAGCCGGTGATCAAAGTGCTGGTGCAGCCTGGGCGGTGAGCGCGCGGCAGCCGTACGGGAGGGCTGCCCGTATAGCGCGGCCCAAAAACCAAGTAAATTCATTTGATTAGTAATTATAAACTGGCAACATGAGGAGAGAAAATGATGGCTGCATGTGAGCAAGTCATGAATGTGCTGAATACGATCGTGCCGTTTGCGTGCGTGGCAGCGAGGGATAACTCCGGGCTTGTTGTCGGAGACCCGGCCGTGAACGTCGATGCCGTGCTCATGGCTGTAGACCTGACCGAAGCTGTCATAGAGGAGGCTATACGGCTGGGCTGCGGCATGATCGTAACGCATCACCACATTATGGGCAAAGGGGTGAAGCGCATCACGCCGGATACCTTTGAAGGCAGGGCGGTCAGCGCTTTGACCAGGAACAATATTGCCTTAGTGGTCTGCCATAACAACCTGGATTTTTTGACCCACGGTACGGCCGATACACTGATGCGTGCAGCAGGTGCGGCATCCTCAAGACCGCTGTATGAAGGCTATGCCTTTCTCGCCACCACTCCGGCGGAAGTAAATGCGGCAAGCATACCCGTGCCGGAGGGGGAGGGCATTGATCCGGATTTGGAAGCCGGTTTTGGCAGAGTGGGCCCGCTGTCCGTCCCATGCACCCTAATAGAGCTGATTAAGCGTTTGGAAGGAACGGTTACCGGACCGGTAAATGTAGTGGGCGCGGATGACCGCTTCATACAAACGATAGCCGTACAGGTAGGCGCAGGGGAACGCTCGGATCTGGACCGTGCCAAGCTATGCGGAGCCGAGCTTCTGATTTCGGGCGATGTAAGGCATGACAACCGCCTGTATGCGGCGGAGATCGGCATGTGCCTGCTTGATTTCTGTCATTACGAAGTGGAGCTGCCGGGTATCCTGAGTCTGATGAGCCGCTTGAAGCAAGCGCTCGATCAGGGAGGCTATAACGTTCAGGTGATATTGTCCCGGGCGGAGGCCCCTGTCAGACATATGGTTATGCCGGGTACACCTGATCTGGATAAATATGGGCTGTAGCCGTTTGAACCTACTATATTAGGGAGTGGTAATCATGAAGCTGAAGAAAATAGTGTCAATTGTTCTCCTGGCTGCGAGTGTGTCTGTGCTGGCAACCGGATGCGCGGAAACTGCTGCCCGGAAGAATGCCTATCCTGCCTCCAATATTAACGGAATCGTTCCGTGGGCCGCAGGGGGAGGCACCGATCTGGTCTCAAGAACTGCCGTTATCGCTGCCGAGGAAGCTCTGGGTAAAAGCATTGTGATCGTCAACAAGCCGGGAGCTTCCGGCACCATAGGCCAGCAATATGTATACGACCAGAAGGCCGACGGCTACAATCTGCTCTTCAACACAGGGGACGGAACGCTGTATCCGGTGCTTGGACTATCCGACCTGACCTACAAGGAGTTTACGCCGATTTATATTTTTTCCAAAATTGCCGGTGTCATTGTCGTCAGCAAGGATTCCCCCTATAATACAATCGACGATCTGCTGAATGCCGCAAAAAGCAAGCCTGAGACGATCTCGCTGGGCGTAAGCGGGATCGGCGGATTGCCGTGGGTGGCCTCGATCATGCTGGACAAGCTGTTTGGGGCAACGTTCAAGTCCGTTCCCTTTGAGGGGGACAGTCCGCTGATTACAGCCTTGCTGGGCAATCAGATTGATGCTACGGTGCTGTCTGCGGGATCGGCGATCCAGTACATCAAGAGCGGGGATTTCAAAGGCCTGGCCGTTGTCTCCAATGATCCTGTGGATTCCATTCCGGAGGTTCCGGCCTTGGGGGCAATCAAGCCTGAAGCGCAGTCTTTGCTCAAAACTACAGGGCCATGGTTTGGCGTTTTTGTCAAAAAGGAAACACCGGAGGAAGTGGTCCAGGCATTAACCGAGGCGTTCAAGAAAGGCTATGAGGACCCGCAATTCCAGGATTTCTCCAAAACCAACGGCTATACCCCTCTGGGCCTTACAGGCGATGCGGCTTGGGATTATATTAATGCGTGGCAGTCCCAGCAGGCCTGGCTGATCTATGATGCCGGCAAAGCCAAGGAATCACCGGAAAAGTTTGATATTCCAAGACCTGAGCAATAATTGGAAGGGGGAGGGAAGGCTGCTTCAGCCTTTCCTTTTGCCTATATAAAAGAAAAAGGGGGGGAACGCATGTTGTCAGATCGCATTGGCGGAGTGGTCACCATGCTCTTTGGCGCAGTAGCGATATCCGAGTCCGTGCGGCTGTATCCGGCCAGAGAGAGCCTGTATGTCGGAGATCACCTCATGCCGGGAGTTATCGGCGCAGCCATGATCCTGTTTGGCTTCATTATGCTGATCAAGAAGGGGGAAAGCTTCAAGGTACAGTTCCCCGACGCAACCGCCTTGCGCAAAATGCTTCTTGTCACAGTGTCGCTGTTTGCGTATTGGGGATTGATCAGCTATTTGGGCTATACGCTCAGCACATTTGTCATTTCTATCGCTTTATTTAAAGTCATCGGTTCTTATCCCTATGCCAAAGCTGCGATTTATTCGGCGGTACAGACTGCGGTCATATATTTCATCTTTGTATATTGGCTCCGGCTGCCATTTCCCGCAGGTTATTTTAATTTTTAGGCAAAGGGGTCGTTTTCAATGGAAGCACTGAACATGCTGTTAACCGGCTTCGGAGAAGCCTTCACACCCATGAATCTTTTAATGGCATTGTGGGGGGCTTTGATTGGCACATTGGTGGGAATGCTGCCTGGACTTGGCCCCACTTCCACAATTGCCATTCTGCTCCCGTTCTCGATGTCGCTGGGACCAACCGCAGGCATTATCATGCTCGCAGGCATATATTATGGGGCGATGTACGGCGGTTCGACGACAGCCATAATCCTGAACATTCCGGGTGAAGTGTCCTCGATTCCCACCAGCCTGGACGGTTATCCGCTGGCTAAGCAAGGAAGGGGTGGGGCAGCGCTCGGCATATCCGCTATCGCTTCATTTATAGCGGGCACCATAGGAGTCTTTGGCCTGGTGTTTTTTGCGCCGCTTCTGGCGGACCAGGCGCTGAAGTTCGGCCCTCCCGAATACTTCGCATTAATGCTGCTCGCGCTGACCGTTATTGTAAACCTGGCGGGGAATTCCCTGATCAAAGGCTTGATCATGGGGCTGTTCGGCTATTTGCTCTCGATGGGGGGCATGGGGTTCACGGGGGGACAAATCCGCTTTGGCTTCGGAATTGAGCCGCTGAAAGCCGGAATTGAATTGATCAGCGTGATTACCGGCCTGTTTGCCGTCACGGAAGTGTTCAAAGGGCTGGAAGAAAAAACAAAGACCATTGCCATTAAAAAAATCGGCAACATCTATCCGAAATGGGCGGAGATCAGACAAACCTTGAATTCCATGTTCAGAGGCGGCCTGGTCGGCTTCTTTATGGGGCTGCTGCCGGGCTGCAACGCCGGGGTCACGACCTTTATGGCCTACGACCTGGAGAAGAAGGTGTCCAAAACGCCGGAGAAGTTCGGCCACGGCATGATGGAAGGGGTCGCTTCTCCGGAAGCGGCCAATAATGCGACCAGCTCCTCCGGTTTCATCCCGCTCTTCGCGCTGGGGATTCCAGGCTCCCCTCCGCTGGCGATCCTGCTGGCCGGTCTGATGATCAACGGTTTGACGCCCGGACCGATGCTGTTTAAGGACCACGGGCCTTTTGTCTGGACGGTGATTGCCAGCATGTTCATCGGGAACGTGATGCTGCTGGTGCTCAACCTGCCCTTGGTCGGACTGTGGGCGAAATTGACATTGATCCCTTACGGCATTATGGCCCCGGTGATTTTGATCCTGAGCTTAATCGGAGCGTATTCCATCAACAACAGCATGTTTGATGTGTTCACCGCGCTTGTCTTCGGGGTGATCGGGTATTTTTTACATAAATACCGCTGGCCGGTGACACCGCTGCTGCTGTGCTTTGTGCTGGGGCCGATGTTCGAGAAGTCGTTCATCCAATCGATGGCGATGTCTTCGGGAAGCTTTGCAATCTTCTTCCAGCGGCCCATCTCATTGGCGATTATTGTTCTTGCCCTGCTGCTGTTCATTTTCTCCCTGTTCATTATCCGGCGCACCAAGCGGCAGGTGAAGGACGCCGTTGGCGAAGCGCTGGAGCTTGCGGAGTGAATTGAGCAATCGGGACTAAATCTTGTGTGAACCAAGAAACCATGAAGGCTGCAGGTCTGTTCAAGTATTTACCCATTGATGATCCGGAGAGCCTTGACCTCGATTACCGCTTGGGAAGCAGGAGATGAAAAAGACCATAGGGAAGCCCTAAGGTCTTTGCATAATCAGGTTTCGAATGCTTTTCAAACTGAATGGATATTGTACAGCGGCAGTATGGCGTTCAAGGTTATCCTTTCAATGCTCCGATCATTACACCCTTTACAAAAAAGCGTTGAATAAACGGGTACACGCATAAAATGGGAAGAGTGGCTACCACGATGGTTGCATATTTGATCGTTGCGCCGATCTGAAACTGTTCACCGACAGCCGCACCCGCCGACATAGTGTCTGTAGAGCTTAGTATCAGGATTTCCCTCAGGAATATTTGCAGCGGATAGAGATTATGATCCTGAATAAAGATAGAGGCGTAGAACCAGCCATTCCACTTTTCCACCGCATAATACAATCCCATCACGGCAATGACAGGCAGTGACAACGGAATAATAATTTTGAAAAGAATGGTGAAGTGATTGGCGCCATCGATCTTTGCCGATTCCTCCAGGCTATCCGGCACGGACATGAACGAGGTTCTCATCACGATCAGATTAAAGGTTGAAACGGCAAAGGGCAGTATGGTTGACCACAGGGTGTTGGTTAGACCTACTCCTTTGACCACGAGGTATAACGGAACGAGTCCGCCGTTGAAGAACATGGTAAAAGTGATCATGATCATAAAGAACCTGTTCCACATGACATTTTTCCGGGAGAGAACGTATGCTCCAAGAGCAGTCAGCACCAGGTTGACAGAGACGCCGACAATAACGATGAATAAGGTGTTACGGTAGCCGGTGTAGATATCCGGATTGGAAAAGACCAGCTTGTAGGCCTCCAGATTAAAACCAAGCGGCTTCCACAGCAGTCCTCTGTTGGCAATGATCTCATTGGGATTGCTGAAGGAAGCGAATATTACATATATCAGCGGATACAGTGTAAGAATGATCAGCACAAACAGCACAAAGTAAATAATGGATAAAGAAATTTTTTCGGATAAGCTGGTTTTCAATGCGGCACCTCCTAAGCACATGTACGGCCGAAGAATCATTCTGAATGGCCTGAACCTACCACAGACTGTTATTGGTGATTCTTTTGCTGATCCGGTTGGCAAGCACGAGCAGCGTTAAGTTGATGATGGAATTGAATACGCCGACTGCAGTACTGTAGCTCCAGCTGAATTCGAGCAGTCCTTTCCGGTATACAAAAGATGAAATAACATCGGCGGTTTCATACACAACCGGGTTATAGAGCAGAATGATTTTCTCAAACCCTACATTCAGCAAATTACCCATACGCAGAATAAACAAGATCACAATTGTCGGCAGGATGCCCGGCAGGGATACATACCACATTTGCTTCAGCCGTCCGGCGCCGTCCATACGGGCTGCTTCATATTGCTCCTGGTCAATCCCCATCAGTGCGGCAAGGTAGATAATGGATTCCCAGCCTGCCCTCTGCCAAATCTCCGATAAAATATAAATCGGGCGGAAAAGATTGGAATGCTGCAGCATGGAAGTGCCGTCCCCGCCAAAATACATATAAATGGTATTGATCACTCCGCCGCTGTCAGTAAAATCCCTGATTAATCCGGCGATGACAATCATCGATATAAAGTAAGGCATATACGTGGCGGACTGAACAATTTTCTTGAACGTTTTGTTGCGGGCTTCGTTGATCAATAACGCCAATATAACGGGCGCCGGGAATTCGAAGATAAGCGAATATACGCTGATGATGAGAGTGTTCTTCAAGACCCGCAGAAAGTAATAGCTGTCGAAAAAGGTTTTGAAATGCTCAAAGCCTGTCCACGGGCTGTCCATAATTCCTTTCATGGGCGAATAATCCTTGAAGGCAATCAAAACGCCGTACATTGGCGCATAATTAAATATGGCGTAGTATGCAACGACCGGCAGCATCATCAAATATAAGTACTTATTGGTGAGAAAATCCCTGGCGAACCTTTTGCTGAATGCGGCTTTATTCATAAGTTTTCTCTCCTTAACTGGGAAGAGGGGCGGGGCAGACATCAAGGCCGGACCTCCACCCCCGTAACTGCTTTTGAACTAGCGCTTATTGTAGCGGTCCAGAGCCGATTGCTGAATTTCAACCGCACGGTCGATCCCCAGACCTTTCAGCTTATCCATGTAACTGTCGAACGCATCAATGGATTCATTGCCTATGATGATTTTCAGGGTCATTTCGTCAACCAGCGTGTTCACATCGTTCATGATTTGCGCAAGCTCCGAGGATTCCTCCGGTGTCGGCGTAATCTGCGGCAGCTTGTAGTTGTCCACATCCGTTTTTGCCCAGATCTCGATTGCGGATTTCTGTTCCGGAAGCGTCAGATATTGGGTAATATAGCGTTTATCCTGAACGAAGGGTCCGCCATAATTGGCACGGATGTACAGTGACATAGCCTGTGAAGGGGAGAGCTTGTCCGGATTATTCATCAGCAAATCCGTGTAGGTGGGAGCGCCGTCCTTCATTTCATAACTGATTCCTTCCTGGCCAAAGTTGAAATACATATGTCCCTCTTCACTGTAGCCCCAGTCGAGCAAACGGGCTGCAAGCTCCACATTCCCGGTCTTGGAAGTAATGGCCACGTTGGTTCCCGTCGTATATACCGGGTCCTTCTGTCCAAGCATTGGCATATCGCCTTTATGAAGAACCGGATACGGGGCGGCCGCCAGCTTCGCTTGCGGGTCTTTCTCCGCCAGCAGCGGTATCCACTTGCCGATGCCGCTGCCGGAATTATGAACGGTAGCGCCTGTGGCGCTTGTCGTCATGTTGGCATCCAGGGCTTTCCCATCCACATTGGCTAGGTTCTTATCCAGCAGGCCCTCGGCATACCATTGACGGAACGTGCCCAGGAAGTCTTTGTATCCCGGCTGCATCGGACCGAATTTCACGGTGCCGTCCTCCTGAAACCAGCTGTGGCTTGTACCGAACGCGCCTACAAATGCTCCATTATTAAGGAATTCAGACTGAAAGACATAGGAAAGGGGGGCTACCGCGCCCTTTTTTTCCTTAAAGGCAGTAAGCATGGTATGCCAGTCCTCCATCGTTTCCGGCACAGCCAATCCAAGCTCGTCGAGCCAATCCTGACGGACAATCGGTCCTTGATATACCTGAAGCAAAGCATCCCCGCGCAGGAAAGGGAAGGTATAGTAGCTTCCGTTATCGGTTTTCAGCATTTTGTCGATATCCGGATTTTCCGTGAGAAACTTTTTCAGATTCGGCGCATATTTATCGATGGCATCATTTAACTGCAGGATGTAGCCGTCAGCGATGGCCTTCTCCGGTCCGCCCGGGAAGTTGAACCAGTCATATTCAATCATGTCCGGCAGGTCGCCGGAGGCGAGCAGAATATTAAGCGCATCCGTTGACTGCCCGGCAGGAGGACTGATGAATTTGAGCGGTACTCCTGTGCGCTTCTGCCATTCCTGAAAAAAGGGAACTTCGTCAATGGTTGATTTGGTCGAGCCATATTCGGCCCAATAGGTCAGCGGCTTATCTGCTTTTAATGTTAAAGGATAGGTCCCATCTGACGCCTGAGCTGAATTGCCCGGGCCGTCTGCGTTCGAAGGATTTGCCGGTTCCGTACTGTTGTTGCCGCATGCCGCTGCAATCCCCAACAGCATAACAGCGGCAAGAGCCGTTGCCCCCATTTTTAATCTCTTCATAGCTTTTGATTTCATATTGCCTGTAACCCTCCCTATCTATATTCACAGCTGAAGTGTGAGGCGCCTCACTACCGATTATGCTATCCGGCCGCAGCTTTGAGAATCGTCAACAAGCCAAATGCGATCTTCAATTTCACGGTTTTCATCAATGATTGTCCAACTTCCATCTGCAAAATATCAAATACCGCAAAAACCTGCCCGGAAAATAAAAAGGAGGCTTCGGGAGCCTCCTTTCCGGAAGGGGTTCTTGGACGGGAATTAGAGTATTTTTTGATACTGCCCGGGCGTCACCCCTTCATATTTCTTAAACGTACGAATGAACGTATTGATATCATGAAAGCCGACCTGCAGCGAGATGGATTTTATACTGTTGCGGGGCTCCCGCAGCAAAGCTTTGGCCTGCATTACTCTGAAATGGTTAATCGTGTCCAGCAGACCCTTGCCCGACTGATTCTTGAACAGCTTCGACAGGTAGGTAGGGGTCAGCCCGAAATGCTCCCCGACCGAAGAAATATTCAAATTGGCCTCCATATAATGATTGGAGATATATTCCATAATATCGGTGTTCAGCTCCTTGAGCGTCTGGCTGCGGGAGGATTGCTGCAACTGCTTCTGTTTCAGCGTTGTATACTCACATACCTCCCGTACAACTGCCAGTAATTGAAGCTCCATTTCCTTCAGGGATTCACAATTCATCAGCCGGGTGATCCATATTGTATTGTTCACTAAGGCATTTTCCTCTGCATCGCCTATTTCTCCAACCGTCTTAATCAAAGTGCTTATCAAGTTAAACATCAGGCACTTGATCAGCGGGACGGACAGCTTGGCCTGACCCATGCTTCTGGAAATAATCTCGCGGATGATGGCGGCTGCTTTCTCGCTGTCACCTGCCTTGACATGATTCATGAGCTGCTGCTCAACCTCAATCGGATAATAATAAATGGCCTGTATTTCATCCGGTTCATCAAATTGAATCTCTTCATAATTTATAATTTCCCCGGCTCCGACTACAATCGTGTACTCCATAGCGTCTAACGCTTCCCTGTAGGCTTGGGAGATGTCCTCCACCGTGCTTTTGATTCCGCTGATGGCGGCAAGGGCATGAATGTTGAATTTTTCACTCAGGAACCGGCAGGCCTGCTCGGTCAGCTCCCGAACATCCTTCGGAAACTGCCCGGGATCTCCGGGATTGAAATTAATCAGACAAGCCATATTGTCATCCATTTCACATACAAAGCCGCGATGCTTCTCCTTGGCGAAATCCTCCACAATATTGGTTACAATAAATTGCATCAGCCTGGGCTTATTGTGGATGCCCGAAATTTCATCCAAATGCTCTATAAACCGCTCATAGTCCATATAGAAGAGAATTACGGCAAAATACTCTGACTGGAAATGGACATCAAACGCGGACAAAGATTCATCCAAGGCAATCTGCTGCTCCAATTTTCCCTTGAACATCCTGGACAGCATGTTCGAGCGGAGTAAGTAAGAATGCTGCTGCATTCTTACTTGTATTTCTCCCTTTTCCTGTAGAGTATCCGATATCGCATTCTGGATATGCAGGAACTCATTGCCTTCAAAGTAAGGGGAAGCCGGTTCTGCCCCTTTTAACAGCCGCAGCAATCGCTGGACGGGACTGTAGTTCCTGAGCAGGAAAATAATCGAAAGCAGGGTACCTCCGACTGCACTGACCAGCATGCCAATGTAGGTAATGTTACGCAGATAGTCAGTCTTTTTCCAGACCTGCGAGCTGGGCACCACCGTGAGATAGATCAACTCCGAGTTCTGGGACTTGATATACATATACTCCGAGGGCTGTCCTTCATAATCAGCAAAGTAAGAGCCGGAGCTGTCTGCGAAATCCAGATTCGACAGGGCCAGCGGATTACCGTTCTGTCTGGTGGAGAGGAGGACCTGCCTGTTCCGGTTCAGAATCATTGCCTGTCCGCTGCTGAAGTCCTGAACATTGCGGATCGTCTCCATCAGCCGGGAAGTATCAAGCAGCACAACCGTTGCTCCCGGCGGCTTCTCCAATCTGTTTCCGGGAAAGGAATGGATATATGCCAGTGTGCTCGCTGCCGGAGAATCCGTATTTTCCAGCTTGATAAAATGTCCCTCGTTCTTGTCCTGCAAAATACGGAGCCAGATTTCATAGCTGATTGTCTCATTCTCATGAATCGTCTCAAAAGCCAGCTTGCTGCTGCGGTATACGCCCGGCTCAAAAACAATATCCTGATTCTTCCAATAAACGTAATACGTCTTGATAGAAGGATATAAGGATTGATAGATCGCAAGCTCTTTGGCGGTCTTGTACAGGTTATACAGATCAGGATCGAGACTGCCCGGCGTTTTATACAGACTTGAATACATAAATCCCCGGATGCTAACGTTCCAGGTCAACTCCGTTGTCAAACGTTCTGCGTTCTGGATTTGATTGTCGACCGTTTCCCTGACTTCCTTTAGGAGAACATTATTCGCCCGGTGGATTTCACTTTTCAGGGTCTCCTGCGACTGATAATAGACGAATATGCTGATCAGAATCGGCACCGTTAAAATTACCAGGTAGGAAAACAACCAGGTAAGGATTACACTTCTACGTCTTACGAGAAACCGCTTCCACAAATTATGTCATCCCCCTTGCCTATGCTCCGTCTTGTTGTGGCAGTTCTTATATTAAACCAAGATCCGAAGTAATTCTTTATTTTTCTGCAAGGGCAAAAGAAAACCGCATTTGCACCGCTTAAAGGTAAAGCAGCCTTTCCCGATTCCAGTTTCACCCGACCCGGGCGGCAAAGCTTATTTTTTTAAAACCTCTTCTGGAGTTGTGGCCCTTTAGCCTTTATAATATGACGAGTATACAGTATAAAGGAAAAGGTGTTTATTACATGAGCATATTAAATGTGGAAAAGCTGAGTCACGGATTCGGCGACCGCGCGATTTTCACCGATGTATCCTTCCGCCTGCTGAAGGGCGAGCATATCGGTCTGATCGGCGCCAACGGTGAAGGGAAATCGACCTTCATGAACATCATTACAGGCAAGCTTCAGCCCGACGAAGGTAAAGTCGAATGGGCCAAACGCATGCGGGCAGGCTACCTGGACCAGCACGCGGTGCTGACGAAGGGGCAATCGATTCGCGATGTGTTGCGCGGGGCCTTTCAATATCTGTTCGATATGGAACAAGAGATGAACGATATGTACGGCCGAATGGGCGAGGTGTCCCCGGAGGAGCTGGAGCAAATGCTGGAGGATGTCGGGACGATTCAGGACACGCTGACGAGCCAGGATTTCTATATGATCGACGCCAAAATCGACGAAACCGCCCGCGGGCTTGGCCTGACGGATATCGGTCTGGATAAGGATGTGCATGATCTCAGCGGCGGCCAGCGGACCAAGGTGCTGCTGGCGAAGCTTCTGCTGGAGAAGCCGGATATTCTGCTGCTTGACGAACCTACGAACTATCTCGACGAGCAGCATATTATATGGCTGAAGCGGTATTTGCAGGAATACGAGAATGCCTTCATTCTGATCTCGCATGACATTCCGTTCCTGAACAGCGTCATCAACCTGATCTACCATATGGAGAACCGGTCGCTGACGCGTTATGTGGGGGATTACGAATATTTCCAGCAGGTGTACGAGGCGAAAAAGTCGCAGCTTGAATCTGCGTTCAAACGCCAGCAGCAGGAAATTGCGGATCTGAAGGACTTCGTTGCCCGGAACAAAGCCAGCGTGGCTACGCGGAATATGGCGATGTCGCGGCAGAAGAAGCTGGACAAGATGGAGGTTATCGAGCTTGCCAGGGAAAAGCCGAAACCGCAGTTCAACTTCAAGGATGCGCGCACTTCCGGCAAGCTGATTTTCGAAACCAGGGATTTAGTGATCGGATACGATTCGCCGTTGTCGAGACCTCTGAACCTGCAAATGGAACGGGGGCAGAAAATTGCGCTCGTCGGCGCGAACGGAATTGGAAAAACGACGCTGCTGCGCAGCATTCTCGGCCAAATCCCGGCAATTTCCGGTTCGGCCAGACTCGGAGACCTGCTGGAAATCGGCTATTTCGAGCAGGAAATCAAGGGAACGAACTACAATACCTGTATTGAAGAGATCTGGACCGAGTTCCCGTCCTACACCCAGTTTGAAATCCGGGCAGCTCTGGCCAAATGCGGTCTGACCACCCAGCATATTGAGAGCAAGATCGCGGTCCTGAGCGGCGGCGAGAAAGCCAAAGTCCGCTTGTGCAAGCTGATCAACCGCGGGACGAATCTGCTTGTACTGGACGAGCCGACCAACCATCTCGACGTGGATGCGAAGGACGAGCTGCAGCGTGCGCTCAAAGCCTATAAGGGCAGCATCCTGCTGATCTCCCATGAACCCGAATTTTACCGCGACATCGTGACGGAAACGTGGAACTGCGAATCGTGGACGACGAAGGTGTTTTAGAACGGCCTGCAATATTGCCGGTCTGTAACGGTGGCCCGTAAGATGGAAGCTTTGAAAAAAGTGACATTCTTACGGGTCATTTGAAAAATAGAGTCGATAAGAGAAGGGAATTAAAGTGTAACAAAATGGAGAAGATCAGCTTTCATTACGGAGAACATATTACAAAGGTTGCCCGGGCAGTCTATTTTAATTCGTGGAAATCAAGGCTCGCTATTGCTCTTCAAGCCGTGTTTGTTGTATTGTCTTTGATTTTATATGCCAATTCCGGTTCAATTATCCTGCTGGGGATATCAATTGCACTCCTGCTAACGATGGCAATGTCCATTGTTACGCGTACCCTGTTAGTCCCAAGAATCCTGTCGGCCGATAAGAGATACAGCAAGGAATTTGAATACTTATTTGATGCAGAAGGCATCGAACTCGGACCGGAAGCGGCTGATTCCAAAGTGAAATGGGGCTTCTTTTCCCGGGTGTGGGAGAACAAAGGCTATTATTTGCTGTTCCTTAGTAAAACGGAATATTGGTTCATCGCCAAACGGTCGTTTGAGGATGCAGCCCAAGAAAACCAGTTCAGAGCTTATGTATCGGCTCACCAGAAGATTGTCTCAGGGGTTATCCGGTGAGCTTGCAATATTGAAGATATTGAACTTAAGGGTAAAGAAAGCAGCATCGAAAAATACAATTTGCAAGTTATGTTCATGATTGTAGCTAAGCGAAAGAGAGAATATCTCCCGCTTGGCTTTTTTTCTTTTAAAAAGTGTTAGTGATTATATCGCTAAAATGCAACATTAACCGCAAGATTTCTTCGTTAATCGATGCCTATCACTAAAAGCTTTCACCGGAGTATGATGAGCTGGAGAAGTTAATCGATTTGTTGGGGCAAACGACATCTATGTATTCTGCTGCTGCTTATACGGAAGGGTTCCGCCTGGGGGCGTTGATGATGATTGAGGTGTTGTATACCATCATGTTGACCGGACTCAAGCCCGCATTGCATGCTATTATATGTAGAAAAAAGTGAAATGATCATAACTCATAATATTTATTTATGGCTATTGTTCTGTTTTTTGGATTTAAATTACAGTTAATGGATGTGATGTGAAGAATGAAAACTCGGATTAAAATTTGGCTTTTAGTAAGTTCGTTGGTCCTAATATCTTCCTCAGTTTACTTTGCTTCTTCAAGAAGAGAACTCAAAGCTGATTTTGATACGGCTTCCTCAGCATCCAAGAAAATAAATAATCCGTCTAAATCAGGAAATATAGACGCGGAGGTTGAAGTCTATCCTTTTGATGAATCAGTAAATAAATCAGATTTAATAGTAGAGGTTCAAATCAAGGAAAAAATAAAAGAGACAGATGACCCTTCTCCGAAGACAATTTTTAAAACGGAAATTATAAATATTTTAACTCAAAAAGAACCACTAGCAACGAAAGAAATAAATATTATGCAAGCAGGTAATAGTAAATGGAGTTTTAATGATAACAAACTCTTTTCTCCAGGAGAAAAGTACATCTTATTTTTAAAGCGGACTGTTGATTTTGATATTGAAAATACATTTTGGATTTTAGGTGAAGAAACTAATATTTATGAAATTACTGACGAAAATAAAATAGTTAAATGGTCCCGGCCGCAAAAAGAATTAGAATCCTTCGAAGATAAAGAACTCAATTTTAAGAAAGCTGCGGAATACAACGAGCCCGACAAAGAAAGTCAAATTTTAGAGAAAGATGGATTTCAAGATTATATCCAATAAATGATAATAAGAATAAGCTTGCACTTTGCGCAGCAGAATTTAGTAAGAACGGAAGTTTTGGCCTCCGCTCCTGAAATCTGTTGCACGAAATACAGCAGAATGCGATTCGTCGCTGAACAGTGACATCCTGTTATCAGTCTTTAGATTAACGCCAGTCATTAATGTGAATGGAAAATCAATGTTGTATGGGGAGTCATGAGCGGATGCAGAAAGAATTTTTATTAAGGGAAGTGAAAAATAAAGGAGAGGGGACCGATCAATTTGTATGAAACATAATTCATAATTGATTAATCTTGAATTTAATAACAACGTTCCAGGGTGATTGGCTTTTTTTACATCATTTCTTTAAAATATGAGATGTCTTTATACAGAGGAGCTGTTGTTCAGATCATGAGGATAGAGGATGAATATACGGCGGCAACGATATCGGGCAGTAATGCGGGATCGCTTGATGCAGAGACGGCCAGACTGGCGCGTCTGATTTCCGCCCTTGCTCCACAGGACGGTACTTATAGCCAGCGCATACCCGGTTTGTATGTCAGCCGCTATTCACGAACTGACCCGGATACCGTAAAAACCTTCTACTCGACCTCTTTGTTGATAGTGGCACAAGGGGCAAAGACCATCACGGCAGGGCAGGAGGTCTATCAATTCAATAAGTCGCGTATGATTTTGTTGCCGGTTGCCTTGCCGGTTGCCATGCAGCTCACGCAAGCCAGCCCTGCTGAGCCTTACCTTAGCGTTAAGCTGGAACTCGATCCTCAGAGGATTGGCGAATTGAGCCTGAAATTGTATCCCCGGGGTCTGCCTCCAGTTCGTAAGCGGAACAAAGGGTACATCGCTAACAGCAACTTGAACATTATTAATGCGGTTACGAGGCTGGTGGAGTGTCTGCAAAGTCCCGGAGACGTTGACCTGCTTGCGCCGCTTGTGCTGGAGGAGATTATGATACGGGTTCTGCGCAGTCCAATCGGCGCTCAGCTTGTTGAAATGGGCTTTGCGGAGTCCGATGTACAGCGGGTCGCGAAGGTAATTGCCTGGCTCCGCGACAACTTCTCCCGGCAAATGAAGGTTGCAGAGCTGGCAGAGCTGGTTCATATGAGTGCCTCTTCTTTTCACGTGCATTTCAAGTCTGTCACCTCAATGAGTCCGTTGCAATACCAGAAGGCATTACGTCTTCATGAAGCCAGGCGTTTGATGTTAGCCGGCCCTATGGATGCGACCACGGCCTGCCGGTTAGTCGGCTACGTGAGCGATTCCCAGTTCAGCCGGGATTATAGACGTTTCTTCGGGAGTCCGCCCAGCAGAGATATCGCCAGATTGCGTCAGCGGACACAATTATCCGACTGATCTAACTTTTACGGAAGCGGAATCAGAGGCCTGCCTTTCTTGAGCGGTCCTTGTTTAACAAGAAATCTGTAACCCTGATTAATTTCACGCACCCGCAGCCCTACTGGCCTGCGGGTTTTGATTATTCCTGCGGAAGCCCATTCCTGGAGGATCGGGCAAAAAATGAAAGGGAACAGGCAAAGACTTAAGCGAAACGCAGACTATAATAAATGTACCTTGTACCAGCGGCAGCAAGCGTCTATACGCACCCGGCGGTTCAAGCATTTTTACTACTGAAGAGTTTAGGAGGAATTTATTATGCGTGTTTTTGTCACTGGTGCGACTGGCTTCGTCGGCTCTGCCATTGTGAGTGAATTGATAGGATCGGGGCATGAGGTACTCGGCCTGGCCCGTTCGGATGAGGCGGCAGCGATGCTCCAAGCTGCCGGGGCTGCCATCCACCGCGGTTCTTTGGAGGATCTGGACAGCCTGCGGCGGGGGGCGGCTGCAGCGGATGGCGTCATCCACGCAGCCTTCATTCATAACTACTCAGACCTTGCGTCAGCAGGTGTGGCAGACAGGCTGGCGGTTGAGGTTATGGGAGCCGAACTCGCGCAATCGGGCCGGCCATTCGTCGTAACTTCCGTGATCGGGCATCTCACGCCTGGCCAACTGGGTACCGAGAAGACTGCGCCCGATCCCGGCTCTGCCGCGAAGCATCGCGTTGCTACGGAAGAAGCGGCGCTTGCGATGGCTTCGCAGGGCGTGCGCGTATCGGTGGTGCGGCTTCCGCTGTCAGTTCACGGCGATGGAGATACCGGCTTTGTTCCGGCCCTGATCAATCTTGCCCGCAGCAAGCGGATATCGGCTTATGTGGGTGATGGCGCTAACCGCTGGCCTGCCGTGCACCGGCTTGATGCTGCGCATCTCTACCGGTTTGCGCTGGAGACAGCTTCTGCGGGTGCCAGGCTGCACGCGATTGGCGACGAGGGAGTGCCGGTTCGTGATATTGCCGGCGTAATTGGCCGTCAGCTCGGCGTGCCGGTGGCCGGCATACAACCCGAAGAGGCAACGGAGCATTTCGGCTGGCTGGCTCACTTTGTTTCGATGGACATCCCGGCTTCAAGTGCCCTGACTCAGGAACAGCTCGGCTGGCGGCCCTTACATCCGGCGCTTCTTCTTGACCTTGACCAAGGGCAGTACTTCACAACAAACACTTACCGGAATGGATGATCCCTTTGTCAGAACACATTCAGAAATGGAGCAGTCCATCAACTGCACGTTATTCTATAATAACTGCTGTCTTAGTCTTCTGTTCACTTGTTGTCGTGTCCGGCATATACGTTACGTTACCGATAGGTTCCGTATTAGCTGATGAATTTCAGGTATCGGCTGACGGGGTGGCATGGACGAGCAGCGCTTTTTCACTCTCCTATGCCCTGGGGTTTCTACTGTTTGGCCCTCTATCTGAACGGTTCGGCTGCTGGCCCATGATGTTCTCGGGCTTGCTGGCGCTTAGTGTCATTACGCCTCTCTTAGGACTGGCGCCGAGCTTATCCGCTCTGGTTGCCCTTCGTGCCGTACAGGCCCTGGCCGCAGCAACTTTTGCGCCAGTCGTTATGACTTACGTCGTCGAAATATTTCCGTTGGAACGCAGAATTACGGCAATGGGATTCGTAAGCACCGGATTTCTCGTTTCAGCCATCGCCGGACAGCTGTTCAGCAGTGCAGTCAGTGAATACTGGAGCTGGAATTATGTATTTTACGTTCACGGAATATTGTTTCTCGTTTCTGCTGTACTTTTGGGTACCCTGGTTCCTAAAGGGGAGGCGCTGCGAACGAAGGTGGGGATAGCCGGCTTGTATAAACAGATGCCCACATTATTTCTCCAAAAGCCGCTTACTCTGTGCTATCTGATCTGCCTGACGATTCTCCTCTCGTTTGTCGGCATGTACACGATATTTCAAGCTTATCTAACAGAAGTGCCCTTTGCACTAACTGCCCATCAGCTTATGCAAGTGAGAGCTGCGGGCTTGGCGGGAATGATCCTGGCGCCGTTTGCGGGGCGTCTGGCGGCCAGATTCGGATTGAAGAGGACGCTGCAAACCGGGCTTATCCTTGCGGCTGGAGGGCTTGGCGCAGTTGGTTTCAGTTCCAGCCTGCCCGTATTGGTCATGATGAGCATCGTTTATATTGCCGGCATCTCGGTCATGATCCCGGCGCTGATTTCACTTGTAGGCCTGCTCGCGGGAGATAAGCGCGGCGTCGCCATCACCGTATATTCGCTGACGCTGTTTACCGGAGCGTCGCTGGGACCGCAAGCCGGATTAAACCTTTTAAGAGCAGGCAGCAGTATAACTTCATTTGGAGCGCTGGCTGCACTTTTACTTCTTGCTTTTGGATTATCGTGTTATATTAATTTGCCTGAAGGCTCGCAGCGCTGATATTTATTTCTACCCTTACGGTTAGCGGTAAGTCCCGATGATCTTAACGATTATCGGGATTTTTAACATTGTTACGCTGGCCAAACCTACTTTTGATGTTCCTCTCCTGATGCTTCTCTACGTACATGTGCAGGAATAAAAACATATAACCCGGGGAGCTGCTGACCGATCTGCTTGAGCCGGGTAATCTCATTACTAGCATAAGTGTACTGTGGCTAAGCTTTTTCCCCCTCTTTATAATGGGACAGGAACGGGGATAAAGGGGAGGAATTATGATGAAGACATGGTTTATTACCGGAGCAACGGGTGGACTTGGCTATCAGCTGACGGAACAGCTGCTTCAGCGTGGAGATAGAGTAGCTGCTACAACGCGGAGAGCCGGGGCGCTTGATGAATTGCAGGCCCAATACGGCTCCCGCTTATGGCAAGCCAATCTGGATCTTACCGAAAATCATTATAGCTGGATTTACCTATTAAATAAGCCGGAAGAATCATAAATCACAGAAAAGGAAAACGCACGCAACTATAATGTAAGCGTTATCTATAAACTGTTTTACATTTTTGGGCAAAGGGAGGAAGAAAAGCTTGAGCTTAAACAAAGTTTCTTTTAACCTGCTTGTGTTTATGGGGTTCGGCATTCAGTACGCTTTAATGCACCTTTTTTCTGCAGGAGAAATCATCGTGATTTCATCCGGTGAGCTTATTATTTATATGTTGTTTACCTTTGCCGGGCTGGGCACATTTTTTCAACGCAGAAAGCGGGCTCTGAGCGAGCGGGGCTGCGGGGAGACGGGGCTTTTTTTCAGCGTGCTATGGACGGTTTCGCTGTGCTCGCAGTTCCGGAAAGAGAGCTACCCAGACGCACTGACTATTATCAATTCGCTTGGAGTGTCCGCTGCCGGGCTGGTACTGCTTACCGAGATTATAGTATTGCTGAAGGCTTGAGGTACATAGAATTCCCCTGACAGAATGTTACGTGAATCTGATTCGGGCTCCTGTCATTTCCGATTCGGAAAATGAAGCAATGTCTGGCGATTGCGCTCTTGCCTTGCCTAATCAAACACAAAGGGTTGGAGCAGGGGACCGCGATACCCCCGTCCCAACCCTTTTTATCTTATCGCCCTACGGCTCAATCCCCCATGCAAGCTGGCCGTTCACATACCCGGTCACCTGTTCATTGTTTACGAACTGGCTGCTTGATGGCTTAAATGAGTAATCGTTAGCCTGGTTGTAATTGGACCAGTTGTTTTTGGAGAACCGTGCTTGAATTTCTGCGCTCTGGCCGGGATGAAGCGTTCCAGCAGAACTCGTAAAGCCAACCTCCAGAACATAATCGGCTCCGGCAACCGGAGCTTCCAGTTTTACGAATCTGGCGGTTACATTCGCACTCCCGATACTGGCCCAGTCGGACCAGAAGCTCTGTGCGTCTTCCCCGTCAATCGTATAGTAATACCGGAGCTTGACATCACTTAACTGTATCGCCGAATTCCCGGTGTTGACTACTTTGAATTTGGGTGAAATTCCGTTGGTGGAGATATCCGTATTGCCGTTAAAGGCTTGGACCGTCAAGTCTCCTCCAGGTACAGGAGTACTGCTGTCCGCTACATTTACTGTAAGAACAGCGTTGTTTCCGCCGTTGAAATGAAAGGTTACCGCATTCTCGCCCAGCGGCAGCGTGGAAAGATAGGATTTGTCCAGCACGACGGCAGCGCTTGTTGCCGTATAATCCTGGCCCGGTACAAGAGTATAATTTCCATTCGTCAGGCTTGCAAGCTGGTGTCCGTTTAAGGTAAGGGACAGGGAGATATCCTGCTGCAGATTCGCCGCTTTATCAAATGCCGCATTTACGGGCGAAACCGCAGCGCTTGGTGTTGAATCGACAACATTAACTTTTAACACGGGATCTTGACCCTGATTAAAATCAAAGACGATCGAATGCTCGCCAACCGGCAGTCCCGCCAGGAAGGCTTTTTTCAGCTGCAGCGTATTTCCGCTCAAAGAATAATCCTGAGTCACTGTCAATGTATTCACGCCAGCCCGGAGAGCGTTTAACGTATTGCCGTTGGCATTCACGGTTATGGCCTTGTCGCTCTGATTGGGGGCATATTTGTCAAATTCGACGTTTGCAGGTGTGATGGACGCGCTTGGAGCCGGGTTGTTAACCTTTAAATTAGGCAGCTCATCGAGCGTGATAACATAATTACTTTGATAAAGCGTGGTCAGGGTGGCCGGATAATTAAAGGCGGAGCTCATGAGATGCTCGCCATACCAGGGGCAGAAGTAGAGCCAGCCAGACTTTTCCTCTGTCAGATTCTGTACGCTCGGGACAGTGTCGTTTTCTGTCATGGCTACCATTTTTGTGCCGCCGGTTAAATCAACAAGCTGATAAAAAATCGAGGTAATGGCATCCTCATTGGGCACGCCGGACAAACCGTCATAGCGGTTGTAGATCGTATTGTATTTATCATAGCCGACAATATCCACCTGATCGTCCCCGGGATACCATGCGGGAGAAGTGCTATACACGTAGCTGTTGTAGGTCCAGATCAAATTGTGCAGGCCGTACGTCTCCGTAAGCTCGGTATAGAGCAGATCCCACAGCTGCTTGTACACCTCCGCGCCTGCCGAAGCCCACCAGAACCACGCGCCTTCCCCATTCAACCCGCCGTTGCCCTCCGCCTCATGATAGGGACGGAAAAGAACCGGCACGCTGTTATTTTGCAGAATCAGCAGCTGTTCCGCCAAATCCTCAATGGTCAGCATCACATATTGATACTCCTTCGTGCCGGGAATAACCGCATTGGCTGTATTGAAATTGGTTTCGGTCGGCTTGTAGGTGGCGTTCAACCAATCCACCGGCTCCCCGAGCTGATAAGCGGTGAAATTCCGGGGCACATTGATATGCCAGGCGGCTGTCGCGATCCCGTTCCGGTTATTGACCCAATCAATCATCCGTTCGGTCGTGCCGTCCTCCCAGCCGTATAGCGGGTTATAGTTCATGAAATCGAAGCCGCGGATTGCCGGATACTTTCCGGTTAAATTGTAGATCCAATCAAACTCCAGCTCATAATTGCCGTCATTTCCGCTTCCGTAAATCTCCTGCTGGCCGGAGATAATATGGTTGCCGTAAACCTCCGTTAAATAATTCATCAAAGCCTGGGTTTCCGGTGTGGCCTCAGGATCGGCAAGAACAGGCTGCACATCCAGGGGATCAAGAGCGGCAGCATCTACAGTGAAGGTGTCAAAATAAGCGAAGCCCCAACCGGCCTTCAGCTCAATGGTATTGCTTCCCTGGTTCAGCTTATGAAAGCCAAAATCAAAATCCGACCACGCGGTCGTGTAGGGCAGCATATACGATCCCTTGGTAACGCCGTTGACTGCTAAATATTGAAGCCTGCCGTCCGGGCTGAGCTCCTGCATATACCGGGTGGAGACCGCATACATGCCGGTTTCCGGGACAGTCACTGTGAAGGTTAATGTGCCGGAATTCTGCATCCAGACAAATCCGCTCCCGGAGAAGCCGGGCTTGGGCTGTCCGTAAATTTCAGTCACCACTTGAAGATCGGAGGTGAGCTGAGCGTCTTCGCTTTCAATCGTGAACAGTGCGGTGTCTGCATGAGCGGGCACAGTCATCAATCCCAGCAGCAGAGTAAAGGCCAGCAGAATTACGCTTGCCTTTTTAAGCAAATTGTTCATTTTCATCGTCCTTTCCATGTAAAATATGATAATAATTGCTCAATCTGTCTATTCATGGTGGCGCTTTCATAGTTAACATAGCATATGCAGCAAAATATGTAAATATATGGGCTTCTCGCTCTATCAATCGAACAGCTATGGTTGACCAAATATATTATCATTATCCATAAATCACTTGAATATGCTAGTTGATGGAATGGGATAATTCCTAAATCACAGAAGGAGACAAAAAAATGAACAAACGTTTATTAATCAAAAACGGTTGTGTACTTACGCTCGATAAGACCCTCGGAGATTTTAAACAAGCGGATATTCTTGTCGAAGGGAAAAAAATCGTCGCGGTTCAGCCGGAATTGAAAGCATCCGATTGTGAAGTTATTGACGCTGCGGACATGATTGTTATGCCGGGATTCGTGGATACCCACCGCCACACTTGGGAATCTGTTGTTCGTAATGCAGGTGCGGACTGGTCTCTCGTTAAGTACCTGGACCGGATGTACTATGGGGGGATTGGCGCTAAATTACGTCCGCAGGATGGATATACAGCGAATCTGCTTGGCGCATTGGAAGCGCTCAATGCGGGGGTTACCACATTACTGGATTGGTCGATGATTAATTCACCCGACCATACGGATGAGCTGATCCGGGGCTTGCAGGAATCAGGAACACGGGCGGTCTTTGCCTATGGAGCTTCCGGGGATAGAGAAGAATGGTCCAGAGAAAGCGAAATCCGGCAATCGGCTGACAGCAGACGTGTGAAGCAGCAGTATTTCACATCCAATGACCAGCTGCTAACCATGGGGCTGGCCATAAGAGGACCGGAATTCAGCGCCTGGGAAACGGCAGCCGATGATATTCGACTCGCGCGGGAGCTGGGAGTGCTGTGTACGATGCATTTAGGCTTCGGGACATGGGGCTCGGTGGACCGGTCCATTGAAAAATTGCATAAAGCGGGGCTGCTCGGACCGGATCTTAACTTTGCCCATGCCAACACACTCAGCTATGAGGAGTATAAGCTGATCGCTGATTCGGGCGCTTCCATTTCCGTTACTCCGGAGATCGAGATGATGATGGGACATGGTTACCCGGCGACGGGGTTGTTCCTGGAGAATGGAGGAAGCCCCGCTTTAGGGGTCGATGTGGTAGTAGCGACCGGTGGAGACATGTTCTCACAGATGAAATTCGCTTTGCAGGCAGAACGGGCCAGAATGAATGAAAAGACATTATCCGCAGGAGAAATGCCGGTGGAATTAACAATTTCGGCCCGGGATGCTTTAGAATTTGCGACGATTAACGGGGCGAGGGCATTGGGACTGAATCATATCGGTACGTTATCTCCAGGAAAAGAAGCCGATTTGATTATGATCCGGACCGGCGATCTGAATATGTTTCCGGTGAATAATCCCGTCGGAGCGGTAGTACAATGTGCAAACACCAGTAACGTCGATTCGGTGTTTGTGGCCGGAAAAGCTGTCAAGCGAAACGGAAAAATGCTGAATGTAGACCTCGGGCATTTGCGCCATTTAGCCGATGAATCCCGAAATTATATTTTTTCACAATACGGCGTACCCCAAGAAGCATTTCCTATCTGATTATTCCAAGCTACTGACGGAAAAGAAGGATGACATGGAGTCTCTTTGGCGGGTCAGCGCTCTTCTCTGCCGGAAGGGGGACTGCCCCTGGAGCTGCTTTAACTGATACTTTTTGAAAAAACAAAAGAACCTTCTTTTGAAATATGGTGTTATCATTGCGTTCCCACAGCTATATAGGGAAATGAAGAGACATACCAAATAAAGGTATTATATCTATTTACATTCCAATAAAAGACATATTAATTCTAAAATAAGGGAAAATATTGAAGGCGTATGAGGTATAATGATGAAAGGAAAACTACTATCTCAAATCAAAAACAGGAGGGTCATAATTTGGCTTGCATAAATGCGAGTTAAATGCAGGTTAAATCACAGTTCTATTAATGCAACCAATATCGTGACGAATGTATCCACGTCGGGATATAGAGGATTTTCTTATAACTCCGGTTACGGTGGAGTAGGCACTTATTATGCTTTGTCAGCTTATCCTTCTAACTTTGATTTCATTGACTACTATGTAGTCGGTAGCTGGTCTCCATAAAATAAACGAAATAAATTGAGAGGCAATTGACGTTCCAGATGATGCAGGTGAACTCGCCACCTGCATTTTTAACATAATCTTGGGATAAGGAGAGTCTTACTTTCGATGAGAAAACCGCTGACACTGCTTCTCAGTGTGATGCTTCTGCTTCCTTTCGCTGCCTGTAAAAATTTTCCTGGCGCCGTGGAATCATTGAAAGATATAGACCTGAGCACATATTTACAAAATACAACTTTACCCAAAAATCTTTCGATTGCATTCGATGCGGCAAAGGTTCACGAACTGTCCACCGCTAAAATATATAAAGCGGATATGCTGGAATTGGACCCCGGTACCGTAAAAAATGAACTTTTACTCAAAGAAGTTGTCGCTTCGGAAGTACAAGCAGTTGGAACGTGGGTACAGACCGGAGACAAGTTTTTTGCCGAGTACCTTGTCGTATATGATGGCGGAAAGGAATTCGGCAAAAAGGTGGAGGTCGATGGGGGGTTGTCATATACAGTGCAGATCAACAATCAAAAAGACAAATATTCCTATGTGATAACTAACACAGTCGGGCCTCCAGACATGAACGAACAGCTATTAAAGAGCAGATCACGGAGTGACTACGCTTCCACCGCTGACTTGTCTTTCATGAGCTACACGGATGCCCTGGCAAGCGTAGAAAAGAAATTAGGGGCCATCGGGTTTCCGCCGCTTATCCTTGCTGCAACGTATTCTCTGGATTTGGATACGATGCGCCAGCATTATGCCCTCTACTTGGAGGAAAACAAGGATCAGGATAATCCGGAGGAAATAAGCCTCTCGGAAGAAGATGAGGCCTACCAGTTTCACTTTTTACAAACAGATCGATACAATTCCTTTCGTTCATGTACCGTGGGAATGGGGGAAAGGGATGGCAAGTGGTCCTAATGGCAACATAATGAAGAACTCTATAATTAGCGTAACCTTCACCAAGAATGGAGCAACAAGTATAATTGCTCAAAATTTGTTTGATATCGAAGCCTCAAATGGAAGCGAAGAGCAGCCGCTCATTGGCGCTGCTGCTGCCTTGCAGGTTTTGTTTAAAGAATATGAGGATCTGCTGCTGGATGAAGGGACGAAGGTAGTGTCTGCTGAACTTTGTTACGTGTCCATTCCGGATGGAGATGCTTATCAGTTAATCCCGGCTTGGGTTTTCCGGATTGCCAAGCCTGTTGTATGGTCAGATCCCAATAACAAAGCAACTTTTCCTTTCGACGATTACAGCCAGTTTGTTGTCAATGCAATAACTGGTGAAAAAATGTCCGGGATGAGGTGACTCATCCTAATGAAATTATTTATTTCTTTACTGCATATCGGATTCCGCCTAGCGATTTTTTCCTGGCATTTTCTGCTCAGTTTCATTAGTGTAACGTTGGTGATGTTGATGACCTCACTTGGCATGATTGGTCCGCAGTCTGATGTGCTGTCTGTTGCGATCATAAGCGGGAGTGGTAATATTCCATTGATTGTCGGAATATTACCGTTAATTCCGTTTGCCATTACCTTTGCTTCGGAATGGGAGGAGCGAGCGGTCAGCTTTTGGATCATTCGCTCGGGTGTACGGGCATACGCCATTAGCAAAGTGATGATGAGTGCCTGTTCGGGTTTTTTAGCAACCTTTACCGGAATTTTGCTGCATACGTTGCTATTATGGACCCAGCTGCCGTTGTATACGAATTTTCAGACCGGTGATGCGTACGCTCCGTTATTGGACGCTGAAATGCCCTGGCTCTACTTGCTCAGTGCGGCGGCGCATTTGTCCTTATCCTCTGCGTTGTTTGCAGTAGCGGCCCTATGGATTTCGGCCTATATCCCGAACAAATAGACGGCCTTGACAGCCCCGGTCGTTCTTTATTTTGTTCTGCTAAGACTGACCAGGAATTGGGATATTCCATTCTTCTTGCAAATAGGCATGCTTGTGGAAGGAACTTATCATGCTGGTTCTCCTTTAACTGCATTGTTGTTTAAGCTCGGGGTGGTCCTGTGTTTAATTTGGCTGCTGGGGTATGGAACAATCGCACAAATCGGAAGGAGAGTGCGTCATGATTGATTGCAAAACCATATGGCTCTGTGCGCAGCTCAACTTCAAAAAATGGAAGATTACCCCTCGGATTTATACACTTGCAGTTGTGGTTGGAGCTTTCTCACTCTGGATGTTCTCTTGGATTGCGGACTATTCTGCTGCTGTGGATACTGACGTATCCCCCTGGGTATTTCCCTATTTAATGAGTGTTCCTGTCATGTTCCACATCTTCGGCTGCCTGACTGCCTTGCTGTTTTGCGATGCTCCGTTTACTGATAACCATACGCCCTTCTTGATGATCCGCATGAGCAAACGCGATTGGGCAATTGGACAACTGCTCTATATCGTGCTTGCTGCATTTGTCTACACTGCTTTTTTTACGCTCATGTCCATGCTTGTTCTCATTCCAAATGTCAAATTTAGCTCTGACTGGGGGACGGTGTTAAAGACGATTGCATTCAATCGCGGAAGCTTGAACAAATATAATATTACTCCATACGCGGAAATCGGTTCTCCTGTGATTACAATGTTCTCGGCTCTTCCCGCTATGCTGATCAGCTTTGGGCTATTTTGGCTCGTGTCGGTATTCATCGGTGTCCTCATCTTCAGTTTTCAGGTAGTTATAGGCAGGCTGAGCGGATTGATCGCGGCAGGCATATTTACCTTCATTTCCTATTTTTCAGTTTATGCAGGGCAGATGGCTTATGGTCGTGTCATCTATTATGTATCGCCGCTTAACTGGAGCAGTATGTTTTATTTGGACTGGGGAGGTGCAGGGCAGATGCCTTCTCCAGCCTATGCTGTGAGCGTTCTTGCGGTGTCTATACTGTTAATGAGCACCCTATCGATTATTGTATTCTGTAGACGTGATATGAATATACAGAGAGGATGATGGGGTTATAGATATTCAATTTTGCTTTCTTCTGAAGGCAGAGGTAGGGATGGCACACGACACAGAGACTGGAGAAGCAACAGAATGCTATACACAGGTTACTTTTGGAAATGCGACGAAGCTTCCTGCTAATTATTCTGCAATGCAGCAGTCTGTCCGTCATGCGGTTGCTGCACAATTTGGCACAGATGTAGAATAGTGGTTCCGATCAGCACGCAGGAATATGATGCAAACATAGAACGAGATTAGCTCTATTTCAAAAAGTTAAGCGAGAGATTATTAGGCTCACTATTGTGGGCATAACATTTCTCTCGCTTTTTTTGTAGTATAGTCGTATTTGTTGGAATACAGAAATAATAATTCTTGGACAAAGGAGAGATAGAGCATTAAGCAACACCAATGCTAAAGCACTCTCGAAATACTTTAAGCAACTTTATCCTCACCACGGAGCTTCATTTATTATGATTTGAAAAATCTGTTCTATATCAGATTGTTTAAAAAAGTACCCTCCGGTTTCTTCAGAAGTCCTGGGATTAAATTCTTCAAAACTTGTTTTGTTATCTTTTAGATATAGGATTGAGTAATCCCAGATGTTTTCTATACTGTATTCTTTTTTTTTAGAAGCTTCCATAACCAAAACTAGATTGTCTGTAAGCAAGTAATATATCTTATTATTTGCAAAACGATATTTATTCATAGTACATGGACCTCCCAATATCAGTTTATGAAACATTTTATCATAAAAAAGTGTTTTTTTGTTACAAAAATTGAATAATGTTGCAATTCTATAAATATATAATCTTTATTAAGATTTCCGGCCGATATCTTAAAAAAAGAATATAGTAGGAGTGGTTAATTTGAGGAAATTTTTTACTTTGTTTACATCAATTATCTTGATGCTTTCAGTTTCAAGTTCAGTATTTGCAGAAAGTAACGTATCTACAAATCCTGCTAATGAATTTGCTCCATCTGTTATTTCTATAAGTCAAAACTATACTCAAACAGTCGGTGAAAATGGTCAGACTGTGATATCTTCAGGTGTAATTCCTGAAGGAGCAGAAACCCAAACATTATATTTTTACAAAGAATCTGATGTTATTCAAAATAAGAATAGTATCTCAAGTGCTGAGGCAGAGAATTTTTCTGTAGTACCTAGTGCAGTTCCTTATGGTGAATTAATCATATCAATAATTCCATCCTATCGAACAATTGTTTCAAATTGGACTGCAACATTTCTCCCAGGAGTACAAATATCATACGTAAACCTGCAAATGTTTTTGCAGCTTAGTTCTTTGTTTGTTTGGACTAATGAGCGAAATGCTTTGTTCACGTATACCGGGCCATTAACTAATTTTATTGCGAATCAAGCCACGTTTTCAAACATTACTGTCGATGGCTATTATAGAACAAGGATGACGGGAAGTGTTACTTCTGTACTACAAGGAGTACTGACCCTCAGTCCAGCTAATTCAGCTACAGTTGAAATTCCAGCAGCAATTTAAATTTAAACTCGAATATCCTGTCAGTACGTAAAATATATTGGTAGCATTATTAGATGGAGTTCCTATTAACTGAGTGTATGGCGATAATTTCAAGTAATGATTTTAATTCTAATCAAAAAATTAAGCGAGGGGAAATAATGCTCATTGAGTGCATGATACCCTCTTGCTTTTTTTTGTTTTTTTGTAAGAAAACAGTTCGAAACTGTCCAATAGAAAGAAATAACTATTTATTTCAATACAGGGAGGAATTGATTTGACCTATAAGGTTGAAATCTTGGAGGCCACCAAGCAGTTTAAGGAAACGGCAGCGCTCAATCAGGTGACAGCCAAATTCGCGGCCGGCCGGATTCATGGAATCATTGGGCGGAATGGCTCGGGGAAGACCGTTCTTTTCAAGTGTATTTGCGGTTTTATGCAACTTGACTCTGGAAGTATACGGATTGACGGACAGACCGTCAATCCTGCTGTGGCGCAGAATATTGGTGCCAATACTTTACCCAAATCTGCATTTTTTGTCGATATACAAAACATACTTGACTAGTGGGAATAATGGGATTATAGTATGAAAAAAGCTTGGAAAGCAGAGAACGGTTTTCAAATAATCAAGTATTTAATCTTTAATTAATAATTGTATACAATTATACAATTATTTTTAAGGGCATTCCGAAAATTATTAATGAGGGGTATATAGATATGGAGACGCGGTCACGAAGGTTGTCAAAGGATAATACCTATTATGCATTAAAACAAAAAATTATTGATAGCGAGTTAGAGCCGGATCAGGCGGTCAATGAAGAAAATCTGGCGGCGTTGCTCGGGGTCAGCCGCACTCCGCTGAGAGAGGCTGTCCAGAGATTGGAGAATGAGGATTTCCTCGTCCGCCAGCCTAATGGGAGGCTGCGCGTGGCCTCAGTAACCATCAAAGAGGTTGAAGAGGTATTTCTTATCCGCAGCATGCTTGAAGGCTATATTGCAAGAAGTGCAGCCAAGCATGCTACCGACAAAGATATTCTGAATTTAACTATGATGATGGAAAAATTAAAGCATTCCTTCCAGCTAGGCGACAAACAGGATTTTGTATCCTATGGCTTTGAGTTCCACGATTATCTGTCTGAAATCAGTCAGCTGAAAACATTTGAGAAAGTTCTGAATCAATTAAGAGATCATTCGCTTCGCTACTGCCGCTATGTCTCGATGCATGGAGACTGGAATACACAGGCGGATGAAGAACATAATTATATCCTGCAAATGATAGCCGACAAAAATGAAGACGGCGCAGAAAAAGCAATGCGGGATCATATTTTAAGCAGCCTGTCTGCTGCCCTTGAGCACATCAAAGGGATTGTAGAAGTATAACGAAAGGGGATTACTTCACCTATGGCTCCACTACATGAGATGGATCAGGCTTTAGCCAGTCAATTGATAGACGTTCGGAGAAACCTGCACCGGGAACCTGAGCTGGCATATGAAGAGTTCAGAACTACAGAGAAGCTGCGGGAATGGCTGACAATTGCCAATATCCGTATCCTGGACCTTCCGTTAGAAACCGGGCTTATCGCCGAGATCGGACAAGGCAACGGGCCCATTGTGGCTATCCGCTGCGACATCGATGCACTGCCGGTAGAAGAACAGACGGAATTAGCTTTTGCCTCGGAGATACCGGGAAGAATGCATGCTTGTGGCCATGACTTCCACACGGCTGTCATCTTAGGTGCTGCCTTGTTGTTGAAGGAGCATGAAAGTGAATTGCCGGGAAGGGTCAGAGTATTGTTCCAGCCGGCAGAAGAAACAGGCCACGGGGCGGAACGGGTTTTGGCTTCAGGAGGACTAAAGGATGTAGCTGCTATATTCGGTTTGCATAATTCACCGGATCTGCCTACAGGAGCTTTCGGAACGAGAACGGGAGCTTTAACGGCAGGTGTTGACCGGTTTGAAATTACCGTAAAAGGTGTTGGCGCTCATGCCGCTACTCCGGAAAAAGGTGTAGATACGATTGTGACCGCAGCGCAGATGATTACAATGCTGCAAACCATCGTAAGCCGTCAAAATAATTCACTGGAGCCGGTTGTGTTAAGTGTTACCCGAATTCATGGAGGCTTCACATGGAATGTATTGCCGGAACGGGTTGAGCTGGAAGGTACGGTCCGGACTTACAATGAAGAGATCCGCCGCCATATTCCCATCCAGATGACCCGGATCATTGAAGGAATTGCCGCAGGAGCCGGGGCTGAAGCGCAGCTGCACTGGTATCCGGGCCCGCCTGCAACTGTGAATCATGGGAAATGGGCTGACTTTGCCAAGGCGGTCGCCTTAGATGCCGGATATGATGTGCATGAACTTCCGCTGCAAATGGGCGGAGAAGATTTCTCATTCTATCTGCAGCAGATACCGGGTGCGTTTGTAAATATCGGAACAGGGCCGGCCTATGCTTTGCATCATCCCCGTTTCGATGTGGATGAGGCTGCTATACTTCCTGCTGCCAAGTATTTTGCTTCATTGGCCGAGCGGGCACTTGCGGAGCTGCAAGAGAAGGCTTAATCCCAAAGCTTAAATCCACAATATGATTGAGGGGAATGAACATGATTGAATTAAGGAATGTATACAAAACATTCACCCGGAAAGAAATTACGATTGATGCCCTGAAAGGGATCGATTTAAAGGTTGAAAAAGGCGATATATTCGGGGTAATCGGCTACAGCGGCGCCGGGAAAAGCACTTTAATCCGTTTAGTCAATTATTTGGAAAGACCGACAAAAGGACAGGTTTTTGTAGCCGGTCATGATTTGGGGGCATACAGCGATAAAGAGCTGCGGGCCGCCAAGAAAAATATCGGCATGATTTTTCAACATTTTAACCTGTTAGAATCGAAGAGAGTATTTGACAATGTTGCGATCCCTCTCGTTCTGCTGAAGAAGAGCAGGGATGAAATCCGCAAGCGGGTTCAGGAGCTGCTTGAGTTTGTTGGATTAAGCGACAAGGCCGGAAGCTACCCGAGTGAGTTGTCGGGAGGACAGAAGCAGCGGGTCGGGATTGCCAGAGCGCTTGCTTCGAATCCGTCGATCCTTCTGTGTGACGAAGCGACTTCTGCCCTGGATCCGCAGACTACAAGGTCCATTTTACAACTGCTGAAAAGAATCAATGCCGAATACAACATTACGGTGATGATCATTACGCATGAAATGTCTGTCATTCAAGAGATTTGCAACAAGGTGGCTGTGATGGAAGAGGGACAAATCATAGAACAAGGAAGCGTTCTGGATGTATTCGGACATCCTAAGCATGAGACCACGCAAAATTTTGTGAAGACCGTTATTCAGAACAGCATGACATCCAGCGTTCAAAAGTCAATAAGAGCAGAACATGGAAGCCAGATCTATAAACTTAATTTTGTTGGAGAAAGCGCATCAGAGCCCATCCTGTATGGGATGATCCGTGCCTGCGGTATAAAGGTCAATATTTTATTTGCGAATACGACCGAGATTCAGGAAATGACACTGGGGACAATGATCATTCAATTGAATGGAGAGAGGGCAGAGATTAACAGTGCTTTATCTTTCCTGAAAAGAAATGAAGTAAGCGTAGAGGAGGTGAAATCTTATGTTCTCGACAACAATAACAGGTGAACAATTTATACAGGCAATCCTAGAAACGATTCAAATGGTAGGGGTCTCCTTGCTGCTTGGTTCCCTGCTCGGGATTCCAATCGGGATATTGCTCGTAATCACTCGTCCGGGTGGCGTCTTGGAGAACAAAGCCCTTTACTCCATACTCAATCCGGTGATCAACATCATTCGCTCACTGCCTTTTATTATTTTGCTGGTTGCAATTGTTCCGGTAACAAGGGCAATTGTTCATACCTCGATTGGAACGAGCGCAGCGATTGTACCCCTGATTATCTATATCGCACCCTACATAGGACGTTTGGTAGAGAACTCCCTGCTTGAAGTGAACCCCGGAATTCTTGAAGCCGCGGAGGCAATGGGGGCTACTCCGTTTCAGGTCATCTGGTACTTTTTGCTGCCGGAAGCGGTCGGATCATTAATCCTGTCATTGACAACAGCAACTATAGGGTTGATAGGTGCAACTGCAATGGCCGGAACGGTAGGCGGCGGCGGAGTTGGAAACCTGGCCATAGTATACGGCTACCAGCGTTTTGACACCGTAGTAGTGGTAGCCACCGTAATTATTCTCATCATTTTTGTGCAAGGAATTCAATCTTTAGGCAACACGCTGGCCAGAAAAATTCGCCGCTACTAGCTATCGCTGATAAAAGGAGGGAACGGCAGGTGAGTGAATGGAGCAAGCAGGATCGGTTCCGGTCCATATTATCCGGAGAACGGGCGGATCGTCCGATTGTGAGCGGATGGCGCCACTTTATTGACAAAGAACAAAATGCGGAAGATTTGGCGGCAACAACGATTTCTTTTACGAAAAAATATGCCTGGGACTGGGTCAAAATTAATCCGAGAGCAACCTACTTAGCTGAAGCCTGGGGAAACCGGTATGACTTTACGGATTATCAGACGGTATTTCCCAGGCAGACAACGACCGTTATACCAACAGCCGATAATCTCTGGGAACTCGAGGTGAAAAAGGCAACCCGGACTGCGCCTCTGCTCGAGCACTTGGAGGCGGTTAGAATAATTCGTCAAGGGTTGCCCGACACACCGCTAATCCAGACGGTATTCTCACCATTAACGGTGCTGTTGTTTATCGTGGGGCGTTCTGCTTACGTAACCAAAACTGTGTTTGGCATTGAGCAGCCTGTTACTCTGGAATCCTTGTTTAAGGAACATAGGGCGGCGGCACATCATGCGTTGCATGTGATTTCATTAACATTAGCCGATTATGTGCAAGAGCTGCAGCAAGCGGGTTCAGACGGCTTGTTCTATGCAGTCACAGGTACAGCACATCCGGGCTTATTTGATGAAGCGATGTTCGATGAGCTGTCCAGACCCTATGATTCTATTGTCCTGGAGGCCGCAAGCTATGGCAAAAACATCCTTCATACCTGTGGAGCTTATGCCCAGCCTGAGAAATTCAATGATTATCGTATTGACGGGATCAGCTGGGATACTATAGCCGAAGGAAATCCGGGGCTGGAAGCAAATCTGAAATCTACCAAAGTAGGCGGTGTTGATCACGGATTGTTTGCAGTAAACAATCTTGAGCAAATTCAAAAGCAGGCCGAGGAAGCTTTGACGTTAATGAAAAACCAGCCTTTTATTCTCTCGCCAAACTGTGCAATTCCGCTAAATGTAACAGATGAGGCGTTGGAACAACTAAAAAACTCAGTATTTGAATAGGAGATGACGGTAATGAAGAAGTTAATGTTAGTGATGTTGATAGGTGTTCTGGCGGTGTTGACGGCTTGCGGCAATAAGGAGGCAGAGAGCTCCGGGGATAAGAAGAACCTTACCGTTGGATTTGGTGTTGGAACCTATGAGGAGCAATTCCGTCAATCCATTCTGCCGATCCTGGAGAAACAAGGCTATACGGTTGACATTAAAACGTTCTCTCAAAACATGCAAGTCAATCCGGCGATGAAGGAAGGCTCTATTGACGCAAGTATCTTCCAAAGCACAGCCTACATGGAGGCTATCAATGAAGAAATTGGTGCAGACATGACAGGGATTGCCTATGTTCCAGGTGCCCCGCAAGGTCTATATTCCGTAAATCATACAACTCTTGACGATGTGAAGGATGGCACAACAGTGGCTGTTCCCAACGATCCGGTTAACCAGGAGCGCGCGCTGCGTATTCTGGAGGAATTGGGCTGGATTAAAATTAAAGAAGGAGCAGGCGTAGCGGATTTCAACATTAACAGTATGGAGCCGGACAAATATAATATTGATATTAAAATATTGGACCCTGCGCAAATTCTGGTATCCCTTCAAGATGTTGATTATGGTGTTGTAAACGGCAATTATATTGCGAATTCACCGGACAGAAAGATTACGGATGCCCTCAAGATTGAAAATACGCCATTGCAGCACAGAATCATAGTATCGGTTAACAAAAAGGATGCAGATACCCAGTGGGCCAAAGACTTGAAGGCAGCGTATGAATCCAAAGAGTTCGAAGAATACATCCTTGGCCTGGAGAAATATGATGGCTTCATTCTGCCTGAGGCATGGGAGAACAATTAAGTAAGGAAGTGAATACAGGTGACCAAGCAAAGAATTCATTTCATTGGTGGAGGACAGATGGCGGAAGCGATGATCCGCGCATGTATTGCCAATGCTACCCTGTCTGCGGATCAAATCAGTGTAACGGATATTAACGAAGCACGTCTTCAGCTGTTGAATACCAAATATAGTGTAAAAACGGACCGTTCGCAGGAGCAGGACCTGTCTGCAGCAGATTTAATTGTTGTTGCCGTCCGCCCGCAGGATGATCTGGCTGCACTCGGACAAATTGTAGGGCAATTCGCTTCACCTGCCGCCGCAGTCGTATCGATTGTGGCGGGGGTAACGATTGTGAAGCTAGGTGAATATTTTGGCGCTGAACGCCCTATTATCCGGGTTATTCCCAATACATTGACCGATACGGGTTACGGATATAGCGGTGTCGCCTTAAATGCCTGCGCCGCCCGTGATCAAGTGGAGAAGTTCCTGCTCGGGTTCGGCAAGGTGCAATATCTGGAGGAGTCATACATAGATATTTTTACCGGCTTCGGTGTGGCCGGACCTAATTATATCTATTATTTCATTGAATCCTTTGCGGATGCCGGCGTACTCGCCGGACTGCCGCGGGAGCAGGCATGGAAGGTAGCGCTGGAGAATGTTATGGGAGCGGTTGTGATGCTGCAGCAGACAGGTCTGCATCCAAGACAGCTGCTTGATATTAACAATTCGCCCGGCGGAGTCGGCATTCACGGCTTGTACGAGCTGAACAACAGTGATTTCGCGGCCGGACTGCAAAGAAGTGTCCTTGCAGCCGTAAAGCGGACTACTGAGCTGGGAGTGAAGGAATAATGGCAACGCTGAAATGGGATCATTTAGTGCACTATGTCAATAATCTGGAACAACCGGTTGAAATCTTTGGAGAGCATGGTCTGGTTGCTTTTAAGGGAGGGTCCCATAGGGATTGGGGAACCCATAATGCCTTAAGTTATTTTGGGCTAACCTATCTTGAGTTTCTCGGCATTGAGAATCTGGAATTGGCAAAGGCAACGGAGCACAATATTGTCGTGAGGGATGCCGTTAAAGTTCTTCCGGAGCATGAAGCCTTAAGCCGAGTTGTAATCCGGACGGATGATATTGATGAGATCGCCGCTTCCTTGAAGGCAGCAGGGTTATCACTATCTCCTATCATCGATGGCCGCCGTCTGGATAACGGGGGCAGACTAATACAGTGGCGGATGATGACCATTGACGGCGACTTTCAGGGACTGGTCTACCCGTTTATCATTCAATGGAACGGGACGGATGAAGAGAGAGCGGAACGCCTAACGGCATCCGGCGTCATTCAGCCCCATCCTGCGGGAAATGCTGAAATCGTGAGCGCGGTATTCCACGTCTCAGATCCTGCCGCTGCCGCCGGGCATTGGGGAGAGCTGTTCGGACTGTCCGTTGCTGAGCCAGCGGCCAACCTCTTCAGCCTTAAGATTGGAGATCAATCTTTTGATTTCGTGCAAGGGGATGAGAACCGCTTCAAACGGGTTCTGTTTACAACAGATTCACCAGCATTAAAAGGACAGACGATCCGGGTTGGTGAAGGAGAATATGTTTTTGCCTGAGGATATATAAGCACAAACATCCCGCAATCATGAATGGATTGCGGGATGTTTGTGTTCAAAGAAGCACCTCCGGTTACAATAGCTGTTTTCCCCTTTAAGTCCGGAATATCCTTAGGCACGCTTCTTCATCAGTTAACATGATGTTCACAAAAAATATACTTTATTTTCCATAAATATGTTATTCTTATAACAATACTAGATTATTTCCTTGGCGGAAGTTAGATGATTCGGAAAGGGGGTATTCCGGCTCTTAGTGTGGTCAATGGAGTTTGCTTTTTTGTGAACGTTTGCAAGATGCACAACCACAAAAAAAACGGAGGTTTTGACATGCTGGCCAAAATGAAAAAATATGGAGTTTATAGTTTAGCTCTTTTGCTGCTGGCTTCGGTTGCCTTGACCGGATGGAGTGCCCGGGCAGCTGCGGCAACCCCCATTACAACGGATTTCAGATCACTCTCGGCTTCCCAAATTGTCAGCGAAATGGGCGCCGGATGGAATTTAGGAAATCAGCTTGAGGCATCTTCGAATGGTACGCCGAGCGAGACTGCTTGGGGGAATCCCGTTGTTACTCAAGAACTGATCAAAAAGGTGAAAGCTGCAGGATTCAAAACAATTCGTATCCCCGTTTCTTACTTGAATTATATTGGAAGCGCTCCCTCTTACACGATTAATTCTGCATGGCTGGATCGTGTGAAAACGGTTGTAGACTATGCCTACAACGAAGGCCTGTATGTGGTCATTAACGTTCACGGGGACGGGTACAATACCGTTCAAGGCGGGTGGCTTCTGGTGAATGGCGGCAACCAGACTGTCATCAAAGAGAAATATAAGCTTGTGTGGCAGCAAATTGCCAACAAGTTTGTGGGCTATGACGAGCGGCTAATCTTTGAGTCCATGAACGAGGTTTTTGACGGTACTTATGGTAATCCGAATTCTGCTTACTACGCCAACCTTAATGCTTACAATCAAATCTTCGTGGATACGGTCAGACAAACCAGCGGCAACAATAGTGCAAGATGGCTGCTGATTCCGGGCTGGAATACGAATATTGACTACACTGCCGGCAATTACGGCTTTGTTCTGCCAACCGATACGTACCGGTCCTCTACGATCCCCAGTTCGGAAAAAAGAATTATGATCTCCGCACACTACTATTCGCCGTGGGATTTTGCAGGTGAAGAATCAGGGACGATTACGCAATGGGGGGCATCGGCCACGAACCCATCCAAAAAATCGTCTTGGGGACAAGAGGATTACCTGAATTCGCAGCTCCAATCGATGTATAATAAGTTTGTTACCCAAGGCTACCCGGTAGTGATCGGTGAGTTCGGTTCCATCGACAAAACTGCCTATGATTCCAGCAATAACGTGTATCGTGCAGCGTATGCCAAAGCGGTAACAGCAGCAGCGAAACAATTCCAGGCAGTGCCGGTTTATTGGGATAATGGCTATAACGGCCAGCATGGCTTTGCGCTGTTCAACCGTACGAACAACACCATAACTCAGCAAGGCATTATTGATGCAATCATGCAAGGCATACAATAATCCTTAGAACGACCCTTTTATCAAAACGGCGTAGCCTGCCAGTGGGCAACTATGCCGTTTTTTTCTATTTTTAACGGATATCAGAGTTTTCATCTTTTCATCAGGAATACAAGAGGGAAATGAAGCAAAATCCAGAAAACTTGAACAAAGTTGCAAAAGCTGCGACTTTTTTGTTTTATTTGCGTATATGTTCCTTTATAGAGACTTAAATACGCAAAGAGGAGCGATGCATCTTGAATTTCATGAACCAAAATGGCGACAATCCGATGCAGGGACGCAAGCTGCCGGAGCTGAAGCCGGGAATGTACAAGAAGATTGGAATGGGGATAGCTGCCGCCGTTGTGCTGATTTTTCTGGGCTCTTCTTCATTCTATACCGTTCAGGAGCAGGAACGTGCGGCTATTCTTACATTTGGCAAGTATACGAACGAATCCTCGGCAGGCCTTCATTTCAAATGGCCGTATCCCATCCAGCAGGTGATTACGGTGCCGGCGGAGCTGACCCAGCGGATACATATCGGGTACCGTCAGGAAGCTGAAGGGACTGTAGCGGTTGATGATGAAGCGATGATGATTACCGGCGATGAGAATATCGTATCTGCCGATGCTGTAGTACAGTGGAAAATCAGCAGCATCCGCGATTATCTGTATAACATTGACGACCCGGACAAATTCCTGCGTAACTCGGCAAGCTCCTCGATCCGTGCAGTAATTGGTTCCGAGAAGCTGGACTATGCGATTACCGACGGAAAGACGGTTATTCAGGATAAGGTCAGAGAACTGCTCGTCGATCTGCAGAAGAAATACAACACCGGCATTCAGATTATTGATATCAAATTCCAGGATATTGAGCCGCCAAGCGGCCAGGTAGAGGAAGCTTTCCGCGAGGTAACCAATGCCCGTGAAGAGAAGAACACGAAGATCAACAACGCCAAGAAATATGAGAATGATATCATTCCAAAAGCACGCGGGGAAGCGCAAGCGCTGCTGGAGAGGGCCGAAGGCGAGAAGAAATCGCGGATCCTGAACGCGCAGGGCGATGTAGCCCGGTTTAATGCGATTTTTGCCGAATACAGCAATAATAAGAGCGTAACCGAAAGCCGGCTGATTCTGGAGACGCTGGAGACAATTATGCCTGGCGCCAAAATCTTCATTACCAACTCGAATAGCGATACCGTGAATTATCTGCCGCTGAATGAGCTGATGCGCAGTACTTCAGGCAGCTCGCCTGCCCCGGCAGCTGTGAATCCGCCTGCTTCGGCCACACCGCAAGGAGGAGATGCTAAGTGAAAAGAAACACTATTATTGCACTGATATCATCCGTAGTTCTGGTTATCCTGCTTTCCGGCTCTATGTATATAGTGAAGGAAGGCGAATACAAGGTAGTCCTCCGTTTCGGTGAAGCGATGCGTGCCGTGGAGGAGCCCGGGCTGAAGCTGAAGATTCCTTTTATCGAGAATGTCTCGGAGCTTCCTAAATATCAGATGACGTACGAAAGCTCGCCGACCAGCATTCTGACCAAGGACCAGAAGCCGATTGTGGTTGATAATTATACCGTCTGGAGAATTACCAACCCCTCGCAGTTTCTGAGAACCGTACAATCAGTAGGCGGCGGGATTCAGCGTATTGATGAAGCCGTATATAACTCGGTGCGCCGCAAGCTGTCGGAGGTCAATTATGAGAATATTATCAGTGAGGACACCGGACGGGGCAATATCAACGATGAGATAACCAAAGACGTAATTGACGCCTTGACCCGTGATAATTACGGGATTGAAGTGATTGACGTACGGATCAAACGTACCGACCTGCCGGAAGAGAACAAACAAAGTGTCTACAACCGGATGATCTCGGACCGCCAATCCATTGCCGCGCGGTATCTGTCCGAGGGCGACGAGGAATCCAAGAAAATCACCTCCAGGGCAGACCGAACCTCCAGAGAGCTAATGGCCCAGGCCGAAGCCGACTCCAAGAAAATAATCGCTGAAGGCGAAGGTGAAGCCGCCAAAATCTATAATCAGGCCTATGGCAAGTCTCCTGAGTTCTACAGCTTCTACCGTACGCTGGAAAGTTATGTGACTACGCTGAAGAATGAGCCGGTCATCATGATGCCCATTGATTCGCCCTATGCCAAAATATTGCTGGGGCAATAGGCTTATCGGGTACGGGTGTATTTTTGGAAAACACCAGCAGACTAAATTTCCACCGCGGACAGCATTATTGAATCAAGAAATCTGCAGACGGGCAGCGGCCGGAAGTCCAAACATTCTCTGGAGTCACGACCGAACCTAAACTATAACAATCACAAGTTCAATCTATATAGTTTATAAGTTTCTGGTCTATTTTAAATTAAAATAGAAAGTTGATGGGATGATGAAGTATCGTATTGCGTTAAATGGTGAAACGCCTCCTGATTTGCCCGAAGAACGATTTGATGGTGTTGGGATGATACGTGGAGAATATATCTTGAGGAAAATCGGGAAGTATATTACGACCCACGATGCGAAGCATACCTTGTACGCCTATGTAGAGAGCGTTTGCCAAAAATATAATAAGCAAGAAGTTTGGTATCGGACCACAGAATTTGTCACCCCGGAAATTAATGTACTGGAAGGTGTGGATGCAATATTTGAGGAAAAGCACTATATTCTGGGTATGAGAGGTGTCCGCCGTGGTCTGAAATTCAAGGAAACATTTAAGGAGGAATTGAGATTAATTAGCGATTTATCAACAAAATACAGTAATCTGAATATTTTAATTCCCTATATCAAGGACCCAGATGAACTAAAAGAAGTCATTAGTTTGCTTAATGATTTGAATTATAAAGGTAAATACGGAATTATGTTAGAGATCCCTTCCGTGTATTTGTTGCTGAAGGAATTTTCTGAATTAAACGTCAGCAATATCACTATAGGGATCAATGATCTTACCATGCTGACCTTGGGAACATTCAGAGGATCAGAATATCATGACCCAACCCACCCGGCAATATTAAAAATCATCAGAGATACCGCTTGTTTCGGAAAAGAAAGCGGGATCGAGGTTAACGTGGCCGGATATATTAGTGATAAGTTAATGAGAATAATTGAGAACGAGGAATTAGATCATATTATCCTGCATTACAAGGACATACCTGATTTATTGGCATTACCTGAAACGGATTTTCCCGAAACAGAATTATTGAAACAAATAAAAAACAAGACCAAGCAGGCTATTGAGGAAAGGCAATAGTGTAGTTCCCCTTGATATTAGGTATGGGATGCGTGCAGACAATGCTTTCCTGATGGACATTCATTTCCAGCACAGTTTTCAAGGATTACATCCATGATTTTCTGCCTCCAAAGGGTAGTTTGCACGGTGATGGATTGACTCGAACTGTAGCATTTTTCTGTTCGTAGTCTCCTGTCACTGGGCCGGACTTACCTTTCAAGCTGAGAAACTTTTTGGTTAACAAGCCCATGTGGTTCGTCACATGAGCTTGTTTTTGCTGCGCATTATTCTTTTTTGCCGGGATAACGCTTGGAATTGTCAGTCTGACCTAGAATATAGTCGATGCTTACTTTATGGAAGTTGGCTAGAGTAATTAAAACGGCGCTCGGGACATCCAAATTTCCATTCTCATAGCGGGAATAAGTGGCTTGTGTAATATGTAAAAGCTCAGCCATTTGTTGTTGCGTCAGGTCTTTGTCTTCGCGTAAGTCGCGGATTCTTTTGTACAATGTGATCACCCAAGACAAGCTTACTTTATGCGAAAATTGCATATTAATATTTATGCGGTTTTCGCATAAAATTTAGTAATCCGGAATTCCAAAAGATTAATCAGAAAATCACTGAATCCATGCAAATACTCAAAGAGCATCTATCCGAAGAAGATTTTGAGCAAGTCGAAAAGCTGTTCGATTTACAAAGTGATACAAACTCTTTGCAATCAGCATTATCGTTTATCCAAGGCTATAGAACGGTTGCATTAATGATGATTGAGGTATTTACTGGGGAGAAAGAATCTATGCATGAAGGAAAATAATAACCAGTAGGAGAACCGAGGCGGGCAAATGCGTTTCGGTTTTTATTTTTCTGCTCAACATTCTACTTGGAAGGCGGCAGAATCTTAACACATTTGGAGTAGAGAAGCCTGTGGAAAATAAAGAAATTAAGCACGTAGCCATATATCTAAGGAAATCTCGGGATGATGGCGAATTTGAAGACGTTCTCTCGAAGCATAGGGATACCCTTCTGGCCTTGGTCGGAAGTTGGAATTGGACCTATAGGCTATATGAAGAGGTGGCTTCAGGGGAAAAGATCGAGGCCCGGAAGGAAATGAAGAAATTACTTCGGCATGTCGAAGACAAATTGTATGATGGTGTGGTCGTCATGGATATTGACCGTCTAGGCCGTGGAGAAAATAAGGATTGGGCACTCATTAAAGATACATTTTTGAACTCGGAGACGGTAATCATCACCCCAAGCAAGATATACGATCTGGAAGTGGACAATGACGATGTATCGTTTGATTTTATGTCCATCTTCGCCAGAATCGAGTACAAAACGATTAAGCGCAGAATGAAGCAAGGAAAAGAAGCAGGAGCTAAGAAAGGCATGTGGACGAACGGTAAGCCACCATTTCCCTACTATTATGATAAGAATACAAGAGCGGTACTGGTAGATGAAGCTAAGCGTCCAATTTATCGAACCATTGTAGAAAAATATTTAATTGGAAATAATCTGGGGCAAATTGCTATTTGGTTGACAGATAACCGAATACCGACTCCTTATAATATAAAACCAAATGGATAGACAAGGGATGGTCTAACGTGACGGTACAGCGTTTATTGCTAAGTGAAATTCATCTTGGTTATATTACCTATGGGAAGACGCGAACCAAGCGAGGACAAGTAGAATTTGTACCTAAAGAAGAACAAATAAAAGCTATAGGTGCACATGAAAAACTAAAAACACAAGAAGAGCATGATGCCATTAAAGAGCGGTTGGTCAAAAATCGGTTAATGAATCCAAATGGACGCAGAAATCTGTTTCCTTTGTCAGGATTATTATATTGTGAAAAATGCGGTTGTAAAATGCAGTTCAGAGTAGCTTACAGCAAAAGTAAAGGACAGTATTGGAATACGCTTTGCTATCACCATTATAAAGATGGGATAAGTGCAAGCAGAAAGGAAAGGCATTGGATGAGGAATTCTTTAATGCATTGTATGATCGAGTAATTCAATTAGACTCGAACATTATTAGGGATATTGAAATGCATAATAATGGGTTTGTCGACACGAAAGCTATAATTGAAATGAAAGAAGCGGAATTGCATAAAGAGAGTCGGGCTTTTGTTAAGCTACATGAATCTTATGAAGAGGATATTATTACGAAGCAAGTATTTTTAGAACGAAAGGCTGTCAGGACAAGACAGATTCAGCAGTTGGAGGAAGAATTGCAGAATTTACGGAAGGTGGTAGTAGATGAAAGCAATTATCCTACGATGGAGCAGATTGTTAAACGGATTGGGCAGTTTAGGGAGTTGTGGAGTGAAGCGGTGACTAGTGAAGAGAAGGATCGGGCGTTGAAGAAGCTGGTAGAGCGGGTTGTGTATAATCGGGAAGGGAATCGGGTGGAGTTGACGGTTTGTTATAGATGATTTGAATTAGGATAAGTCTTTGGAGGCTTCTGGAAAAAACTCCAGAAGCCTCTTTTAATATGGTACAATATACCTAAATTAGCTATTATCAGACTTACAACTTCATATAAAGAGGCAATAAATAGCGTAAAGAGCTTTATCGATATTAAGGAAAGTGATCTATTATCGCTTGATGTATTAGGACAAATCAGAAATAAAGTAACACATTTTGGTATTTATAGAGAAATTGATTTTCATGAAGTTATTGGAACAATAAATAACACAATACAGTTTCTTATTGAAAGCTTATTTCCTTCTCTCATGAATGACGGAACTGACTATTATAATTTGGATGAGCTAATTATGAAGCTTAATGAAACCCTAGAATTGGCTAGCTATCAGGAGCCATTTACTGGTCGGGTTATTTTGGAGAAGAGTTTGCAAATCTCAATAATCTAATTGATGAAGTCAAAAACGAAAATGAGTTTCAGGAATTCTTAGACCAGCGTAACATGGAGATATATATTGAACGCGATTGGTATATTGATGCGAGCACGTTTAAGATATTTTTCTTTGATGACTACGAGGATAAATCACTAGAGTTCAGCACTGTTAATTATCCTAGTTTTAACATTACTTTTTTAAAGAATAATGATAATTGCTTACATAGAAATTAACATAATTTACCAAACGACAATGATAACGCAATATATGAATGAAGTAAAGTAGGTGGCATATCTAGCAACAACTTTGATTTCTTGGGCTCGAAGAAGCAGTTTTAAAAAAGACAATATAGTTCCAATACTTTAAAATCTATATTGAAAAAGAATATTCTTGAAAGTTATTCAGGAAGTCTGAACTTCAGTTAACTTCGGATTCAAGCATCGGGGCATTCACCCCTCGGTCAGGCAAAGGTAATGGGAGGGAGAGGATTCGGCCGATCTCCAATATCAGTATTTCCAAATTTTTAAAAAGACTACTTTTATCAAATTATGTAAAACAGGACTTCGAAAAGGAGTGTTTCGTTTGGATTTGTCATTGACGCGTGCTATAAAAGAAGCAAGTTATTTGTCAACACAAAAAACGCACCGATATCGTCCAATATTAAGATACATGTATGAGCAACATCGTATATTTAATAATGAAGTTTTACCGATAGAAATTTTCACGCATCTTAAACAATTCCCGGAGTTTGGGGATTATACTCTCGAAGAGCAAGATGCTGATTTATCGGTTTTAGTTCAAAACAATAACTTAGTGTTGAATCAAGTTAATACAGATGCTGTTACATTAGAAGAACTTATTAAGAATCGAAAAACGTATTCTCTAACGGAATATACCATTGAGTTTGAAAAAATGCTAATTTTTATGGAGAAAAAGCTTCATCGTATACGCGGTGGTTCGTTGGACAAAAATCTCACTGAGCGCTTATATAATGCACTTATAAAATTAAATGCATTCTCTGTGCCAACTGATTTGGATCCGACTTCGCTTATTCAATTATATGAAGCATGGGACGAGCTGTTTGAACGGTTTACAAAGCTTGATAATGATGCTTCGGATTATTTGAATCATATCAGCGGTGATAAATTGGACAGCAAGATGGAAACCGATGCCTTCATCGTATTTAAAAATCAGTTTTGTTCTTATTTAACGGATTTTATGGTTGAGCTTAACCGTAATTCGCCTGCGATTATAAATATTATTACACGCATTTCGGAGAAGAAAATTCAGAACATTATAATGCAGCTCGTCCGCTATAAGAAAAATATCCCGACCACGACGGCTGTATCGGATAAAGATTATTTCGATACCTTTTTTGATGTATGGACAGGCATCCGTAACTGGTTTCTAGCAAGTGGTACCAAATCGAGCAAAGCATTTCAACTTGAAGTTCGCACTCGGGATGCTATCAGTAAAATGTCTAAGCTTGCACATTTTCACGCGGAGCGGCAATTTGTGAAAAAGAGCCGAGTAACAGAATTTTTACGACTTGCAGACATGGTGCATGAGTCCTGCAACTTGGAAGAAGCCCATAAAGTTTTTTCTTACTTATTCGGGTTTGAAGGCATCCAGCATTTCAAAGTCGCACGGAAATCTTCGGATAGAAATGATGGAACGGTATGGGATTTTGACCCGGATGAACTAGATGTGACGTACCGTATTCGACCGCCGTCCGACAGAACCATAAAACAGAATTTGAAGGTATCGAAAGTGAGCCAGGAATCACTCGAACTGCAACGGTTGCTCGCGAAGCGGCTGACGTACGAGGAAGGTGTACTAAAAGCGCTCGTGGAGCAGCCCTGCTTGGTCCTAAAGGATTTGGACATCGGAGTTGAGCCGTTTGTTCGAAAAGCATTATTGGATTGGATAAGCGCAGCGCTTTTGAATCCAATTGGTTACGGCATCTATGAAGGTACCACAGAACTTGGCGTGAAATTTAAACTCCATAAGGCTAGTAACGATATCATCGAATTGCATTGTTCGGATGGAATCCTCTTCTTGCCGGATTTCGAACTGACATTCACGGAGGTGAAAACACATGAAAAAGCTGTCACAGGAATTTCTTAATTGCATTCATCAATTGCTTGATAGTTTTTGGGTTGTGCGCAAGGAAAATCCAGAGCTGTTTTATGAAATCAAACAAAATGAAGGGTTCCTGCGCGACTACTTTAAGGACTATTTCCGTTTTAAATTGGTTGTTGGTACAGATTTTGCAAAAGTCGAGAAGTTTCAAGTAACACCTCAACCATCAACAGGCATATCTGATTTCAAAGAAGTCAAAGATTACGTCATTTTTTACTGCGTACTTGCGTTTTTGGATGGGAAGGCGTCAAAACAATTTGCGTTGTCGGACGTTTGCCAAGCGGTCGTTTCGTACTACCCGAGGAGTTCAAAGGAAAAAGTCGGTGAAAATACACCGGCGTTAACATGGAAGGGTAACGAAGGATATAAAAACCGTTTATCCCTTGTCCGTGTATTGAAAGAAGCTGTTCGGCGGTGTCTGATAGAAGTAATGGATAAAAATATTGAAGACTTCCAAGACCGAGAAACGAATGATGCGCTGCTGCGTTCAACCGGACTTGTAAAATATTTCATGCGTAATATCAGTTTTAATATTGAAGAAAAATTGACGCTGAATGATATTGTGTTGCTTCAAGAAACGCAGGAACGGGAATTAGGTGTAGAAAGAAGGCATTTACTGTATCGGAAACTGTTTTTGGAGCCAGCCTTGTATCGGCATGAAGTATTGGCGGTAGATTTTGATTACTTAAGACAGTACGGTCGCCACCTAAATGAACATGCCGAAAAATACTACGATATGAATGTAGATGTCTACGGGAGCAGTGCTTTTTTAGTAAAAGAGAACGTCGGCACGTTTCGGCGTTTTTTTCCAGCTAGTAATGCCGAATCAAATCTAGTTGTTCAGTTTGCAACGTTGTTGCGGCTTAAAATCATCGACGATAATGACAGTCTCCTTGAACAAAAAGACGGGACGGTCATTTTAACAAATATTGATTTGGATATTATGTGCCGACAGCTTATAGATGAGAACAGTCATGGATGGACGACGGGCCTAAAAAGCATGAGTGTCGCTGAAATTAAGAATATAATTAAAAACATGCTATTTGATTGGAAGTTAGCGTTGTCAACGCAAGAAGGCGATTTGAAACTATACGATGTAATTGGAAGATTCTTCGAAAAACCTAAAGAAGAAAAAAATAAAGGAGCATGATGATGACTAACAATGTACGGCGTTGGAAGCCTCACCGAGTCATCCTATTTAATTATTGGTATTTTAATTATGAAGAATATTACTTCAAGAACGGAAGACTGCTATTGCGTGGTCATAATGGTGCGGGAAAGTCTATTGCCATGAACACGCTTTTTACATTTATGCTGGATGGAAACAAAGACCCTAAACGATTGGACCCATTTGAGTCCAGTGACCGCAAGTTTTATGACATCTTGCTTGGTGAAGAATCGTTAAACAAGGACATCATCGAGCGCATTGGTTATGTTGTGATTGAATATAAGTTGACGAACACGGAGCAGTACATCACGACAGGATTTGGACTGCATTCCAAACGAAAAAACAGAAGGTTGGAAGATGCCTGGGGGTTTGTAATTCATGACCGTTCTCGGCGTATTGGGCGCGGACCAAATCCGATTTCGCTCTACAAGGTAGAAGTATTAGATGGTTCACCTGAGCAAATCCCTTTGGATAGAAAAGAAATAACGGCAGTAATCAGTGAGAGTGGTACGGTCGTTGATAGTAAAGAATACGCTGAACTGATCAATAAGCAACTATTCAAGTTTCCGGATGTAACAGGACTTAAACTTTTTACTGATGTTCTCGTGCGTCTTAAGAGCCCTAAGTTAACCAAAGGCGGGGGGCCTGACGATTTAAAGGAAACGCTGAACGAATCATTGCCACCATTGTCCGACCCTGAATTGTCCGCTTTAACCACTACCGTAGAAGCGCAAGAACAAACACAGCGGGAAATCCTAAAAACGCAAAATGACCTTAGTTTTGCAACGAAACTGGATAAAGGCTATGAAGAATATGTTTCATATGTATTTGCGGAGAAGGCTAAGTACTATTTGGAAAGCAAAAACACGTGGAATGCCATTGCTTTGGAACAGCAGACGGTACAAAGAGATATTGAAACTAAGAGTGTTGACTACGATGATACCGAGCAAAAAATCCGAAACATCGAACGTGAAATTGAAGGTTTGAAGCAAGCAAGGCAGGAATTGGGGCATGATGAAATAGCGGATTTGGATGATACTCTTCAATCTGCCAGACAAGAGCTAACCAGAATATCGCATGAAAAATCAGACAAAACAAACCGCTATGAATTGAAGAAAAAATCATTAACTGATGCTAATAATGAACGGCGTAATATTGAAAATGAATTGTGGGCTATTGAGAAAGAACTCAATGTCGCGTTGGAGAGTTTGGAGGAGCTGGGAATGGATTCGGCATTTGAAGACATCTATCTGGCATTCTCTGACCATTTCAAACGGAATGAAAGAATTGGTAATTATATTTTTACAAATTGGGACTCTGAAATAAGAATTAGGTTTCAAAGGCTTGTAGGGCTGCTCAAACAAGTTAAAGAACTGGACCAAAAGAAGCGCGATCTGGATGGTATGAGACAACAAATTGAAGAGAAACAAGATGCTCTTGAAAACGAAAGAGAAAAGCGCACTACTCTGGCGAACACCTATGATATGGAACGAAACAACGCTTATATAGAGCTTGAAAACTGGATAAACGAATTAACAGCTCTTGTGCTCAGCGTTAATAGCAGTACGAGCGTGAAACGGATGATTAATGGATATCTGGAAAATGTGACTGAAGAACAGTTGATGTCACCAATCTCTGGTGAGCGCCAAGAACAAGTGTCCCAGTGTCTTAAGGAGCAAGCATCGCTAGAAGCACAAATGCAATCAAAGGTTAAAGAAAGAGATCTTGCTAAAGAAGAAATCGTTGTTCTTGAGGGAACTGATGAAATTGAACCTGAACTTCCGGTAGCCAAGCAAAACCAGTTACGCGAGTTCAAAGAAAAGGGGATTCCATACGTACCGTTTTACGCTGTGGTAGATTTCAAAAAAAACCTTACTGAGGAACAGAAGTCACGTTTGGAGTCGGTACTGACCGAAACTGGTATACTAACTTCGCTGATTGTACCCGCTAATCGCTATAACGAAGCGTTGTCCGGAACAGTTCTTAGTACACATCAGGCTCAGGCACCAAACAATCTAACAAAGTATCTAGATGTTTCGGTTTCGGTTGCTGGCGATGTGAGCCAAGATGATGTGTTAGCAGTTCTGAAGGGGATTTCGGTTTTCGATGAGGACGCCCATTTTGTAACGGCTGAAGGGTCATTTAAAGGTTCCTTTATAGCCGGAACGGCTTCGCAGTATGGTGTAGCCAAATATATTGGAAAGCATGCGCGGGAACAAGAGCGGCTCCGCATAATTGCAGCGTTGAAAGAAAAAGTTGCTGCTCTTAAGTTTGAAATTGATAGGCTTGAAGTGCTTTCTAATGAAAGTAAAACGCGACAATGGAAAATTGAAGTTGAGTACCAATCGTTCCCGAAATTTCCTACTCTAAAAGATGCCAAGCAACAATTTGAAGTCGTTGCAAAACGCATTGCGGAATTGTTGGAACCTGAGCTTGCGTCGTTAAATGAAAAATTCAAGGAACTAAACACCAGGGTGGAGACACAAAGCAGGAACCTGAATGTAGAGTTCGAAGACATCCCTATTGAGAAAAACGAGCAAGTCGTAAATGATGCGTGTGATGGTTTGCGCAATTTCGAGCGAGCGTTATCAAATCTAAAGAGTTCTTACCGTTCACGAGGGGATAAACAAAGTCTTCTAAGGAATCAAGATGACAAGATTGGTGCTATTATTGATGGTGTGGATGATGCAAGGGCGGCTGTTCTGTCGCTAGATGGGCAAATCAAGAATATAGGCATTCGAATAGAAAACTATGAAAAGCAATTACAAGACATTGGCGCGGATAACATTCGTGAGCTTGCCAAAAATATTAACGATAAACTGGAACAATTGCCAAAGGACCAAAGGGCGCTAGACGGACAACTTAATGACCTGAAAAACGATTTAAAAAATCTTCGTGACCGCCTTCCGATTGGAGCTCAGAAAGAACAGTTTATGAAGGAGCTAGTTTCGGCTTGGGAAACTGCCTTTCTGCAAGATGTAAAAGAATTCAGTGAAAAGTTTGGGCTTGAAAACGAATCAGATACGAAATCCCTTGCCGAGAGTCTCATGTCGAAGTTCGGGCAACTCCTCACGAAGAAGGATAGAACGAAAAATAAAAGCGAGTTGGGTAACGTCTTCTCGGATGCTGATAAGGGATTGCCGGAATACAACTTAATGATGGAGCCGGTGGAATTCGAAGTTGATTTTTCACATATCACTATTGAAGACGAAAGTCGAGTTGAAATGCTTAAAATGATAGCTAGACGTGAAAAAATTACACTAGAGTATCAGGCGCGGCGTGTTTCGCCGTCGTTTGCCAAAGCCAAACTGACCGAGCAAGACAAAACGCTTGCAGAGGTAATGGCTGAAAAGGACCGCGAGATTTACGAAGACATCCTGATTAACCATATCGGAGAAACGATAAAAAACAAAATTCGAAATGCAAAGGAATGGGTAACACGTATCAACACAATAATGGAAAAGACGCAGAACTCCAGCGGACTAAAGTTTGATGTCGAGTGGTCACCGAAAAAGACTGACAGTGAACAAGAACTCGATACGATAGAATTAGTTCGATTTTTGGAGAAGGATCCCATGTGGCTTGCGGATCCCGATAGGAAAAGGATAGCTCAGCATTTTCGTTCCAAGGTGTATGAAGCGAAACGCAAATCTGAGTTGAGCGGTACACCAACCTTCATGGAAGATATTAAGTTGGTCTTGGATTATCGAGATTGGTATGAATTCATTATTTACTACGAAAAAACAGGCGAAAAGCGTAAAGAAATGAAGAAAAGCAATTACAACACCTTCTCCGGCGGTGAGCGAGCAATGGCGATGTATACGCCACTCCTAGCAGCGGTTGATGCACGTTTGCAAAATGCTCACTGCGAAGCACCTCGTATATTTGCATTAGACGAAGCGTTTGCTGGCGTAGATGATAACAATATCAAAGAAGCATTCAAGGTTATTGAAATGTACGACTTTGATTACACATTAAACTCACAATCCTTATGGGGTTGTTACGAGGAAGTACCTGATCTGTCGATTTATGTTCTGAATCGGATGGGGAATTCAAACCTTGTTAATTCAACTTCATACTCATGGAATGGTATTAAGCGGACGCGTGTGGAAGAGCCGTATGAAACAAGTGAGGACGTTCAATCTCCTTTTTCTCCAGTTACATTGTTTTGAGTTAGGTGGCGTCCACCACATGCAGCGTAACGTAGGCAAATGCAATTCCTCATGGAATGGACAAATGCATGAGTAATAGTGCCACAAGATGTCTTGTTTTCTTATCGTGAACGATCACCCTTGCGGCAAGAAAGAATTATCGATTAAAAAGATGAAAGTACTTATCTTATAGTAAAACATACCGGAGGAACTGGAGAGATGGAATCATCATTACATCAATTAGTTGAGATTTTTCGAAATATCAATGGTTTTAACAGAGTGTTCTTACTTTTTCGTCAAAAATACAGAAGTTACGGGAGGATTACCAAAAGTACGAAAGTTATTCTTGAAGCTCCAACACCTGACGAATTACGGGTATTAAACGGATTTTTGGGTTCGACTTATGGGAAAGAGGAGGTAGTCTCAATTGCTGCGGGCAAAATGGAGAAGGAAATTCGGAATAGTAAATATCGAGAATTATTTGATGGATATGATCTAAATGATTTTCTGGAAATGTACTATGGGGGGGAGTTAACTTCAAAAAGTGAAGACAAGCACCGTTATAATGAAGAGAAGATGAAATTTTTTCAAACACTTTTGAGTGAAAATCAGATGGAAAGTTCATTCTATCAATTTATCTCGTTTATCAAGACTTACAAAAATGCACCATCTATTCATATTATGTACAAAAAGAGCCCCGAGCTCCTTAACCAATTGCTTGAATTAATTAATAAATTGTTTGATTACTTACCTTTAAGTAGTAACATCTATTTGCCTTTGCTAGCTTATGAGCTTACTGATAATTTTTATGCTTTGAATCCTAAATCTGATGGCGGTAAAATGTTGCTGCTTGCATTACAAGTATTAAATCATTTGACATCAGAATCTGAGCTCATTTCAAAACCAAATGAGGAGCAGATCAAAGAGATTTTACGAGGTTATAATATTATATATTGTCCAGAGGCTAATAGAAAAACGCATCGTTTATGGATTTCAGTTACTCTTAATGAAGAGGAAAACAGTTATCAATTGATCCCCTTGAAAAAGATTGGCGAGGGATCTTTTGCAGAAGTATATAGAGTGTTTGATCCCGTATTAAAAAGTGAATTAGCTTGTAAAGTTCTTTTTGAAAGATCCAATATGTTTGAAAATAATGAAGCAGATGGAAACGATCCGTATCTTCGATTTAAAAGAGAAATTAAGTTTCTAAAAGATAAAGTTTCTCATCCAAATATAATTGAAATCAGCAAAATACAACTTGTAAATGAGCCAGTCTTTTTCACGATGCCTTTGGCGGATGCTTCTTTAGATGAATGGTTGGGATTAAATTCTTGCATCTCAGAAGAGGTAAGAATAAGTATCTTTAAAGATATCCTAAATGGTGTGGATTATCTTCATGACCGCAAAATTAGTCATCGAGATTTAGCTCCTCATAATATTTTGTTATTTAAAGAAAGCGACGGGTCTATACTAGTAAAAGTTGCTGATTTTGGGCTAGCAAAAGACAAGCATTCACTATCAAAATCAACAGGATTATTTGTTAATGGATATGGAAGAGCAGGTTACACTGCACCAGAACAATTGAATAGTTTGAAGAGTGCTGATCATTTATCTGATATTTATTCATTGGGTGCTATGCTTTATTACTTATTAAGTGGAAAGTCACCTGAAGAACGATACAGACGAATGGTTACACATCAGCTCATTATTATGAAGGCTATGGAGGAGGATCGTACTAAACGGTATCAGACAACTAAAGAACTTATTGATGACATTAATCTTATAGATAGAAAAAGTATGAGAAAAGAAAATTCTCCGTTTTATAGTTTGGAAACATATAAATTTAAAGATTTCTCGGCCGATGTTAATTATGTTTTACAGTGTATTTCTTCAGTTCAAATCGAGGATTCTGATAGGGTTATTGAAAAGTTTATAGTACCATTCAAATCAATTCCGATAAATGTATTTATGGAGTGTGCGAAATATGACGCGCTAATGATTCCTTTTGTACATATGACTGAAGAAAATATATCAAATGTAACAAATACTAATGAAGTTGACTGGGATCAAGTATCTTTACTTATAGATTGTATTTACTATGAGTCACAAAATATAGCATTACAAATAAATGTTACAAGGATATTAATGAATATTGCATTGAAATTTAATAATCTTACGGCGCAATCACTACTTGTTGGTATCCTAGTGTCAATGAATAGTTTTACTTTAATATCTCAACAAGTAGCATTTATAATTGAAACAAATTATTCGGAATATCGTGATTTGCTGAAATGTTTGTTGCAGGAAATTGAACACCCTCATGAGATACAAGAAGTATTGAATGATTACTAGTGAAATATTTTCCAACTTGAGCCCTTCCCCCACCTTTTTGGGTAAACTAACCCTAAGCAATACTTTACCCAAATCCAACACGAAAAGAGGTGATGCCCCATGACAACTCGAAAAGTACCCAATAGATTAGCTAAGGAAAAGTCGCCGTACCTGCTGCAACACGCCTACAACCCGGTGAACTGGTTCCCTTGGTCGGAGGAGGCTTTTGAAGTCGCTAAGCGCGACAACAAGCCTGTCTTCTTATCTATTGGGTATTCTTAGTTAAAATGTAATATATCACCACCTGTCATTGGTGGCGCACCTCTAAAAGTCTCTCCGCGTAGTTGCAGACTTCGTCAGGCCCCGGAAGGGGTACACATGATTTTTATCAGAGATAAGCTTACGTATGAAGAAGTAAAGCAGCGGTTTGATAGGGAAGGCTACAAGCTGCTCTCCACAGAATATACAAATGCGAAGGCAAATATGAAGGTACGATGTCCATTTGGTCATGAGTGGACAACGAATATTAGTAATTTTGATTTTGGGCGTAGGTGCAGCACTTGCTCCCGAAGGAAGAAATATGCCTTCGATGAAGTGAAAACCATATTTGAGCAGGAAGGCTATAAGGTTCAAGAATCCATATACCTGAACGGAAAAACACCGATTAAGGTTACTTGTGATAATGGGCATGAGACAGCGATAAGCTTGAACAATTTCAGGAATGGCAGACGATGCGGCTTATGCAGATGGATAAAGGTCAGGGAGGCCAGAATGGAAAAGCTTGAGCTAAGGGCGAAGAACTTACAAGACCTGCCGCGGCGTGATACAAGTTATACTTCTGCCGTTAGCGATGATAGATCGGATGAATTGATGAAGGAAGATTGGCTTGACAAGATTGATGAGATGAGAAAGAGTTTGAGATCAACAAATGGACGTACTTATCAAGGGCAAATTAATTAAGTGATTCACCTAAAAAAGTGCTCCTTTCTAGTATAGAGGATGGAAATCAGCAGGGGCCACTTCGAGAATATAGCCGCGTGTATGGTCTGCGTCTAAATTCATGTATGGAGAGGCGCAAGACTGAAAATTTGGTGCGTCTGTCCAGAATGGAAAACCTACGCTGTGCAAGGGATTTCCGGACCTGGATTTTGCACGCCCCTGGCGAGACGCGCCGATTTCAGGTTTTGGTGCGGCAACAATTTTATGCGCTTATCGGCTCTCAGGCCGCACGGTGATTGGACTTGCAAAATGGCCGCCGCGCCAAACCTGCAAATGCCCACCAATCACGTTAATTCCCTCAAAAGTTTGGTTCACCACGCTAAAGTGATATTTAGCGCGGCTGACATAGGCGCGATCCTGTGTCGACATTAACTCTGCTGAAGAAGAGAGTCAAGCCACAATTTAATATGCGGTCATGGCGGAATTGGCAGACGCGCTGGCTTCAGGTGCCAGTGATAGCAATATCGTGGAGGTTCGAGTCCTCTTGACGCACTATACTGTCAAACAGAACTCTTCTTAGGAAGAGTTTTTCTTTTTATAACTTGGCATTGGTATCGCATCTGCATACGAATAAAAAACAGCACCAAAGAGAGCGCGGCTACCCTAGGTCTCGGAAAGAAAAATTTCAATAACACGTAGATGAGTAACAGGTCTTAGAACTAAAAATGGTAGAATAAAGAAACATATTCTGGTATATTGTCAGTAGAGGATTTCCATATACTCCATATTTACGTAAGGAAGTTCTTCTTCTTTAAATAAGTTTATTAACTCAATTACTGAAGAACGTGCCAATTCTAACGCCATCTCTCCGTTTTCTGCTGTGAAGGTTCCAAACAATTTCCATGAGTCTTCATGCTCAACGAAAACCTTAAATTGCTTCATTATTTACACCACCTTTTGTAGAGTTTACTTTATTTTACTTCAAGCTGATGAGTTTATTCGCCGCTTTAGTTGTTTAAAAGGAGATAGCTGAGGATGTTAAAAGTTGACCAGTTACAAATTAATTCAGCCATTATACATCGACTAGATAATCAACAGGAAAATAATGCTGGACTAGATCTTTCCGATCTTGCACTGCACATGGATGATGAACTCAGGAAGGTGCTTGAGACACATACCATAAGTGGATTAGAGGATGGCAGAATTCGTTATGCGAATTTTTTAGATAAAGACATCAACCAAGTCTTATCAGAGAGTTATAAGATACTTGATGATAAAGATAATTTGTTTATTTCTGGCTCTAAAGTTTTGGCAAGAATTTTGTTTAATTCCATGACGAATAAAACTATCTCAGCGGCAGATGTTACAGTTTGCCTCGCAAACTGTAATGGAATAGAATATGTTTGTTTGCTAAAGTTAGATTATAAGGAAAATTACATTTCAGAAGCGACTGACACTGATCAAGGACGATACATTGGTATTAAAAAGTTAGGAAGCGGATGGCCACAGCTTGGAACTAAACTTCAAAAAGCAGCTTTTATTAAACGAACAAGTGATAATTATGAATTAATTATCTTAGACAGACAAAAAAGTAAAACCGACCAAACAGACATATCGTTGTTTTTCCAAAAAAAGTTCCTGAATGTCGAACTTATTGATGATGCTAAGACAAATACAAGTGGGTTTATTAAAGGTGTACGAAGTTTCAACGAGATTGCTGCAATAAATCCTGAAAAGAAAAAGGCTATTTTTGATAATGCAATTAATCTTGTCGTTAATACAGAGAACATAAACATTAGGCAATTTGTTGAATCACAATTTAGCGAGGATCTGCCTGAACAGGAAAGAAAACTATATATGGACTCATTAATTGCTGAATTTGAAAAGAACGGGGTCAAGCGTGCTGAATTTACAAAATCTCAGGATGTTGCACAAGTTTATGCAAAAAAAAGGCAAATAATATTAGTGGGAGTAAAGCTTGAAGTTGATCCGGCAATATATGATGATGAAGATAAATTTAAGTTAACTACACGAATAGATGATGTATCTGGGGAAGAAGTGGCTGATATAATTATAACGGGATTGAAAATTCGGAAAATGGACTGATGTCAATGGAATGGCTACAGTTAATCAAGTCCTGGGGGTTTACTCAACAGAGTGAAACCCATAATAATGTAGTTTATTCAAATCAACTTCAAAAAGCATTGCTCAAACAATTTGTTGCTGAGTTCTCTTCTTCTTGGAAATCTGAATTCTCACTTCACCTTGATGAAGAACCGATTCTTTCATTACCATCCGAGGGTGTGCTAGTAACAAATACACTCGACTTGTGTAATGAGATAATCGTTGTGAAGATAGAAATCAAGAAATCAAGAATGATATCTCCAACACTGCTAAGCGATTTTAATATACATATTTTCTCACATGTGGATTTATTAATCCGAAATCTAAGTAGTCTCAGTTTTACAAAATTGGAGCAATGTATTTTCAAAAAAATATCTCAACCTGCTTACATAATTATTTACGACCAGCCAGAATTCTCATCTTCAGTTATCAATGGTTTTATTGCTATCGGAGATATAAAAATTTTAAACACATCGTTTGAAGACTACGAGAAGAAGTTCAAGTTAATTCGAAATAAAATAAAGGAACGGAATGAAAATATACGTTGGAATCGAGAAATTAGTCTGCTCCCTCCGGATGTCTATTATTTTAATGATGGAGCATCAAACGAGTTAAGTGAATTTTTGAATCGAATAGCTGGCCAAATGTGCGTTACCTTTACTGCCTTAAATACTGAATATTCTGATGAAGAGCAAGGATATTCTTCTACCTTTTCTGGTCTTAAACAAACAAGATTTCAACTAGTTATGCCTGATGTATGCGAGAAGGAACACATAGATAAATTGTATTCATTATATGAATGGGCTTATAGCGAAAAGACATCCGATAAAGTTGGGTTGATTCAAAACATAATAAATTTACATATAAAAGAAGAAAACAATCCAACCTTAGAACCACTCTTCAATAACATCTTTGAAATCTTCGAAATGGTTAAAGAAAACTATAGAGTTTATATTCAAAAAAGTGTTAAGTCATACCTTGATGAAAGGAAACAAGTTGAAGATTTTATTAGAACGACTTCTAATGAAATCAGTAAACAAATATCTGGAATAACTGATATTGTGACAAAAAATCTATTTGGATTGCTAGCAACTGCTATAACTGCTGTAATTGGTTTTAATAAGCCCGAGAATCAAGCGTATATTCCTTGGATTTTGTATGTATATAGCTTTTTCTCCATTTCACTTGCTATATACTTCACCACGCTTGCGAATGCTAATAAAAAGGCTATCGTTGAAGTATACAACAAAAGAATTATTGATTACAAAAAGATTTTTTTGGAAGATAGAATTGATCAAATTACAGGTAATAGTGTGCAACAACAAATCATGATTTTTAAAAGATATCTTCATTGGACAATTTGGCCAAGTATTACGATAAGTTTGATTGCATGTTTAATTGGGCTAAAGTTTCATGGGGTTTTCAAATGGCTTTACAATGAGTGCCCATTAATAATTGAAAAAGTAATAAATTTTTTTACATAAGGGAAGCTAATCTCACTTATATAGTAGGAAAAATCACCCAACACTTCAAACGTGTTGGGTTCCTTGTATAAGTAGCTAGCTCAATTTACCAATCAAATGTTGTTTTTGAAGAGTTTTGTGGCGCTTTTATGTCAAAAAAATTTAGGCGCTTGTTCTAACTGTCGAAAACCGGAATTTCTGGAATACTACATCTTTTGTTTCTCCAGATCCAAAGAACAAGACACAGGGAACTTTTGAGATACCTCTAATTTTACTAATTCTAGTGGCGTTACGACGATCCATTGGAACCTTAGAATATCTGCAATAGCAAATATGGGATCTACTACATGAGTCGGAAATTTTGTATTGGGAAGGGAAAAAAGTCCCAGGTGTCGAATGTTGTATTTAACAAATTGAAATTTTTACTAATCAATGTAAATTCATAAGATAATCGGTTTTGAGAAAGGAGAGACCATGAATATAAAGCTTGCAATTCCCGATGCCGCTCCACTTGTACTGTCTTTGAGATCTGTAGGTTATACTCTGGAAACAGCGATTGCAGATATTGTCGATAACAGTATCACTGCCAAAGCAACGGAAGTGTGCATTGATGTCAAATGGAATAACGAAATGTCCTTTATAAGTGTATGTGATAATGGGTATGGAATGAACGAAGAAGATTTGCATCTGGCCATGAAAATCGGTTCGAAGAACCCGTTGAATCAAAGAGGCCAGGATGATTTAGGGCGTTTTGGCATGGGTTTAAAAACGGCAGCATTTTCATTGTGCAAACGATTGACAGTAGGAAGCAAGCTTGCACTTTCGGATTCAATGAGTGTTCGAGTGTGGGATATTGACAATATTATGGCTTCAAACCGATGGGAACTGTTTGACGGAAGTTTGACGTTAGCCTGGCAAGATGCTTTGAGCCGCTTGAACAATTATGAGCAAGGTACAATTGTTGTGATGGAAAAACTGGATAGATTCATTACTGAGAATTACAGTGATCGGTCTGTTGAACGGTTTTGGCAGCGAATTGTTGAGATGGAAAGGCATTTGTCTATGGTATTTCATAGATTCTTGTCGGGTCTACAAGCAGTGCGTATTTTTATAAATGGAAAAAGAGTCGAGCCTTGGGATCCATTTATGCGCCATTCGTTTGCAACACAGGAATTCAGAGAAGAGTATTTGGAAAGCAATGGGAGAAGCATACGCATACATGCTTTTATATTGCCCCACCATTCAAAAATGTCAATATCGGAATATGACGAGATGGGTGGCATTTCCGGATGGATGGAACAGCAAGGATTCTATGTATACAGAAATAAGCGTCTGATTGTTCCGGGCACTTGGTTCAAAATGCTTCGGAAAAATGAACCTGGTCAACTTGCCAGAATTCAATTGGATTTAACGGCGGATATGGATTTTGAATGGAAAATTGATGTGAAAAAATCCGCGGCGGCTCCTCCATCTATGCTGAGAGAAAACGTACGACGTATTGCAAGAACAACTCAGGAGGCGTCGCGCAAGGTTTATTACTATAGAGGAGCAGTTATCAATCAAAAGAGCAAAGCTGAAGATAATGAGGCAATTTGGGAGCAGGCGTCGATTCGAGGAAGAACATTTTTTAGGTTGAATCGCCATCACCCGTTGCTAAAAAATGTATTTTCTGAATTGCCGGCTGACTCTGCAAAAAAGCTAAATACATATATAAATTTGGTTGAAGGATTTGCGCCCATGAACGTATCGCTGACGGGACCAATTTTTAGTGAGGCAGATCAAACAGAGGAACTTATCAATAGTGCAGTGAAATTCTGCTTTGATTTGATTGATGTAGGTTATAGTTCCTCAGAGGCACTGGGAAAAGTACTGCAAATCAGCATATATGAAGGAATGGCCGAAATGATTAAAGACAAATTGAAACTATGAAAGGAGTCAATTGTGGATAGAGATGCAATTGCCAGAATAGCAGTAGAGTACTGTTGGTCGCTGAAAGAAAAAGAAATAGACTTTGAAAAAGCGGCTGCTCAAACTATTGAATTTGTAAAAAACAGTTTGCCGGGCGGTTCAGATGTAGACGATAAGTGGCTTAAGGAGCATCTACGGTTATCTATAACACAAGAAGTTTCGGATTACTTAATGCTTCAAGGAGAAGATCAGCAGAGAGAGAAGCATAAATGGTGGACGGAACAGAAGGACCAAAATTCTATGCTGCACTGGAATCGATGGAGAAGTTATTTAACTAAGGAAAAAAAGTGGAGTCAGCCTGTTATAGAAAGTTTAGATGAAACGACCGATAAAATTTTGGATGCAATTGATGACCCAAAACAGAATTCGCTTCTGAGTGATCGCAGAGGGCTTGTATTGGGATATGTACAGTCAGGCAAAACGGCGCATTATACCGGTTTGATAAACAAAGCTCTTGATGCTGGATTCCAACTGATTATTGTGCTGGCTGGTATGCACGATAGTCTTCGAATGCAAACGCAGGCACGCCTTGATGAAGAGGTGTTTGGCTGTGACTCAAGTACTGAGCTGGCGATAAAGAATGGCATGCTTAGAGAACAAATTGGAGTAGGAAAGTTGGCGTTTTCTGAGCAACTTATGGTAAACATGTATACTGACAGAAGCAAAAAAGGAGATTTCAAGAAAAGTCAAGCAAACAAAATCCATCTGTTAGGGGGACGTCCGTCTGTATTTATTGTCAAAAAAAATGCAACTATTTTAAGAAATCTGCACCAGTTTTTTAGAACAGGAAACCTAACGAAAGATCACCTTCTTAAGCAAGGGAAAGCATTAATTGCTAATATTTCAATGCTTATGATTGATGATGAGGCCGATCAAGCGTCTGTTAATACAAAAGAGATCAGCGATGCGAATGGCAATATTCTGCCAGAATATGAACCTTCACGTGTCAACGCGGAAATTAGAAGAATTTACAACTTATTTTCCAACAAAGCATACGTGGGATATACAGCGACACCTTATGCCAATATCTTTATTCATGATGAAGCAGGGACAGAAAAGTATGGGAAGGAACTGTTTCCAAAAGACTTTATTCTTTGCCTCCCAAAACCTGACAACTACATTGGTCCTGCAGAATTTTTTGGTCTTAATCGCAATGATGGTGAGACGATGTGCTTAATCAGAGAAGTCCAGTATGATGATTTGTTTGTTCCAGCAAAAGTAAAGAACGGCCACGTTCCGGAATGCTTGCCAGAAACATTGGTGGATGCCATTGGCGCTTTTCTCATTTCATCATCGATTCGTTTTGCCCGTAAACAGGATAATGAGCATATGTCGATGCTTATTCATGCAGTACGGTTTACCAGTGTCCATCATGAGATCAAAGATCTTGTTGTTAGAAAAATTAATAATATTAAAAATCGATTGAGATATGAAGATGCAGCAGATCCGTCTTCTTTTGCAGCTAGGCTAAAATCATTGTGGGCAGATGATTTTGTAGAAACATCCACCCATCTGTGCAAATATTTTTTCGATTTAGCAGGTGGATGCAATATGCCGGAATGGCCGGTTATACTGAAAGGAATCTCTGAAGTATTGGAGAAGCTAGAAGTGCTTGAAGTAAATGGGGTGAGTGATGACGAGTTAAAGTATAAAGACTACCCCGATGGACGAATTGTGATAGCCGTGGGCGGAGATAAGCTTTCACGGGGGCTGACTTTGGAGGGACTGTCAATCAGTTATTTTCTCCGAGCTTCTACATTTTATGATACGCTGATGCAAATGGGAAGGTGGTTTGGCTACAGACCTGGCTACCTTGATTTGTGTAGATTATACACTACGCCTACCTTGGCTGAATGGTTTGGACATATAGCGGTTGCAACAGAAGAATTACGCGGCGAATTGTTCAATATGGATCGGCGTCAAGCTGTGCCTAAAGAGTACGGACTTAAGGTTTTGACGCACTCAGATTTGCATATAGCGGCAGCGAACAAGATGCAAGCGTCGTTTGAGATGCAGGAGGATTACAGCAACAAAATCAGTGAAACAACCAAGTTTGAAGATAATGAGGATTTTTTTCGGGAAAATCAAAATGCAGTAGAGCATCTGATCAAGCAGCTTGGGCCACCTAATGAAGATTATCTTCGTCAAAAAAGGCCAAGTAAATATGCCAATAGCGCAGGTATGCCAAAGCATTACTTTTGGGAAAAGGTTGATGGGGTGACCATTTGCAATTTTTTATCTGAATATAAAACAGCTCGCAATGCGCCGCGGGCAAACAGTTTGCATTTAAAGGAGTATATTCTCAAACAGATGAGCAAAAATGGATTGACGGAATGGACGGTCTGCTTGATCAATGTTGATGAAATCGATCAGCAACAGATAAAGATTGACGATGATCAACAACAGGTCAATATGGAGATTGGGGAACTGCTGATAGGAAGAGGGGTTAAACGAGCTCGTGGTAGCCGCAGCGAAAAAAAAGGTGCCAAAGCTTTTGGACGATTGCTAACACAAGAACATGAATACTTGGACTTTGATGATGATCAAATGAAGCGAGTTGCTGAATTGAGAGCTCAGGCATCCAGTATTAGTGGAAAACGCACCAAAATATTAAAAGATAGCACCGGAGCAGATTGGGAGGCTGCTGCATATATTCGGAGTGAATTGAGAAAGAATCAGCCGCATCGCGGTCTGATGCTAATATACCCAATAGACAAATTCACCAACAATGCATTTGAGAATTTGTCATCTGATATTATTCCAATTGGCATTGGGTTGGTGTTTCCTCCAAGCCATCATTCCACACCAGGCAACTATAGAGTAAATAATGTCTTTCGTGATTTAGAGAAGGAGGATGAGCAGGAGTGAACAAAAATATAATCTTGGTTCATGAAATTTTTGCTGGACTGGATCAAGAGTATCTTTCAAAAAAATGGTTTGGAAATGATCCTCTTTTATCTAGGCAAATGAGATTAAGCCAAGACATCTTGGCTGTCTTTGCTGTCAAAAAATCAGATGGTAAACATATCTTATATTTGCAATGTAATTCAGAAGACGCGGTTAAGGGAAGTAAATATCCGGCTTGGAAGGGTATTGCTATCGACTTTTCTGGCTTTGAAAATGCGGGAATGGAAGGAAGTTATGTCCGCATTGAACAAAATGAGGAGAGCGCGGATGAAGTGTATTTTGCTGTTGCTGATGATTTATGTGCTTGTCTTCAAGGTATTAAAAGGAATCATTTGCGCAAAGAACTTTCCATTGCATTGGAACGTTGGAGCCGCTTTTTTTCGCTTCGCGACAATATTAAATTATCACAGGAAGAACAATTGGGTTTGTTTGGAGAGTTATGGATGGTCCGCAGCATGATCCAAAACGATGTTGGAATACAGGCAATAGATTATTGGAAAGGACCTTATCGCAATGTGTTTGATTTTTCTCTGCAGAAAATGGGAATTGAAATAAAGACTACAGCTTCAAAAAGACCCTACAAAGTTTTTATCAACAATGAGGTGCAACTCAGCGATCGGCTTGCAGGGGGAACTCTTATACTAGGCTTTATAGCGGTTCAACCAAATGATGCAACCGGGGAAGCCTTGAGAGATGTAGCAAAAGAAATTGAAGAATATGTGAAGCATAATGGAACGGTTCACAGTTTATTCCAAGATAAAATATTTGGCTGTGGACTCGGTAAGCCGTATATTGACAGCTACATGACCAGATATATTGTTAAAGAACATGCTTTTTTTAAAGTGGAAGAAGGATTTCCACGTATTTTGAGCGAGAACTTGCAAAATGGCCTGGGTGATGTTTCGTATTCTCTGGAGATAGGAGCTTGCTCCGACTATAAAATGGGTGATCATCAATTTTGGCAGATTGTGCAGCAGTTCGTAAAGGAGGAAATCGCATGATCCTGGATGATTTTCATGCGATGATTTCCGAAGATGCAAGAGAGGCACACGAAATTGGCCGCTATCGTACAACAGAAGAGGCTATTGAGGGCATACTGTGCGATTATTTGGAAGAGGAGCAGGTCATCTTTGATATCCAACTGAGTCCTTATCAAAAAACCAACTCCAGCCGACAAGCAATGAAAGTAAGCGCTCATGCATTTGATGAAAAAAATGCAACCCTTAGTTTGCTTGTCGTTAAATGGGAACGCAACAATAAGCTTGTGAAGATGAGCAGGAATGATGCGAATCGTATGTTTAAGATGGTGCGTCGATTCTATAGAAATGCTAAAATAGGGATATATAAAGAAATGGAGGAGACTGATACTGCCTTTACATTGGCGCAAATGATTTATGAAAGGCAGGCCTTTATTTCAACCGTTCGCATCTATCTTGTCTCAAATGCTCTTGTTGACATTGAGCCTCCGCCAGATGGGGAAGAGGAGGATACTTTATTTTCATATGATGTATGGGATATAGACAGGATCTTCAGGCTTGTCGGTCAAGCAGGCAGTGCAGCGGAAAACATCATTCACTTGCGAGATCATTATGATTCCAGCATTTTTATGATGAAAATGCAGGCAGAGCATCAAAAGTATGATTGTTATGTTGGAATGATGCCTGGACCAGTACTGGCAAGGATTTATGATGAACATGGGCAACAATTGATTGAGCGCAATGTACGCTCCTTCCTTCAAGCTAAAAATGCGATCAACAAAGGCATTCGTGATACAGTGCGAGATGAGCCTGAGATGTTCATGGCCTACAACAATGGGATTTCAACGGTAGCAACATGGATAGAAGCTGATGAATTGAATCAAAACGTTGTTTCAATACATAGTTTGCACGGCTGGCAAATTGTTAATGGCGGGCAAACCACGGCATCTCTTGCTAATGCATACAAGAATAATCTCGATTTAAGTCAAGTATTTGTACCTGTAAAACTGACAATTCTGAAATCCAATCAAAACAAAGATAGGATTATTGCGTATATATCCAAGTATGCTAATAGCCAGAACAAAATTACGATGTCAGATTTTAGTGCCAACAATCCATGGCACGTTGAAATGGAGAAGCTTTCACGAAGAATATGGGTTCCATCCCGTCAACGAGTGCGTTGGTTTTATGAACGTGCTCGTGGACAATACCTTGTTGAACTCAATAGACAAAGAACCGCGGCTCGACAAAAGAATTTTAGAAGCGAGAATCCCAAGAGCCACGTTGTTTCAAAAACACTTGCTGCAAAATGCATGATGTGTACGATGCAAAAACCCTATCTGGTCAGCAAAGGCTCAGAAACCAATTTCGTAAAGTTTATGGAGTTGGTTGAGAGTGGGAAAGTCCCATTTCCTAACGAGAAATACTATAAGCACATGGTGGCAAAAGTTATTCTTTTCGATAAATGCGATAGGATCGTAAAAAGCTTGCAGTTGGGAGATTATAAAGCCAATGTGGTAGCTTACACAATTGCTTTAGCCTATCGTCTTTATGAAGCTGAAATTGATCTGGATAATATATGGACGAAGCAAGACATTAATGAGAAAATTGAGTTGATGCTGCAAGATCTGGCTCTAAGGGTATGGGAACATATTACGCACCCCATAGTGGAAGGCACCAATATTACCCAATGGTGTAAGCGTGAAGAGTGCTGGAACCTCCTGCTCAAACGTCAAGGACTTGAAATTGCTTCGATTGAGGAGGACGAAGATGAAGAAGCTTAAAACGGTCGATTTATTTGCTGGTGCTGGCGGACTGAGCCTTGGTTTTTTGAAGACTGGCTGGTTTGATATTAAAGTTGCAGTCGAATATGACAAGCACGCGGCTAAGACGTATGCTGAAAATCATGAAGGTGTTGAAATACTGCAAAAGGATGCTTCAACCATCTTCTTTAAGCAGGAAATCGAAGATAAACATGGGAAAATAGATGTTGTTATTGGCGGGCCGCCATGTCAAGGGTTTTCAAATGCAAATAGGCAAAAGTCAAACTTGATTAGCGGAAACAATCAATTAGTTCAGCAATATGTCCGCGCCCTTGAAGAACTAAATCCAACAGCATTTGTTCTTGAAAATGTAAAAACATTGGAATCCAGCAAACACTTTTTCTTTGTTGCCACTGACAATGCCGAAGAGGTTCAGATATTGAGGATACCCACCAAAAAAGAAAAAGTAGCTTTGTGTTCTGGTGAAAAAGCGATGGCACTGGTTGCAGAAGTCATTAGACATAAAGATCCAATAGATAAGTTCCGAATGGCGGAGGAAGGATATGCTGTGCTTTGTACTCTGCTGAAGTTTTCACGCACCGAAAAACGGGCAATAAAGTATGTTGAAAAGCAAAAAGAAAAACTTCAAAAGCTCTTGGAGAACTGGGATAATTTCCATCATGATTTTTGGAATCAAGGCTGGGAATTTTTTTATCATGACACCAAGGAAATAGTCAGAGAATTTGCAAATGAAGGGCAGAATTACTTGGATTACTTTGATAGATTAAAAACACTGGTTGAAGTTGAACAAGCGTTTGAACGTGTGTATGAATTGAAAGAGAACCATATAGATTTTGAAGTTCAATTCTCTGAAAGCCGCATATATGCGACTGTAGAAACTTTCACTATTAAAGATTACTTGGAACATAAGTTTGCAGAACTCGGGTATGAAACAAAAAAGGCAATATTGAATGCCGCTGATTTTGGTGTTCCTCAAACGAGGGAAAGGTTCATCATGATCGGTATCAAAAAGGAGTGCATTGAAGAAAATGAAATCAAGTTGCCCACTCCTATATTTGAAGAAAAGGATTATTTCACTGTAAGAGATGCAATTGAAAATCTGGAAAATATGGAAACATCAATTCACATAAGTGCTCCTCCAGTCGTTGCAAGCTTTGCAAGTGGATCCAAGTTAGCAACTTTGCTTAATAACAAAGACTTGATTGCTAATCATGTAGTAACAGATACAGGGGATGACGCCATGGAAAGATTTAAGGCACTTGGACAGGGCGAAAACTTCCACAAACTTGACAAGTCGTTGAAAACTACTTACTCACTTCCTGAAAGGACGCAGAACACGATTTATCTTCGTTTGCGGTATGATAAGCCATCTGGAACTGTGTTGAATGTACGCAAATCCATGTGGATTCATCCAATGCTGGATAGAGCACTAAGCATAAGAGAGGCAGCCAGATTGCAGTCTTTTCCTGACAGTTTTGTATTTCACGGATCTAAGAACTCTCAATATCAGCAAGTTGGCAATGCTGTACCTCCTTTATTGGGACAAGCTATTGCTGAATGTCTGTTAGAACAACTAGGGTTTAGATCGTACAGCTCGCTACTTGAGGATTTTGGGATTAATGAATGCGCTTTTGAGGATGTGCTTTTTGTAAAAACAGGTGATACCATTGCCATATGATATGTTTGATCCACAAAAACGAAGTGAGATTATGTCAAATATTCGTTCGAAAAACACTAAGGGAGAAATGATTGTACGAAAGTATTTACACCAATTGGGTTTTCGTTTTCGACTGCATGGTTCGAAATTGCCTGGGAAGCCGGATATTGTTCTGTCCAAATATAAATGTGTGGTCTTTGTACATGGATGTTTTTGGCATGCTCATCAAGATTGCAAGTACTACCGTGATCCCAAGACTAATCAAGAATATTGGATTCCTAAGATCCAGCGAAATGTGGAAAGAGACAAGAAGGCAATTTATGATCTCACAGCTATGGGCTGGAAAGTGGAGATAGTATGGGAATGTGAGTTGAAAAAGGATGCCGAAGGACGGTTGAATGATTTAGTCAGTTCAATTCGTTCTGTCTAAAATACCTCAAGATTAGTTTTCTAGAGCAATGGATGAGGCTATAGGAAGGGGATATCTCCTCCCAATTGATTAGTTTTTATTCTCATAGAATAAATATAGAAAACCGGTTGTACTTTATTTTCGAAAATCCATTATGAATATTTGAGATGAATAAGGATTAATTTAAGCGATATCAACCGCTATAAATTCCCATATTCGAGAGGAATAACAATGATTGAATACGTCTCATGCTCAGAGCATGAATTAATAGTTAATGCTAGAGAAAAATATGATGATTTTTTGCTCTTTTCGGAAGAAGCAATTATATTATTAACGAAGTCGTTTGTTAGTGTTCATCCAAAATGTGATGTTTTTCTATTATTTTTTTCTCAAATACAAAAGGCTCTAACATTATCATTACTGGCAACAATAAGAAAGCATGATGTACAGTCGTCCCTGATGTTAAGGATTGCATTAGAATCTTCCATATATGCTGGTTATGCTTTAGATAAAACCAATGTATTTGACTTTGTAAATATAGATGAAAATGGCTTCGCTCATGAGAATGAAAATGTTAAAAAGAAGGCACTTAAATGGATTGACGATAACTATAATCATTTTTCGATTACCTTTAAAAATTATAAAGATATGATAAATAGTTCTGCAGCCCATTCTAATATTTTATCGGCCTTTAATAATTTTTCAATTGGTATTAAAGACAGCATAACAATCAATTTATTCGATAATGATAGTACAGAAATGGTGAAAGAGAGATTATGGTGGATAGGCAATATTACATTTTGTATAGTGGATTTTTTAAGGACAGTAATAAAAGATTATCCAATGGTTAAACTGTATGATAACTTCAATCAAGAGCTTTTTGATATATCAAGATTAAATGATTTTTTAGAAGATCAATTATTAAAAAATCCGAATTATAAAAGAACGAGAGATATACAAATACATAGTGGAGAATAACTTTTTATGGAAGAACAGGGGGAGCCGAATAGTAAAAGTACTACACCTAATTGTGGAGGATAATCTGGAATGAACGATGAGGAATTAGCACGAGAATTATATGTTTATGCTGATGCCGCGATGCATATGCTCAGGGAATCATATGATTTATGTATACCTATATATAGAGAAAATGCAGAACTGGAGGACATCCATCAGTTTGTTTTAACTAATTTGATTTCGAGTTGTCATCAATCTAGTGAAAGTTCGCTTCTTCTTGTCGGTCATAGGAGACTATGGGACTCAGAAATACTGAAAAGATCTGTACTTGAAGGAACTACAAAACTCCTTTATATAAGTATAGGTAATGGAAATGAAATTTTGTTAAAGTGCGATGAATTCTATCGTGTTATTCCTGAGATAACGCAAATAAACCTTCATAAAAAAGCAACTGAATTATTAATGAAGATTAATGATTTATCCACATTATGGCCTGATTTAAAAAATCAATTACTTAGTAATGAAAAGCTAATGGAATTAGAAATCAAATATCCCAGAAATTTTCGCAAAATGATAAATCAAAAGTGGTCGTTTAGTGAGATGGTAAAAACTCTCGAAGAATCTAAAAACGAAGGTTTTGAAATAATTAAGGGCACTTACTATAAATACAGTTTTGGAAGTCATTTTGTACATCAAGATGGCGATAGTATCAGTTATATGTGGGACAGGAATAAATCTGATGTTGAAGGTAGAACTTCATCAGAGTTAGCGCATGGTAAAAGTACCATTAAAGATATTTTAACTTTAGCAATGATCAGAATGGAAATTTATTTCGGGTTCCATGATCTAGATACATCTGTTATAGATAAATGGGAGCAGAAGGTAGACGAGTTCTACAATATCATAAAATAAAGACTTAAAGCCTATTCCTATATAAGGGAATATAGGGTAATAGGTGAGCGATGATGCGAATGAGATCGTGAACCTGTCAAGGTTAGGATGCCTTCCCATACTTCTAAGATATCCAGTGGTCCAGCAATTCCTTTCTTGAGTTGCCACGTAATGAGTTGGACAATTTAAAATTCAGCCTATCAGAATGGTAACTTGCAGTAGAATTCCATCTAAATGATGGCAACTTCTAAACTTTTGGAGTGGATAGATTGTTGGTAACATGTACGTTTCCTGAAAAGTTGTTATCATGGTGACATTGGGGGGATATGCCCCAAAAAACGATGGTTAAGTTCTTTCCTCGCTTTTCAATACTCGATGAGCTACCGACTTATAATTCATTCTACTTTTTTTGAAATTCTCGTCACACAAGATCTTGTAGAGGTCGCCGCGGCATATATGGGAGATAAAAATATGACATCGGATGAATTAAAGGCAAGGATAGCGAACTTAACTATATGGAAAAAGAATGGACAGAGAGCACCACATAAACCTCTGTTAATTCTTTATGCGCTTGCGCGGCTTCAACATAATAGTGCTATTCTGCCTTATGTGCAAACTCGTGAGAAATTGAAAAGCTTGTTGATTGAATTCGGACCATGCAGAAAGTCGTATCATCCGGAAGAGCCATTCGTGAGACTTGAAACGGATGGAATTTGGGAACTCAATATTTTAATAGATAAAAGGAATTTTACGGATAGGCAGCTTGTCTCTAAACAAGCAACCGGAGGATTTCGTCCGGAGGTATTGGCACTATTAACAAATAATGAAAAGCTTATTCAAGAGCTTGCAGAACAACTTTTGAATGAGCATTTTTCTGAGACGATGCATCAGGATATTTTGGAGGAGATCGGATTAGATTTTTCAGTTAGTCGTAAAAGGCGTTCAAGAGACCCAGACTTCAGAGCGCGAATACTGAAGGCTTATGAGTATAGTTGTGCGATTTGTGGTTTCAATGTTAGATTGGGGCACAATCTTGTAGCTATTGATGCAGCCCATATCCAGTGGCATCAGGCAGGAGGTCCGGATGTAGAAGAGAATGGAATTGCTTTATGTTCCTTGCATCACAAGCTGTTTGATCGTGGCGTGTTTACGATTAACGAGGAGAGAAAAATGATTGTTGCTGAAACAGCTCATGGTTCACAGGGATTTGAAGAATGGCTGATGAGATATCATGATAAGGTAATTAAAGCCCCTATTCATCCTGGATATCAGCCCAAGAGTCACTACATCGACTGGCATATGAGAGAAGTTTTTAGAGGGCCCGGGAGATATCAAGTAAAATAATTTAAAAATTGAAATAGGGCGACAAACAGTTTGCGTTCTGCTTGCCACCTCTTAAGACTGATATTTTCATTTTAAAAGCTAAATCCATCTTTGCTTAGACGAAAAAAAGAAGACGGATTAGGGGTGTGAATAACCGGATCTTCTTTTTCTTTTATGATAGGGTACTTTCTTCTCTCTCTATCATTTCTGCAACGAAAGTGCGTACTCTTCAACATTATTAAGCAAGTCTATTTTTTGTTGCAGCTTGACTACAAAACTGACGAAGTCGATGCTTCCTTCACTCTCCAGCTTGAAGGATTTGATGATATTTTTAATCGTTTCATTTTGCTCGGATGTCAGTTCATCAATAATGAGCATAATTCTTAGATGGGACCGGAAAGCAGTATCCAGCAGCTTATGAAGCCGGTACGAGATGATTTGCTCTTTGATTTCAGGCTCCAGCTCGCGCATCCATACAGCGACTTTAGACATGATGGCGTCATCTTCATTAACATATTTGATGATTTTTTCAGACCATCTGTGGATAGTATCCTCCCTAATTTTAGTATCTGTGGCAACGCTGAAGGTAGATGCAAACCGCATTAGTTGCGGGATAATGTGTCCGTTGAGATATTCAAACTTATCCAATTGTGTTTTTTTGGAGCGTCCGTAGCATTCGTATTCAATCAAGTTGATTTGAATCGGCTTCGTTTTATGGTCCGGAGTGAAACGTACCAGTATTGCGTCCGGGCAACCGCTGATTCCAGCAATTATTTTGTTGTTGGCATTCTTTTTAGGAGAAGTCCGGAACATTTTGTTTTGTGGAATAAGCACTGATCGCTGCTTGGAAAAGTCGTCAAATAAATGATAAAAGTGACTGTTAACCAGCGGCTCCAAGCCTTTGATTTTGTCTGTTTCATTGTCAAATTTGACATTGACATATGTACTGGTGATATTTATTTTAACATCAGGAACAGCGTTAAGCACCTCCTGGTAGTTTTCCTCGGTTACCTCTTCCTTTGACGATTCTTCAGTCTCAGAGGAAGACTCATTGTTCCCGACAGCAGCAGGCTGTGCAAACTGAAAGAGCTCTTTTGTTTGATTTTGCTCGAAGCTGGATTGGAGCAATTGCAGAGCTGCTTTATCCGTTATGTTTTTTGCGGATTGCACATATTTGAGGCTCCAATACTTTCCTCCTGCCTGTTCCAGAATACTGATGTCAAAGGGTTGGCAATACTCAATGTCGCAAAGAGAGAAGCATTGCGGATATTGATCGCTATCTCTCCAAGGACGAAAATCGGTAGGCTCCTTGAGTCTGCCGCGGGCCCCGCATACAGATTTATTTCCTACCTTAACCACAATATAAATTTGGTCATTCACGTTGGCCACTCTTTTTGTGAATCCGACTACTTGTTGGTCAATGCATATGTAGTAATTTTCCAAAGAAGTTCCGCAATGCAAAATACGCTCCCCCATATCCACCATCCTCGTATCATAATCAGAATATTTTCAACACAATCAAGGTTATTGGTTTAGCCATTATTGGTATGAATTTTCCGAATTTGTAATCCGGTGCGAACAATGTTTTGTAACATGTAAACTCTGTCAAACTCAGTTATACAGCAAACCTGGTCGGCTGTATGTACGTGCTGTAATGGATTTGTTTTCCATGGACTTATTATATCTTATTTTTGCTGCCTATGAAGCATATAAGTCAGTGAACCTTTAAATGTCGAAAAAATGTGAAAAAGCTGTAGTGCTTCTAACGAAGCAGAATTTATTGGCAAGGTTTATAATGAATATGGAAGGAAAAGGGCAAACCCGCTCGAAAGACGGGGACGCAAAGCCACGGGTCTACTTGCTTGATGCAAATGATCGCCGGGTTCCCCTTGATTTATGCAGTAAGACACGTCCTTTATTTGGAGTGTCTTTTTTTATTTTCAGCAACGGGAACCCTTGAGGAACGTATTTCGATTCCGGAAAAGGGGGTTCTTTACATGTCTAAAATTAAGATTGCATTGGTTGAAGGAGACTCATTTTGGAGAGAGATCCTCATCCGTGAGCTGCGGGCCGAGCCGGATTTTACAGTGGTAGAAGCGGCAGCTTCCAGGGAACAGGGACAACAGCTATTGAAGCAGCGGCAGTTTGATGTTTTGCTATTGAACTTAATGCTGACTCCTCCAGATTATGATGGGCTGGATTTAGCGCGGGAGGCGCTGGGGCAGAATGCAGTGAAAATCATTCTATTGGCTTCTGCTGATGATGCGGAATGGATTGGAAGCGCTATTCAAGCCGGTGTAATGAATATTGTGCTTAAATCCTGTTATCGTGAGCTGCCTTCTGCTATTCGAGAGGCTTATCAGGATCACAAATTTATTCACATCCATGCTTTACAGCAACTTCGTCGTGAGATTAGCCGTTTGAAAAGGATTGAAGGAGAATGGGCATTGACGCGCAGTGAGCGGGAGGTGCTCCAGTTAATCGGACTGGGATACACAAGAAGAGAAGTGATGCAGGCCCTGCATGTTTCAGAAAATACGGTAAAAAGTCATGTCTTTCGGTTGACCAAAAAGTTTAATGTCAAAAGTGGCAAAGAAGCTGCTATGGTTGCAAAGCGTAAAGGTTGGTTTTCTTGAATGAACGAATTTGACATGGAAGGGATTTATGTTATAGGTATTGTGAAAGAATTAGCAAAGGGGTGCAAAAAGTTCACCCTCCCTAAAAACTTCCAAATTAGTAAAATGGAATTATAAGCCATCTGCAAATGGAGTGATAAAGTACCTAAAGCCTGGGAGGGGCGCGGAATGGATCGAATTCATGTTTTATTGCTGGATCAGGATCCATTATGGAAGACAGATGTCGAGTTATGCCTGAAAAAGGAGCCTGACCTTGTTTTCATTGGAGCTGTGGCGACAAAGGAGGAGGCGATTCAAGCGGTAAGCTTATTGCCTGTGCACGTAATCTTAATGGATGTGTTTTGCCGGGAGCCGGTTGCTGCCGGGATGGAAGCGGTGCTGGAAATCGGGCGAATGGAGAAGGCCAAAGTGATTATGCTGACTGACGAAGAAAAGGAGGATTGCATTGTTGAGGCAATGGGTCATTTAACCTATAACTACATTGTTAAAACTCATCTCAAGGATATTCCGGAGGCCATACGGGCGGCATATTGCAATTATTCTCAGATTCATCCAAGCTCTGCCGGTGCAATCCGTAATGAAATGGCACGGATGATGCAGATACGCTGGCGGCAACAATTGACCGAGGCTGAAACCGCGATTCTTCATATGGTGGCACAAGGCTTTACCCAACATCAAATGTCGGAACACCTGTTTATTAGTGAAAGCACCGTAAAGAAGCATATCAATAGGATTCTTAGAAAATTCCAGGTCAAAACAAGCAAGGAAGCAGCTCGCAAAGCCAGAATGAGGGGAATTATATAGCAATGTTACAATATGAGAAAAAGTAGCAGCACCCTTTTCAAATGGGTGCTGTTTGTTTTTTAGTCGGAATGATCCATTTCATCCAAAGGTTCTATGCCGATATAGAACTTTCCCGTTAAAGGTTCTACCCAAAGAGTAGCCTTATCGTGTCAATGACTTCTATATACAATAGGTTCAAGAGCGCTCTTGTTCGATGAAAATGGAAAGGAGCACAATTGTGAACATGGACCACAAGCAATATGGAAGTCTGATATCTGAGCAGTCGCAACTGGAGAAACTGGAGAAAATACCTGTAAATCGCCATGCAAATTTGCCTCATTCAATTCCGAAGCAAAACGGGAACACAACGGGATCTTCTTTTTCGTTTTATGCCCAGCTTATGCATCATGACTGGCACAGCCGGGTACATCACCGGATTCGGCAAAGGGGATGGAGCCGGTGACTGAGACGATTCCTTACGAGGAAGTAGAACGGTGGTTACTTACGCTGCCAGAGTGGAAGGTCCGGTTGGAGACTATGAAGGAGCAGTTGGAGCACATCCCGGGATTAACCCAGAAATTCGAGCTCGTTTCCATTCATGGGAAGGGTCAAAAAAACGAGGCGGTTCTGGAGGAGGTCATCCGCAGACTGCAGCTGCGGGAGCTGCAAATTCCGATGCTGGAACTGAAAATACTGGTGCTGGAGGGAGCTATTCGTTCCCTTCGTGCAGAAGAGCGGCAGTTTATTGCGGATCGTTACGAGCACCGGCTTTCCAACAACGACGCGATGGACAAGCTGGGCTTATCGTCCAAGACATATTACGGCAGGCGTAAACGAATTTTAGAGCGGATTTATCATTTTACTGGTGGTAAGGACTCCATTTTATGCTTGCAGGATGAGCCGTTATGGGAATAGCTTTAATAGCTTGTTGCAACGCCGGCTTCTTCCATCCCAGAAATAATAGGAGGAAAATCCATTACCACGAGCGTACCATTTGAAAGAATGTTAGAATGCCGTTAGCTTGATACGACAAGTAAAAAAGATTACCCGACCAGGTAGGACGACAAGGTAACAACATCCTGTTAATCTGATAGTGTCAAAAGATGTGGGCAGGCCATCCGGAAGTCGGACAAGGCCTGCTTTTCATTTTGCGGGAAGCTTGCACTCTTTCAATTGCACGGCTTTCATTTCTAAATGAGAAAGGGGGCCATCTCACAAACTGTATTTCATAGCTTCATAGGCGTACGAAAGGGGGAGCAACCATGCTCTCTTTTTTATTTCCCAGCTGGTGTGAACCAGGCAAAGGACCGCTCAAGCAAATGCTCTGGTTCGAGATCACACCATCCTTGGATGCCATACCGATGGACTTTGCCAAGGCGATGCGCTTTGCCAAGCATATCAGCCATCTGGGCCTGCCCCGTTTCAAGCGGCTGCGGTATGGACAGTTATTCTTTCGTTTCCTGATCCGGTGTCAAGGACCTGCCGGTCAGGTACGATTGTACTTCTCTGTCCCCGACATTCGCTGGATGGGGTTTCGTACCGGATTTCAGACACAGATATCGGGAGTCTATTTGCTGCCGGTGGAAGCGCCTGTATTTACTGCTGGTTCCGGCAAAAATGTCATCGCGGCGGAAGGGCGTCCGGTGTATAAGGGAGCACTGTCTGTTGCCGGGTTTTATCCGGAAGGCAAAGATCCCGTCAATGAGATGATCGCGGCTATGGGCGCGGGTGAACTGAAAGCTGGCGAGGAAGTGTGGCTGGAGCTATGCTTTGCGCCCTCGTCGAAGCAGGAACTCAAACGCAGGGTACGCAAAGCGGAAGCATGGATGACATCTCCGGCCAACGAGCCTTTAACCTTACAGGCCATCTGGCGGGAAATGCAAACCAACCAGAAGGAGCGCCGCCGCCCGCGGGAACTAACTCCTCATCAACAAAATGTGATGAGCTCCTTGCGCGGGAAACAAAACGAAGAAGAAATTGGGTTGTGGGTGAGCTTTCGTGTCCTGATCCGTTCTCCTTTTTCCAAAGCACGGCTGCAAACGATGAACGATATGCTCCAAGCCATGCGCAAGGGCAATGGCATTTTGCTGCGCCCTGTCCGGAAAAGTCAGGCTGTTCTGGCACCAGGAATACCTTCCAAGAAGCTACTGTTCACTTCTGAGGAATTGGGTTACTGGCTGCGAATTCCAGCTTACGGTGATCCGGCCGCCATGCACATGCACAAGCTGCACGCCAAGATTATCCCTGCGCCAGAAGGCTTGAATACGGGACTCTACATCGGGAAGAGCAACGTGCCAGGAGTGGAGAAGGAAATCCGCATGCCACTGAACCAAATCCTGAAGCATGCCTTTCTTGCCGGGACGACTGGATCCGGAAAAACATCGACGCTGCTCTCCATCATGACCCATATGGTGGAGGACCTAGAGCGATCGCCGGATACCGCACCAGGCTTTACCTTTCTTGATCCTCACGGCGGGGCGATTGAAACACTGCTCAGCATCATTCCGAAAAGCCTGTATCCGAAGCTGCACCTGGTCCCGCTTGGTTCCACCGAACGGCCGCGGGGCTTTAACCTGTTTCAGGCAGCTCACGCCGATGTGCGGGAAAGCCTGACGGGGGAGTTTGTCACCACGCTGCAGCAGCTGTTTCCGGGTTCCCGGCCACGGGCAGAGCATTATCTTAGAAATGCGGTGCTGAGCCTGTTATCCGTGCCGCCACAGACGGTGCTGGGCATTGTCGACATTCTCTTTAACGATACCTACCGCCGCAAGCTGCTGCCGCACCTGGACACCCATCTGCGCCATTTCTGGACGGATGAGTTCGCCGAGATTAAAAACGTTGGCGAGCATTTGGGACCGATCTTAAACAAGCTCGGTGCCTTAACCACCTACCCAACCTCGCGGCGGATGCTGGGCCAGCTTCACAGCAGTATCAACACGCGGCAGGTGATGGACAGCGGGCATATTGTACTGATTGACGGCTCCGGCTGCGTACCGGATTTGCTGAAAATCCTGGCTAGCCTGTTCTTCATTGATTTTCACTTTACCTGCCGCAAACGGCCACAGCACCAGTCGCGCCCGCACCTGTTTTTCGCTGATGAATGTCACTTGTTTGCGACGGATATTCTGACCAAAATTCTGGCTGAGGACCGGAAATTCGGCCTGTCGCTGTTTCTGGCCACCCAGTACTTGTCCCAGCTATCCGACCGTATCCTGGAAGCGATTCTCGGCAATGTGGGCACGCTGATGCTGCTGCAACTGGGCGGACCGGATGCGGACAAGCTGTCGCGCTGGCTAAAGCCCCAGGTGACCAATACCGATCTGATGAACCTGGCCGAACTGCACGCGATCGTGCGCACCAAGGGCCATGAGGGACGGCTGGAACTATTCACGGTAAAAAACGAGATCGTGCCCAATCAAAACGAAGCCTGGATTCAGGAAGCATGGGCCTACTCCGACCGGCAGGACGGGCGATCCATAGAAGATGTGGAGAAGGAGATGAAACGAGCCGATCAAGCGGGCACATCCGGGTCCAGCGACCTGCCGCTTTTTCAGTGATGACGTGCTTGGAACAAACCGGCATCCAAAAGAGCATGGTTGTTGCAGCTCTATGGAAGCTTCGAGGGAGGGTTCGAGAGCAACTTCGAGGGAACATTCGAGGGAAGCTTCCGGGGAAGGCTGCACTTGCAGAGATCGGCGAAAAGCCGTAAAGCAGTGCGGAAAGCGGGCGCTGGCCCGCTGCCGACTATCTCTCCCACTGCCGGTAAGGAAAGGAGGTAAGCCAGATTGTACTATGAAGCCAAAAAAGAAACGCTGGTGATGCTGTACCGTCATACGCTCTTGACTGCCGGCCAGCTAGCCATCCTGCTGCACTATAAACCGAAGACCATGTACAACATTGCCGTTGAATTACGGGAGAAGGGATTACTTCGCAGCGTCCTGTTGCCCTTCTTGAAGCGCAACCATGTGGGCTATACCCTGACTGCCTACGGCGCCAGAGCCGCGGCCAGCCTGGCTGGAGACGAAACGGTGTTTCGCTCCAAGGGCTGGGAGGACGGTCCGGTGCAACTGGAACATTATTACGGAACGAACGCTTTTTTTGCCGATGTCATCCGTTATAGCCTTCCCCGCGAGGGAGAGGGGCTAATCGAATGGCTGGACCCGCGGGCGGCTGCCGAGCGTTACGTTCAGCCCAGAAAAGGGAGAAAACCGTCTGCTCTGGTTAGACCGGATGGCTTCGGCATGTATGTGTTGCCAGGCCGGGGACGGCTCGCCTTTCACTTGGAATATGACACAGGGACGGAAACCCTATGGCGCTTAAAGGAAAAGATGCTGCAGTACGGCGACCTGCTGCCTGTCATCTGGCCGAGGGTGGAGGCCGTACATGTGCTGTTTCTGACCCGGGGCCAGAATCGGACAAGGATGCTGATGGATATCTGGGAAGCTCTAGCAAAAGGCTCCTTCACCCGGGAGACCTTGCCCTGCATGTGGGTGATTAACGAGCAGGAATGGAAGGAACAAGGAGTGGGAGAAGCGCTCTGGCAGGGCAGTGGAGGACAGCAGCTGCGACTACTGGACATGCCGCTCTTGCCCCCACTCCCAGACGCTATTCCCATTCTCGGCAGACAACCGCGTGAGCAACCGCCCATGGAAAGGAAGTGACGCTAGTGGACATGCGCTTGCTGCCCAAGCTGTTGTTATGGATCATGCTGACCATCTCCTGCCTGGGAACGATTGCTTCCTTTGTCCAGCCTGAACAGGATTTGTCTGCGACGTGGCTGCAGCAGTCGCTGCAACAGCAGGTAGCGGTGGAAACGGCGGCCGGTTTCACCCGGGAATGGATGAGCTGGAACGGCGATGAGCTGCCGGAGGTCCGGCAGGTCCGATTAAAGCCATATGTCAGCCCGGACAAGCTGGCGCAGGTTGTTCCGGTGCAAACGGAGCAAAAGACAAACCGGCAGCAGGTGCTTTCCACGGAGCTGCTTTCCCTCTCCGGTAACGGCGCACACTTCACTGTTCGCCTCCGGGTCATCGTTGCGAATCCGAGCCGAGTCTTATGGGAGGCAGAAGTACAGGTATGGATGCAGACCGGGCAAGGAGCTGCTGTCACCGCGCCGCCGCTGCTTCGTTTACCGCAGACGCCTCCTGCCGTTCCCGATAGTGGGACCGGCGGAGAAACGGTTTCCAGCGAAGTCAAGCAGCAGATGCGCCCGGCGATCGAAAGCTTTTTGAAAGCGATGTGCGAGAGCAAGGAGAAAAGCAGCCTGCTCAATTATGTATCGGCCAGCGCTAACCTGACACCGCTCTCTGGAAGGCTTCACTTTCTTTCCCTGGAGCAATTGGAAGCAACGGGTACTGGACCATATACCGTAAAGGTAACCTTTTCCGTTCAGGAAGAAACAACCGGCTTCCGGGTGACTCAAATCTGGAGGCTTGCCGTCATCGAAGAGAACGGCAAATATTTTGTCGGCGGCGTATCCTCGTAAAGCGCTGCTTGGCAAGGGAGGAGATCGCCATGGAAGGAGATTTTGTAGACACAGGCTTGCTGGTCATCAAGCGGCTCTTGCAGGCCATTTTCCTGACCATCGCCATTTATCGCGGGGTGAAAATGTACGCCAATGGGGAAACCAACCGGCTCTGGTCCCATATCATGCTGTCCGTCATTTTGGGCATTTTCGTTTTTGCGCCCGGCATTGCCAAGTACCTGGCCCTTTATGTATTGAAGACGCTGGGTATCAATGTGGACGGACTGACGGATACGACAGGCGGGTGAGGGACAGGTGGAGGAAGAGAAAACGGAATCGTACCGGGCCTTATACCGGGTGCGGCCCTTGATCTACCACATCGGGGATATCCGGTTGTGGATGCCGATCCGCCAGGATGCCGTGGTGCTGTGGCTGGTCTATATCGTCGTTTTCTTTGTTTTTTGCTATGTATTCCCCATCCTGTCCTGGGTGCTGCCCTTTGACCGCATCATCACTATGGTTGCCGGCCCCATTGCCGCTGCCTATTATACGGTGAAGCTGGACCCGGCAGGGAAAACCGTCCCGCGTTATTTACGCGACGTGCTGCATTTTCTGGTAAGGCCGAAATGGATGGTCCGCTGGCAATCGATCCGACAGCCTGGAGGGAAGCGAAGGCTTCGTGCGGAAAGCTGGTGCCGTCCATATGACCGGATCCCGTTAAAAAATGACGGTGAGGAGTGGTACGGTCGCAGCGGATTTCTGCAAGGAAGGGTAGAAGGACTGCGCTCCATGGTGTTGCCCGCCAATAGCCGGGTGATGTGGCATGGACGCTCCAAATGCTTGCAAATTGTTTCTTCAAAGAAACCACCACGACATGCGCTTTCACCTCCAGCCGTACTGGAATACAGCACGCGGGGGAGATTGCGGTGGACAACGGCCGAGGCTGTGCAGGTGCAGAGAGAGAATGGGTTTGAAAACAGGGAGATATGGAAGGTAGAAGAACGGAAAGGACCAGGGAAATTAAAAACGAGGTGAAGCGCATGGGGAGATGGAGGTACACCGTGACCCTTGGACTGGAAAGCCTATTAGATGACGAATCCACCACAGTGGAGCAAAAGGGCTGGATGATAGCCGAGCGGCTTGACCGTGAAGCCTGTTTCCACTCTTTTCCGGAGCGGGCGGCGTTTCGTATGGTCCGGGATACAGATAAACTGGATCAGCTGCTTGCCCGCATGTACGACTACGCTGATCGTTATCGCATCTGGATCGCTTAAGCCCGGTTCGACGGAAAGAAGGTGAGTCAAGTTGAAATTTCCGGTGCTGTACTGGGAGGGCAACCTTCTCTTTGACGTTTTACTGAAGCCCTGGGCTGTCTACCGGATTCCGCTGAAGCCCTACGCCTACCAGTCGCCGGAGAAAAAACGGGGGACGGTATCGGTGCTGCAGCAGTTTTTGCATGGCTATCACGGCAGCGGACAAATGCTGTCCGTGACCCGGATGATGGATGCCAGGCTGTGGCAGGTCAAGCGATCTGGTCAAGGAGCGGAGCATGAGCGGTATGTGCAGGCGGTGCTGCAGCGGTTTGCCGAACGCCGCCCCTGGCAGCGGTCGCTTTATCTAATTTTGCAGCTGTCCGCCGTGCAAAAGCAGTTTCCGGAGGTGGATCTGTCCGGCCTGCGCAAAACCGGCGAAACGCTGCGCACATTAGCTGGCGTCGTGGGACGCAGTGTGCAAGAGCAATTCTGGTACCGCCAGCGCGGCGAGCTGGAATTGGAGCGAATCCGCATGGCCCAATCCGCCGAAAGCCTGCAGTTTAATCAGGTGCAGCATCACCTAAGCGGGGAGCGGAGCAGCGCCCGGGAAATCGAATGGCTGCTGCGCCGGGGGTTCTTCCGTGGGCTGGACCAGGAGCCGGAGCTGCTGCTTGCCCCCGAAGCCCTGTGCGAGGTGCGGGTCAAGGGCGACAAGGTGCTGCTGCGCCCGAAAAAATCGCTGCCCATCCTGATTGCCAGCGATATGGCGGCGGAAGAAAAAATGAAAACGTGGATCATCCATCACGATGACCGGGAGGAAGACAGCCGGAAGAGCTACCAGGCGTTTTTCTCCGTGGTAGATGTGCCGGAGGAGATTGCCACCCTCGGAGAGGAGTGGCTGTACGCCTTGGAAGACCTTCCGTTTCCGGCTGAAGTCAGCCTCCATTTCCAGCTGCAGACGCCTCATGAAGCAGCGGGCGGCTTGCAACGCAATCGCAAGGTGTTGAAGGACCAGCGCCGGGAATACAGGGACGCTTCCGAGGAAACACCGATTACGCTGGAATGGGCAGGCAAGCGGGGCAGGGTGCTGGAGAACAAGCTGCAAAAAGGGATGCCGCTACTCTGGAGCTCTGTGTGGATGAACGTTTCCGCCTCATCCCGCAAGGAGCTGGAGGAACGGGCTGCTCAACTGCTGCAGCTGTATGCCACCAAGCAGATCCGGGTGGTGCGATCTCCGGCAGATCAAGGCAAGGCGTTCCAGCTGTTCCTGCCCGGCTCACCCATGGACAAGGAAAACCGCATTCCGATGGATCCGAAATTTTTGTCGGCCGGGATGCTGCACGGGTCCCGGGAAATTGGTGACCCGGACGGGGATTACATCGGGCGCACCCAGCACCGGATTCCGGTGCTGCTGGATTTGAAGCGCCCCATGTCCAAGGAGTTGAACCGCTCCGGCGCCATTGTCATTGTGGGTACACTTGGTTCGGGGAAGTCGGTGCTGAAAAAGACGCTGTTTTACCATGGCTACAACCAGGGCGGTATTGTCTTTAGCATTGATCCCAAAAATGAGGACTCCTGCTTTGCCCTGATCCCGGACATTCGCGAGAATATGGTCGTGCTCAATTTTTCGGCAGAATCGACGACGAAATTCAACCCTTTCCGCATGTCGGGCAGCGAGGAACGGGCTCACGGCATTGTGCTGGATTTCCTCAGCCTGCTGCTGGAGGGAACGCGCAATGATGAGCGGGCTGACGCCATTATGGAGGCGGTGGAACGTACCTTTGAGCAGGAGCAGCGCGACCTGTTTACCTTCACCAAAGAACTGGAGCAGATCGCGGAGAATTCGCCCGTTGAAGCCATCCGCATCGAAGCCCGCCGCTGCATGAACCGCTTGCAGTCCTATTCCCGCAGCCCCTTTGGCAAGTTTATCTTTGCCCGAGATGGGGAGGAAAACGCCAGCTTAAGCGGCGCCCGCTTTATTGTCATTACACTGGCGGGATTGCCCTTGCCGAAAAAACGGGGCGAACGGATGCAGCAGGCCTTGACTCCCAATGAGCGCTTTGGCCTTGGCATCATGTACCTGGTGGCGGCCCTGGGGCGGGAGTACATGTTTTATAGCGCAAATGACCAGCTGAAAATATTTGGCATCGACGAGTCCTGGATGTTAAAGCAATTTCCGGAAGGGGCGCTGCTCATTGATGAAATCATCCGCATGGGTCGTTCGTTTCAAGTTGTGCCGCTGTTAGCCACGCAAAACCCAGGAGATATATCCGACGAGGAGACGAGAAACAATCTCGGCTCTATTTTTTGTTTCCGTACCGAGGACCCGCGGGCGATTGCCGATAACCTGACGCTCTTGGGGCTGGACCCCGATGACGAGGATATGCTCCAGGCATTCCGCGAGCTGAAGGCCGGGGACTGTTATATGAAGGACATCACCGGGCGGATCGGCCGGGTGCATATTGAGCCGACACCGGATGATTTGCTGCAGATTTTCAACACCACACCGGAGCAGGTGCCGGTCGAAAGGAGGAAGTCGTGAAACCCAAAAGCCGTTTGACATGGCTGTGGCTGGCGCTAGTTATATGTTTTCTTACCATGGGCATGGCGACGGCTGTTGTTCACGCCGAGCCGCCCAAAGACATGCTGGATCAATTGCTGCCGGGAGAAAGCGAGATGGGTATTACACCGGGGGAACGGACGCTGGATTACCGGCAATATCCACCGGATCACTATACGTGGGACCTGGGGTATGACCTGGTGGAGTGGCACGGCTGGAAGCCGAAGCTCAACAACCCGTTCCCGTTCCTGCTCAATTGGATCGCCAACCTGCTGTTTATGGGCAATGCCTTTATGACCCGCTTTGCCATTTTTCTGATGCAGCTGGGCTTTCATACCGATTTGGTTAACTCGCAGCTGTCGCTGATCCTGCCGATTATGGATGGGCTGCGCACCAGCCTGTTTGGCAAGTTTTTGCCGTTTGCGCTGGTGTTATTGGCAGCCTGGATGGTAAAGGTCGGTTATTGGAACAACCAGACCACCCGGCTATTGTCCGGCGTAGTCGGCTCCTTGATCGTGCTGGCGGGCAGCTACTGGTTTTTTAGCCATTCCGGCCAAAGCATCCGGGCTGTGTCGCAAACGATGGATAAGCTGACCCAAATTACGATGGGTTCGCTGGCCGCTCCCTACCAGCGCGTATCTGGGGAGACATTGACAGGCGGGTTAGCTGATGCCGCTGACCAGCAGCTGATGGCTACCTCCAACCGGCTGTGGAAGCTGTTTGTGGAGCGCCCTTGGCTGGTTGGACAGTTCAACCGGCAGGAAGCGGGAGATGTGCGGGTGACGAAAGCGGAAGCGGATGAAGCTCGCAGCCGCGCCCAGGACGAGGATGTGGATCTGCCCTTGCAGGAGGGAGATTCCTGGGCCCATGCCATCCGCCAGTATGCGCCTGGCATGACGCAGCGGGATATCCTGCGGGAAGTGCTGGGCGACAGCAAAGTGAATCATGGGGATCACACCGATATTCCCGCCCTATTTGCCGGGGGTTCCGCAGGCATCCGCTGCCTGGTCGCCTTGCTGTCGCTGATTGCCACAGTCGCGATGCTGCTTTTTGTGGCCGTGATTGCCCTGATCCTGGTTATGGCACAGGAAATGGCACTGGCCATTATCATCGTTGCGCCGGTTGTACTGTTGCTGGGGATTTTCCCGGAGCGGGGCTTCGCCTTCACCCGCCGCTGGGTCGGCTGGCTGATCGGGACTCTTGGTACGAAAGTGGTCTACGGCTTCTACCTCGGCTTTACGCTATTGCTGGCGGATATCGTCGCCCGCGGTTCCGGCATGCTGATGCTGCAGCAAATTTTTGTGGCGCTGCTGTTTGCCTGCGCCTTTTTGTTCCGCAAAAAAATCCTCAAGCACATACTCAGCATCTTCCAGGCACCAACGCCTCACGAGATGTACGATACCTCCAAGCGCGAGGTGGCCTATCACGTGGGCGAGGCGAAGCAGTCGTGGCAGAGCACGAAGGATCGGGCGATACAGGCGAAGAACACAGCCAAAAAAGTGATCGATAAATTTAAATAGAGAGGAAGCGGAGCGATGGAGCGGCTGGAGGATTGGTTAAAACGGGAGTTGAAGCTGGATTCCGTGTCCTACGTGGAGCATCATTCCCATGGACATCTGCTGAAGGGGAAGGTGCAAGGACGAGACGTTGACCTGCTGGTGGTGTCCTCCGGGCATGTATGGAGGAAAAAGCCGTCGGAGCAAAGCTGGAGTACGACAGGTGTTTATGCGCCGGAGCGGGTTTTATCTTAAATGAAGGAGGTCTACCCATGTCCAATGAAGAGGAGCCCAAGCTTTATGCGGATTTTGATCCGGTAAAGATGGAACGGTTTGTGAAGCGCGATGCGCTGCTGCGCTTTGTTGTCGAGGATTTTGTCAAAAAGGGTCTCCCCAGAGTGGAGGCTTTAGAAGTTACCTTCAACGGCTATGTACTGGAGGATTCAGGGATGATCCGCGAGTATGAGAAAGGCTAGAACGGATGAAGGAGGAAGGGAAGCGGTGGATGTCGTCAAGGATTGGGAGAAGCTGGTGGCCGATCTGCAAAGGGACGTGGAAAATGGCGATAAGGCCTGCCTTGCTTTGCTGGAAAAAGCACAGCAGGAGTTGAAAAAGGCAAGAGAGGCCGCTAGTCGTGGACGTTAAGGCACTGGCCAAGCGGCGCTTGTTCGGCTGGGTGATGGGCAGCATAGGCGGCTTGGGATTAGCCTTGCTGGCGCTGTTTGGCTTGCTGCTGGTGGTGGTGCTGGGGATGTTCGTCAGCTCCTCGGACTCATCGCTAGGCGGCAACGTTCCCGGACAAGAGGCGTTGGATATCCCGCCAGCGCTCCTTCCCCTTTACATCCGGGCGGAGCATGAGGGGGTGGCCTGGTCCCGCTTGGCAGCTATTCATAGGGTGTCCACCAACTTTGGCTTGGAAAAGCCGGAGGGAAGCCATACGGTTGGCGTGTTTGGCTTCCCTCGCGTACTTTGGCAAGCCTACCGGGTCGACGGAGACGGGGATGGGAAGCTCGACCCGGATAACCCGGCGGATGTTATTTTCTCATTGGCAAACTATTTCAGGCTTGTCTCTGATGAGGCAGACGCAGCGCTTGTCCAACTGTTCCCTGATCTGGTGGAGAGAGAGATGGTCATCGCCAAGGAGAGGGAGTACGCGGCGATGCTGGTCATTCACAGTGGCTGGTTGTGGCCGCTAGCCGGGTATCCCGGGTTATCCAGTGCCTATGGCTACCGGGTGGACCCGGTTACGGGCGCTCCGGGCACCTTTCACGATGGCATCGACATCCCCGCCCCCCGCGGCACTCCCGTGCTGGCGATTCAGGACGGGACCGTGGTTCAGGTGGTAAAAAGCAGCAGCGGCTATGGCAACCTGATCCGCCTGGAGCATGGGGGAGGCATCGAAAGCTTTTACGCTCATTTGACTGACATTGGCGTAAAAAAGCAACAAACCGTGCAGCGTGGAGAGGTGATCGGCTGGGTAGGCAATACCGGAAAGTCAACAGGACCACACCTGCATCTGGGTATGACGCAAAACGGCCAATCGTTTAATCCGATGCTGTTTCTACGTCCTGAAACGGAAGGAGGGTTGTAAGATGATTGTGAACTTTCGCTTTCGCGAGTGTGAGCATAATGGCGACTTGGATAGTTATGCCCGCGATGTAGCAAGGAGTGGAGGAAAGATTGTCTACCGGGAATTGGATGCAGAGCACGAACGGGGATTTTTAAGTGTGGAGCTTGAAAACGAAGCAGCAGCCGAACGATTCTGGGAGAAGTTTAAACTGACCGATTCCTGGCCCTTTTGTTAAGCTTCCATTTTAAATAGGCAGCAGCAGCGATCTCGATAGAGATCGTTTTTTTGTTGCCTTTATCATCCAATAGGAGGTTATCCTTCATGGCAAAGTCGATTCAAAAAGTGATTACCCGCGGGGTGCAGCAGCTGGGAATTTCTCCATCTATCCTAGAGAGCCTATTCCGGAAGGCGGAAGAGCTGTTGTCTTCCTCGACCTTTTTAACTTTTGAGCCCAAAGGCGGATCCGTGCTCATTGGGGATGGAAATGGGAAGAGCCTGGGTGCATTGAACATAGTGTTGCCCCAAAAAGTATGGATTGTTTTTGATGATTACGGCAATCGCTGGGTAGCGACTCTGCTGCTACCGGAGGAGTATTAATGTCCTTTGGACCGTGCATCGACTTATTTTGCGGTGCAGGGGGGTTGTCCTTGGGCTTTGTCCAGGCAGGCTTTGCTATTGGTCTTGGAGTGGATACGGATACCGCCGCGCTACAAACGTTCCGGTACAATCACCCGAGTGTCCACACGCTGCAGGAGGATGTAGTGCGTTTGAGCGGAGACAGGCTGCGGGCAGAATTCGGTGAAAATCCGGTGTTGGCATTATCGGCGGCCCGCCCTGTCAAGGATTTTCAGTGGCGGAAAGACACGATCCAAACGATCCGCGCAACCAGCTGCCCTATGAATACGCCCGGCTGCTCAAGGAAATCCAGCCCAGTTTTTTTCTAATGGAAAATGTCAAAGGGCTGTTGAGTAAAAAACAACGAATTCATTTTGACGCTTTGCTGAAACTGTTTGCTGCTGCCGGGTACTAGCTGGAGTGGAAGTTGCTTAGCGCCTGGGACGCGAAGCCTTCCACGTTTAAGGTGCTGGTTGCTTTAAACGAGGCAGAAAGGGAAATCCAAATGCTGGATATTCATATTTATGTGCAAGAAATTCGGGGGACGAATCAGATCATTGGGATGGTTCCCGGTAAGGAGTTATTCGATTTGGGCAGCCGTAGTGATGCGGAGCAAGCGCTCATTTGCGCACTGGATGTTGCCCGCTTGCTTAATGTACCGGAAAACAACATTCACCTATATGGAAAAACGGTAAAGGAATGGCTGCAAGCCGGGCTTAAAACGAGAATCGGTAACATGGAACAACGGACAAGGGAGGAATCCACATGCTGAAAAGTCCGATCCGTTGGCAGGGTGGCAAGTCCCGCCTGCGTAAAGAGATTATCGCCCGCTTCCCGCCGCATGTTGTCTATGCCGAGGTGTTTGGCGGCGGTGGATGGGTGTTGTTTGGGAAAGAGCGATCCAAGGTTGAGGTGTTTGCAGACATTAACTCGGAACTGGTCAACTTCTTTCGGGTGATTCAGGAGGATTGGGAGGAGCTGGCGAAGCGCTTTGAGTGGGCGCTATATGCCCGCGATGAATTTCAACGCATTATGAAGCGGCGGAATACCGAGCGTGATCCGGTTACCCGGGCTTATGACTTTTATTATCGTGTTTATTCCCATTTTGGCGGTAAGTACAATGATTCAGATGACTGGGGCTACACTCGCAGCAAGCCTGCCCTTGATCTCTCCAAGGTCAAGGACAAGTTCAGGCTGGCTCACGAACGACTTATTGGTGTTTATATCGAAAACCGTTCCTTTGAAGAGGTGCTCTTGCGATACGATTCGCCGGACACCTTTTTTTATTGTGATCCACCCTATCTGGGACTGGCCGGTTACCTCTATAAATTTAATGAAGAGGATCACCGGAAGCTACGAGAGATGCTCGGTCAGATCAAGGGCAAATTCCTGCTCAGCATTAACGATCACCCTCAAATCCGGGAATGGTACGCGAGCTTTACCATGGAGGAATTGGAAACCAGGTATTCTATTGCCAAGCAAACCAAGGGAAGACAAGCAGTCAGGGAGCTACTGATTTACAATTACCCGCCTACATGGAAAAAGGAGGAGTCGCCGTGATTTTTTCAACTGTCCATATATATGGCCGGATGAGGGAGAAGCCAGGCTTGCCACAATATATTACCGATCAAAGCAGGCCGTATCAACGTTACCAGAACATTGTCACCTTCGTGGTCACAGCCCGGGAACTGGACGCCATTTTGCAGATGGAAGAGTCGGATATCATTAAACGCTATTGCTATCAATTGCTTGCGTTGACGGATCGTAACCGGGTGCTAGTTGTGGATCCGCAAGGCTATTCCTATGCCCGCTACACCTGCAGCATCGACAGGGAAACAGCCAATCACATTTTAAGCAGGATATAGTTGCGCCATTGGAAATCTGAAAACCAGCTTTAAAAGGGAGGGATAACATCATGTTTGTGATGGATATTTGGGTGTACAAGGAATACCGGAAGCATGGCAAGCTGCCGCCTTATGCGTATTCCTCCGGCAAATTACTTAAAAGTTTTTTGCAGATTCCTGTTCTCACCGTAAGCGCAGCGGTGATGGATGGGGCCATTGCTCTGGAAGACTTGGACCTGCTCAGGACGCATCGAAACCATCCTGTTATCTTGACAGATCGCCGCCGGGTACTGGTCGTGGATACGTCCGGTTATAGCTACGCCCGGTATGTTTATTCCATTGATGTGGAAACGGCCCAAACCATTTTGAGCCGGGTGTAAGGGAAGGGGGGGGGCGCATGGACCAGATCCGCATTGAAGCAAGCGAAGCAGGTTTTTCGGTCATTCTGGAGCATCGGGGTTCTACACAGGAAATGGACAGGCGCCGGTCGTTTCCTGATGCGGAGCAGTTTGCTTGTTATTTGGCGCGGCAACTGGAGCTGGATGTTTATTATCTCGGGAAGAAAATCCAACGGAAGTGAGGGCAGAAAAATGGTAAAAGTACCGGAAAAGGTGCTGCAGGAACTGGAAATGATCCGAACCTCCGGAGCCATCAATATGCTGGATACTTTTGCTGTTATCCGCTGTGCGGATCAGCTCGGCATGCAAAACGCAGCAGCCTGGGTGCGAAACAACAGGACACTCTATTGGGATGGTATATTTGCCGGTTTTGAAGCGGAGTAAACGGGGAGGGTTGACATGGAAGTAGCGTTGTTTCGCCCCATTCAGCGGCAAGCATGGGTGGACAAGCTGCGGCGTTCCGGATATACGGTAAAATTCGTCCATGACCTGGAACGCCTCTCTCCTTCACTGGATATTGTTGTCGTCGACACAGCCGTAGCCAAATGGAAGGATTATGTGCGAATGGTGAAGGAGAAGGGCATTCCTATTGTGCTGCTGATAGAAGGGAGTGCTCCATTGAGGCTGGAACGTTTCCCGGCTATGGGTATTGCCGGAACCGTCACACCCGCAGAGAATACGGATCAGCTTTTCTCGCGGTTTGTTAAGCAGAGGAATGAGGCAGTTGAAGCAATTGGAGAAGCTCTGGCGGTAATCCAGAAACAAGAGCAAGCTGGGCTACCCGATGACAACAGTCAGAAAAGAGAAACTCTCTTACCTTTGTCACGAAGAAAAATGCAAAGTGAGAACAACCGAGAGTTGAAGAATCCAATTCAAGATTTATCTTCTGGCGAAGAAACCCATCGATTGGGAAGCCCAAGTGATGGGAGTGAACACCCTTTTGCGTTTACCACCGTGGAAGTAGTGAATCAAGGGAACACGTCAGCGGAAAACGAGCACGTGGACTCCGATTCCCATGAGTCTAATCCATTGGCCATCAAGGGATTCATGAAAGAAGTCGACCATACAGAGAACGGCCCAAAGCCTGATGCCGGTACAGAAGACAGGGAACATCCCCCTGTTCCGCTGTCGCAAAAACGAAAACTGTCTCCTGATTTTCCGGAATTGGATAGTGATGCAGGAGTTATAGCAGGTGAGATTCGCGAAAAGAGGAAAATAGAGTCATTCGAGTCTGTGCCGCAACTCGCTTTGCCATTTGAGAAGCAACGTGATCTTCCCTCCGTCGTAACCGTCTACGCGCCCAAAGGCGGCGTGGGCAAAACCGTGTTTTTGCTTCATTTGGCCGCTGTACTCGCTAAGGAAAACTGCCGTGTCTGCTTGCTGGATCTGGATGTCATGCACGGAACCGTAGCCAGCACGCTTCAACTGTCGCCAGCTAAAACGATCGCCGATCTGGTTCGCCGGATCGACGACCCAAAGGCAAGCCGAGCCTGTCTTCTACCCATGAAGATGGGCTTTTGCATTGTTGCTGCACCGGAAAAAACAGGTACGTTTGCTTTGCGACAGGAGCAGCTTCCGGCATTGTTTCATTTTTTAAAAGCAGAGACGGATGTGGTGCTGGTGGATCTATCATCGCGTTTTGATCCCATTGTAAAAATGGCACTGGAGCAGAGCGATGTGCTGCTCCTGATGACCACTCCCGACCCAGCCAGCATCGACAGTCTGAAGCGGGCAAAGCCGCTGTTATCCAGTCTGCTGCCCTCACCGGACACCGCAATCATTGGGAATCGGTTATCCGAACCGCTGCCTAAAGATTATTTCCAAAATATGTTATATTGGCCCGTACTGCTGGAACTTTCAGAAGAAGCAGCGGTTGCGGCGGCGGTCAGGCGCGGGGAACTGGCTTTGCGCAGTTCCTACAGTCAACTGATTTTGGGCCTTGTCAGACAGTGGCTGGGAATGGAGGCGACAGAGCCTGCCAAGGGGAAAAACTCACTGGCAAAGCTATTTTTGCGCATGCGATGATCTTTATTTTAGTCAGAGAGGAGCCAATGAAACATGTTCTTTATGCAACGTTACCGCAAGCAACTGGTGATCGCAGCCGTTGGTTTAGCATTGATCTCGTTACTGCTCGTTCTTGCGGCGATTTTCTACTATCAGGCTAAGCAGGAGACCCTGCGAGAGCAATTGCGAAGTGAATACGAAATGAAGCTGCAGGAGCAGCAGACGACGCAGCAGCAAACTCAAGTCCGGGTAATTGTGGCCAGCCGTACTATTCTGGCGGGGACAACGCTGCAGTCCGAGGATGTGAAAACCATGGAGGTTGATGCGAGTCAGGGGGCTTATGCTGTCAAAGAATTGGGGCAAGTGGTGGGGAAGGTAAGCAAAATCGATCTGGAGCCGGACACGCCGCTTGTCGCCTCCATGCTGTTTGAGGAGCAGCCGCTGGCCCGGGATGTACGCTTCCAGGAATTTAACGTGATCCAACTCCCCACCAACCTGCAGCAAGGCCAGTTTGTCGATGTGCGAATTAACTTTCCCACCGGCGAGGACTTTATTGTACTTAGCAAAAAGAAGGTGCGGGAATTGTCCGGCACCATCGTCTGGTACGAGATGAATGAACCGGAAATCCTGATGGCCTCCAGTGCCATCATCGACGCTTATTTGCAGGGGGCCAGGCTGTATGCTCTCACTTATGTGGACGCAGGGATGCAGGAAGCGGCTATTGCCAATTATCCTTCCAACCCGAAGGTACTGGACCTGATGGAAAAAGACCCGAATATTTTGGAAGAGGCCAAAACGGCTCTCGCCCGCCAGCTGCGCACTACGCTGGACCAAAACCTGAGCGCCATGAGCGATGCCGACAAGCTGAAGGTGATGAGCGGCAGTGTGACCGTGCAGCAGCAGCTGCAAAACGACCGCCTTATGACCCAGCAGAACAATGCAGCCAAACAGGCAGCCCAGCAACAAACACAGCAGCAGAGCGGACAACAAACCGGAACACAGGGAGAGTCAACTGGACAAGCAGCTCCATCTGGCGATCAAACGGCACAGATAACACCAACCCCTATGCCGCAACCGTCACAAGCCGAGCAATCACCCTCGATGCAGCCTCCGAAAACGGAAGCTACTTCTCAACCGGACAAGCCGGAGGCCGATAAAGTGCAGGATGTATTTGAGCAGGAACCTGTTGGCGAGTCCGAATCATGAAAGGGACAGCGATGAAGAACGTTATCTTTCTGGGCGCACCGGAGAAAAGTCACTTGCTGCTGAGTGTAGGTAAGCTGGTGGCATCAGCGGGAAAGAGGGTGCTTCTGGTGGATTCTTCCATTACTCAATCGGTGCAAGCTTACCTGCCTGTGAGTGATGAACGCCCGGGAGCCTTTGTCACTGAGTTTGCCGGAATCGATGTGGCCGCTGGATTTATTACCCGCGGGCAACTGGAGCACTATTTCCGGGAGACGGAAGGCGGGTGGCCTGACTATGATGTGCTGCTGCTGGATACGGATCATACCCAATTTGTCAGCGGGCAGGACTTGGCCGACTTCACACACCGGGTGTGGTGCAGCAATTTCAATAAACTGACCCTGCAAAAAAATGTGGAACTGCTGCAGCGGCTGAGCCTGGGTGAATCCAGAGAGCAGCCGCTGCCGTTTTTCAAGCTACTGCTACCGTTTGTGGAAACGACAATTTCGCCTGCCTACATCGACTCCCTGTATGCCGGTAATCCCATCCAGTGGCAGGAGCCTCCTTTTCAGATTTCACTGAATGAACAGGACCTCTCTGCCATTTTGGATAACCAGCATCACACCAGGATTGCCGTTCGTCATTTGTCCCGCACCTATGTCCAAACGGTGTGGTCGCTGGCCAGCACACTATTCGATCTGGATCAGCGAACGATTCGCGCAGCCTGGAAGCAGATGCGGAGGAGGGATCGCCATGGGCAGTAGCATTGTGTTCTGGAGTCCGGTGCCGGGTCAGACCGGCAATACCACCAACCTGATCGCTGTTACCGCCATGCTCAGCCTGGAATTTAGCTTCAGGCTGCTGCTTGTCAGCCATGTACAAAGCCGTCGTGTTCCGCTGGAGCAGGGCTTCATCAAGCGGCGGACCTGGGAGGAACAGGCGTTTGCTACCGATTCCGGCATTGACGCTGTGGAGCGGCTGGCGCGAAACCGCAAGCTCTCCCCCGAGATGATCCGGGACTACACGTTGCCGCTGCTAAAAGACCGGTTGGATCTCTTGACCGGCTCGATGAAACCGGATAAAGCGTTTGTCCCGGCAATGAAGGAGGCGCTGCCTACGGTGCTGGAAACAGCGAAGCGTTATTATGATTGGACCCTGCTGGATGCAGGCAGCGGTACAGGCTCAGGCTGGACCCAAGCCTTGCTGCAGCAGGCTGATATCATCGTTGTCAGCCTGAACCAGAATCGATCTGTGTTGGAACGGTTCTTCCAGCGCCCGCCGCAGGAAGGGGAGGGGAAACGGCAATTGCTGGCATTGGGGCAGTATGATCCGCATTCTGCCAGCACAGCTAAAAATCTGGTCCGGCGCTATAAGGGGAAAGGACCATTTTATCCGGTTTCCCACAATAGCGGCTTCATGGATGCGGCTCAGGAGGGCCGCGCCATTGATTTCCTGTTCCGCAATCGCTATGTTCCCCGTGATCACGAAAATGCCCCGTTTATGCGAAGCGTGCGGGCGCTGGCCCGGGTGGTTAGCGGGCAAGCAGGGCGGGATAATCCCTTTTTTTACGGGAAGGAGGAGAAGGAGCAATGGTCGTTGTCATAAACGGGCTGTTGATCCTGGTGCTCCTGGCCTTGGCCGGAGCGCTGCTTTTTGTCCGCATGAGCGGGCGCAGGCAGCTGAAGCCGCCGGAGGAAAAGGTGTATACCATTGAAGCCATGACCACTTACGTCAAACAAGCTCTCCACGATTTAACCAGCAGCAACCTGTACGATTTGGGGCTATCAGAGGAGGAATTTCGCCGCCGCAAAAGCAAGCGGGCTGAGCTGAAAAAGGCGCTGCGGGGCTGCAACTCCGGGGATCAGCGGGACAAGGCTTACGTCAAACAGTTTTTAGTTGACCTGCTGCGGCAAGCATACCAATTAGACGATGCCAGCCTGAACCGGATATTGCCCTTCGATGACCCTTATGAATTGTCTGCTCAGGACCAGTTTGAGATCCTGCTGTATCAGTTCAAAAAGCGGCATCGCCATCACGCGCTTCATGAGCTGATCCGGAAATACAAGCTGGACCAACCAAAGCTGGGGATCGAAGATGGCAAAACCGAATCGTACCGGATTACCGCTGAGGAAATCCATGACATCTACAAAAAAGAAGCGCGGCGGCTGCAGGTGGAAGACAAGCTACAAATCATCGTCCAGCGGATTTACCAGCAATATAAGGGCTTCAGCGTCATCGACGAAATCCGCGATATGCGGATCGACGGTGTCTCAGGCGGCGTATCTGGTTTGCCGCCCTCCGTATGGGAAGGAGAGTGGGAGCTTCAAACGGATGCGCTGCTCAGGGAAGTGCCCAACTCCCACGATAGCGTCTGGATTTTCTATAAAGGGAAATTCATTCACTTGTCCTTCCTCAGCTTTGGTTCGGAGCAGGAATTAAAACGGGTCTGCCAAAACATCTATAAGTATAATTATCCCGGCCAGTTGTCTGAAGCCAACGGGTTTAAGGTCAACGAAATGGCGGACGGCTCCCGCGTCGTTGTATTGCGTCCCCGGTTCGCCGAATCGTGGGCGTTTTTTGTGCGCAAATTTGATGTGCGAAGCGCTGAACTGGAGCAGCTGATTCAGGATGACAATGCCCAGCTTCCGGTGAAATTGATTGCCTTCCTTGTTAAAGGTGCCCGGATTACGGCCATCACTGGCTCCCAGGGCAGCGGCAAAACCACGCTCCTTATGGCGATGGTCCGCTATATTTCCGCTGCTTTTCCCATCCGGGTGCAGGAGCAGGCCTTTGAGCTGCACCTGCGCAAGCTGTACAAGGACCGCAATATTTTAAGCCTCCGGGAAACAGAAACCATTTCCGGCCAGGACGGGCTGGATATTCAGAAAAAGACAGACGGCACAGTCAATATTTTGGGTGAGGTAGCAACAGACCCGGTAGCGGCCTGGATGATCCAAATGGCCCAGGTAGCCAGCTTGTTTACCTTGTTTACCCATCATGCTAAAACCTTCCGGGATCTGGTCTATTCTTTGCGCAATTCCTTGTTGAAAACGGGGGTGTTCACCAACGAGAGAGTGGCGGAGCAGCAGGTGGTAAGCGTGCTGAATTTCGACATCCACCTGAAACGGGAAACAAACGGCCACCGCTATGTTGAACGGATTACCGAGTGCGTGCCGCTGGAACAGGCAAAGGAATATCCCCAGCTTTACCAACATACAGGCAAGCTGGAGGATAGGCTGGTTGCTTTCATGGATACGGCCACGGAATACTTTCGCCGCTCCACCGACCGGGTATTATACGAGGCGCGGAACGTGGTGGAATTCCGGGAAGGGCGGTATGTAGCCGTTCAACCCATCTCTGAGCAGAATATCCGGGAAATGAAGGAGCAGATGACGGAGCCGGACCGGAACGATTTTGCCGATTTTCTGGCTGTGAATTGGAGGGATGGGGATGGACAATAAGGCACTGTTGTTGGCTGTATTGGGCGGGGCAATCCTCTTGTTTCTGATGGCTTTGCTGCTTTTCCAGGCACTATCCCGCAAAAACAGTGGAGCCGGATCCATCCGGGAATACGAGGCATTGCGGCTGCCCGGCAAACAAACGCCAAAGCAGTCCGTTCATCGCTGGCTGCAGCAATTGTATATCGCTTGTGAGCGGGTTACCCCTTTGCGTGCTTACTTACAGGCCATTAGCAAGCGACTGACCCTGCTCCACACCTATGATGAATGGAAGCTGCGGCTGGAAACGATGAAGGTGACGTTGGTTGCTTGGGGTGTGCTGCTGGGCATCGCTGTTCCATTGCTGCTGGCCAGCCGTGGCGACCCGATGTCGCTCCTAATGGCTGTAACTGCCATCTGGGTCGGGCACGGGATGATTGCGGACGCCTTTATTCACCGCCTGGAAAACCGGCTGCTGCGCCAGCTTCGTCACTTCATGGCCGATGTACGGCATCACTTTCATCGCCACGGCATGGTGGAGGAGGCGATCTATGATGCCGCCGAAGCAGCGCCCTATGAAATGGCACTGCATGGGAAGGACATTTTTGAGGTGCTGACCGCCAGCGATCCGGCAGAAAGGCTGGAGCTTTATTATGAGGCTGCGCCGAATCGTTTTTTGAAGGGCTTGGCTGGGATTTCCCATCTGGTCCGGGAGTATGGCGACAAAACGCTGCAAACCGGCTCCCTCTACCTGAAGGCGCTGGAGCGGCTGACCACGGAATTGAACCTGGACATCCTGCGGCGGGAAAAGCTCAGTTACTTGCTGCAGGGGCTGACGGCGATTGCGCTGCTGCCCATCCTGTTCACCAAGCCGATAGAAGGCTGGGCCCGGGGGATGTTCCCGGCCATGGATGCCTTTTATGCCGGGAAGCTGGGGTGGATCACCAAGGCGGTGATTATCCTGATTATTCTGGTCAGCTATCTCCTGCTGCGCAACATGCAGGAGTTGGATGGAGAACGCCACGAGCGGCGGCGCAAGCCGTGGGAGCAACGGGTTTATGACTGGCCTTGGGTACGTTGGGTGACAGAGCGGATTGTTGCGCTGCCGGGAACGCGGGAAGCGAACCGCATCACGCTGTTGTTAAAGGAAACCTCCTCATCGCTCAAGCTGGAATGGTTTACGGTGCGGCGGTGGACACTGGCGCTTGTCAGCTTCTTGCTTGCTTTGGGGCTGTTCGTTTCACTGCATGTTATGACAGAGCACCAACTGTTAACTGCAACCGCCAAGCCAGAGGCCATGTTTGGCCGCCTTTCTCCAGAAGAGGAGGCAAAGGCTCAAGCAGCGGCGGAATTGGACCGGCAGATCATCACAGACATTCAAAAGGCAAAGGAAACCAGCTTTGAAGCCATCTTGTCCAACCTGCGGCAAAATCCACAGGTAGCTGGAAATGAAGCAGAACTAAACGCCGCGGCAATACGCATTCGAGCCAAATTAACTGCGCTGGATGGCGAGTATCTCAAGTGGTGGGAGGTGCTGCTTGCTTTGTTGGCAGGTGTCGGAGGCTATTATGGTCCGCTGCTCCTGCTGCACTTTCGCAAACGGCTGCGAAGAATGGATATGAAGCATGAAGTGGATCAGTTTCATACGGTGATCGCCATGCTGGCGGAGCTGGACCGGGTATCTGTAGAACAATTGCTGGAATGGATGGAGCGATTCGCCCTTATTTTTAAAGCACCGATCCAGCATTGCCTGCTGCATTACGAGCATGGGGCGGAGCAAGCACTGGAGCTGTTGAAGGAGGAGGCGCCGTTTTTGCCCTTTGCCCGCCTGGTGGAAAAGCTGCAGCTGGCCGTGGAGAAAATCCCGATTCGTCAGGCCTTCGATGACCTGGAGGCGGAGCAGGCCTTTGCCCGGGAAGAGCGCAGGCAGGATTACGAAAAATTAATAGAAACCAAAGCAGGGTGGGGGAAAATGATCGGCTTTATGCCGGTGATGGCCCTCATTTTTTTGTATCTGGTGTTCCCGCTGGTTTATATCAGCCTTAGTCAAATGTCGGCCTACTATGAACAAATTCAAAAAATCCAGTAGCGAAGGAGCTTGATGAACCGATGAGCAACGCGCAAAAAGCGCTGGTGATGGCAGCGGGTATTTTCCTCGCCATTGCCCTGATTACGATTGCTGTCGTCCTGTTTACCTCGGCCCAGGAAGCGACCAAAACGGCGCAAAACAATTTTTCAGGGATTCAAACCGAACTCTCGCAAACGGCCTTTACCGTCTATGACAACACCTTGGTGTCCGGCAGCCAGGTGGTTAACGCCCTGCGGAAGTTCAATGACCAGGACCAATTTGGCATTCAGGTAATCACAGGGAAAAATCCGGCTGGACAATGGTACGGCAAGGTGATTAATATCGGCGTCCCGGTGGATAGCATTACTTACGGCTCTGTGGTGGGAGCAGCACCCGGCAAGCTGGCTGATGCGATTGACGAGGCCGATGTGGATTATGTGAACCCAAGCGGCAAGTTCAAGGCTCAACTGGTCAAGGACAGCAGCAATGTGATCCGGGGAATTGTTTTCCTCCAGCATTAAAAGCAGCCAAATCTGCCCCCTTTCACGGGTATCCAGGGGGAGGAACGGGTTTTTGCAGAAAGGGGTAAGAGATGGGCCATTCCCTTCGTTCCATGTTGGAGATGAGTGTGGCTTGCCTGATCTTTGTCATTGCTGCCACGGCCGGGCTCCTGTTGTTTCAAAGCGGCGCTACTGCTCTGGAGGCCACTTTCGTTGCCAGCCGGGGAACAGATCACAATGTGCATACGACATTGACTCCCCTTGCCGGGGACGGCACAGTGTCTGGTACTGATGTGCTGCATTCGATTGGTTCAATTGGCGTGGACGTCGTTGTCGATGGCACGGTGTACACAGCGGCACTAGAACGGGAGCAGGCGGACCTGACTGCGATTCAGGCAACAAAACGGTATAGCATGGCTTGGCAGCGGGGTTCGCAGGGAGAATTAGTGCGGGTGTTGTTTACCTCGCTGTGAAAGGAGTGCAGGATGGACAGTATATCCAAAATATTCGCGGTGTTGATCGCCGTTCTTCTATTATATATGTTTCCGATTTCCGCCGCCTTTGACAATCAGGACGAGGTGTCGGAGTTGGTAGTGCTGCGGGAAGTGACTGCCTTTGTGGATATGGTGCGGGATAAGGGTTACATCAGCCCGGTGATGTATAGCGACTTTGAGCAAGCTATTCAAGCCACTGGCAATACGTTTGATATTCAAATGGAGCATGGCCACAAGCGGTACGATCCCGTCTATGATGATCCTTCGCGTCCGGAGACGTTTACAGGCGAGTATGCGGTTCATTATGACACCTTCTACAGCGGGCAAATCCTGCCCATATTGTTTCCGGATTCAGCGGCGGGTAAGGATGAGCTCTCCCGGCGCTATAAGCTGTATCTGGGGGACACGTTTATGGTGACGGTGAAAAACACAAATCGCACCAACGGGACGATTGTTCGTGACTTTCTCAACAATGCCAGCAGCCCTTCCGAAAAAATCTTCATTCCCTATGGAGGGCTGGTGCGCAATGAAGATCACTAACTGGGCGATCGTATTGGTGTTGATCCTGTTCCCACTTTTTGTAGTGAACCGGATAGAGGTCAAGATGCAGCGGATGACGCAGCTCACGGAATTGCGTTATGATGCAGTACTGGATACAGCGGTGGATGATGCGGCCCGGGCGCTGCTTATTAATGTGAACCAGCAGCAGGAAGCCCGCTATGATTCGGCTAAGCGGCTGAACGTGAATAAGCAAGAAGCCATCGCTACGTTTTACCGGACGTTGTATTTGAATTTTGGTATTGCTGACGATCCGATTGCTCAAGGTGTGCTCAATCGCTACATTCCGGCTGTGGTGATTGTTGGGTATGACGGGTTTTATGTCTATGCAGAGGAGGAGTTCATCAATACAGCGGGCGAAACCGAAATTCGCCCGGTATGGGGGCCAAAGAAGCCGTTCGCTTATGCCGATGGGCAGGGCAATAGCCTGGCGTTCACGCTGGACGAATATGTCACCGCCTACGAGGCTGGCACCCGGACGTGGAGAGAGGGATTGAGGTCGGAAATCGCTGCTGGCTCCACCATTCCGCTGCTTCAGGATCCTGAAGCATTCGAGGCTACACGACGGAATACCATTGTGAATGCCATACAGGATGAGATGGCTTACCGGATCAATGCTCACAATCAGTTGGTGTCCCGGATAGGCGTGTCCTACACGTTTACGTTGCCGGTAATCAGCGAGGAAGAGTGGAATAATACGGTCAATGATATCGGGGTACTGGCGTTTGTTCAAGGCATACCCATGGGCAGCAAACGATATAACAACTATGCGCTGGGCGGTAGCCGGGTGCTGCAAAAGCCGGTCATTTACGGAGCTCTCAAGGATGGTTTGAAAGTGTATTATCGCGGCAACTGCCCGTTTTCCTATCCCGTGCAAGAGACGTTTTCCAGCGAAAAAGCGGCGGCGCATAACGGATACCTGTTCCTTTCCTGCGACAATCAGCCGTAGTCAGCAGAGCAGAAACAGACACTTTTTTCAGAATGCATAAAGCTGGTTCGTTGTTTTCTTGCGATATCGTTTGCTTCACGCGGCAGATTCAAATCGCATGATCAGCAGGCTGTATACAGCTGGAAAGCTTGATATTGTGGTATAATAAGCATAGACATCAATTGGTGAATGCTGAAATAATGAAACCAAAAGGGATGGAACCATGAATCAAAAAGTAAGCTTGTTAAGTCCGCTTAACGACCTTGTATTCAAAGCATTATTTGGCCGGGAGGAGCAGCAAAGCAAGCTTCTGCTCATCGATTTTCTAAACTCTGTGCTGGATCTGCAAGGACCACAGGCCATCTGCACGATCACCCACCTCAATCCGATGAACTATCAGGAATATCAAGGCGACAAACAGTCCATCCTGGATATTAAGGTCCAAACGGAGCAGGAGGAACGCATTAACATCGAAGTCCAGGTCAACCACATGGATGATTTCCGGAAGCGAAGCCTGTATTACTGGAGCCGGATGTATAGCGAAACGATTCATGAAGCAGAGGCGTATACCACACTCAAACGGAGCATTGTCATTAATATCTTGAACGTGGATCTTATCGAAGAGACGTCCCGGTATCATACAAAATATCAGATCCTTGAAACCGAGGAGCAGTTTACGTTAGTGGATGATTTGGAAATTCACTATATTGAATTAAAGAAATTTAATCCCGGCAAAGATATTGAGTCCATGGAAGCCATCGAATTATGGCTGACTTTTATGAAAAACGCGGGAAAAGAAAATGTCGACGAATTATTAAACAAGCTGGGAAGCCGAAAGGAGGAATTGCGAATGGCTAAGGAGATGCTAGGGAAGATCAGCGCCGATGAAATGCTGAGGCAGAAGTATTACGCGCAGGAGAAAGCCCGATTGGACGAAGTCTCCCGCATCAAGTATGCGGAGATCAAGGCGGCCGAGAAGGCAATGGAAAAAGGCAAGCTGGAAGGCAAGCGCGAAGTGGCCAAAACGATGCTCTCGCTTGGAATGCCACTTGAACAAATCGTACGGGCCACAGAGCTTTCGCCCGAGGAAGTGCTCCAATTGGAAGAGGACTCCGAGAAGTAAGGGGAGTGCTTAAGTTGACTAAAGCTCTTTTGCTTGGGAAACCGGGTTAAGGGCTTTTTTGTTGTTTGATTGAAGTGCCCTGGGTTTGAAGCCTATATGTGTAAGAAGAGCCGCGGGAAACCTATCTGTCAAAGTAGAAAGGGTTTCTTAGGTTATAACAACTCAGAGAATGATTTGGATTTGACATACCTTCTTTTAACTATTCCGTAAGCCGGATATGAGCTTACTAAGAGGCAAGTTTCCCACCTCCATGTCTATGCTTGCTTCATTATAGGTAAAGGAGTGGACAGGTGGAAAAAGAGATATTATGATGGAAGAAAAACGACATTATTTTCCTAAATTCTTCAAAAAAATTGAAGGAAGGAGTTGATGGCCGCATGAAAAAATGGGCAAGCATAGGCTTGGCAGCCATCATGTTGTTCAGTTTCATGACCGGGGTTTCTAATGCGGAAGCCAAACCAGCCACCTTTGTCCGTGTTGTTTTGGACGGTCAAAAAATCTGGTTTCCCGATGCCCAAGCGTTTGTCGACGAGAACGAACGGACGCTGGTGCCGGTTCGTTTCGTTGCTGAGAAAATGAACGCTAAGGTCGGTTGGGAACCGGCCACCCAAACGGTTCCAATTGAAAAAGGAGAGCAGAACATCCGCCTAACCGTTGGAGAGAGCAAGGCAGTTGTGAACGGCCAAGAAGTTACCTTTGACACGAAAGCAGTATTTAGCGGGGAGCGGACTTTTGTGCCACTGCGTTTTGTCAGCGAGGTGCTGGGAGCGGAAGTGAAATGGGATGGGCCAACATCGACGGTGTTTATCTCTACAAAAGATCAGGAAGCAGTGAAAGTGGATCAATGGGGACGGTTGATTCGTACTACCGACTTGCCAAAAAATGCAGCTGACTATCCCTATATTTTGGCGGATGTACCCAATGAGATGTATGAGATGCGGTATCCTCATTCCCATCCTGATGTTAATGAACGATCCACATCTGCTAAAATGTATGCGGATTGGCCGGAATTTAAGAAAGAGAACATCGACATATGGATGGAGCGCCTGAAAACATTCGGAGCGTTATGGTTAAATGTGGACTACCGGACAATCGATAATTCATGGGCTGAACAATTGGCTTCGGTGGAGTCAGACGGCAATACCGGGAAATTGAAGGCCGCGAAAGAGTATGTGGCATGGGTTAAGGAAAACGAGATTGTGATTGAGGGATATTTAGATCCGGAGCCGTCAATGATTTATTTGGACGGATTAAGAGGATATAATATCCGTTCTAAGTTTAGAATCAAGTTTAATCACTTCAAAGAACATAAAACAATTCTTTACGATAGTTGGTTTCCCAGTGATATGAAATTGGCAAATGATACGTGGGTTCCCAATGATACTCCATTTGAAAAAGGAGTCTGGTATGAAGGTTACTCAGATATTGTAATGAGTACAAATGTCGGTGGAAATTGGGGAAAGACATTGAAGGTAAGCGCAAATGCCAGCCTTTTTTTCAATATTATTATAAGAGGGGCTGAATAAATGGGATGAAAAAACGATTGAAAGTAAGTTTGTGCATGCTGCTGGCATGCACTTTTTTGTTGTCCTTTTTTTCCTCACCTATTTTTGCAGAGGTACCTGATGTTCAAATCATTCAGGGTAAAATTAAATTTAGTGTCACCAGCACTGCAGCTACTACAGAAGTACGTTATAAAACAGTTGGCTGGACGGTGCGTAGGGACAACGTCAATTACAACGATTCGGCAGGAAAACACAGCGACCCAACAGGTGAAGGTTCCGCAGCAATTGAAAATCTGGTGCAAGTAGATCAATATCCGAACCCTCCCATTCCGGGCAAACAAGTTACCACAACTTTTGAAGTGCCAGAAGACAGAGTTACCAAAGCCTTAACAGATAATGGGATGGAAGGGATCAAGCAAAGCGACCAGCTTTACCTGTATGCAATCATGATTGTTACAGAGAACGGGCGTCAGGTTGGAGGTAAATATTATACCTTAGATGGCATAAAAGGTGCGAGAGCATGGGGAAGCCCAGGTGATTTAGACGATTATTATGGCGTTCCGGTCACTTACAACAGTCCGGATTTTCCCATAGATGTGGTAAGCAAGATGGAAGATGGCACGGTGATGAATGATCCTGCTCATACGTATCATAAAGGGGATTACAAAGCCGGAGAAGAAATTGAGCATACGTTCAACCGGGAGATTTCCTATGATGGAAAAGCCTATGAAATCGTCCGCTCCTACATTGTGACGAAAAACAACCCGGAGGATAAAAAGTATATCCAGGAAAAAGATGACGCGAATGTGCTGGACCGGCATATCAATGTCTATTTGAGCGGAGCTGATATTGTTGCCGAATATAAGGAAGCGGATAATCCGGTCAAAGCGATCTACCAAACAGAAGATGGCACACCACTGAAAGAAGTGGATAAAGGGAAGTTTGCTGTGGGAGCGGAAGCCACCCATACCTTTGAGGCGCAGGTGTCCAGCGGTGGGGAATCTTATGAGATTATCCGCTCCTTTATCATCAACAATAACAAGCCAAACGAGAAACAGTTCATACAGGAGAAAACCGATCCCAAGCTGCGGGAACGATCCATTACCGTAGCTTCAGGCGGCTCCAATTTCGTCGGGATTTACAAAATTCCTTCCTCCGTCACTGTCACCTCCTGGATTGAAGCACCAGCGGAAGTGAACGCGGGGACAACCATGGTCAATGGGCAGTTTATTTTTGATGCCGCGGCGCTAAAAGATTTGAAATCCTATGAAATCACCCGCATCGAAAATGCCAATTTTGTACAGCCCAATGATCGAACCGGAACACTAAGCGGGAAATCCGCCAGCAAGACGATTCCAATTCAAATCCCGTTCACCACCGGTACGAGCGTGACAGTGAAAATGACCGTAGTCGCTCGGGATGTGGACGGTAATACTGGCGATTCTACAGCGGATCATACGGTTATAAAAACGGAAAGCGGTGGAGGCAATCCGCAGTTTCCTCCTCCTGGAAAAGGGGAAATCCGCAAAGCACAGGTGATGGATCCGCAAGCAACCGGTATGATCCGGGCAGACCAGCGCGGAGCAGAAAAATTTAATGTGCTTAAGGGCATTCCGACCTCAGAGAGCTTGTATGTAAATGCCTCCGCGAAGGCGTATTTGTTTCAAAATGAGTTTGCGGAAATGTCCGGAGTGATTACCTACCCGATTCAGGTATCCCGCACCTACACGCTGACGTGGACGGATATCCTTCCAGGACCGCCCGATGCAGACGGTAATCCGACTACCATATCTGTGCCCCGGTCTGACACGGTCACGGTTAATAAACCATATAACATCCAGCGGTCCTACAGCTATTGGATCATTGATCGTTTGGAGGTGTACGGCATCCAAAATGCTGCCTTCAACAATTATGCGTTTCCCTCGGGAACGGTTATGGTGCAGCCATCCGGTTATTCGGAGCCAAGCGTAACAGCAGTTCATGAAGCTGCGGCAGAAGCGCACATCACCCATCCGGTGTACAGCAATGCTACTCTTCCCGGCCAAACTGTGTCAGGCGGTTTTAGCCGTCCAGCCGTACCTAGTGAGGACTGGAAGGGCGAGGCGGAGAAGGCAATCGGCAAAATTAAAGTAACCAACGATTCATTAATCTTTAACGGCAACACGGTGATGGACAACCGCATGGTGGAGGAAAAGGGGGCCGTACCTGGAACGATTCCGGAGCCTGCTTCTATTGGAGCCGATGTATTGTATGGCAAAGGCTATGTGATCGACAAGAGTAAAACCAATAAAGCAGATCAGCCCAGCACCGGCACACTGGCCTTCACCCTGGTGAAAGGCATTAATGGCGGAGTGAGCAAAACTCTTCCGATTAACGGTATTAATCCGGTAACCGTGCATACGCCTGTGGTCAACTATGCCGTTGTTTCCGATGATCGTGCCCATAACCAGAAAACTACGCCTAGCAGCGGTCGTTCGGCCTTGATTTTGGATCGTTCGTTTACCGTGACGGTTCCAACCACTGGGCAGCACCGGGATATCTCCGGCTATGGCAACCGGGATTTTGCCAAGTATGTACAGCAACAGGAGGTATGGTTTCCCTTTGATGTCTATTCGGCTGACCGTACTACCTTTATTCCCAAACAAACATGGACGCAGCTGCCGCTTACTGCGGTACAAACCACCTTTTTTCTGCCGGTATGGGTAGATGAAGGCAACTACGACGTACTGTTTCGGACGTTTGCGGAAAACAGCCCGGCTGCTGGCTTCGGCACACAAATGAATGCAAACCTGGAGGTGCCTAAGCATATAGCCACGCAGACTGTTGCAGTGGAAGTAGTGGGGAGGCTGTATGATTTTCGCATCACCGACATTGCTGATTATAACTGGGAAACCGTCTTTCGAACCTCAAAGGGCAGCGCGGCACCGACCGGCAACGCCTATTGGGTGGGCCTAAACGGGATTGACGGCACACCGCGGGGTAACGCCTCGTCATTTGTACTGCCCGTACGACAGGGAAGTCACCCGGAAGCGGGCAAGAAAAATGTAGCCGTGAAAACGGGATATCACTTTAAATTCGATGTCAAAAGCAAGGGGAACATGTTTGGATCAGGGGATGGCATCCGCATTACGCCTACCTTCTACTTTGTAGATAGCAAGGGTAAAAACCGGCAGGAGGTGGACCTTTACTATCACTCGAGCACCCAAAGGTTTATCCGTATTGGCTCCAATGCAGACGTGGAAAAGCGTTACGTAACGTTAGACGACCGGTTTCGCAATGTTCCGCAGCAGCAGTTGATCAACACGGCCAGCTCCTTCTGGAATCTGGAGGGGGCAAGTGGCGACAAGCAGGCATATATCAACGGGTATCTGAACAATGCTAAAAAGCAAACATATGTAGGCGGCTACGATATTTTGCTTTTGCCTCAGCAGCTTCGCAGCTTCATCGGCAGCATGAGTGTGCCGGAGGGGGTGAACCCTGCCAGGGCCAATGCTTCTGTCCAGCAATGGTATGGCGAGTATAGCTTGCCCGCAAATCCGTATGTAGTGCCGAAGGGAACAGATTTGGCGGTGTATGGAAGAAGCCACGTTCTGGATGACCTGTCTCCGATTTTTTTGAGAAATGGGTATATTGTTGTCAATTTCAATCTCGAGACGATCCGCGATAAGGATGTGGAGCATCCTCATCTGCAATATATCCATGGACCGTTGAATAACCAGTGGAAGATGGAAGGCTTCCAGCGGACGTTTACAGATGCGTATGGGATAACCTTTCAACTAAAGGACGGAGATTTGATCTTTTACCATGCGGATTTATCCTCTTATGATGATTTTGGTTCGGGAGGAACGCATTGATTTTTTGGGACATAACGATTCTAGCTCTTAAGGGCAATGGAGCAGAAGAGAATTTAAGCAGGGAATGCTTTGGGAAAGTTAAAATAAAGCGATTGAGACGAATTCTGGAAAAAAAGACTTGCCACAATGTGCGACGAGAGTTACGATAGCGACACTCTCCGGAGAGGGAAAGGGTGTTGCAAGTGGATATTGAACTGTTGAAAGCATTAAGACAGCAATTTCGAGCGCGAGAGCGAATAGTCCGGCAATTCCCGGACCATCGAAAGGAGCGACGGGAAATCGAGGCTTGGCGGCAACGGGTCGCGTCTTTTCTTAACGAGGAACAGATAGAATTCTGGAAAGAAGGGGAAGAGCGCACCGATTGGCTGCAGGATAAGGAAAAGGAACGCTTATTTTACCAGGGCATGATGACGGGGCTCCAACTGGGTGTAATGGTGCATGCCATCGGGATGCCCTGTTCTCTACTGGATGAATTGGACGGATGAAAAGGACTGTACTTCAAGCCAGTTAGAACCCAGCTGTAGAAGGGAGGTGCAGGAGTTGCGGGAATTTCCGCCATGGGTGTTCGCCGTTTTTGGCAGGCGGGTGGACTGGTTGGATCAACAGTTGCAGGCCAAGCGGGATAAGCAGTTGGAGGGTAGGAAGGAATTCGCTGCCTTTCAACATTTTATGGAATTGCTAAATTTGGAACAACGGGACTTGTATTGTAAATGGGAAGAACAACGCAGCTTACTGGCTGCAAGGGAAAGAGAAAGCCTTTATTTGTACGGTTTTTTTGACGGTTTGCATCTGCAAAGCATTTACGCCGATCACGCTGGGCCAATGAACAGGAGCGGCTGTTTTTCTGCTGCTGGACCGGAGGGTACTTCAAAAGAATAGGTTAAGTGAAAAAACCCGTCCAAGTGACGGGTTTTTTCATGTCCAGATGTTTCCAGTAAATGAGGCCATTTACGATTCAAGGATCTGATTGATCAGGAGGGGACGTATATATTTGAGGATAAAGGACCCTGGTTTATGGGGCGGCGTTTTGAAGGGGAAGTGAACGGTTATTTTGTCCAGGCCCAGGTATTTTCCGAACCTTCACCATATGGCATAGCAGAAGGAAGGATCAGCAGGCTGGCAGTATATCCAAGCCCTCATTTTACATTTAAGGAGAAGCTGATTTACTATGAACGGGGCTGGGACGGTGGTGTGCCGGGAAAACGCAAGATACAGGAGGTTATCGAGATAACAGTTCAGTACTTTGATAAAAAATGCGTGAATTGGTCCTTCGAGGCCCGGCGATGAAAAAGGAAGGAGGAGGGGAATAGCATGGAGTGCTCTCATTCATAGGGCAACGGAAGCTGTTATGAAGGCGAAATCAATGGATACCGTGTACTGGCGAAGGTCATGGATAAACCGTGCGCAAACGGACTGGGCGGCGGTCGGATTGTGGAATTGCATGTGGGCAGGTACGGTACCTTTGGTTTGAGGGACTGTACTTTGCAATATCAAGAAGAATGGTTTCACGCCTCCCCTTGCCGACGTGGTGTTACGGGAAAGTAGTTCACCTTGTGGAAAGAAGGCGGATGAACTGGCTGCAGGAGCAGGAGCGGTATGAATGTAAACTCCATAATTAACGATTTTAGGTTATGGATTGCCAAAGGTACGAGGACAGGCCTATTTGTACAAATTGCTTCAGCCTATTGACGAAGTGAATTTTGAACCTCAAGGTCAATCCGGCCTGCCTTCACTATTCAATAATGAATCTGAAGGCATGTGTGGAGTGTAGGCTTGCATTTTTGGTCAGAACGGTGGCAAAGCTGGGATCAATGAGTCCAGAAAGGGACGATGAGAGTGACGAGAATTTTATTTGTTTGTAAAAGCTGCGGGAAGAGCATACAGGTAGAGCCAGGCGTGTATAAGAAAATCTATCAAAACAAATTACAGTGCCTGTCCTGCCGGGGTACAGCCAAGGAGTCTCAGGAGCAGGGCACAAGGATAAAGTCATAACCGTAGAAGAGGGAATGCTTATGAGGTATGAGGCGGTCCCTCTTCCTTCAGTTTTTTGTAAGCCACACAATGAGATCGTAAAAGAACGCTTACTAAAAAATGGGAGGAAAGAGAGGGAGGGGAAATGAATATGAAACGAATTGAAGAGCACTGCTTGGTAATATACAAATGTAATGATGAAATCATAGGCATAATCCAGTATAACCAACCCGCACCTTCAGAAGAGTCTTTGGATTGCTTGGCAAAACGAATCTCCCATCTATTTAAAGAGTCAAAAAAATACAGAAAAGAATAACAAATAGACTTGCTGTCTTTTTATAGGAGAGCTACAATGTCACCTGACCAATATTCTTAATTGTGCGAGGTGATGAGAATGGCTGTAAATCAGGCGTTTCTGAATGAGAATCCGAAGAATGATATACGTGTTGTAGCGAAATACAATAGGAAATCAAGAGGAGACTCAGAAGAGGACCTGGTCAAACACAATTATATTTTAACAGAAATGTGCAAGCGAAATAATTGGAAATATGTTGATTATCCCGAAATTGGAAGTGGGGATTCTATTGAACTGCGCCCGGTATTTCAACGGCTTCTGCAAGATATCGAGGAAGGCTTGTTCGATGCCGTTTTGGTAGTAGATTGGGATCGGCTAGGGCGTGGGGACATGGGAGATACCGATCGGATCAAAAAAGCACTCAAGAGATCAAACACACTGGTTATCACACCTGGGAAATGGTACGACCTGGACGATGACGATGATGACTTCAATGTGGATGCCAAAGCCTTTATCGCTCGTCAAGAGTACAAGATGATCAAATTCCGTTTGAATCGCGGGAAAAAAATAGGCGCAAGGCTTGGCCGCTGGACCAATGGTACTCCTCCCTTTCCTTACGATTACGATCCCCAGCGAAAAAGCCTCATTGTAAACGAAAACAAGCATACGTTGTATCGATTTATAATTGAAGCAGCATTAGAAGGACATGTATGTGACGAGATTGCGTGGGAGCTGAATAAGCAAGGCTTTCCTTCTCCACGGAACAAGAAATGGACAGGTACTACAATTAGCCGGCTATTAAGAGATGAGACCCATCTTGGTAAAATCATTTCCAACAAATCAGAAGGAAACGGTCACCTCAAAAAAATGCCCAGTGCAAAGCAATTCAAAAAATTTCCGAAGCATTTATGGGTTGTCGTAGATAATTGTCATCAGCCTGTGAAAACTCAAGAAGAACACAATAAATTGCTGTATGCGCTCATGAAAAGAAAGAAAGTACCAGTTGCCGCCCGGGCGGGGAAGCATGCGCTATCTGGTCTTGTAAGATGTGCGATTTGCAATTCGTCCCTCCCCATTTACAGATCTCCAAAAAACAGCTCCCGGATAAGAGCATGCCAGCATCGTGATCATTATGGAAATAAATGCACCAATAAAGGGGGATTCGCAGAGATAATCATCCAAGAAATACATGTAAAGCTTATGCGGCTGGAGGATCAAATTGTTAACCGGATAAAGGATGAGGAAGGCGACGATTTCAGGATTATCCAAGATGCCATTCAACAGAAATACCGGGAAATCAAGCAGAGGGAAGAAGCAATTGAACGAATAGAAGAAGGGTTCGAAGCGGGAGTATATACAGCGAACCGGGCCAGAACTAGAAAAATAAAGCTTGAGAGTGAGTTGGATACTCTTCATGAAGAACTGGCTGTTTTAGAGAAACAAAGCATATCGGCGGCCTCGATAACCGATGAAGAACGACTATTCTTCATTCGTGAATTTTGGAGAACCATGCAATCAAGTGAACAGGACAATCATCAAGAATTAAACAAATGCTATAAGGAAGTAATAAGCTCTATTTCATGGAAAAAGGAAGAAAACGGACCTGCTAGCATCGAAATAAATTTTCTATAGGGGTCTGACGAGTATAAAGAACGAATCCTGGGATTTGTTGGGTCTGCATCACGCTCTTTCATTGGAAAGCACCCATTTATTGGTTGGGTCTTATCGGAATGGTTATAATATAGGGAGAATCAAATTTCCGATAAACTAATTATGGAAAGGGTGCTTCCTGATGAAAGAATTCCTGGATAACCGGGACCGGAAAGCGAACCGATTGATAAATGAAAAATCTCCGTATCTACTGCAGCATGCTCATAACCCTGTTGATTGGTTTGCCTGGGGAGAAGAGGCCTTTACCAAGGCTGCAAGAGAGAGCAAGCCGGTTTTCTTGTCCATAGGTTATTCCTAGCTTCGGCTAAAATATAATGGAAAGTGACTTTTATCTACATGTCATTGGTGTCACGTAATGGAACGCGAAAGTTTTGAGGACCAGGAAGTTGCCCGGCTGCTTAACGATCACTATGTTGCGATCAAGGTAGACCGCGAGGAGCGGCCGGATATTGATGCGCTGTATATGTCGGTGTGCCAGGCGCTGACGGGGAGCGGGGGATGGCCGCTGACGGTGCTGCTGACGCCGGAGAAGAAGCCGTTCTATGCGGGGACGTATTTTCCGAAGCGGCAGATGTTCGGGCGCATTGGGCTCCTGGATGTGCTGGAGCAGATTCAACGCAAATGGGAGCAGGATGGCGATGCGCTGGACAAGCTCGGGGATGATCTGCTCGCGGATATTCAGTCGCTGGACCGTAAAAATGCGCAGAGCAGCGGTGCGGCGGGGGATATCCCCGGAGAAGAGCTGCTGCATGAAGCGTACGAGCTGTACCGTCGTGAGTTCGATGAGGAATATGGCGGGTTCGGGAATGCGCCGAAGTTTCCTTCGCCGCATAATCTGTCTTTTTTGCTGGCGTACAGCGGGGCGTATAACCAGCCGGAAGCTCTGCGCATGGCCGAGAAGACGCTGGAGTCGATGTACCGGGGCGGCATGTACGACCATGTGGGCTACGGGTTCTCGCGGTATTCCACGGACCGGGAGTGGCTGGTGCCGCATTTTGAGAAAATGCTCTACGATAATGCGCTGCTGGCCATTGCCTATCTGGAAGCCCATCAGATTACGGAGAAACCGCTCTATGCGGAGATCGCTGAGCAGATCCTCCAGTATGTGCTGCGCGATATGACTTCGCCGGAGGGCGCGTTCTATTCTGCCGAGGATGCCGATTCTGAAGGGGTGGAAGGGAAGTTCTATGTCTTCTCCCGCGGGGAGATTGAGGAGGCGCTTGGCCTGGAGGATATGCATTCCTACTGCCATTTGTACGGGATTACCCCTGAAGGCAATTTCGAAGGTGCCAATATTCCGAATCTGCTGCAGGGCTTGCCGGATGAGACGGCGGAGCGGCTCGGCATGAATCCGCTGGGGCTGCGGACACGGATGGAGGAATGGCGGGAGAAGCTGTTCGCCTGCCGGAAGCAGCGCATTCATCCGTCCAAGGATGACAAGGTGCTTACTTCGTGGAACGGCCTGATGATCGCGGCGCTGGCGAAAGGGGCCAAAGCGCTGCAAAAGCCCGAATACGCCGGGGCCGCAGCGGCGGCAGCGGACTTCATCTGGGACAAGCTGCGCCGCCGTGAGGATGGCAGGCTGCTGGCCCGCTACCGGGATGGCGATGCGGCAATTCCCGCTTATCTGGATGATTATGCGTTCATGATCTGGGGCCTGACCGAGCTGTATGAAGCTACGGGTGAGTCACTCTATCTGGAGCGGGCGCTGACGCTTAAGGATGGGCTGCTGGAGCTGTTCATTGACGCGGAGAACGGCGGGTTCTTTTTCACAGGGCATGATGGGGAAGAACTGCCGATCCGTTCCAAGGAATTGTATGACGGAGCGCTTCCGTCGGGGAATTCGGTGGCGGCGAAGCTGCTGTGGAAGCTGTCGGTGATGACGCAGGATGTGGAGCTGAAGACGGTCGCTGAGCATACGGCGGCGGTTATGGCTTCGGCTGCTTCGGCGTATCCGGCGGGTTACGCGATGTATTTGCAGGCACATCTGGCGATGGCCTCGGGCGGCAGGGAATGGGTGCTCTCCGGGAAGCGGGAGGACGCTGCCCTGCACAGCATGCTGGCTCAAGTCCAGCAGGCGTACCTGCCGGACGCCTCGCTGATTGTCCGCTGGGAAGGGGACGAAGAAGGGATTCTCCGTCTGCTGCCGCACCTGGCGGACAAGCCGGCTGTTAACGGGAACGCGACGGCTTATGTCTGCCGGAACTTCGCCTGCCGTGCACCGGTTACGAATATGGAAGCGGTGAGGGAGCTTTTGGCGTCCGGCAGCCGGGAGGTTTAGCAGAGAACCACAAGGGCAGCCGGCGGCGTAGGCTGCTCTTTGGTGCGGGTACCCCGCTTAAGCGGCACAAAATAACTCCACAAAGTGTGGCCTTGGCTTCGATGATCACTCAGGTACTTTGCGGGTACCCCAAAACATATCAAATTCTTATCTTATGAGAAGAAACGGCTTCGCCGTCCTCTGAAGGAGGCGGCACCCGTTTCTCCAAAAATAGAAGGATAATGGATAGTGTGAAACATATAAATTCTTATATTTCAAAAAAACCGGCACGGGGCCGGCTTCTTCATCTGCTATAGCTCATCCGCTTACCTGATGAATTGTGCGTATAAGGATTCCCGCGGAATCGCCTTTGCCAGCCGCTCCCAATGCCCGCTCATTTCCCCGATAATGCGCTTGCCCGGCCAATGGTCCGGCAGCAGCTCATCCGGGAGGGACGGATCGGCCATGAACAGCCCGCTTAACTCTTCGCCCATTTGCAGATACAGCAAAAAGAGCTGTAATGGCTGCCCCGTCTGAAGCGCCTCATGCATTAAGGGACCGAATTCCTGCTGCATCCAGGCTGCTTTTTCCTGGTATAAGGCTTCGATTCTGTCCAGCTGCCAGATGGCCTGTGCTTTGTGCGGCGTAATCGCGCCTTCCAGGAATTGTCCCTGGAGGATGGACACTTTGCCGTCCAGCCCAAGCTTCCGGATCTGCCCGGCGGCCTCTTGGCGGTAATTCCACGGAGAAATGTACACACTGTTATATAGAGGCCCATACCCAAGCTGCAAAAGCGCCGAACGAAACTGGTCGCGCTTTTTGCGCTCGGCTTCAGGGACTTCGAGCATGACCACCTCCCAGGTCTGATCCCACTGCTCCTGATAACGGGCAGGCTTGCTGTTAATGGCCTTGATGGTTGCGAGGCCGGCCTCCGTCACTTGATACCATGAGCGGGAGGGGGAGGCGATGTAGCCTTCTTTTTTCAGACGGGACAAGGCATTGCGGATATAGTTGGAGGTGTACCCCCTCTGCTCATAAATCTCCACTAACTGCTGGGCGCCCATCTGCTCCACCTTGGACAACAGAAACAGCATGGTTTTTTCAACGGACAGCAACGTTCTTCACACCTCTCTTGACAACTGGCAGCAATAAATATATCATAAAAACATACGAACGTTATAATTTGTGTTATATCATTAATTTCCGGGACTGTCCCGGATTTCTGGATACTGTGCTGTCATTGTAACGTAAACTTTAGGCTTTTGCACGGTTCTGTCTTATGTTTGCAGCTTGAAGTCCATTAGAGAAGAGGAGAGAATATCAATGAAAATCATTTACCATGGCCATTCCTGCGTACAAATTGAGGTGAACGGCAAGTCGCTGATTATCGATCCTTTCATTAGCGGCAATTCGGCGGCTGTCACGAAGGCGGAGGATATTCAGACGGATGCGGTGCTGCTGACGCACGCTCATATGGACCACATTCTGGACGCTGCACCGATTGCCGAACGCAATAACGTGCCGGTTGTAGCCATTGTGGAGCTGGCCGCCTACCTGGGAGAAAAGGGTGCGGAGACGATTGGAATGAACATCGGGGGAACGGCGGATCTTGGCTTTGCGAAGGCGACGATGATCCATGCGTTCCACACCTCGAGCATTACGCTTGAGAATGGGCAGAGCATCTATGGAGGTACGCCTGCGGGCTTCATTATTGAGGCGGAGGGACGCACCGTTCTGCATGCGGGAGATACCGGGCTGTTCAGCGACCTGAAAATGTTCGGAGAGCTGTACGACATTGATCTGGCAATTCTGCCGATCGGGGGCCATTTCACGATGGGACCTGAGCACGCGCTGATCGCAGCCAAATGGCTCGGGGCCAAGCAGGTGCTTCCGGTACACTATAATACCTTCCCGCCGATCCGCCAGGATGCGGCAGCTTTTGTTAAGTCGCTGGAAGGGGCAGGCATCAAGGGTACGGCGCTTGCCTATGGGGAATCGCTGGAGCTGTAGGGTGGTGGAGGCCGGATGAAGGAAATTTGACGCAGTGGGGAAAGTGCGGCCATTGTAGTGGGAAAAAGTAGAACTGACTGAAGTCATTAGGCTGATAGCGTACTTTTAGTGGGGAGAAGGTAGAACTAACTGAGCTCGTTGCGCTGATGGAGCACTTTTAGTGGGAAAAAGTAAAACTAACTGAAGTAAGTAGGCACATGGAACACTCTTAGTGGGAAAAAGTATCACTAATTCTGCTGAAATCGGCTATACGGGGGAATTAGGTTGAAATTATGTATACAAAATCCCACTAACGCCCGTTAAGGCCGTGATTCCGGCGAATTAGTTTTACTTTTTCCACTTAGCTTCCGTTCCCTATTTACCTCACCGTGTTCTATGAAGATTCAGCTTCTCCCGGTCTAGTCCAGTTCATTTAGTTGGATGCGGCAGGAAAGCTTGGATAATTACGGAGCGGAGCGTCTACTTGAAAGCCTTCCGCAGGAAAGCCCGCTTCGGAAGCTTAAGCTTTCAGCGGATTTTCACCGCAAACAGCAGTCTGCAGACGGGCCGGACGGGCAGCGGCCTGAAGTCCGGACATTCCTTGGTACGCGCACGCCAATGTATTTAAGCTCAATCCAGGACATCACTTAATAAGTGGTGTCTTTTTTTTCAAATGATAAGAATTTATCTGTTTCACGCTATACATTTAGCCTTATTCTTTCTCGCTGAAACGGATACCGCCCTTAAAGGGACGGCGAAGCCGTTTCCACTTAAAAGATAAATTTATATGTTTTGGGATACCCGCAAAGTACCTGAGTCATCATCGAAGCCAAGGCCCCACTTTGTGGGGTTATTTTATGCCTCGAATCTTGTCAGTAAAGTGCGGGATTGGGATTCCTTGCCGGATTGTTAACTGTAACTTTTACAGCCTTTTGATATTAGGAGAATAAAAGCTCTGTAACATAAGGGATAGGACCAGCAGGAAGGCAAGCTGGCAGCGGAAGCCATAAGTGAAGGGAGGATGCTCGCTTGAAGCATAACCCCATTATTGCCTCGATCACCGAAGAGTCGCAGATTGGTCAGGCGATGGCCTGCGGTGTGAAGCGCGTGAATCTGATGACCGGCAACATCAACAACCTGGGACAGATTGTGAAGCCTCTGCAGGAGGCCGGCAAGCAGGTATTCGTACATGTGGAGATGGTCGGCGGGATTGGCCGGGATGCGGCGGCGATTCAGTATTTGGCGGAGGCCTTCCGGATTGACGGGATTATTACCACCAAAAGCAATGCCATCGCCACAGCCAGGGCACATGGGCTAGCCAGTATCCAGCGCTTTTTCGCCATTGATACGGCTGCGACTGAGACTGCGCTCCGGATGATCAAGACTTGTAAGCCGGATGAGGTTGAGCTGATGCCGGGACTGATGCCCAGAATTATCAGGGACATGAAGCAGCGCATCCGGCAGCCGCTGATTGTGGGCGGACTGATCCGGGAGAGGCAAGAAATCAGCAGTGCGCTGCAGAGCGGTGCCGATTACGTCTCTACAGGAGATTCGGCGCTGTGGAACTGGAATTGTGGAACAATAGAATAACGCACCCCGGGGTGGAGACGATGAGAAAACCCAGCGGTCAGTCATTGGCATTCGGTGGAGCCTTACCAGGCTTCAATCGGAAGCTTGATTTCTGGAGCTGGTTTTTTTGCGCGGAAATTTCGGCGCGGAGATCCGGCGAAACTGAATGAAAAGGAGCAAGGCGCTGATGGACATCGCTTCATATGAAGCATACTGCTTTGATTTGGATGGTACTGTGTTTATTGGCGATCAGCTGCTTGAGGGGGCGGGGGAGACGATTGCGGAGCTTCGTCAAAGAGGGCGGAGAGTCCTTTTCCTGACCAACAGCTCTGTCCATACTCCCCGGGATTGCCGGCGCAGGCTGGAGCAAATGGGGCTGGCCTGTCGGGAAGAGGAAATATTAACCGCATTGTATGTCAGCGGCAGCTACTTCGCACGGGAGGAACCGGAGGCCAGGCTGTATCTGGTTGGGGAAACGGTGATGCGGAGGCAGCTGGAGGATTTGGGAGTGGCCGTTACAGAGAACCCGGAGGCAGCGACGCATGTTCTGGTAGGCATGGACCGCGGTTTTAATTATGAGAAGCTGTCACTCGGGATGAAGGCGGTAAGATGGGGGGCAAGGCTGGTTGCCGTCAACCCCGATCCGGTCTGCCCGGTGCCGGGGGGATACATCCCTGATACCTGGTCGATTGTCAAGGCGCTGGAGACGGCAGCCGGAGCAAAGTCCGACTTGATTCTGGGCAAGCCGTCCCCGTATTACGCGCAGGAAGCGCTGCGGAGGCTGAATTGCCCTCCGGAAGAGTGCCTGATGGTGGGCGACCGGCTGGAGACGGATATTCTCATGGGCAACGGCAGCGGCATGCAGACTGCGCTCGTGCTCACCGGAGTGAGCGTCAGGGAGGATATCCGCAGGTTGAAGATCGTTCCGGGTTATGTTCTGAATTCCTTGGCCGATCTGCTGAATGGCCGGGCGGAGGCGCGGCAGAGCAGAGAACTGCCGCGAATTTAGCCTATGTAACCGTAAGTCCGCTAAGAACCCTATAACAGGAGGATGATGATCAATGCAGGATTGTAAAATACTCGCCCACCGCGGCGCAAGCGCCTATGCGCCCGAAAATACGATGGATGCCTTCATACTCGCGGTGCAGCAGCATGCCGACGGTTTGGAAATCGACATTCATCTGACGAAGGACGGGGAGATCGTTGTTATTCATGATGACACCATTGACCGGACCTCGAATGGCAAGGGGGATATTATGGCCTATACCCTGGCCGAGCTGAAGGCCTTCCGCTTCAACCGCGGCTTCGAGGAGCAGTATCCGGCGGCGCAGCTTCCTACCCTCCGCGAGGTGCTGGAGCTGGTGAAGGAGCACAGCCTGTACCTGAACATCGAAGTGAAGGATATCCTGTCCAAGACGGAGCAGTATGCCGGACTTGGGAGTGCGGCGGCGGAGCTGGTGCGGGAGTATGGCTTAAGCGGGAATGTGATTTTTTCTTCCTTCAATCATTCGTCCATGGTGAGGCTCAAGGAGTCTTGCCCGGGGATGCGGACAGCGCTGCTCTATATCGCGGGCTTGTACGAGGGCGGAAAGTATGCGCAAATGACCGGTGCGGATGCCCTGCATCCCCTTTATATTGGCGTCAACCGCGAACTGGTAGAGGAGGCAAGGGCAGCGGGTGTCCAGGTCAATGCCTGGACAGTGAATGACCCGGAACATATCCGCTTGATGCTGGAAGCCGGAGTAGACGCGATCATTACGGATCGCCCCGATGTCTGCTATCAGCTCAGAGAGGTTAGGGCATGAACCAGACACAGATACTGGCTCACCGGGGAGCAAGCGCGTATGCGCCGGAGAATACGATGGCCGCGTTCGGGCTGGCCCGGGACATGGGAGCGGAAGGGATTGAGCTGGATGTGCAGCTGACCCGGGACGGGAAGCTGGTGGTCATCCACGATCTGTCCATTGACCGGACTTCGAATGGCACAGGTCTGGTCGGCGGGCTGACGCTGGAGGAGCTGCGGCAGCATGATTTCTCGTATACCTTTGGCGGAAAATATGGGAATGACGGGAGCCGCCTGCCGGAGCTTGGCGAGGTGATGGAGTTCGCCATGCACCACGGGCTGTACCTCAACATTGAGACTAAGGATTACTCCCGGCCCTACGGTGAAGTGAACATGCGGACGGCGGAGCTGGTGCGGCGGTATGGCTATGCGGAGAATACGCTGATCTCTTCGATTAATCACAATGCAGTGGCGCTGCTCAAGCGGGATTACCCGGAAATCCGGACGGCGATTGCGTTTATGGAGAGCTTTTACCGCCTGGAGGAGTATGCGGCGAACTGCCGGGCGGATGTGCTGCATCCGTACTATCTGGGTGTGGATGAAGACTTCATGGAGCTGGCGAACCGCAGCCGGTTCGAGGTCAATCCCTGGACCGTGGACGATGAGGCGGAAATCATCCGCTTGAGAAATCTGGGCGTCACCCGGATTATGACCAACAAGCCGGACCTTGGGCGAGAGTGCCTGAAGAGCTGAGACAGGAATGGCAGCAGGCAGAAGAATACTGCCGGAGGAGGAGGAGAACATGAGCAGCATAGTTCTGGAAAAGATAAGCAAGAAATATGGCGACAAGCTGATTATCGAGGATTTGAATCTGACCATTGAGAGCGGCAGCTTCACAGTGCTGGTCGGCCCTTCCGGGTGCGGCAAGTCTACGACGCTAAGGATGATTGCGGGACTCGAGGATTCCTCGGCAGGCTCCGTTCACATCGGCGGCGTTAATATGGGCCGGGTGGAGCCGGGCAGGCGGAATCTGGCCATGGTGTTCCAGAATTATGCCTTGTACCCGACGATGACGGTGGAGAAGAACATCGAATACGGGCTGAAAAACAACAAGGTCCCGAAGGAGGAACGCAAGCGGCTGGTTGCTGAAATTGCGGAGACTGTCGGACTCACCAGGCATCTGCACAAAAAGCCGGAGTTCCTCTCCGGCGGAGAACGACAGCGGGTCGCCTTGGCAAGAGCCATGGTCAAGAAGCCCGCCGTGTTCCTGATGGACGAGCCGCTGTCCAATCTGGATGCCAAGCTCAGGCAGCAGATGCGGGCGGAGCTGATCGAGCTGCACAAGAAGCTGGGCGCAACCTTTGTCTATGTGACCCATGACCAGGTGGAGGCCATGAGCATGGGCACCCGGATCGTGCTGATGGACGGCGGGAAGGTGATGCAGGAGGATACGCCGCACAATCTCTACTGCGAGCCGGCCAATATGTTCTCCAGCCGTTTCATTGGCACCCCGCCGATGAACATTCTGGAGCTTGAACGCTGCGGTGAAGGCATACGCAAGCTGGCACCGCAGCAGGCCGGGTATCTCGGCTTCCGGCCGGAAAAAGCGAAGTTCGGCCTGGAGCCGGGTATGGAGCCGGAGGACGTCGTTACCCTGACGGGTACCCTCAGCAGCCGGGAGCTGCTCGGTTCGGAGATTATCTACAAGGCGCAGCTTGAGAACGGGCACAGCATCTCCGTGAAATGCTTCGACCGCCCCGAGCGTGCGCTGGAAGCCGTCAGGCTCTATGTAAACCGGGAGCATCTGGTATTCTTCGACGCGCAGGAGCAGCGGATCTGGGGGCAGGTCCGGTCCGGGAACGGGGCGGACGGAACCATGGGAGATTCGGCATGAGGCGCCGCAGCCCGTCTCTGAGGGTGCTTCCTTATCTGCTGGTTGCTCCGGCGGTGCTCATCCTGACAGTATTTTACCTCTATCCGATTCTGTACAACATCTATTTGAGCTTCTTCAGCTGGAATATGCGCGGTCCGATGAAATTCAGCGGCCTCAGCAACTATGCCGAGCTGTTCAGCGGCCGGGATTTCGTCCGCACGCTGGTCAATACGCTGCTGTACATGATGATGGACGTGGGGCTGGTGATGGTGCTGGCGATGCTGCTCGCGCTCTTTTTACAGAAAAACACCATGGTCAACCGGTTCATCCAGACACTGAGCTTCACGCCCAATATCATCCCGCTGGTGTCCGTATCGCTGATCTGGATGTGGCTGATGAATACGGATACGGGGCTGTTCAACTATGTGCTGTCGGTGCTGGGGGGCGGGCCGGTGGGCTGGCTGACCGACAAGAATGTGGCGCTGTTCTCGCTGGTGCTGGTCTCGGTCTGGAAATCCGTGGGCTTCAATGCGCTGATCATCTGCTCCGCGCTTGGCTCCATTCCGCGCTATCTGTATGAGGCTGCCGCCCTCGACAATGCGTCCAGGCGTTCCGTCTTCTTTCAGATTACGCTGAAGATGGTTTCGCCGACGCTGTTCTTTCTGGTTCTGATGAATATTATCGGCTCCTTTCAGGTGTTCGAGACGATCAATATCATGACGCAGGGCGGGCCGTCCAATGCTACGAACACGCTGATCTTCAGCATCTATAAGCAGAGCTTCGAATATTACCGGGTCGGCTATGCTTCCGCGATGGCGGTGGTGCTGATGGGTATCGTGGGACTGATCACTATTTTTTACTTCAAAGCACTGAACAAACGGGTTCATTACCGGTAAAGGGGTGGGATAAATGAAGGTTTGGCTCCGGTTGCCGGGCGTTGGACTGCGGATTATTGTATCGGTTCTGCTGATTGTCATCTTCCTGCTGCCGTTCTATTGGATGCTCCTCACTGCGTTCAAGACACTGGGCGAGGTGCTCGCCATGCCGCCGGAATTCTGGGTGGATTCGCTGCAGTGGCAGAATTTCCGGGCCGCTTTTACGAGGATTGACTTTCTGCATTATACCCGGAATTCCCTGATCATTACGCTGGGGACGATGCTCGGCCAGTTGTTCGTCGTTGTGCCGGCTGCCTATGCGTTCGCAAGATATCAGTTTAAGGGTAAAAATGTGCTGTTCGGCATCGTTCTCGCCACCATGCTGATTCCCGGCCAGCTGATCTTTCTGCCGATATTCGTGATGTTTGCGAAGTCCGGGCTGCTGAATACCTATGTGTCGCTCATTGTGCCTTTCATTGCCAGCGGTACGGCGATCTTCCTGCTGCGCCAGACCTTCATGCAGGTGCCGGATTCACAGCTGGAGGCTGCCCGCCTCGACAACGCCAGTGAATTCAAAATCATCTACACAATCATGATGCCGGCGGCGATCCCCACTCTGTCCACGCTTGCGCTGCTGACGTTCATCGCGACCTGGAACAGTTACTTTTTTCCGCTGGTCTGGACGACAACCGATGCCGTTCGGACTTTGCCGCTCGGGATCCAGAAGCTTCAGGATGTTGAGGGACTCAGCCCGCAGATTGTGATGGCGGGGAATATGATGCTGATTGTGCCGATTCTGCTGGTGTTTCTGATTGCGCGTAAACAGATTATCAAAGCGTTCACCTACATGGGAGTGAAATAGCGGGTGCGGCCTGCGGCCTTGCATGTTGAATACCAAATACAGCTATTCAGGAGGAGAAACGAACAATGAAGGTATGGGGAAAAAGGGTTATTCCGCTGCTCGCCGCTGTTGCGCTTACAGCCGTACTTGCAGGCTGTGCAACCACCGGAGCCGAGTCCGGCGCAGCGGCTTATGAGAAGGGCGACGCCGTTGTCGAACTGAACTTCTGGACCTCTGCGGTGGAGGATGTGAACAAGAATCTGGTGGACCAGTTCAACGAGACCAGAGGGGCTGAGCTGAATATCCATGTGAATGCCGAATATCAGGGCGATTACTGGGAAATGCAGCAGAAGATCAATGCCGCAGCCATCGCGGGTACGCTTCCGAATGTTTTTATTGATGAGGTTGCCATGACCAAGGGCTTTGCGGACAGCGACATTATCTCCAATCTGGAGCCTTATATTGAAGCCGGCAAATTTGACACCTCGGATTTCAAAATCGGCGACCTCGGCAACCTGTACCTGGGCGACGACCTGTATGCTTTTCCGCATATGCGGAGTGTGCCGGTGATGTATGTGAACAAAACGCTGGCGGCCCAAGCCGGAATCGATGAGAACGGCCCGGCAGCCTTTGCGGACCTTGAGGCATATCTGCAGGCTGCGTATGATGCTACCGGCGAGCCGCCGATGTACCTGTTCAATTATGATTTCTGGGTAATGGAGGCGCTGCTGCATTCGTATTCGGATACCAGTGTGGTCAACGAGGATGAGACGAAGTCCAACATTAACAGCGAAGGTGCGGTGAAGCTGATCACCTTCATTGAGGACCTGGAGTCCAAGGGTCTGATCAAAGTTTTGGGCGTTACGGACAGCGATGCCTTCTACGCCTCCATCGCCAAGCCGAGCACTGCGCTGGTCTTCACCAGTATCGGCGGCTACAAAACCCTCGCAGGCATGGCCGCGCAGAGCGGAATTGAGCTTGGCGTATCGATGATTCCTGCCGGTGAGGCTGGCAAGCGGGGCGTTCCTGTCGGCGGATCGAATACGTATCTGGCCAACACAGGGACGGACAATGAGAAAGCGGCGGCTTTTGAATTCATGAAATGGCTCTCGGATACCGAGCAGGCGGCTTATGCTTCTGCCAATACCGGATATCTCCCGACCCGCCTGACCTCCCTGGATACGGAGCTGATGAAAGAGACCATGGCCGCTTTCCCGGGCTACAAGGTCGCTTCCGCCGAACTGGAATTCAGCAAAATGCGTCCGATGACCGGTGCCTACCACGAGATTGAGGATCTGATGGGCACGCGCATCAACGATATCTGGCTGGACAACCTTCCAATTCAGGAAAGCCTGGACACGCTCGCCAAAGAGGTGGATGCGATTCTGAACCGCTGACAGGAGCGGCGGAATAAGCTGAGCCGCTGATTTCAAAACCGGCATGGCGTGACTGCGGTGCACGAAAGGATTTGCTGATTTGCACCTTTAACCACGGTAGAAATCCACATCTGGACCTGGCTCCGCTGCGGGCCTGTCTGCGGCAAGCTTTCAGGCGGCCGCTATCGCGCCGCACGTATCCCCTTAATGGCTGCTGGATGAAAAAAACGCTTAAAGCGCGGGAAGCTGCGCCTTAGGCGTTTTTTTGGCGTGCGCCCGGCTGATTTCCCCAGATAACGCTTCTCCTGTCCGTAACCGGATAATTCATCGCGTGAAGCGGCCTATGCTAAATACTAAGTGTCAGTCAGCAGCCGTGCCGCCGCAGCGGGTCTGCGCGTTTGAGCGGTAGCCTGAGCCGTGCCGCCGCAGTGTGTCTGAGTGTCTGGATAGTAGGCGGAGCCGCTCTGCCGCAGCGCATGCGGGCAATATCTGCCCAGTCAGCCCCGCCCCGGACTTTCGGGCAATCACCGGCGGCGCCTGGCTGCCACGCCTCGAAGTAAGGCTGAACCCGGCGGGCTTCAGGTTCGGGGGAGCTTGCCGCCGTAACGCGACCGCAGCTGCTGGAGCTTGTCCAGCTTGCGCAGGCTGCTGTCTTTGTGCAGCAGCCCCACGCCGAGAATCAGATTCTCGATGATATACGTGGGTCCGACCATCGAATGGAATTCCCAGACCTCGCCGCGCCCGGCATACAGCACAATGTCGGCATCCTGCGAACGCGGATAGACCAGCCGGTCGGTGATCAGGATGACCAGATAGCCCGCTTCGCGGGCATGGTCAAGAATGACCTCTGTCTCCGGCAGGAGCTGGACGAAGCCGAAGATGAGGACAACATCTTTGGTCCCGGCATGCATCAGCGCTTCCAGCAGCTCATGGCCGCTGGGTGCCATCCGTCTGATCGTCAGGCCGAACCGGGCCATCCGGTAAGCCATCAGCTCGGCCAGTCCGGCGCAGGGTCCGGGGCTGTAGATGTAAATATGCCTGGCACCGGACAGCGCTTCAACCGCCTGCTCCAGCTGCAGCCCGTTCAGATAGCGGCGGGTCTCCGCCAGATGGTGCGAGGCGACCTCCAGCAGCATTTGCGGAAGGGGGCTGCCGCTGGCAGCCTGCATGGCATCGCGCATTTTGACCGAGGGGGCGGATTCGAAGCGGAAGCGCAGCCGGGCTTTGAATTCCTTGGCATGCTTGTAGCCGGCCGCTTTCCAGAAGCGGGAGACAGAAGCGATGCTGAGGCCGAGCTCACCGGCGATCTCCTGCTCCGTCATGTAGAGGGCGCGCTGCTCGTTTTTTTGAATGAAGTCGGCAATGATTCTCTGGTTGGGCGAAAAGGCGCGGCGGTTCCAATCTTTATACATCGTGATCTGCCTCCCTTAATTAATCCTTATGCTCTGCCGCATACGCTGAGCTGTCCACTCTTAAGTCTGCTCCCGGCTCGCTGCACTCTCAATATAGCCGCTGATTATGTTGTAAATATTTTTACAGCGTTAAAAATAATGAAAAAAACATTACGCCCGCTTAACAATCGGAAAAACCTGTCCTGACACGGCCTTTCTATACTTAAGATAAATTCCTGGAGGGGGCCGATGGTTCATATGAGTACGTTAAAAGTGCGGTATACGCTGACCCAGTCTCAAAAAATGATGATTTTTGTCCTGTCGATGTCATTGTATGGTTTGTCCAACATGTTCACGGAGCTGATTCCGAGTGTTCAGCTGGGGCCGGTTGAGCTGTCCGTCGAATACTTCGCCTTCATACCGCTTACGCTCTGCATGCTGTTCCATCCGCTGTATGCGGCAGTAGGCGCCGCTGTGGGAGAATTGATCTTCGGTGAGCTGATGCTCGGCCAGTTCGGGGGTCTGGGAGAGCTGGAGAAATTCATCACGTTCTCCCTGGCGATGTATACGGCGGGCCGGATGGTATCCGATCCCAAGAACCGCCTGCAGGTAGGAGCAGCGGCGATCAGCGGGGTGGCCATCCACCAGTTCTTCAGCTCGGTGATCGACATTGTCAAGGTATGGGTCGGGGTTGAGGAGCTGGAGGCCGTGAAGGGCCTGGCTGAAAGTATTGTTGTGATCGAAGGCGCCGGCTTCCTGAATGATGTGCTGTTCTCCGGCATTCTGTTCGCGCTGCTGCCGACATTGTATCTGGTGCCGCGCCTGTACGGCAAAATCGAGCCCTTGCTTGGGATGAAGCCGCGTGAACGGGGAATGCAGTATGCGGCCGGGGCCTGGCTGTCACCAAAGCTGGTGATCGGCGGGACACTGCTTGCCGGGGTTGCGCTCGGTGCGGAGCTGCTGTCGGAATCCGGCTGGAGCATTGGCGAGTTCGAGCTGCCGGGTGCGGAGTCCCATGAAGGAAGCCTGATCTGGCTCAGCATGCTGGTTGCGGCGGCGGTTGCGGCAGTGGTCATTGTGGTGCTGTTGCGCCGGGCTGCCCGCAGGCGGCACGAAGCGGGGCAGCTGGATGGATAAGCGGCAGCCGGTTCTGGAGCTGGACCATGTGAGCTTCACGTATCCCGGGACGGAACAGCCGGTGCTGCAGGACGTCTCGCTGAAGCTTCAGAAGGGGGATTTCGCCGCTGTCATCGGCAGCAACGGATCGGGCAAATCCACCCTGTGCAAAACCTTCAACGGCCTGATCCCGCATTACTACACCGGCGACTTCGGCGGAGAGGTCAAATGGAACGGTGAATCAGCAGCGGGGCAAAGTGTGAGCGAGCTTTCCCGGCGGATGGGGTACGTCTACCAGGACTTCGAGAACCAGCTGGTCCGTCCGACCGTGCTGGATGATGTGTGCTTCACCCCGCTGAATTACGGACTGGCCGATTATAAGGAGCGGGGACGGCGGGCGCTGGAGCTGACCGGTCTCGTCGGCCTGGAAGGCAAATATATCTGGCAGCTCAGCGGGGGGCAGAAGCATTTGCTGGCCCTGGCCGGAGCGCTCGCCATGGACCCGGAGGTTCTCGTCATTGACGAGCCGGTGGCCCAGCTCGATCCGCAGCATGCCCGGCAGATCTATGACATTCTGCGGCGGCTCAATGAGGAGCAGGGCAAGACCATCGTCGTCATCGAGCATCATGCCGAGTTCATCGCAGAATACTGCCGGACGGTCATTCTCATGGACGGCGGCAGTCTGCGCTGGCACAAGCCGGTGCGCGAAGCCCTGTCCTCCGTGGAGGAGCTGCTGGCGCTCGGCATTTACCCGCCCGATGTCACCCGGGCGGCCTGGCTGCTCCGGCCCGGTAACCGGACGGGAGCGCATTATCCGCTGGGCAGCCGGGAGGGAGCCGGCTGCTTCATCCGCCGCAGGCCGCCGGAGCAGGCGGAAGCTTCAGCAGCAACCGCGGCAGCACCTGCGGAAACGGCGCTGTCCGCTGCGGAGAAGCGGGCAGACAGAATGGTCCGTCTGGACGGTGTGAAGCTGTCTTACCGGACGATTCACAAGACGCTGCAGCCGGTGCTGAACGGAATCAGCCTGGAGCTGTACTCCGGTGAATCCGTAGCGCTGATCGGCAACAACGGTGCGGGCAAATCTTCACTGATGAAGCTGATTGCCGGAATTGTCCAGCCCACGGAAGGAAGCGCCGAGGTCAAGGGAATTCTGGTGAACGGACTGCCGCCGGAACGTCTGGCCGGGATTGCGGCCTATGTGTTCCAGAACCCGGAGGATATGTTCATCGACGATTGCGTGCGGAAGGAGATCGCCTATTATCTGAAGGCCCGGCGGCTTTCCGATGCGGAGGAGACCGTAGAGCGGATGCTGCATGCCTTCCGCCTCGGCGGCCTGGCCGAACGCGATGCCCGCCTGCTCAGCGGCGGGCAGCAGCGCCGGGTGTCGCTGGCGATTGGAGCAGCTGTCCGCCCCGCGGTCATGCTGCTGGATGAGCCAACGGCGAATCTGGATATCTGCGCGAAGCAGGAGATGGCCCGGGTGCTGCACACGCTGCGCAGCCATGTGGAGACTGTGGTGATCGCCACACATGATATGGCGCTGGCGGCGGAATGGGCCAGCCGGATCATTGTGATGAACGGAGGGCGGATCATCGCCGACGGCAGCAAAGAGGAAATCTTCACCGACGGCAGGCTGCTGCGCCGCGCCGGACTGGCCGAGACGCAGCTGATGGAGCTGAGCCGGATGCTGGGACTCCCCCGCATCTGCAGCAGCCTGGAGGAATTCGCAGCATACGCCGAATGGCGGGAAGGAGGGGCGGATCATGGTGGAAGCCGTCAAGCGGGCGCTTAACCGCATTTCGGTTGAGCAAATCAAGCTGGAACTGCTCGGGAACGCCTATAACAGCAGCAGCACATTTCTTGGAAGGCTGGACCCGCGCACTCTGCTGGTCTGGTATTTATTCTTCGCTGTTGCGCCCTGGTTTATTTATAACCGGACCATACTGCTCGGCATGTTTGTGTTTATGGTGCTTACCACCGTACTCTCAAAGGCCAGTCCATATATTATTTTCATTCTTTGTCTGGGGCTGATCAGCCAGATCGGCTGGATGTTCCTCTTGTCGCTGTTCTTTGGCGGCGGGGCCGGATCTCTGCTGCCCATGCTGACGCTTACGCTGAAGCTGTCCGTAATCTCGCTGGCGAGCATTACGGTCTTCTCCAGCCTTGACCCCGAACGGCTGAGTGACGGGCTGTCTTCCCTGGGGGTTCCGGATGCCTTTGCCTTCAGCCTGTCTTACGGATACCGCATCCTGCCTGCGCTTTTGGAGGAATTCCACCAGATTTTGCTGTCCTTCCGGCTGCGGGGGCAAAGACCGCCGAGGCACGGGGTGCTGTATTGGCGGACTGCCGCTTATTACCTGCGGATCATTGTGCTGGTTTTTTATCCTTTGATGCTTAACACAGCCAAACGCTCAAGAACGACTGTAGAGGCGCTTGAGACCCGGGGCTATACCTATGCTCTGAACAATCCCAAGGTAAAAAGGCTGAAGCTGGCCTATTTGAAGCTGAAACGTGCAGACTGGATGTTTGCCGCAGCCTCCGTACTCTATCTCTGCCTGCTGTTCCCGCTGGGGACGGTGTACCCTAATCTGCTCTACTGACTACCCGACTATAAAGGAGACGACACTATTGAATATAGATTTGCATACCCACGGCAAGCTGTCCAAGAAATCCGGCTTCTCTGAGTCCTATTTCCGCGAGATGGTCCAGGAGGCCAAGGCGAACGGGCTGCAGGCGCTGGCGCTGACCGAGCATTTCAACACGCTTAATTTCTTCGGCATGTATGAAGCGCTGGATATGATGTACCCCTATAACGGGCATTACTATGAGGCGGACGGTCTGAAGATATTTCCGGGCATGGAGGTGGATATATCCGAGACCGGACATATCCTGCTGATCGGACTGAGGGAAGACATCCTTGCCGTCCGTTCCGGACTTGCGGATTACACGAAGGAGGGGCAGTTCATTCCTTTCCGGGAGCTGCTGGACCGGGCAGATGAACGCGGACTGTGGAAGATCGGCGCCCATCCGTTCCGTATTTCCACCCCGCTTCACCATTTGGACCCGCAGCTGCTGGGGCGGCTTGATGCTTTTGACTTCAATGCCAAGGACATTTACATGCAGGGAGCGGAGGCATACCGGGCGCTGATCACGCCTTTTGCCCAAAAGCTGGGTGTCCCGGTCATTGCCGGCAGCGACAGTCATCAGTGCCTGCAATACGGCAGTGTCTTGAACAAGCTGGAGCAAGAGTGCTCTACAGCGGCGGAATTAAAGGCAGCGGTGCGCGAGGGAAGCTACTCGATTGAAATTTCTCCCTGCCTGCAGGCCAAGGTGAAGGGCTCCATCATGATGAAGAAGCTGCTGAAGCAAATGCGCGGGGAAGCCCCGTCCAGAGATGAAGAGACAGAGTACACCGCCTAATTAACAGTCCCGGTAACACGCCAAAAAAAGCCTAAAGCATGTCTGGCGTGCCTTTAAGCTTTTTTGGCGATATATAACCAACCGGCCGGATTAGCAGGAGCAGCATCAGATAAACCCGCCGTTAACCCTCAGCGTCTGGCCGGTTACCCACTGTGCGCTCTCGCTGACCAGGAATTCGATGACATTGGCAATGTCCTCCGGCTCGCCCAGGCGGCCCATGGCGTTCATTTTTTTCATGCCTTCGATCTGCTGCTCCGTCTTGCCCGCGTTGAACAGCTCTGTGTTGACCGGACCGGGAGCAACGGCGTTGATTGTGATGCCTTTGGGGCCGAACTCCTTGGCGAGCTGGCGGGTAAGCTGCTCCACTGCACCTTTGGTGGCGGAGTAGATACTGTAGGCCGGGAACATCTGCCCGTTGACCGAAGTCGAGAAATTGACGATTCTTCCGCCTTGCTCCATATGCTTCATCGCCTGCTGGGTGGCAAAAAGCGTGCCTTTGACGTTGACGGAGAACTGCTTCTCATAATCGGCTTCCGTGATCTCAAGCAGCGGCTTGGTGATCATCAGTCCGGCATTGTTGACCAGAATATCGATCCGGCCAAAAAGGGCAAGCGTCTCGCTGAACAGCTGCTCCACTTCGCTGACTTTACTGATATCGGCACGAATCGCCGCCGCTTCGCCGCCGGCTGCAATAATCCCGCGTACCGCTTCCCCGGCCTGTTCCGGGCTGCTGGAATAATTGATGACTACCTTGGCTCCCAGTCCGGCGAGCTGTTCTGCTGTCACGCGTCCAATGCCTCTGGATGCTCCAGTGATAATTGCAACCTTACCTGTTAAGTTGGTCATGTTCATTCTCCTTTGTCCTAGGTTCTGAATAGCGTGTCCCAGCTATACATTCAGACCGTTAAGTTCCATGAAATTGCTCTGAAGGCTTCGGCCGGCCCGGTGGCTTCCGTGGCTCCGCCGCCGCCAAAGCCGGCGGCTGTTTCTGCCGTTCATTTCATATTCTGTTCTTTTGCAGACTAACCTTAACATATGGAATGTCAAATGACAAGTATTTTAATTTGTCATTTGACATATATTTCAGGTAGATCTATCCTGAATTTAATCTTTGCCGGCCGGTATGGTATGATCGGATGGATAAGATGCGGACCCAAGTTCCTGCGGCCGGCATTGCCTGGGAATTCGGTCTTAGCGCATTCCAGCGAGCAGAACGATTATTTGACATGGAGAGGCGGTAAGAAGATGAATACAAGAACACTCGGAAACGGCAAGCTGCAGGTTTCGGCGCTGGGACTCGGCTGCATGGGGATGTCCGATTTCTACAGCGGGCGGGATGAAGCAGAATCCATCCGCACCATCCGGCTGGCCCTGGAGCTTGGTGTGACCTTTCTGGACACAGCGGATATGTACGGGGTCGGAAAAAATGAGGTGCTTGTAGGACAAGCGGTCAAAGGGCGCCGCAATGAAGTGGTGCTGGCTACTAAATTTGGCAATATGCGCAGTGAAGACGGGCAGTTCCTCGGCGTAAACGGCCGGCCGGAATATGTGAAGTCTGCCTGCGACGCCAGCCTGCGCCGCCTGGGTGTAGATCATATTGATCTCTACTATCAGCACAGAGTAGACCCGAACACGCCGATCGAGGAGACTGTCGGAGCAATGGCGGACCTTGTCACTGCGGGCAAGGTCCGTTTTCTGGGCTTGTCCGAGGCCGGGGCTGGGACGATCCGCCGCGCCCATGCCGTACATCCGGTAACCGCGCTTCAGACGGAATATTCGCTCTGGAGCCGTGAGGTGGAGGACGAAATCCTGCCGGCATGCCGTGAGCTCGGCATCGGCTTTGTTCCGTACAGCCCGCTTGGGCGGGGGTTCCTGACGGGACAGATTCAGAAGTTCGAGGATCTGGCGGAGGATGACTACCGCCGCTTCTCGCCGCGTTTTCAGGGGGAGAACTTCACGAAGAATCTGGATCTGGTGGCGCGCATCCGCGAGATTGCCGCTGCGAAGGAGTGTGAGCCTTCCCAGCTGGCCTTAGCCTGGCTGCTGGCGCAGGGAGAAGATATCGTGCCGATTCCCGGCACGAAGCGGACGAAGTATCTGGAAGAAAACATCGGGGCGCTGGAGCTTCGGCTGAGCGAAGCAGATCTGGAGAGCATCAATGAGGCTGCCCCGCAAGGAGCGGCTTCCGGCACACGCTATCCGGAGCAGAATATGAAGAGTGTAAATCTGTAAGCAGGGAAGGTAAGGCGCTGGAGGGACAAATATTTAACTTACGGGCAGAGTGCCCAAAGAGGAAATGCCGAACAGGCAGCGCGTATCCGTTACGCAGCTGCCTGTTTTTGTTGTAATAGGATATTATGTTTCTGCTGCATTGCGGAAAGGCACAGAAAGGTTGAATGCCGCGGGCGCAATTGTGCAGAACTTTGCAGAGCGCAACAGGTGAGGGATGCGGAATTAGTAAACTTAAAACATACTCCTAAGCGATCCGCAGCAGTTTAGTGGGAATTAGTAGACTTAAAGCATACTCCAATGCGATCCGCAGTAGTTTAGTGGGAATTAGTAGACTTATTCGAGGCAGATTCCATTGTAATGGTGCGAATTGGCCAGATTAGCTGTACTTTTTCCCACTCGCGCTTGTTTTGGAGCTAGATCGGGCGGATTAAGTTTACTTTTTCCACTTGGGCTTGCCCCTACAGTCCAAGGCAGCCTGGAGCTGCCAGGTAACCTGTTAAGAGCGGGAACTCCCAGCCCAGCCCAACCCAGCCCAACCCAGCCCAGCCAATTCGGCTTATCCCAATCCTGCCGAGCCCAGCGCAATCCAGCCCATCCCCATCCAGCCCAGCCCGAATCCAGCCCAGCCCGATCCATCCGGCTCAATCCAGCCCGGCCCGATCGGATCATCACTTGTTCTCCGGCCCCTTGGGCATTGCCCGTTTCGGACGGGTCACCCAGTTGCTCCGGTTCATCGGCTTAACCGTATCAAGGCGCGGGTTGAAGCTCTCTTCAGCGGCCGGTGCGGGCTGATTTTGCCCTGCGGAAGGCTCCGCGGCGGCATTTTTTTTCGATAATCCCCGTCCATTATGCTTGCCTTTGTTCCATACTCGATCCTTGCTCATCATTACACTCCATTTCTGCAGGCTTATGCCTCCACCATATCACAAGATGAAACGTTAGAAAAGAAGTGAAGCATAAAACAATCCTTTTGACAAGTTATAAAATGTACTATTGATAACCGGTCAGGGTGACTATAATGGTATAGAATTGAAAGGAGAGCACCCTGATGCCCATCAAGATTATTACGGATAGCGGTTCCGACCTACCCCTGGAATATGTGGAGAAGTATAATATTGACATCGTACAATTGCCCGTTCACTTTGAGCATGAGCTGATGCCTGAAGATACGGATACCCGGGCTTTTTATGCCAAAATGCGTGAATCCAAGGAGCTGCCGAAGACAGCCAGTCCCAGTCCGCAGGCATTCCTCAATACCTTCAAGGCAGTGGAGCCGGGCAGCGATATTATGGTCGTCTGTATGTCCTCCAATATAAGCAGCACTTACCAGACCGCATTGATTGCCAAGGAAATGTACGAAGAAGAAGGCCATCCGAATGCGATTGAAATTATAGACTCAAAGACTTTTTCCGGGGGGCTGTCCCTCGTTGTCGCCATGACGGCGAAATGGTCGCTTACCTGCTCCAGCCTGGGAGAGCTTAGGCAGATGGTTGTGGACCAGGCCCAGGATGTGAACGCGTACTTTACGCTCGATACCCTGGAGAATGTGATCAAAGGCGGACGGCTGAACCGGCTGTCGGGCGCGGTGGCTTCCGTGCTTAACATCAAGCTGCTGCTGAAAATAAGCGACGAAGGCACCGTTGAGGTCGTAGAGAAGACGCGTGGTTTTCCGAAGGCGCTTACCCATCTGCTGGCGAAGCTCGAAGACAAGCAGCATGATTACGAAAAAGCCGTGGTTGCCATTGTGCACAGCAACTGCGAGAAGCTGGCGCTGGAGATTAAGGAGCGTATCCTGGAGAAGCATCCCTTCAAAGAGGTGTTGTTCTCCAGCATGGGTCCCGTGATGGGCACCTACGCGGGCGAAGGCGGAATCGGCGTGGCCTTTTAGTCCCCGTCTTCTGGAACCGACAGTCAGGCCGTACCCGGGAATCCGCCCGGTGTGCGGCTTTTTTTTCAAAATATAAGAATTTACATGTCTTGCACACTAAATTATCCTTCTATTTCTCGCTGAAACACGCCGTTCTTTACAAGGACGCCGTAGCCGTTTTTGCCTGTATCCTGCTTGCCTGAAAATTTATCTATTCTTTAGATTTGGTTTAGACTGGATTAAGAATGGCAGGCTATAGTTACAATTAACGCTTCCTGCGGAGATAAATAGAGGGGGATTCACGATGTACACCATTCTGATCGCCGATGATGAGTCGGAAATTGTTGAGCTTCTGCAGCTGTATCTGGAGAAGGAATACAACATTCTGCAAGCGCAGAACGGGAATGAAGCCTTGAAGCTGATGCAGAACAACACCGTTGATCTGGCAATCCTTGATATTATGATGCCGGGTATGGACGGGCTTCAGCTGCTTAAGCGGATCCGTGAGAATGATTATTTTCCCGTGCTGTTCCTGTCGGCCAAGAGCCAGCATCACGATAAAATCCTTGGCCTTGAGCTGGGAGCGGACGATTATATTTCCAAGCCGTTCAATCCGCTGGAGATCGTCGCCCGTGTAGGCTCCATGCTGCGGCGGGTCCATCAATTCGATGCTCCGGCGGTACAGGAGAAGAAGAAGGAGCAAATTGTCCTTGGACGGCTGACACTTGACCGGAGCAGCTGCCAGGTCCATGTAGCCGGAGAGCCGGTTGCTCTGACCTCTACCGAATACAAAATTCTGGAGCTGCTGATGGAGCAGCCGGGCCGGGTCTTCACGCGCAAAAAAATATACGAAACCGTCTGGGAAGACTTCTATGTCTATGAAGACAACAGCATTATGGTGCATATCAGCAACATCCGCGACAAGATCGAACGCGATTCCAAGAAGCCGGAATACCTGAAGACGATCAGGGGATTGGGGTACAAAATTGAAGCACCCGTGGAAAAGTAGGGATAACCGCCCGCTGCAGACGTCGCTCACCCTGGATTTTCTGTTATTTAACTGCATGCTGCTGCTGCTCGTGCTGGGAGTCTATCTGTTCATCCAGAAGGATATCACCCACATGATTCTTGACCGGCAGCTCACCGACCCGAATCTGTCTGTAGAAGCCGGTGAGTACAGCGAAGAGCTGGGCGAGGGGCCGCAGAGCACACGGCTGCTGCAAAGCGGAGGCTGGCTGGAGGTCCTCAATTCCGGCAAAGAGGTTGTCCGTGTCATCGGCGGCAAACGGGATGAGATTCGCGCCTACGATGAAGACAGCCTGTATCTGGGACTGGAGAACCGCACGGATCAGCCGTACTACTACTCGATTGCCAAATTGGAGGGAGACGGCGGGGCGGCCTGGCTGCTGCTCAAAATCCCCCGCAGCGTGATCAAGGTGTCCATTAACAATGAAATGCTGGTCTCTTATCTGAACCATTCCGTGTTTTTCTATGTGTTCCTGGTCAGCGGTTTAATTCTGATGCTGATCTTTGTATACAGCTATTGGGTCACGAGACGGATTAAAAAGCCTCTGCGTGTGCTGAATCTCGGACTGAAGCAGATGATCGAAGGGCATTACAGCACGCGGATTAAGCTCTATGCGGAGACGGAATTTCTGCGGATCGGCGAGAGCTTCAACTATATGGCGGATGTGATCGAGAAGGCCACGGAAGAGAAGCGGCGGGCGGAGAAAAGCAAGCAGCGGCTGATGGTGGACCTGTCCCATGATCTGAAAACACCGATTACGAGTATTCAAGGCTTCGCGCAGGCCTTAATTGAAGGCCGGGGGACCGACCCTGAACGGCAGACGAAATATCTGAACTATATTTACAGCAAATCGGTGCAGGTGACCAAGCTGATTCAGCATATGCTGGAGCTGCTGAAGCTGGATTCCCCGGATTTCATTCTCCGTACGGAACGGCTGGAGCTGGGGGACCACCTGCGGGAGATTGTTGCAGACACCTACGGCGAGATTGAGCAAAAGGATTTCCAGCTTCAGCTTCAGGTTCCCGAAGAGGAAGTGTATGCCCGCTATGACCCGGAGCTGTTTGCAAGCGTGGTGAACAATCTGATCTCCAATGCGCTGTCCTATAATCCCCCGGGCACCAGCCTGCGGGTAACGGTCATCCCTGAGGATACAGAGGTCCTTATTGAGATAGCCGACAATGGAATAGGCATTCCCAAAGAGCTGTGGTCGACGATCTTCGATCCGTTTGTGCGGGGGGATGAAGCCCGGACGGCAAGCGGCGGAACGGGGCTTGGTTTATCCATTGCGAAGAAAAACGCAGAGAAGATGGGCGGCTCGCTTACGCTGGAGAGCAGGGAGGAAGAGCTTACAGTATTCACCATCCGGGTTCCGAAATAACGGACAGCAGCCGGATGAATTCTGGAACGGGAGAGGATCATGGCCAAATTAAATTTGTTTATCCGCATTTGTATCGCGGTGCTGCTGGTGCTGGGAATTATCTACGTAGGCTCTCAGGTGAAATTCATTTTTACGCCTGTTCTGTCGCTGATCCGTGTGGTCATCGTGCCGCTGATGCTGGCCGTGTTCTTTTTTTACCTGCTGCGGCCGCTGATTAATCTGCTTGAGTCACGCAAGCTGAACCGTACGGTGGCGATTTTGCTGGTCTATCTGGTCATAGCTGTTCTGCTGCTGGGATTCAGTGTAGGCGTGTGGCCTTCGCTGCGGAATCAGCTGATGAATCTGATCAACAATATGCCTAATGTGTTCACGGCAGTGTCCGCGCAACTGACCAGGCTGGAGGACAGCGAGCTGTTGTCCGGGCTGATTCCCGCAGATATGAATCCGGCCGGACAGCTGGTGGAGTATTTGAACAAAGGCTTCTCCCTGATCACGAACTCTGTGTCGGAGCTGATCTCCTTTGTCTCCAACTTCGCCATTGTGCTGTTCACGTTTCCGATTCTGCTGTTCTATATGCTTAAGGAAGGCGGCAGGTTTGGAGTAAAAGTGGTGAGCTTCTTCCCAAGAAGGTATCATGAAGAGGGAGCGGCGGTCGTTGCCGATATTGACGGTGCGCTGAGCGGTTTTATCGTAGGCAGGGTATTGGTGAACCTGGCGCTTGGCGTATTAATGTACGTGGGCTTTCTGATCATCGGCCTGCCCTATGCGCTGCTGCTGACAGTGGTGGCTGTGCTGATGAACTTTATTCCTTTTATTGGGGCCATCCTGTCCGCTGTGCCGATCTTCATCATCGGCCTGATCGAGTCTCCATCGACGGCAATATGGTCCATCGTGGTTGTGCTTGTAGCCCAGCAGATTCAGGATAACCTGGTGGCGCCCTATATTTTTGGCAAAAGCCTGGATATCCATCCGCTGACCACGATTATTCTGGTACTGGCTGGAGGTGACTTTGGCGGCATTATCGGCATCCTCCTGATTATTCCGGTATACATGATTGTCAAGATTATTGCGGTCAAGCTGCATCAGCTGTACATCCGTCGGCGCTGGCCGGAGGAACCGCAGCTGTCTGAGGAGCCGGGGGCTTAGCCGGCCTGGGCCTAGCCAACCTGGGTTAAGCGGACAGGGCCATTGCAGCTCTGCAAATATGGAATCCGAGTGACTTAGGGGGAACATTATATTGTTTTTGTTCGAATCTATATCCTTGGGGATCGTACACTATACGCAGGGAGTTGCTTTCGAGGCGAGCTGGTCCGAAGTTCCGCTAAGAAGCCATGCTAACAAAAATACGTGTACGCTTCCGGAATGAGTTTTGTCCGAAAGGATTCCCTGCAGTTCAGCTAACAAAACTTTGAGGAGGAATGGTTATGGATCAGGGTGGTCATGAAGGGCTTGTTAATATTTCCGATCGGGTAATTTCGGCTATTATTGGCTATGTCGTTATGGATACACCGGGAATCGCCGGAATGTCGGGCAGCTCGGTTACCGGAAATCTCGCCAAACGGCTGGGCGGCAAAATCGGCACTAAGGGAATGTCCCTGGAGGTGTCGGAGGAGGATGTTGCCGTTCATCTTCAAATCATTGTGGATTACGGCTGCCGCATTCATGAGGTATGCGTGAATCTGCAGCACAATGTCCGCAGCGCAGTTGAGAACATGCTGGGCTTGTCGCTCGCTGTTGTAAATGTCCGGGTCGATAAGCTGGTTCTCCCGCAGCAATAGCTCCGGGCTTAGGCACCCTGGGCTGGGCATCCGCATAGAATGGAGCAAATCCATTTACGGAGGTCATGCAATAATGTCATCATATCAATCCGGCCAGCCCTCAACGGTGATCTACCAAGCCGATCCGGCCGTGGTGCAGCAGCTGCACGGAGTCCGCGAATCGCTGCACCTTTCCTGCAAGCCGTACTTAAACCACAAAGTCAATGTACAGACGATTGACGGCCAGATACATGAAGGAACCCTTGCCGGAATGGACAACAAGCATCTCTATCTTATGATTCCGGCAGCCACTGAGCTGGGGCGGGGTTACTACAATCCATATTATAACCCCTATCCGGGGCCAGGCTATCCATACCCCGGACCGGTTCACAACAATGTGATTCTGCCGCTGGTATTGTTCGAGCTGCTGGCCATTTCATTGATTTGACTCGGAACAGCCCAAAAAGACATGAACCGGAGCACCGGCAGCTCGCCGGACCCTGGGGTCATGTCTTTTTTTTGCGGGTTTGGGCATGTGCCCGGCTTGCAAATGGGACGACAAGCAGGCCAGACACATGCCCGTAATGAAGCCGGCTCATCGGAAGCCTGGCCACAGGAACAACAAGCCGGGTCCTGATCAAGCCGAATGGCTGGGCAGACCTGCGCCTATACAACCAAGTGGGCTTAGCCAGCTTATATTACGGTGAAGTGCCTGCTTGTCTGCCTTATTCATCTGCCTTATTCAATTAAAGGCTGTTATTCAGAAAACTATGGTTTTACGGAGTGCCGCCCGGTCCACCGCTGCTCAGCGTGATGCTTTCCGCTTCTGTGGTGCCTGTTTTCAGCGTGAACTGGATGATGTCTCCGGCTTTTAACGCCGACAGAGCCAGTGCCGCTTCACTCCGTGTACCATTATCGAAGGTGACGGCCAGCAGCTTGGTGCCCGAAGATACCGTAATCACCTTCGTAGTCTCCGAGAAGCTCATCTGCCCGCCGCCCTGCGGTCTTTCTCCCGGCTGTTCACCGTTTGCGGCTCCCGGAGAAGCGCCGGGTCTGGCTGAGGGGGCAGCGCCTCCGGCGTTTCTGTCAGAAGCCGCTCCATTCTGCGCAGGAGCTGAGGGTGTGTCCGCGATGTACAGCGTAATGGAGCTGCCGCTGATGCTCTTGATCTTGCCAATGCTCATTCCGGCGCCCGGTCCGGCTTCCCCGTCCGGGTTGGCGCTGGAGCCAGCAGTGGCCGCCGGCTTGGCGCTGGCACCTGCATCAGCGGTGGCCGCCGGGTTGGCGCTGGCACCGGCGCCAGCAGTGGCTGCCGGCTTAGCGCTGGCACTGGCGCCCGCCGCCGGCTTGCCGCCCGCGGCTGGCTGTGCCGCCGCCCCGGCTGTGTCCGGCGCGCCGCCAGCCCCCGCGCCGCCGCCCGGCGCTCCGCTTGGCGGCGTACCGCCTTTCCCGCCGTCCCTGTCTCCGGCGGGGGCTTGTCCCGCCCCGCCGCCCGGCGCGGCCCCGGGGCTCTGCTGCGGCTTGCCGCCAGCGCCTTCGCCCGTCAGCGGCTGCCCGTCAGCGCCGGGACTCTGCTGCGGTGAAGGGCTTGCGCCGGGGCTTGCTTCCGGCGTCATATTGCCGCCGCCTGTAACCCCTGCGGCCTGCACCTCAATGACCGCCGCCGTCAGTGAATCCGGCTGCAGGGTAACCACGATCACATCGCCTGCCTTCAGGCCGGCGAGGGTCAGGGTGCCGGCTGCACTTGCTTCACCGTCACCCGCCGCCCCGACGTACTGTGTATCGTCGTCTACCGCTATAACCAGCAGCTCATCGCCGAACTGAAGAGGGGCTCCGCCCTGGCCGTCTCCACCAGCCATTCCCGGCGCTTCTCCGCTTCCCTGCCGGGCAGCCTCCTGAGTCCCGCCGTCTCCGTCAGTACTTCCGGCTGCGCTGCCGGCAGACGCTGCCGAGCCAGCTGTATTCCCCGCAGCCGACCCGGCTCCTTCCGCAGCTGCGCCAGTCTCGCCGCCGGTATTCTCCGCCGCCTGTCCGGCTTCCGCGCCGCTCACCTCCGCCGGATCATCACTCGTCGTCTGCGGTTCAGCTACGGCCGCAGCTTGCACACCGCCCTCCACCGCCTTATAAAGAGTGATTTCAGTGCCGCTGATGCTGCTGATTTTGCCGGTAAAGCTCTGAACGGCCGGCCCGGGTTCCGTCTCCGCACTGGCAACGGGGACAGTGGCTTCATTCGTGCCGGAGCCGCAGGCAGTCAGCAGCAGCATCCCCAGCAGCACCCCTGTGAAAAGGCGTTTCCTTGCTTTGAACATGTTTACTTGGCCCTCCAATACTTGTTTTGTAAGCTTCCAACCTGTTATGTAGCGCAAAGGTTCTGAGATAATATACCAGCGCTTCCTGAAAGAAAAATGAAAGCTGGCGGCGCAGGCCCCTTTTTAACCCCCGGAAAAGTACAGAATTGTGGCGGAAATATGGATATTGATCCCATATTATCTAAAATTGTTCTATGCACACGTGTTCGGAATATCCTAGTTATCGGGTGTAACGCAGAGGTGCACATCTGCTGCAGGCCTGCACGGTACCGGCTCAAGCCGGACCGATAATCTACTGCTGAAGGGCGGAATATTTTTGAAAAAGGTTTTAGGATTGCTCCTGTCGGTTGCCATGCTTTCGATGTTCTATGTTGCCAAACCGGTTTCTGTATCGGCCGCATCGCCGATTGTTGTGAGTTCGACGATTTTAGTGGCCGCAGGCCAGACCTTCGACGGCGGCGGCCAGACTTATATCGCCAATGCCAGTACGCTTGGAGACGGAGGCCAGGGAGAGAACCAGAAGCCCATCTTCCGGCTGGAGAACAATGCCACACTCAAAAATGTAATCATCGGCGCTCCCGGCGCTGACGGGGTGCATTGCTATGGAAATGCCACAATTTCCAATGTGACCTGGCAGGATGTCGGCGAGGACGCGCTGACGCTTAAAGCCTCCGGCACGGTTAACATTACGGGCGGCGGCGCATATAAAGCTTACGACAAGGTGTTCCAGGCCAATGCCGCAGGCACCATTAACATTAAAAATTTCAGAGCCGATGACATCGGCAAGCTGGCCCGGCAGAACGGCGGAACCTCTTATACAGTGAACTTCACCCTGGACAACTCTGACATCTCCAATGTGAAGGACTCGATCTTCCGTACGGACAGCAGCAGCAGTACCGCCAAAATCACCAACACACGTTATCATAACGTGCCAACGCTTTTTAAAGGCTATGCCTCCGGCAAGACCAGCCAGTCAGGCAATACGCAGTATTAAGAAGCCATAAGAAGCAGGCTGTGAAAGACGGATAACGTATCCTGGCAAGCATAGCGGGCACCCATACGCTCTCGTGCGGCATTACTGGAGGATGAAGTTTCGCAGGTATAACAGTGTCCTCTGACCGGACGTTGTTATCCGCAGGCGGATTGTCTCCATTCGGGCAGATAGTCCGGGTGGAGGCAGGTTTTTTGAAAGATAAAAATTTATATGTTTCAAGCTATAAATTAGCCTTATCTTTCTCACTGAAGAGGCTGTCCCATAAGCCATGAAATGGCTGCTTGGGACAGCTCTTTTTTTGGAGTCAGATAGGCGGTTGCGCTTGTGTGAGGACGCTCCGCGAACGGACCGTTGTCTGGGTCGCTGTGGTCTCCGGATTTTTTTCATTCCCCTTAGCGGTGATAATCCGGAGGCCCGGGCGGCCGCTGCCGCTGTTCTGCAATCAGTCCGTCCGCTCCGCTGTTTAAGCGGAAGGTAGTTTGAACCAATCCGGTCAGGACAAGAGATAAACCCTCTTTTTCCTTCACCCATTGGATGCAAGCTGTTTTAGCAATTTAGCAAGAAATCCCTTCGTGTAGAGTTTTTTAGATGATTTGTGGATACTTATTTTCGAAATTCAGGTTATATGAATGGAACCGGCGAACCTGAACAAGCGGATGGAACGCAAGGAGATTCATAGGAACGGAAGCGAAGTGTAAAAAGTAACACTAATGAGCTGGAATTCTGGCTTGAACGGGCTTTAGTGGGATTTTGTACACTTCATGGAGGCCAGCTCGCCCCATATGGCTGATTTCAGCCGGATTAGTTATACTTTTTCCCACTAGGGATGATCCGGAATCCGAATGCGGTGGATTAGTGATCCTTTTTTCCACTAAAATGGCTGCCCTTTTGATGAAGGTTTCAAGTAAATCTTAATGTAGGCGTATTCCTCTGCAAGGGAGAGAACCGGATCGATTAGGGTTCCTTTTTCCCGCTAAGGACTTTCGAAAAAGCGGCTGGGGGGATATGAAGTGACCTTTTCCACATGGCTTCCCGCCTGGCTTCAGCAGCCAGCCTTACACCTGAAATGCCAACAGCTGCGCTGCCCGGTCAAAGACGGCGCAGCCGTTTCTGCTTATCAGCTTGAGAGGTACTTTATTGTCAGCTTGAGACGTCTTTATGCATTTTCTACAGCAGATGCCCCTTTGACCGGGCGGTAAGCTGAATCTAATGCACTCTGTACAGCAGAATCCGGTAAACCGGGGGCTATTGGCCAGTAATCAAGAAATCCATCCTGAAATAACATTGTCCGGAGTGAGGGTATTGTTATGGAAGCCTCGAATTTTGGCGAAGCCAAATTGAGGGCCTTCCCTGAAAGTTTCATCGTCTGAAGCGCCGCGATTGAGCGGCATGGATGTCTGTTGCACTCTGTACAGCAGAAAGCGATTTGCCGCAGAAACAGCGGGCTTTCTGTTGCAGAAAGTGCAATCACAGATTAATCTATAAACTTCACTTGCGGATGACAGGCACTCAGGACTGATATAACGTCGAAGAAAGTCGGAAATCATTAAATGCACACGTTAAATAAATGTTATCATAATTACATCCATGAATTTAATTATTTGGATATTAACAGCCGCTTTCCTTGCGGTTATATTATGAATATCTGAGAGATATCGTATATCTTTGTAATGAAAATAATCTTATAATAACACAGTTAATTTTAGTAAACGGAGAACTGTACAGCCAATTTTAACGTAATCGGTTTATTTATAAATTGGGCTAAAATTATTATGATTTTATTTCTGCACACGTTAAAAAATCATGGAATAACTTTATTGAAAGCGCTATAATTAAGCGAAAAGAGTCGAAAGGCAAAGGGGAAGCGCAATGAGAAAAGGAAGGATGTTTTACGGGATTTTTATTCCGGTGCTGGTCCTCGGCGTGGGGCTTGTGGCAGGCTTTGGCAGCTATATTTATATCAGTACCATTGACTCGGTGGTCGAACAGTTTTCCAGCAGCAAGCAGAGCAATATTGAACAGATCAAGAACAATCTGGAGCACAAAATCCAAACCATTGAGTACGCCTTCAATACCTACAGCACAACCAGCTCTTTTCAGGACGTGGTGACAAATCCGATTACCGAAAAGGACTTCATTGCATACAGAAATGTTAATTCGCAGCTGAATTACATCGCCTCCATGGCTGCGGAAGGGACGGAATATTCACTGATCAGCCTGGTGCAGAACTGGCAGATTATGAACGAGAGGCTCAGCAGCCTGAATGATGAAGAGGTGCAGCAGCTGCGGGAGAGGTATATTGAGAATCAGAAGCAGAGCCTGTTCTGGATTAAGACGGATAAAGGCATACGGTTCGTGAACACACTCCCGGTATTCTCCAGTAAAAAGCAGGCGATTGCCTTATCCGACATTTCGCTGCATACCCTGGATGCGACGATCAAGACCGAAGAGAAAACGACCGTCTACATATTGAACAAGCAGGGCGAACTGATGTATGAATCCGATCCGGGCCATGAGCTGTTAACTCCGGAGCAGTTCGTCCGGCTGTCAGGAACGGTCAGCGCCATGGAAGACAAGGGGATGGTGAAAGAGCATGCTTCCGGCCGTGAGAGCCTGCAGCTCATCTATGCCAAGTCCTCCTACAATAACTGGATCTATCTGACCGTGCTGGACCAGACGGAAATCGCCGGTTCGCTGAAAATGACCAAGTTTGGCCTTTCCGCCATGGGACTGTTGTCCATTCTCTTGATTTGGATTGTGGCCTATATGATCTCCCTTCATTTCACGAAGCCGATTCAGCAGATCAAACGCAGCCTGTCCGTTATTCCGCAGGCGAATTCCAGAAATGAGATTGAATATATTATGAACTCCATCGATACGATTATATCGGAAAAGGCATCCCTGGAAAGCCTGATCGAAGCGGAAATGCCCCGGCTGGAAACGCAGCTTATCCTCAACCTGTTCCGGAACCGGGTTTCGCCGGAGGAGCTGGAGCAGAATCTGCTGCGCTTCGGGTACCACCTGTCAGAGCGGCACAGATATGCCGCAATGCTGATTCAGCTGGACAGCCTGGGCGGGCGGGAGGCCTCCGACAAGGATGTGCTGCTGCTTGCCATCAACAACATGGTGGAGGAGGTGATTCCCGGGCAGCAGCGGCTGCAGCCGATTATTCTGAATGACGATACCCAGGCTACCATCCTGGCCTTTGCCGGAAAAAGCGATCCGGAGATGAACAGGGAGGTCCTGGATTATGCCACGGCGCTCCTGAAGGCGGTGCGCGATTATCTCAAGGTATCGATCAGCATCGGCATCAGCAAGTTTTATACAGATCTGCTGGAGAGCAAGGAAGCCTGCGAGATGAGCAAGCAGGCGCTGCACCAGCGGCTTAATCTGGGCAAGGAATCCATCATCTTTTATGAAGATATATCCATGGTGGTCTCCGGGCCTGTACTGCTTCATTATCCCGTTGAGCTGGAGTCGCAGCTGTTCAATGCCATCCGCCTGGGTGATAAAGAGCAGGTGGCGGCTGCGCTGTATCCGTTCCTGGCCGAACTGATGGGCAAGAACCGGAGCACCATGAACTTCGAGGTAATGCTGGTGCGGCTTGTGAATAATCTGATACAGCTGGAACAGCATCTGGGGGTCAATGTGCTGCTGACACAGGACAATAACAAATTGTATCACCGGGTGCTGGATATCCGTAATCCGGAGGAGATTGAACGCCTGCTGGTGCAGGAAGTCATCTTTCCGATGATGTACAGCATGAAGGACAAGACCAGCAAGCAGTTCCGCTGCCTGTCGGACAAGATCACCGACATCGTGCATGCGGAGTATGACCGTGAGCTTACGCTCGACATGATCGGGGAGCGCCTGCATTACAATCCGAATTATTTAAGCAGCATTTTCAAGAAGGAATACGGCACAGCATTCAGCGAGTACCTCATGAACTACCGCCTGGAAATGGCCAAAAGATGGCTGACGGAGACGGATATGACGATCAAGGAGATCGCCGAGCGGCTGCAGTATCATAACCCCCAGAATTTCATCCGTTCGTTCCGGAAGAAGGAGCAGGTGACTCCCGGAGCCTACCGCAAGCTGAGGCAGGCCGATTAGAGTGCAGCTCCCGCAGGCAGCGGGACTGCCGCATTTTCCGTTTGTGCAGAAACGGTACCGTCCCTTGGCTCGAGGCGGTACCGTTTCTTTTTATATAACAGAGATGCCAGCGGACTTATGCTCTGCCCGGAACCGGTCAGCCTTTTACCGCTCCCAGCAGGGCGCCTTTGGTAAAGTGCTTTTGCACAAAAGGATAGGCGGCGAGCATGGGAACGGTGGCGATAACAATAACGGCCATCTTGATGGTCTGGGCAGGCGGAACAATATCCACAGAGGTTCCTTCGGCCTGCATGCCGCTGGAGACGATGACGATCTGGCGGAGCAGCACCTGGATCGGCCACTTGGCGGAATCATTGATATAGAGAATTGCATTCATGTACGTATTCCAGTAAGCAACCGCATAGAACAGGGAGATCGTGGCGATGGAGGGCAGGGCGAGCGGCAGCATGATTCTCAGGAAAATGCCGAAATCGTTGCTCCCGTCGATCTTGGCCGATTCCTCCAGACTTTCCGGCAGGGCCTGGAAGAAGTTCCGCATGATAATCATGTTGAAGGCATTGATCGCGACCGGAAAAATCAAGGACCAGTAGGAATTGATCAGTCCGACCCCCTTAACGACCAGAAAGGTGGGGATCATTCCGCCGCTGAACAGCATGGAGAACACTACAATGAAGTTGATCGGATTTCTGCCGGGCAGATATCGTCTGGACAAGCCGTAGGCCATCAGGGCCGTGAGCAGCATGCTGACCACCGTTCCTGCGGCCGTAACTCCGACGGAAACGCCCAGCCCCTGAAAGATGGTTGGAGTGGAGAGGATGTACCTGTAGGCATCCAGGGAAAATGTGGTCGGAAATAAGATGAAGCGTTTCGCCATGACCTCCTGGGTCGTGGCAAAGGAGCTGGCGATGATATTGACAAAGGGCAAGAGACAGGCAAGGGCTATCAGAATCAATATGGCGCTGTTTACAAAGGTAAACACCCGGCCGCCGATGGATTCTTTTCTTCGCAGGCTGTGGTTCATTCAGTTATCCTCCTCGTATTTCGTTACCTCTCAACTGTAACAAGGGCGGAAGATTACGTATATAATCCGGGCATGAGGTGTTCGGGAATCCGTCGTGCCGGGAGCCTGCACCCCCCATAATCATTAGCTTGGATGTGTAATCATCAGAGGAGATGAACCGGCTGCAAAGCCAGCAGCCCCGCGGAATCTGTAAACGCTATCACATAATGATTATATACGTAATGCGGGAAATTTCTTACTCTGAGAGCGTAATCGGGAACGACCAAAGGAGGCTGACTAGTGAAAGTTTCAAGTATCACCGCAACACCAAATCTGACATTGGAAAAGGGGAAAAGCGCAAGCGTTCTTACAGCCTTGAAGAAATACAAGCTGCTCTATCTGATGATTCTGCCCGGACTGCTGTATTTCATTGTATTCAAGTACCTGCCTATGGGCGGACTAATCATTGCGTTTCAGGATTATCAACCGTTTCTGGGCATCACCGGAAGCCCGTGGGCAGGGATGAAGCATTTCATCCGTTTATTTACGGAGCCTACCTTCATGATGCTGCTGCGCAACACGCTGATCCTGTTTGCCATGAATATCGTGATCTTTTTTCCTTTGCCGATCATTGTGGCCCTGATGCTGAACGAGCTGAAGAACCGTCATCTGAAGAACTGGGTCCAGACCATTATTTACATTCCGCATTTCATGTCCTGGGTAATCATTGTTTCCATTACCTATGTGTTCCTGACGGTTGACGGAGGTGTGATCAATGAGCTGATCTTCAGCCTGGGCGGCAAAAAAATCAGCTTTCTGACCTCCTCGGAATGGCTGCGGACGATCTACATCGGCCAGATTATCTGGAAGGAATTGGGATGGTCCACAATCATCTATCTGGCTGCAATTACCGTCGTAGACCCTCAGCTGTACGAAGCGGCTGAAATGGACGGCGCAAGCCGCCTGCGCAAGACCTGGCATGTTACACTGCCGGCCATCCGTCCCGTCATTATTACGCTGCTGATTCTCAAAATCGGCAGTACGCTGGATCTTGGCTTTGAACATATGTATTTGCTGCTGAATTCGCTTAACCGCGATGTTGCCGAAATTTTTGATACCTATATCTACACTGCGGGGCTCAAGAACGGCCAATTAAGCTTCAGCACCACTATAGGCTTGTTCAAGGGCGTGGTCGGGCTGGTCCTGGTGATGGCATCCAACAAGCTGGCCAAGAAAATGGGCGAAGACGGTGTGTATTAAGGCAGTGCATTTTAATCTACCAAAGGAGAAGTGTTATGAACAAAAGATGGGTCAGTCTAATTGCAATCGTTACCATGATCACCGCAGTGCTGTCGGCGTGCGGCGGTGAGAACGAAGAGAAAAAGAACGCCGCTGTAGCCGATCCGGATGCGCCTCTGGAATTAACCTGGCTGAATATTCTGCACACCGCTTCACCGCCTACAGATACGATCAAGACCTTGCTTGAGGAATATACCAACACCAAAATATCCTTCAACTGGGTTCCCGATGCTTCCAAGGAAGAACGGATCACAACGGCGCTGGCCTCCGGCGAGCTGGCGGACATTGTCACCTTGACCATGATGACGAATTCATCGGTTCGAAGCTCACTGAAATCCGGACTGTTCTGGGATGTAGGCCCGTACATTGACGATTACGGCAATCTGGCAAAGATTGCTCCCGAAATCCGGGAGGCGGCATCGATCGAAGGGGTCCTGTACGGTGTTCCGTTCCAGAAGAATCTGGCCCGCTCCGGGCTGATCTTCCGCAAGGACTGGCTGGATAAGCTGGGGCTGCCTGTTCCGTCAACGCTGGATGAAGTCTATGAAATCGCCAGAGCCTTTACGGAGGATGATCCCGACGGCAACGGTATTGACGATACGACAGGCTTCGGCGACAGATCGGATCTGAAGTACAGCAGCTTCAAAACGCTCAGCTCCTATTTCGGCACACCGAATGGCTGGAAGGTGGATGAGAGCGGCAAATTCACCCCGGAATTTGATACGCAGGAATATATCGACACGATGAATTTCTCCAAAAAGCTGTATGAGAACGGATACCTGGCCCAGGATTTCGCGGTTACCGCCAAAACCGACCAGCAGCAGCAATTTGCCCAAGGGAAAACGGGGATTTATACCGGTATGGTTGACATCTCCAGCCTGAGAACCCTGGCTCAGGATTTGCAGCCCGGCATGGAGCTGGTGCCGGTGAACAAAATTTCGAACGGGGACGGGCAGTACCATATCTGGTCGGAAGGAAGCGGTGTCGGCGGCTTGCTGGCTTTCCCGAAATCGGAGGTCAAAACCGAAGCGGAGCTGAAGCGGCTGCTGCAGTTTGTCAATGATCTGATCGATGAAAAAGCGTTCATGCTCATGACCGGCGGCATCGAAGGCACGCATTACGAATACGATGAGAACGGTGCTTATAAGATTCTTAACACGGAGCTGTGGCAGGCCGATGTACAGCCTTTTTCCTCAAGCAGACCGAGCGAAATTGCCTACACCCTGAAGGACGCCAACCCCGAGAAGCAGCTGGCCAATGAGCTGATCCGGGAAAATGACAAGTTTGCTGTACTTGATCCTACAGTGCCGCTGGATTCTGCAACCAACAACGAGCAGGGGACGGAATTGCAAAAGATCGTTACCGACGCTACCTTCAAGTTTATTATGGGCCAAAGCACCGAGGCTGATTTTAGAAAAGCGGTGCAGACCTGGAAGGACTCCGGCGGAACCAAGATTGCCGGGGAGTATGAAGCGGCGTACAAGCTGACGCAGAAGTAGGCATGGCAGAGGCGAATCCACCCGCGGGGTGGGTTCGCTTTGACGAAATGAATGCCAACTGGAGGTGAGGCCATGAAGCGGACCCTGACGATTAATCACGCAGGCACTGGGGACTTCGCTTTACTGCAGGCGGCCATCGACAGCATCCCGGAGAACGGCTCGGGGGAAACGGTCCTGGTCATTGAAGCAGGGGTGTACAGGGAGAAGCTCTGCATCAATAAGCCGAATCTACGTCTGTGCGGCAAAGGCGAGGTACGGCTGGTCTATGATGATTATGCCCTGAAGCCGGGCGCCGGAGGAAGTCCCATGGGCACTTTTGCTTCAGCAAGCACTTATATCACCGGAGACAACATCAGGGCGGAGAATATCATCTTTGAAAACAGGGCAGGGAAGAGCAGCGAGGCCGGCCAGGCGGTTGCGCTATATGTGGACGCGGACAAGGTCTCCTTTGTGGACTGCTCCTTTCTGGGAGCGCAGGATACACTCTATCTGGGGAGGCCGAAGGAGGAGACGCGCAACAGCAGCGGACGCAATTATTTTGAGCGCTGCCGGATTGCCGGTGACATTGATTTTATTTTTGGCTCGGCAACCGCGTATTTTGAGGAATGCGCAATTATCAGCCTGAATCAGGGCAGGGAGATCAATGGCTATATTACAGCGGCCGCCACACCTGCGGATAAGGAGACCGGTTTTGTCTTTCACCGCTGCAGGCTGCTGAGCGATGCCGCTGCTGACAGTGTCTATCTGGGAAGGCCCTGGCGGGACTATGCCAGGACGGTATTTCTCGATTGCTGGATGGGCGGCCATATCCGCCGGGAGGGCTGGCATGATTGGGATAAGAGCAGTGCCGGAACCACAGTATTCTACGGTGAATACGGCTCTGCCGGACCGGGAGCGCATCCGGAGGCGCGTGCTGCATGGACCAGGCTGCTGAAGCAGGCGGACACGGCCGGCTTCACGCTGGAGGCGTGTTTTGGCGCAGACCTCTCCTGGACGCTGTGAATACGCAAACTACAATATGGAGGGCAAAGCATTGAGCGAACAATGGGCTGTCAGGACGGCGGCTTCCATCATGGAACGGATGCCAAGAATGCACGAGGACAAAAGCTACAAGGGGAAATGGTCTTACGACTACGGTGTGGTGCTGAAGGGCTTTGAGCTGCTGTGGCGGCAAACGGGCGACCGCAGCTATTTCCGCTACATTGCGGATAATCTGGAATTTTTTGTCCAGGCCGATGGCAGTATCCGCGGATACCGCCAAGACGAATACAATATCGATCATATCAACAACGGAAAACTGTTCTTCAGTCTGTACCAAGAGACCGGAGATGAGAAATACAGGCTGGCGGCAGGGTCCCTCCGGGAGCAGCTGAAGACACATCCCCGTACTTCAGAGGGGGCCTTCTGGCACAAGAACATCTATCCGTATCAGATTTGGCTGGATGGTCTGTATATGGGGGCGCCGTTCTATCTGGAATATTTGCTGGCCTTTGAGCAAGCGGAGGGCCTTGATGATGTGACGAAGCAATTTATCCTGTGTGAGAAGCATACAAAGGACCCTGTAACAGGACTGCTCTATCACGCCTGGGATGAGAAGCGGGTTCAGCCCTGGTGCAATCCGCAGACCGGCTTGTCCGCAAATTTCTGGGGCCGCTCGATGGGCTGGTACGTAATGGCGCTGGTGGACGTATTGGAGCTGCTGCCGCTCTCGCATAAGTATTACCCGGAGCTGGCACGGATTCTGAAGGATACCTTGACCGCTTTGGAGAAGGTTCAGGACAAGCAGACCGGTGTGTGGTATCAGGTGCTTAATCTGGGAGGAAGCAAGGGGAATTACCTGGAGGCTTCTGCATCCGGCATGATCGTCTACGCGATTGCCAAGGGCATCCGTCTCGGTGTGCTGGATACAGGCTGGAACACCGTGCTTGACCGTGCTTATGCCGGTCTGCTTGCGGAGTTTGTGCTGGAGACGAAGGAGGGCTGGGTCAATTTGAATAAAAATTGCCAGGTCGCCGGGCTCGGCGGAGCGGATGGGCGCGACGGCACCTATGCGTATTACATCAGCGAGCCTATCATTACGAATGATCTGAAGGGCTTGGGCGCTTTCCTCCAGGCCTGTACTGAAGTTGAGCATGCAAGAGTAAGAGTACATGATGAACATGCGGCAGCGGGAGGCGGGTACGATGCAGATGTATAACATTGAGGATTACGGTGCGGTCCGGGACAGCGGAATCCCGGCAACCCGGGCGATTGCGGACGCCATTGAAGCGGCAGGCAGGGACGGCGGAGGAACGGTATATATTCCGGCGGGAACTTTTGTGAGCGGGGCCATTCTGCTGCGGAGCCATATTGAGCTGAACCTGAGTCCCGGTGCGGTCCTGTCCTTCAGCACGGACCCGGCGGATTATCCGGTGGTGGAATCCAGATGGGAAGGAGTCCGCCAGCAGGTGTATGCCTCCTGTATTTACGGGAAGGATCTCGTGAATGTATCCGTGACCGGAAGCGGGACCCTGGAGGGCAACGGCGGCCCCTGGTGGGAGCTGTTCCGCAAGCGCCGCCAGGAGCTGGAGCATCCCCGTCCGAAGCTGATCAGCTTCGACAGCTGCACCCGCGTCACGCTTAAGGATGTAACCTTGCTGAATTCCCCCAGCTGGACCGTGAATCCGATTAACTGCAGCAATGTCACGGTAGACAACGTATCGATTCTGAATCCGTCCGACTCCCCGAATACGGATGGCATTAACCCGGAATCCTGTTCGAATGTGCGCATCAGCAACTGCAATATTGATGTTGGGGATGACTGCATTGCGATTAAGGCGGGCACGGAGGACACCCGGGAACGGATTCCGTGTGAGAATATCACGATTACCAACTGCACAATGATTCACGGCCACGGCGGCGTTGTCCTGGGCAGCGAGATGAGCGGGGATATCCGCAATGTTGCGATCAGCAATTGCATCTTCAAACAGACGGACCGGGGAATCCGCATGAAATCGCGGCGCGGACGCGGCGGGATCATCGAGGATATCCGCATTTCGAACCTGGTGATGGACAATGTACTATGTCCGTTCACCATGAATCTGTATTATTTCTGCGGGCCCCGCGGCAAGGAGAAATATGTCTGGGACAAGAATCCGTATCCGGTAACCGCCGGGACCCCCTGCTTCAGACGGATTCATTTTGCCAACATTACCGCCCGGAATGTACATGCAGCCGCAGGCTTTCTGTACGGGCTGGCGGAGCAGTATGTGGCCGAAGTTACTTTTACCAATGTAGATATCTCCATGGCGGCGGATGCCACTCCGGGCCAGCCGGATATGATGACCGGAATAGAGGATATGCAAAGACGCGGCTTCTATCTGGGCAATGTCCGCGATGTGCAGTTTCAGCAGGTAACGGTGGAAAATCACGAAGGACCGGCCTTTTATATCGAGAATGGGGAGGCAGTGGAGCTGTTGAACTGCCAATCGCGCAATACGGTCCGGCCGGAACAGCTGGAGGCGCGGGTTGCAATCGCTGCGGCGGACCTGAATGCCGGCGGGCAGGCTGAAGCGCTATGAATAACGGCAAAGACAGACTGCTGGATTTGCTGGGCGATCTGCCGGAGCCGGGGCCGATTACTGTGCAGCCCCTTAAGCAGGAGGAGCATGACGGGTACCTGCTGGAATCGCTGCTGCTGGATCTGAACGGAATCGAGCGGGTCCCGGCCTATGTTGCGAAGCCCCTGCAAGGTGAAGGCCCCTTTCCGCTGGTGCTGTACAACCACTCCCATGGAGGGAACTATGCCAACGGACGGAATGAATTCATCCGCAGCAGCCCATATTTGCAGCAGCCCTCCTTCGCCGAGACGCTTACTGAAATGGGTTATGCTGCCTGCTGCATTGACATGTGGGGCTTCAATGAACGCGGAGGCAGGACAGAGAGCGAGCTGGTCAAGGAAATGCTCTGGCAGGGGCGGGTGATGTGGGGGATGATGCTGCATGACAGCAGGCGCCTGCTCGATTATATGTGCGGACGCGGGGATATCGATGCCTCCAGAATAGGCACAATCGGCATGTCCATGGGCGGACTGATGGCCTGGTGGCTGGCCGCGCTGGATGAACGGGTCCGGGTTACCGTAGATATTTGCGCGCAAGTGGATGCACACAGCTTAATTGCCGCACGGGGACTGGATCATCACGGCTTTTACTCTTACGTCCCGGGATTGCTGAAGTATTACTCGACGCTCCAGATCCAGGAACGGATCGTCCCGCGGCCGCGGATGAGCCTGACCGGCAGGAACGACAGGCTGTGTCCGGCGGGCGGCGTCCGGCTGCTGGCGGAAGGCCTCGGCGAAGCCTACCATCATGCAGGCCAGCCGGAGCATTGGCAGCCCGTAACATGCGGCGGGGGACATATGGAAACGCTGGAAATGCGGGTGGCATGGCAGGGATTTCTGGCCGCGTATCTGTGACCCGGATGATCGAACAGAGACGGGAACGGCAGGCTTATGGGTGCTTCCCTCCATACAGGCAGCGACCGATGCCTTGGAATGACAGAAGCCTGTAATGCCGGAGAAGCAGCAGTGAGCGGCAGGTGCCATGGGCGTAAAAGCATGGATAGCGGCGGGAAGCCTGTAGCCGGGAGCTGTACGGGCCGGATTCAAATTTCAAGAATAAGAAGGTGAGCTGCAAATGAACAAGGCGATGAACATCGTAAACCCGGTATTGCCCGGATTTAATCCCGACCCCTGTATTCTCCGCAGCGGAGATACTTATTATATTGCCGTTTCTTCGTTTGAATGGCTGCCTGGTGTGCGGGTATATCAATCGAAGAACCTGGCGGAATGGGAGCATTGCACCGATATCATAACCCGCCAGGCGGAGCTGAGGGGAAACCCGAAGAACTGCAGCATCTGGGCGCCGCAGCTCAGCTGGCACGAGGGTCTCTTTTATCTTGTGTACACGGATGTCAAAAGCTCCAGGCGCCCGTTCAAGGACTGTCATAACTATCTGATAACCGCTCCCGGGATAGAGGGGCCGTGGTCGGAGCCCGTCTATTTGAACAGCAGCGGCTTTGATCCTTCCCTGTTCCATGATGCGGACGGGCGCAAATGGCTGCTGAACGCCCTATGGGATTACCGGATTCCCGAAGGCAACAAATCCAGCGGGATTGTCATGCAGGAATACGATGCGGTGCAGCGGTGCCTGATTGGCGAGCCTGCCAAGCTGTTCGACTGCACGCCGCTTAAGAAAACCGAAGCTCCGCACATATACAGGCAGAACGGGTATTATTATCTGATTACCGCCGAGGGCGGAACCGGCACGGGCCATGCGGTGACAGTCGCGCGCTCCAGGGAGCTTGCCGGGCCATACGAGGTGGACCCGCTTAATCCCATGCTGACTTCGCGGGACAACCCCGGCTGGCCGCTGCAATGCGCCGGACACGGCAGTCTTGTGGAGACTCCGGGCGGCGAGTGGTACATGGCGCATCTCTGCACACGTCCGGTTGGCGGTGAGTATGCCATTCTGGGGCGGGAAACGGCGCTGCAGCAGGTGTACTGGAATGAAGAGGGCTGGCTGCGCCTGAGCGCAGGCGGCCATTTCCCGCAGCTTGAAGTGCCTGCGCCCGCAGGTGAGCACGCGCCGCCGCGCCGCCCCAACCGGTTCGAAGATACCTTCGACGGACCGCAATTGAAGCAGAACTGGAATACCCTGCGGATACTCGCTGATGACAGCTGGTGCTCACTGTCCAGGCGGCCCGGCTATCTCCGGCTTGCCGCAGGTGAATCGGTCCAAAGTCTGTTCCGGCACCATATCCTGGCCATCCGGCAGACGGATGTATGCTTCCGGGCAGAAACAACGCTTGAATATGAACCGAGGAACTATCTCCAGATGGCGGGCTTGCTGCTGTATTTAAATGATGAGAATTATCTCTATGCTTATGTAACCCATGACGGGCAGGGGCGGGTACTGCGGTTGATGAAGTGCGCTGCCGACCATTTCAGCCTTGAGCCGGAAGCGGTACCGCTAGGGGACGGTCAACCGGTTCATTTGGCGGCGGCAGGAGAAGGGGCAAAGGGACAATTTTATTTCCGCACCGGTGATGAACCCGCCTGGACAGAGCTGTATGCGTCTCAGGAGCTCGGCTTCCTCTCCGGAGGCTTCACCGGCAATTTTATTGGAATCGCAGCCCATGACATGGGGCGGTTCGCAGGCAGCCATTCCGATTTCGCCTGCTTCCGCTATGAAGGCAAAGATTAATAGTGCTGTACAGAAAGAGGGATGGCCCGCATTGCCGGGCCATCCCTCTGCTTGTTTGTTTAGGAAATTATGCTCTTTGTCTATTGTGGATAAAGTTTGTATCCAGTTGGGGACCGGTTAAAGTGCCTGCCGGTGCAGCCGCAAAAAAACCGTCCGCTGTAATAGCCGGACAGTTCCTGATGCAAGAAAATTCACGTGTTCACAACCGCTGTAATTTCATCCTCCAGTTCAAGCCGCACATTCTCACGGTAGGCGCGAATGCCGTACTCACTGTGCAGATAGCGGAGGATTGCTTCGATCATATTGGACTCTACCAGGAACTGGCTGCGGCCCTGAACCCATACCTCAGCCGTGTAGCCGGTGTCCTCCTCCCAGCTAAGCTCCACCTGGACCTCCTGCACCCGAACACCCTTGCGCTCAGCCATATGCAGGCAGATGGCGTTGATGATCTCGTCCATGGTCAGAACAGCCGCCGGCATATTAGTACCGCCCATCCCGTTCTTCCAATCTGCGCCGTTCCTGTCTGCGGCGGAAGAAGGACATGATCATCATCACGATGAAATAGATGGCCAGCATGTTTACAGCGAAGCCGAGCAGATTGCCGAAGGCGCCCATTCCGGCGAACATGCCGCCGAACAAGAATCCGGCGATCCCGCCGATCATCAGGCCCTTCATCAGGCTGCCGCCGCTGAAGAATCCGCGATTGGCCGTGGTGCCTGCTCCGGCCTTTGTTCCAGTGGTGCTATCGCTTTGTTTCACATTATTTGTGGTGGATTTCTTGGGCGTCGTGGTGTAACCGCGGGTTCCGGATTTGAAGCCGCCTCCGCGTCTCGCATCTGCAAAGTCGGGAACGGTTACAGCGAAAAACAGGGTAAAAGCCATAACAATCATCATTACGCGTTTCATTGGTTTCATTGAGCAGAAGTACCCTCCTAGAATTTTTTGTGAGGCGATAAATTTCCGAGGGGGCTGCGGTCAAGCCTCCTGTGGAAATAATGCCGGGCTTCCAGCCTTTGCTTCCCGGGCGGACGCTGTCCAAAGCCCGCTTCCAAAGCATACGCTTCACATGAATTGTGTGTATCTGACCGTTAATACGCAGCACATGGCAGGAGGTTTCAATTTTAAATATCAAAATTGTGAATTAACAGGAAATGGAATTACGCACAAAAAAATACGCGGACCCAACATCCGCGCAAGCAGCAATTCTAAAGCAGTTTTATCAGAGAGTTGTCTTGTTCTCCGCATACCCGTCGGACACCAGCTCAAGCGCTCCGGTCGCCGGATCGATGATCATGCCGTGAACAGGTATATTGGGAGGGAGCAAGGGATGGCGCTTAATAAGCTCCACCGTCTGAATGACCCCTTCTTCCACATTGTCAAACCCGCGCAGCCATTTGGTCAGCTTAATGCCCGAGTTCTCCAGGGTCGACAGCACCTGCTCCGAAACACCGCGTTCTTTGATCGAGTTGATCATTTTATCGGCGTTCAGCGAAGCCATCCCGCATTCATAGTGTCCTACAACAATTACCTCATCCGCTTCCAGCTCATACAGAGCTACCATAACGCTGCGCATGACGCTGCCGAAGGGCTGGGAAATAACCGCACCGGCATTTTTAATGATTTTGACGTCCCCGTTCTTGAAATTCATAGCCTTGGGCAGAAGCTCCACAAGCCGGGTGTCCATGCAGGTGATGATCAGCATCTTTTTGTCAGGAAAGCGGCTGGTCAAATAGGCTTCATATTGTTTTTGTTCGACGAAATTCTTATTAAACTCCATAATATCTGTGATTTGACTCATGACCTGCTGCCTCCTAAAGGTTTTGTGAGCATTCCGCTCCCTGATTTGCTCCGTACAAAACTGCTCCGGAAGCATATGCTTAGTTTTGTGAGCATCCCGCTCCCTGATTCCTAACTCTTAATATACTCCCTGCAGCTGCGCTTCGCACCGGTTACCGTGAAAAAGAGTGGTTAACCCGTTGCTTGAATTATATGTCGCACAACGTTCCTGCGGCGGGCTGGGGTATATCCGTGCTCCGCACATCCCGCACAAGAATATTCCTGCTATAAATCTGTGAATTGCTGTCCAGCTTAAACGAAGAGATGCGCTCGTCTGCATCCAGACGCATATTGTCTTCATAGAAGATTTCCTGCTGGCGGCTGATGACAAAAGGCAGGCCATCCGTCTCAATCGCAGCATCGCCGGCGTCCGCCTCATGCACAATCAGCAGCACATGGATTCCGTCACAGCCGCAGCCCTCAGTATCAAAAAAAAGCTTAAACAGTCCCGGACGTTCCTTAAGACTGGCTTGCAGCTTGCTCTCGGCAAGAGGGGTAATCTGAATTTTCATGGCGACTCACACTCCTTCGTAGGTGTTGTTGCTTAAGGCGGGAATGATTCCGCTTGCTGTGAGAGAAATAAATATTTCAAATTAGAGGTAACGGGCTCTGAATTTGATTATACGGATTTAAAAAAGTATCATCAAGAGTAGACGGTGAAAATAGAGAAAGCGGGTGTTCAGCCATGGAACAGCTGGTCAAAGAAGAGTGGGAGAAATTTAAAGAGCTATTATCCAAACTTAGCGGGTACACTGAGGCGATGAGTCTGCTGCATTGGGATTTGCGTACAGGCGCGCCGCGTAAAGGGGTAGAGATTCGGTCCAATACCATCGGGCTGATCAGCGGAGAGATATTCAGACTGCAAACTTCACCTGAGATGGGGGAATTCACGAAATATTTCAGCCGCCCGGAGGTCAGGAGCCAATTAAACGGCATCGAGAATAAAATCGTTCAGGATTGCCGCAAGGAGTACGAGCGCAGCCAGAGCATTCCTTCCAAAAGCTTCGAGGAATATTCCGTCCTCGCCGCCCATGCGCAGACCATTTGGGAGGAAGCCAAGGAAAGTGATGATTATGACTCCTTTGAGCCGTATTTGAGTAAAATCGTCGCGTTCAAACAGGAGTTTATCGGTCACTGGGGCGTGAAAGACTCCCGTTATGATACATTGCTTGATATGTACGAGCCCGACCTGACCGTAGAGAAGCTTGACGATATCTTCGGGCGTCTGCGCAGCCGCCTTGTTCCGCTTGTGGAAGCCATCGCCGCTTCACCGGACAAACCGGACACCGGCTTCCTGGCCCAGATCTTCCCCAAGGAGCAGCAGGAGAAATTCGGCTTGTTCATCCTGAAGCAAATGGGCTTTGACTTCGAGGCCGGCCGTCTGGATGAAAGCGTGCATCCGTTCGCTACAGGACTGAATCCGGGAGATGTGCGCATTACGACGAACTACTTGCCGGACAATGTTACAAGCGCGATCTTCAGCTCGCTGCATGAGGGCGGACATGCCCTGTATGAGCAGAATATCAGCAAGGATCTTGTAGGCACACCGCTGGCCCAGGGCGCATCCATGGGCATCCATGAATCCCAGTCCAGACTATGGGAAAACATGATCGGCCGCAGCCGCTCCTTCTGGCAGCGTTACTACGGCGATCTGCAGCAGCACTTTCCCGGGCAGCTTGCTGGTGTTGAAGTGGAGGACTTCTACCGGGCGATCAACAGTGTGGCAAATTCCTTCATCCGAATTGAAGCTGATGAGCTGACCTATAATCTCCATATCATCGTCCGCTATGAGATTGAGAAGCTTATCTTTAATGAAGGACTGGCAGTAAAGGATCTTCCTGCGGTATGGAATGCCAAATATCAGGAATATCTTGGAATTACCCCTCCGAGCAACGCGCTGGGGGTGCTGCAGGACGTGCACTGGTCCGGCGGGGACTTCGGTTATTTTGCCTCATATTCACTGGGGAATATGTACGCCGCGCAAATTTTGAACACGCTGCGCAAGGAGCTGCCGGAGTTCGAGGAGCTGGTTGCGGCCGGCAATCTGCTGCCAATCAAGGAGTGGCTCACAGATAAAATCTACCGCCATGGTCAGAGCCTGACGCCTTCGCAAATTATTGAGCAGGTGACCGGCGAGCCGCTGAATCCCGATTATCTGGCCGATTACCTTGAGGCCAAATACACCGAGCTTTACAAACTGTAGCGAGGCACAGGCTGCTGGGCCATACGGCAAGGTGGAAGGACTGCGCTAAAAGGGATATAATAGAAGGAAAGTGCAGATGGAAGGAATAGTGGAATGGCAAACACACATACGTATAGCCGCAAGGAAGAGGTTGCAAATGCGGTAACGCACGGGATTGGAGCGGTGCTGAGCATAGCCGCACTTGTGCTGCTGGTCGTCTATGCCGCAGAGAACGGCACCGCCTGGCATGTAGTCAGCTTCTCCATTTACGGCGCGACGATGCTGCTGCTGTATATTAACTCGACACTGGTGCATAGTCTCAGGGATGGAAAGGCCAAGGATTTTTTTGAATTCATGGACCATTCCTCCATCTATTTGTTCATTGCCGGTACATACACCCCCTTTATGCTGGTGGCGATCCGGGGGACACTGGGGTGGACCCTGTTCGGCATTGCCTGGGGCGTGGCGGTGATTGGCGTATTCTTCAAAGCCTTTTTCGTCAAGAAATTCCTGTTCATGTCCACCGTTTTCTACATCGCCATGGGCTGGATGATCGTGATCGCCTGGAACCCGCTCTCGGCGGTGATGGCGGACGGGGGCATGACCCTGCTGCTGGTTGGCGGGCTGCTGTATACGCTGGGGACGGTTTTTTATGTGTGGCGCGGCTTTCCGTATCATCATGCGATCTGGCATTTGTTTGTACTCGGAGGCACTGCGATTCACTTTTTTGTAGTGCTTCTGTACGTGCTGCCGATTCACTGAATCACGCGCCGGCAGCAGGCTTTTTGATACCTCCGATTCCCGCGGGAATCGGTATTTTCCTTTATCTTAAGATGGCACAACGGTTTCTTCCCGGCAAAAAAAGATGACAAGCAAAAAAGCTTGACATCTTTCTTTGTTTTAGGTATTATAAGGGACGTTGTGAAGCTGTAAAGTGTTTTTCCTTGACGAAGGGAGTGCCCTTAATGAGTCAGGAGAATAGGCTCGAGAAAACCAACCGGATCAATTTATTGTTTGCTTTTTATGAACGCCTGCTTACGGATAAGCAGCAAACGTTTCTTAAATATTATTTTCACGATGATTTCTCTCTGGGAGAAATTGCCGCTGAATTTGAAATCAGCCGCCAGGCCGTGTACGAGCACATCAAGCGGGCAGAGCAGGTGCTGGAGAATTATGAAGATAAGCTCGGGCTGCTTGTGAAGCATGAGAGCCGGAGCAAATATTTAGAAGAACTGCGCAGACTGCCGGAGAATGGGATGCTGCCTGAGCAATATACACAGCGCTTCACGGAGCTCGTGGAACGTTTGCAGAGGTTAGAGTAGCATGAAGGGAGAAAGCTGCATATGGCGTTTGAAGGTTTAACCGGAAGATTGCAGAATGTGTTCAGCAAGCTGCGCGGCAAGGGTAAAGTATCCGAAGATGACGTAAACGAAGCCATGCGCGAAGTGCGGCTGGCCCTTCTGGAAGCCGATGTTAACTTCAAAGTAGTCAAGGACTTCGTGTCCAAGGTGAAGGAGAAGTCCGTTGGCAAGGAAGTAATGGACAGCTTCACTCCCGGCATGGTGATCATCGATATCGTGAACAAGGAACTGACCGAGCTGATGGGCGGAAGCCAGGCAAAGCTGGCCAAGTCAAACAAGCCGCCGACCGTAATTATGATGGCCGGTCTGCAAGGGGCAGGGAAGACAACCACTTCAGGCAAGCTGGCCAAGCTGCTGCAGAAGGGCAATCACCGCCCGCTGCTTGTAGCGGCGGATATTTACCGCCCGGCTGCGATCAAGCAGCTGCAGGTGCTGGGCGAACAAATCAAGGTTCCCGTGTTTTCGCTGGGCGATCAGACCAGTCCGGTCGAAATCGCCAGACAAGCTGTTCAGCATGCGAAGGACAACAGTCTGGATTATGTGATCATCGATACCGCAGGCCGCCTGCATATTGATGAAGAGCTGATGGAAGAGCTGAAGCAGATTCATAATGTTGTAAGCCCTGATGAAGTGCTGCTTGTTGTCGACGCCATGACCGGTCAGGATGCCGTCAATGTCGCCGACAGCTTCAATAAGCAGCTGGAGCTTACCGGCGTCGTGCTGACGAAGCTCGACGGCGACAGCCGCGGCGGTGCCGCGTTGTCCGTCAAGGCCGTTACCGGCTGCCCGATCAAGTTCGCTGCATTGGGCGAGAAGATCGATGCGCTGGAGCCGTTCCATCCGGAACGTATGGCCTCGCGGATTCTCGGCATGGGCGACATGCTGTCGCTGATCGAGAAGGCCCAGGCCAACATCGATACCGAAAAAGCCAAGGAAATGGAACGTAAAATGCGCAACGCGGAATTTACGTTCGATGACTTCCTGGAGCAGATGGACCAGGTCAAGAAGCTTGGCCCCATCGACCAGATTCTCGAAATGCTGCCTGGCATGAACAAAGCCAAGGGCATGAAGGATCTCAAGGTCGATGACAAGCAGATGGGCCGCATCGAAGCCATTGTTCATTCCATGACCAAAGCCGAGAAAGCCCAGCCCGAGATCATCAACCACAACCGCCGCAAGCGTATCGCCGCCGGCAGCGGAACCAACGTGGCCGAGGTCAACCGCCTCATCAAGCAATTCGATGAAATGCGCAAGATGATGAAGCAGTTCTCCGGCATGATGGGAGGCGGAGGCAAGGGCGGCAAGAAGAACGCCATGAAGCAGCTCAAGGGCCTTGGCGGCAAAGGAATGAAGTTTCCATTCCGTTGATCTTCTGATCTTAATCTCTTGATTTAGTCTTTTTGATCTTGTTCTTTTTGATCTTGTTCTTTTAAAGGGTCAGACATAGTACAACATCAGATGATCAAACGGTTTTGACTTTGATCTTACTTTTTTGATTTTAATCTTTTTTGTATTTAGTCTTTTGATCTTAATCTTTTGATCTTCACCCCGTCTCAAGGTCCCGCCGCCAGTTAAGCGTGTCCCGGAGGGACGGCAAGCGATCTTACCCCGGACAACACCAGGTCCCGCCAGTCTGAACTCCTACGCTGCTTGCACTTAGACGGGTGTCCAGAGGGCAGAGCCCTTGGCTAAGGGAGGGTTTGGGAGGGATCGAAAAAAGGTTTACCAAACATCTTGCGAAATTTTCGATATTCTTATAAGGAGGTGAATTTCGTGGCAGTACGTATTCGTCTGAAAAGAATGGGTGCACATAAAGCGCCTTTCTATCGTCTGGTGGTTTCCGATTCCCGGTCCCCTCGTGACGGCCGTTTTATCGAGGAAATCGGTTATTATAATCCGATTGAAGTACCGGCAGTAGTTAAGATCGATGAGGAAAAAGCTCTTAAATGGCTTCAAACAGGTGCGCAGGCATCTGATACCGTCCGCAATCTGCTTTCCAAAGCAGGCGTGATGAAGAAGTTCCATGAGCTGAAGCAACAGAAATAATGACTGATTGCGAGGGTCCTCTATGGAAGAATTAGTTGGAGTTATTGCTAAGGCTTTAGTGGATCATCCAGAGGATGTGGCTGTGCGGACCGTGGAGAAGGATCACCTGATTGTCTATGAGCTTTCTGTGCATCCGGATGATGTCGGCAAGGTCATCGGCAAGCAGGGCAGGATCGCCAAAGCGCTTCGTACCGTAGTCACATCTGCAGCGGTCAAGAGCGATAAACGCGTTACCGTGGATATTTTATCTTAAATGATGCGTTCATTGAGGGGCTAGGGATAGTATATCCCGGCTCCTTTTTGTTGAAATATAGAAGCAGGAAGAAAAATTCAGGCGGAGCTGGAACAGGTAAAGGAGAGGGTCAGATGACGGAAGAGTTGAATGTAGGCAGGCTGGTCAATACACACGGAATCCGCGGGGAGATCAAGATATTGTCCTCAACCGATTTTCCGGAGGTGCGTTTTGCACCGGGCAAAAAGCTGATCGTGGTTCCTGCCGATGGAAGTCCGAAATTTGAGGTTACGGTGGAGTCGGCCCGGGAGCATAAAGGAATATATATCGCCAAGCTGAAGGGTTACACCAACATCAATCAGGTCGAAAAATACAAGGGAAGTCTGCTTAAGGTACCGAGTGATGATTTGGTAGAGCTGCCGGAAAATGAATATTATTTCCACCAGATTGTTGGCTGTGAGGTCTATACCGATGAGGATCCCGGCCGTCCGCTGGGGACAATTACGGAAATTCTGCAGCCTGGAGCCAATGACGTATGGGTGGTAAAGCCGGCCAAGGGACAGGATATCCTCATTCCGGTTATCAACGACGTTGTGCTTGACGTGGATATTCATGCCAAAAAAATTAAGGTTCACCTGATGGAAGGACTGCTGCCATGATGCGGATTGATGTGCTGACGCTTTTTCCGGAAATGTGTGAGGGCGTATTCGGCACAAGCATTCTTGGCAAAGCCCGTGAGAAAGGCATTGTCTCCCTGAACGCCGTCAACTTTCGTGATTTCTCGGGGAACAAGCATAACAGTGTGGATGATACGCCTTATGGCGGGGGCGGAGGAATGGTGCTGAAGCCTGACCCTATATTTGCTGCCGTGGAGCATGTGCTCGCCATATCCGGAAATCAGGCCAAGCCGCGCATCATCCTGATGTGTCCCCAGGGTCAGACGTACAATCAGCAGATTGCCGAGGAATTGGCACAGGAAGAGCATCTGATCTTTATCTGCGGCCATTATGAAGGCTATGATGAGCGGATTAGAGAGTATCTGGTAACGGACGAGCTGTCGATCGGAGATTATGTGCTGACCGGCGGCGAGCTGCCTGCCCTGACGGTTATTGATTCGGTGGTGCGGCTGCAGCCCGGAACTCTGGGCAATGAAACCTCTGCGGTCACGGATTCGTTCAGCACAGGTCTGCTGGAGTATCCGCACTATACGCGGCCGGCGGAATTCCGCGGCTGGAAGGTGCCGGAAATTCTGCTTAGCGGACATCATGCAAATATCGAGGTTTGGCGCCGCGAGCAGTCACTCCAGCGTACGCTGGAACGCAGGCCGGACCTGCTGGAGGCGGCTGAACTGACCGTGAAGGACAGGGCCGCCCTAAAACGCCTGAAGGAACAAAGCGGCGATAAGATGTAGCGGAAAATTACTATAAATTGGAATATTTAACGTCTTGTTAACGTATACTACGTTGACGGGGCGTTTTTGTCGTTCCATTTTTCGCTGCACGGGTCAGCTTCTCTTGGTTAAGGACAACGGCATAGGAGTTGAACGTGTACTGATGCAATAAAAATCCATGCAAACGCTGAAAGGAAAATGAGAAAAATAAATAAATTTAAAAAAACGAGCAAAGGTGCGTTGCGATCCTGAATTTGGGGTAATTATAATAGGTGCCAAAACATACATGCAGCTATAGACCCAGCAATTTCAACTATCGAAAGGAATGAACATTAGTGACTACGAATACGCGTGAAGAATTCAAGCCGGACGTGGACACTGTCCGCAGGGAAGCGGAGCCGCTCCGCACCGTAAGTGATATTATCGATTTCTATACAAATCGTAAATCATAAGACCATATAGCATTACCCGAAAAACCGCTAAAACAGCTGAGCCGTAAGCTGCTTTAGCGGTTTTAATATATATGGGGGCACAGGGCATAGTGAAAATGAAAAAGACCGTCCGAAGACGGTCTCTCTACCCGAGGCGCTATTTAAAAATTTGATCCGTATCCCGCGCCACCAAGGCCAGTAATTCAGCCGTTGGTCCGGGTAAGGGATACGTTCAACATGTCATGATTGATGTGAACGCACCTCCTTTCCTTGTGCCAAGAGTATAGCACAGCCTCTGCAAATAAACCATAAATTTAAAGAAAAAAATAGTTTTTCAGTAATGGGATTTTTTACTTGAATCTAATACAAATCTGCGGTATATATAACATGTGGGTAAAATTATCTCCGAAGCTTCCAGTTCTATTCGTGGACCAGAGGCTATATGGAGCATAGCAGTACATAAGCGTCGGGGTATAGCGCAGCCTGGTAGCGCGCACCCTTGGGGTGGGTGAGGTCGCAGGTTCAAATCCTGTTACTCCGATCCGTAAGACACCGCCATGTAGCATCAGCAATTTTGCCGCTACCTTAGTTGCTAAGGTAAGCAGTGGTCAATGACAGAAACAGTTTTTACAAAGAAGACTACACCTGATGGATTTCGTATCCTGAAAGGAGTGGTCTTCTTTGTTATTAAAATTTGCAATAAAAGGCTTTATTGATCTCATCTCAATTAAGGCCGCACATCAATTTTATATGCATGTCTTAATTGAAAACAATCTTATCAAACACAAAGCGAATAGACTATACAATTGATAAGCGCAAGAGTTGTTGAAAAATGGTTTAAAAATACAAGGAGCAGACATAAATCATTATTTGCGATTGCTCTTTATCTAAAATATTGTGGACTTGAACTTGAACAAATTGAAGCTGAGTTGAAATCTTGGATGTATAGGCAAGACGCGAGTACATATAGTACTGATTTATTATTATGCTACAAGGACAATTAACGAGATTACCGAGATCATAAAAAGTTGCCCAGAAAAAAATCAAAAACTACTTACATATGCTTTAATGATCCATTCTAAGGAACAATGAATCTCCATGAAGCGTTAAAGACAATTCAAAATAAAAAGCGGCTGTATTTTATATGGAAACATGACATTGGATTTAATCAAACGAAATCGCCGAAGACTGAAGCGGAGTTTTTGAAAACTGTAGGTTTAAAAAGTTTGTCCAGCTTTGTTCGTTGGGAAAGGTCACTTGAATACCGCTCCCTCGTAGCCCTTCTATTCAATACCAGATTTGACGGTGATTTGGAGCAAATTTATGATGCGCTATCTGTTAAAGCCAAAGAAGGAGACGAGAAGGCCATTAGGTTGCTTTTTCAAATCGGCAAGGACATTAAAATCTTTGCAAAAGATGCAACCAAAATGTTGAACAAAAATGATAAGGTTGAAGAAGATGATTCTAGAGCTATAAAAGTAAAAATAATAAGCAATGTGTTTAAAAGTCATTTTAAATGCTGTATACTATAGTCAAAGGAGCCGTGCTGCGAACACGGACTCCTAGGAGTAAGTAGAACCGCTTTAAGGGCGTTCGGCTTTAACAAATGGATGATGGACAAAAAGTAGACCATTTACCTTGTCACAGGCGGTCTGCTTTTTGTTGTGGAAAGACAATATAAGAACTACCATAGTCGTAAAAGAAATCATTAGCGTCAAAGTGTCCTTAATGTCCACAGGCATCACCTCCCTTCCGAGAGGTTAGCCGACCGCCCATATTGCCTATTCTATTACTTTCTTGATTATATCATATTTTGTTTGATGCTGAGTGGCAGATTATGCCGCTCTCATTTGCGTTGTTTTATCATGAAAGGAAAATGTAAATGGTAGCATTAACGAAGCCGCAGAAAATCAAGAAGATAATGGTCTTTTTTGATCTATTCTGTAAAAATTTTATTAAAATCGTGAATAATGATGGGGAGATAGTTCCATTTTTGCTAAATGATCAGCAACAATATTACATTGATAATGCTGGTGAATATAATTTAATCCTGAAACCGCGCCAATTAGGGTTTACTACGGCAAGTTTGGCTTACTGTTTGTGGATGGCTGTAAACAACCCCAATACCAACTATTTGATTGTGTCCTATAAAGGGGATTCGACAAAGGAACTATTCGCTAAACTTAAGCGCATGAACGATCATTTGCCGCGAACAAAATACGATGTATTCCCTTGATTTAGTTAATGGATTTGCTGGAGGTCCAGTCTGCCCTGTAGACATTGTGAGCGAATAAGCAGAACTATTTGTTGGAGCTGCAACGCAATTGAACTATACAAGCGTTAAAGACGCTCCAGTGAGGTTCACAAGCTCAGATGAGGGAATCTCTGCGGTTAATAGTACAGGGCTTGTAACGAGCATTAGTGAAGGTGTGACAGCGATTACCGTTTATAATGCAACGAACAAGAGGATTAGCGATACCATTACTATTAATGTGATAACGCCTATGGCTTATTCGATCAAAATTAACACGGTAATAGCGTGGATTAGAATTCAGATGAGACCGTTATATTAGACCACTAACTATATTTGTTTTTGAGAAACCATTACAGAATCTTGATAACATACTATATTCAGATCAACGGAAGCAATCAGGTCGTAGCTAGTAAGTCTGTTTGTGTCATAGAACGGTTGATTTATATGGTCACCAAGTTAAAGTGAAATCTCACAAGTAAACTTGGGGTGGGTGAGATCGCAGGTTCAAATCCTGTTACTCCGATCCGTAAGACACCGCCAGATCACAGTGAATCGCATTGCAGCCGGGAAAGTGTCCGGAAGCGGATGTGATCTTTGTGCTGTGCGCTTCCAGACGATTATACTTGCAATAAAAAACACTTCCCGCAGACAGGTGTCCACAGGAAGTGTCGGAGGTTGACGCTGAGCCATGATTTTAAGCCCTGCCCCTGTGATCATGACGATCCCGGGCAAGCATTACAATTCCCGAACCGAGCGCATAGAGGGCAACAACCGAAAACAATACGACGACCCAGATATAATTGCGTACGGTGTAGGTAAGCGATGCAAAGATGATGAACCAGGCAATGCGGAGGACCCCTTCATTAATGAATCTTTTGCCAGCTGCATTCATGATTATTGCCTCCTTTGCTGAAATCAAAATTGTCTATAGTTCGTAAGCGCTCTATTTATGAATATTATATTAATAATAACCCTTTTTGCTCTAAATTGATACACAATGTTCACAAGTTCTTTGTTTCACAACTCTTTTATTTGTGGCTATTTCTCAAGGCTATCGCCGTTGCCGGCTTATTCCCCTCCGAATACAATACAGCATCACGAACGAGGAGGGGTTCTCTGGTGGAAGCCTATTATAATTGTCTTCATTGTATGAACAAAAGAGTCCGCATTATGACAACAGATGGCAAGCGGCATGAAGGAATCATCGTGGATGTGGACCGCAACAATGTGTATTTGAAAACCAAAGGGAACGGCAAGCTGAAGACTTCGGCGTTTACTCCATACGGCAATTATTATGGCGGATATTACGGGTATGGCAGTGAGATATTAACATTGAGCCTGTTTACTCTGCTGGCTATTGCGCTGATTTAGGTTCAGCCATGAAGGAGAGGAGCTTCTAGGCTCAAGTTTATTGCCGGACAGTAATGGAACCGATTTGGGTAGACAAAGACAGCAGTGGGCCGCCGCCGTTAAAATCCGTTTTGCCTGATCCGGTTCCCGCAATATGTCCCAGCTCGCTTTTGGCGGATACAGTGCATTTGAGGCCGCTGTCAAGATCGGCGGTGATATTGCCAATATCACTGCTGGCCTTGAGGCTGCTGCCGGATTTCATGCCGCTGATATCCAGCTCGATGCTTCCCGTATTGGATTCAATTGTGGATTTTCCGCTGAACTGGGCATCGTCCAGTTGAATCGCGCCAACGTTGCCGGTAATGTGAAAAGTGCCACGCAGGCCATGCAGCTGAACCGCCCCGACATTGCTGGTGATATGATATTCGGCGATATTAGCCGGGACCTCGATGTCATAATTGATGCTGAAGTCGGAGGTGCCGAACTTCTTCTGTGCCCAGGTCCAAAGATCTTTTGTATTTTCATTCTTGGCACGGGTGTACACCTTGAGCGCTTTGCCGTCAAGTTGAACTGTAACCTCGGCGTTGTCAAGAATTTTACGGTTTGTTTCAGGATTTGCACTGCCATGTGTGACTACCGTTGCTTTTACGGTGATGGAATCACTGCTGCCGCAGGTTAGCTTAACTTCACCAACGCTGTTCTCCAGAATAATTGAAGAGGAAGCACCGGCTTTTTGGGTAACGCTGAGCGCCTTGCTCGAGCTGTTCGAATTAAGCTCTTCGGTCAACTTTGCTGCAGTATTCTGAACGTCCTGCTCCACATTTGCTGTAACCCCGCCTAGCCCTTGCTTCACAGCCTCGTCTGCTTCCTGATGACGGTTTCTGGAAAAACGCTGTTCAAGCTGATTGTCTGCAGCTTCCTTGCCCGGCAGTTCCCGGCAGCCCGACAGCAGTGCAATAGAGAGAACGGCAGCCGCCGCGATTATTGCTGGATTGTGATTTCTTTTCAATTTCAGCCCTCCCCCAAATTTTGCGTGTTCCTTATGTATACTCCATACTATATATTGTGGGAAAAAATTGAAAACAGCCTGCGGACGGGTTGCTGCACTGGACTATAGTCCAGTTTGGTTCTGGTCAGCTACATTTCAATGAAGAGGTATGCTAGAATAAACGGTGAAGAGTTATTTTGGAGAAAAAGTCATTGTTTTCGGCAGGAGCAAGCGGCTGATATATATGGATTCAGGGCTGTTGCAGCCAGCAGCATAATTTGAAGCTGTGCATCAGCGCAGGGTACAGAAATAGACTGTCGCCTTACGAATGGCCAGGACGGTCTATTTACTATTAGACTGATACAGTCAGGGGAGCGGATGATGCAGATGCAATATGCGGCAGTTGTAGTTGTGTTGTTGGCAGGTGTAATTGTCTATTTGGGCTTCCGCAGCCGGAAAGGCACGGCCGCAGGCACGAAGAACGGTGCAGCCAGTAATGTGATTTCTATGGACCGGCACCGCAAAGCCAAGCAGAGTTCAGGGGAACAGCCATGCTCTTCATGCAAAAAGAAAAACGGCAAGCTGATCTTTTATGCCCAGGATAATGGAACGGTTGTAGGCCTATGCAAGGATTGCAAAGCCAAGGCAAAAAAACGGGATATGCTGCCGCTCTGAATCTCAAAAAACAAATTGTCTTTACCGGCTGTTTATGGTAATATTATTTCTGTTGTGTGGAATACGGTGGTCCTCTGCGGATAATGAGGGAGAGCATGGTCTCTCCGGAAGAGGCACGAACACCTGTACGGAAGGAGGAAGTCCTAAATGAATATCCTACAAGCAATTACGCAAGAGCAACTTCGCAAAGATATCCCGAGTTTTCGCCCGGGCGACACTTTGAAAGTGCACGTAAAAGTTATCGAAGGAACTCGTGAACGGATCCAGTTGTTCGAAGGCGTTGTAATCAAGCGTCGCGGCGGTGGAATCAGTGAGACTTTTACGGTTCGTAAAATTTCTTACGGTGTTGGTGTGGAAAGAACTTTCCCAATCAACTCGCCTAAGATCGAGAAAATCGAAGTGGCTCGCCGTGGTAAAGTGCGTCGTGCGAAGCTGTATTACCTTCGTGACCTGCGCGGTAAAGCTGCAAGAATCAAAGAAATCCGTCGCTAGGACAGCGGCAAGGGAAAGGGGCTTGATTTCAAGCCCCTTTCGTTTATTTGAAAGATAAGAATTTATATACTTTGCACATTAAATTATCCTTCTATTTCTCGCTGAAACGCCCCGTCCCTTATAAGGACGGCGAAGCCGTTTCTTCTTAATTGAAGAGAAATGATTATTATATATGCCATATATGCCTTAGGATCAGCTTCTCCGAAAAGGCCTCCTGAAGGAGTATTCGTGGAGGAGTTTTTGGCAGGAGTTTTTTTGTTGTATAGTTAGAGTAACATATAGAGAGGACGGTGAACTATGCAGCAGGATTTACAGCAGGGACAAGGTGAGGTTGTTGAGCCTGACGGTAAGAATCCCCGCAAGCCTAAAAACGAAGTATTGGAATGGATCAAGGCTATCGCCATTGCATTGATACTGGTGATTTTGATACGCTGGCTTTTGTTCAAGCCATTTATTGTGGACGGTCCTTCGATGCAGCCTACTTTTCATACCGGTGAGCGTGTGATTGTCAATGAAATTTTGTACGACATACGGTCTCCCCAGCGTGGCGAGGTCATTGTGTTCCATGTGCCATCTGAAGGAAGAGACTTCATCAAACGTGTTATCGGCATAGCCGGGGATACGGTGAAGGTTGAAGGCGATGTCGTTACTGTGAACGGCGAGCCGGTGAACGAAACCTACATCCAGGACGCAATTGATCAGGCGCACAGTAACAACGCGCTGTATAACAACAAGAATTTTCCCAATGAAGACTTTACGGATGGAACGGTTCCGGAAGGGCATGTTTTTGTTATGGGGGACAACCGTTCTGACAGTACGGACAGCCGGATGATCGGCTATGTGCCGCTGGGCGATATTGTCGGCCGTGCAGATCTGATTTTCTGGCCGGTCAAAGACATTACAGTAATTAACCATTAAGCTGACGGAAGTCAAAGGAGGTGACGGCAATGGCCATTCAATGGTTTCCTGGTCATATGACGAAGGCTAGGCGGCAAATCGAGGATAAGCTGAAGCTGATTGATGTGTGTATAGAACTGCTTGATTCCCGTCTGCCGCTTTCCAGCCGCAATCCGATGATTGACGATATTTTACGGGACAAGCCCAGGCTGATTATTCTGAATAAAGCGGACTTGGCCGACCCTGAGGCTACACGGAAATGGCTGGCTTATTTCAAAGCGGAAGGGCATGTTGCCTATCCTGTGGATGCGGCTACCGGTACAGGCATCAAGGAAATTCCTGAACAGGTCAAGCTGCTGCTGAAGGAGAAGATCGACCGGCAGATTGCCAAGGGAATGAACCCGCGGGCCAGCCGGGCGCTGATCGTCGGCATTCCCAATGTGGGCAAATCTACGCTCATTAACCGGATGGCCGGCAAAAATATCGCCTTGACCGGCGACCGTCCGGGTGTTACCAAAGGACAGCAATGGATTAAGACGGGCGGAAATCTGGAGCTGCTGGACACTCCGGGGATTCTGTGGCCGAAATTTGAGGATCAGGAAGTGGGTTACCGCCTGGCGGTAACCGGCGCGATCAAAGAGGAAATCCTGAATATCGAGGATATCGCTTTTTTTGCGGTGAAGTACCTGGTCAAGGATTACGGTGCGAGCTTTCAGGAACGTTTTGGGATTGAGAAGCTTCCAGAGGATCTGGAGAATCCGGATGAAATCGTTGCCGTTTTGGAAGCGGTAGGCCGCAAGCGCGGCTGTCTGATCAGCGGTGGCCGGGTGGATCTGGAGAAGGCTTCGCGCCTGCTGCTGCATGATCTGCGGGCGGGCAAGCTGGGACGGTTTACGCTGGAAACCCCTTAATTTACGGTTTATGAGGAATGGAAGAACCATCCGGGCAATTGGGGTGGTTTTTTTTGAAAGATCAGAATTTATCTGTTTTGGGGTCCCCGCAAAGTACCCGAGTCATCATCGAAGCCAAGGCCCCACTTTGTGGGGTTGTTTTGCTGGAATGCAGCAAATATATGCTCCACACTATCAAGCCGGAACCTGATTTTGGAATGAATATTATGAGCATAAAGAGGGATGACCGGGACGGGTCTTCTATGATAAGCTGGCTTGTACAGGGAACTGGGAACTTAGAATTGGTGGTGGTTAAACGGTGAGCTCTACGGATATGTTAAGCTACGAAAAAGCCTGCTGGGAGCAGGATTACCGCCGCATTGCCGGTGTTGACGAGGTGGGCAGGGGCTGTCTGTTCGGAGATGTGGTTGCGGCTGCGGTTATTTTACCGGAAGGCCTGATTATAGAGGGAGTGGATGATTCGAAAAAGCTGACAGCGAAGAAACGGGAGGCCTTGTTTGAGCAGATAATGGAACAGGCGCTGGCAGTGAGTGTCGGTCATGTCGACTCGCTGGTCATCGATGAGATCAATATCAAGCAGGCTTCAAGATTGGCGATGAAAAAGGCGGTAGAGGGCCTGGAGCACATCCCTGACTACATGCTGATAGATGCGGAAAAAGTGGATCTGCCGCTGCCCCAGCGCGCGATTATCAAAGGGGATGCCAACAGCCAGTCGATTGCCGCAGCTTCCATTGTCGCCAAGGTCACGCGCGACCGGCTATGCGAAGGACTCTGGGAGAAATTATATCCGGACTACGGAATTAAAGTACATAAAGGCTATGCAACCAAACTGCACAGGGAGCAGATTTTGTCTCTCGGACCGACCCCAATGCACCGCCGCAGCTTCCTTGGAAGGATTCTGGCGGATCAGATGACGTTGTTTTAAGTTGCGGCGGTTTATTTGTGTGAGCAGCTTCACTATTTATACTTCCTAATTTATACAGGATGGTTTATAAGATTTAATTCAATCGTTTCCACGATTATGAAGGAGAAATAAAGCTGAACCGGGCAAAATGCAGGAGCAGGAGCAGGAGGACTGCTACATGGGAGCCTAGTGCTAAGTAGAGTGAACTTAAGAATGTAACTTGCTGTATGGACGAAATCCTTGCTCCGCAAGGGGTTTGTCCATTGGCTGCCCATCATTCTTAAGTTCAGCTTATATTAAGTGGAAAAAGTAAACCTATTTTCCTCCGAAACAGGCATTTGTGAGGCATTATGTGGAAAAAGTGAACTTAATTTTGCCCCAATACCCCAACAGGAGAGAAATGAGACGAATTAGTGATACTTTTTCCACTGCTATGAACGAATTTGTCAATTCCCCTGTTTTTCACCCTTAAACCAAGGGGGTTCAATCCCTTGGGCATAGAGACAAAATGCGAGTCGTCGGCTGGCACACTGCTATCCGTGGGTTGGTTACCACATGCTATGCCTACGTCGAAGGAGCTTCCGTAAACTTAATCTCGCACGTCAGATCCCTAGATCCTGTGCAGTGGAAAATCACGGTTTCTCCTCGAACCTTTCTCTTTGTCTCCATGCCCTAAGGATTCAATGTACTGGAGCCTGCCTGTCTTTTTCCTTATTTCATGCTACGCCATTCTTTGT
>NZ_JACBYI010000050.1 GCF_019352175.1 Paenibacillus sp. S150
GCGTACCCATCCCGAACACGACCGTTAAGCCCTCCAGCGCCGATGGTACTTGGACCGAAGGGTCCCGGGAGAGTAGGACGCCGCCAAGCACACCGAGCCATTGTCGAGCAGTCGGCAATGGCTTTTTGTCGTTTAGGAAAGTATGCTTCTCGTCAATTGTGGATAAGGTAGGTATGAAGTTAGGGGGGAATTATAATGCGTCTTAATCGTGCTGAATGGTGCTGAGTTTGCTGAGCCGTGCTAGGTCTGCAGGGTTTGCTGAATTGTGCTGTGTCTGCTGAGCCGTGCTGAGTCTGGGAGTTCTATGTTTTGCGGGAGGAAGCGGGAATAGAGCGGGTCTAACCGAGGCCGCTACCGGGGCAGGGACGTGAAGTGGAATGGAGTAAAGTGGAATTCGCAAGAATTAGTACACTTACACGGACGGAAAAGTCTTAAAGGAATCGTGGGAAAAAGCTGATTCGATCTAAATTCAATCTGCAATCTTATTTCAATCAGGAAAACGGGCTTTAACAGCGGCCGGAAGAACCCTCTGAACCCGCAGCGGACTTCATTCACATCGTCAACCGCTGATTTTGGTGTTGAGCCAAAAAGGTAATTGAATGTATAGGAATGGAACCGGCGGACCTGAACACGCTGATGAAACGCAAGGAGGTTCATAGGGAACGGAAGCGAAGTGGAAAAAGTAACACTAATGGGCTGGAATTTTGGCTTTAACGGGCTTTAGTGGGATTTTGTACACTTCATGGAGGCCAACTCCCTCAATACGGCTGGTTTCAGCCGAATTAGTTGTACTTTTTCCCACTAGGGATGATCCAGGATCCGAATGCGCTACTTTAGTTATCCTTTTTACCACTCAAATGGCTGCCCTTTGGATGAATGGTTCAAGTACATCTTAATGTAGGCGTATTCCTCTGCAAGGGAGAGAAACGGATCGGTTAGGGATTCTTTTTCCCGCTAACGCAAGCGAAAAAGGGAAAGTGGGGATTAAGTTTCCTTTTTCCAATTGGGCGTAGCCGCCGGGTCTGAGCAGGAAGGTCTGGAGAGATCGGGGAGGAAGAGCTTCAGCCGGCCAGGGGAACCGGAGAGCCAGGAACCGCAGCCAGCCTTCCACCTGAAATGCAAACAGCTGCGCTGCCCGGTCAAGGGCGGCATAGCCGTTTTGTTCTTGTTTTGGTGGAATTGAAGGAATTAAAAGTAAATATTCACATTCTATGATCCATAGATCTTAATATGGATGACGATAAAGTGCAGATAGCTATGAAAAAGTGTCCACCCCAAACGGACTTTTGTCCAAGAATTCGCTTACCCGGCGACCGTTTTCCGAATAGCTTCTCCCATGATGTAATATTCTTGACAGGCCAAAAACCCTTTGCTAAGATGGCAATAATATATTTTTGGACAAGCATCTCAAACCTTAATTGAAGATACGTAAACATATAGCTTCCAGGTCCTTATCAATGTCTGTCGGGTATGGACTTGAACCCTAGTTTCTTCATTCATAAGTTTGCAGGCGTTTAGAATAAAGACATTCGAGGAGGAATGACCCAGGTGTGGGAAGATAAGTTTGGCAAAGAGGGATTAACTTTTGACGATGTGCTGCTGGTGCCGCGTAAATCCGAGGTGCTGCCGAAAGAAGTGGATCTGGGCACAGTGTTAAGCAAAAATGTTAAGCTGAACATTCCTTTGATGAGTGCGGGTATGGATACGGTCACAGAAGCGGCTATGGCGATTGCGATTGCCCGGGAGGGCGGCATCGGCGTTATTCATAAGAACATGTCCGTGGAGCAGCAGGCGGAAGAGGTGGACCGCGTGAAACGCTCCGAAAGTGGCGTTATTACGAATCCTTTTTCCCTTACACCAGAGCACTGGGTATCCGATGCCGAAGTTCTGATGGGCAAATACCGTATCTCCGGTGTGCCTATCGTAGATGAAGGCAATAAGCTGGTTGGGATTTTGACAAATAGGGATTTGCGGTTTATTCATGATTTCAATATTCAGATCAAAGAAGTGATGACGCATGAGAACCTGGTCACCGCGGCTGTGGGCACTACTCTTCAGGAGGCTGAGGTTATTCTTCAGCGCCATAAGATTGAGAAGCTGCCTCTAGTGGATGAGAACAACATTCTTAAAGGTCTGATTACAATAAAAGACATCGAGAAGGCCATTCAGTTCCCGAATGGTGCGAAGGATGCCCAAGGCCGGCTGTTGGTTGGTGCGGCAATCGGAATCTCCAAAGATACTCTTGAACGTACAGAAGCTTTGGTAAAAGCGGGTGTCGATCTCATTACGGTAGATTCCGCACATGGTCATCATATCAATATTATTGACGCTGTCCGTAAGTTGCGCGAGCTGTATCCTGACCTTACGATCGTTGCCGGCAATGTTGCCACCGGGGAAGCAACCCGTGAACTGATTGAAGCTGGAGCCTCGGTGATCAAGGTAGGCATTGGACCGGGCTCAATCTGTACCACACGTGTAATTGCCGGTATCGGTGTACCCCAAATTACAGCAATCTATGATTGTGCGACAGTAGCGCGAGAATACGGCATTCCTATCATTGCTGACGGAGGGATTAAATACTCTGGAGAGATTACCAAGGCTATCGCCGCGGGAGCTTCCGCTGTTATGATGGGCAGTCTGTTCGCAGGTACGGAAGAAAGCCCTGGAGAATCGGAAATTTATCAAGGGCGTAAATTCAAGGTCTACCGCGGCATGGGCAGTATGAGTGCCATGAAGCAAGGCAGTAAAGACCGTTACTTCCAGGACGATGACAAGAAGCTGGTTCCTGAAGGTATTGAAGGCCGTGTTGCGTTCAAAGGTTCGCTCTCGGATACGGTTCATCAGCTGATTGGCGGACTTCGTTCAGGTATGGGGTATTGTGGAACCAAGACGCTGACGGAGCTGCGCAATGACACCTCCTTTATCCGGATTACCGGAGCCGGTCTGCGTGAGAGCCATCCGCATGACGTGCAGATCACCAAGGAAGCTCCCAACTATTCCCTATAGTTTCGTATAACCGACATTTTAAGGGCAGGCAGGACTAAATTCGTCCTGTCTGTCTTTTTTTGCAGGTACCCCTGTGTTAGAATAGAACAAGCAATGGATATGAGGGCAAAAGGAGAGTAGTAATCATTGAAGTACATGCGTAAATTCAGCAGTAAGCAATTTGTGATTAAGACAGCGACAGTAGGTCTACTTTTAAATATGCTAGTTTCTCCAGTAAGTTCAGTGCTGGCTGATGCGGTCAAGACACCGGCGGCTACAGAATCAGGCACGGCGGCTACAGATGCAACCACCACCCAAGCAACTGCAGTTAAGATCCCCTCAGTGGATTCCCTGGGGCTGAACCTGAAATCAGCGCTGCTGATGGAGCCAACAACGGGTGAGGTGCTGCTGTCATTGAACGCGGATGTGCCGCTTCCTCCGGCAAGCATGACCAAGATGATGACGGAGTATCTCGTAGCAGATGCCGTGAAGAAAGGCGAGCTCTCCTGGGATAAAAAAGTGATTGTGCAGGAGAATGCCTCCAAGCAAATCGGATCACGTATTTTCCTCGCTCAAGGCGATGAACATACAGTTAAAGAGCTGTACATAGCCATGGCTGTAGGTTCCGCGAATGATGCTACTGTAGCTTTGGCAGAAGAAGTATCAGGATCGGAGCAGGAGTTTGTAGCTCTGATGAACGAAACAGCGCAGGAGATGGGCATGAAGACGGCCTATTTCATTAACTCCACGGGGCTTGATCGGGCTGACATGCCAGCAAAGTTTCGACCTGATACGGATCGCGAAACCGTAATGTCGGCAATGGATGCCGCACTTCTCGCTAAATTTATAGTGACGGAGCATCCTGATTTCACAGAGTTCACCACGATTCAGTCCTACAAATTCCGTGAGCGGGATAAGGAACCGATGATTAATTATAACTGGATGCTGGAAGCGAACAAAGATGTTACCAACTTCAAGGCTTATGCCTACCCGGGGCTTGATGGCCTGAAGACAGGACATACAACCAATGCGGGTAACTGCTTCACCGGTACCGCTGTTCGGGATGGTATGCGTCTGATCAGTGTCGTTATGGGAGCAAACTCCGAAGCCCACCGTTTTACGGAAACGAAGAAGGTGCTTGACTTTGGCTTCAATAATTTTGAGATTAAGCAGGTTGTTGCCCCCAAGGCAGTCATTGCCGGCAATGAAACTGTTCCTGTATTGAAAGGCAAGAACAAAGACGTTTCTGTGGTTACAGATGCCGGTGTCACCTTCATAGTTCCTAAAGGAACGGTATCTCCAGAGATCAAAACTACTGTTGTCACCAACGATCCGGCCACCTTGGTTGCCCCGATTGCCGGAGCCAGCAAGGTGGGGAAAGTGACTTATTCCTATCAGGTGGAAGGCATTACTCAAATTCAGGAGAAGACCGTCAACCTGATTACCGCTGAGGAAGCGGAGAAGGCCGGCTGGTTCAAGCTGCTGATGAGGGCAATAGGAGAATTTTTTGGCGATCTGTTTAAAGGAATTAAAAACTTGTTCTAGCGGCTGAAAATGTCGAAAACAGGAGAAATTCCGAGTAAATAGGTTGTGTATATAGCCGCCTTGCGGTAAAATTATATGTTAGATTAAGTAAGATCATTCGGGAGGCTTGAACATGGAAACAGGAACATCGCGAGTTAAAAGAGGCATGGCAGAAATGCAAAAAGGCGGCGTCATTATGGACGTCATGAATGCCGAGCAGGCAAAAATTGCCGAGGCTGCGGGTGCGGTAGCCGTTATGGCTCTGGAACGCGTGCCTTCTGATATCCGCGCAGCAGGCGGGGTAGCACGTATGGCTGATCCTACTATTGTAGAAGAGGTTATCAAGGTAGTAAGCATTCCGGTGATGGCCAAAGCGCGTATCGGACATTATGTGGAAGCCAAGGTCCTTGAGTCGCTGGGTGTTGACTATTTGGACGAGAGTGAAGTGTTGACTCCGGCTGATGAAGTGTTCCATATTAACAAGCGCGAATTCACAGTTCCTTTTGTATGTGGAGCGAAAGATCTGGGGGAAGCGCTGCGCCGCATTAATGAAGGTGCATCCATGATTCGTACCAAAGGCGAGCCAGGAACCGGGAACATTGTTGAAGCCGTACGCCATATGCGTTATATCAACAGCCAGATCCGCAAGGTGACCAATCTTTCGCTGGACGAGCTGTACAATGAAGCCAAGACTCTGGGTGTTCCATACGAGCTGTTGCTGGAAGTTCATGAACTGGGCAAATTGCCGGTCGTTAACTTTGCTGCAGGCGGTGTTGCGACTCCGGCTGATGCGGCTCTGATGATGCATTTGGGTGCCGATGGCGTATTCGTTGGCTCCGGAATCTTCAAATCGGATAATCCTGAGAAGTTTGCCCGTGCGATCGTTGAAGCTACAACTCATTTTACGGACTACAAGCTGATCGCAGAAGTATCCAAGAACCTCGGCACCCCGATGAAGGGCATTGATATTGCCACACTGTCACCGGCAGAACGCATGTCGGAACGCGGCCGTTAACAGAGAGAAGGTAGTCCCGATGAAGATAGGAGTGCTGGCGCTTCAAGGCGCTGTAACAGAGCATATTGTCAGCATAGAGAAGACTGGAGCGCAAGGTCTGCCAATTAAGCGTGTCGAGCAGCTGGAAGAGATCGAGGGATTGATCATCCCCGGCGGAGAGAGCACCACGATTGGCAAGCTTATGCGCAAGTACGGCTTCATTGAAGCCATCCGTGATTTTGCCGGCCAGGGCAAGCCTATTTTTGGGACATGTGCAGGTATGATCGTGCTGGCGAAGCGTATTGCCGGCGGAGAACCCGGTCATTTGGAGCTGATGGATATTACAGTTGCCCGGAATGCTTTTGGCCGCCAACGGGAAAGCTTTGAATGTGATCTGGAGGTTAAAGGGATCAATGAGCCGGTACGTGCTGTATTTATCCGCGCTCCGCTTATTAACGAGGTCGGCCCCGGGGTTGATGTGCTCACGGTCTATAATGATGAGATTGTGACTGCACGCCAGGGCAATCTGCTTGTGTCCTCTTTTCATCCGGAGTTGACAGATGATTACCGGCTGCATCAATACTTTGCCGATATGGTAGAACACAGTGTAGCAGCCAATCAATAGAACTGCATATAAAAAACATTCCGACTCTTTCAAAGCTGTGAACAGCATTTTGAAAGAGTTTGGGCTGTTTTCAGGAGGGAAACTTTGTGCTAGATGTAAAGATATTGCGCAGTGATTACGCCAGAGTAGAAGAGGCGCTGGACAAACGCGGTAAGTCGCTTGAGTTGATTGCGGAATTTCCACAGCTGGATTTGCGCCGCCGCGAGCTGCTGCAGGAGACAGAAGGGCTGAAGAACCGCCGCAATAACGTATCCGGTGAAGTGGCGAAGAAGAAGAAGAACGGTGAACCGGCAGATGAATTGATTGCTGAGATGCGCACCGTAGCCGACCGTATTAAAGAGCTGGATGATGAAGTAAGGGTGCTTGAATCCAGAATCGAAGAATTGACCATGAGTATTCCGAATATTCCGCATGAATCGGTGCCGGTCGGCAAATCCGAGGAAGATAATGTTGAAGTTCGCCGCTGGTCACAGCCGCGTGAATTTGGTTTTACGCCGAAATCACACTGGGAGCTGGCCCAGCAGCTGGATATTATTGATTTTGAAGCTGCGGCCAAGGTAACAGGCTCACGGTTTGCCTTTTACAAGGGACTAGGAGCGCGGCTTGAGCGCGCGCTGATCAACTTCATGATGGATCTTCACAGCGGAGAACATAACTATGAGGAAATGCTGCCGCCGTATATCGTCAACAAAGACAGCCTGTATGGCACCGGCCAGCTGCCGAAGTTCGAGGAAGATCTCTTCAAGCTGCGGGATACCGAATATTATTTGATTCCTACAGCCGAGGTTCCGGTCACCAATTATTACCGTGAAGAGATTCTGACGGCTGCGGACCTGCCGAAATATCATGTAGCTTACAGCTCCTGCTTCCGTTCTGAAGCGGGCTCGGCCGGCCGTGATACCCGCGGCTTGATCCGCCAGCATCAGTTCAACAAGGTGGAGCTGGTGAAGCTCACCACACCGGAGACCTCGTATGAGGAACTGGAAAAGATGACTGCGGACGCCGAGCGCGTGCTTCAGCTTCTGGAGCTGCCATACCGCGTACTGGGCCTCTGTACAGGGGATATGGGCTTCACCTCCGCCAAGACGTACGATTTGGAGGTATGGCTGCCGGAGAGCGGCATGTACCGCGAAATCTCCTCATGCTCCAATACGGAGGACTTTCAGGCTCGGCGGGCCAATATCCGCTTTCGCAAGGAACCTAAGGCCAAGCCGGAATTCGTTCATACGCTGAATGGCTCGGCACTTGCAGTTGGCCGGACTGTAGCCGCTATTCTGGAGAACTATCAGCAGGAGGACGGAACGGTGTTAATTCCAACAGCGCTGCAGCCCTACATGCGGAATGTAAAAGTGATTGGCCCTAAAGCTGCCCAATAATCGCAGTTGCATAATGCTTGGATTGTGTGGTATAATTTCTAATGCATGTGAAATTTTGATGCATTGGAGAGGTACCGAAGCGGTCATAACGGGGCGGTCTTGAAAACCGTTAGAGTGCAAGCTCACATGGGTTCGAATCCCATCCTCTCCGCCATAACTTAAAAATTAAGTAATGAAGATAGAAGCCGCCTTCCCCGGAAGGCGGCTTTTTAAAAAGATAAGAATTTATATGTTTTGGGGTCCCCGCAAAGTACCTGAGTAATCATCGAAGCCAAGGCCTCACTACCTGGAAATAACTTTACGGATGAGGATAACCGCTTAAAGGCAGCAAGAAATTAAACGCAACAAAATCCACCCCCATTTCCATCATCTGTGGTGCCGCGTCAGCGGCATGGATGGCTTTTTGGGGTTATTTTAACATATAGCGATATTAATTAATGTTGATTTGGATTCACTTGAAATCCGTCTCATTTCAATAAAGCATCTATTAGCTTTAATTGTCTTTTTCTTTCCTTTGTTGAAGCTTCTATGGAATTATTTGTTAAGGTATTTACAGCCTTTATTGCACAGTCACTACTAACCATAGCATGTCCTCTCATGTGTCCGGTTGCAACTGCCTGGGCAAATGAACGTGCTGAATACTTACTAACATCAGTTTTCGACTCTTTAGCTAATTCATTTACAGTAAATCCAACCTTTCGTAAATCATAAGCTCTTATTTTTCCTTTCAGTCGGTTTTCTAAAGTTTCTATTCCTAAATTTATACGCGGGTCATCTTTTAAATGGTTATCGAGACACTCTAAGTATGGAGCTGCCACCTTTAAAGCCCATTGAGCAAGTAATTTCTGCGGCAATTTTTCAAGTTCTTCTTCGATTTTATTCCTTAATACATGGTTATCCAAAATCTTTATCTTAGGTTTACTGTGTGTAAATTCTGTCTGTTCTTTTATTTTCTGCTCATGTTTATTCCATGCATAATCCTCTATATTCACAATACCAGCTCCTTTCAGTTTAATCGAACCAGCTTTAATTTGGGGGATTTGCTTACCCAAGTCACTTACGGGGCAGAAATCCTTTAAGCCGTGAAGCCGTATATCGAATTATAATCATTCCTGGAGCCGTTGGCAGCAAGTATAAAAAAGCCCTTTATTCCGCAATGTAATAGGGAAGGAGGCTGATAATAACAATGAACCGACAATTACAGCTGGACCAGCAAAGCTTGGTTTCTGCCTGGCAGGAGCGCTTGCCTGCACTGATGGAGGACGGAGACAGCTTTAGCGTACAGGGTGATGCGGCGGACCCGAACAGTCTGCTGATTCATTTTAATGCGGCCGGACGGCAGGCTTATTCGCTTGATTTCCGTTGCACTTATGTCGATAGCCGTGAAGTTGCGGTAAGTTTGATTGACGCTGAAGAGGCTGGACGCCATACCGATGAACGCGCTGATGCTGTTCAGCTATTGGCGCAGCAGTACACCAGACAAATCCACGAATGCGCCCAGGCCCTGCAAGAATTGACCAATCCATAGGAGGCTGACCAAATTGAGCAAACCCAAGAGCATGCCTGTGCCCGGTGCAGAGGATAAGAACCAGGAGCGGCGCAAGGATCATAAGCATTCGAATCCAGAGCCATTGTCCGGCTCCAAAAAGGTAAAGCAGGCTAATCATGTGGATCATCACAACCCTCAAGGCTGATCTGTCCGGGGTTATATAATTGTACGAAATGTTTCTCATATTTGCCAAATGGTTTATCATTAGGGAGGGAAAAAAAATTCTTCACATGGGAGAGGAGATTTATAATGAATAAAAAATGGGGGTTGTCCGCTGCTGCCTTGCTGCTAACTGCTGCAGTAATTCTGCCTGGCTGCGCGAACAAAGAGCAAGCACCGAAAGAGGCGTTGAAATCAGCCGCGGTCAAAGCAACGGCGCTGAATTCATATGAGATGAAGAGCAAGCTGGTAATTAATAATCTGACGATTGACGCGCCGGCAAGCGGGGAATCGGATGCAACAGCCGCACAGGTGCTCAGTATGCTGAAGAATGCTGACGTCACTATCGACGGCGTCTATCAGGCAGAACCAATGCAGACCGAATTGACGCTGGTGCTTAATCTGAAGGGCGATATGACGATGTCCTTCACCATTCCAATGGTTATAACGGCGGAGAAGGTGTATGTCAAAGTGCCGTCGATTCCGTTCCTGCCGCTTCCGGAGACGGTGGTTGGCAAGTTCATAGAGCTTGATCTGAAGGAATTGGCCGAGCAGGAAGGAACCGAATGGAACCCGGCTGCTGTGGATACCCAGAAGATGCAGAAGCTTTTCAATGAGGTGCTCAGCACATTGATGGGCGAGTATGATGAAGAAACATATTTCGAGGACATTAAGCCTAAGGATGCCGCCTTGCCGGAAGGTGTTGAAGCAGAGCAGGTTGTGCAATTCAAGGTAACCGATGATAATGTCAAAGAGGCACTCACTATTCTGGTGAACAACGCCCTGCCTAAGATTATTGATATCCTGGGCAAGCAAGAATATAAAGAAATGCTGAACATTGACGCTGCAGATCTGGCCAAAGCCAAAGAGGAGCTGCAGTCCAGTGACAGCCGTGCAGAGTTCGACAAAGGCCTGGCTGATTTGGGAACTTATCTGACTATCAATCAATTCTATTTGAATACCGCTATTAACAAAGATGATTATCCAGTGTATCAGGATCTGCTGATGGATATTAAAGTCAATGATCCAGACAATGGCGAGAACGTCAGCTTATCCGTAACTGCCAGCAATCAATACAGTAAAATTAATGAAGAGCAAACCTTCATAATCGGTATTCCTCAGGGTGAGGACGTTATTACCCTGGATGAGCTGCAGCAGGAATTCGGAAGTACGGGCATCACTTACTAAACGGACCAGTAAAGGTGGAAAAGTAAATTAGAAAATCCCGCATGTATGCGCAATCCCGGCGCTCATGCGGGATTTTTGCGATATCGCAGTAATTAAAAACAGGAGTTGCACTTGCACCGGGGACACCTATTATCCTTCCACCTGCCGGGCATCATCCACGAGAATAGCATAAGTGCGGTGATCCTGCCATTGTCCATTGATTTGAATGAAGCGGCGGGCGATCCCCTCTGCCTGGAAGCCGTTCTTCTCAAGGACCCTGCGGGAACCATGATTGTGGAGGAGGATGGCAGCCTGTACTCTATGCAAGGCAAGGGAGCGGAAGGCGAACTTAAGGACGAGGGCAACGGCAGCGCTTGTATATCCTTTTCCCTGCACCGCGTAATCAATGAAGTAGCCGATATCAGCAAACTGTCCGACTCCACGTACTATATTGGAGATCGTGATCTGACCAATCAGCTGGCCGTCCAGTAAAAAGATACCGAACATATATCCACGGTCCTGCCCGGAGTCCTCCAGCCGTTGTCTAATGAGCTGCTGCTGGCTCTCCAGTGTGAAGTAATCTTTATCGCGCAGAGGCTCAAAAGGCTGGTGGTGCTCCTTATTTCGCAGACGCAGCCGGAGCAGGTCATCGGCATCCATAGGCTGGAGCAGAGAAATATAGATGCCTTGAGTGGAGTTATAGAATTTTTGAGTCATGGAAGCTCTCCTTACCTTGAAGTTTTGTTCCGCAGCCTTCGGAAAAAGGTGGTTAACAGCTCAGCACATTCCTGCTGCAATATGCCTTGTATGACCCCGGTGCGGTGATTAAACTGCGGCTCCTCCAAGAGATTCATCAAGGTGCCTGCGCAGCCGGCTTTGGGATCGGGGGTGCCATATACAGCAAGCGGCAATCTGGATTGGATCATGGCTCCGGCACACATGGGGCAAGGCTCCAGAGTGACGTACAACTGGCAGTCCAGAAGACGCCAGGAGCCAAGCAGGGTACTGGCCCCGCGAATGGCAACCATCTCTGCATGGGCGGTGGAATCCAGGGTTGTCTCCCGCAGATTATAGCCGCGGCCGATGATTTCTCCATGGCGCACCACCACCGCCCCGATCGGAACCTCACCCAGTGCTTCTGCCTTGCGGGCCTCTGCTATTGCTTCTTTCATCCAATATTCATGAACTGCAACTTCCTCAGACGACAGTTCATTATTTATATTATCCAACCCCATCTTCCTTTCTCTACTTGCCCTTGTGCAACGAACAGATATTCGTTCTTAACAAATTGTGGACAACTCTGTGGATAAAGCCCGACTTATACACAATATTGTACACATCGTAATTTGATAAAATGTTTATATGTGCATAACCTGTGGATGGTTTCTTATCTATTGTAGAGAAACTGTCTATAAAATTCAATATTTCCCGAAGGAGGCCGCAGAGTGAAATGTCTTTTCAAATGTGAGGGCAAAAGGTATGATAATATTTGAACACTCCGCTAGGATTTACCAACGGATAAGAGGTGGAAAAACAGCTTGTCCATAAAAATAAAGTTATCGGCAATCATCTTCGGTTCGGTGCTCTTGATACTGGCGCTTAATCTTACCATTAATCTTCATGCGGCTCGAAGCAATCTGCGCAATGAAAGTATAAATAATATGAAGATGACCGCCAGGCAGATTGCCGTCTCCGTCGAACAGAGCGGCTATAGCTCTAATTATGTGCAGCACCAAATCGCCCAGAACCTTAGGCTGACCGCTATCCTGGCCTCCAAGGAACTTGATCCCGATATTCAAAATGTGAAGAACGAACAGCTGGTTGCGCTTGCAAATAAGCTGGGGGTATCTAATATTTCACTTCTGGTCAAGACTGAGGATGATGTGGTCGTTGCCAAATCTTCAGATCCTGGTGAGCTAGGTCTGTCTACCAAGAGTATGGGGTATTGGTATGTGGCATTTCTTGAACTGTTTGCAGGCCAGGAGGTTTCGGTTGAGCAAGGGCAGAGCTTTGAGCATTTCTGGTCAGGACCCTTTGAATATTCAACCTCTAATCCGGAGTACATCGAGAAGTGGGGATACTACTATGACCAATCGAGCAATTACATTATAGATCCTTACATTCGCAGCACGGCCGTAAGTGATTATGTAAAAATTATGAATCCCGATGAGATTGTCCGCCAGTCCATGGAGGTCAATTCCGGAATTCTGGAGATCACAGGTATTAATCCCAAAACCTTTGGAGCACCGACCATGCTGACAGATGGCAGTGATCCTGCCAATCAGAAGCTGCGCAACCGCGCCATTAAGTACGGCACTTACATTTATGGCAATGTCGAAGAGGACAAGACGGCCATTATGGGTGCTTTGAGCAGTGAGGCACCTATTACGCTGGACACACAGGCCCTTGGCAAAAGAGTGCTGAAAACCTTCATTCCGATCAAGCAGCCGGGGGTAGAAGATTATGTGATCAGTATTGTTATGGATTATTCGGTTATTTCCTCGGTTATCAAACAGCAGCTGCTGAACAATGTAACCACATCGGTGGTGCTGCTTGTAGTCTTTTTCATGGGGAGCTATATCCTTGCGGGTGCTGTTACCCGGCCGATTCAGGATATCCTGAAAAAGGTAAACGATGTGGCCAGAGGCAAGTTCGAGCCTCCGTTAAATGTGGAAAGCCGTGATGAGCTGGGACAACTGGCGCACCGTATTAATGCCATGACCTCGCATCTGCTGCAGCATACCAACCGGCTTGGACAAACGCTGGAAGAGAACCGGGCCGTCAAAGAGCGGCTGGAGTCGGTAATCAACGGCACCTCGGATGCGATTCATACTATGGACATGGATGGCCGGATTATCAGCACGAACCGTGCTTTTGAAGAGCTGTACGGCTGGAGTGCGTCCGATGAATTGGACAAGACGCCTTATCTGGTGCCGGCCACAGCACAGAAGCAGGAAGAAATCAGGCTGAGAGAGCTTAAGGATGGAGCAGTCCTGGCTCCGCTGGAGACCATAAGACTAAAACGCGACGGTTCGCTCGTTGAAGTCAGTGTCAGCAGCTCGGTCATCCGCGATGAGGAAGGAAATCCGCAGTCTTTCGTCCATGTCTCGCGTGATATGACGGAGCGCAACCGGATTGAGGAGCTGCTGAGGCGCTCGGAGAAGCTGACTACGGTGGGTCAGCTCGCAGCTGGGGTTGCCCATGAAATCCGCAATCCGCTCACCACACTTAGGGGCTTTCTGCAGCTTCAGCAAGAGAAGAAGCTTCTGGTTCCGCTCCACATTGAGCTGATGCTCTCGGAACTGGAGCGGATCAATATGATTGTGAGTGAATTTTTGATTTTGGCCAAGCCGCAGGCCGTGCACTTTCAACTCAGAGATGTCCGGCATATTCTGGGCGACGTGATCTCTCTCTTGGACAGCCAGGCGCACTTGTTCGGAATAGAATTTGCAACCCGGTTCTCCGAGCAGCCGGCAACGGTGCATTGCGAAGAAAATCAGTTAAAACAGGTGTTCATCAACATTGTCAAGAATGCGATTGAGGCTATGCCTGAAGGCGGTACGATTATGCTGGAGCAGCAGATTGTCGGCAGTACTGTTGAAATTGTCATCTCCGATGAGGGTGAGGGCGTTCCTGAGGAAATGCTGCCTAAGCTTGGCGAGCCTTTCTTTACCAACAAGGAGACGGGAACGGGCCTGGGGCTGATGGTCAGCCAGCGGATAATCCAATCCCATAAAGGGAGCTTGGAAATACACAGTGAATACGGGTGCGGGGCCGAGGTTATGATTAAGCTGCCTGCAGCCGGAGAGCATGCTCCCGGGCAGGCCATGAACGGAGAACGGAGTGAAGACAGAAGTGAGAATCAATAAATTCATCAGTGAGACAGGATTCTGCTCACGCCGTGAAGCTGACAAGCTGGTGGAGGGCGGCAGAGTTACCATCAACGGAGAACGTGCTGTGCTCGGCAGTCAGGCCGAGCCGGGGGATGAGGTGCGGATAGATGGCAGCCTCCTTGAAACGGGCAGTAAGGTAGTCTACATTGCGCTGAATAAGCCGGTGGGCATTACATCCACTACAGAGTCACATATTCAGGGGAATATTGTCGATTTCGTCGGACATCATGAGCGGATTTTCCCCATTGGCCGGCTTGATAAAGATTCCGAAGGATTAATCCTGCTGACCAATGATGGGGATATCGTCAACAAGATTTTACGGGCTGAAGGCAAGCATGAGAAGGAATATATCGTTACTGTGGACCGGCCGGTTACACCGTCCTTCATTATGGGGATGTCGGGCGGGGTCAGGATACTGGGCAGCCTGACGCTTCCCTGCGAAGTGACGCGAATCAGTGAGCGGGTCTTCCGTATTATTCTTACCGAAGGCAAAAACCGGCAAATCCGCCGCATGTGCTCTGCCTTTGGTTATGAGGTCCGGCGGCTGCAGCGCATCCGTGTGATGAACATCCGTCTGGGCAACCTGCAGACCGGAGAATGGCGTGAGCTCTCTGCCCGGGAGAAGCAGGAGCTGGGCGCCATGCTGAACTATCAGCTGCAGTAGCAGGCGGGCACTTTGAAGAACGAAATAAAGAGCTGTACCCAAAGGACTTATTAAGACGCTTCGGTACAGCTCTTGTTGTGTATGATACTTTCAATTTCCAGTCGCTGTGGCATCCATAGTCTGCGGGCTATCCTGATACTTCCGAAGGATTGAAATCTCCACTCGGCGGTTCTGGGCCCGTCCGGCGGCCGTGGAGTTGTCAGCGATCGGATGATATTCCCCATATCCGATGGGACTGAACTTAACCGGGTTCAGATAAGGATTCAGCAGCAGGATCTTCATGAATTGAAGCGCCCGGTCTACACTGAGATCCCAGTTGGAGGAATAGCTGCTGTTGGAGATCGGAATATTGTCCGTATGTCCCTGTACCAGCACTTCATAATCAGGGAATTGCTGCAGCATTGTGGAGATGGACTTCGCAAGCTGGCGGGAATCATCCTTCACGACAGCTTGTCCGGAAGCGAACAAGGCGTTGTCGCTGATAGTGATCATCAGTTGGGACTGATTCAGCTTGGTACTGAGCAAATCAGTCATCCCGTTATTCTGGATATACTGGTCGAATTGCTGCTTCAGATTCTCCAGATCCTCTTGCTCTTGTTGCTTCAGCCTGGCAATTTCTGATTTGCCGGTATTCGGAGCTACTACATTATCCATCTTATCTGCCTTGCCTTGGTCAAGCTGTTTGCTTGTCGGAGCATCGGACTTATATTCCAGAACCCCGCCCCCGCCACTCAGAGCTGAACTGAAAGCTTGGCTCATCTCTTCAAATTTCTTGGCATCGGTAGCGCTCATAGCATACATAACAAGGAACAGGGCAACAAGAAGAGTCATTAAGTCGGAATAGGGCAGTAACCAGGATTCATCGGCATGTTCTTCATGCTCCTCATGTCTAGTCTTTTTGCTCACTGGAAGCACCCTCCTTGTCACTAAGCTTCGATCGTTCCAGTGGGGTGAGGAAGACAGACAGTTTCTGGTTGATGGCGATTGTAGATACCCCTGACTGAATGGACAGCAGCCCTTCCACCATCATCAGCCTGACTTCAATTTCGCGTTTGGAAATACGCTTGAGCTTGTTGGCCATAGGGTGCCACATCACATAACCGGTAAAAATCCCGAGCAAGGTAGCAATAAAGGCGCCTGCTATTGCGTGGGCCAGAACATCCATATCACTCATATCCGCCAATGCGGCAATCAGACCAATAACCGCTCCAAGTACCCCGAGCGTTGGTGCGTACATTCCTGCTTGCGAGAAGATCAGTGCTCCTGCTTTATGACGATCCTCAGTAGCGTGAATATCTTCCATTAATACATCGCGGACAAATTCCTGATCATTACCATCAATAATCATCCGCATACCGTTGCGGAGAAAATCATCTTGAATTTCGTCAACCTTCGATTCGAGGGCCAGCAGTCCTTCGCGCCGGGTAATGGAAGCCCACTCCATAAAAATTGTAATCAGTTCAGCCTTGCTGATCATTTTTTTCTTTATAAACAGTATTTTGAACAGCTTAGGAACTTTCTTGACATCGGACATTGGAAAAGCTACAAAAATCGAAGCTATCGTACCCAGAAAGATGATGACATAAGCAGCCGGGTTCTCCAAGCTTGAGAGTGGAGCGTGTTTAAGCGTCATTCCCCAAAGTACTGCAATTAGACCAAAAACTAAACCGAGTATTGTTGAAATCTCCATTTATGCACCTCGTCCATGAGAATTAAGAAGTGATCCGACTATACCGCGTGTATCATCCATGAACAGCGGTGGGACACTCTGCCTGACCAATAACGTATATTCTTATTTATCGACAGTCCTCCCTTTTTTGTGAAGTCATTTTTTCGGCTATAATGGATAAGGTAAGTTATTATTCATCTGTGGAGAAAACGGAGTGATTGACTTGGGTGTGAAGCATGGCAGAGATTACAGTGAAATTCTGAGCGAGCTGGCGGTAGCGGTAGGCAGAATTTCCGACGGGTATTTATTTTTTGAAATGGAGCCTGAGGAGTGGCGGGAGCTGCCGCAGGAATCCAAGCTGGAGGTCTGGGAAGCACTGGCGGAGGATTTGTTCTACGCTCTGGGCAATGAGCCGGTTATTGAGGTCGGCAGCGGCGTGGTGATCTATGATAAGGAGACACACCGGATTAATATTTTGCTGGGCGAAGAGGATCTGGATTCGGTTCTTCTCATCTGAGAAACAGGCTGCCGTCAAGTGGCCGGTTTGCCCGCAGCCTTTGCCACGTGGTAAAATTGATGGAGCCGAGTAATATTTGCCGGGATCTGTGAATACATTAAACCGAAAAAAAGCCTTCATCCTGGCGCATCCCTTGGACTTTTATAAGCTGAGGGATGTTTTGTTTAAGGCCTGATCTTATTGGAAAAGAACTGTAAGGACTTTGCTGCTAATTTAGTAAGGGAGGAAGAACATTGCAATTTACGGAAGAAGAGCTGCGGGAGCAGGTGGGAAAGCTGGAAGGATGGAAGCTGGAGCAGGACACTATGGTGCGCAAATACATGTTCAATGGATATATGAAGGGCATTGCCTTTGTGGATGAGGTTGCCGCCATATCGGAAGCATTTGAGCATCATCCGCATATTACGATTGATTATAAAACCGTAATCCTGCGCCTGTCCGCAATTGGGGGGGATGGCCTTACCGCGCTTGATATCCGGCAGGCGCATGAATTTAACGAGGCCTTTGAGAAAAACCGTTAGACTTCTGACCCGGATTGGACGATGAGAATGAGAACTCATACCCCTTATATAAAAAATGCCCAGAACAGGATCAACATCATCCTTGCTCGGGCATTTTGTGTTGGATATTCTACGAATATGAAGTAAAGCTATTTCTTCTCGGCAAGCCACATGGCTACATTGGCGATTTCCTCCGGGGCCAGCTTATCCCTGAAGGATGGCATTTGCCCGCGGCCCTTGGTAACAATGGTGAAGATTTCTTCAGCATCATGCTCTCCGCCCTCCTGTTGCAGGCTGGGACCTACACCGCCTTGAAGCTGATCGCCATGGCAGGTGATGCAATTAGCCTTCACTGTGGCCTCCGCACTTGCCGCTTCCAGCGCCACTGCCGGCATGGTTGGCTTATTCTCCTCAGCGACTTCAGCTTTGCCAGGCAAAGTAAACATTAAGACTACCGCAAAGGCACAGGCGGCAAAAAATAACCCGCTCATGATCCATTTCTGCATCTGCATCCGTCCCCTCCATGTAAGCTGCTTCCTACATTATACAAGAAGGTAAAGCGTTATCATAGCGTTTGTGTCAAATAATTGAACGATTTATGCTATTTGTTATAAACCATGCAATAGAAAGGTTTGTCGCCAGTTGGAGTCCGGCGTTCATAGGTATCTGTAATGGTAAATCCGCTCTTTTGATAAACACGAATAGCCCGCTGGTTCCAGGTCAGCACCTCCAGGTCGATCTCACGTTCCGGATAACGTGCTCTGGCTGCCTTAACGATAGCATTCATGAACAGATGGCCCAAGCCGTGCCCGCACAGATCAGGCCGCATGCCAATGCCCAGCCGGACAACGCCTTCCATGGGAAACAGCTGGGCAAAGCCGCAGAGGCTGCCTTGCCCGTTCACTACGGAGACATACTGTTCGCTGCGCAACTGCGGATCACCGAATTCCACGCCCAAAGCCTGCATCTGTTCCCAGGACATCCAGCCGTAGATATTATATGGAGGCTTATACACCCATTCGCAAATCTCTGCACCGTGTTTAATTTCCATAGGAACAACGTAAAAAGTTACCGGAGAACTAATCATCAGGCCACGAACCTCCCTTTAAGAACGAAACGTTATATATAATTATATACAGAATAGCCTCTTTTCGACGCATAAAATTTCAGGGGGAAGCTGAGTCCTCGACAAATGCTAATAATTTTTTTTAAAATGGCGGAAATTAGGGGATTTTGTGTTTTACAAATAATGAGAAGGGTAAATATTTGGTGTAGACAAAAAAAAGCCCCCCTCAAGATTTCGGAAAAAATCTTGGAGAAGAGCCTGTTTAGCTGATTACATCCTATTGAACATCGTCATTGTCTTGGGAATCGGAAGCTAAAGTCTGATAAGCATCTGTGCTCATAATTCGTTTGGCGCCAACGTAGCGGTTGACGTAGTAGCTCTCACTCAGCGAGCTAATGGTTACACCGCGGCTGGTTGAAGCATGTGCGAATTTGCCTTCACCGACATAAATGCCGACATGGGATACGCCCTTACCGCTTGTGTTGAAGAATACAAGATCGCCCGGTCTGATGTTATCGCGTGATACAGCGGTTCCCATTTGGTATTGGGAGCCTGATTGGTGAGGAAGGTTGATGCCGATCTTATCAAAAACGTATCTTGTAAATCCGGAGCAGTCAAACCCATTAGTCGATGTTCCGCCGGCTACGTATTTGGTTCCGATGGTCTTGTCGATAACTTGATCCATTTTGGAGTCTGCGGAAGCGCTTCCTGCTCCAATGGTAAGGATGATGGAAAAGCTCAGTAGTGCTGCTGCCAGCTTCTTCTTCAAAAGTAAATACCCCTTCCAAATGCCTACGAGGTTAGCTTAAGGGTTCGGTTGAAGGTCCCCTATGACCCCTCTGTGAACAGGAGGTCAATTCACCCAAAAATCGGTTCCCCCGTTTCCCTAATTGTTAGGAAACTCGGCACGACTGTTGATTAGGATTAGCTTACGGATCAATACATGACAAAACCTTTGTAAATAAGGTTTGAATAATTACAAAAATGTTACTATCAACTCACTGCGATAATTGTAACAAAGACGGAAGCGCTTGGCAATCATTTAAAACATATTAATGCATTTTTTTTGCGTTTTTGAGAGTGGAATACGTTATTTAAGCCTTATCTTCACGTGCTGAGTAAGCTTTACCCAGCTTTATAGGGAATTTTATTGGAATATTTAGCAAAAAGGTGTTTCAGTGTCCCGAAAATTGTGTAAAAGGGAGAATAAGGAAGAGAGAAAACCCGGAAATGATTACGGCAATAATCAGCTCCGGGCTCGTATAAGTTACATTTATTTGTTAGAGGCAGTACTGTTGAGGGGATAAAAGCTGATCAATCGTAGGCAACAGCCTTATACGCTGTAGTGCTCATTACCCGTTTGGCGCCAACGTAGCGGTTGGCCCAGTAAGCTTCGCTCAACGAGGTTATTGTTACACCGCGTGAAGTGGAGGATTGTGCGAACTTACCGTTGCCGACATAAATGCCGACATGGGAAACTCCCGATCCGAAGGTGTTGAAGAAAACCAGATCGCCTGAACGCAGATTGCTGCGTGATACAGAGGTTCCGACCTTGAATTGAGCCTTTGACGTGCGCGGCAGGGTAAGTCCGATACTCTTGAACACGTAACTGGTGAATCCGGAGCAATCGAAACCGTTCGTGCTGGTGCCTCCGAATTTATAGGTCGTTCCAATTGTTTTGGAGATAACGGTGTCCAACTTGGAGTCCGCAGAAGCGCTGCCAGCCCCTATTGTGAATACCATCACTAGTCCAAGTGCTGCTGCTGTGCATTTTTTTTTGAAATTCTGACTTCTCAAAAGATGTACTCCTTCCAAAGGCCTGCGAGGTTAGCTTAAGGATTCGGTAGAAGGTTCCCCTATGACCCCTCTAAAGCGAGATCAATTCACCCAAAATATGGTTCCCCCGCTTCCCGGTGCAGGGAATTTGGCGTTTTATGCACCAGAAGAGCGACGTATCGACAAGTTTCAAAAACATCGAATGTTGCGATTAAGTAATTGATGACATAAAGATTACAAAGTTGTTACTAGTAGTACAGGCATCATTGTACCAGAGGATTTACAGTTTTGCAAATACTCTTAGTCACTTTGTAACCCAAAAAAGAGTCCCGCTCCCCCGGAAGGAGCAGTGACTCTTTTATTATGCCGGCTGGACGGCTCAATTATTGTGGGAATGATTTACTGCACCAAAGATGATATTGTGCGGCGGTTCCCCACATTCGGAACAGTGTAGTAGGGAGCGGGGAGAACTGGCGGAGCAGCAAAGCCGGCAATCCCGGACACAGAATCGCAGTCACTCCGCACACAAGCATCATCGCCAGCCCGCCTGCACCCAATATAATGGATACTCCCACGGAAGGAACCAGTACCTTCAAAAAAACAAGCAGAGACGATAGGATTCCTGTACCGGCCGTATACCCGAACTGCATGTACAACAGCAGCTTGCGAATGAAGAACAGATACAGGAGCCAGGCCAGAATGTAGGGAACCAGCTTCAGCAGCAGCTTATAATCCAGAACGCCGCTAAGCAGCAGGCTGTACATTTTGGGGAGAAGCCAGTACAGGGGGAGCACAGCAAGCGCCCACTCTGCGAGACTGAACAGCAGCACCGGAAGCCCATACAACCGCATGCCCGGAAAAAAGAACATTCCACGCTCTCCCTTGCGTTCCTGATGCAGCTCATGCAGCAGCCCTGCGCGGATGAAAGGGGAGATAAGCAGCCTGACTGCGCTCAGCGCCAACAGCATCCAGAGCCAGCGCTGCACTCCGGGATCGTTGCCCAGTGCAAACTGTCCTTCCACATAATAGAGCAGCCTGCCCATTCCACTGCCGCCTGCCTGCTGGTCAGGATAACGCAGCAGTACCGGAACCACAGCGCCTTTGACGAATTTATACATGAAATATCCCCAGAACAGCCGGTAGATAAATAACAGAATCAGGATATAAAATTGCTCTTTCATGCTGTGCCAGCCGCGGGTTATCGATCTTTTCACAATCCTTCACCTCACCAGACAAGAGTTCCGAGCAGGTTTTCAATCAGGTTGGTTAGACTAAGCGTCCAGCGTGAGAGCGTAACAGGTTCCAGCTCGGCGAGCCTGAAATTATTCAGATGCCTGCTCTCCAGAAGGATGGAATGCTCCGGATCAATCTCTGCCGAGATCAGCGGCGCTTTGTAGGACAACTGAAATATGGTTTGCTTCTCTTCCCCATTCCAATACCGCTGAACGGTATATCCATCTGAGAATGTGAACTTTATGGACACATCCTCGTACCGGCTGCCTTTATTGCTTACCGCAACAGAGGATTCATAACGGAGACCTTCTGTTTCCGCTTCCGTTTTATTTACGGTATTTACGATGTCGTCCACGGCAAAATCAGGGGCGCCGCCGCTGTAAACATATTGGTCGAAATAAGACTGCCATGATTTTTTGGTCACTTTTTCTACGATTTTTTGGAAATCTGCGGTAGAAGGATGACGGAAGCGGTATTTGCGGGCATAGGTGGCCATGATGGTATCCATCGTTTGGCTTCCCACCTGCTGCTCGATATCTTTGAGCACCAGCTTGCCCCGGATGTACACATTGCGGGTGTAGGCATCATCTCCGGTATATTTCCAGGTCTCCAGAGTGAGCGGCTGCGAAGAGGACACCAGACTGGCCTGCAGCGGAAGATTGGACGCCACACCATACTCCTGCTCCATAAGCCGGTCCTCCGCGTAAGAGGTGAAGCTCTCATCCAGCCAGGCCTCCTCAAATTCATTGCTGGCGACTATGCCATAAAAGAACTGATGCCCGATTTCATGGATAACGGTACGTTCAAGCTGGGTGCCTGGGGCATCGTCAGATGCGCCAAAAGCGGTAATGAGCGTGGGATATTCCATCCCCCCTGCACCATTCCCTTCCTTGGGAGGAACGACGATAGACAGCGTGGAGTAAGGGTAAGGGCCATACCATTTGCTGAAGGCGCTCAGAGCTGCCTTGGCGGCCTGGAAATACCGCTCCTGCAACTCCTTGTGCAGCGGGTCCAGGTAGAGCTTGATCCTTACTCCAGGCACATTAGGTGCCGAGAAGGCTTCCTCCGCAACTACAAAATCGGGTGAGGCGGCCCAGGCGAAATCATGAACATCATCGGCGTAGAACTGGTAGATTTTCTGATCCTGCTTCAGCTTGGCGGTCTTTACCGGGAAGCCGGTTGCGGCAACAGTGTAATTGGCGGGCACGGAAAGGGTAACGTTGTAGATCCCGAAGTCGCTGTAGAATTCGGAGGTGCCGTGGTACTGATGCAGATTCCAGCCCTCCTGCTCCACGCCCCTGGTGCCTGCAGGCTCATAGACACTGATTTTGGGGAACCATTGTCCAGCCATTACAAAATCTCCTGCAACTCCCATGCGGGCGAATATTTGGGGCAGCTTGACTTCGAACTTCAGCTTGAGTGTGACACTTTCTCCGCCGTTCACAGGCTGGGGAAGATGCACCTTGACCAGTGTCTTGTCATTCACGTTGCCGTCATCGGGCTGGACATACTGCAGCCGCTGCATGAGCGAAACCCCATCGGTGGTCCGCAAATCCGTCAGGGTTATGCTGCCGTAGCCGTTCGCCGGCATTGTATCCCCGCGCAGTGTTCCTCCGGATTCCTTCATGAAGGTGGTATCGTCGGAGGCAAAGGCATTGGGATACAGGTGAAAGTAGAGGTCTTGTACCGGTTTTAGGCCGGGGTGGGTCCAGGTGACCGTCTCGGAGCCACTTATTAACCCGGCTGAAGGAATAAGCTGCGCGTCGAGATGATATTCGGTTACCCGCTGGCTTAAGGCCTCCGAGACGGGGAGCGGCTTACTCTCGGGGAGAACCGGCTGCGTTGCTTTGATCTGCGCGGCAGCAGGGGACTTGGCCTCTTTTGGAGCGGCAGAAGCCAGGACGGCAGGCTTGTTCCCGGCAAGGGCCCAGATTACGCCTCCCAGAAGAGTGATGGTGGCCAGGACCGCAAAGATGAGGGTGTACCTTAATGACAGTGGCTTCATACTGTGATTCCTCCCGTGACAAGCATCTACGGGATGTATATGTTTGCAATCGCCGCATTATTAGCTAAAATTAAATTAAATAAGATGAACTTGAGAATGAGCCTGACATTCTCAAGTTCATGTTCTATTAGTGAAAGGGAAGGATGTGCACTTGTGGATAACAACCAACCAGAGGGCAAAAAACCGATGGCTCTAAATATTGTGAATGCCAAGAGCAAGCATAAGGGCTTCGGCGCAGGCTCCATCGATTTGAACAATGTATCGCCGGTCATTATTGACGGCGGTGAAGCCGTTATCGATATCGGTGCCATGCATGCCAAGAGTAAAGTGGAGAAGGGTATAAAGTTCAGCCCGAACCGTGAGGATGTGCCAAACGGAAGACAGGTCTGGGTGGTGTGGGTTGCAGTGGACCGCACACCTGAAGGCCAGTCCTATGGCGGAATCACTGCCTGCGAGATGTGGATTGATACGGAAGCCCGCCGTGGTTGGAAGATTCTTGCCGATCATGTGAACAAGCTGGACTCGGCCCTGAAGCGGAGAATTATCCTGGAAGGACTTGGAGCGGCGGACAAGGCTGCGCTGAAGTCGCTGCTGGTTGCCCATAATGCGGAGTGGTGGGACGCTTCAAGCGAGGAGATTAAGGCGGCATTGTCAGAATAAGCGCATTACTTCCCCCAGTCTGTTCTCGATAGACCGGAGGAATCTGCATTCCGCAAACAGCCAGACCCTCCCTTGCAGGAGAGCCTGGCTGTTTGTATTGTGTATGAAATTGCAGAATGCCGGGGTACAGCTTATAATCCTATGATCTGCTGAGCAGGTTAAGCTTGCGCTTGAGCTGGCTTACACGGGCTTGACTGATGCCAAGAACCTCGGCAAGCTCCTTCTGGTTGGCGTATGGATGGTCCTCTATGGCCTTCTCCAGACGCTGACTCATTTCTTCAGTTTTGGTACGCCGTCCCCCGGATCTTGGTTCAGGGGCGGCTTCGGGGATGCTCTGGGGCTGCACGGCCTCACCGGCCGGGCGTTCAGGATTGCTGAGCTCTTTCAGACAGCTGTTGCAAATGAACTGATCTTTATAGTAGGTCACATGATCAAGGCTTCTGCAGAACGTGCATTCAGTTGAGGTGTACTTTCTGAGTACGATAATTTCTTCGTTCAAAATAAAAAATTCGATAGGATCCCCAATGTCAATATTGCGTGTCATTCGGATTTCTACGGGAACCACAATTCTACCAAGACTGTCTAAACTCCGGATCATGCCTGTATCTTTCATCCCATGTCCCTCATTTACATCTTTATATTTTTTTGTGGATATCTATGATTATAGCAGTAATTGTAAGTTATGAGAACGGGGAAAGCGCATTCATATATAGAGTTTTTTGTTAAATTCAGGAAGATTCTTTGTCTAAATTTAAAAACCTCTCCATCCGGGAAGTCCGAAAGGAGAGATTAATTAGGGTTCTTTTGTTTTTTACCCAATTTTCGGCTGGCGAAACAGCACCGCCAATCTTTAGTCAAGGTGAAAGGACTGTGCCTGTTTATCGATGACAGAGACATAAGGGTTGCCCCGGAGGTAGAAACGCCAGGGAAGCGGTGCATATTCTTCGGCATAAGGAATATTTATGCGCGGCGCCTGGACAATATCCAGCGTCTCCGGCGGTTCTCCCTGCTCCAGCCGCAGCGGCCCGCCCGGATCATCCAGCCGGTATCCGTTCAGGCTTTTGTCAATGCGCAATGCCCGGCACAGCTTACCCGGTCCGCCGGACAGGCTGGCCGCCTTCTTGACGGCGATGCCCCGGTATGCCGCCATCATCTCCGCATCGGCGGCGTTAAGCGGCTCTACCGCACGAATCAGGACAGCATGCGGATCATGTTCAGCGGCAGTCACCACATTGACGCAGTGGTACATACCGTATATGAGATACACGTAGGCAGTTCCGCCGGAGCTGAACATGACTTCAGTACGCGCTGTCCGGCGTCCCCCATACGCATGGCTGCCCTTATCTTCCGCGCCGCCATAGCTCTCTGTTTCTACGATCCGGCAGCGGATCTCCCCGTCCTCGGTCCGCCGGACCAGATGCTGTCCCAGAAGAAGCGGTGCAGCTTGGAGCGCAGTAAGCTTAAATACATCCGGGTTCAACAGTTTTCTGGTCCGGCATCCTTCCCATTCGCCGGGATTGTCCTTCAGCTCCATAGATAAATGACCCCTCTCTGCCCGAAACGGACACATCTTTCGGTGCCCGCCTCGTTGATTGGTCCCATCGTATCGCATGAGCCGGATGGGAGCAACCGGGATCAGTTCATCCACCAGCGCTTGATATCATTCCACAGGGAGTGCTCCTCTTTTATGTCCGCATCCGGGGGAGCTGTGGTGCCGCCGGCAGGATCGGCGGAATCGGCTGGGCCGTGCTGATCACAGTATTCCGTAGGCTCCGTTCCGCTGATGAAGGTTTCCAGCTCCTTCTCGGGACAAGCCGCCGTCGCAAGCTTTCCGGACTGCGGATTGATATACACACTGACCACGCCGTCAGGAATCGGGAAAATTTTCGGCGGAACGTTTTCCAGTGCTTTTTCTGTGAATTGGGCGAAGATCGGGGCAGCACGCCGCCCGTCTGCCGTGGCTATATCGCGTCCCTTGTCATATCCGACCCAGACAGCCGTAGACAGCTCAGGCGTGAATCCGACCATCCAGCCATCGGTATCGGTAGTACCGGTCTTGCCGGCTACAGGACGCTTAATAATAGATGCTACACGATTGCCTGTTCCCCCGCTCTCGAATACGCCTTCCATGAGCCGGGTCAGCACATAGGCCGCCGCTGGATCTACAACCTTCTCTCCTTGCGCCTGGGGGGCTTCATACAGAAGCTTTCCCTGGGCATCGGTAATCTTCAGAATAGCCGTAGCCGGAAGCTTCACCCCGCCCCCGCCGATCACGGCGAAGGCGGACGCCATCTCCAGCGGACTGACAGGCGAAGTGCCCAGCGCCAGGGAGGGCACGCTCTGCAGCGGGCTGCTGATACCCATTTTAGCCGCCATTTCGGCGACCTTATCCGCGCCGATTTTCATAATCGTGTTCACTGCATAGATATTGTCGGAGGCGGCAATGGCCTGCCGCATGTTGATTTCGCCCAGATACTTGTCGCCGAAGTTTTTGGGCTGATAGGTTTTGCGGTCATTATCATAGTGGAACAGCGTCGGCTGGCTGTTGAAGACGGACAGTCCCGTCATGCTTTTGGAGGACAGTGCGGTTAGGTACATGATAGGCTTAAAAGACGACCCGGGCTGCCGAGTAGTCGCCAGTGCATGGTTGAATTGGTTGGTCCGGTAATTTTTGCCCCCGACCATCGCTTTGATGTAGCCTGTACGGGGATCAATGGACACAAGGGCAGTCTCCAAATCACTGCCGGGGTCCATGCCCTGCTCAACGGCCTCCTCCGCAGCCTGCTGCATATCGGGATCAAGCGTTGTATATACATTTAGCCCGCCCTGCTCCAGCTCTTCGAGGCTGATCTGCAGGGAGTCGATGACCAGGCTGCGGACATAGTCGCGGAAGTAAGGTGCGGCAACGGTCGTATCCTTTTCACCCTGAGGCTTGAAGCTCAAGGTCTCCAGATTGGCAGCAGCAGCCTGGGCCTCGGTAATATCGCCCATTTCCGTCATCGCCTCCAGAATAATCCGCTGGCGTTTCTTGGCATTGTCCATATTTGTGTATGGGGAATAGTAGGTCGGGCCTTTGGGGATTCCGGCAAGCATGGCACTTTCCGCAAGATCGAGATCTGCCGCCGCTTTGCCAAAATACATTCTTGAAGCCGCTTCGATACCGTAGGCGCCATGACCATAATAAATTTCATTCAGATACATGTTCAGGATTTCGTCTTTGCTGTATTTCATTTCAAGCTGCATTGTGTAAAGGGCTTCCTTGGCCTTGCGGGTCCATGTCTTCTCATGGCTCAGGTAGAGATTGCGCGCAAGCTGCTGGGTTAAGGTGCTGGCCCCTTGCGTACGGTCGCCTGATTCCAGATTGGCAAGCACAGCCCGGCCCATGCCCTTGATATCAAAGCCGGCGTGGCTGTAGAACTTGCGGTCCTCCACTGCCAGCGTAGCCTGTATGAGCAGCGGGGAAATCTGGCTGAGCGTTACAGGATCGCGGCTGCGGCCGTCTGAGGTGAAGGCAGCCAGCACATTCCCGCGGGAATCAAGCAGCTTGGAACGGACATCATCGGCGGCCGGCGGAAGGTCCTTTTGATACAGGTAGCCGAGCAGTGCGCCAGCCGCCAGTACCAAAAGCACGCTCATCACGGCCAGCAGCCGGAACAGCCGGCGGAGGCGGCGTTTGGGTTTCCGGGGTGTAACAGGTTCGCGCGGCATGGCATCAGGCTCCTTCTGTATTTGGCTTGACTTGTCAATTCTCATTATGGGGAAGGAAGCGCCTGGATATTCATGAAGCACCGTCTCATTCCAGAAAAGGTCAGCATTTCTCCCATGTGTGATTTTGTGATCCGTTATGGTAAAATTTTAGGTGCTTTACGAATGCAAGCCTATATCCCGCTTAGGAGGACTGCTCCATGGCCTTTCGCGTATCCGCCGTACAATATCATCTGCATACTATTTCCTCTTTTGATGAGTTTGCCGCCGAGTGCGAGCATTATATAAAGACAGCCATGGAATTCGGCGCCGAATTCATTCTGTTCCCCGAGTTTCTTACGACACAGCTGATGTCCATAGGCGATGGACAGGGAAATGCCCTCGGCATAGAGGATCTGCCGCAGTTTACAGACCGTTACCGGAAGCTGTTCTCCGGGTATGCCAAGAAATATACTGTGCATATTATCGGCGGGACCCATGTGCTGCGCAGGAACGATAAGCTCTACAATGTGGCCCATCTTTTTTATCCGGACGGAAGAATCGCCGAGCAGGCCAAGCTGCACATTACACCGGCTGAAGCGGAGGGCTGGAATATGGGCGCAGGTGAAGGGCTGGAGGTGTTCCGGACGGACAAAGGCACCATCGCCATGCTGACCTGCTACGATATCGAATTTCCGGAAATTGTGCGCATGGCGAGAGCCAAGGGAGCGGATGTGATCTTCTGCCCTTCCTGCACGGATGACCGCCATGGCTTCCACCGGGTGAGATACACCAGCCATGCCCGTGCTATTGAAAATCAAGTCTATGTCGTGCTGACAGGCACTGTAGGCTCGCTGCCTACCGTAGATCTGATGCGGGCGAACTATGGCCAGGCAGCGGTCATTACCCCCAATGACATCCCGTTTCCTCCGCAGGGCCTGCTGGCCGAGGGGGAAATCAACGACGCGATGATTATCACCGCCGATTTAGATCTGGAGCTGCTGTACCGCGTTCGTGAACGCGGGTCCGTAACCACGTGGCGTGACCGCCGGACGGATTTGTACACCGACTGGGTGTAAGGGGGAAGAAGAGAAATGTATTACAGGAATTTCTACGCTTTTAATGGTAAAAATCCGGTGCCTGCGGTGATCCGCAGCTATACGGAAGCCGATTTTACGGAACTGATTACCCTTCAAGCCGAAGCCTTTCCGCCTCCTTATCCTGCGGAATTATGGTGGAGCCGGGAGCAGTTGCTGAATCATGTGTCGCTTTTTCCGGAAGGTGCGTTATGTGTGGAGGTGGAAGGGGAACTGGCCGGGTCGGTAACAGGACTGAAAATCCGTTTCGACCCCGAAGCTCCGGCCCTTCACCATACCTGGTCGGAGGTTACGGCAGATGGATATATTACTACGCACCGGACGGACGGGAATACCCTGTATATTGCCGATCTGTGTGTCCGTCCCAAATACCGCAAGCTTGGGCTGGGCAAGGAGCTGGTACAGTCGCTGTATCATACGGTAGTGGAGCAGAAGCTGGAACGGCTGCTTGGAGCCGGCCGAATGCCAGGGTATCATCTGCAGGCTGTCCATATGACAGCGGAAGAGTACTTGGCCGGAGTGGTGGCCGGGAAATGGTCCGATCCTGTAATCACCTTCCTGCTGCGCTGCGGAAGATCTCCGGTTGGAGTAGTGGCTGATTATCTGGAAGACGAGGAATCAGGCAATTACGCTGCGCTGATGGAGTGGCGCAATCCTTTTTTATAAGTGGAAAATGTCTATTTCAGAACCGGAGGAGATTCTTGAATATGGAGTATAGAAGAATTACAAGTGTGGCAGACCCCTTGTTCAGTCAAGTACATAAGCTGCTGTCGGAAGTGTTCCCGCCGGAGGAAGTGCTCGAATACAGTCTATGGAAGGAGCCTTTGGAGGATCCGGGCATCCGTGTATTTGCTGCCGTGCATGAAGGGGCCGTTGTGGGTACGACCGAATACCGTTATTATGCCGACTGGAATGTGGCGATGACCGATTTCACTATCATTGGCCGGGAGGGGCTGGGAGTAGGCCGCTTCCTGGCACAGAGCCGGCTGAAAGACCTGCAGAGGCTGGCAGCCGGCAATGGCCAAGAGCTGTTCGGCATGTTCGCCGAGATTTATGATCCCTACCGGGTGGAGCATGCTTTTGGAGGCATTAAGCCCATGGACCCGTTTGTCCGCCGCGAGGTACTGTCTCATCTCGGGTATAAGCGTCTCGATTTTCCTTACGTTCACCCCTCATGGCAGGGTGACGGTGAAGCGGTATCGGGTCTGGATCTGTGTTTTATGCCCGGCAATGAGGATTTGAAGCAGATAGAGGCGTCTTTGGTTGCCGATTTTCTGACCCGTTATTACGCGGTGCTTGCGGATAAGCCGGAAGCCTGGACGTCCATGGTAGGGCAGCTTAAGAGCAGGGACACCGTTGCTCTGCTGCCGCTGTGAATATTTTAAAGGACTATATAAATAGACATTGAATTGCTCATCCGATCTGGATATAGTGTACAATGGGAAAGCGAATATGACTTAGATGAATATAAGTATGAACAAGCGAGGAACATGTGATGACTGAAGTACAGTCCGGCAAATACGGCGTTTTCATATTGCTGGAGAGTGTGCAGGGCGGAGAGCGGAATGTAGTGCATACAGCAGGAGAGGCCATTGCCAAAGGGCAGCTGCTGTATATCCGCTATGAAGAAACGCAGCCTGGCCCCAAGGGCGAGGAGGTTTCTGTCCGCAGCACCTTGAAGATATCGGACAGCGGACTGAAGCTGATCCGTCACGGCGGCGTTCAGTCGGAGCAGTCCTTTGAGCAGGGACAACGCCTGCCGGGGTTCTACCGCTCGTCTTATACACAGTTTAATCTCTCCACCGACACCCGGAAACTCGACATTAAGCGCGATGGAAGGTCGCTTGCGGTTTCATGGGAATATGATCTCTACGTGTACGGGGAACTATCGGGACAGTTCGCTATAAGTTTGCATATACAGGAGGAACCACAATCATGACACAAAGTCAAAATCCGCTTCAGTCAGCCAATGAACGGGTGAAGGAAGCGATATCCGGCGCCATTGTAGCCGCTGGCCTGGTTACCAGAGAGGAGCTTCCGTTCATCGTGCTGGAGGTGCCGAAGGACAAAGCCCACGGCGACTTGGCAACCAATGCGGCGATGCAGCTTACCAAGATTGCCAAGCGTAATCCGCGGCAGATTGCTGAAGCGATTATCGAGCATCTGGATAAGGGCAGCGCTTCTATTGAAAAGGCCGAAATCGCCGGGCCTGGCTTTATAAACTTTACGCTGTCCAAAAGCTATCTGTACCCGGTAATCGCCCTCGTGGCCGATCAGGGAGACGATTATGGCCGCATCAATGCAGGCCGGGGCCAAAGGATCGAGATGGAATTTGTCAGCGCCAACCCTACGGGCAGCCTGCATCTGGGACATGCCCGGGGCGCCGCTGTCGGCGACGCGCTCTGCAACGTGCTGGATTTTGCCGGTTATCAGGTGACCCGCGAGTATTACATCAATGATGCCGGGAACCAGGTTGCTAACCTGTGCAAATCCATCGAAACCCGCTACCTGCAGGAGCTGGGCCAGCCGGCGGAAATGCCGGAAGACGGTTACCATGGCGAAGATATCAAGGGCTTTGCCAAAGAACTGGTAGCCGAAAAAGGCGATGCTCTGCTGTCCATGACCCCGGGCGAGCGTGCCGCTTTCTTCCGCACCTACGGCCTCACCAAGGAGCTGGACAAAATCAAACGCGACCTGGGCCGTTTCCGTGTAAGCTTTGACATCTGGTTCAGTGAAACCTCGCTGTACGAGAACGGAGAGGTGCTGCGTTCCCTGGATGAGCTGCGCGAGCGCGGCGAAGTCTACGAGCTGGACGGGGCAACCTGGCTGCAAACGACCAAATACGGCGACGACAAAGACCGGGTGCTGATTAAGAACGACGGAACCTACACCTACCTGACGCCGGATATCGCTTACCACAACGACAAATACGGCCGGGGCTACGATAAAATGATTAACATTTGGGGTGCTGATCACCACGGCTATATTCCCCGGATGAAAGCTGCCATGTCCGCGCTTGGCAATGATCCGGAGAAGCTGGTTGTGCTGATCGCCCAAATGGTCAGCCTGTTCCAGGACGGCGAAAAGGTCAAAATGTCCAAGCGCACCGGCAAGGCGGTGACGATGGAAGACCTGATGGAAGAGGTCGGAATCGATGCCATCCGTTATTTCTTCACGATGCGCAGCATGGACTCGCATCTGGACTTCGATATGGACCTGGCTGTCTCCACCTCCAATGAAAATCCTGTATTCTATGTCCAATATGCGCATGCGCGGATTTGCAGCATTTTCCGCCAGGCGGAGGAACAGGGCATTGTGCTGCCGGATGCTGCCGGGATCGACTACTCGAAGCTGACCGCTGCTCATGAATATGATCTTTTGCGCAAAATCGGCGAATTGCCTGCGGAGATCGAGATTGCCGCAGGCAGCTATGCACCGCATCGCCTGATCCGCTACGTGTATGATCTGGCCTCGCTGTTCCACAGCTACTACAAAGCGGAACGCGTCATCACCGAGGATGCCGCCCAGACCGTAGCCCGCCTTGCCCTGCTGGGCGCGGCGCGGACTACAATCGCCAACGTGCTGCGCCTCGTCGGCGTTACCGCACCGGACCGGATGTAACGGTCCGGCTTGCACACCAAAGCTCCTCCCCGTATGGCTGGGGCGGAGCTTTTGCTTAATGTTCAGGAAATTATATTTTTCCTGCGGGGGACGCCTGATCGCGGAGAGCTGCAGGGAGGCGAAGTGGAATTAGTACACTTAAATGTGCTCAAAAGCGTCCCGCGGCGGGGATTAGTTGGAATTAGTAGACTTAAGTTAAGCGAATTCCCTGTAAAGGCATGAATCAGCAGGATTAGGCTTACTTTTTCCCACTAATGCTTGTGTGAGAGCGGGATGCGCAGATTTAAATTCACTTTTTCCACTTGGGCTAACTCACAGCTCAGGGCTCAAGGCGACCTGGTGCTGCCGGGGAAGCGGCAGTCCGCCCGGCTTTGGGGAGAACGCAAGCCTCTCCGGCTTAGCGCAAGAGAGGCCCATGAGGCCCCCCGGCTCAGGGGCCTTATGGGCCGCGCCCGCTGCTAGCCCGTCGCCGGCCCGCCGCTACGCCTTCGCGGCGGCCCGCTTCGCCCGCGCGCCTGCCCGCAGCAGGCGCAGGGCATCGGCCGCGCCGCCGCCCAAGGCCGCGCGGCGCTGGCCCTTGCGCAGCCGCACCGGCGAGGCTGTGCGGCGCAGGAGCAGCTTCAGCTCCCGGGGCGAGAGGCCCGGGCGCAGCGCGAGCAGCAAGGCGGCGGCTCCCGTGACATGCGAGGTCGCCATGGAGGTGCCGCTCATCTCTTTGTAGCCCTCCTTCAGCCAGCAGGAGGGCACGCCTTCGCCGGGTCCGTATACGTCGATATACGGACCCCGGTTGCTGAAGGCCGCGACGCGGTGCCTTCGGTCAAGGGCGCCGACGGCGATCGTCTCGGGGTAGCGGGCGGGATAGTCTCCGCCGCGCTTGCCGTCGTTGCCGGAGGAGGCGACGATGGCGATCCCGGCCCGGTAGGCCTTGATCACCACATCGTGAAGGGCTTTGCTTCTTGTTTTCATGCCGAAGCTCATATTAATGATATCCATCTTGTTCTGTACGCACCAGTCGATGCCTAGTACAATGTCCGACACATAGGCGGATCCGCTGTGGTCAAAAGCCTTGACCGGGTACAGCAGCGCCCGCGGTGCTACGCCCATCATGCCGCGGGTGCCGCCGGCTGCTGCAAGTGTGCCGGCGATATGGGTGCCGTGCCCGTTGTCATCGAGCGGCAGCATACCGCGGTGGAGCAGGTTTACGCCCGAGGCCAGCGAATGCTTGAGATCCGGGTGGCGGTAGTCGGCCCCCGTATCAATGACGCCGATCCTGACATGCACGCCAGTCGATTTGGACCAGGCTTGCGGGGCATGAATCGCTTTCACACCCCATGGCATCACGGAGGTGCCCGCTTTTTCAGGGGCCACTGCGTGGACTTGTATCCGTGAATCCTCTTCGATGCTTAGAGCACCTTCAAATTTATGAAGCAGCTTGCCTGCCGCAGCGGCGGGCACAAAAAACGCCCGGATCAGCGGGGACATCTTTATTTGCCGCAATCCCGGTGTCTTCGCCTTCAGCGATTTCCACTCTGACAGCGCTCCGGCATACTGGCGGGGATCATTGAAAGTTACAATGCGCCGCTCTGTTTTTTTGGGGGCAGCCGGTATCTCATCAAGCAGCATCTGCCAAAATCCGTAATAATCCATAAGTTACGCCGTCCCCTCCTCGGTGCCGTGCTGCCATATTGTATGAAAGGAGGCGGACGTCCGAATGGGAACTTGCCCTTTTTTAGCGAAATGGGCTGCCCATCGTGTCAAAAAGCGGAGCTTTACATAAAATAAACAGAAGAGACCGCAAGTTCTCTTTGCAACATCCCGTAAGGAGCCGATCCTTGGCGTGGATACAGTCATGCGCGGAGGGACTTCCTCCGCCTTTTTAATGTTAGGGAAGAAGAAGTTTTCCGGGGAGCCCGGGAATACATAATTCAGCCGGACGCAATTGACTTGCAATTTGCTGCCAAATAGGTTTTACTTAGTTTTGTTAATGGATATTATGGAATAGAAATTAACGGTAATGTGAACAAAGCGTGAGAGGAAGTGTCCTTTAGTGAGTACGCCACTCAATTTAAAGCTGGACCCCGAGAAAGTAAAAGAAATGCCGATGGTGGATCTGGCTTTCCTGGTGCTTAAAGCGGCCAACACCCCCTATTATTACCGTGATCTGATGGTCGAAGTGGCCAAGCTGCGCGGCATGACAGACGAAGAAACCAACGATACTATTGCCCAGTTATATACCGAGATCAACATTGACGGGCGTTTTGCCTGCGTCGGAACCAACCTGTGGGGATTGAAGCGCTGGTATCCGCTGGAACGCTCCGATGACCCGGTCGGCAACTCCAAGCGTCCACGTATCATTAATGACGAGGATGACGATCTGGAAGACGATGACTTCGTGGAAGAAGAAGAAAACTACGCTGCTGAAGAAGAGGACTTCGATGCTATCGATGAAGATCGCGATGACCTCTATTCCGACGACGACAGCGAAGAAGAAGTCGACGAAGATGTTGTGATTGATGAAGAAGACATTGATGAAGACGAAGTGGATGAAGAGGATTCCGAAGACGGCGAAGCGGAAGATGCCGATGATGAGGACGAGAGCGATAATTATTAGAATAGTGTACAAGTATGGTGCAATTCCTCCCTTGACATGGGTGGGACCGTCAGAGTAAACTATTGCATGGGCTTATAGTGGAAGTTAATATTGTTTTCTAAAATAAAAAGTGCCCCGGTTCTACGGGTGTCACTTTTTTGTTTTTTTAAAGATAAGAATTCATATGTTTCACGTTATTAATTATCCTTATTTTTCTGGAGAAACGGACGCCTCCTTCAGTGGACGGCAAGGCCATTTCTTCCTGGATGGTTTTTCGGGATTCATTTGGAAGCAGCTTTTGGGTTCCCCGTTTTGATAATGGAAAAAAGGGTTACGATAAACACCAAGCGTCACCTGAATTTCTGGACTTTATTTAGGAGGGTTTTACAGTGACAAAGTATATTTTTGTAACGGGTGGCGTTGTGTCCTCCCTGGGCAAAGGCATTACCGCTGCTTCTTTGGGCAGGCTGCTCAAGAACAGAGGCTTGAAGGTGACGATTCAGAAATTCGATCCTTACATTAACGTAGACCCTGGAACCATGAGTCCTTATCAGCATGGCGAAGTGTTTGTAACCGACGATGGGGCGGAAACGGACCTGGACCTTGGGCACTATGAACGGTTTATAGATATTAATCTCTCGAAGAACAGCAATGTCACAACCGGTAAAATTTATTCCTCGGTCATCAGCAAAGAGCGGCGCGGGGAGTACTTGGGCGGTACAGTTCAAGTCATTCCGCACATCACGAACGAGATTAAGGAGCGTGTATTCCGCGCAGGCCGTGAGACTGGATCTGATGTGGTCATTACAGAAATCGGCGGTACCGTGGGCGATATCGAAAGCTTGCCGTTTCTGGAAGCCATCCGTCAGATCAAAAGCGACATTGGCCGCGAAAATGTAATGTACATTCACGTAACCCTGATTCCATATATCAAGGCCGCGGGGGAAGTCAAAACCAAACCGACACAGCATAGCGTCAAAGAGCTGCGCAGTATCGGGATTCAGCCGAATGTCATTGTATGCCGCACGGAATATGCGCTTTCTGATGATATGAAGGCCAAAATTGCCTTGTTCTGCGACATCGACGCCAACGCAGTAGTGGAATGCCGCGATGCTTCAACCCTGTATGAAGTTCCTCTCAACCTTCGCGATGAAGGCCTGGACGAAATCGTAGTGAACCACCTGAAGCTGACGACGCCTGCTCCGGATATGCGCGAATGGGAAGATATGCTGGGAAGGATTCAGAAGCTGGAGCGCACCGTTGAGATTGCCATCGTCGGCAAATATGTAGCCTTGCATGATGCTTATTTGAGCGTAGTGGAATCTCTTTCGCATGCAGGTTTTGCCGCTAATGCGGATGTGAAGGTCCGTTGGGTGGATGCTGAGCTTGTGACCGACGGGAATGTAGGCGAGCTGCTGGGCGGCATTGGCGGCATACTCGTTCCGGGCGGCTTCGGCGACCGGGGAATCGAAGGCAAGATTTCTGCTATCCGTTATGCCCGCGAGCAATCCATTCCTTTCTTCGGCATCTGCCTGGGCATGCAGGTTTCCGTTATTGAATACGGACGTTCCATTCTGGGACTGGCAGGTGCGAACAGCTCGGAGATTGATCCGGCTACACCCCATCCGCTGATTGACTTGCTGCCGGAGCAGAAGGATATCGAGGATATGGGCGGAACAATGCGTCTTGGTCTTTACCCATGCAAGCTTCTCCCTGAATCACTCGCGATGTCCTGCTATGACGATGAGTTGGTATATGAACGCCACCGTCACCGGTATGAGTTCAACAATGCCTACCGTGATGAGATTGAAAAAGCCGGCCTCGTCATCTCCGGAACCTCTCCGGATGGCCGCCTGGTGGAGATTGTCGAGCTTCCGGGTCACCCGTGGTTCCTGTCTGTGCAGTTTCATCCGGAGTTCACCTCCCGTCCGAATCGTCCGCAGCCGCTTTTCCGTGAATTTGTCAATGCCTCATTAACGCATTCCGAACAGCTGTAATCCAAAGAAAAGGCCCGTATAAGGCCCTGGCCGAGCCTCCGATCCGGAGGCTTTCTTTGAAATTATATAGGGTTAATGCACTATGCAATCCTTATATTTCTCTCAAGAAGCGGTGCCGCCTGACTTTGAAGCAGCTATTATCTGCTCCTCGCGTCTGATTACAGTCCATAAAATGACATAGATTTACGCATTTTAACCAATTAGCAGGATTTTGACTGTAAGGAACGAATAATAGGTTTCGTATAGACTATTTTGTTAAGGGGCCGTTAGCTGTGCGGGTGCGCGGTATGGACAATCTGCTTCAAATTCTGGGAGGGTATGGTTATGGAAAAAAAGAAAGTGTTAATTGTCGATGATCAGAACGGAATCCGGATTCTCCTCATGGAAGTATTCAATAGTGAAGGGTATGCCACATTTCAAGCAGCTAACGGAAAATTGGCATTGGACATTGTCCGCAGCGAATCCCCTGATCTAGTCTTGCTCGATATGAAAATTCCGGGAATGGACGGGCTTGAGATCCTGAAGCATTTGAAAGAGATCAATCCGGATATCAAGGTCATTATGATGACTGCTTACGGTGAACTGGATATGATCAAGGAAGCGACTAAGCTGGGGGCTTTGATGCATTTTACGAAGCCTTTTGATATTGATGAGATGCGGGTAGCCGTGAACATGCACCTTAACAATAAGTCGATAGACCAATGCAGCTAGCTTAGGAATCGACAGTTTGGGAATCTTCCTTTATGGATACTCTAAAGAGGAGAGTCTGCCTGGAGTATGGGGTGGTCGAATAACGTCCCACCGGGACATTTTTTTGTATATCCTATTTAGTATTTGACACAGGATGTGCTATAATAGGCCTGTATGTGATGTCGGCTTATATAAGCAACTCAACATTTTAGGAGGATTGAAACCATGCCATTAGTATCAATGACAGACATGTTAACCAAAGCACTTGAGGGGAAATACGCTGTTGGCCAGTACAACATCAACAACCTGGAGTGGACACAAGCGATTCTTGGTGCCGCAGAAGAAGAGAAGTCACCAGTAATCCTTGGCGTATCCGAAGGCGCAGCTCGACATATGGGCGGCTTCTACACAGTTGTTAAGATGGTTGAAGGTCTTATTCATGATTTGAAGATTACTGTTCCTGTTGCCATTCACCTGGACCACGGTTCCAGCTTCGACAAGTGTAAAGAAGCGATCGACGCCGGATTCACATCCGTAATGATCGACGGTTCCCATCACCCAATCGATGAGAATATCGAAATGACCAAAAAAGTCGTCGAATATGCACATGCTAAAGGCGTTTCTGTAGAAGCAGAAGTAGGTACTGTCGGCGGGCAGGAAGACGACGTAATCGGCGGCATTCAATATGCGGACCTGAACGAGTGCGTGCGTATCGTCAAAGAAACCGGCATCGATACCCTTGCTCCTGCACTTGGTTCCGTACATGGTCCTTACCATGGTGAGCCTAACCTGGGATTCAAAGAAATGGAAGAAATCCGCGATGCGGTTAACCTCCCATTGGTTCTTCATGGCGGTACAGGTATTCCTGAGCATGACATCAAGAAATCCATTTCCCTGGGTACTTCCAAAATCAACGTGAACACTGAAAACCAGATTGCTTTTGCTAAGGTTGTTCGCGAAGTGCTTGCTGCTAAACCGGATGCTTACGATCCTCGTACATTCATCGCACCAGGCCGCGAAGCCATCAAACAAACCGTTATCGGCAAAATCCGCGAGTTTGGTTCCAACAACAAAGCCTAATCCTTTCACGATGCAAGCGGACAGGCTTCCTTGAGCTGTCGCTGCACTTTCCTATTTGCCAACTACTGCAACGTTGTCCAGCTGAATAGTTTGATATGGAGAGCACCGCCTAGCCGGTGTCTTTCCATTTAATATAAGGGGTTATTGCCTAAGGCGGCAACCAGTCCTTGTATTGTATTCGCTTTTTGGAAACGGTGCCGTCCTTGTTGTAAGGACGGCGCATCCGTTTCTGATCATCATTACTAAGCAAAGCCACAGCAGGTATTGCCAGGGCAAGCTGCAATACACGTAGGGGGAACCGGATAAATATATGGAAAAATTAATGATTGGCGGTGGACGTCCTTTAGAAGGCGTTGTTACCATCAGTGGAGCGAAGAATAGCGCCATTGCGCTTATTCCTGCGGCGATCTTGGCTGAGTCTGAAGTTGTTCTGGATAACTTGCCGTCCCTTAGTGATGTAGCTGTCTACTCCGAAATTCTGGAAGAGCTTGGAGCCACTGTCTCCTGGACAGGCAGCCAGATGAGAATTAACCCCTCCCGTATCGTATCCATCCCAATGCCTAACGGACCGGTCAAGAAACTCCGGGCCTCGTATTATATGATGGGAGCTCTCCTTGGAAGATTTAAGGAAGCGACAATTGGTCTTCCCGGCGGCTGCAACTTTGAACCCCGTCCGATTGACCAGCATATCAAGGGCTTTGAAGCGCTGGGAGCAACTGTAACCAATGACCACGGTTCTATTCACCTGTATGCCAAGGAACTGCGCGGTGCCAAAATCTATTTGGACGTATCGAGCGTAGGCGCCACTATTAACATCATGCTTGCGGCTTCACGTGCCAAGGGCTCAACAATCATTGAAAATGCGGCTAAAGAGCCTGAGATTATAGATGTAGCTACTCTCTTGAACTCCATGGGCGCTGTAATTAAAGGCGCTGGTACCGAAACGATCCGGATCGAAGGTGTCACGGAAATGCACGGCTGCCGTCACTCTATCATCCCTGACCGTATCCAAGCTGGAACGTATATGATTGCTGCTGCGGCTACGCGCGGCAATGTATTGATAGATAATGTGATTCCGAAGCATTTGGAGGCACTAACTGCCAAACTGCTGGAGATGGGTGTGGATATCGAAGAGCTGGATGAGAGCATCCGGGTCATCGGCAAGGCCAAATATGAGCATGCTGATGTCAAAGCGCTGATATACCCCGGTTTTGCCACCGATTTGCAATCTCCAATGACAAGTATGCTTACCCAGGCTGAAGGGGTTAGTGTGCTCAGCGATTTTGTATACAGCAACCGCTTTAAGCATGTTCCGGAGCTGGTGCGGATGGGCGCCAAAATCCGTGTTGAAGGGCGCTCCGCCGTTATCGAAGGAAGCAAGCTGAACGCTGCGAAGGTGAAGGCTGCCGATTTGCGTGCAGGTGCAGCGCTGGTGATTGCCGGTCTGACGGTAGAGGAAGGGATAACCGAGGTTACCGGTGTAGAATATATAGACCGTGGCTATGACAATTTGGTCAGCAATTTGCGTAATTTGGGAGCCGAAGTATGGCGCGAGAATGAATAGAATAGGGTTATCCGATGCGGGGAAAGGGGTGCTTTTTTACTCTTAAACTGCATATCCCCTTCCAAATTGGGTAATGCTATCCTAATAAACAATTTAATAGACTCCTATTTTTACCGGTTGACCTGCTAGAAGAACTCATTATAAAAATTGAATAGGTGGTTATTACATGGATCTTCAAATTTCCGATTTGGAAGAAATGAAGCTGACCGATTTGTATAAGCTGGCGAAGAAATACCAGATTCCTTACTACGGGACGCTTAAGAAACGGGAGCTGATTTTTGCCATCCTCCGGGCGCAGGCTGAGCAGAGCGGGCTCATGTTTATGGAAGGTGTGCTTGAAATTTTGCCTGAGGGCTATGGTTTTCTGAGGCCGATCAACTACTTGCCCAGTGCGGAAGACATTTATATCTCTGCTTCGCAGATTCGCAAGTTTGATCTCAGAAGCGGCGATCTTGTTTCCGGCAAATGCCGCACGCCCAAAGAGAATGAACGCTACTTCGGATTGCTTCAAGTCAACGCCGTCAACGGCGAGAATCCTGCCAGTGCAGCAGAGCGTTTGCATTTTCCGGCGCTGACACCTCTTTATCCGCAAGATAAGCTGCCACTTGAAACATCCCCTACTCACTTGTCTACCCGAATAATGGATTTGCTTGCTCCTGTTGGTCTGGGGCAGCGCGGCTTAATTGTAGCACCTCCCAAAGCAGGGAAAACGCTCCTCCTAAAAGAAATTGCCAACAGCATTTCCACCAATAATCCTGAAATTGCCCTGTTTGTACTGCTGATTGACGAACGCCCCGAAGAAGTAACTGATATGCAGCGTTCTGTGAAGGGCGAGGTTGTTGCATCTACATTTGATGAGCTTCCGGAGAATCATATCAAAGTAGCTGAGCTTGTGCTGCAGCGGGCTTTGCGTTTAGTGGAGCATAAGAAGGATGTTGTTATTTTGCTGGACAGTATTACCCGGCTGGCGCGTGCCTATAATCTGGTTGTTCCTCCGTCCGGTCGCACGCTCAGCGGCGGGATTGATCCGGCGGCTTTCCATCGTCCCAAGCGCTTTTTTGGCTCCGCACGGAATGTGGAAGAAGGCGGGAGCTTGACCATACTGGCAACAGCGCTTATTGATACCGGTTCACGTATGGATGATATTATTTATGAAGAATTTAAAGGCACAGGGAACATGGAGCTGCATCTGGACCGCAAGCTGGCGGAACGCCGCATCTTCCCTGCCATTGATATCCGCCGTTCCGGCACGCGCCGCGAAGAGGTGCTGCTCAGCAAAGAAGAGCTGGACACAATCTGGGCAATCCGCAAAAATATGAACGAATCCTACGACTTTGTGGAGGGCTTCATCAAGAAGCTGCGTGACACCAAGACCAACGCCGAATTCCTGGCGTCCTTTGATGTTGCAGGGAATAAGGAATCTTCGTCTCCGGGCGGAACGGCCAGCAATGGGGGAACCTCGAACAGCGGTTCATCCGCACGCCGGACCTCGCGGCCGAAGACGCCTTCTGTTCCAACAACCTGAGAAAAGATAACAAGAGGAGACTGACATGTATTTGGTATATGCCGACGGGCATGGAAACGTATATGATCATCCCGAGCTGTTCGGTCTGGCCCGCAGCGGGGATATGATTGTTGAGATGCTGGAGGAAGAATTAATTCCGCTGCCCGAGGGGGCTACGTTAGTTGGGCTGCCTAACACCCGGGCGGTGGGCATGAACCCTGAGACGGGTGAAATGCTTCCGCTGCCTGAAGGCTCGCAGGCAGTAGGAGCTTTGCTTCCGCAGGGCTTTACCCGCTTATGTCTTCCCGGGTATGTCAAGACAGACAAGTCGTATAAGCTTCCGCTCTTCGGCTATTCCGCAGTAGTGTGGAAAGATGGCGGGTTTTATGTGGCCGCTGATCTTACAGATGATCCGGAGCAATGGAATCCGCTTAATTGTGATCGTGAGGATGTAGAAGTGGGAGTGGGCGGTTTAACCGCCAAGTACCCGGAGAACCGTCTTTATGAGCATCTATCCAATTGCGCGCTGGGTTACGAATGTCTGACCTCTTCCAATACCTTTCTTGGCCGATGGGAGGGAGCGGTCCCGGTTTCCTATTCCTGCAATGCCGGCTGCTTCGGTTGTATTTCCGAACAGCCTGATGACAGCGGCTTTGTGTCGCCGCAGACGCGAATGAATTTCCGCCCTACAGTAAATGAGATTTCAGAGGTCATGCTGGAGCATCTAAAGACACCCCGGTCGATTATCAGCTTCGGCCAGGGCTGTGAAGGTGAGCCTTCCACACAAGCCAAGCTAATTATTGAAGCTATCCGTGAAGTCCGTGCCGTGACGGATATGGGCTATATCAATATCAATACCAATGCCGGGCTAAGCGATCATATTCGCGGAATTGTTGATGCAGGACTGGACCTGATGCGTGTCAGCACAATCAGTGCACTGGATGATCACTATAATGCCTATTACAAGCCACGGGGCTATACGCTGGCTAATGTGGAGAAGTCTCTGAAATACGCGGCTTCGCAGGGTGTGTATACGTCAATCAATTATTTGATCTTTCCGGGGGTGACTGACCGTGAAGAAGAGATTGAAGCGATGGTGGAGTTTGCCAGACGTACAGATCTGAAACTAATCCAGATGCGCAATTTAAATATCGACCCGGAGAGCTACCTGGAATTAATCCCTCCGGCTCAAGGAGATATTCTGGGAATGAAGACGATGCTGGAAATTTTCCGCGGGGAGCTTCCTGATGTTGTTATAGGCTCGTATACACATGTACCGCCTGCAGATCTGGCCCGGGCCAAGCAGCGGCGTGTGAAAGTATAGCTTCAACAAGTGGGATTAAGACTTATTGCAGAGTCTATTCTTTCGTGCTAAAATACCGCTTAGATATCTTATTAACTCTAGGTCCGCATGAGGCTTAGGGCACGAGAGGTGAGGTTCATATGCAATCTGCAATACAACCCAATTACAATCTAACCAAGGTAACCTGTGCATGCGGCAATACATTTGAGACCGGTTCTGTGAAGCCGGAGCTGCGTGTTGAGGTTTGCTCCAGCTGCCACCCGTTCTATACGGGCAAGCAGAAATTTCTGGATGCCGGTGGACGTGTTGATAAATTTAAGAAAAAGTATGGTATCTGATCCATTTATCGCCTTGCTATGGATTGGAGCAGGCCCCTGGACTTTGCGTCCGGGGGCTTTTCCGTCGAGGATATATAATTATAGGCTTCACCTTATTAAATGTTCTTTATCTTCCGTAAAGAAAAGGACGCTGCCTCTCAGAGAGTTGGCAATAATGCTTCTTTTTGCCTGGAGTTGATTTTTGTCCAGCTGTAAGCTATACTTATCTTCGCCGTGCTAGACGGGGAGGTAGCGGTGCCCTGTAACTCGCAATCCGCTGTAGCGAGGTTGAATTCCTGTTAGAGGTGCTGTCGATGTGAGGCCTTGGTTCCTGCGGGCTGTGTTGACGGTTGGGTCCTCCGCAATGAGTGCTCGTGAACCTGGTCAGGTCCGGAAGGAAGCAGCCATAAGTGAGTTTACTCTTGTGCCGGAGGGTGGCCTAGCCCGAGCGGTGCTGCAGGGTTGCCGCTTGGATCGAAGCCATCAATAACAGGTGCACGGTTTATCATATTGCCTATAATAGTATCTTTGCCACAAGCGAAGATGCTTTTTTGTTTTTGGTCAAATTCTGATGGATATAGTATAATAAATTAGCGACAAATGCCGAAAGCGGCAGCCTAAGAGAGGGTAATGCATAGTGGAACATATCGCGCTGTACCGTGCCTGGCGGCCGCAGTCGTTTCATGACATGGTAGGGCAACAGCACATTATTCAGACGCTGCAGAATGCAATTCGTGAACAGCGGGTTTCGCATGCCTATCTGTTCAGCGGACCGCGGGGCACCGGCAAGACGAGTGCCGCCAAAGTACTCGCCAAAGCGGTCAATTGCGAACGGAATGAGGGTCCCGAACCCTGCAACGAATGCCCTTCCTGCCTCAGGATCACTGCAGGCAATGTCATGGATGTGCAAGAGATTGACGCGGCGTCGAACCGTGGTGTTGAAGAAATACGCGACCTCCGGGACAAGGTGAAATACGCTCCTACCGAAGTCCGCCGTAAAGTGTATATCATTGATGAAGTGCATATGCTGACCACAGAGGCTTTTAATGCGCTGCTGAAGACGCTGGAGGAACCGCCTCCTCATGTAATGTTTATTCTGGCAACGACAGAACCGCATAAATTGCCGGCAACGATTATTTCCCGCTGCCAGCGCTTTGATTTTCGGCGGGTGTCACTGGAGGAACAGACCGCTCACTTAACGGCTATCTGTGAGAAGGAAGGCATTTCTGCAGATGCAGAGGCGCTGCAATACATTGCCCGTCTCTCTGACGGCGGAATGCGTGATGCGCTAAGCATACTGGACCAGATCTCATCTTTTACGGATGGGCAGGTGACTTATCAGCAGGTGCTGGGCATGACCGGAGGCATTCCCTCCGAACAGTTCGCCCGCCTCGCCACGGCTATTCTGGAAGGAGATATGGGGCTGCTTCTGGAGCTGGTTGAACAGCTTATGCATGAAGGCAAGAGTGCTGATAAATGTCTGGAGAACCTCCTGTATTATTTCCGGGATTTACTTATGATCAAGATGGTGCCGGGGGCCGATCAGCTAACGGATCGGGTGCTGAATCCAGCGGAGTTCCGCGATATGGCGGCCGCATTTTCCCGGGATCGGCTATTTCTGATCGTTGAGACATTGGCCCGTTATCTGGGTGAAATGAAATATGCGACCCATCCCCAAACTTTGTTTGAAGTAGCATTGATGAAGCTGTGCAGTCAGCAGCAGGAAGCTCCTCCTCAAGAGGCTGCTCCGCATGCTGTTGCTGGTATTTCGCGTCAAGCAGGCGGCAATGCTGCCGCTGTGGACCCGGGAGAGCTGGAGCTTCTCAAACGCCAGATCGCGGCCTTGGAGAAAAAGCTGGAACAGGCTTTGCAGGCTGGGGCATTGTCCGGAGGGGGTCAGCAGGCGGCTGCGGGCAGACAGACTGCCCCTCAGAATCCCGCTCCGCGCATATCTTCGCCCTCCAAGCTGCCCCCACAGCTGGACAAATTTATCGCAGGCAAGGACAGTGCCGATTTCGCTGATGTGTATAAGAAGTGGAGCGTTGTCCTGCAGGCAGTGAAGGAAGAGAAGGTAACGGTCCACGCATGGTTTGTGGACGGAGAGCCTGTGGCTGTTATAGAAGACGCTGTACTGGTTGCGTTCAAAAATACGATTCATCGCGATACGACCGAGAAGCCTGCGAACAGACAGGTGATTGAGAATGTGTTCGCAGCACGTCTGGGCAAACCTTACCGACTCGTTACTATGCTGCTCCGTGACTGGAATGAGGCCGCAATGAAATCTGCAGCTCAGACCGGTACAGAGGAGCTGCGGCTGGAGCATGAGCACGAGACTGCGGACACACGGACTGAACCATGGATTGACGAGGCTATCCAGCTCTTTGGGGAAGACCTTGTTGTCATAAAAGAGTAGTTAAGCCTATTAGCGCCAAGTGCGCATTCCAAAGGAGAGACGACGTATGAACAATATGAACCAAATGATGAAGCAGGTCAAAAAGATGCAGGAGCAAATGCTTAAGGCTCAAGAAGAACTGGGCAGCAAGACTATTGAGGGATCATCCGGCGGCGGTGTGGTGACCGTCCAGGTCAATGGCCACAAAAAACTGCTTTCCATTCAAATCAAGCCGGAGGCTGTGGATCCAGACGATATCGAAATGCTGCAGGATCTCGTGATTACCGCTGTAAATGATGCTCTTACCCAAGCGGAAGAACTGGCTAATAATGACATGGGTAAATTTACCGGCGGCATGAAGATTCCTGGCCTGTTCTAGACCTTACTCCATCTGTCCAAAGGAGAACCGATATTTTGTATTATCCCGAACCGCTTGCCAAGCTGATCGAAGCTTTTACGCGTCTGCCCGGAATTGGCCCGAAGTCAGCCGCCCGGCTGGCCTTCCACGTGCTTAACATGAAAGAAGACGAGGTTATTGATTTTGCCAAGGCGCTGGTCAGTGTCAAACGCAATCTTCATTACTGCTCGGTCTGCTGCAATATTACTGACACCGATCCCTGCCGGATTTGTCAGGACAAAACCCGCGATCCCTCCGTAATCTGTGTAGTTCAGGATTCCAAGGATCTCGTGGCCATTGAACGCACTAAGGAATTTGATGGCTATTACCATGTGCTGCAGGGTGCAATCTCACCAATGGAGGGTATAGGTCCTGATGATATCCGTCTGAAGGAGCTGCTGACCCGGCTAAGCGATGAGAGGGTGAAGGAGCTTATTATGGCAACCAACCCCAATATTGAGGGTGAAGCAACAGCTATGTATATCTCCCGCCTGGTGCGCCCCTTCGAGATCAAAATCACCAGGATTGCCCATGGACTGCCTGTAGGGGGCGATTTGGAATATGCGGACGAGGTAACCTTGTCCAAGGCCCTCGAAGGTCGGCGTGAGCTGTTCTGAGCAGCTTTGGCGCACGGACATTTAATCAAGAAGCCCCTGCGGGCTTCTTTTTTGATTGAAGCTATGCTTGTTTGATCTCGCAAAAGCCGGAGGCCTGAGCCTTCGGCTTCTTCAGTTTCAGGCAGGTGATTTAATGCTGTGTTTTAGTTCTAAGTTTGTCCCGATTCCGATATGAATGAGAATAAACGAGGGTGAGGTTGCTTCACATCGTACTGAAATTATTCTTAAGGAGGAATTGGAATGGGATGGTGGAGAGTAAGGAAGCAGGCCGTCGGAGAGCAGAGAGGAAGACAGGAGGATCACTGGGACGTTTTTCTTGAGGTTAAACAGGCACAATCAGAGTGGGAGAGGGCGCATTTAATGTTTGACGAGGCGCGGGGCCAGGATCAGATAGACTATGCCATATATATTTTGGAAGCGGCAGAACGTAAATATCAGATTCATTTGAAGCATGCCAAAAGCATGGGGCTTAATCGAGCTCGGCTATAGAAAATAGAAAAAGACAAAGGAGGATTATCATGCTTAGAATTGCGGCATCAGCAGTACTGATTCTATCAGGACTATTATTATTCTTTATTGTTTTCAGGAAAAAATTAGGCTGGGCCTGGCTCAGCCTGTTTGGCACGCATCTCCTTCTGGCTGCGATCGGTATTTATATAGTGAACTTTTCCGGGATATTAACGGATATTTATGTGCCATTGAATCCTGCAACCATAGGCGCTGTAACGGTTCTTGGTCTCCCTGGAGTGCTGATGCTCCTAGGCCTGAAAATAACTTTATTCTAAAGGTTGACGTGAGTTCGGAATTTATGATACATTAAGCTTCGGCCCTTTGGACAAGATACCTTCCTAATAACTTGCCTGGAAGCCGGGCGAGAAATTAGAATAAAAAACGCTTGACTGAAATAAAGGCGCTGTGATATATTATGAAGGTCGCTGCTGAGACGCGGTGATGAATGAAAAACGAGACATTGATCTTTGAAAACTGAACAACGAGTGAGTGGGATTTCACGCAAGTGAGGTCCAAAATTAGAGAATATTTTATTCTCGTCAGATGTTTCAAAATGAGCAATCGCTCTTTCTAAATACCAATTTGGAGAGTTTGATCCTGGCTCAGGACGAACGCTGGCGGCGTGCCTAATACATGCAAGTCGAGCGGAGCAGGAATGGAAGCTTGCTTCCATTCCTGCTTAGCGGCGGACGGGTGAGTA
>NZ_JACBYI010000051.1 GCF_019352175.1 Paenibacillus sp. S150
AAACCGACGTATTTTATGGTATTCTTCATAGTAACAGCTCCTTTCGCATGTAGCTCTGAAATGGTTTCCACTTCCATTTTAACCTACGGTGTGCGAACAGGGGCTGCCTTTCGTTCATCATAACTTAACATCCCTGCCCCGGTAGGGGCCTCGGCTGGACCCGCTCTATTTCGCGCTTCCTCCTGCAAAACATAGAACCCGCAGACTCCGCACGGCTCAGGAGACTCAGCGCAATTCAGTAAACTATGCATGGCTCAGCAAACTCTGCACAACTCAGTACGATTCAGCACGAATAAGACGCATTACAATTTCCCCTCTAATCTTCATAACATACCTTATCCACAATTGACAAGAAGCATAATTTCCTAAACGACAAGTGGAAACGGCTTCACCGTCCTGATAAGGACAGTATCCGTTTCAGCGAGAAAAATAAGGCTAATTTTTAGCTTTAAACATATAAATAAGTTCTTATCTTTTAAGAAAGACGCCTATCGGCGTCCTATAGTAAGAATGCTGCCCTTTCAGTGGGGAGGAAAAGAATCATTTCGCGCTGATTCCCTCCTCCAGCCGGCTTCGGGCGAATACAAAGGTACTTCTGCCTTTGATTCCCTCCTCCAGCCGGCTTCGGGCGAATTCAAAGGTACTTATGCCTCTGATTCCCTCCTCCAGCCGCCTTCGGGCGGATTCAAAGGTACTTCTGCCTCTGATTCCCTCCTCCAGCCGGCTTCGGGCGAAATCAAAGGTACTTCTGCCTTTGATTCCCTCCTCCAGCCGGCTTCGGGCGAAATCAAAGGCATTTCTGCCTTTGATTCCCTCTACCTCCCCGCTGCGGCCAACGCAATCGCGCAGTTTGCCTGGCCGGAGTCCTGATCCATTCTTTCATTTACAGCGCAGCCGTGAAATAACGGATAAGCTTCGCTTCCCCCAAAACATATAAACCCGAATTTCGAGAGTAAGTATCCACAAATCGTCTAAAAAGCTCTACACGAAGGGATTTTTTGCTAAAAACAGCTTGCACCAAAGGGGTGAAGGAAAAAGAGGGTTTATCCCTTGTCCGATCTGGAATGGTTCAATTCACTTTCGAAATTCAGGATAAGTTCTCTATCGAGAAAAAGGAGCGAAATTTGCCGGACACCCCGTCCGCAAGATTCCGCTCCCTTTTTACGATCAACCTTTCTGTTTTGCCATGTACTGTTAGCGAATCCGTCCGCCGATGCTGCCTTACAGCTTGGCCTCATCCGCATTGGACACCCCTTCCCGGCGGGCGCTGCCGATGGCCGGATCGATATGGGTAAAGCTTGAAATAATCAGCATAATTACTCCGTTGCTTAGAAAAATCGCCCCGAGCCCCACCGCGCCGCCGATGCCTCCAAAAATCATGGGGGCAAAAAATTGCAGTATCCGGTTGATTGAGACCCGCAGACCCAGTATTTCCCCGTGCCTCTGCACCGGGCTTAAATCAAGAGCATACACCATGCTGAGCGGCTGCCCGATCCCGAGGCTGGCCCCTATTACGGCAAGCAATACACCAAGCCACACCGGCAGCTCCGTCAAGGAAATCAGCATATAAGCGGCGGCCGAGACAATCAGGGTTCCGGTCATTATCCGGCTTCTTCCCAGCCATCTGATAATCGGATACTGCAGAAAACGCACGATCAGCGACATAAGCGCAGAGACGGAAAGGGCCAGTCCGATTGTGCCGGAGGACATGCCGATGCTGGTGCCGTACAGCGGAAAATAAGCCGTGATCAATTCTTTGGAATAGAGCACGACGCCGCTGATCAGAATTGCATTGCGCAAATTGACATTGCCGAGCAGGCGCCAGATCGGCTCGACATGGCCTGCAGATGATCTGGCAGCCGGATCTCCCCACTGCCAATCCTTTTTCTTCAGCAAAAGCCCCAGCAAAATAGCGATCATCGAAGCGAATGCAGAAATTCCAAAGGACCATTGAAACCCGAAACGGGCATAAGTAAAGCCGCTTACCAGCGGCCCGAGCATTTCTCCTATCGCTCCCGAGAGGCTGTGCGTGGCGATGAGACGATCCCGTTCTCCAGGCATATTCCCCACGGTTTTCTGGATGGATAATACGATAAAGAGCTGCGAGAATCCAAGCATGATCTGCGAAAAAAACAGGACGGGCAGGACGGGAAACATAATCGGCAGGAGAAAGCCCGCAAGCAGACCGCAGCCGCCCATGTAAACCATTCTCCTGGCGCCGATCCGGTCCACCCATCTGCCCGTGCGAGCGGCAATCAGCATTGGAACTAAGGAATATGAAGCGACCAGTACACCGATGACGACCGAGGTAAACCCGAGCTGCTCGGAATAAATAGAGACGATCGGCCGCGTTGCCGCAAGTCCAAAGCTGTGCAGCGTGTTGATCAGCAGCATGATAAAGAAAACCATATGTGACATTCACCAGCCTAGTAAAAATCGCAGTTATATAAGCTTCTTAAGCTCACTCTATATAACGACCTATATCAAATTTTCTTTCGTACGCTTCCGGGCTCGGGGTACAGGACACAGGACACCGTATGTCCAGGCTCTACCTCCACGGACTTCGGAATACCGCTTGCGCAGCTTTCGGAGGCAAACGGGCACCGCGTGCGGAACCGGCAGCCGGAAGGCGGGTTAAGCGGACTCGGAAGCTCGCCGGTCAGGTTGAAATGATCCAGATTCCGCTTGTTCACTTCCATCGATGGCGCCGAGTTAAACAGGGCCTGGGTATACGGGTGGTACGGGCTGCCGTAGATTTGATCGGCGGGACCCCGTTCCACGACCATTCCCAGGTACATAACCATCACTTCGTCGCTCATTGTCTGCACAACATTCAAATCGTGAGATATGAAAATCATCGACAGATGAAATTCCTGCTGCAAGTCGCGGAACAGATTCAGCACCTGCGCCTGGATTGACTTGTCCAGTGCCGACACCGCTTCATCGGCGATCAGGATTTTCGGCTCCAGCACCAGCGCCCGCGCAATGGCAACGCGCTGCCGCTGGCCCCCGCTCAGCGTCTGCGGATAACGCTCGGCAAAGCTGCGGGGGATGCCCACTGCATCCAGATAACGATATGCCCGGCTTCGGCCTTCGGCTTTGGAGGCGCCGCCCACCCACAGGCTGAATGCCACATTGTCAAGCAGGGTCATCTTTGGGTTGAGAGACGAATACGGGTCCTGAAAGACCATCTGAATATCCTTCCGGTATTCTTTGAACTGGGATTTGGAAAGCTTGATCAAATCCTTGTCCCTATATTGAATCTCCCCCCGGTCGGATTCGATCAGCCGCAGGATCAGGCGGGCCAGCGTCGATTTCCCGCATCCCGATTCCCCGACAATGCCGAAGGTTTTCCGCGCCGGCAGATCGAAGGACACATCATGAACTGCCGATACCACATGCTTCACTTTTCCGACGAAATTTTTGGTCAAAAAGGTTTTTGACACCTGCTTCACTTCCAGAATGGCCGTTTCGCTGTCCATAGCTTCAGTCCCTCCCGTTGGAATCACTTTACTTGCAAGGCGTCCCGGATACCGTCAGCGCACAAGTTGATGCAGAGCGAGGTCAGGAAGAGAAAGCCTCCCGGTACGACAGTTAACAGCGGATCGACGAAGATCAACTGCTTGATGCTGTTCAGCATCACGCCCCATTCCGGCGTCGGTGGCGACACTCCGAGGCCGAGGAAGCTAAGACCTGCAGCGATGACGATCCCGATGGAAATCTGGCTGGAGGAGTATACGAACAGCTCGCTGAATACGTTCGGGACGATGTGATGCCGCATGATCTGCAGCGAGCTGGCCCCGCTGGATTTGGCCGCTTCAATAAACTCCTGATTGCGGATGCGCTTCACCGCTGTTTCAAGCACACGTGCGACAGGAGGGATAAACACGATGGAGATGGCGATCATGATATTGATGCTCCCTTGCCCCAATGCGGCCGAAACCGCAATCGACAGGATCACTGCGGGAAAAGCATAGAAGATATCCAGCGTACGCATGATGATCGCATTGACCGTGCCGCCGTAATATCCGGCGATGATGCCCAGCGCGCCTCCGGCAATAGCGGCCACGATAACGGGCAAAAAACCGGACAGCAGCGTCAATCGTCCGCCGTACAAAATACGGGTGAGCATATCCCTGCCCTGCTCGTCCGTACCCAGAAAGTATCCCGGCGTTCCGATGGGTTGAAGCCGGTTCTTGATGTCCCCTTCCAGCGGGGAGTACGGACTAATCCAGTTTGCCAAAAGTATGGAAAGAACGATTAGTACAAGGATGACAAAAGCGATAGTTGCAACCCGGTTTTTAAAAAACGCCCTGATGGCTTTCCGGTAGAATTTCTCTTCTTCAGCCACCGCCGGTTCAGCCAGCGCGGGTGCTGTGCCGGTAATTTGACTGCTTAACATGAAACTGCCTCCTTTCGCGTTCAGGCATTCTGGACTCTCGGATCCAGCAGCGCATGCAGCAAATCTACTACGATATTGAGCACGACGAAAAAGATGGAAATGAGCAATATCCCGGACTGGATGATGGGATAATCCCGCTGACTGATTCCCTGGTAAATAAGCTGTCCCAGCCCCGGCCAGGAAAAAACGGTTTCGACCAGGATCGAACCGCCCAGAAGGGAACTGAATTGCAGCCCGGCAATCGTCAGAATGGAAGGTGTCGCATTCTTCAGCACATGCCTCAGAATCGTCGTGGTTTTCACCCCTTTCGCCCTTAGCGTAAGGACGAATTCTTCATGCAGAAGATCGTATACACTGCTGCGCACCATGCGCGTCATTACGCCCAGCGTTACCATGCCTGCCGCGATTGACGGCATGATCATATGCTTCAGCAAATCGAAGCTGGCGCCGTCAAGGGACACCTTGCCCATAGGGGGCAGCCATCCTAGCGCCACTCCGAAAATCCCCATAAGAATCAGCCCGCCCCAGAAATTCGGGACGCTGATTCCAATGATAGCAACGATGTTGCCGAGGGCGGCAAACCAGGACTCCGGCTTATACGCCGCCAGAAAACCGAGCAGAATGCTAAAGACAAACGCGAAGGCGGCGGCGCCGAGGGCTAGCAGCAGACTATTGGAGAAGGCTTGAATAAGCAGCGAGTTGACAGAGGTCGATTTCACAATGGAACGGCCCAGATTGCCGGTCAGCAGATCTCCGAGCCACCGGAAATATTGGATGTACAGCGGCTGATCCAATCCAAGATCGGCGATCAGCTGGTCCTTCACCTCCTGGGATGATTCGGGAGGAACCAGAGCGTCCACCGGATTCCCGGGGACGATCTGGATAACAAGGAAAACTACGAGCGTAACGCCAAACAGGGTAGGAATCATCAGGAGAAGCCGCTTCATCAGAAAGTTAAGCATCACTTCACCTCGTATTCTCGGAATTGGTCCGCTTGCACCCTTCTATTCAACGGTCAGATGGGTCAGGTCCTGGAACCAGGACTGCGCCATGACGAAGCCCTTGACGTTCGGAGCAAGCGCCCGCAAATTCTTGTCGTGGACAATGAAGATCCAGGGCGCATCATCGGTAATAATTCCCGAAGCCTCCTGCATGAGCGCATCGACCTCTTCGGGCTTGGCTACCTTGATTCTGTCCAGAAGCACTTCGACCTCGTCATTGGAATATTTGCCCCTGTTGTTGCCGACAGGAGCCCAGGAGCTCTTGGCGAAGTTAAAGTCAATCGCCCGAATCGGCGTGTAGGTTCCTGTGGAAATCAAAACACCGCCTACTTCCCGGTCCGTCGGGAAGCCGTTTGCGAAGGTGGTCAAGAGCGACTGCCACTCCATAACCTCCAGCTTGATTTGAATGCCGACATCGGCGAGATTTTTCTGGACGTATTCCGCAATAGGCTGCGGCCACATATTGCCCGAGCCGGCAGAAGGCAGCACGAAGGTCGATTCGAACCCGTCCGGGTAGCCAGCCTCCGCAAGCAGCGCCTTTGCTTTCTCCGGATCATAGCTGTATTTATAGTCGTCGTTGTACCAGGACTGGGCCGGGTACATTAACGCATTCGCCGGTTCAGCCGCGCCGCCCAGCAAATCGTTCGCTATGCCTTCCCGGTCGACGGCATAGTTCGCCGCTTGCCGGACCAGCTTATTGCTCCAGATATCCGAATTCATGTTCAGCATAAACGGAAGCACATGGGGATACGGGTTCAAGTACACCTGGTAGCCCTGGCTCTCCAGGATGCTCATCGATTCAGGCGGCGGCAGCTCCGCCCAGTTGACTTCACCCGACTGCAGCGCCGCAAGTCTCGCCGCCGGGTCGGTGATCGGTCTCAGCACCAGCTTGGAAATCAGAGGCACGTCACCCCAATAATCGGTGTTAGCTTCCATCGTCATGCTTTGCCCTTCAACCATCTCTACGAATTTGAAGGGGCCGGTGCCTACCGGATGCTGGGCATAATCTTCGCCGGAGGTTTTGACGGCTTCCGGGCTTGCAAACAGCATCCAGGTCAAATCCCATTCCAGCAAGGAATACGGTTCCTTCGTCACCAGTTGAATCGTCATATCGTCTATCTTGGAATAGGAGCCGATCCATTTGGTGTAGTTGGCTAAACCGGCGGACATTTTCGGGGAAAAATATTCAAAGTCTTCTTTCATCACACGATCGAAGTTGAAGATTGCCGCGTCGGCATTCCAGTCTGTGCCATCGTGGAATTTCACGCCGGCACGAAGGTGAAAGGTCCAGGTGGTCTGGTCATCGGAAACCTCCCACGATTCCGCAAGCGCCGCCTTGGGCACCGCCGGCTTGCTGTCGCTGGACAAATCCCAGCGCACCAGCCCGTCATAGAGCTGGAACCCGACAAATCGCAGGCCCTCGGAGCCTTCTGTCGGACCGACGTCGGGAACGGGAATGTTGCCGGCTGTCATGGCGACGACAAGCGTTCCTCCTTTGCCGCCCCCCGTATCAGCAGCCGCTTGCTCGTCAACGTTTGCCGCAGACTCTCCCGAATTGCTGCTGCAAGCCGAAAGCAGCAGCACAAGGACGATGCTAATAATTCCGTAATAACACCAATTCCGTTGACGTTTCACTATGAATGCCCCCTTAAGTCTTTAGCTGTCTTTTCCTTATAAAAGTGAATGTTCCGGCACATGCGTTATCGTGTCTGCATTTAAATGGCAAGCGAAATGATGACCCCCTCCCAGCGAAGTGATCTCCGGCTGTTCATGCCGGCAGCGATCCATTGCCCAGCGGCAGCGATCTACAAAAGCGCAGCCTGCGGGCATATTGGCGATGGTCGGAGGCTGTCCCGGAATGGCCGTCAGCGCACCGCGCTGGCCGGGGCGGGGAGTAGCCTCGATCAGCCCCTTCGTGTAAGGATGTGACGGAGTCCCCAGCACCTGCCTGACATCTCCGAATTCCACGATTTTGCCGGCGTACATTACGGCGATCTCGTCGGCCATTTCGATAGCCACTCCAATGTCATGAGTGACCAGAATAACGGTCATGCCATATTCCTGCTGAATTTTCTTGAATAAGGTCAGGATTTGAGCCTGAATAGTGACGTCAAGAGCGGTGGTCGGCTCATCGGCCAGCAGCAGCTGCGGCGTATTGGCCAATGACATGCCGATTACCGAACGCTGCCTCATGCCGCCGCTCATCTCAAAAGGGTAAGCGCGCATCCTCGTTTCCGGTGAAGGAATTCCCACCTTGGACAGCAATTCGATAACCTTGCCGCGGATGGTGTTCCTTGGAGCGGTTCCATGATCGCGCATGGATTCGCCGATTTGCGCCCCGACGCGATACAGCGGATCAAGGGCGGACAGGGAATCCTGGAAGACCATGGAAATCTGATTTCCGCGAATGCGCTGCATCGATTTCTCGCTTTTATGCAGCAATTCTTCCCCGTTATAAAGCACCTGGCCGGACGTTACCGTATCCTTCGGCAGAATCCGCATAATCGAACGAAGCATCACACTTTTGCCCGAACCGGACTCGCCAAGCACAACGAGGGTCTTCCCTTTTTTCACATCAATAGAGACGCCGCGCACGGCAGGTACCTGTTTCCCCCGGATGGAGAATTCGGTAACGAGGTCGGTCACTTTCAGCAGGATGTCCGACATGGTGGTCACCTCCCTGATCTAAACGGGGTCCGCTCAGATAGATTGTTGATAGGCATAGGCAGCTTGCAGCAGGAGAGACTCAGAATAATGGGGTCCGATCAGCTGCATGCCGATCGGCAAGCCGTCCACCTGGCAGGGGACACTGATAGCGGGATGACCGGTATAATTGAAGCAGGAGGTGTTGCGGAAGTGAGCAGGGCCTCCGCCTGTTATGGCTTGTTCCAAGGCTTCTTTGGTACTTTGCGGAGCTTTAAATTTCGGGGCGCGGGTCGGTTTGGTGGGACAAACAAGCAGATCTATATCAGCAAAAGCCTTGTCGTACGCACGGCGAATGCCTTTGCGCACGTTTTGCGCCTTGGCGTAGAGTGTTCCGTAGTAATTGCGGTGCAAATATTCCGCCGTCGTGAGGTTGGTCCGCATACCCAGCGGAAGCTGATAGCCGTGGCTTTGTCTGGAGCTGCCGATCATGCGAATAAGCGAAGTGGGATAGTAAGTTTCCGCGAAGGCCCCGCCAAAGTTGGTTCCCATCAGGTAGCGGCTGCCTTCCATCAGGAGGATGCTTGCGGGAATATGGGCATCGGTATGAGCCGGAACCGATACCCTCGACACTATCGCTCCGGCCTTGCTGAGCACCTCAATCGCTGCGAGTACGGCATTCTCCACCTCCGGTTCCATCCCGTCGAATCCAATGCCTTCCTCCAGAATGCCGATTTTCAGCCCCTTCACTCCCCGGTCAATGATTTGGCTGTACGCCGGAAGCTCCGGAATATTCCGCTGCCGCGGGTCGTAGCCGTCCGGGCCGGCGATGCTTTCGAGCATCAGGGCGACGTCCTCCGCCTTCTTCGCCAACGGTCCCAGGAAATCCACTCCAGGATCAGAGCCGAACACGCCGGTATGCGGAATTAGCCCGAAGGTCGGCTTCAGTCCGATGACGCCGCAGTAATGGGCCGGTGCCCGTACCGAGCCGCCCTGATCACCGCCGATGGAGATATCGACCGCGCCGCTCGCCACGGAGACGGCCGAGCCCGAGGATGAGCCTCCGCTGACATGCTCGGGATTATGGGGATTCTTCACCCTGCCATAATCCCCCGTCCCCGAGAGACCCGAGCCGGAGGAGAAATCAATCATATTCAGCTTTCCTGTAATGGTCGCTCCCTGATTCAGTATTCGGGTTACGATCGTTGCATCGAAATCCGGTGTGTAGCCATCCATGAAGTGAGAGCCGAAGGTCATCGGAATGCCCGATACTGCCACATGATCCTTGAGCGCAACGGTTTTGCCGGCGAGCAGGCCTTCTCCCGATCCTTCCACGCGGCACTTCCGGATGAAGGCATTGTACGGATCTTCTTCTTCGGAGGGACGATAACCCGGGTCCCGAACGAAGTGTCCCGTCGGAAGCCGGTCTTCTTCCAGGCGGGCTTCATAAAACGTGTCCAACCCATCGAGGCTCCGCTCCATGCTCTGCTGCACCAGTACGGCTTCAAGATCAGTGAAATTCAGACCAAGCTCTTTGCCATAGGCCTTTACTTCTTCCACATCCGGTTTTCTAAGCACTCTCTCCACTCCCTTAATCGTTTATTTTTCTTTGGTGTAAAACACCCTGTTTTCCTGATACAGCCGTTCCAGCGACAGCAGCTGTTCCTTCGTGTCCTGGAGATTGACCTTCCCGACTTCGCTGAACAGTAAATTCAAGACGCTGCAGGTGGTTGCATAGGATTCAAAAAGATCGGTGGAATTTATTGGGGTTACCAAATGACATTCGGTTATCCCCCAATTCTGAAGGGTATAAGTGTCACTGATTGTCAGCAATTCAAATTTCTTTTCTTTGAGGAACCAGATCAGCTCAATCATTTCGCGCGGATAACGGGGAAGCACGATATTGAACACCAGCGTGTTCTCCGGATTCATTTTGATGATCGTGTCATAGAGCTCGCTGCCGCCGGAAGTAAACAGCCGCACATCCTTGTGGATTTTGTTAAGTATAAAGTGAGCGTATTGGGCCAGGTGGGCCCCGGTGCGAAACCCGGTGATGACAATCGACCTTTTGGAGGCAATACGCTTCGCCAATCGCTTCAGCTTCTGCTCATCAATCGCCTTCATCGCCTGAATCAAATTTTCAATTTCTTGACGCGTGTAAGCTTCAATGGCTCCATCGCTGCTCTCTGCAAAGGCGGGATGACTCTCGGCCCCGGAGATTTGACTGCGTACGTTGTCCTGAATTTCTCTGATGAAAGCAGCAAAATTATGATACTCGAGAAAAATCGTAACAAACCGGGTGACGGTCGATTGGCTTGTCCCTGCCGCTTCCGCCAGCTCCGCTGCGGTCATGAAAGCAACCTGGCTGTAATGATGCTGGATGTACTCGGCAAGTCTGCGAATATTGAGCGTCGTTTTTTCGGAATAAATAATTTCCGTCAGCTTGTCGTTCAATATTTCGTTGCGGATATCATTGGTTTGAATCATTCCATTCACCACCTTTCGCATTGAAATATTTGATTCATCTCATTCGATTGCTTACAATATACTGCAACCCTAACAGATCGGTCAAGGTTTTTTCACAATTTTGGTGAGCTTTTTTCACACAAAACGATTTTATTCGACATTTATGTTATGTTTCCTTACACAAAAAACCATTATAACAAGCAGAAACGGCTGCGCCGTCCTCTGAAAGAGGCGGTATCCGTTTCAACGAGAAAGATAAGGCTAATTTATTGCGTGAAACATATAAATTCTTATCTTTCAAATTCAAGTGGAAATGGCTGCGCCGTCCTTGACCGGGCAGCGCAGCTGTTGGCATTTCAGGTGTAAGGCTGGCTGCTGAAGCCAGGCGGGAAGCCAGGTGGAAAAGGTGCCGCTTCATATTCCCCCAGCCGCTTTTCCGCAAGCGTTAGAGACTGCGACGAAATAAAGTACCGCTAAATTGTTGACAAAACTCCCAAAACCGTGAGATCCAAAGGGCAGCCCTTTTAGTGGTAAAAAGTAACACTAAAGTAGCGCATTCGGATTCCGGATCATCCCTAGTGGGAAAAAGTACACCTAATTCTGCTTAAATCAGCCATATGGAGCGAGTGGGCCTCCATTAAGTGTACAAAATCCCACTAGAACCCGTTAAAGCCAAAATTCCAGCTCATTAGTGTTACTTTTTACACTTCGCTTCCGTTTCCTATGAATCTATTCCTTTCACCTGTACCTGTACGGGCGCCACCCTTCGTGCAAACTGAACTGAACCGCAGCCGGCGCTTAAAGATATTTAGCTATAATGCCCTGACCCTCAGCAGCCACCGTATACATATATACCGGCCTGCCCACCGCACCATAGCTGATCTCCATTTCCAGCACACCGGCCTCGGTCAGAAAAGCCAAATATTTGCGCACGGATATCCGCGAAATCGGAGCGCCCGCCGTGATGTCCTCAGTGGAGAACAACGGTCTCTCCAGCTTCTGTATGGTGCTCCAAATGCTCTCCAGCGTCCCTTCGGTAAGTCCCTTGGGCAGAGCTCCGCCCTTATCCTCCTCGGTTCCCGGGGAAAGGCGCAGCAGCTTGTCAAGCTGCTCCTGGCTAAGGTGCTCACGGTGCTTCATCAGCGCATGATCCTCCCGGTATGCCGACAGCGCCGCCTGAAAGCGGGCGAACTCAAAAGGCTTAATCAAATAATCGACAGCCCCGAGCTGCAGCGCCTTGCGGATGCTGGCATTGTCGCTGGCTGCGGAAATTACGATAATATCGACCATGCTTCCCTGCTCCCGCAAGGAGGACAAGAGCTGCAGCCCGCTTGTGCGCGGCATATAGATATCGAGCAGAATAAGGTCAATCTCAAGCTCCGCAAGCATCCGTCCGGCCTCATCTCCTGAAGCTGCCCAGCCCGCGAACTCGAAGCCCTGCACCTGCTCCAGATAATGGCGGTTGAACTTCGCCACCATCGGATCGTCCTCAACGATCAGTACTTTAATCTTCATACGGTCTCATCACCCTTTACAGCATATGGCACATCGGCCATAAAAGTCGTTCCCGGCTTCCCGCCGGATATGATCTGGAGCCGGCCCTGGAGCTTCTCCACACTTTTGCGCACCAGGTAAAGCCCGATCCCCCGGTGTTCTCCCTTGGTGGAGAACCCCTGAACAAATAGCCGCTCCCTCAGCGCTTCGGGAATTCCCGGCCCGCTGTCCTGCACAGTGCAGATCAGACGCCCCTGTCCATAATGAAACGCAAGCTCAATTTCCTTGCGGCTTTGCCCTTCCAGCACTTCCATGGCGTTGTCAAGCAGATTGCCGACAATGGTAACCAGCTCGTGGATTACTCGGGGATCAGCCGCTTCCGGCAGGTAGCTGTCCTCTGCCAGGAGCAGCTCAATTTCCGCTTCACGGGCCCTGCTGAGCTTCCCCAGCAGGAAGCCGGCCATCACCGGGTCCTTGATCTGCCTGGTGATCAGCCCGACCTCATTCCGGTAGTTGCTGACGGTTCCCGAAATATACTGCTGCAGCTCATCGTACAGGCCCATATGCGTCATTCCCATAATGACATGGAGCTTGTTCATGAATTCATGCGCCCCTGCCCGCAGAGCGTCCGCATATACAGAAATGCCGGACAGCCTTTCCGCCAGCACGGCCAGCTCGGTCTTGTCCCTGAAGGTAGCAATAGCCCCCGCAATCTGGCCATTTACCCGGATCGGAACACTGCTCGCCAGCAAAGTGATGCCGTTCAGCTCCAGCTCCTGATCCTGCTTCGCTTCACCGCTGACCAGCACCTGCTCCAGACGCAGCTCAGGCCAATAATCGGCGATGTTCCGCGTCATCGCATTGCCTGTAATCCCCGCCGTTCCCAGAAGCCGCTCCGCCTCCATATTGATCATGGTGATCCGGGCTTGGTGGTCTACTGCTATAATTCCCTCACGCGTGGATTGCAGCATGGCGCTGCGCTCCTCCAGCAGCTTGGAAATATCCGATGGCTCCATGCCGAACATCATCCGTTTGATCTTGCGGGCCAGGACAATCGCACCGCCCGCTCCAAGCACGGCTCCGGACAGCAGAATGGCAATAATCGTCCATTCATTCTGTCTGACCAGACGCTGCACCCGGTCCAGCGACAGACCGGCAACGACGACACCGACCTGATACCCTCTGTTATTGTATACAGGCACAAAGGCGCGCAGTGACTTGCCCAGCAGCCCCTCGCCTTCAGAAATGCTTTCATCGCCGCGCAGCGCTATTTTTTGCCCCCCGCCCACAAAAGGCTTGCCGATCATCGAAGCATCGGGGTGCGAATAGCGGATGCTGTTCATATCGATTACGACTACAAACATAATATCATTGCGCCGGGTGATTTTTGAGGTATAAGCCTGAATTTCCTTGCTGCGTCCTTCACTGAGCCCCTCCGATACCAGCGGCATGAGCGCAATGGTACGGGCAATCGCAATCGCTTTATCCTCCAGGGCATGCCGGGTCTGCGGAATAATCTGGTTTCTGAAAATAACGTAGAGCACAAGCATGACCAGTATCATCACCGCAGACACCATAACCGCAACCTTTGTCCTCAGGCCGTAGCTTTTTTTCTTGGCCACCGGGCTTTCTCCCCCTGTTTCCTGCTCCCGTAAGCTTAATTTTGCCATACAGGATTAATTTTGCGCGGGATGTGTTTCCCCCTTTCGCTTCAGCAAACGGTGCAGCATCAGCCAGCTTCCCAGCGGAGCGCAACCCAGCAGCAGCATAAGAAGCGTAATGACCCGGGGCGAGTCTTGAACAGACAGCACAGCGATGAACACCAGCAGCCCGAGCAGCCGTCCGCTCATCAGGCTGAGCTCACGCAGCACAACCAGCTCCACCCGTTTGCCTGCGCTCTCTGCGGACAGCCCCATCAGATCGAAGCTCGTCGAGGTCATGGGCAGCATGTACAGCGGAATACACAGCGAGGTGCCAATTCCCATGACCAGCAGTGTCCCGAAGCTGACCTTCCAGAGGAGCGGAGTAATCACAGCCACCAGCAGCAGGCCGCCGGCCAGCATTCCCGCCGAGCGGTATTTGGGCTTGAACCACTTGCCGGCTGCATAATAACTGAGAAGCGACACGGCAGAAGTAATCAGCGCAAACTGTCCCAGCTTGCTCTCTTCCCGGGCCGCTATGTATACAAGCAATCCGATCAGGAACGAAAAGACACCCTCCCGCAGGCCCTGAAACAAAAGGGCCGCAGCTGCCGGCCTCCACGGGCTTCCTGCACGCCTAAGTTCCCTCCACGGCTCCGTCCATAGATAGCTTCCTTCACTCTTGCGCCTTTTGAGCAGAAAGCTGAGGACAGCTGCGACACCATACGTGCAGAGAGAGATCATAAATACCACCCGGTATCCCCGTTCTCCCTGCCAAAGAGAAATCAGCCAGCCGGAGATCCACGGACCCGCTATGCCCGTAAGGGAGCCGAGCAGCCCCATCCAGCCATTGAAGAAATCGCGGTTTTCCGCCTCTGTTATCTCAAAAAACACAATGTTGAACGCCAGCCAGTAGAAGCCGATTGAGAGTCCCAGAATCAATCCCAGCGGCCAGATATAATGAACGGATTCTCCGCGCAGCCACAGCACCAGCAAATAAAAAAAGCCCGAAACGGCAATTCCCAGCCGCAGGGCATTCATTTTGTTATGTTCCTTCACCCATTTGCCCCCCAGCCAGAAGCTGAGGCCGACAGCGATTTGCTGTGCGACCGTAAACCAGCCGATCATGGCGAAGTTCTGGCGGCTTTTCCACAGGTAGACATTCAAAAAGGTGCCTGCCAGCACGCTCGCCAGCATGTACAGGCCTGCCACCGCCAGCAGCAGCGCCGCCTGACTGCGAAATAAGCTTTTCATGTTTCATCCCCTGCCTTCCGGACATTCCTTGCTATAACATGTCCAAAAAACAGGGAAACCATGAGTCCGTTTTACTTGCCCCCGGCGCTGAGGTTGCGCACAAGCTGAATACGGTCTTCCTGCGCCAGACTGTGCTGCACATGGAAGCATGAAGGGCAAACAAAGAGATTGAGCGCGAACGGCGCCTTCAGCACGGGTCCGCCCAGCGCTTCCGGCACGGAAGGCTCAAAGCCGTCTGCCTTCTGCGTGCCGGACAGCAGCATAAGCTCATGGCATTGCGGACATTCAGGCGCTTCCAGCTGAGCCGCCAGAATTGCTGACACACCGGATTCGTAGCGCTTCAAGTCATTATCATCGCCGAACTGGAGCAGCGTGTTGAAGATCGGCACCACACTGTCCTGGCCGCTGTCATCCCACAGATCATCATCGTCTGCCGAATCCTGTTCGGGCTCTTCAGCCTCCTCCGGCTCATCATCTTCTTCGTCCAGATCAGCTCTGCCCAGAGTAACTGTGCGGTAGCCGCTCAGCTCATTGCTGCAGTGTGGACAGGTATCCTCCGGTCCGAATTCCTCATCCCATACAATCTCTGTATGGCACCACGGACAAACTGTTGTCTCCATCTGAAATATCCCCTTCTTACCTCACATTTGAATTCAATTAATCATTAGATAAATAATACCGGCCGCTATAAAAGCAAGGGCAGAAAAGAACAGGACCCGAACCAAAATCTTCATGTTATTCCACACCCCATATTCAGAAAATAGCGGCACCGATCACATAGGACAGGGACACGGAAATCAGCATGGCGGTCAAGCCAACCGCCCGGTTGTCTGCGGCAATCTCATCATCGATGGAGAACACCGGGGTCAGAAACTCGAAGAGAAAATACGCCAGCAGCAGCAGCAGGAATCCGGCAACGGACCATTTCATGGTCTCGTAGATCGATGCGCCGGAATCAATACTGAACCGCAGGATGTTGCAGATGCCGAAGATCTTGCCTCCGGTCGCCATGGCTGCCGCCACGTTCCCTTTGCGTATTTCCTCCCAGCAGTTATACTTGGTCACCATTTCGAAGAAGGACAGAAATACCACCAGTCCCAGTACGGCCACCGTGAAATAGCCGAGCAGCGAGCCCAGCGGATGATCCAGCAAAAGATCAATATTTTCTTGCATGCGTCTCCCTCTTTCTGCCGGACTCCAGCCGCTATTGCAGTTCAGCTACGGTTACGCCCGCGCCGCCTTCATTGTAATTCCCGAGCCGATAGCTCTTCACATGCTTGTGCTTGCGCAGATATTCCTGAATGCCGGTGCGCAGCACTCCCGTGCCTTTGCCGTGGATGATGGAAATCTGGCCCAAATTCCCGAGAAAAGCTTCATCAATGAAGCGGTCCGTCTCCATGATGGCCTCTTCCAGATTTGCGCCGCGCAGATCCAGCTCACTGCGGATATTCTCATCCCGGGTACGCTTCACTGTAGTTGCACGGCGGAGTGCCGGAGGCGGGGAATCCGGTGCCGAGGACATGAATTCCAGCTCCTCCAGGTTAACCTTCATCTTCATAATGCCAAACTGCACAACAGCTTCCTTCGGACCGCTCAGCTCCACGACATACCCCTTCTGATTCACGTTCTGTACCTTGACCTCGTCGCCGGGCTGAATCTTCCGCGGAGCCTTGGACGCGCTGCGCGGCGTTACGGTCTTCTTGCGGGGTGCAGGCTCTGCTTCATCCAGGCGGCGCCGGGCTTCAATCAGCTTATGCTCCTTGACGGAAGCCCCTTCCTCCATAGCCAGACGCCGCAAATCCCTGATAATCTCCTCCGCTTCCCTGCGCGCCTTATCAAGAATCGCGCTGGCATCCTTCTCCGCCTTTTCCAGCCGCTTGTCGCGCTGGCTCTCCAGCTTCTCCAGCTCCTGCTGCTGGCGCTTGCGGAACTCCTCCGCTTCCCGCCGGACCGCTTCGGCCCGTTCCCGCTCGTTCTCGGCTCCGAGGCGGTTTTCCTCCAGTGAAGCAATCATGTGCTCCACGCGCAGATCCTCTTCATTAACCTCGCCGCGCGCATGCTCCAGAATGGCGTTCGGCAGCCCCAGACGCTCGGCAATGGCGAATGCGTTGCTTCGTCCGGGCACTCCGATCAGCAGCCGGTATGTAGGACTGAGGCTCTGCACATCAAACTCCATGCTGGCATTGATGACACCCTTGCGCTCGTAAGCATAGGCTTTCAGCTCGCTGTAGTGGGTGGTTGCCACCATCCGGCACTCGGTCCGGTGAATATTCTCCAGGATCGCAATCGCCAGTGCCGAGCCTTCCGCCGGATCGGTTCCTGCCCCTACCTCATCCAGAAGAATCAGGCTCTTCGGAGTCATCCGGCGCAGAATGGAGATAATATTGGTCATATGGCTCGAAAAGGTACTGAGACTCTGCTCAATGCTCTGTTCATCGCCAATATCTGCATAAATGGCATCAAATACACACATCTGGCTGCCTTCCTCCGCCGGGATGAACAATCCCGACATTGACATCAGACTAAGCAGGCCTATGGTCTTCAGCGTCACCGTCTTGCCGCCCGTATTCGGGCCGGTCACAATGATGGAGCTGTACTGGTTGCCCAGCTCCACATCCAGCGGAACCACCTGCTCTGCGGGGATCAGCGGATGCCGGCCCTTGCGGAGCTTAAGGTATCCCCGGTCATTCATCCGGGGCTGGATCGCCTTCATGTCACGGGCCAGCCGCGCCTTGGCGAAGATGAAATCAAGCTCGCCCAGGATATCCACATCGTAAGCCATCTCTTCGGCAATGCCACCGACGAGCGCGGTCAACCGGTGCAGGATAATCTCGATCTCCCGTTCTTCGCGCAGACGGGTCTCACGCAGCTTGTTGTTCATTGCCACAATCGATTCCGGCTCAATGAACAGCGTGGCCCCTGAGCCCGACTGGTCGTGGACAATCCCGCCGAAATGCGCGCGGTATTCGGCTTTGACCGGAATGACGAAGCGGTCACCGCGAATCGTCACAAGCTGGTCCTGCAGCATTTTGGCTACGGAGGAAGAGCGGATCATGGAATCCAGCTTCTCGCGGATCCGGGACTCGCCTCCGCGCAGCTCCCGGCGGATCGAGGCAAGCTCTGGGCTTGCCGTATCCAGCACATCCGCATTCTCGTCGATGCAGGCGCGGATGGCATCCTCCACATGCTTCTGCTCCGACAGCAGATCGCTTTGCGCGAACAGAAGCGGAATCTGCCCGTCCTCATGCACCGCCGCCAGAAAACGCTTGATTCTGCGCGCCCCGCCGATGGTATTGCCGACAGAGAGCAGCTCACCGGTGCCCAGCATTCCTCCGATGGAAGCACGCTTCAGCGCCTGCTTGATGTCCGTCACCCCGCCAAAGGAAGGAATTCCTTTGAGCCGGTCGACATTTGCCGCCTCGTCCGTAGCCTGCAGCAGCCTTTTTACACCTTCTAAATCACCGGAAGGCTTCAGGCCTTCCGCCAGCAGCCGTCCCATCGGGGTCTGCGTATATTGCATCAATTTATTTAAAATCTTGCGATATTCAAGCGTATGCAAAATTTTGTCGTCCAATTACAGTCACAGCTCCCTTCATAGATGGTTACATTATACCTAATTCAGCCCATTTTCGCTATTTGGGTAAGTTTTCAGGGCATAGAAAAACGGAGACTGGCCACAATAACAAATGCACATATCCTTATGCGAAGGCCAAAGGAGGTTAGTTCAGTGAGATTTTTAGGTCATGTGGTCCGTTTTGTGGTAGCAGCAATTGTGCTGCTCGTAGTCGGGTGGATCGTTCCGCAGTTCACGATTGGCGGTTTCTGGAGCGCGCTTATTCTTGCCCTGGTCATCGCTCTGCTCGGCTGGGTCATTGAGGGCATCTTCGGCAAAAAAACAACGCCCTTCGGCCGCGGCATAGTTGGCTTTCTGGTCAGTGCACTGGTCATATGGATTGCCCAATTCATCGTGAGCGGTGTCAGCGTCACCATTCTGGGAGCACTTTTGGCGGCACTCGTCATTGGAATTATCGACTTGTTCCTGCCGGTATCCACTCCGTTTGAAGCGGCCAAGTAGAACCGGCTGCGCCGTCTTCGGGAGGATGGTATCCATTTCATAATGCCCCTCTGCCCTCGGCAGACAACGAAACCCCCAATGCCCGGATTATACCGGAAACTGGGGGTTTTTTGTGAATATATAATTTATGTGTTCCGCTGAAACGGTAACGTCCTTATAAACGGACGGCGGGCGTTTTCTCTTGATTAACTTACCCATAGGACACCCTGGGATCATCATCCCGGGACACAGCGGCAGTGACCACGGCGTTCTTGCCGCCCCGCTTGGCCGAATACAGCGCGTGATCCGTCTTGCGGAACAGCATTTCCTTGCCGTCGCCACGCTGATAATCACAGAGCCCGATACTGGCCGTAATCGGCTTGCCTCCGGCGTATGGATCTCCATACGAATATGACCAGCCGCATGTCCTCCACCGAAGCGTAGGCCTCCTGAAAGCTTTTATCCGTAAAAATACCGCGAACTCTTCCCCGCCATATCTCGCCGCGAAGTCATTCAGCCCGATCAGGCAGCCCACCTTCGCCGCCACCTCCTTGAGCACGAGATCACCGACCCGGTGTCCGTAGATGTCATTCACACGCTTGAAGTCATCGATATCAAACAGCGCCAGCTGCAGCCTCAGGCCATTGCTCTCACACTGCTCCAGCAGCGGCTTGTCAAGCAGCGTCCGTTCTAGCCCGAATTAAATCACACTGTAAAAATCGTACTGATAATTCCCAGATAGTACAGCAGCCGCCGGTCAAAATAGATCAGGGCAATCATAATCGGCATCATAAGTGTCATCCGGGCGCCGTCTGCAAACGGCTCCAGAACAAAATACATCAGAAAAGATACAAGGAATCCGCAAATTACAACGGCAGGCTTGCGGTAATACAGCGAGGAGGGCAGCACAAACTTTGAGTGCTATTGCACCCAAACAAATCTTCACGGATTCTCCAAGACAACGGTCCGGATTTACGCTATGCTAATGACACCTGTTGTAAAGCTGCTTAAGCGTATGCTTTCGAAGCAAGTTCCGTACGAAGAGATTCAGAAGCCCGTGCTCGCAAAACTTTTGAGGAGGATGTCTATGATCAGAAAGGCGGCTATTCTATGTTCCATCGTTTGTGCACTTATGCTCACCGCTTGCAGCAGCAATAACAGCAGCAGCAATGCTGCGGGCAGCCCGGATGCATCCGCCCAGTCAGGCCTGACGGCTGAGGAGGAAATTGTCATTACCGCAACGAATTACAGCTTTGACCAGAAGGAATATCACCTGAAGAAGGGCGTACCTGTCAAAGTCACCTATAAAAATGAAAGCGGCAGCCATGGCGTTCTTGTGCCTGAGATGAAGCTGCGGCTGGATGCCAAGAATTCCTCCCAGGTCATTCTGCCCGGGGAAGCCGGAACCTTCGAGATGACCTGCGCGGTCATGTGCGGCTCAGGCCACAGCCAGATGAGCGCCAGGATTATTGTGGAGTAGGAACTGAAGCCGCCGAGCAGAATAGGGTATCCTGAAGGCCTGAACCAGTTGCCGGGATACCCTATTCTTGTGGAGGGAAACTAAGCAAAAGAACTGTCCCTCCGCAGAAAATTCTGCGCAAGAGACAGCTCCTATGGGGTGACCTGTTATAGCTGCTGCTATTATTTCACACCCTTGCTACGGTTCGAAATATCCAGCCAGACGGCGATCACCAGAATCGAACCCTTCACGACATACTGCCAGAAGGACTCCAGTCCCATCAGCGACATCCCGTTGTCCAGCGAGGTCATCACCAGCGCTCCGATGATGGCGCCGATGACGGTTCCGGCTCCGCCCATCAGCGAAGTTCCGCCAATGACGCAAGCCGCAATGGCGTCCATCTCCGCCATGTTGCCGGCGGTGATGGTGGCCGAGGCCAGCCGCGACGTCAGCACGATGGCGGCGATTGAGCCAAGCAGCCCGCTGAGCAGGAAAATCAGCATCGTCTTGCGCTTGATATTGATGCCGGAGAGGCGCGCCGCCTCAATATTGCCGCCAATCGCATAGATATGGCGCCCGAACGTTGTCTTGGCCGAGATAAAATAGAAGATGACGGCCAGCACAATCACAAAAATAATCGGGAACGGAATGCCTTTATAATTGTTCATTACAGCTACGAAGACCACCACTAGCAGCGCAAGTCCGGCCGCCTTCGCGATGTCGAAGCCCAGCGGGGCGATCTCGAAGCCGTATTTTTTGCGGGAACGCCGTTTATTGAACGCACTCCAGAGCAGCAATCCCACCGCGATTACACCAAGGATAATGCCAAAGCCGGGGGCAAAATATGCATTGCCGAGCAGGGCCAGCACCGGATCGGACACCGGAATAGTCATCGACTCGGTGACACCCATCAGCACACCGCGGAATACCATCATCCCTCCGAGTGTGACGATGAAGGCGGGAATCATTTTATAAGCCACCAGCCAGCCCTGAATCAGGCCCAGCACCGCACCTGCCGCCAGTGTACCCAGAATAACGATAATTGCCGGCAGCTCCAGCCAATTGCTGAGAATAGCCGCCATGCCGCCGGTCAGTCCGACGATGGAGCCGACAGACAGATCGATGTGTCCGGCCACAATGACCAGCACCATGCCGATCGCTAGAATGGAGGTCACTGACATCTGTGTGAACAGATTGGACAGATTCCGCGATGTCAGGAAGGTCGGATTCAGCGCGCCGAACAGAACCCAGATCAGAATTAATGCGCCCACCATTGTATACGCACGTATATCCATTTTGCCGAACAAGCCGCGTAAGCGTGATCTTGCGGCAGCAGGAACCGCTTCAGGTTCCCGAAGCTCTTTTTGCAGTTGCATCTCTATTTACCTCCCGTAGCGGCCAGCATAATATTCTCTTGCGTCGCTTCCCGCCAATCATATTCCCGCACAAACTGCCCTTCACACATCACCAGAATCCGGTCGCTCATGCCCAGTACCTCCGGAAGCTCCGAGGATATCATAATAATCGCCACCCCATGCTCCACCAGCTGATTCATCAAATTATATATTTCGTATTTCGCCCCGACGTCGATTCCCCGGGTAGGTTCATCCATAATCAGAATCTTGGGGTCTGACATCAGCCATTTGCCGATGACGACCTTCTGCTGGTTCCCCCCGGAAAGTGTGCCTGCCAGCGTCTCGAGCGAAGAAGTTTTCGTCTTCAGCTCCTGCACGTACTTATCCGCCCACTTAATCTCCTCGTTCTCATTGATGACGCCCAGCCGGGAGACCTTGCCCAGTGTGGCTAAGGTGGTGTTCCGTTTGACATCCATCCCCATAACCAGCCCCTGGCGTTTGCGGTCCTCGCTGACCAGGGCAATGCCCGCCTTGATCGCCTCGGCGATGGAACGGATCTTCATGTCTTTCCCTTCAATCCGTACAATCCCTTCAGCCCTGCCTCCATAGGCACCGAACAGGCTGCTGACCAGCTCCGTACGGCCTGCGCCCATCAGCCCGGCAATGCCCAGAATCTCGCCCTCACGGAGGGTAAATGAAATATCGCGGAGCACCCTGTGATGCCGCTTCTCCGGGTGCCATACATTATAACCTTTGACCTCAAGCACCGTATCTCCGGGAAAATGTTCTACCCGCGGATAACGCTCCGTCAGCTCTCGGCCCACCATTAAGGAGACAATCTGGTCATCATTCGTCTCCTTGCGGTCAAGGGTAGCGACAGTCCGGCCGTCCCGCAGGACGGTGATCGAATCGGCCAGAGCGAACACCTCGGGCATTTTGTGAGAAATATAGACGCAGGTAACCCCTTCGCGCCGCAGCTGGTTCAGAATGCCCAGCAGAATGGACACCTCGCTCTCGGTCAGCGCCGCCGTCGGTTCATCCAGAATCAGAATCTTGGTATGCTTGGAGAGTGCCTTGGCGATCTCTACCAGCTGCTGCTGGCCAATGCCGAGATTGCCGATCTTGGTATCCGGCGACAGATTCAACCCCACCTTCTTCAGCCACAGCGAAGCCTGGTGGTAGAGCTCATCCCACTGGATTGCCCCCCGCTTGGTTGGTTCAGCCCCGAGAAAGATATTCTCACCGGCCGTCATCTCCTTGACGAGCGCCAGCTCCTGGTGAATGATCGCAATCCCGGCCTTCTCCGCATCCGCAATGGTATGAAACGCCTTCTTCTCCCCGCTGATCAGGATATCGCCCCCGTATGTCCCTGCCGGGTACAGTCCGCTCAGAACCTTCATCAGTGTGGATTTGCCGGCGCCATTCTCGCCGCACAGCGCATGAATCTGCCCTTGCTTGACCTTGAAATTCACATGGTCCAGCGCCTTGACCCCGGGAAACTCCTTGCTGATCTCCACCATTTCGAGTACATGCATGCTTTCCGCTCCTCCTTCCGGCCTTCAACCGGCAAGCAGATGCGGTAGCGCCACAGGCGCCGCATCTGCTTGCCGTAAAGGCTGCCCTTATTGTTTCGGCCACTGGTCCTTCGGAACGTTCTTGTAGACTTCCTCCAGCTTGTGGAATCCGTCTTTGATCAGTACGTCCAGATTGTCCTTATTGACCGCAATTGGGTCAAGCAGCACGGATGGAACATCAAATTTACCGTTGTTAACTGATTTTTCAGTCGAAATGGTCTCATCTTTGGCAGCTTCCATTGCCATTTCCGCAGCCTTGGTCGCAATGGTGTTGATCGGCTTGTAGACCGTCATCAGCTGTGTACCTTCGGCAATGCGCTGTACAGCGGCAAGGTCCGCATCCTGCCCGGAAACCGGAATTTTGCCGGCCATGCCTTGCGCCGTGAGTGCCTGGATTGAGCCGCCTGCTGTACCGTCATTGGCGGCAACCACACCCTGAACATCATTATTGTTCGCGGTCAGCGCGTTCTCCATATTCTTCAGCGCCTCTTCCGGCTTCCAGTCCTTGGAGAACTGGTCATAGACAATCTTAATGTCGCCTTTCTCTACAAGCGGCTTCAGGATATTCATCGCCCCTTCTCTGAACATATGAGCGTTGTTATCCGTATCTGCTCCCCCAATATAGACGATGTTGCCTTTAGGGGCATTGTCGATTACAGCCTGAGCCTGGAATTCTCCGACCCGCACATTGTCGAATGAGATATAGTAATCCACATCCGCGTTATTGATCAGGCGGTCATAGGCAATCACCTTAATGCCTTCCTTGTGGGCCTTCTCCACGATAGGCGCCGTAGCTTCAGCATTATGGGCAATGACCACCAGCACATCGACCCCTTGAGAGATCAGTTGTTCGGCCTGACTCAGCTGGGTGGCATCATCGCCGTTTGCAGCCAGCACCTTCACTTCACCGCCGAGCTCCTCGACCTTCTTCGTGAAGATATCCCGGTCCTTCTGCCAGCGTTCTTCCTTCAGGGTATCCATCGACATGCCGATGACAATTTTGTCCCCGTCCTTTGCAGCACTGGTGGTCTCCTTCTTCTGATTGTCTCCGTTTGAGACCACTCCACAGCCCGCCATTGACGCTGCCAGCACTAATGCTGTTAATCCGAGGGAAATCGCTTTTCCGTATTTTCTCACTCTTTCTACGCCCCTTTTCACCGGTCATATATTTGATTGCGCTTACAAAAAAAGTGTAGCATGGTTTATCCGCAGCCGGAGCTTCTATTCCCTTCACTTTCTTACCTTCCGCCTGCATTCCGTTATCCTCTGTTGTAATGAAACTCTTCTTGGCCGCTTTCATAGGAAAAACCGGGGCTGCAGCATAAAAAAGTCCTTGCTTTGTCAGCAAGGAGCCTGCTTCTCATGCTGCTGCCGGAATTCGCTTGGCGTAATGCCGACAGCTTTTTTGAAGACCCTGCTGAAGTAATTCGGGTCCCTGTAGCCCACCTCATAGCATATCTCCTTGAGGTTCAGCTGCTCCTCCGCGATCAGGCGCTTCGCTTCGTTGATTCTCAGCCGTGTGATGTGGTCGATGAAGGTCTCACCTGCATGCTGCCGGAACAATTTGCTGAAATAGTGCGGGCTAAGGTTCACATACTCCGCCGTCTGCTCCATGGAAATATCCTCTTTATACTTCTGTCCAATGTAGAGCAGCGCACGCTGATGAACATGGGAGCGGCTATGCTCCTGCTCCTCCTCAAGATTATAGATCAGTCTCTCCAGCCAGGACTCCGCGCTCAGCCTGAGGGATTCAGAATCTTCCGCCGCACTTAAGGAAGCAAGAATCTCCGGCCCGGCCGCGGAGTGAACCCCTCTGGAGAGAAACAACAGGAGACCCGTCACTTCACCCCGTACCACGGGCACCTGCTGGCCGCTTCCTTGCCCGAAATAGGCATACAGCTTGCCGAAACGCTCCAGCGCCTCCTGCCGGTTCCGCTGCAGCAGGGCATCCAGCAGCTTCTTCTCCTCATCCAGGGAGACGGCTGTCTGTCCGGAGCTTTGGACCATATCATCATAGTGGCGCACGCTGGAGGAATCATCGTACCCGGCGCAGACCCGGACCGCCTCGCGGTAAGAACGGCTAAGCCCGTCCCAGCCTTCGCGGATGGAGCCGATGCCTACACTCACAGACAATCCGAACCGCTCCCCGGCCAGACTGCGGAGGCGCTCCCCCCAGTCCAGCGAACTGACCCGCTGCGAATAGCCTGTCCGTCCGGGAGCCATGGGGATGAACAGCGCCAGCTGATGCCCGATCAGCGGCCCGGTCAGGCAGCTGAGCCCAGCTTTGGCAAACTGCTTCACCGCCTCATAGACCTCCCGCTTCGCCTGCTGGAATTCTTCCCATGCGGCGCCCGAATGCCGGGGGAACGACAGCACCATCGCATAGCCTTTGCTCCACTCCAGCTCCAGCAGCCCGGCCAGCTGCTCAAGCTCCAGATCCTGCACATGCTCCAGCATCAGCATCAGCGCCAGCTCGTTCTCGGCCAGCGGGAGCAGATGGGCCAGCTTCTCCTGTAGCTCAAGTTGCTCATTCCTATGGCGCTTCTGCTCCTCGATCACCGCAAGCAGCTGCTTCAGCACATCCGCGACCTCATCCCGACGGGCCGGCTTCAGCAGATAATTACGCACACCCAGCAGCAGCCCTTCCTTGGCATAGGCGAAGTAATCATGGGCTGTAATTATCACAATCTGGGTGGAAGGCAGCTTGTCCAGAATCTGCCGCACCGCCTCCAGCCCCTGAATCCCCGGCATCTTGATATCCATGAAGATAATCTCGGGCCGCTGCTCCTCCGCGAGCTGAATGGCTATCCGCCCGTTCCCGGCGTGCAGAAATTCGAACATATCCGGAAAAATATGCCGGATCATCAGCTCCAGCCCTTCCCTCTCCAGCGCTTCATCATCCGCGATCAGCAGTCTGTACATCGTTATCGCATCTCCTTTCGCTTCTACTCTGAGGCAGACGGGCGGAAAGGCAGACGGAACAGCACCGCTGTGCCCCGCCCCTCATTGCTGTCGATCTCAATCTGCTGCTCCCCGTCAAAAAACAAATGAAGCCGTTTGAACACATTATGCGTACCGAGTCCGGTAGACTGGCCTTTACCGCTGAAATACGGAGCCTCATCCTGAATCGATCCCATCAGCCTGGCCACGGTCTCGCGGCTCATGCCTGCGCCGTTGTCGCTGATCTCAATTTCCATAAGGCTGCCGGCATCATAACGGATGGATAACGTCAGAACCGCCCCTTCCTCCATCTGCTCCAGTCCGTGAACAAACGCATTCTCAAAAATCGGCTGCAGCGTGAGGCACGGAATCATCCCTGCCAGTGCCTGCTCATCGATCTCCATCACGAAGGCTATCCGGTCACGGAAGCGGGCCCGCTGAATGTTAATATATTCGTTCACATGCTCTACTTCCTCGCGCAGCGGAACCGCCTGATCCAGCTTCTGCAGGTTGTACCGGAGCAGCCGCGATACCGATACGGTCAGATCACTGGTTCTTGCTGCCCCCTCAAGATAGGCCAGCTTGGCAATAGAATTCAGCGTATTGAACAGAAAGTGCGGGTTGATCTGGCTCTGCAGCATTTTCAGCTCCAGTTCCTTAACCAGCCTGTCCTTCTCCACGCTCTTAATGTTCTCCTGCATCAGTTCCTGGATATTATCAATCATCCCGTTAAAGGCCCGGCAGAGAATACTGATCTCATCGTTGTTGATGCTCTCCGGCGCCTTCGTGTCCATCCGGCCCTTCGAGATCTGCTTCGCTGTACCCACCAGGCGTCGTATCGGTCCGGTGATGCTGCCGGACAGCCAGATCGCCATACATATACTGAGAACCGCTGCGGTAATCACCAGCAGTACCCCCAGTTCATTCAGCTTGTCCGTCGTCGACATGATCTCCTCATAAATCGGCTTATACTGATCCAGTTCAAGATCGACCAGTTCCTGTGCTTGCTCACGGATGAACCGCTGTGTCTGCTCCGCCTCAATATAAGCACCGGCCAGTGTATTGGAGTCCTGCTCATCAATCTCGCTGATCATCTGTCCGGCCTGTTCGAGAAAGGTATCAATGATATGGCGGTAGTTCATCAGCGGAAGATCGCTCCCGCCGATCGTTGCCACTTCGTCCATTTGCCTGCGCAGCTCCTTCACCGCCGTCAGATGCTTGTCCACCTCAGGGAAGCTGTCCGCATCGACCTGCATAATGAAGCGGTTCATGGACTTCATATTCTCCCCGACCTCGTAGGAGACTTCCTTGTAGAGCATGATCCGGTTCATCATCAGATGATAGCTCTCCTGCACATTCTTCCCGCTCTCAAAGAGCACAAAGGACACTGAGCTCATCAGCAGCACGAGCAGCGGAATGCAAATCAGCAGCTTTCTGCGGATGCTCACAGGCTCTCCCCCTCCTGCACATTATCCTTGTTCAGCACCTTGACCCCGGTGAAATATTGCTGCTTTAGCGTGATGCCCTGAAAATGCTCATATAGCAGCCGTACGGCCATATCTCCCATCAGATACGGCTGCTGCGCCACGGTTGCCTCGATATCGCCGCGTCTTATTGCGGCAAGAGTCTCGGCCTGGTTGTCGAAGCCGATGATGGTCATAGGAATCCGCTTCAGTCTTTTGGATACCTGGAGAATGCCGAGTACATCCGTTGAACTGGTGCCGACCATCACATTGATTTCCGGATGCAGCTCCAGCATCTCGGCGGCCTGCTGGATTGCCTCCATGTGGGAAATATTAGAGCTGCGGACATCAATAATTTTCAGGCCGCTGTAGTTCTTCACAATATTGCTTAAGCCATTCAGCCGCTGCAGCTGATTCTTGGCCAGGTCGCTGCCGATGATCACACCGATCTTCCCCTGCCCGCCTGTTGTCTGCACCACCATACGGCCGAGTGTCTCGCCCGCTGCGACATTGTCAGTGCCGACATAAGCCAGACGCCTGCTCGCCGGTGCATCAGTATCAATGGTGATCACAGGAATTCCCCGGTTCACTGCTTTATCAATGACGGGGGTGAATTTCTCGTCGTTCAGTCCCTGCACGATGATCGCATCCGCCTGCGCGGCAATCGCTTTTTCCAGAAGACTGATCTGTTCCTCCATGTTATTGCGGACCGGTCCGGTAAATTCAATATCGATTCCGTATTTATCAGCGGATGCTTTGGCACCCCTCTCGACCATCTCCCAATACGGATGATAGCGCTCCTGCTCGATCAGTACAATATGATAGCCTGGGTTGTCCTCAGCGGGATGGCCGCTTAATTCCTTGACGATCTTGCCCATCCTGGCGGAATGATTGGCAAAGCCAATAAAGAGATATGCCAGCAGCAGGAATAATACAATGACACCGCTGAGCCATTTCTTATCCATCTCGTTCACCTCCTAACCTGAGATGTAAACGGTTGCAACATTTAATTTATGATCTTGTTCGTCCGCCGGGCGGAAACGGTATTGCCGTTATTTGGTCAGGATGGTTTCGTTTCAGCGGGAAATAGCAGGAGCAGCAATCGTGTGAATCCTGTAAGCAGAAAAGAGCTGTTCCAATGCAGCCTCCTGCTTGAAACAGCTCTTCTCTGTAGAGCATCCGCCATTCAACTGTCCTGTTCGATCAGTTGAATCCATTCATTATATTCACTCTGCAGCTTGGCATATTCCGCCTGAAGGCTGCGATGCTCCTGGGACAGCTTGTCCAGCTCACCCTGCCGCAGCTCAGACTGCGCCTGCATCAGACGCAGCTGGCCCTGCACCAGCTCATAGTTCTCGCCCAGCTCGGCAAGCTGCTGCTGTGTCTCGCTGTACTCGCGGTTCACCGAATCAGCGTCTGCTTCCGCCTTGCCCGCCTCCTGCTCCCAAATCCCAATTTCCTCGCGCAGCTGCGCTTCCGTCTCGCCCCACTGCTGCTGGCGCCGCTGAAGCTCCTCGTACTTCTGCTTCCAGGAAGCTCCGTGTTCGCGGGTCTCCCGCAGCGCTTCCTGCTGCTCCGCCGCCGCTGCGGCAGCTTCACGACCGGCCTCGTACAGCTCTTCCAGGCGCCGGGCGTCCTCTTCCCGTTCAGCCTCCAGAAGCTCATATCTTTCCTTCAAGCGTTCGCCAGCCTGCAATACTTCGTCATATTGCGCGATCAGATCCTCGTAACGGCCCCGCAGCGCCGCCAGCTCTTTGCGGGAGGCTTCCGCCTCCTCGCGGTACTTCCGGCTCTGGGCCTCCGCTTCGGCCCGCCGGCCGGATTCATGGTCGAGCTGCTGCACCATACCGTCTGCTTGTCCCTGCAGTGTAGCAATCTCACCCTGCAGTGCCGTGTTCTTCTCTTCAGCTTCCAGCAGCTTCATCTCCAGCTCACCGATATCCTCCATGTGCTTGTCGGCAAGCTCCTGCCAGGTTGCGGCTTCCGCTGCAGACTGGGCCAGTTCACCCTGGACCCGGGTCAGACTGCTGCCGGTTTCCTGCAGCGACTTGCGGAGCGCGTCAGCCTCTTCCTGCGTCAGCTCATAGCGCTGGCGCAGACCTTCAAGCTCATCGCTGAGCAGCTCAGCCAGTTCGGCGGCAGAGTGCAGCTCCTCCTGGACGCGGATCAGACTGTCTGTCGATGACTGCAGCGATTCACTGAGTGAGGAGGCCTCAGCCTGCGCAGCCTCATAACGCCGGCGCAGCTCTTCCAGCTCCTCTTTCTGCTGTATTCCCTGCTCTTCAGCGGTACGAAGCTCCTCCGTAAGCTGCTCTTCGCGCTTCAGCACCGCTTCGTACTGAGCCAGAAGCGTCAAGCGGGAATCGCGCTCGCCCTTAAGGCCCGCTTCGGCCGCACGCAGCCTGGACTGCAGCTGTCCGGTGCCGCCGCGCAGCTCGCCAAGCTGCTTCTCCAGCTCCTGCAGCTGCTGCTTATGACGGTGCTCCTGGTTGCCCTGCGACTGCCGCAGCTCCTTGTTCTTGGCAAGCTCCTTCTGCAGCGCCTCACGTTCCTCCGCAAGCTCTTTTTCCAGCTGGGACTTAGTCTCCGCCAGTTCCCTGCTGAGCGACGAACGAATCTGTATAATTTCGCCCCCGAGCGTCTCCCGGGTCTGTGTCAGCTCCTGCTCAAGCTGGGACAGCGTTTCCGCTTTCTCCTTGTCCAGCGCCTCGCGCAGGCTCTCCAGCTCCTGCAGATGGGCAGCTTTCAGATCTTCAAGCTGCTGCAGACGGACAGCCTCGGCGGCGGCCAGCTCCTGCTCATAGCCCTCGCGCAGGGACTTCAGCTCCTCCTCACGGGCCCTCAGCTCTTCGGCCAGCTGCCCGCGGGCAGCTGCTGCTGCCGTCTCCGCTTCCAGCAGCGCCCCGGCATGAAGCTTCCGCTCCTGTTCCTGAATTTCCAGGTGCCGTCTGCGGTCCTCTTCGGCGGCGGCGATCAGACGGGCGGCTTCCTCCCTTGCCGCCGCCTCCATCCGTTCATACTCTTCCTGCCGCTCCTTCTGCGCCTCCGTAAGGCGTGCAACCTCTACACGCAGCTCCGTGCGCTCCCCGGTCAGCATATTCAGTTCATTCTTGAAGTCCTGCACCTGGATGGCCTGCTCCGCCATATGTACGGCTGTAAGCACCGCTATCCGCGGGGTATCCAGTCTGGAATGGGACTTGGAGATTGCACGCATGTGCTCGTCAACATAACGGGCAACCTGTTTCATATATTCAGTACTGCTCCCGACCAGTTTATAAGAAGTTCCATATATCTCCACGGCGACACGAGTCCGGTCCATAGCCACAGTTGTGCCCTCCTTTGTATGTGTGCGGATTCTAAGCTGGTTTCCCTGCTCCTATTGTAGCGTTATTCATTCTATTTTGCCAAAAAACGGCTTGATTCCATAGTTTCAGCCGGTAACCGCCGCACTCCAAACGATGAGAAAAAAGCCGCAGCGAACTCCGTTTGTAAATGGATTCGCTGCGGCTTTGCACAATTCCTGCTACTTTCTTAATTCTGCGCCAAAAGTTTGCTGAAGTGCGGAAACGACCTTGTCATGCACTTCCACAACTTCCTCGTCGGTCAGTGTGTGATCCGTATGGCGGTACAGCAGCGAAATGGCTACACTCTTCTTCCCGCTCTCCATTTGGCCGCCTGTATACACATCAAATACCTGAACATTCTGAAGCAGGATTCCGCCGTTCTCACGGATGGAAGCCAGCAGGTGGCCTGCGGGCACTGCCGCATCCACAACGACCGCAATATCCCGCTCCATTCCCGGAAAACGCTGCAGCTCGGTGTACTGCAGATTGCTGCGGGCTGCGCTGTAGAGCGGCTGAAGCAGCAGCTCCGCCACGTAGGTGTCCTCCAGGTCCAGCTCACGCTGCAGCTCCGGGTGAAGCTGGCCGAGGGTTCCCAGCTTCACACGCCCTTCAGCGGTCTGCAAGTATACGGTAGCGGAACGGCCCGGGTGGTAATTCTCAGGGGCATCGCCTTCATAAACCACTCGTTCCGCAAGGCCCAAATGGCTGAATACCGTTTCCAGCGCACCCTTCAAATCGAAGAAATCCACAGGCTGCTCCACCACATTCCACTGCTTGGGCGCACGGCTTCCGCTCAGCAGCAGTCCAAGCACCGGCAGTTCAAGCGGCTGGCGGGTGAGCTGCTCTTCATCCGTGAAGAACACATTGCCGATTTCGAACAGCGCCAGATCGCTCTGGCGGCGGTTGGTATTATAGCGGGCAATTTCCAGCAGCTGGGGAATCAGGCTGGTGCGCAGCACGCTGCGCTCCTCGCTCATCGGCATTGCCAGCTTCACGGAGATTCTGCCTTCGGCAAGCGCCGGGAACAGCCTGCTCTGTTCCGGTTGAATGAAGGAGTAACCCATGACCTCCTGATACCCGCCATGTGCGAGCAGGCGGCGCAGCTCACGGCGCTGGGACTGCCGGCTTGTCAGCGCTCCCGGCGTAGTCACTCCCTCAATCAAGGTTGTAGGGATATTGTCATAGCCGTACAGACGGGCGATTTCTTCGATCAGATCGACATCATAACTGATATCGCCCCGTCTTGTCGGCACCTGGACCTCCACAAGACCCTGGGCGGCATCCCCGCACTTGAAGTGCAGGCGGCTGAACAAAGTCTTCACTTCCAGCAGCGACAGGTCTGTACCGAGATAACGGTTCAGCTTCTCCAGAGATAAGGTCAGCACCTTCTCCTCCACAGCGCCCGTACCGGCCTGAACAATACCCTCATGCACAGTGCCTCCGGCATAACGGGCAATCAGGGCTGCCGCGCGGTTCAATGCCGGAAGTACAGAGTTCGGATCGACTTCCTTCTCGAAGCGGAGGGAAGCCTCGGAGCGCAGACCCAGCCGGCGTGAGGTTTTGCGGACCGTTCCGCCGTCAAATTTGGCGGACTCCAATATAATATTCACGGTTTCACCCGTTACTTCGGCAGCCAGTCCGCCCATCACTCCGGCCAGTGCCACAGCTTTTGCTCCGTCGGCAATCACCAGCATTTGCGGCTCCAGCTTCCGCTCCTGGCCGTCCAGCGTGGTCAGAAGCTCTCCTTCCCCGGCAAAACGGACACCAAGCACGCCGCCCTCCACTTTGTCGCCGTCGAATGCGTGCAGCGGCTGTCCATATTCCAGCATCACGTAGTTGGTAATGTCCACGATGTTGTTGATCGGACGGATTCCTGCCGCCATCAGGCGGTTCTGAATCCAGAGCGGGGATGGCGCAGGCTTCACTCCGGCAATGTAACGCACCGAATAATGCGCACAGTACTCTTCCTTCTCAATCTTGACGGAGATGGAGTCAGCGGCCGCCCCCCCCGACTCGACAATATCCGCAGCCGGATTCGGCAGCTTCAGCTCACGGCCGAGAATTGCGCTCACTTCATATGCGGCCCCAAGCATGCTGAGACAGTCGGAACGGTTCGGAGTCAGATCGAAATCGAGGATTTCGTCGTTCAGGCCAAGCACCTTCAAGATATCCTGGCCGACCTCCGTGTTCTCCGGCAGAACCAGTATACCTTCCTGCAGCTCCTTGGGAAGCAGCTTGTCGTTCAGCCCCAGCTCCTTCGCGGAGCAGATCATGCCCTGCGACAATACGCCGCGCAGCTTGGCCTTCTTGATATCCAGGCCCGGCAGCTTCGCGCCTACCAGAGCAACCGGAACCTTCTGGCCTGCGGCCACATTCTTGGCGCCGCAGACAATCTGCAGCTCCTCTCCTTGGCCGGCGTCCACGATGCATACATTCAGCTTGTCGGCATCAGGGTGCTTTTCTTTTGATTTCACATAACCGACGACAATACCGGAGAGGCCTTTGTTGCGTCGCTCCACGCTGTCGATCTCAATGCCGGCGGCCGTGATTTTGTCTGCCAGCTCATCTGCGGTCACGCCTTCAAGCGATATATAATCCGTGAGCCAGGAGGTTGATACCTTCATGTTCGCACACTTCCTTTTGTTTCAGATATATTTACATGCCGGATTTGCTTGCTGCGCGGAGAAGAGTCTGCAAATAACCTGGCTCTCATTTCTTCTTCTGAAATTCTGTTAAATGCAGTCACTGCGAGAAACATTTGGACTTCCGGCCGCTGCTGTATCCAGATTTCTCGATTCATGCCGCTTTTAGCGGATGAAATCCGGATGCAAAGGCGGTCGCTAACGCTCCTGCAGTTCCAAATTTTCTCTCCGTTCCCTTTTTACTAGTCTTCTCATTCATCTGAAATCAGAAACCCAAATCAATTGCGCCTCTCCATTCCCCGTCCGCCCCGCAAGCCCGCCAAAAATCTAAATTCCCTTGAACTGCTTCACAAAAGCCATATCATTCGTGTAGAAATGGCGGATGTCATCAATGCCGTACTTCAGCATCGCAATCCGCTCCACACCCATACCGAAAGCGAAGCCGCTGTACTCGGCAGGATCATAGCCGCCCATCTTCAGCACGTTCGGGTGAACCATGCCGGAGCCAAGGATTTCCAGCCAGCCGCTTTGCTTGCACAGGCGGCAGCCGTCGCCGCCGCATTTGAAGCAGCTCACATCCACCTCGACACTTGGCTCGGTGAACGGGAAGAAGCTTGGACGCAGGCGGATGCCTGCCTCCGGTCCGAACATTTCCTTGACGAACTGCTGCAGCGTGCCTTTCAGATCGCTCATGCGGATATGACGGCCAATGACCAGGCCTTCAATCTGATGGAACTGGAAGGAGTGGGTCGCATCATCGTCATCACGGCGGAACACCTTGCCCGGACAGATAATTTTGACCGGCGTTTCGCCCTTCATCGCCTGCATGGTGCGGATCTGCACCGGAGAGGTCTGTGTGCGCATCAGAATGTCATCCGTTAAATAAAAGGAATCCTGCATGTCGCGGGCCGGATGGTTCTTCGGCAGATTCAGTGCTTCAAAGTTGTAGTAATCTGTTTCCACCTCAGGGCCTTCCGCCACCTTGTAGCCCATGCCGATGAAAATATCCTCGATCTCCTGGACCACCCGGCTCAGAGGGTGAATCCCGCCTTGCGGCAGTCTGCGTCCCGGCAGGGTTACATCCACCTTTTCCGCAGTCAGGCGGTTCAGGGTTTCCTGCTGCTGGAAGGCCTCCTGCTTCGTGCCGATAATCTCCTCAATGGCGCTCCGCACCAAATTCGCCACCTGGCCTATGACCGGGCGCTCCTCCGCGCTGAGTCCGCCCATGCCGCGCAGAATCTCTGTAAGCTCGCCTTTTTTACCCAGATACTTCACACGCAAATCATTCAGAACCTGCGGATCGCTTACTTCCTGCAGCTTCGTGAGCGCTTCGGCCTTCAATGCTTCAAGCTTCTCTTTCATCTCCGTGTACTGCCCCCTTATCTCATTATCCAACAAAAAAAGGCCTTTCCTCCCGGTAAGGGACGAAAAGACCGTGGTACCACCCTTGTTAGACCGTCTGTTATGCATCCCTTAAGAGCACTATTCCCTCTTTAGGCATGACAAAGACCTGTCTCACTTTATACAGAAATAACGGTCTGCGGCCGGTTTCCCCTACGTTCCCCTTCAAGCCAAAGCTTAAATGGAATTCAAGGAACTGCTCCGGAGTGAACTTCGGCAGCTCTGCTCTCCTAGAAACGCTCTCAGTCTGCGGCGTCTCCTCCCTGTAGGCCAGGCACTGCTTACTCTTCTCCATCACTGCATTTCATTAGGATGCTGCTGAATACAAATGATCTTCTGCTTAAGAAGATATGCCCATTTATTATATGCATAATCAGCCGTTTTGACAAGCCGGACAAATTTAGACCAATTTTTATCCTTCTTTTATCTTACGTTAAGCTTTTTTTAAGCTTCAGAGCGCTTTTCCGGAATAATTTTCAGCTAACGTTCAGCCAAATTTGATATTTTTCGTTATTAGAAAAGCTTGGCTGTCCTTATTCCTGCGGCAGCTTTCCGGATGGCAAAGGCTTTTTATACAGGGAGGGAAATTCATGCATAATCGAAGAAAGGCTTATGTTCTGCTACTGCTCAGCACATTTGCCGTAAGCTCAGTACCTTGGATTGCCGGGACGGCGGCACCTGCCGCTGCGGCAGCGGCAACTAAGGCCACAACAGCTGCTGCTGTTACAGAAATCTCCACACTCGCCAAGCTGAGCTCCATCAAGCTGGGCACCACACTCAGCGTGAAGCTGAGCGATGTCGGTATTTTCAGCCAGAACGGCGGAAATATCCTTACTTATACGCTGACCTACACGAATACGGCTGGCAGCAGCGTCAATCTTGTCAATTACTTCTCCAAGGTGGTCACTCCCGGAGGCAGTATCATCAAAGGAACCGCCGTCAGCGCTGATGCTTCAAAGAAAAAAATCGCCTCCAAGGAAACCGCCAGCGTTACATACTACGCCAATATCGGAACAGCCTCATCGGTAAAAGGACTCAAAATCAGCATGTACGGCTGGAACTTCAGCGCAGCCAATTACGAGCAGAGGATTGGTACGTTTACCGTCCCTGCCAATTATTCGCTCTCCGCACTTCAGGGTGAGAACAAAAAAATAGAGCTGAACAGCATACCGGTCACAAGCAGGGCGTCTTTACTGCAGATTTACAAGTATAACGGCAAGGTCTATGCCAAAGTAGGAGTTACCCTCACCAATCTGGGCACCAAGGTGCTCACGGACCCCGGCTACAGCCTGTATCTGAAGTCGTCCGGGGGCTCTATCTTTACGCTTGCACTGGACCAAGGCAGCTCGGAGTACAAGCTTCAGCCGCAGGAAAAAAAGACGCTTTATTATATGACGGAAATTCCCGCCTATATGAACCTGACCAAAATGACGCTGCAAATCGCCAAGCTGGATGAAACGCTGAAGCTCTACCTTCCGGTCGCGTCTTATAACCTTCCGGCAGCGTCGACTGCCGACTTCACCATTGCCGCCGGCGCCACCAAGAAGATGTCCATCAGCAGCAACATTGTGGACATGCAGCTGCAGAAGGCAACCGTATATTCCGAGAATGGAAATGGCATCTGGACCTATCAGCTGCGGGTCAAAAATACGGGCAGCCAGTCCGTTACACTGCCATCCTATGTGCTGTCCGTCAAATCGGCGGAAGGATACAACTTCCCGATTACGACTACAGCCTTCAGCAGTCTGACACTGAAGCCTCTGGAAGAGAAGATTATCACCCTTGGCGCCAGCATACCGCTGGAGCTTGCCCAGGACAAACTCCAGCTTCAAGTCATACCGCCTGCCAGCGAGGATACGGATAGAATAATCCTTCCTGTCGCCTATTTCACAATCCCTTACAACCTGGAGAGCGATACTCATGTCCTCTCGGAGAGCGGTGTGACGAACAATTATGGAACCTTCGGCGTCACCCTGCAGTCCCTGCAGCGTCTGCCATGGGGCAACGAGGATTTGGTGCAGGCCAAACTGAGCATCCGGAACTCCACCTCCAAAACGGTTACGCTGCCCAAACTCAGCGGAATTCTCAAGGTGGACCAGAATGATCTGACATCTTCTTCACAGCTTGTTATCGATAATGACACGACCACGCTTGCCCCCGGAGCCAGCCTTCAGGTTGCCGTGCTGGCCCGTGTGCCGTACACCCTGGATTACAGACAGACCAAAATCATCCTCCAGGAAACTAGCGGCGAGGATGTGACACAGTTCCTCTCCCTCAGCACAACAGACGGGGCCGTGACCAGCATTGCCCCACTGGCAGCGGGAGAAGCCTTCAAAATCACCACAACCGGTAAAAAAGCAAGTGTGAAGGAACGCCTGACCACCGTCTACAAGAGCAGCAGCGCCAAGCTCGTATACAGTGAAGTGGAAATGAACAGCGAGGAAACCCGCCAGGCGGATCTGTCAAGGCTCTATGCCCAGTTTAAGACAGCAGACGGGCAGTACTTTGAAGCCACAGCCAACCAGTCCGAGCTGTCGACCAGTCCTGAAGGCAAGACACTGGTTACCTTCTGGGCCAAAGTGCCTACTGCCGTTGATACCTCCAGCCTTCAGCTGTACGTGGGTCAGGGAGTGGCCGAGGGCAAGCTGACAGCCGCCGGCACGGCAGCAACCGGATATGTAAATACAGCCGCTATCCCGTTGACCGCCACGGAAGTGACGGCACAAACCAGTCTGACCAACATCACGATGTTCCCTTACACACTGGCGATCTCCAATTCAACAGGCAGTATTACTGAGGGCAGCAGCAATTTCACACTGGCGGTCAACTACATTTTATCGCAGGATACCTCCTATCAGATGGGCGAGTACGGTCATAAGCTCATTCTGCATTTCAGCGATCCATTCGGACAGTATTTCGAGAAGTCGCTTACGCTCGGAACCGACCTGACAACGGGAACTTACACCACGTACACTACAACCTTCAGCAGCAATCTGTACCAGACTCTCGGAGGCGGCAATTATACCCTTACCCTGTACGACGAGTTCGAAGGTCAGCGGATTGCGCTCGGCAGTCAGGTCTTTACCATCGATGTAACGGCTAAAGCGACGGCAACTCCAACTGCGACGGCAACAGATACAGCGACTCCAACCCCTACTCCATCTCCTTCCTCTGCAACCGGGGCCGGCGGCAGTTAAGAGGGCAATGAAATCGACGGGCTGAAAAAAGCCAAAGCGCATCAAGCAGAAACGGCTACGCCGTCCTTATAAGGGACGGGGGGGTTCAGCGAGAAATAGAAGGATCATTTAGTGGGCCAGCATATAAATTCTTATATTTCAAGTGAAAACGGCTGCCCCGCCCAGGAGAAGCATATGCCTCCGAAGCAGCGGTACTCCGTATCACTCTCAGGTATCTGTTAGAAATATACTGCCTTTTATATTGAAGCAAGATGGAGGAACGGAATGAACAAGAAGAAAAAGATTGTGATCGCCTCAAGTATCGTTGTTGTTGCCATTGCGGGTATTCTTGCCTACGTGCTGTGGCCTGACCAGAACAAAGCGGTCAATGCGGCTCCGCTGAATACAGCCGCCGTGACCAAAGGAAATATCCTGGTCGGCGTGTCGGGCTCAGGATCTGTCTCGGCGATTAACAGCGAAAGCATCCGCACCAAGGAAGCCGGCGAAGTGGACCAGGTCATGGTGAAGAAAGGCGATGTCGTCAAAAAAGGCGATGTGCTGATTACCTTTGTGGCCGCCGATATGAGCGACAAGCTCAAAGAGGCCGGCAAGTCTCTGGAGAATCTGAAGACCGAGCTGGAAAACAAGCAGGAGAATTACAAAACGCTTTCGATGAACAACGCCACGGACGAAGAGCTGGATTCCGCGAAAACAGCTATCGACAAAGCCAAAAGCGATATCCAGGACCAGCAGGATTCCATTGCTGACATTCAGGAGGATATGGTGCCTCCCGACCCGCTCACCGCTCCAATTGACGGGACGATTACCGCAGTGAACATTACGGACGGAGAGCAGGCCCAGAACGGCACGGAGCTGTTCACTATGACGGATTATGAGAACCTGAGCGTTACCGTGCAGGTCGACGAGCTTGATATTCCCAAAGTGAAGCTGGACCAGGCAGCTACGATTACACTGGATGCCCTGGAGGATAAGGAATTTGCCGGCAAGGTTATTGACATTGCCAAAGAAGGAGTCTCTTCCAACGGCGTCTCGCTGTTTGACGTTACAGTGGGGCTGAATGAATCGGACGGCGTGCTTGTCGGCATGTCTGCAGAAGTCGCGGTCACCATTGAAGAGAAAAACGATGTGCTGACCGTACCTATTGAGGCGGTCACGGAAGTGAACGGCAGGTATTTCGTTAGTGTTCCAGCTGATGCAGCAGGCAACGAAGCGGCAGGAAATGCCGCAGAAGGACAGCCAGCCGAAGGGCAGGCGCCCGGCGGCCAAGCCGGCGAAGGGCAGGCGCCTGAAGGGCAGGCGCCGGGCGGGCAAGCCGGCGAAGGCGGATTCCCCGGCGGCGGCGAGTTCCCTGGCGGCGGCTCGGGTTACGGGCAGGCCGGCGAACGAAGCGGTTCAGGTGCCGGCGGTTATGGCCAGGCCGGCGGCAGAGGCGGCTCCGGCGCCCGAAGCGGCTCAGGAACGGCCGCGGCAACCGGCCAGACGAGAGTTGCTGTTGAAGTGGGCATCCACGATGAGAGCAGCATTGAAATAGTCAGCGGCTTAAGTGAAGGCGATGAAGTCATCATCCCGACTGTCATTTCTACAGGTTCCTCATCTGCGGCGCAGACACAGGCCGGAGGCATGTCCGGCGGATTTGGCGGCGGCGGTATGACTGGCGGCGGTATGACTGGCGGCGGATTCAGCGGCGGTACTGGCGGCGGTACTGGCGGCGGATTCAGTGGCGGTGCTGGCGGCGGCATGCCCGGGGGTGGCGGCCGATGAGCTCCGCTGAACCGCTTATCCGGGTCGAGAACATGATTCACCGCTATGTCATGGCAGGTGAAACGATGACGATCCTGAAAAGCCTGACCTTTACCATTGATTACGGCGAATTTGTGGCCATCATCGGCCCCTCCGGCTCCGGCAAATCAACCTTGATGAATATGCTTGGCTGTCTGGATGTTGCAAATGAAGGGGATTATTTCCTGGATGGCAAAGAAATTCGCAAGCTGTCGGATAACAAGCTGGCGCAGATCCGCAATGAGAAGATCGGTTTTATCTTCCAGAATTTCAATCTGCTTCCCAAGCTGTCGGCCATCGAAAATGTGGAGCTTCCCCTGATCTACCGGGGCATGCCGCACCGTGAACGGCGTGAGGTTGCCCGGAATTCACTGGTCCGGGTCGGGCTGGAAGAGCGGATTCACCACCGCCCTTCCGAATTGTCCGGCGGACAGCAGCAGCGTGTCGCCATTGCAAGAGCTTTGGCCGGCACGCCTCCGATCCTGCTTGCCGATGAGCCTACCGGAGCGCTCGATACCAAGACCGGCCAGGAGGTCCTCCAAATGATCCGCGAGCTCAACGAGCAGGGCCACACGATTATTCTGATTACGCATGACCTGGAGATTGCCCAGCAGGCCAAACGGATTATCCGTATCCAGGACGGCAATCTCGTAGAGGATCGGAGGAATGCCTAATGATGCTTTTCCAAAGTATGAAAATGGCCCTGAAAAGCATCCTCAGCAGCAAGATAAGAGCTTTCCTTACGATGCTTGGGATTATTATCGGGGTATCCTCCGTCATCGCGCTCGTATCCATCGGCCAGGGGACCACTTCCCAGATCACTGAATCACTGAATTCACTTGGTACGAATCAATTGACGGTTAATATTACAGGACGTGGCGCCACAACCTCGCTGACCTATGAGGAAGCCCTGGCGCTTGGGGACATCGAAGGCGTGGACGGGGTATCTCCGGTGATCAGCGGCAACGTCACTGCCAAGAACGGGACGGAGAATACAACCGTATCAATGGAAGGAATTACCCCGGGCTATGAGGATGTCCAGGACTTTCATGTCCAATCCGGCCGTTTCCTCCTGAATATTGATACAGAGTACCGTCAAAAGGTGGCCCTTATCGGCTCGGACACAGCGGAAACCTTATTCGGCACTGATGATCCTGTTGGAGAAAGCGTGCAATTGAACGGAAGAAGCTTCAAGATTGTTGGACTTCTGGAATCCAAGGGCTCAAGCCTGGGAGGGTCCAATGACGAGAAGATCCTGATTCCGATTTCCACTGCCGAGCGTTTCCTGCAAAGCAAGGGTGTCCGCTCCATTACCATTACAACGACCTCTGCCGATAATGTGACCGAGGTCAAGGCCAAGCTTGAAGCAACCCTGGATGCGAAATTCAACTACGCCGACAACTCCTACTCAGTCTTCGATTCCCAGGAAATGCTGGAGACCGTGTCGGCAACCAGTGATACGCTGTCCATGGCCCTCGGAGGAATTGCCGGCATCTCGCTGTTTGTCGGCGGTATCGGCATTATGAATATCATGATTGTCTCCGTCAATGAACGTACGCGGGAAATTGGCATCCGCAAAGCGATCGGGGCCAAAAAAATGAATATTCTGATGCAGTTTATGATTGAATCCATTGTGCTCAGCGGGTTGGGCGGATTAATTGGCGTCGGCTTGGGGCTGGGTATCAGCTGGGCGGTCGGCAACTACACCTCAATGAATGTGGCCACCTCCTGGAACATGGTGATCATCTCCTTTCTGTTCTCTTTGTTTATCGGAGTGGTCTTTGGAATGATGCCCGCCAACAAGGCGGCAAGAATGCGCCCTATCTATGCATTGCGCAATGACTAGCCATTGGCTTTACCCGGGCATTCTGTAACATATCAAGCCGCAAGCCTCTTTTTCCTGGGGCCTGCGGCTTTTTTTCTGTCCGGACTGCTGCAATATGCCTAAGGCAACCCGGGATTCTATATCTCGGATTATTGTATGAGGGGGTATCGTTTGCAATAAAGTTGGGTAATAGGACTTAAGGGCTGGAATGTTTATAAGGCAGCAGGCTATACATAATCTTTTTTATAGAGAAGGGCTTATATTCCGTAAACCCATACATCAGAAAGGATCAATTGTCATATCTCCGGCACGGATAACGGACCTGATTTTTTTGCTGGACATATCCATTTTTTTACATTCAATTGCTCTACAGGAGTGCGCCCTTTATACTGATGAGAAAAGAAACTTCGATCATACCGGGAGATTCCCATTCCTGCCACCTCATTCTTCCCCTGCTCTGTATGACTCGCTTGAATCGCAATCTCTCTTCAATATCCTGCACACACTAGCAATTGGTCCCCATATGGATATATTTCGCGTGTTCATGTCACAGCAATAAGAACACTTAATAGCTTTTGCAGGGGGTGGATGAAGTGGCAGGTTTTCCCGAGTTCAAAAACACACGCAGACTAATCCTTTTATTTGCCGCTATCTCCGTTCTTCTGGTTGGCATCAGCGTTGTTTCCCTTTTGTATTTGAATCATACGATGAACAAATTATCCGATTCCTTGTATAACGATGTCTATCAGAATTCAGAGCTTATTCTGAACGCCGACCGTGACCTGTACCAGGCTGCCCTGGCACTCCATACCGCCATGAACGGGAATATAACCGGTGAGCAGCGCAGCTTGCTGTCCCGGAATTTCGAGGAGAACAATGCCCAGGCGCAGCAGCGACTCAGCAGGGCCGGGGATAATATCAACTCCGTGAAGAATCCGTTCAGAGGAATGAAACAGAGTGAACAGCTGCTTGGTGAGCTGAAAAATGCACTGTACGGCTTCGATGGCCCATTTGAAACCTGGAAGGATACAGGCAGGGAGCTTATTGTACAGCGCGTCCAGAACGGCTGGAATCCCGAATCCTTTTCTGCCCTGCAAATTAATGTCCTTCTGGAGCATGTGCGGGAGCCCCTCGACCAATCCGAGCAGTTGATTGACAGCTACGCCCGGCAGGTTACGCAGGAATTCCGCGATCAAAAAAGCTCATTGTTCGCCGTATACTCGCTATTCCTGTTTTTGCTGGTACTTGTCATTATTTATCTGTGCCGCAAGCTGATTGGCCTGCAGAATGAAATGCTTGAGGAAAAGTCGCTGTATCAGCTAATCGGGGAGTCGATGTCCGACTTTATTATTTTGACCGATCCCAATGGGCTGATCATGTATGCTTCTCCTTCCCACTCCAGCCTGCTCGGCTATACCCCGGGCAAGGGGACTCCGCTCTCCAATTATATCCGCGAGGCGGAAATCACCTGGGCGAAGCTCAAGAGTGTGGTGCAGGCCACTCCGCGGATTTCCGAGCTGCGCATGCGTTCAGCGGATGGGCACTGGGTATGGCTCGAAACAAAGGTTAGCCCGATTAAGGGCGGCAGTGCTTTTCCGGCACAGTTCATGCTGGTATCCCGCGAAATTACCCAGCGCAAGCAATATGAGGAACGCCTGCATAAGCTGGCCTTCTATGACCATCTGACCGCGATTCCCAACAGGGCCCATTTCAAAATGTATATGGAGAATCTGATCAGCCAGCCGGAGGAACGCAAACAGGATATCGCGCTCGCCCTGCTCGATTGCGACCGGTTCAAGCAGCTCAATGACACACTCGGCCATCTGGCGGGTGATGAATTCCTGCAGCTGCTCTCGCGTGAGCTGCAGCAGACCGTAAAGGGCTACGGACAGGCATTCCGTATTGGCGGAGATGAATTCGCCGTAGTGCTGCACCGTTTTTCCAGCCCGGAGATGCTGGATGAAATGCTGGACCGCCTGCTGCAGCTCTTCAATAAAACCTGGTCGATCAACCAGGGCTCCAGCTTCCATACCTCAGCCAGCATCGGAGTGGCGCTGTATCCGCAGCACGGCATCAGCATCAATGAGCTGCTCCGCGCTGCCGACCTGGCGATGTACCGCTCCAAAAACCACGGCGGCAACGAAGCTAATCTGTACAGCAAGCTGGTGGATGAAGAATACACCGACCAGTCCAAATAAACAACAAAACACTTCCGCATTTGGCTTTCAGGTCTGCTCCGGCGCTTTGCAGGCACCCGCTACATAAAAAGGAGCTGTTCTGCAATCCCCCAAGAAGGGGGAAGTACAGAGCAGCTCCTTTGCTTATATATTTTTAACTGGTCAGCTGAAGCGGATCATCCTTATCCCCGCTGTTCTCCTGCACGCGGTCCCGGATGATTACCTGAATCAGTTCCTTGCTGCCTGAGCAGTCTATGAAGCGGTCTCCGGCGCCGTCCTTCTCTTCCCAGTCGTTCAGCCTGAGAATATAGCCTATGGAAGCAGCTTCCGGGAGCACTTCAACCCGCGCTACCGCGTGTCCGTCCTTCATCTGCCGGAAATCACTCTGTCCATCCTGGATGCCTGTGCCCCACACCCATAGATTCCAGCCCCGGTAATCGCCGTCCGGACGTTCATAATGGATTTCAATAATTTTGGATCTCGGCCCGGGCTGCCCGTATTTGTCATAGAGCACCATCAGGGACAATCCCTCAAGCTGTACCTCAGGGCCCTCAATACTGCGGAAGGCCTCTGCTCCGGCAGAAGTGTGGTCCACAACGATGTTCCAGCAGCCGTCCGTTTCAGGGAGCGCTTGAATGACCGGTCCCGGATTGGCATTAAAAATCACCACGATATTGTTCCACTCATCGCCGCCGGCGTTGTTCTTTAGCAGATAGGATACCACTCCGCCGTCACAGCGAAGAAATTCCAGCGAACGCTCAATTTCCTGCCGTCCATGCAGGCGGAAGGCCGGATGCTTGCGCCGCAGCGTAATAAGCCCCTTGTAATACTCATAGACGGGGAGAAACTTCCCTTTGTTCTCCCAGCGGATGGCATTGATGGCATCGGGACTGCGGTAGCTGTTATGGTCACCGTATTTGCTGCGCAGGAATTCATCTCCGGCCTGCAGAAAGGGAATGCCCTGCGAGGTCAAAATGATCCCGCTTGCCAGCAGAGAGCGGCGTACGGCTTCATCGCCGAGAATATCCTGCGGATCCACTCCAATATACGGATCGGCTGCGGCCACGGCCGCTTCGACAGAGCCGCCGTGCCTGAGCCGTCCATTGTCCAGCTCAGGCAGCCCCGCAGCCTGGCGCAGGCCTTGTGTGGCAAGCACCTTATCCCACAGATTCAAATTATCGTGAGCTGCAACATAATTCACCGTTTCCGCCGGGGAGTCGGTGAATTCATGGATCGCTCCCTTGATCCCGGAAGCAACCGCACCCTCCCTGCCGTACTCCCCGGTTGCAAATCCTTTGCCCCACCCGTCGCTGTCGCCTTTGATCGCGGAACGGAAATTGTCATTAAAGACTGCATAGCCTTTGCCCTTCTGCACCCCTTTGAGTGTTTTGGCCGCCAGCGGAGACTCCCCTCCGGTCCAGGGCTCACCGTAGAGCAGAAGACTGGGGTTAACCTCCAGACGCAGTTCTTCCGAAATTTCACGCATGGTCACACTGTCCATCAGCCCCATCAGATCAAAGCGGAATCCGTCAATGTGATATTCAGATGCCCAGTAGGCCAAGGAATCCTTAATGTACTTGCGCACCATCGGGCGTTCCGTAGCCAGCTCATTGCCTACACCAGAGCCGTTCGAGAGGCGGCCGTTATAGTCATGCCGGTAGAAGTAGTCCGGCACCAGCGGCTGGAAGGGCCCTTTCTCCACTGAGTAGGTATGATTGTATACGACATCCATGATTACGGATATCCCTTTGCTGTGCAGCGCCTGCACCATTTCCTTCATTTCGCGGATCCGGACGGCCGGATCAGACGGATTGGTGCTGTAAGAACCTTCCGGCACGTTATAGTGCTGCGGATCATATCCCCAATTGTATTCGGTGAAATAAGGCTCAGCGGCACTTCCGCTATCCGCAGCGAGTTCATTTATGGTCTGAAAATCAAATACCGGCAGCAGGTGCACATGGGTGATGCCCAGCTCCGCCAAATGATCAATGCCGAGTGCATGTCCTGCGGAATCCCGCAGCCCGGATTCAGTGAATGCCTTGAATTTGCCCTTGTGCTGCATGCCGGAATCCGCAGCCGACGAGAAATCGCGCACATGCAGCTCATAAATCACCGCATCGGCGGGATGAGGCAGAGCGGGGGACTCATCCCCGGCCCAGGCTTCCGGATCGGTATCCCGCAGATCAACAATTGCAGAGCGTACACCGTTTGCCGACACCGCCTTGGCATACGGGTCCGCAGCTTCCCTGATGGTTCCGTCCCCGTAGACCGCACGGTACATATAATACCTGCCTTTCAGATCGCCCGAGAGGCGGGCCACCCAAACCCCGCCCTCCTGACGCAGCATATTCACGATCCGGCCGCTGTCCCGGAACCCGGAGCCTGCTCCCTCCGTGCCGTTCCCGCCGGTGTCATACAACACAAGCGACACGGTGAAGGCTGTGGGCACCCATACCTTGAAAAAGCTGCACTCCGCTGAATAAGTCAAGCCAAGATCTTTGCCTGCATAGGTTTCTATTTCTTGCTCCGCATTTATATAATTGCTATTCATTCATGTTCACCATCCCGATGTTTTCCGCCAGACTGCCGGAAAACTGATCTGCCTCATTAATATCCAACTATTACCACATCGTTGAAAAATAATACTTGCACGGCTTTGCAAGCGGGCCTAGAGAGTACTGTCTTTCTCATTTGCAACCTTATAACTTGACTCAGCTTATTATATGTAACACTAAGTTCACAAGTTTGGGTCCGGCAACCTATTCTGCACTCCACACTACCTATATCGGCTAGTAATGGCTTCCTGTTTAAGCTTATGCAGAGACAGCAACTATTCTAACGGAAGTATAACCTGCTATGGATTGGATAGCCACTGTAAATTGATGTATATGCGGGAAATAGCCGGATTAAGGATAGGTGAATACAGAGTTTCTCTCCCTTGCAGAGGAATACGTCTAAACTAAGATTGAACTTGAACCATTCATCCAAAGGGCAGCCATTTTAGTGGTAAAAAGAATAACTAATCCACCGCATTCGGATTCCGGCTCATCCCTAGTGGGAAAAAGTACAACTAATTCGGCTGAAATCAGCCATATGGGGGGAGTGGACCTCTATTAAGTGTACAAAATCCCACTAAAGCCCGTTCACGCCAGAATTCCAGCTTATTAGTGTTACTTTTTACACTTCGCTTCCGTTCCCTATGAACCTCCTTGCGTTCCATCAGCGTGTTCAGGTTCTCCGGTTCCATTCCTATACATTCAATTACCTTTTTACTAAATTACCTTTTTGGCTCAAAGCCAAAATCAGCGGTTGATGATGTGAATGAAAGTCCGGCGGGTTCAGAGGGTTCTTCCGGCCGCTGCTAAAGCCCGGTCTCCTGATTGGAATAAGATTACTGGTTGAACAGTCTTTAAAGGCGAACACTATCGTTTCTCCGGAATTCCTCTGACCCTCCGCTATGTCCGCACTTAGTGCCGGCCCCTATTTTTTAGATGGAGCCAGCTTCCCATGATTCCTTTAAGACCCATCCGTCCGTGTAAGTGTACTTATTCCTTACGAATTCCACTTTACTCCATTCCACTTCACGTCCCTGCCCCGGTAGCGGCCCCGGCTGGACCTGCTCTATTCCCGCTTCCTCCTGCAAAACATAGATCCCTCAGACTCCGCACCATTCAGCACGGCTCAGCAAACTCAGCACAACCCAGCAACTCAGCAAACTCAGCACAAATCAGTACGACTCAGCACGATTCAGCACGATTAAGACGCAATATAATTTCCCCCTAACTTCATACCTGCCTTATCCACAATTGACGAGAAGCATAATTTCCTAAACGAGTAGGGTAAGACGAGGGATTACTCCCTCGGACTCCCCGTCAAACCGTGCATGCGGATTTCCCGCACACGGCTTTCCTTCGTCAGTTCCCCATCTTCAGGAGTGAGTTTCCTTCATCCGTCACCGGA
>NZ_JACBYI010000052.1 GCF_019352175.1 Paenibacillus sp. S150
ATGCGCTCTGTCCACTCATACTGGCGTTGTTCGGCTTTGGTCATCTGGCAAATCTCCTCGATTTAAGATACGCCTATGATCTCATGCTTTGCCGGGGGTTTATAGGTGGGTTAGGTTTGACGCTTACGATTATAACGCCACTTATCGTGACGGCAGCCCGGCTCCCAACTGGGGGCAGCAGGCTGCCCTTCTTTTTGCAAAAAAGTATGCCAACCTTGGGTTTCAAACTTCTGTGGAAAAACCCCAAACAAAAGATTTTAATGAAGATTTATGCGCATTGAGGTATATAATAGATAGAGAGCATCCCATGGATTCAGAAGAGGTGTCTCTCGCGGAACGGTAATACCCCATTAATTCTTGCAACTGCTCTATTTCCTCCTCTAAGCTTGAGGTGTCATTGTTTGTTAACTCAATTATGTGATTGGCGGGTGAAAATATGAGTACTCTTCAAAAAATTGACGAGATAAAATCAAAACTACACTCTGTATTTGCAAAAGCTCCTGTGCACCGCGCAATCTTGTTCGGCTCCTATGCACGCGGTACCGCAACCGATGAAAGCGACGTCGATATTGTGATCGACAGCCAAGGTCAATTATTAAACCTTCATTTTTACGGCCTGCTAGAGGATATCACCGAGCAATTGGATACATCGGTTGACTTGTTCGAGTGGACCGAACTGAAGCACAATCCTGCCATGTGTGCTGCCATCGAGCAAGAAGGAGTTGTACTTTATGAAAAGTAAAGAACGGATTATTCTCCAGAAGCTGAATAGTTACATCCTGGACGTATTGCAATACGTCCAAGGATATACGTTTGAGCAATTTATGGCCGACAAAAAAACTGTCTCCGCCTGTGCCTTTACCGTATCGCAAATGGGTGAGTTGGCCAAGTACATCAGCGATGAGACACAGGAACGATACCCTGATATCCCATGGAGAAGTATAAGGGGAATGCGAAACCGCATTGTCCATGATTACGAGAACATTGATTTAGCCGTGCTTTGGGGAACCATTACGGCCAGCTTGCCAGAACTCCAAAAACAAATTGAACACATATTGCTTCATCAAACGCAGGATAGTGAACTTCTCTCCCGAGATGAAGATGAGGATCACGAGAGGTAACGCTACACACAATGCCTGGCTAGTCTGCCACGTTCTCCATGAGAAGTGGCTTAGACATTTCAGAATCTATTATCAAATTGCAAAACAAAGATCGTATAAATAATATTAAAGTCCAAGTTCCTTACTTTTCTTGGGAGCTTGATAAAATTAATGCAAACTAACGAACTTCATATTAGACTTTTCGCTTGGGGGGTACTGGTTGTTGTACCGGTACCCCTACTTAACTAAAGTAAGGATGAAGTGTTATGTTACCGATGGAAGCCGAAGTATTGTCTTATTTGATTTGGGGATTCATTATTGTCATGGGTCTTTCCTTTTTTATTGTAATAAGAAAATTATATATCGAAAAAAAATCTGTTTATGATGGTTCCTCTCGCATTTAATCACTTTATCAATTGGTATTATCTTGTGGATTGTTGTTATTAAAGGGAATTCTAATGTACCTAATGAAATGAAATCAGAAGAGAATTCTAAACTTATAGCTGCTGCTGGTGTAACATGGGCATTGAGCATGTTTTTCTTCATGAAGGGAATTCAAAGAGTTACACAAAAAAAATAAACGATCTCTTGGGTCAGTGATTCATTGATGGATGATATATCTTGCCCTGTTAGCATCCAGTATAGGTTATTGTTCTTCTCATTCAGCCGCTACTTATGGTTAAGTATGGTAGAAACTGATCAATTGATTAAGGACAAGGTGGAAAAACATTTGAGATGCTACAAACCTGTATGGAACTATAGATACTTCGAAGTAAATAAAAACTTAACAACGATGTGACTATTTCTATGTTGAGCGTTCTGCATCATCTTTAAAGCCACTCCATACGGATGTGGTTTTTTTGCGTTCCACCTATTTTGAAAGGTGTGATTGACCTTATGCAATCCCCCCTTTTTTCTCACTGGATATGGTTACTGCCGTTCCCTACCCCCAGAGGCCCACCTCTGGGGGTAGGGTGTAAAGGCAGGAATAGCAAAATGTCATTTTGCGAAGGAAACCGCGTGGAAGCAGAGCTTCCACCGACATTTTTGAGGGTTTTCCCCCGGCAATCGAATGTCGCTGGCGGAAGACCCTCTAAAGCGAGGTGCTGCTGTTGGCGCAAACAGAAAAAACCGTGCAAATTACCGTCAAGCTGCCCAGGAAACAATATGAGTCTCTCAAAAAGTATGCAGCTACCAAACATCTAAGTATGGCGGACATTGTCCGAGCCTTTATCACAAAAGGCATGTCGATAGAAGCCTACACCGAGGAGATTGATTTTATCACTGTCATCATCCGGCAGGAAATCAAGATTGCCATTGATGGCCTAAGCAACCGTCTGGCCGGACTGGCCAGCAAGGATCTCATCATGTCCGCTGCCTCCTACTACTCCACCATTGCCATTATTGCCGACCTCATTGACACGAACCGCTACACCACCTTCCGCGAGATCGAAAAGAAAGCCCGCCAGCTTGCCGTCGAGTACATGAAGATGAAGCTGACCGATGCCGAAAAGTTATTCCTCTCTGGTGACACTTTCGACCATAATCTGGAACGCTTACGCGGAGGCGACACCGATGTCAGCCCTGATCTATAAGCAGCGCTTCTTCCACCCCAACCACCCAAAAACGGCTGTTAGCAATTATGTCCACATCGGGTACATCGCTACCCGTCCCGGCGCAGTGCGCCACGAAAACCTGTCCCATGGCCTATTCGGCAAGCTTAAGCCCGGCGAATTACAAGTGTTTCAATCTTGGCAGGAAGTCGCTCGTATCGCCCGTCAAATTTCCAAGGACGGCAAAAACATGTACCGCAGTGTGATTTCTTTCCGTACCGAAACGGCATTGGAATTAGGCCTGACCGATTTTGCCGACTGGCAGCAATACATCGAGCAGCACATCGCCACTCTCGCTACCCACAACCGAATCAAGACAGAAAATCTGTGCTGGGCCGCTGCTTTTCACAACGAGAAGGATCATCCTCATCTTCATGTTGTGTTTTGGGACAAGGGGCAGACGATCATGAAAAATTTCACCCATCCTGAAGTCCCCAACCGTATCCGCAAGCAGCTCATCAAAGACACCTTCGCCTATAAAATCAAGGAGTTTTGCGCTTCTCGGGATCGATTCAAGTCAGGCATAACCGAAGTGACCGACCGAATGGTTGAAGAATTTGAAGCCTACCTGAAGCAACTGAATCCGAAAACATTTCGAGCATTCCAGGAACGTTTCAAGAATGAGGATGAAGACTCCCTGCTACGTTTTCCAAAACATCATTTGGCAGAACCCGCTGCGGTGAAGAGGCTGGCCCACAGGCTGTTTGAGCTGCGCAGCCAGATGCCGAAAACCGGAAGACTCGCTTACAAGCTACTGCCGCCGGAGGTGAAAATAGTTGTAGATGAGTTGGTGCAGGATCTGCTACAAGAAAACCGTTATTTGGCTCAAATGGTAGAGGATTATGTAGAGGCGAAATTGCAGCTTGCCAAGCTGTATACCTCCGACCCTGAGAATCTGGAAAAGCAGCGCAGGAAGTATCAGAACGAGGCGGAAAAGCGAATTGCCAATCGTATCCTCTCCACCATCCGCACCATCATCAAGCTGGAGAAGGAAGCGGACTTCGGTATCAGGCAAGCCCATCGACAGTACACCATGGCCGAACAGTTACTGCTTGGACTGCTGGACCTGATGGAAAGCCTCTCCATGCACGCTGGGCTCGACTACGACGACAAGGCAAAAGTGTTGAGCGGCGATTTATCCAAACAGGCCAAAAAGGAATGGCTGCTGAGGAATAAGGATCGTGGTATGGAACGATAGACCAAGATGTTCACCCGCACGCTCCAAGCAGCGTGTTTTTTTGTGGGAATTTTGTTAATAACCTGTGGATAGTTGAAGGTCCACAAGAGGAAAGGACGAATGAACATGCTCTTTACCGATGGCAAGCTACAAGCCTTTGAACAGATGATGAAACAACTTCCTCGTCGCCCGATGCAAACCAATGATAGAAAACAAAAACCAAAGCCTGCTCCGGTTCCTGCCATATCAGTCCGAAAGGAGAAAACAGATGGAGAACAATAAGCGGCTGCAAGATGTACTGCGTTGTCAGTTAGCTAAAGCAGGATTCACATTGGACTCGCAAACCAATCCGGACGAAGCCTTTGTCGTTTCTTATCATGATCAGCCCACGGCCTTTATTCAGGAAGATGGATTTATTCTTTATCCTGCCGATAGACCCAAGGAGCTTGCCTTCCGCGTAGCCCCGATTGTATCCCAGGTATGGGAAATGGAGCGGGCCTATCAGGAAGCGCCGCCGATGAATGTTCACTCCGTCAGCGAGTACCGGAAGCTCTTGGAATACAATCGGCATGTACTGGCGGCGCGATATGACGGGGAAGGTGAATTTCGTTTCGTCACGTGGGAGATCAATGCTGAGCGAACGGGACTGGCATTGGGACATTACTTTTACCAGAATGAATACGGGAAAGCCAAAGAGGATTTCCTGTCCCGCAGCGGGCTGGCAGAAAAAACAACCTTCATCGGACCTCACGAGCTTTCTGTCATCCGCGCGGCTCTTCTGTACCGCGGCGCTCAGGATCGGGACATGGGAGTAGAAGAACGGGAAGACATCGACCGGCTGCTGCATCAGATTGATGCCCGGCTGCTTCCTATTGATGAGCTTTTGTTGGAGGCCGAGAAGGAAGCCGACAGGGAACGTTAATCGCTGCACACTTTGTTCTCAAGGAGTGATCTAACGATGAAAAGCAAAGCTGAGTTCTACAAAACCTATTTCGCCGCCTTGGCGGAGCAGGGCATCGAGGTTCGCCGCTCCACCTCTGCCGACTATTTGGCTGACCTATACGTAAACGGCCAACTCGTCGCCTTCTATACGCGGATGGACAGCATTGAGAAAAATCCTTTTGTGACCGTCCCGGACCGGCTGATGAGCAGCATTCAGGACCTGGCCCGAAAAACCGCCCTGCAGCTTGGCATCTGCACTGAAAAGCCATTTACGGACAAAGACGCCAAAATCGCTAGTGGCGTCTACAAGCTCAGTGAATACGGTGATGTGACTCTAGCCTGCAAGCATCATCCGCTGTTCGAGTATGTCTTTTCCACCTATCGCTTGGCCCCAGACAATCAAGTGCCGGTGCAGCGCCAATATTTCTATAACAAGGATGAAGCGCTGGAAAACTTCGCCGTTCGCAGCGGGCTGGTGGATGGGAGGAAATTATTGAGCGAATCCGAGTTCGTGCTCATTCACGATGAAATGGTCAAATTCCTCATCACCCCTAATGACAAGTCGATGGAGCAGTTCGAACAGGTGCAGATCCTGATCGAGAAGCTGGAGGACTTCCTGCCCGCCCTGAAAGATCGGGACATCCATCTAAACTATGAAGCGGAATTTGCCCACGACTATGACGGCAACCCGGAACTGCTGGATGTGGCTGAATTGTCCCGGTAACAGCACCCATTCTATAGAAGGAAGTGATTCTCATGCCGCAGCCAGAAACCTCCATTTGGGGAACGATCTTAACCTGCGTAGAGATTGGCCTGCACATCTATGCGATGCAAGCCGAACGCAACAACGGCCTTGTGCTGGACGCCGATTATGCCAAAGAAGCACTCAGCGAAGAGGCGCTGAAATGGGGAGATAAGCAAGGAGAACATATTTACTTTGACGATGTAAAGAGCGTTGTACCGGCCTATGAACTGGCCCAACAAGGAGCGATTACCCATCCCGAGTTAAGCGAGTTAGCCGAACACCCGGAGAAGCTGGCCATGGAGGGCAAGTATTTTGCCCCGGAATATTTTGGCGAGTTTGCACCACCGCAGGACACAACCTGGAAATCCCTCTCCAACCTCCAAGCCTTATGCAACGGGATTTACTTCGTAGATCGAGACAGTCAACCAATGCTGGCCGTGCATCAAACCATCGGGGAACAGGTATTGTCGGAGATGGCGGTGCATGTGTCCTCCGGCCAAGGGGAGTATCTGTTGTATTCTCTGGATCGTTGTGCCATTCCGGTATTTGAATTGTCCGCCTCCCACCCTGCTGTTCTGGCACAGGTCGTCGATGAAGCCAGTCTGCTGCATACGCTGTGTGACGATCACCCGGAGTATGTGGGAATGCACAACCTGCATACCGAGGAATGGGGCCATATTCATGACCAGCCTGCACCAAAGTCGCTGTTTTTGCAGCGGCAATTGGACCAGGCAGCCAATCAGGAGCTACAACTGCTTGGTCAGGCAGAGGTTTACACGCATCAAGAGATGATCCCCACCTTGCAGGCGAGAGAAGCGCCCGAAGATTTTTTTGAACCTGCCAACGAGGAAATGGAGTGGTGAAAACCAAACAAAAGCTGCTGCTGGCGGCACTGCTGTTTGGTTTCGGAGCGGTCTTCAATCTGTTTTTCACCTCCGCTTTGCATGGTGTCTTGTCCGGCACGACGAAATCTCTCGCCCTCCCCTCCTTGGAGCAAAGCTTGGCCAGTCTGCTCACCCACAAAGCCCACTTTTTGCTGTTTTTTTGCCTGCAAGGAATCATTCTACTTCTTGCCGTTCTCTTTTTCGTCGCCAACAATCAGCCCTATCAAAGCAAGCTGAAACAGGTTGCGCCCGGAATCGAAACGCCGGTTCCCGTTGGGCAATATCAGCATGGTTCAGCCCGCTGGCTACGGGAGGAAGAACTGCCTCATGTGTTTGAAAACCAAACGCTTGAACTCTCCCAGCCCTTTCTCCAGCGGCTGATCCAGACCGGCTATGATGACCTGGAATTTCTTAAACGAAAAGACAAGGAGGAATCCCTCGATGAAACTCCCCCACCCGAAGAATATTCCGAAAACGAAGGAAGCGGCTGATCCGCCTGCCGATACCAAAAAAACGCTCAGGCTCTCTTCCGGCGGTATCGTGCTGGGGCTGCGCCAAGAGCATAACCAAGAGCGGCTATACTATATTGGCGATGATGTTCATTCCCTTTGCATTGGAGCCACCCGCAGCGGCAAATCCCGGACTGTGGTGCTGCAAACCATTGGCCTGCTGGGACTGGCCGGAGAGTCGATGGTCATCAGCGACCCTAAAGCCGAGTTGTTCCATTACAGTCATGTCCTGCTACAAAAGCTCGGCTATGACGTGCTAACACTGGATTTTCGTCACCCGGAAAAAAGCCACCACTACAACCTGCTTCAGCCGGTCATTGATGCCACGCTTGCCGGAAATCAGGAACAGGCGGAAATGCTGGCCTGGGATATGACCCAGGTGCTGGTGGGCAAGGCTCAGGGCGAGAAAATCTGGACCAATGGCGAAATGTCCGTGATTGCTGCTTCGATTCTCAGCGTGGTGTGGGATAACGTCAAGCGGCCGGAGTACCAGAACCTGACCAATGTCTACTGGTTTCTCGCGGAGATGTCGAAGCAGATTGGCAATAAAACACCGATGCAGGAGTATATCAAACGGTTGCCGCAAAACCACCCAGCCCGAGCGCTGCTCAGTATATCCGATGTGGCTCCTGCTCGCACCAAGGGCAGCTTCTACACATCGGCTCTGACCACCTTGCGCCTGTTTACCTCCAAATCCATCTACGCCATCACCCACAAAAGCGACTTTTCTTTAGCCAGCCTTGGCGACAAGAAACAGGCGCTTTTTATCATTCTCCCGGATGAAAAAACCACGTTTTATCCGGTCGCTTCTCTAATGGTTTCCCAATTGTATGAACTCTTAACCGCCGAAGCGGATGAGCGCGGCGGACGTTTAAAACGGCGCGTTAATTTTATCCTAGACGAGTTTGGCAACTTTACCCCTATTGCCGACTTCACCAACAAACTGACAGTCGGCGGTGGGCGGGGAATGCGCTTCAATCTGTTTTTACAAAGCTTCGAGCAGCTCAAGGAAAAATACGACGACCACGCCGCCAGCACCATCAAGTCTAACTGCCAGACGTGGATATACCTGCAGGCCGACGATCTGGAGACGCTGCGGGAAATCAGCGAAAAGCTGGGGACGTATACTACCTCCAGCTACCAGCTATCCGCTTCCCACAGTAAATACTCCACGCCAAGCACTTCCCACAGCTTAAACCTGCTGGAGCGGAAGCTATTGACCGTGGATGAGGTGCGGCGTGTCTCCCGGCCTTATCAGATTGTTATTTCCCGCACTCACCCAGGGATGATGTTCTCCCCCGATCTCAGCCAGTGGGCCTTTAACCGCATGATGGGACTGGGAGACAAGGAGCATAACCGCAAGGTGCGGGAAGAACGTGAACATCGACGCCCCATTTTAACAGATACGACCCAGGAGGTGAAACTGTGGAACATCTGGATTTATTACCAAAAGGACATTACCCGACAACTGACCGAGCAGCGGCAACAGGCGGCGGGAGCAGCAGGTGGCTTTATGCCGCCAGCCTCCGACGAATGAGAAGTGGCAAGCAGCGGGCTTGGCTTCCTTTGCGGATGCGCTATACCATCCTAATTGCTTACACCCTCTACTGGAGCCTGCTGTCCTCTCCCTCCGCTTTTGCTGCAGGCGACATAAAGGACAGTAAATTGGTAACCGGAACCGAAAAACTGATCGGAGATGTTACCACTTGGCTGATGATTCTAGCCCCTGTTATAGCTGGCCTGCTCATTATTTATTTCTGCATCCGCCGCTCCGCTGCCGATGAAATGGATCAAAAAAAATGGAATAATCGCATCATCGTTGCCATTGTGTCCTGCATCGGCGTAGTGCTGGGTTCGGCTACGCTAAATATCATCATTGGCTATTACAAGTAAGACGAGCTTGCCCACTGCGGCAGGCTCTTTTCTATTCATCATCAATCAGGAGGTTATGGACAAATGAAAAACGTGTTGAAGAAAGTAAAGGAAAAGAACATGTACGCGGTTGTTGTTATTAAAAACGCGCTTGATAACCGCCGCGGGGAAGGCTTCGTTGATTCCGCCGTGAAAATTTTGATTGCCGTGGTCATTGGAGCTTTGCTTCTGGCCGGGCTGTATCTGCTGTTCAATGGCACAATCCTGCCAACTCTTACCCAGCGGATCAAGGAGATGTTCAATTACAGAGGGTAAGCCCGGACAACCTTCAGCGGAAGCGGCACTAGCGCCGCTTCTTGCGGAAAGGAGGAACCATCTTGGAAAAAATCCTGTTGCTGCTCATTATCGCGCTTTTGAACGGCTCCCTGGTGTACCTGGACAGCTTGCTGAAAGAGATTGTCCCGATCTCACTCTATGCGGAGAAGTACATGACGCTGACCACCGGCGCGAACCTGCTGGAAGACCTGTACAACATTGTGTTTACCTTTGGCGTGGCCCTGATGATACTCAAATTTCTTAAAAAGGGCTTTGAAATCTATGTGCTGTGGACAGATGGCGACCCGGATGAGGAACCGCTGTTCCTCCTGACCAACTTTTTCAAGGCAATGGCCGTAGCCGTTTGCTTTCCCACCATCTACACCTGGCTGGGCAGTATGGTGGAGGACTTGACGGACCAGTTACTCACAGTAATCGGCCAATCCACGCAGTACAACTGGCAAACCTGGATCAATGCGCTGGAATCGGCGGGACTCGTAACCGCCGTGTTCGGCCTGATCTTCATCGTTTGCTTTTTTATTCTCTACTTTCAGTTTCTCATGCGGGGCTTGGAAATGTTCATCCTGCGGGTGGGCATCCCTCTAGCCTGCGCGGGACTGCTCGACAATGACAAGGGTGTATTCCGGGCCTATGCTCAAAAATTCACCCAATCCATGCTGGCGGTGGTGGTTCAGATTGCCCTTGCCAAGCTGGGTGTGGGGCTTATGCTGCAAAATCATGTCTTTTGGGGCATGGCCTGCATGATGCTGGCGATCCGAACGCCGCGTTTCCTCTCCGATTTCCTCATTACCACAGGCGGCGGAGGCAGTGTGGTCAACAACGTCTACCACAGCATCAAGCTGGTCGGCATGGCCCGCAAGCTGACGAAGGCCGGGTGATCGGATGATCACGCTGGAAGAGTTGGCCCAGGCATTGATGAGCCTGATCCGCTTGGGCTGCGTCTGCCGCTTCATCTATACGATGATCCGCCTGTCCGGTGCGGATGAGGAAGCGGCGAAATATAAAAAGCGCGCACGCAATGTCGTGCTGTTTTACATTTTGGCCGAAAGCATTTGGCAGGTAAAGGAGATCATCTTGTTTTACTACCGGTAGCGGAAAGTCTTTACCGGAGATGGGGGACACAGTAAAATCCCTGCGAATCCTCACTAACCAGACTTCACAGGGACAATATGTTCTTGGGGTTTTACCCGCCTATTCTAGGATCGTTCCCAATCCTCCTCGTCTGGCACACCGCTGTAGGCGATGTCCCCCTCAACATCCGTTTTTCGATCATCCGACCAAAGCAGACTCGTGCGGGAATGGACAACCTCTGACAGCATGGCGATCCTTTTTTGCAAGGCAAAGCAAAGGGCGTCACATCTGGCTTCATCAATAAAAAGCGAGCCGCGAAAAAGTTCTCTTATTTCCTCCTCGATGCCTTGCAGCGCGGACAGGTCGAGCCAGTCAAAGGATGTCACCAGCTTGATTTGCTCGTTGTGGTCCGTCTTAAACGGCTTACAGGTCAGCTTTGCCGTCGGTGAAATCAGCGACTGTGGCTTGGAAAACCAGAGGGATGAACCGCTGTCATAAATCGGAGCGGCCCCAATCCACTCCAGGGTTTCCGCATTTCGGATCACGCCAAAATTGTTTTGGTGCCGATCCTCATTGGCAATGATATAGTCCACGACGATCATGCGGTCTAGGAAATCTGTCATCCCGGAAATACCCAGCGCCTCACAGCAGTTCAAGTAATGCTGGTACACCGACACATGGTTAGGCTTGTGCTGAGTCTGCATCACATACCATGCCGTAATCAACTCCGTCTCGGGAGTAATGAAATTCTCGCACACACTGTACGGATAATCGTCCTGCACCATCAGCGTGTAGGGAACATGGGAAATGCCCAGCCGCGCCATGATCCTGCTGGCAACCACTTCATTATAGGGCTCCTGTTGGGTCGCGCCGCTTCCACCTTTAATGAGACAGCGTTTTCCGTCCAGAATACTCCATTTCTTTTTCAACCAGCCGTCCGAGGTATTATCCGGCGACATCAGGCTCATGTGCTCCGATGAGCCTTTACCAAACAGTACATTACCTACATCATCGGAAAAAGGATTGTCGAAAAAGTTAACCTTGGACCAGCTTGTCTCCGAACCGGCGGGGCAAATCCAATAGTGGTCGGATAAACTCAAACCCAAGCTTTTTTCCAGCAGCTTTTGGGTGGTGCTCAGGTTGAGTTCAACAAGAGCTTCTCTAATTCCATCCCGGCTGGCAGGGATGGCGCGGCCTCTCCACCATTCATTCAGGGCGGAACGGTCGATTCGTCCCCGTTTAACCGGTATTCCGGTGGGAACATGACGTTCTTCAATCACATGGCCTATAGCGGAAATCGCGCAGGAGGCTTCGTCAAGCTCGATCTCGGCAACAGGGGTGTTCTTATGCATGAGAACGTATTTTTTGTGCAAGACATCCGCCATACCATCCACTCCATTCTTATCCTGTAATTGTACCGAATAATCCGGTTGGTTTCCATTCCATTTGGTGTATGAGGCATACTCAGTTCCTTCTATTATATCAAGCTAGTGATGCATCAACCATGGCGCTTTCTTTATTTTACAGAAAAAAGGAGGTTTCCCGTCCCCTCATGACACAGGAGCAAACCTTGTACATCCCCATGGGCGTAAAGCCGGAGGCGGAATGGTTTCCTGGCTTTGGCAAGCAGCAACTGGCGCAATCGATCCTGGGTTCCGGCCTTGCTGTTATCTTGTCGGTCCTGATCTGGCTCTTCAAAGGCAGCGTACCCTTTGCTATGGTCACCTTTTTGACCGGCGTATCTGCTTCGGTAATGATGACGACCAAAGACCGGCATAACCTGTCGGTGCTAGATCAAGTCCGCTTTATGATGGTCTTCAAAAGGAGTCAAAAACGGTTTCCGTATCGCGCCATTAATGAATGGCCCTTGCAGGGAGAGAAGCTATGAGTCTCCTGTCCGCAGAGGTTATTCAAGGCATCCTGTTTATGTTATTGCTGCTTTACGCTAGCCTGCGCGACCTGAAAACTCGGCAGATCCCGGACAGTCTTCCCTTGGCAATCGTTATTGTAGGGCTGCTGCGTTTCTCTCCCGTTTACGCTTTCTTGGGTCTCCTGGTCGCTGGCTTGCCTTATCTGATTGCCGCCGTATGCTCCAAAGGCAAAATAGGTGGCGGCGACATCAAGCTGATGGCTGCTTGCGGCTTTGTGCTGGGTCCTGTCTATGGGACACTACAAAGCATCATCGGCTTAACCCTGGTGCTGCTCGCTGCTGCCGGAATTGGATTTCGTGCCGGATTTCAAACCGCCAAACAAACTGCGCTGCCGCTGGCTCCATTTCTGTCAGCAGGCGGCGTTTTGGCGTTTCTCATCCATTTGCTCTCTTAGGAGGTTATCCAGTTGAAAAAGCTTTTCCGAAACCGCACCGTCCTGGGCGCAGCTTGTATCCTGCTGTCCCTGGTGCTGTGCCTGGGCATTGCCCCGCTGTTAAACCAAACGGCCAGCGAACAGACCGATATTGTCCGCATCATCAAAGACATATCGAAGGGAGCAGCCATCACCGCCGATCAGGTAGAAACCGTTCAGGTGGGAGCCTACCATTTACCGGCTGACGTGCTGAAATCACCCGATGCTGTCATCGGCCAATATGCGGCTGTGGACCTAAAAAAAGGTGACTATTTGTTGCCGTCCAAGTTGTCGAGCCTGCCGCTGGACGCTTATCTAAATCGGCTGGACGGTGCCAAACAGGCGATGTCCGTCACCATTAAAAGCCTGGCTGCAGGGTTATCCGGCAAGCTGCAGCCCGGTGATATCGTAGCCCTGATCGCCTCCGACTACGGCGAGCTGCGGTCCACCACCCTCCCGCCAGAGCTGCAATATGTGGAGGTGCTGGCTGTAACCGCCAGCAGCGGTTTGGATGCACAAAACAGCAGCACCTCTGCTGACTCAGAGGAAGAGAAGGAGCTGCCGTCTACCCTGACCCTCCTCGTGCTGCCGCAGCAAGCACAGCTTTTAGCCGACCTGGAGAGTAAGGGAACGCTGCACACGACGCTGGTGTACCGGGGAGATCCTAACACCGCCAAAGCCTTTACCGACAAGCAGGCTGCTTACTTTACTGCGAAGCAAGCAGCCTCGGAGGAGCCTGCCCATGACCAATAAATCCTTGATTGCCGTGTGGGGAAGTCCGAACAGCGGGAAGACCATCACCGTCGTCAAGCTGGCACAAGCCCTTGCCGCCCGCAATCAAAACGTGCTGATCCTCTGCTGTGATGCACTTTGCCCTTCCCTTGCCACGATCGCGCCGCGTGGAGCCGACAATCACGCTTCTCTGGGACAACTGCTTAGCCTTCCGGCACTGACCCAAGAAGAATTGCTGCGCTACGCTCTGCCGCTGGATGTTTCACCGCATATCGCCCTGCTGGGCTACAAAAAAGGAGACACCGCCTTCACGTATGCCGCCTATGACCGGGATCGGGCAGTGGACCTCCTGACCTTGGCCCGCCATCTGGCGGATGTGGTGCTGGTAGATTGCGCCAGTTATCTGTCCGCCGACCCGCTCTCCACGGTTGCTCTTGAACTGGCGGACAGCGTCATTCGCCTGCATCACTGCGACCTGAAAAGCCTGATGTTCTACGCCTCCTACCTGCCACTCTTAGCAGATGCCCGTTTTCGACGTTCCGCGCTGGTTCCGATTTTATCCAACGTGAAGCTGGAGCAGGATCACCGGGAGTACAGCCAAGTTTTCGGCGGCGTTCAGGTCATGCTTCCCCATGTCGCCCAGCTTGAGCAGCAAGCAGCCTCCGCCCGGCTGCTGGAGGATTTATCCGGCAAAGAGGCTGCCGTCTATCAGGCCGCTATCCAAAACATCCTCGGCTTGCTTTTTCCACAAGAGCCGGAAGCTCCATCACGTCCCCGTTCCCCGTCTGCGGTAGATCCCACCGGCAAAATCACTGCCGTGCTGCAACGCTTATGGCCGAAACGTCGAGGTGAAAAGGAATGAATCAAGCTGCGCTCTTTTTCTCGTCCACAGAGTCCAGGCCATTTACCGATGTGCTAAAAGAGGTGCAAATGTATCTTTCCGGCAAATACGCTACCCTGATGAGCCGCCGCCCGGAGGAGCAAAAGCAACAGATCACGGCCTATATGAGCCAATACCTGACCGATCACCGGCTGCATGTGCCCGGAATGACTTTTGATGAGCTGATCGACCGGCTGTACGCCGAAATGGTGGAATACTCCTTTCTGACCCGCTATCTGTTCGCCAGGGAGGTGGAGGAGGTAAATATCAACGGCTACAACGATGTCAAAATTAGCTATACGGACGGACGCATCGTTCCAGCAGACGAGCAGTTTGCCACGCCGGAACATGCGGTAGATGTGATCCGGCGGCTCCTGCACCAGTCGGGCATGATTCTCGACTACTCGCAGCCCATTGTTCGCGGCAGTCTAGCCAACAACATCCGCATCACTGTCTTTGGCGCACCAGTAACAGATAAGGAAAAGGGCATTGCCGCCTCCATTCGGATCATTAATCCGAAAAAACTGGCTCGGGAGGACTTTATCAAGAGTGGTACCGCCACGGCCGAGATGCTGGATTTTCTAAGCCTGTGCCTGCGTTACGGTCTGTCCATGTGCGTCACCGGAGCAACCGGCAGCGGCAAAACCACCCTCATGAGCTGGCTGCTGTCTACCATCCCTTATGACAAACGTATTTTTACGATTGAACAAGGTGCGCGTGAATTTGATCTGGTTGTCACAGACGAAAATGGGCAGGTACTGAATAATGTGGTTCATACCGTGACCCGGTCCAGCGAGGACCCCCGGCAGCACATCGACCAGGAAAAGCTGCTGGAATTTGCCCTGACCGCCAACCCGGATGTCATTTGTGTAGGAGAGATGAAATCGTCTGAAGCCTTCGCCGCACAGGAAGCGGCCCGTACCGGGCATACCGTCATCACGACCACACACGCTAACTCCTGCTTGTCCACCTATTACCGGATGGTGACGCTTTGCACTCAAAAATACGAGATGAACGACAACACCTTGTATAACCTGGTTACAGAGGCGTTCCCGCTGGTGCTGTTCGTGAAGAAGCTGGAGGACAATACACGGCGGATCATGGAGATCACCGAGTGCTGCATCCGGCCCGATGGAACCCGCGACATTATCACCCTGTACCGTTACGCTGTCCATGCCACACGGGAAGTTGCCGGGAAAATCGTCATCGAAGGAGCCTATGAGAAGGTGGATGATATCTCGCACGGCCTGCAAAAGCGGCTGCTGGAAAATGGCCTGCCGGTGTCCATGCTGCAATCGCTTCTTGGAGGTGAAGCCCGATGATGATTCTGCACCTGCTATCCTTTGCTGGTTTGTCCATAGGATGCCTGCTGCTGCTGAACCTCTCTCCCCAACGATTCATCCCGGAGCTTGCCCGACTGTTCGCTCACCTTCCCGCCCGCAAGCAACATCTCAGCAAACAAATCCGGGCGGTGCAGCATCCCAAAAAGTTCAGAGGCTGGCGGGCTACGGTGCAGGAGGCCAGGGCGATTCTCAAACAGACCGGGCAAAGCGACAAGTTGGGCATGCTTTTTGTCGGTTCCCTGATGCTTGCACTTACGGGCGCGCTGCTGGCCATCCTGCTGCACAATGGGTGGCTGCTGCCGGTGCTGGCAGGGGGTTTTGCCCTGCTGCCCTTTTGGGGGGTGCTGTTTACATTCACCTTTTACAAGAAAAGGCTTCATGGCGAACTGGAAACGGCACTATCTATTATCACCACCTCCTATCTCCGCAGTGAAAACATTTTGGCGGCAGTGGAGGAAAATGTGCCATACCTGAATCCGCCTGTAGCCGATGTGTTTCAGGCGTTTTTATCCGAATCCAAGCTGATTCACGCCAATCTCCGTCTGGCTCTCCAAAGCCTCAAAGGCCGGATCAACGACGGCGTATTTCAGGAATGGTGCGATGCGCTTACCGCCTGCCAGGAAGATCGAACACTGAAATCCACCCTGATGCCCATTGTCACCAAGCTGTCCGATATGCGTGTGGTATCGGCGGAATTGGATTATCTGCTCTATGAACCGCTTAAGGAGTTTTTGACAATGGCTCTGCTGATGATCGGCAACATTCCACTGCTCTACTTCCTGAATCGGGATTGGTTTCACACCCTTACCGCCAGTACTCACGGTCATATCGTATTGGCACTCTGCGCTCTGGCGCTGTTTGTTTCATTTGCGGCGGTGATCCGTTTGACCCGACCTTTGGAATATAAGCGATGAGAAAGGAGTGATTTCATGCATTCCGCCGATGAATCGGCCCGTTTGCTGGGCGAATTGCTGGAAGCTACATCGCAGGAAACCGGGCAGATCGCTCTACTTATTCACCAGCATGGGACAACCGTCTTTTGGGATCGGCTGGAGGATTGGAGGCTGCCCGCTGAATTAGGTGAAAAGCTGTTGGCCGTTAAGCATGTCCTTCAGGTAATGACAACTGCTGCTGCGGAAAGGAGCGCCCCCGATGCCCCCGGTCCCTTTAGATGAAATGATCATTGCCGATTATGTCCACTCGCTCCATCAATTGACCGGTATCCCGTTGGGCAAATTGCAGCGTTACGGGACCGCCAACAGCCTGATGAATCCCATCGAGCACCCCCATGTCCTGGAGCTTAACGCCAAACAGCTTCTCAAAGTCGAGCAGCTCCATGCGTTTATCCAAGCCTACCGGGTGCTCCAGTGGGAGGAGGAAAATGCCAAACATAAAATTACCACCCCGGAGCTGGCAGGCAGCTATTTCTCTGCTTTTTTAAGCGGACTCAAGGATCGGGAACGGTTTATGGTTGCTTTTCTGGACAAAAGCAACCAAGTAATTGAGACTCGCATTATCTCCGAGGGAGGCATTGCCGAAGCGCCAGTTTATCCCCGGCAGGTGCTGAAGGCTGCACTAAATTGTGACTGTTCCTCGGTGCTTTTAGCTCACAACCATCCGAGCGGCAGCTTAAGGCCCTCTATGGAGGATGTCCTGCTCACCGAGCGAATGGTAGCCATCTTTGAGCCGTTAAGCATCGACGTCTTGGACCACATCATCATTGGTGGCACAGGTTATGCCTCTCTTGCCAAGCTGGGGCAGATGCCGAAGGTGGCAGAGAAATCCGCCAGCTATGAAATGATTACCCTAAAAAGTAAGGAAGAAGCGGTTCCTTGTTCCGCTGACGAAATGCTGGTCATCGAAACGATAGAAGCTGCCCTTGATGAAGAATGGGAGCGATAAAGGAGGGATGATTCTTTTATGACAGGATTACTGCTGGGCTTCGGTTTGCTGGTTGCGGCCGGAGCCTATTTTCTTTTGGCCGATGTATGTAAACTGCCCACTCTTGCCGCTACCCGCGCTGTCATCCAGGTGGCAAAAATCGGCAAGCACAAAACGTCTTCCCTGCACATCCTGCTGTTCCGATTGTCCGCTTGGCTGGCGGGTAAGCTGCCTCTTAGTGACTACACCAAACGTAAAATGGCTGCGACCCTCCGTTCTGCGGGCATGACTCTGACGCCGGAGGTATACCTCGCTGGAGCGATAGTCAAGGCGGGCCTTATCTTTTGCGGTGGGCTGCTTGTCCTTCCACTGCTCCCACTGCTCTCCCCCTTGTTTGTTTTTCTCGCTATTGCTGTTTTCTTCAAGGAAACCCGTGCCGCTGATGAAGTGGTGCGGAAGAAACGGGAGCAGATTGAAGCGGAGCTGCCCCGTTTTGTGGCGACGATTGCCCAGGAACTGAAGGCCACGCGGAATGTGCTGCGAATGCTGGAGGTGTACGCCAAACATACAGGTGGCAGCTTGCAGAGCGAGCTTCACATGACCATTGCCGATATGAAAAGCGGCAACCAGGAAACGGCGTTGCTCCGGCTGGAATCCCGCATCGGCAGCACCATGCTGTCCGATGTCGTGCGAGGGCTGTTGGCGGTGCTGCGCGGCGACCAGGGCATGGTTTATTTTGACATGCTCGCGCATGACTTCAAATTGCTTGAAATCCAGCGCCTCAAACTCATCGCCATGAAGCGCCCCGGCAAAATCCGCAAATATTCCTTTTATATGCTGGCCTGCTTTATGCTCATGTACATGGTCATTTTGGGCATGGAAATTATGAAGGCAATGGGCAAGCTCTTTTAAACCCATTGCTCGTCCCATGAAGAAAGGAGAAATCCCATGCCATTCATTCGATGTAAACGCGGGGAAGGTTATGTGGATGTAGTCGTGCTGGTGCTGGCGGCTATGCTGTGCGTGGCCTTGGCTGTGAAGGTATTTCCCGTATTCGTGACCAAGCAACAACTGGACACCTTTGCAGCAGAGCTAGTGCGAGAAGCGGAGATTTCGGGCCGGGTCGGTCCTGAAACGACTCAGCGGGCAGCGGAATTGCAGTTACAAACAGGAATAGTTCCCACCATCTCCTGGAGCAGAACCGGGCAGATCCAGATCAATGAAGAAGTGACCCTCACGCTGCAAAGTAGCATGAATATCGGCTTGTTTGGCAGCTTTGGTTCCTTCCCTATCGACCTGACGGCGAAGGCTACCGGAAAAAGCGAGGTGTTTTGGAAGTGAAACGTATCTGGACTAACCGCTCCGGCAGCGGGTTTCCGCTCACGGTGGCGATTGTGCTGGCGATACTTATCTTGTCCTGCGCGATCTATGAGTATCTACGCCTAAGCATCATTGCCAGCGGTGTGCGCGATGCCGTCCAAAGCGCAATCATTGCCGTAGCCACCGAAAATTACAGCAATGTCTATGCCGGACTGCGGCAAGGCTACTCCGGTGGTTTTTCACGCGCCTCCAGCCGATGGACAGAGCAGGTATCTACAGGTCGTATTTATCCCCGGCTTAGTGAAACCCTGGGACTTGCCCAGCAGGGCAATCAGTACGTGAAGGGAACAGGCGATCAGATTGAATACACCCTTTCCGGGCTATCTGTTACTATCCTGAATACACCTTTTGCCCCGGATACCCCGGGCAACATTCGGCAATTCACGGCCCAGGCTGTCATTCATCTAGAGGTGCCCCTCTCCTTTGGCTGGAGCCATTTGCCTCCCATCAAGCCGATTTGCCTATTCAGGCGGTCTATATGCCTAGATTTAGTGAAGCGGGAGCAGACGAGGTTCGCTAAAAATCAGATCGCCGGTTCTATTGGATTTTACAGAATTATACAGTACAATGAAGGTAAGCATAATTCCTTGCAACTACTCTTACTCCTAAGGAGATGCATGATTGTGAAGCGAAAAGCCTTGCTGCTTGCTGTTGGAATTTTGATTGTTGGCGTAATCGGAATATGGACCATCAGTGGCTCGTCCGATCCAAATAGTGAGGACACGAATGCTGCTCCAATCGTTACTCCAACGGCAACAACAATCCCTGACGTAAACGTACTGAACCTTTCCCCCAGTCCAACTGTCCCTCTGAATAGCCCAAGCCCTTCTCCTGTGTTGGTTCCCGATATTACACAACTGCCGGTCCCTTCTGATGCTCCAGTGCTTCAACCCGAAAAAGAAAAGAAGCAAGTCGAAGTCTCGATCACCCAACCGGAAAAGACATCCAAACCCACAGAGCCACCAAAGCCCAAGGAAAAGGTAACCGATAAACCTCAAACTCCTGCGTCCACGCCTAAATACGAGGTAAAGGACACGGAGCCGAATAAGAAAACGGACGAGCCAAAGGCTGGAGATAAAAATAGTAAAGGACAGGTTTATTTTCCCGGATTCGGCTGGGTAGAAGACCAAGGTGGTGGAACTCAAGGTACAACGGTAGGTAACGATGGAGATGAGCTTACCGGGAATAAAGTTGGCTCAATGGACTGACATCCAAATAATAATAAACAGATTCTAAAAGCGCAGCGACCAAGCTGCGCTTTTAGAATTTCACAGGAGGTCATGCATGTGAAAAAGCACATTGCTCCCAGCATAATTTTGACCTTGCTGATACTACTTATGTTCCCTATCAGCAGCTATGCAGATGGAGACGGAGACGGAAACATTGATCACGGCGGTGGCGGGATGGGTAGTGGAAGCGGTCAATATTTTTGGAATACACATGATGAAGGTGTTCGCGTCACAATTGTTAGAGATGATGACAGAACCCCTGTAACCACTCCAGTTGATTTCACAAACCGAACACCTTCCAGAACCTTGATGCATTTTGGAAAGGTAAGCAAGCTGCAATATAGGAATGGCATAAACCTAACACCAAATACAGCTGTCTATAACTATATTCAACCGGAGAAAGAGCTTCCCTTTATTATTAAGTCTGATCGTGGTCAAGCCAGCATAGAAGAAATCAAGAATTACTTTACAGATGAGCTGGTTGTTCGTTATATTGCCGAAGTGACAGCATTTGACTATGACACCCTCATCAATGGCAGCTATAAGCTCCTCCTCGAACCTATTGCATACATCACCTTTAATGGAGTTAAAATGGCCATGACTGCCCATGAAGCAGCCCTTTATGATCAAGTTCTGAATGGCGGATTGCGTTCCAAAATGGTTAGTTTGTCACATCAAAACCTGCCCCTGGCCATGTTTCTGGAAACGCCCGATCTCGGCTTTCCCGCTTGGGATGGATCAACCAGTGACCGCGTCAGCAACGACCAAATTATAACGTCCCTGGGCCTGGGCATTGTTCGCTTCAAGGAAGCTCCAACAACACCGCCGCCCAGCCAGACCCATTATCAGTACCGCACTGATACCGATGTCATTACCTCCATCCGTCTTTCCACTTCCGTGCAAATTACTCCGAAAGACCCGGCCCGCGTCACCTTTTCCCTCATGGGCAGTAGCTACACGGTCACAAACATTGTCATCCCCGAGGGAGAGAGCCAGTTGGTATGGATCAAATGGCGAACACCAAGCACCCCACAAACCGTTACGGTTTCCGTCCAATCCTCACAGGGCAGTGTAAGCCAGAATAGCATCACCGCCTCTATCGTTGATTTAAGCCAAAATCCACCCCCTGATCCGAAAGTAACGGATCGAAGACCGTCCTTTCAACTTCCCTCCATCCATGCTTATTCAACCAAGACAACCGCATCCTGGGGCATCTGGTCAGCCCGTTGGCATGAGTATTGGGTATGGATTCCTAACTGGCAATGGGTTGGAGACGGAAAAGGCGGCGGATATTGGGTCGATTATGGGTACTGGAAGGATAACGGCTGGTGGGATTACGACTGGACGGGCTATACCGCTTCTCTCCTTGCCCATCAATCCGTTGTCCCCGACTCCAAATCCCCCTCACTTTCATCAAACCGCATGAAATCCGGCTATGGCCTGGAGATCAACAGCTTTACTACTCTATCCTCCAATGCGCCGAGCAGTCATATCACTGGTGCACAACATGCCGTTTCCTATTTCCCGGAGTTTGGTTATCAGGCATACTGGCGGCTCCATGATCTTAAGGAACGTGGTTACAACGCCAACTTTTGGCTGAAGCCCAACGAGTATTCCACCTACAATAGCCGCGTGCATTTCAGTCCGATATGGTTCCCGGATGGCCCATATACACCCATCACACGCATTCTGGATGCGTGGACGCCGGATGGAATGCTGACCCTCCAGCTGCAAGACACGATTACGATTTCCGGCAATCTGTTTTCGGACTGGCACATTGCTCCGCAAAAAACAAAATAGAAGGGTGGTGCCGCATCCATGCTGCTGCCTATTCTCATGCTGCTCCTCTGCCTAGTTGGCGGGGGAGCTGTTTTCGTTTACTTGAAAAAAAGCAAACCAAAATCCAGAGAGCAAACGGGTCTCGCCTCGCAAACAGCCCAGCAATTTGTAAATGTTCAAGACATTCGTGGGAACTTCCTGTACACCCAGGACGGCTGGCTACTCTGTTATTTGCGGATCTTTCCCATCAGCTTGGATTTGTTAAGTCCTTCCGAGAAACGAATGATTATTAGCAAATTAACAGCAGAACTCTCCTCTGTCCGTTTCCCGTTTAAGTTTCTTGCCGTCAGCCGTCCAGTCGATATCTCCCCACTGATTTCCGAGCTTGGCGCGTTGCTTCCTGCTGCCGATCCCAAGCAGAAGGAATTGCTGCGACAAGAAATGCTGGAGATGAACACCTTTGCCTTGTCGGGGGAAGTGGTAGAACGGCAATTTTACCTGATCCTGTGGCAGCGCCAGGAAGCAGGGGAACGGGATTTGCAGGAAAAAGCCAAGCGTCTGGTTCAGCATTTTGAGGACGGACAGGTTCAGGCTCACGTGTTAAAGCAGCAGGAGATTGTCCAGCTATGTAATCTGGTCAACAATCCGGCCTATACCCACCTGGAAAACACCGAGCCAGAAGTTGTCATTCCATTTCTCAGGGAGGTGTAAGTCGTGGAACCGGCCACTGCAAAACTGCTTGCAAAGCTTGCTGTTAAAATCGCTGCCGATGAGGATTCCCGAAAACGAATACTGATGCTGATCCTGGCTCTAGTCATCGGGTTTCTACTTCTTGCCGCGATGCTGCTGCAACTGCTCACTTCTCCCATCGAATCACTCAAGCTGATGCTGGGAGCCAATGAAGCACCCGTTGTCGATGAAATGCGGATGGATTACGGCTTCACCCAATCGCTGCAAGAAACAGACGATGGCTATCTGGAGAGCCAAGGCCAGCAATATGAGGGCGTCACCTTCCAGGACGGCAGCCGGGAAGTGGTCTACTATAACCAGATGGATATCCGCTGGGCAAACAAGCCCTACGGTCCACGCGACACCATCGGTGTTTCCGGCTGCGGGCCAACCTCCTTATCCATTGTGGTTTCTACATTAACCCAAACCCCTGTTGACCCAGTCTCTATGTCGAAATGGGCTTATAACAACGGCTATCTGGCGGAAGGCACAGGCAGCTATCATAGCCTCATTCCAGACGGAGCCAAACACTTTGGGCTGCAAGTGGATGGAGCCACAACCCATGAGCAGCAGAAAATCATCGACGCCCTCTCCCATGGCAAGCTGGTTGTTGCCATCATGGGCAAGGGCCATTTTACCTCCTCCGGCCATTTTATGGTGCTGCGCGGCGTAACCGCTGACGGCAAGATTTTAGTCGCTGATCCGGCGAGCCGTAAGCGCAGCGAACAGGCATGGGATTTTTCCATCATTTTAAACGAAGCCCGAAAAAACGCCGCCGCTGGTGGTCCTTTTTGGATCATTAGCGAAAAGGAGTTGTGATTGTATGAAGCAAACACCGTCTGGAAGCTCCGTGAACGCCTCACTCTTGAATGTGATTACACCCATGGGACTAGAGTTTTCCCGAAACGGTTTGGTTATCGGAGAGCAAGCTGCCAAGCTGTACGGCGTCATCCAATATCCACCAAAAGCCGATGTAGGCTGGCTTTCCACTCTCACCAACGTGCCAGCCACGATGGTATCCATCGGCTTTCAGCCCATTGATAACAGTGCCCTTGTTTCCGCTATTTCCAAGTCCATTACGCAGAACCGCAGCCTGGCGGACAGTGCCAAGGACCCGCTCACCCGACAACGCGCCGAAAAAGCAGCCAGTGATGGCGAGAGTATCATGCTGCAAATCGACCAACACGGCGAAACCGTGGGACTGATGAATGTGTTAGTCATGCCTTTTGCAGAGGATGACAAATTGTTTGCGCGCACCTGTCGGCGCGTGGAAAATACCTTTAGCATGATGCGCTGTAAAATACGCACGCTGGCTCACCTGCAGAAAGAGAGCTTCCGGCATCTCTCCCCGATGTATCCAGCCCAAGCCTCTATTGAAAGCATTCTGAACAAAATCATGCCCATGAGTACCTTCGTTGGCGGCTTTCCCTTTGCCAGCAGCGGCTTCAATGATGGAACCGGTTACTATCTGGCTAAGGATGCCAGCGGCGGGCTGGTTATCGTCGATCTATGGAAGCGCGGCGGGGATCGCACGAATTCCAATATCGTCGTTATGGGCGTAGCGGGCGTAGGCAAATCAACAGCCGTGAAGCATATCGCGCTCAGTGAATATATGAAGGGAACCAAAATCATTTTTATTGACCCAGAGTCGGAGTACAAGGAACTTTGCAAGTTACTAAACGGCGACTGGATCAATGCCGGGGGTGGCTCAAATGGCAAGATTAATCCCCTGCAAATCCGTCCGGCTCCCCGCGACGATGGGAATGAAGAATTTCCGCTTTATAAGGATGAGGGCAACGGCATGTCCGACATGGCTTTGCACCTCAAGAACCTGGAGATTTTCTTTAATCTCTACATTCCTGACCTAACCATGATGCAAAAAGCGGTTCTCAAGCAGTGTCTGATTGAATTGTACAACCAGTTCCACATTACCTGGACCACCGATATCTCTAAGCTGCAAAACACCGAATTCCCTACCTTCTCGGACTTGCACCTTCTCATCCATAACAAGGAGAAAACACTCGGTGACGACGTGTATAAGGAACTGTCCCTGCTGTTGTACGACATTGCTCACGGCGGGGATTCTTTTTTATGGAATGGCCACAGCACGATTCAAACCCACAGCCGCTGCATTTGTCTGGATACTCACACGCTGCAAAATACATCCGACAATATCAAGCGGACGCAGTATTTCAACTTATTAACTTGGTGCTGGGAGCAGATGTCTAAAGATCGGACGGAACGGGTGCTGTTAATCAGCGACGAATGCTACCTGATGATCGACCCCAATGTGCCGCAGAGTCTGATTTTCTTAAGAAACGTGGAGAAACGCGCTCGGAAGTACGAAGCAGCTTTAGCAATCATTTCTCACAGTGTTGTGGACTTCTTAGCTCCCGAAATTAAAATGTATGGTCAAGCCCTTCTGGATATTCCCTGCATCAAGATACTGATGGGAACAGACGGAAAAAATCTGCAAGAGACGCGGGAGTTGTACAATTTGACGGATGCCGAAGAGGAATTGCTCGCCAGTAAAAAACGGGAGCATGCCCTGCTGATGATTGGCTCCAAACGACTGCACGCCCACTTTGAAATCCCGGACTATAAGTTTGCCTACATGGGTACGGCGGGAGGGCGATAACGATGGACAAGCGGAAGCAGCTCATTGAGCTTTTCTTCTACATGGGCCTGATGATCGTCGGACTCATTCTACTGCTGATGAGAGAAGGATGAACAATGATTTTATATCTGACAAGCAATGCAAACATCAATCTGTTGGATTTTTTGGAGGACGAACAGGAGTTGCCCGTGAAAAAACTGACCGGGCAATTCTCTTTATTGTCCTTCGTTGTCAAAGATATGCGACATTTTGCCCATGTCCACTATGTCGCCCTGGATCGAACGGCTGTTACGGAATCGGATGAGGAATTAATTCAAGCCTTGCTATCCTATCTGACCATGTATGATATGCGGGTGATTATGGTTGCAGAGGGGCTGCCGACAAACAGTCCCTGCTTGCATCAATTGACGCAAGCAGGAATTCTGAATGTGGTAACCGCTACGAAAATTGAAGCGATCCGGGCGGAGCTTCGGGAATGCTTTTCTGAGAATGGGATGCAGCGTTACCAGCCTGCCCCGCAAGTATTGGCGATACAGGAAGGACTTCCGACTCCCTCAATAAATGAAGAGCTGTACCGCTTTGATTGCACCAATGTCACAATTGCCATTGCCGGATGTGATCGACGTGTGGGTGTAACCACTACAACCTTCAATCTGGCACTTTGGATCAACATTCATGGGGGAACGGCCTGCTATTTGGAGGAGAACACCAGCAAACATCTGGCGCATATTATCCAACTGTTTCAGCCGGATAAAAAAGAAAACGCTTATGTCATAGAAAACATAGATTTCTATTTAACGCCTGAGCTGAATCATACCTATAACTTCATTGTGGTCGATTGCGGAACGTTAAGCGAACGCGCTTTACAAGAGACATTTGTACATGCAGATGTCCGGTTGCTCTGCGGTTCGGCTATGCCCTATGACTTGCCCGTATTCTATCGGGCGATGGAGCGCTGTAAGCCTCTTTCCGTTCAAGCGCTAGGACTGTTTGTTCCCGATGACCTAAAACCTTATCTGGTACAAACCATTAACCAAGATATCCTATTCGGCAATAGTTCCCATGATTTATTTGATCCAAAAACTAATGGGCTATTGTATAAACAGTTACTTCAAACGTATCTAAAGCTTTAACAGCATGTAGATATAACATATAAGACCCTCATGCCGCTGTGCGGCACCACTGAGGAATGAAAATATGGGCGATACTGGGTAATGGGCTGGCGAAGTTAGGTCGGAAATTGTTGGTGATACGAACCCGCATATAAGAAGAACCCCAACGACCCGGTGCATCACAGATTGTTGCTCCCTTCGGGGAAGCACGCAGGGCAGAATAACCTTAGCATTGGTCTTTGCACCGCCTTAATAAGCGCCAGTAGGCAGGAGAATCAAACGATGGAAATCCTCATTGAACGTTGCTGTGGACTGGATGTGCACAAGAAAAGTATTACGGCATGTATCATCACCCCCAAAGGAAAGGAGATTAAAAGTTTTGAAACATTGACCAGATGACTTGTCGATCTGGTGGATTGGATCAAAAGCGAGCGATGCACCCATGTCGCGATGGAGAGTACCGGGGATTACTGGAAACCGATTTATAACCTGCTGGAACTGGAGAAACTGATGCCGGTCGTCGTAAACGCCCAGCATATCCAAGTGGTGCCTGAACGGAAAACGGACGTAAAAGATGCGGAATGGATCGCAAAGCTTCTGCGGCATAGGCTCGTGCAAGGGAGCTATATTCCAAATCGGGAGCAGCGTGAGCTTCGGGAAATCATTCGCTATCGGCAAAGTATCATTGAAGAACGGAGCCGGGAAGTGAATCGTTTGCAGAAGGTACTGGAGGGTGGGAATATCAGACATAACTGTTTGCCTAAAACGGATGCTGTTAATGCTGTGCCTTTCTTTGTTAAATTCCAAGAAGGCTCCATTTGGCCATATCGAAACACTTAATGAATCTCCCTATTTAACAACCAGCTACGGCTTTGTGATTTACTTAAATCCATTTATATTTGATTTTATTGCATGAAACCTGAATTACTTTGAATAATTAAACAAAGGTGTGAAATGTCGGTCAGCTTCTACCGGTTCTTATCCCCATGCAAATTGGAGAGATCAAGCCACCAGAGCTTGGTGATAAAGATTTATTGGAGCATGAGGCTCCACAACCACACTGGAACTTTTTAAAAGGCTAAGGAATTTCAGATAGGGACACGCTGGCATGTATGAACAGAGCGAGGACGATGAAATAACATGGTATGAACTATAATGAAAATATGTGGAAAAGGAACTTAGATAGGAAACCTCAATGCGCCGAATCAGTGGAAGAACGAAGCGAATCAAAACCTGGCCCAGCTCTTTGTAGTTGACTCTCCAAGAAATCACAAAGATGAAAAAAGAATATGGGCAAAAAATCGAAGATCTCTACACCGAAGTGGGCAAGCTAAATCCCCAATTGTCATGGGTAAAAAATCTGGCCGATTACCTCAGCCGAGACGAACGGCTACTCCCCATCACAAAACGCTGCACTCCCCGTTCAAACACAGGCAGACTTACTTGGCCTGAATCGTTTCAGTGCAATACAGTTACTTGAGCTTGTTTGGAATGCATGTTGAGTTTTTTTACAGACATGCCCTTCTATTCCTATGTGGTATTCTCGCTTCATTGTATACTGTCAAACTGATCAGAGTCTGAAGATTGAATTCGTTCTGGAGATGATGAAACGTACCTTTACAAGGCGCATTCCCTCCATTGTGAACTGTGACCAGGGCAGCCATTTTATAAATCCCAAGTAAAAGAAGTTCAAGTCAGCATGGACGGGGAAAGGTTTTGGGCCAAAGACAATATTATGATCAAGCGCTTCTATCGCGGCCTGAAGTACAATGAAATTTACATCAACGACTATGACAGTCTGAGAGAAACCCAGCAGGGAATGAGTGGATTTTATTTGCTAAACTACACGCCGGCTGCTGTGTATAACAAGAAGGTCCATCTATGGATTAACAAGCGAAGGCGCGGAGGGGAATTTGTCCCCCTCCGCGCGTTATCCTCCACCTACAACAGCTCCATGTGATTTCCTTGTACCTTTTCCCACATATTAATCATATCAAATTTGTATCTTGATATCTTATAGCACCATAATCTCAACAATTCATCTTTCATGTGAAAAATCTATTAAAGAATGCTTCAACTATTTTCTGTGATAAAGCATAACCATCAAAAGCATATTCTTCTCCTAACATCTTTTTATAAAATAAGACATCATTATAAATATAATCCTCAATAAACAAAGAAGTCATTAACCTTGAATATTTCTCCATAAAATTAGATTCTCTATTATCGTTTTGAGTAGAATTAAACTGTACTAATTGCAATTGATCCCCTCGGTACGCTAAATGAAGGTTGTAGTCAAAAACATTTGAAGTGTCAGTGTAAATAACATCAAAATCGATACTTACTTTATTAGATATATAATTGTCGTTCTCAAATGAAACAAGGTTATTTTTATCCTTGTTTAATCCTATCTTATTCCCACTCATCATATCACCTCGTAATTATTAAATTCCCCAAAAATTTCATCACGGATTGACCTAAACCCGAACAAAGATAATGTAAAATAGTTGATTCTAGAGTTATATAACTCAACTTTTGCAGAGCGAAAATTGAGTTACTAAAATACTTCGACACTGACCTGAAACGTGGCATGATTTATATGCTCATGGCTCTTTATGCTCACTGAGTAGGTTTTGCTTTGGCTCCTCTTTGTATCACCCTTCCCTTAGACGATGATCTCAAACGGTTTTGACGATTCAGAGTAAAAAGCTCCATTATCGATAAAAGCGTATAGATATCTTCAAAAAGTCAAAAGTATACAATCACTTCTCAATTCAACTTGCTTTCTAATAGATTTCAGCGCTATCCATAAACTGGACGTAGGCAACCTACACATAATCAACAATGAAAATCATTTTACCGCTTTCTTAAATCCTCTAAAATCCCCATTTCGATAGCCGTTCTTTCAATAATTTAGACGTCTCTTCCATAAGATGCTTGCCAATTTCATCTACATGCCGATTTGTCCACCTCTCCCATGGTGTACCCTTCATCCATTGATTAAAGGCTCCCAGCGCAGGACCACAATGAATTTGATAATTCACTTTTTGTTGCTCATCGCCCATCAAGGCAGCCCTAGTACTGTTAGCAAAATACGATTTGAATACGACAGTCATTTTATGCTTGGGATTCCGTTCCGCCTTCTCAATTTCCGCTGGCGAGTAATATTTCTTCACATCCTCATAAACCTGATCCAAATTGCGTTTGAAATATTTTTCTTCTAGTTGCTGTCTAAGCGCCGCGTCTATATCGTCTATAGAAGCAAAAAATTTGTACATATCGTACAGCTTATTGGCACGGACAGGGAAAAACACTCCCTTTTTGAGCACTTGCACCTTTGCCCCTAATTCGAACATATCCCCTGCGGGGGCATAATCGGTATCTTGAACATTCATTTGATTCAGCATGTACTTTACTGAATCGCTGGTCCCCGCTTCAACGGTGCATTGATTGATAGAGCCGGTGACGATGAAATCTGCACCCATGACAAAAGCCGCAGCCGCAGCTTCTGGAGTCCCTATGCCTCCCGCCGTCCCCACTCTGATTCTTTTAGAATAGTTGTATTTCCTCTGCAGTTCGTCTCTCAGCTTCATAATTACCGGAACCAGCACATAGGCTACCCCCATGTCCGTATGTCCGCCGGAATCGCATTCCACGCAAATATCATCCGCCATAGGAACTAAGGGCAGCAGCTTCGCCTGCTCCGAAGTAATCAGCCCTTCTTCTGTCAGTCGTTGTATGAGCTTCCCTTCGGCAGGACTTAAAAAAGCTTCGGCAACCTCCGGACGCGACAGCTTGGCCATAATTCGATGAGTGGTTTCAATCGTTCCGTCAGCCCGGGTCCTTAATCCATGGGCCCGGTATCTAACAAGAGCTGGAGTAATCCCCATGTAAGCTGCGGCTTCAACATTCTGAATACCGTGCTTGAGATATAACTCCACCAGATGCTCTTCCACCTGCGGTTTATCGGGATGGTGAAGCAGGTTCATTCCGTAAGGCTGGCCTTTGACCAATTCCCGCTGAATATACCCAATCGCTGCTTCGATCTCTTGCAGCGATAACCCTCCGGATCCGAAGAAGCTGAGCATGCCTGCTTTGCCCATTCGAACGACAAGCTCTTTGGAAGCAATGCCTTTGTACATCGCACCTGTCACATAAGCATATTGTACACGATAATCTTGCCTGAATTGTTCGCAGCCAAGCGTTACTGCACTCAGCTTAATTTTCCGGTCGCCTAAGTCATCTGTCTGCTGCTTTTCCTTAGATTCATCATTGCGGGCAAGCCAATCGATCGTATCCGTTAGAGTGATTTTCCCTCGCAAGTCCAACGGCTCCGCCTCTGAAGCAATGTTCTGGACCAGGCGGGTCAGGACATTTCCGGGGCCAATTTCTTCAATCTGAGCCTCATGTGCAAGCAAATAGCGGATCGAATCCGTCCAACAAACCGGAGCAGCCAACTGGCCGACCAAGTTGGATTTGACCTCATCTTGTGCGTACGGCATTCCCGTTAGATTAGCGAGCACAGGGATTCGCAAACTATTAAAGGTAAAGTGGTCCAAGTAGCGGGCAAACTGCGTCTGACATTCCTTCATATATCTGGAATGAAATGCACCGCTCACTTTCAATACGACGTACATGGACGCACCGGCAGCCTCGAAAAACCTTCCGGCCTTTTCAATGTCCTGTTTAGGGCCTGTAATGACAATTTGCCGTGGCGCGTTGTAATTGGCAATATCGATGGACGACAATCGGCTATCGTGAAGCACCCTCATAACCTGATCGCCTGTTAAACCGATTACCGCCGCCATTGCCCCTCCCTCAATCTTAGACATCAATTGTCCCCGCTGCTGAACCAGCTTCAGTCCAGTTCCAAAATCAAATGCTCCGCCTGCATATAGTGCCGTATATTCCCCAAGGCTATGCCCCGCCAGCACGTCCGGCTCTTTCCCTGCTTCTTCAACTTGCTGCATATAACTAAGCACACTTACAGCATATAAGGCTGGCTGTGTATATTGAGTCTGATTCAGACATTGATGCCGATCTTCCAGACAAAGGTCTTGTAGCGAGTAACCAAGTATTTCATCGGCTTGAGCAGTTAATTCATGATAACGGTCAAACAACGAAGCGCCCATGCCTTTCACTTGCGAGCCTTGTCCGGGAAACACATATGCTCTCACAGCAGAATTCCTCCTAATACGGGTTCCTGATCACTTGATTTTTTCGCATACGGAAAGAAATGAAATGCTCTTGCTTGTCCAATTGCAAATAAATGTTGTATTCCAAAATGGATTCAAAGGTTTGCCCCGGAGGCTTGCCATAAGAATGGCCCGGATAGACCTTAGTGTACGGGGGCACTACCCGCTTGATCATCTGCAGACTGCGGAACATTTGCTCTGCATCTCCGCCGGGCGTGCTGCAAATGCCGCAGCCTTCAGCAAACAATGTATCCCCGGAAATTAGAGACTCGTCAAGCAGATAACAAACACTGCCTGCAGAATGGCCCGGTGTAAGCAGAACCTCAACCCTCGTTCTGCCGATACAGAGACAATCCCACTCATCCAACAGGTTCAAATTACTAGCGAAGTACTGATAGTATTCGGCTTCCTTCCTTGACACATAGACCTGTGGATCATACATTCGAACTAAAGGCTCTACCAATTGAATATGGTCATCATGCGTATGGGTTATCAGAATGGATTTGAGATTGACCTGCTTTTCCATTAGCCATGTCTGAACCTTATGCCACTCCCCTGAGGGATCCACTATCGCCGCATACCTTGTTTCACGATCCACGATTAAATACACGTAGTTCCTCAAAAAACCATACTCCACCTTTAATTGATGCATTTCATAAGTAGATCTTCTTTCAAATGTCAATTCTCTCTGCGTCCTTTCCTATGCTGCAATAAATACACTTAAATGGATTCTCCTGCGAATGAGATTTCCGACTTACGCGGGAAACATAAAGAGCACATATAATCTCCCCACTTAAAGGCAACTGACTTATATTGAAAAAAATTGCGAAATGTACATACAAGTGTTATACCATTAGAGCCCTTTTCGAATCTTGCCGCATCGATCTCAAATATATGCAGAGGAGTTGTGAGTCCCGTTCTAAGCGTCTTGGACAAAGCCTCCTTTGAAGCCCATAACGCAGCAGCCGAATCCCTTCTGCTCCATGGCCAGCTCTCAAGCAAACGTCTTTCGAAATCGGTCAACTGCTCAAGCACTGTCTCCAATAAAAGCCCAGGTACATGCTCGATATCTACTCCCATCGGATGTGCTTCTTCGTATGCCGCGGCTGCAGCAACCTCCCCGCTATGCGAAATTGTTACGCCTATTTGTGACGCCTTGGGATGCCCGACAATCGGTTGCTGAAACACCCCGTGACCGACATGAACTTCATGCATCGCAAGAGATGGATCGAAAGAGTGAATGGCAACCTTGGCAGCATACCTGCCCATATAATAATCCTGCCGCCTCTTCTCATAAACCAGTGCAGAACCGTACGCAAGCTCCGAAGGATGAAGCACCAGTTCCATCCTCGGAAAGGCCTCTTGGTCGGATTTGGAATACATGCAGAGAGCTGCACGGTAAACTTGCGGATCTCTTGAAAAATGCAACTTCGATACCCTTGCAGCATGCAATCGTACCCCTTCATTCGTCATCAACGATCTGAGCCCCCGATAACAACAGACTCCTTTATAGCGTAATCTTTAAGCAATTCAACTGGATGCGATTCCGTAAGCGCTATCCATTTGCTCGAAGCCACAAGGCCCTCATGTTGAAGGAAGAGCTTAACAAGTCGGTTGAACGAAGACGGATTAGTGATATTGGCACAATGCCCCCCTCGCAGAAAGCGAACATGTACGGCCTTTGGTATATGCTCCGCGATAATATCAGATTCATGACAATTGACAACAGCATCGAACCTGCCTGATATGACCAGAACGGGAATATCAATGCTGTTAATTTCAGGAATTGAAGTATAGCTGGTTAAGCTAGCGTTGGGCAAGTATTCAAATGCAGATTTGTTCACGCATTTGCTCGCTAGGTAAAGCTTATAATATTGATCGGCGTTACGCATATTTCCGAAATCCGCCTTAAATTTTTCTTCTAGCGATTGCTCCGAAGTATCCGCCGAGTCGGTGCGCGTAAAACTGCATCCCAGCGTCAATGTACGGAATCTTGCAGGGTATTGCTTAATCAATTCTTGCGCAATTAATCCTCCGAAGGAGAAACCCATCGCATGGATCGGTACCTTGATAGCAATTGCATCAAGCACTTCAATAATCGTCCTTGCGGCAGTCGGCGGGTTAAGCAAGTCTTTCATTCCTTCGCTGAAGCCGCTGCCCGGCAAATGGATAACCAACAGCTGGTATCGCTTGGACAAATCAGCCAATTGATGGATTAAGCTCATGCCAGATATACCAAAACCCGGAATGATGAGCAATTGGGGGCCTTTTCCTATCGACATGATCTCCACTTTCCGCTTCCGGACTTCTACTAACAGATGAAGGAACGTTTTGGAGCTCTGTGGTGCAGCTACTTCTTCAGGTTCTATTGTTGATAATTTCTCCGGCAATCGATAATTCGCATCCTGATACCAGTGCGAGCATTGCAGTAAATAAAGCCTTAATGCTTCTTTCGTGCGAATATCCTGCTTGTCAATCAAATAGATACCGGGAGCATATTCTACCGCTATCTCAGCAGCAATCTCGTTTGCAAAGTCGGCGCTGACACCAGCTTCCTGCATTTGAGCAATCTCAGGTTCAATCAGGAGCCCGATATACCGGGCTAAAGATCTGATCGTTGAGTACTCAAAGAAAATAGTCGGATTAAGCTCAAGATCAAATTCTTCGTTTATAAGACTGGATAATTCCGTAATCGTCACTGAGTTAAATCCGTAAGCATCCAACTTTTCAGTCACATCTAGTCTTTCCGTATTCACTTGAACCATATTGGCAACCATGCCCTTAATTCTCTCTTCGATATCCTGGAAAGCGTTACGATCCGGACTCTTCGTTACATCTTGAAAAACAGGCTTCGCAGATCCCTGCAGCTCAGCAGTGATTTCTTCACCTGCATCGCTCGGTGATAACCATCGCTGAATACTACCATCATTTCCTGCAAAAACGGCTACATGACTGCATTCTTGATTTAACACACCCTCTAGCACTTTTAACGCATCCGTGGTCGTTAAATATTGCATACCCAGCGCTTGAAGCATCTGACTCTCAGCTTCGCGACTGCCCAAATGCATGCCGCCGTCTTCCCATATCGGCCAATTAATCACATAACTCACCCCGGAGACAAGCCCTTGTCTGCGCCGTTCTTCCCTATAGACCGTATATTCATCCAATACATTGTTAGCTGCGGAATAGTCACATCTTCCATAGTCGCCCAATATAGAGGAAGTCGAGGAAAACGCTAGGAAGAAACGTAATGGCTCCCGCTCAGTAACACGGTCAAGCACAATTGTCCCAGTTAGCTTTGGGTCAATAATTGGGATCATATCTTCCGCTGATTTATGCAAAAAGTCCTTTTGACTCATAATACCTGCCGCATGAATGACCCCATCAATGGAACCTATCTCCAGATTCCATTGCTGCTGGGCGTGCTTCAGTTCGACTTCTCTTGTCAAATCACAAGCACAATAAACAACCTTGCATTCATTACTTTGCAATTCATCCACAAAAGCACGATGCTCCTCATTTAATGCCGATCTTCCTAGCAAGACAACATTGGCATGATAGGTTTGTACAAGATAGCGAGTAATGATTTTACCAATCCCACCCATCCCGCCGGTAATCAGATAATTCCCGCCCATTCGTATAAGCGACCCTTCGTGATCCGTTAAACCAATGGGTTTGAATCTCTGCTCGTACCGATTATTCGTATCCGGTAACAACTTAACTCTTGTGCTCTCTGAAGCTTCAAACAACTCGCACAACAAGCGTTCCGGCTGTTTTTCAATCATCCGAACGGGCAGTTGGACTGTCTTTATCCTTATCGAAGGCATATGAATCTGCAGCGAATGGGCAAATCCACGTATCGTGCTTGATAGTACACGATCCAGCCCATCTGTGAGCGACTCGCAAGCAAGCAGCGTTACTTCCTTCTTATCCAACACCTCTTTCCAAGCCTTCAACAGGTGGAACACAGCGATCGCGCTGTAATTCAACTCGGCATGCAAAGTTTCGCGGATATCATGATGAAGAAACATCTCTTCAAGAGTAGTTTCCCTATCGGAAGCCGAGCATCCCATAATGATATGCGTAGGAAATTGGCCGTGATCAACCAAGTCGCGTAAGAGTCTCGCATAATCACTCGACTGATCGAATCTTATCGTGTAGGCAGACTCCCCAATCTGTTGAAACCCCTCACCTTGCTTAACAAGTACAACTTTAGCCGGAGCAGCCTTCTTTATCATGTTCCTGAACCGTTTTCCATTCAAATCAAAAATAACGATTAAATCCGCCTGATCTCTTGGTGTGAAGTTATCATTAATAGAATTAGGTTCCCAAGCAGGGATATAATAACGAATAGCTGGAACCGCTCTCTCCTCACTGGCCAGAATCACGGGCTTCTCCTCATTCGTTAACTGACTTGCCGACTGTTCTAATTGGGCTGCTCGCGCAGTGAACCCTTTCAATTCAATAAGAATGTTACCCGTAGTAGATAATAACTGGCAGTTTAGTTTCCGTATACCAGAATTTCCACCTTCATTCGAATTCGCCCGAGGTGTCAACGTAATATGTGCGCAGCATTCCCGTTCCAACGGCGCGTACATGATCGCTTCCTCCAGGAAGAAAGGAATATGCGTGTTAGGGCTGGATAGTTCCTGCTCCGATTGAATGCAGATACCGCCCTGAAATGCCGCATCCAATAATGCAGGGTGGAATCCATAAAGGTTGAAACTGCTTTCCAGCGAAGCCGGCAGCTTTAGACTGGCCAGTGCCTCATTCGCATTGTAACGAACAGATTGGACCATCTTAAAGGCCGGGCCATAGTTAAGCCCGCCCGCCTGATAATATTTATACATATCAATTCCTTCTAAGTAACCATCCATTCTTGCATGCAGCAGTTCAAGAGAAACCGGGGACGGCGCCTTCATAGTCCCTGTAATAATTCGGCATGAGCCATGTACCGACCGCTGATTCTGATCGTCGACAGAACTGAACTCGCATCCAATACCTTTTCCATTACGGGAAAGTTCCGTCACCATCGTAAGCGGTGCAGCTTCAAGTTTAAACACTCGGCTCCACATCATGTTGCGGATACAAAGTACCGGTTCTCCCGTTGCCTGCGATGCTGCATATCGGGCTGCTTCCAAATAGGCCATACCCGGGAGCACTTTCTGATTCAGCAACACATGATCATTCAAAAAGAACTCGTGTCCATCAAATGCTGTTGAGAATAATGTCCGATCAAAGGTAGATACATTATGCCCGACGAGCGGGTGCAATTGATGACGTTCCGACATCAAGCACGGTTTAGCGGGTGTTTTCACCCAATAACGTTCTGGGTGAAAATCATAGCCAGGAAGCGGTAACCTATATACAGGTTGTGTTGGCACTAATGTGCTCCAATTTACCAATTGTCTCGAAACCCAGCTCCGTGCAGCCTGATGCAAAGCGTTGTTAGAAGAATGCTGTTCTTCTCGTTCAGATGGAATGACGGTTGCAACGTTGGCAAATGTACTGTAGATCTCCGGGTGGATAGTTGCTTCGGATTGACTCAACCATATCTGAAGTTTCGAACATAAATCCGAAGGAGAGTGAACCACTAGAGCAAGTCGCTCCTTCAACGGTTCACGTCCCACTTGCAGTGTATACGCCATATCACACAGACGGTACGGCACCACTTTGTGATAACATTCAGGCTTAACCGAATCACCCAGTTTCCGGATCAGACCGCCGATAGTTTCTCCTTCCAGTCCGCTCTCCGGTCTCAACGGTGGATACCCCAGCTCGCTCAGCTTCTGGAAAAGCCTTGTCCAATCGAAATAATCAACGATATAATCGCCGAGATTATGCTCGTCTCCAAGCAATTCTTGTGGCACATGGACCAACTCTTCCAATATCCGGTACACATCCGGTCTAACCCGGTCAATCGTTGTGTCATCAACTTGAGAAACTGCAGCTGACCCCCTCAATTCCACAAAATCATAAAATCGCTTGACCGTTCTGCGAAGCGACGGGGCATCCATTGCCGAGAACACGAATAATTCGCTTCCTCCGGCAGAACCGTCGAATACCTTTAGATGATCGTTATGGTGCTCCTCAACAATCACATGTCCGTTCGAGCCTCCAGCGCCAAAAGCACTGATTCCTGCCAGGCGCGGCCGTTCGATAATCGTACCGTTAGCAAGCTTTTTTGTAACGGCAGGCCACGGCGCAATAGATCGTTGTAAGATAAACGGAGTTTGGGAGAATTCAATGTCCGGATTTATTTCGTCTGTATGCAAACTCGGTACAAGGAGCTTATACTTCATCTGCAAAAGTACCTTTGTCAGCCCTGCCATACCTGCGGCAGCCTCTAAATGACCAATATTGGATTTTACCGATCCGATCGCACAATACTGCTTCTTCTCCGTAAACATCCCGAAAGCCCGTGTCAACCCTTGTATTTCAACCGGATCACCAAGCGGCGTACCCGCACCATGAGCTTCCAGGTAGCCGATTTCCTCCGGAGAAACACCGGCCTGATCCAAAGCGTCCATGATCACCGCTGTCTGCCCCTTCGGATTCGGTACCGTATAACCATTGCTGCGGCCGCCGTGATTAATGCTGGTCGCTCGAATAACCCCATAAATATAGTCGGCATCCGCTTCAGCAGCAGCTACTGGCTTTAACAACACAGCTCCTACCCCTTCGCCCGGAACATAACCATCGGCAGACTTGCCAAAGCTATGGCAGCGTCCCTTTGGCGAAGCAAACTTGCTTAAACTAAGCTGTACTTGTTTATATGGATGCAAGATCAGGTTCGCACTCCCGGCGATGGCCAAATCGCATTCGCCCCGCTTCAAGCTTTCGCTGGCCAGATGCAAGGCCGTAAGAAAAGATGAGCACATCGTATCGACGGCCAGACTTGGCCCATCCAAATGCAGCAAATAAGAAATACGATTCGCAATAGAAGCATACGAATTTAGAGGACTCACCAATTCGCCAGCAATCTCGGTCTCATGCAGCTGATAATGACCGTTTGTCACGCCGACGAATACCCCTACTCGTTTCCCCTGCAGTGTCTCCCTTGTATATCCTGAGTCTTCTAGTGTATGCCACACTTCTTGAATGAACAAACGCTCCTGAGGGTCCATCCACTCGGCTTCTTTGGGCGAAATTCTAAAGAAGAGCGGGTCGAAGTGATCATATTCCGAAAGATAGCCGCCATATCCTGGGACTGTATCTCTCTGATTATCCCACCGGCCAGGAGGGGTCTTTTCAATACAGTCTGTTCCCTCTCTCAAGCGATCCCAAAATGCCTCCAGATCAGGTGCCTTTGGATAGATACCGCTCATCCCAATGACAGCAATGTCTCTGCGTTGGTTTGCCGCTGCCTCTCCATCCGGCTCATGCTCATTCTCAATCGATTCCGTCAATTTCTCAACCTCAGATGATGACGCAGCGATATTATCGAATAAATCCCTGCATTCGGATGCGTAGCGATCATTCAAATACAACGCCAGATCATCCAAGGTAAATACTTCAAAAAAGACGGTTTTGGGGAGTCCCGGAAATACCTTCACCAATCTCGCCGTAACATTCGTGATCATCAAGGAGTCCATTCCCAGCGATTCGAATTCCGATTGTCCATCCAAATCCTCGGCCGGAATGCCCGTTTCCTGTGAAATGATTCTCCGCAGTAGAACGACAAGTTCGCTGCTGTACGTCTTGGTATCTCTATTCGCAAGCGCGTAATCCAAGCCTTTCAAGTTCCTTTCCGTCTGTTTCGGCAGCGAAGGAATAGAAGACTTGACCGCCCGACGGATGGTAGACGGCTCTCCGCTCAGAATCAACAGGTTCGCATAATCCGACTGAAGCCAGCGCTCGATTGCAGCCGTTCCCTGTTCGGTTGTAACCGGCTGTACACCAAAATCCCGTTGCATATAACGCAGCAGTTCAGGCTCGGGGTGCATTCCACCATTCAACCAATGAAACCAATTCGCGCTCAATAAATAAGGCCGTTTCATGCGGCTCATTAGTGAGAGATGGTCCATAAAACTGTTCGCGTATGCATAATCAGTCTGCCCTTTGCCGCCAAACAATGACGCAATAGACGAGAATAACATAATGAAATCGTTTGTTATTGGCTGCAAATATTTCAATAAATGAATCGTTCCTACAACCTTTGGACCGATCACATGCTCGATTTGTTCCTTGCGCTTGTCCTTCATTAAGTCATTCGAGATAGAACCGGCGCAGTGAAAAATACCATCTATCCACATACCGCTCGTCTTCAAGCCACCGGCAACTGACTGAACTTCCGCAGATACCGTCACATCGGCCTGTATATACCGAGCATCGCCGCCCGTTTGATGCAAACGGTTCAATAACGCTTCTATTTCTCTGTTTATAGGAGACCTGCCCATGAGAATTAAACGAGCATGGTAAGCTTGCGCCAAATAAATAGCCAGCGCTTGTCCTATTCCTTGCGTACCGCCTGTAATTAGATAAGTTCCCCCCGTCCTCAGCGTGGCGGGCTGCGCATTCACAGCCGGAAGCTGTACTTCGAATAGCGAGGAAATCCGCCGCTCCCCTGATACATAGCGTACATAAGCCGATCCTCGGGATAAAACCAGATCATTTAATTCCATACAAAAAAGCGTGTCCCAATCATAAGCCGCGTCCACCGTTTCTTGATGCTCCACAATGCGAACAGCAAACCGGGGTTGCTCAAGCACAATAGCCTTTGCCAGCCCTTCAAGAGCTGCAAAGAACGGTTGTGTCATTCCCTTAGCAGACTGGAATATAAACACGATATCCACAGCGGTTGCCTTAACCTGCAATAAAGAACGGGCGATCTGAAATAAAAGATAAAAACTTTGCGCCAATTGTTCCTCATAGCCAGCTTCGTCATTCCAATTCCGCTGTATCTGCGCATCCAGATGAATTACCAACTTCACGCGCTCCAGTTGAACTTGATCAAGTCCTTGCACGATTGAAGCAACACGTTCCCCCAATTGCTGACATCCATCCTGCCAATCAGATGGGGACACCGTTATAACTTGTACACGACTAGCTGGTATGACATTCCCCTTAGCACGATCCGTTACGATAATTAAAGGTTCCTTACTATCGTTAGCTACATTTTCCAAGGGAGATATTACCCATTTTTTGGTATAAAAAACAGTTTGATTCCCGCAAGATTCTTCATCTTCCTGATGGACAACATCAGCAATGTGCGATGACAGCATCTTGTTCTCTGGTATATCCAGCCAATAACGGCGCTTTTGGAATGCGTACGCGGGCAACGTAATACACTTTACATCCTCATCCCGGTACAAGTGGTCCCACTCAAGATCTGCGCCCTCTTTATACCGCCGCATCACTTCCTGCAATCGCTCAAAATACCACTTACCCGTCTTATCCTTACAGTCAGCTATCTCGGATAATAACCCTGTCGGGCCCGAGTTGCCTGATAGGACTGCTCCCTGGATCATTCTTTCATTATGTGCGGTTAAATCGGTAATCGCTGCTTGTAACTGCTCCACAAAGTCGGTCAAACTGCGGACAATAAACGCTGTTCTGATTGAATAATGCTTTCTTCGGCAGCCGAGCGTATACGCAGCATTAGATAATTCCAGATCGTTTCCATCCATTATTCTTCTGGACAATCGAATCATTTGTGCTATCAAAGCATCTGATGTCCGAGCAGACAATGGAATAATGTACGGCCGATTATCGCGTGCCTTCCTGCGTAGAGCACGCGGTGACTCGCTTACGACGATATGGCAATTCGTCCCGCTGAAGCCAAATGAGCTTACCGCCGCCCTCAACTTCCCATCATTGGCGCTGGGCCATGGAATTAGCTCTTTATTTATATAAAATGGACTTTCTTTCAAACGAATATTCGGGTTTTCTTGTTCAAAGGTAATACAAGGAGGAATCTGCTTGTGCTTCATAGCAAGCAGCACCTTAATCATGCTGGCAATGCCTGCCGCAGTAGCAGCATGACCAATATTAGCCTTAACAGAGCCGAGCGCGCAGAATTGCTCTTTGCTCGTGTATTTGCGAAACGTGCGAGACAGCGCCTCGAACTCGATAGGATCTCCCAGAGGCGTGCCAGTCCCGTGTGCCTCTACATACGTAATGGATTCCGGGTTGATATCAGCCTGGCGATATAACTTTTCTTCCAATTCGGACTGAGAGAGTGAGCTTGGTGCCGTAATGCCATTTGTTTTACCATCCTGATTCAGTGCACTAGCGTTGATGACACCAATAATCGGATCTTTGTCCTTAATCGCCTGGTTCAGCGATTTCAGCACGATCACCCCAGCCCCTTCTCCCGGTACAAATCCGTTGGCGCGGTGGTCAAACGCGTAACAAGCTCCGTCCGGAGACAGCATCTGGGCATTGCTGCTTACAATAAAGAAATTAGGTGTTGTTCCGATGAATACACCGCCTGCCAGAGCCATATTACATTCGCCGGACAAAATACTTTGACAAGCCAAATGAATCGATACCAGAGAAGAGGAACAAGCAGTATTGATAGCAATGCTAGGTCCTTTTAAATTTAAAAAATAAGAAATACGTGAAGCCAGGACGGAGCTGTCATTACCCCAGAATGATTGCGGACCTACTTGGACCTCTTCACTTTTCATCCGATCCTGGTAATCACTTTGTCCTACACCAACAAAAACACCACACGCGGATCGGGAAACCGCATCGTTTGCGTAACCCGCCTCCTCCATAGCCTCCCAGCATGCTTCCAGAAACAAACGTTGCTGTGGATCTGTTACTTCTGCTTCCTTGTCCGTCATTTGAAAGAACCTGGCATCAAACTGATCAATATCGGATAAAAAACCACCGGAGCGGCAATACGTTTTACGATATTCTCCGGGATTCCCGCTATACAGATCATCTATATTCCAACGATTCTTCGGGACCTCCTTAATTCCAGATCGTCCTTCAGAAAGCAGTTTCCAAAACTGCTCGCAATCTTCTGCTTCCGGGAAACGTCCGGACATTCCGATAATTGCGATTTCCCGATCATCATTATCTATATCCGCTGGCACAGCAGTCGCACCAACAGTTACCGGTTGGGCCGAACTAATCCTTTTCAGCCGCAGACAAGGACAGCGTAAAACCATTTCACCGTTATCCCGAATAATAGCCGCATCAAAGGTTAAATAATCTCCCTCAGCATGGGAAAGTTCCAAAAAACCTTGAAGCGGACGGCGGACGATAAGTTGAGAATCATTTACGGCCTCTCTTTCCATATCAAGCCGATCTAGTTCGACCGGTATATAGAAACCATCCTGTTGAGGGTATCGCTGCTGAGCAAGTTTAATTCCGCCTAGAATAACGCTGTTCAACAAAGTCGGATCCAGTGTCAGAGAACCCTTTCCCTGCGGAAAAATACGAAAGGCTACCCGATTTCCGGAGAAGGAGAAGTCAAATAAATTCCGATAAAATCCGCCAATATGCGCATTCACATCAATTGAATATATTAATTCATCCGCCAAATGCTCCCAATTCCCCTCTGCAAGCACAGGATAGGAACAAAAGGGGACTGGTTCGTTGATAGAGTCGCTAATATTTCCCTTCAAATAAACTTTGGGAGGGACGCCGTCGGCGTCCCTCACCAAAAATGATCCATTGCTTCCACGATACTCAACCATGAGCTTCTTGATACAGTGGCTGCCGACAGGTTCACTCAAGGGCTCCAAGGCAACAAGATTTGTTAGGCTAATCCTAGAGATATTCCGTTCACGGGAGAACACTCCATAGACGAGCTCTACTAACCCGTCGATCGTCATTACCTTCTGATCAAACAAAATATGATTAGCGGATGAAGGATGAGCCGCCAGACTCAGCTCCAGCGGTATGACTCGAAGCTCCTCCCTATCGCGTGCCTGTTCTCTTTTCAACTCTAGCAAACGAGTATATCCATCCTCAGCGGATATACTGCCCTTTTGAATCATCTCAAGAATGTTCCATTGTTCTTGTTTCATTGGCTTCATATTATCCTCTCCAGATACGCATTGACTTCCTCAATCGATTTTGCTCCCTGCTGGAGCTGATGCAGCACATTCCTTAGCGTATCCTCCGGTTCCAATTCTGAAGTTGTAGGTGCTGCCATCCCCATGTGAATCTGATCCCTATATTCGTTGTAAATATAACCGGACAAATCCGTAATCGTAATGTAATCGAACAATACGATTGCTTTCAGCTGAATTCCCAACCGCTCGTTCAGAGTGGTAATCACATTAATTCCGGTAATTGAATCGATACCGTAGTCTTTAAACGGTTTATGCGGATCAAGGTTACTTTCTGTAATACCCAATGCATAATAGAAGCTCTCTTTGACAACCGATTCAATAAATTCGAGTGATAGTTGCGCAGGTTGTAATCCAGTTGCAGCTGCTGCACTCTCCGCAGGAGCTTTCGTCATTACAGAAGAACCTGAATGATCAGTTAATATCGCATTTTGATAGGAATTATTTACCGGATCAGCGACACCGTCGTTATACGATACGATCAGATCTAGTGCAGATTCCAGCTCATCGCCAGTATTGTATGTGCTCGTTCGCTCGAATCCTTGCTTACCCAGTTGTTTCATCCACTGTTTCTGGCTCAGCAGCGGACTGCCTTCCA
>NZ_JACBYI010000053.1 GCF_019352175.1 Paenibacillus sp. S150
ACCGACGTATTTTATGGTATTCTTCATAGTAACAGCTCCTTTCGCATGTAGCTCTGAAATGGTTTCCACTTCCATTTTAACCTACGGTGTGCGAACAGGGGCTGCCTTTCGTTCATCATAACTTAGCATCGGCGGATTAGCGTTTGACGTTTAGCTCATAACATTCGGCATTTGATGCTTGGCGGTTAACGCTTGACGTTTAGCGCCTAGTTTTCAACAGTCGGCGCTTAGCGCTTGACGTTTAGCGCATAGCTTTCGACATTCGGCGCTTAGTGCTTGACGTTTAGCGCCTAGCTTTCAACAGTCGGCACTTAGCGCTTGACGTTTAGCGCATAGCTTTCGACATTCGGCACTTAGCGCTTGACGTTTAGCGCCTAGTTTTCAACAGTCAGCACTTAGCGCTTGACGTTTAGCGCCTAGTTTTCAACAGTCGGCGCTTAGCGCTTGACGTTTAACGCCTAGTTTTCAACAGTCAGCACTTAGCGCTTGACGTTTAGCGCCTAGCTTTCAACAGTCGGCGCTTAGCGCTTGACGTTTAGCGCCTAGCTTTCGACAGTCGGCGCTTAGCGCTTGACGTTTAGCGCCTAGCTTTCGACAGTCGGCGCTTAGCGCTTGACGTTTAGCGCCTAGCTTTCGACAGTCGGCGCTTAGCGCTTGACGTTTAGCGCCTAGCTTTCAACAGTCGGCGCTTAGCGCTTGACGTTTAACGCCTAGCTTTCAACAGTCGGCGCTTAGCGCTTGACGTTTAGCGCATAGCTTTCGACAGTCGGCGCTTAACGCTTGACGTTTAGCGCCTAGTTTTCAACAGTCGGCGCTTAGCGCTTGACGTTTAGCGCATAGCTTTCGACATTCGGCGCTTAGCGCTTGACGTTTAACGCCTAGCTTTCGACAGTCGGCGCTTAGTGCTTGACGTTTAGCGCCTAGCTTTCGACAGTCGGCGCTTAGTGCTTGACGTTTAGCGCCTAGCTTTCAACAGTCGGCGCTTAGCGCTTGACGTTTAGCGCCTAGCTTTCGACAGTCGGCGCTTAGCGCTTGACGTTTAGCGCCTAGCTTTCAACAGTCGGCGCTTAGCGCTTGACGTTTAGCGCCTAGCTTTCGACATTCGGCGCTTAGCGCTTGACGTTTAGCGCATAGCTTTCGACAGCCGGCGCTTAGCGCCTGACGTTTAACGTTTGGACTAGATGCTGTACTTGTCATATGCCATTATTTCTACTCCAGCACAGCACGGATTTCGCTGATCTCTCCCCGCCGCAGAGCTTCGGCCTCGGCACCGCGCAGCTGTGATCCCGAAATCCGGCTTACGCTGCCGTCGCGGTAGGCAAGGGTCAGACTTTGAATCGCAGCCCCATCCCCGCCGAAGGTGTTCAGATGCCGGGGGTTGTGATAGCTGACCTTGGTGCTGCCCAGGAAGGTGAAGGACAGATTTCCCTGCTCATCGAACAGCCAGCCCGGCAGCGCCGGGTCAAAGGACAATGCCAGCTCTCCGTCTACCACCGAGAAGACACTGCTTCCGGCCATCATCGTACGCCACATGCTCAGGAACTCTGCGGTGGAGCCGCTGAGCCTGGCGACGAAGCCCCTTCCATGCGTACCCGGGTCCGGATTGCCGCCCGTAGCGATGAAGGAGGAGTTCTCCAGGGTGCTGCGTCCGTATACAGCCGGGTCCAGAAACGGGATAAGCGAGGTTTTCAGTTCCCCGTAGAATTCCTCATAGAGTCCCGCCTTCAGCAGCTCCAGCAAATATTTGTAGGACATATGCAGGAAATTCGACTCCCGCTCCAGCCAGCCCGGCGTGAACGCGCGCATCCGTCCGATTTCATTGGACTCCCCGTCCAGAGAGACCGAAGTGCGGTACATGGACGTGACCGGATCATACAGTCCGGTTTGCTTGATCCGGTTATAGATGTCCCGGGCCTCGTCCGGGCTGCCCAGCGTCTTCAGCCAGCGGGCCGGGCCCTCCAGAAAATGCGGCAGGGCAACCGCTTCGAACTCTTCCACCACCGCCTTCGGCAAACCGTAGCCGCTGATTACCGGCTGGCCGGAATCGCCCGTCACCGCCTGAAACCGCGTGGCCTCAAAGCGGAAATAGGTCGGAGCCAGACCGCCGCCCATCTCCACCGCAAGGCCGATGCCTTTGTCAAGCTTGAGCAGGAATTGCCCGCACGCCTCACGGATGAACGCAAGCGGTACCGTGCGCTCATCTCCGGCAATACCGAAGCGGATGCGCTCCCGGTAGGACTCACGTGCAGACGCTACGGTATCCCAGTAATCAAACTGCGTGAGCTCCCCTGCCAGTACGGCAATTGTGGCGCTGTGCACCTGCTCAAGCAGCAGGAGCATTTCTGACGGAAGCGCTGCGGTACCGGCAGCATTACCGCTGCTCTCCAGCACTTCCAGCAAAAAGACAATCATCCGCTTCAGCTCAAAGGTCTCGCTCATTCCTGAGCCGAACAGACCCGGCAGGCCGTTCATGGCGTCGTTCCAGCCCGGCTTGTTGCCTTCCATCTCCACCCCCATGCCATAAGGGTCCAGGGTGGCAAATTTGTTCAGAGCCAGAGACAGCATTTTCACGAACAGGCTGGTGCGGTAGATGTCTCCGTGACCGCCTTCCGTACGCAGCCAGTGTGTCTCCGAAGCCTTGCGCTTCAGCCGGTGCAGCTTCTCCTCATCCTCCAGCAGGGAACCGTATTGGCGGACCTTGCCGTCACTCAGCACATATTTCTCGCTGCGCGGCAGCACATAGGCCGGGCTGTCATAGAAGGCATAGGTTTCATCGCCGAAGAGCAGCTCCTGCCTGCGTTCAGGGAAAATATCCAGATAGCCCTCCACCAGATCGAGGTTGTAGGTCCAGTGGTCCGACCAGAACCCTTCTCCGAAGGCGGCTTCAATGTTCTGCTGCGACAGGGCCAGCACACCGCTGAGGAATTTCTCCTCTCCTGTCTTCAGCGTGACGCCATGGTCGGCAATATAATTGATCAGACGGCCAGGGGTGAAGCGGCCCGCGCAGAGCTTCACCAGTTCCTCCCGATGATCCGCTGCCGCCTCATAAATCCATTCCGCAAGCTGCGCAGCCTTGCCCGGCAGGATTTCAAAGGTCGTTCCCTGCACACTGAGCGGATTGTAGCCATCCGCCTGAATCAGGCTGTAGAACATCTTGATATTGAAGCTGCCGACCCGGGGATTGAAGAATACATCATTCCGCCGGTTCTGATTCATGTCGCGGAAATTACCATTGCCCTGGGAATAATATTCCGGGGCCAGCGAGAAGAAGTTGTAATCGCGTTCCATGTCGCCATGCTTGCGCGAAAACAGGTGTACGACAAAGCCGTCTCCCCCGTTGTCGAAGATAAACGGGTAACCGCCCCGCAAAAGATTGTCCAGATAGGACTGCCGGCAGTATGCATCGAACATCGGCGAGGAGGTGCGGGTAGCAATATCCGCCGTCAGCTCCTCGGTCAGACTGGCCGCTTCCAGGGCCTTGGCCGTAATGTATTCATCGCGGCAGAGCGCTGATGCTTTGCGGTTGATTTTGCCGATGTCGTTCACATGCCCAATAATGGTGTTCAGTGTCAGCTTGCCGCCCGGGGAGAGCGTCCGCGCCGCGCCGCTGAACCCGCAAGGCACTTTGTTGACGGGATACTGGGGCAGCTCCAGCAGCTCCGCAAGCGGCAGATCCGCAAACCGCTCTGGATAGATAAGCGACGTATTGCCTCCGAACACCGTCTCAAAATCCACAATCGGCGCCAGCCGTTCTCCCTCTGCCGTGAACGACAGATAGAAATGGCCGCTCATTATTTCGCTCATCTGCGCGTCATCATTCGTGCTGGAGCGCAGCTTGTAGAACGGAATTCCGTTCTCCAGATTATATACTTCCATCCAGCTGCGCAGCAGGTTGCCTATCTCTTTATACCCGCTGTTTTCTACACCGTAAGGCAGGATCTCCGGCAGGCCGTCCAGCAGCTCAAGCTCCAGCTCCGATCCGCTGATATTCTCCAAGTCTACCCGCCGGACCAATGCCGCATAGTCGTCACCCGGCAGATTGAAGTAATGGACGGTTGTTTTCAATCCGTGGCCGGCATGGGCTTCCTCAATGGCCAGCCCGTTCGGCAGAATCGTCATCTTGCGTTTTGCCTTGGGATCTGGCCGCGCCGACTGGAACGGTTCATACAGGTCCGTTGCACCCTTTATCTTAATGAATGTGCGGAAGCCGGACGTGGCTACATTCTTGTAGGAAATATTCGCCGGTGAAAATTCCATGATCGGCGAGTTTTTGTCGCGCACCCCAAAGCTGCAGATCCCCTGGCCCCGGTTAACATAGAAGGTCCACATCGGAATGCCCTTCAGTCCCGCAAGCCCGGGCAGAAAACTGGCAAACGGCTTCCCCTCATGAAACTGCTCCATCACAAATGTACCGGAATCAAAATAATAATTGCTCATGAACTGGCCTCCTTAAAATTATGCTGTACACAAGCGGACACGAATCCGCCGATTTTAAAAGGACGTCATCCGATTCAGCGATACCCGGCCAAGCCAAAACTCCCGCTCCAAGCAGAGTCAACTAATTCCCAGCCCTGAATCTAAGAACAGGGCAGCCAGTCTGGCCGGATAAGCCCGGAAGTGCTGACGGCTCTTACGAAATGAGATGTGTCGCAATGGAGTGCGGCGGCAGCACACATTCGGCCAGTTCCTCATCCAGACCCAGGGTTACACTGCGCGTGTCCTCCCCCCCGTTCATCAGCACCACGGCGATGCTGCCGTCCGGATTGCGGAAAGCGGTGGACAGAACGCCTGCATCGGCAGATTCCAGTCCAATACGCACAGCGCCCGGAGCAATGAACTTGCTGAAATGCCCGATGTAATAATAGGAGCTGTTGTAATGCACCTCATCTGCAGTCGTATCGGCAATAATCGGAGCATCGCAGAAATTGCCCACGTGATTTGGTCCTCCGGTCTCGTCGAGCACCAGGTTCCAGTCGAGATAGCCTTCCGTCCAGGCATTCAGATCGCCGATCATATTCCGCCCGTAACGTTCACCGGTGAACCATTCGCCCAGACGCACACCGCCCTCCTGGCACCCCTCAGTGAACAGCAGATGCTTATCCGGGAAAAGCTCATGCACCCTGGCTACCTTGTCGAATTCCTCGCCTCCATACCAGTGAATGCCTGTACCCCATACATACCGGGCTGCTTCCGGATCGGACAACACAGTGGAAGCGCGTTCGACCATGATATCGCGGTTATGGTCCCAGATGACAATGTTCACATCCTCCATTCCGGCCTCCTGCATTATTGGGCCCAGATGATTTTTGACAAAATCCCGCTCCTCCTCCGCGCTGTATACACAGGAATCCCAGGTCTGAACGGCAGCCGGCTCATTCTGCACCGAGACTGCCCAGATCGGAATGCCCTCCTTGCGGTAGGCTTCTATGAATTTCGTATAGTACCGCGCCCATACTTTCGCGTATTCCGGCTTCAGCGAACCGCCGTTATTCATCTCTCCATTGGTCTTCATCCAGGCCGGGGGACTCCACGGGGAGGCCAGCATCGTGAACGGGCCGCCTTTTACCTCCATCGCGTCTTTGATCAGCGGAAGCACCCACTTGTGGTCATGGTCAATATTAAAGGTTGCAAGCTCTGCATCCCCGTCCTGCACATAAGTATAGTTGCCGAGCGCGAAATCACAGCTGTGGATATGCACGCGGCCCATGCTGTAGTTCAATCCTTCCTCAGGGTGAAAATAACGCCGGATGACCTCCGCCCGCTTCCCCGGGCTCATCCGCGACAAGGTATAGGCCGCCGCCTCAGTGAAAGCGCCGCCAAAACCAAGCATTTGCTGAAACTCCTGTTCCGGCCGCAATTGCACATCGGGCTGCTCTCCGCCTGCGCGGGCTCTGAATACAATCCCCTCTCTCGGGCTTAAGCGCTCTCCCGTATCCTTTGCGGTTACTGCTGAGCGTACTTTTTTCATTTTTTCCAGCTCCTTTATTGTCATTATACGATAATCGAAACCGGTTTCGATTATTCCGAAAAAAAATGCTCTCCCGGCGGAAACCATTCAATCCCCGCCCGGCGGAGCACAGGAATCCCGTACGACCACTTCCACAGGAAGCAGCAGCGCCTCCTGCCCTTGCCCTTTGCCGTCGATTGAAGCGAGCAGAATTTCGGCCGCACGTGTCCCAAGCAGCGCCGTATCCTGACGGATTGTCGTAAGGGCGGGCGATACATACCCCGCAAGCTCGATATCATCATAGCCGATCACCGAAATATCCGAGGGTACGGACAGTCCGTTGTCCTTGGCGGCCATCACGGCGCCCAGTGCCAGCAGGTCACCCGAAGCGAATACCGCCGTCGGACGCTCCGGCAGCCCTAGCAGCTTCAGCATGGCCTCATAACCGCTTTCCCTTGAGAAAAAAGCTCCGTCAACGATATAACCGTTCCTTACCTCCAGTCCCTGCTGCTCCATGGCCGTTATATAACCCAGCTCACGCTGGCTTCCCGGAAAAGAGTTCCTGCCGCCGGAAATATGGGCGATTCTCCGGTGCCCCAGAGATGCCAGGTAATTTACCGCCTGCAGCGCTCCCGCCTGGTTATCCGAGCAGACCGTATGCGACTGCGCCGTATCATAATCAAGAATAACCGTGGGAATATCACTCTCCAGCAGCTCCAGGAAATAAGGGTCGTCATAATCAGACAGAAATACCACTACTCCGTCCACCCCGCGGATCCGGCAATTCTCCAAATAACCGCTTTGCTTGCCTCCGACATCCTTGGAAATGAACATCAGCGCATAGCCTTTGGCTACCGCCACCTGCTTGAAGCTCTCGATAACCGCGCTGAAAAATGGATGGCGGATTCCCATCCCTGTCCCCTCAACAAACAGGACGCCAATGGTCCATGACTTCTTGGTCGTCAAGGTCCGCGCATGCGCGTTGGGCAAATACCCCATTTCCTGAGCCGTCCGCAGAATTTCCTGGCGCGTCTTCTCCCGCACATCGGAATAATTATTGAACGCCTTGGAAACCGTGGTTGGCGAGTATCCGGTTTTTTTGGCAATATCATAAATCGTTGTCAATCGGGTTCACTCCCGCCGGCCCAAAATGAAAGCCCTTTTATGTTCATTGCCATTCTAACGCCTTTGAACGCCGCCGTCCAGCATAAATTAGGTGAACTCCCTTCCAACGCCCGCTGTGTGATTCACCGCACTTTGCGCTATACTAAAGCTACTATCAAAAAAGAAGGGACTGGACAGGCGCGAAGACAGCCTTCCAAACATACCTATGACCGATACCCATCTGCCATTATCCAAACAATGCTCTTACTGTCATCAGTATAAACCGCTCTCTGAATTCCGCAGACGCACAGGCAAACGCTCCAAAGGACAGTCACGCCGGGGCGCCTGCCGGGAATGCCGCAAAGAGCTTGCCGCCGTAAAAGCCAGAACCGCAGTGCGGGTAAAAGGAACCGCAGCTGTTTCAGCCACTGTGATTTCCGATGCCGGATTGACCGATTCGCTCGTGCTTACGCGCCTCCCGGCCCTCCACTCCAACGCAGCTGCCGCCGCTTCCAGGACCGCAGTGCCCCGAGCCCATCAGACTTCCTTGCCGGAGCGCTCCAAGGAAGGCAAGGCAGCTCTTCCGGCACACGGAGTCAAGGGCAAAACACGGCCACGCGGAGCCGACACACGGCGGAAATCGCTGCCGCCAAGAGGTCCGAAGCCTGACCCGCAGGATGCCTCAGCCCTGATTCCTTCGTCCAAGGGCATGATCCTGATGCGCGGCCACAGTGACAAGGGCCGGCGATGGCATCAGGAAATAGACCTTGCGCTGGCCGTGACGCTTGTCAGAGAGCATGCCGCAGTGGTGGTTAACCGCCGCACAATCCGCCGCATATACAGCAACAAGGATTTCCGGGCATTTATTTTGGCCAGGGACAACTATACCTGCCACTTTTGCGGCTTATACGGAGACACCATCGACCACCTGCTGCCTCGCGCCAAAGGCGGCCACACCACGCCGGATAACTGCGTCTGCGCCTGCAACCTGTGCAACCAAACCAAGGCCGATCAGTATGTGGAGGAATTTATGGGCCGGTAACCGGTCCCTCCAGGCAAAAAACGCTCCAGATCCGGGAATATGCTGTTCATGAGAACAGCGCCCTGAGCCTGGAGCGCTTTTTCGCGCTTACGTAATATTTTTGACCCGTCCGACTTGACCGTCAGCCAGCCGCACTTTGATGCCATGCGGATGGCGGGGCGAGTTGGTCAGAATGTCTTTGACCACGCCGTGTGTGAGCTTGCCTGTAGCCTGATCCTGCTTCAGCACAATATCCACCTCAAGCCCGGCGCGGATATCCGCTCTAAGCTGCCCGTTCATGCTGCACTCCCCTTTCTTAAAATATAAGGATGTATATGCTCGGCACACTAAATGAACCTTCTATTTCTCGCTGAAACACTCCGTCCTTTACAAGGACGGCGAAGCCGTTTCTTCTTAAGTTATAATGGAATTACGATTACGGATTAGAGATAAGGATGAGACAACGATGGCCTTCGGGCATTAACAGAGAAGAATTAACCCGTTGGAAACAGGCGGTCTCCGCAGGAGAGATTGCATTCCTGACCCATTATTGGCTGGACCCCCGCTTCCCCGGGCTGACTACAGTAACCAAAGTCGGCTGCAGCAATCTGTCCCGCCTGAGAAGCTGGTGCGAGCAGCACGGGCTGCCGGCCCAGTATATTCATAACCGCAGGCCCTTCCCGCACTTCGATCTTATGGGGCCGAAGCAGCCGGAAATTCTCCGGCAGGAAGGGCAATGGGAACAGCTGGAAAGATTTCATATGCTCTGAATAAACGGAGGCCGGCAAGGATGCAGTCTGCGGACTATTTTTTGTTCCGCAGATCCTTCATAATCTTCCGCCCGGTTGGCGTCTGGGCCAATCCGCCCCCGGCCGTCTCCCGGTGCTTCTCGGGCATGGCCGAGCCAACCTCCAGCATAACCTTGATAACCTCGTCGGATGGAATCACGCTGCGCACCCCGGCCAGCGCCATATCGGCGGCGGCCAGCGCCGTAACGGCCCCGAAGCCGTTGCGCACGATACAGGGAATTTCCACAAGTCCGCCTACAGGATCACAGATCAGTCCAAGTGTATTTTTCAGTGCCAAGCCAACGGCATGCACTGCCTGCGCCGGCGTCCCGCCGCGCAGCTCGGTCAGCGCTCCCGCCGCCATCCCGATGGCCGAGCCAACCTCGGCCTGGCAGCCCCCCTCCGCACCGGACACAAACGAATTGTTGGCAATGACATAACCTATGGCTCCCGCAGCGAACAAGCCGGAGACCATGTAATCATCATCCCAGCCGAATCGCTCCTGGCAGCTCAGAAACACCCCGGGTATAATTCCGCAGGAGCCTGCTGTCGGTGTGGCGATAATGCGGCCCATGGAGGCATTGACCTCCGATACGGCCAGCGCATAGGCCATGGCCTGGCCGGCAGGTCCGCCGAGACAAGGCTCATCCGCAGCATTGTAGGCGGCAACCCGCTGGGCATCCAGGCCGGTCAAGCCGCTGCGGGAGGTGGTATTCTCTGTCATGCCGCGGTGCACGGCTTCTTTCATCACGCCATAATACTGGCTCATGGTGGCAAATTCCTGCTCCTTGGACCGTCCCGATTCCTCGCTCTGCTCCTCCAGCATCAGGGCGCCGATCGTTAGACCCCGTTCTTCGCACAATACAGCCAGCTGGCTTAAGGTTTGAAAATTCATGGTGTGTTGTCCTTCCCCTTCTCTTCTTGCGCGGCTTCATTCAGATCGACCACTTGGACTGATTTGACGGCAGGCAGGGCCGTCAGGTCACGCAGCAGCTCCGGCGTTGCCGCCTCATCCAGCTCCAGCACGGTCAGAGCCGCACCGCTGCGGTTTTTACGGTCCAGGGACATATGCCCGATATTGAACTGGCCTCTGCGCATGACATCCGTAACACTGGCGAGTACACCAAGATAGTCCATATGATTAATCAGCACCGTGGGATACATGCCTGTAAGCTTCACTCCAAAGCCGTCAATATCCACAATTTCAATATTCCCTCCGCCGATAGATGTTCCTGTGAGCGACAGCTCCGTACCCGTCCTTGCACCAACCAGGCGCAGGCGGACCGTATTGGGGTGGGGGAACAGGCCGGTTCCCTGCCCGAAGGAAATATCCATGCCAGCCTCGGCGGCAAGCTCTATGGAATCAGGCAGACGGGAATCATCCGTGGTGAAATTCAGCAGCCCTCCGGCAATCGCCCGGTCCGTGCCATGCCCCTGGTATGTGGCGGCAAAAGAGCCGAAGAAGGTTACCTCGGCCTCACGCGCCGGTTCACCCAGCACCTGCCGGGCGGCCCTGCCGATTCTCGCCGCACCTGCTGTATGCGAACTGGAAGGCCCGACCATCGCCGGACCAATAATAGAGAATACATCTTTGAACCGCATTGTTCAGACCTCCACCTATCAAAATTCGACAATATACTTCACTTTTATATTATACTTCAGCCGCGCAAAAGCTACACCATGACATTCATTGTTACCTAAAAGGTATTCCGGGAAAACAGGACAATGCCATCCCGCTCCTGCCAGCCGAGGCCGCCCCAGAAGCTGCGGCCGAGGCTGTTGCCCTCAATCACCATCAGATGGCATTTGGCAATCCCCTCCTGAAGCAGTCTGTTCAGGCAGAGGGAAACCAGCTCACGGCCGACTCCTTTTCCCCGGCTGGCCCCGCTGACAGCGACATGATACATATATCCCCTGCGTCCGTCATGTCCGCACATTGCTGTACCCGCAAGCGTTCCATCCTCATTCACGCACACCTGGCTCATTCCGGGGTTGCGCTCCAGATAGCGGAGAATTTCTTCCCGGGAGTCCGCTTCGCTGAGATTCATACCTTCCGTATTCTCCCATAAATGGTAAACGTACTCGTAATCATCGGCAAGCATTGATCTGTAGTTCATGGTTTCTCCCCCTCTCTATTATTATTCATATGTACGGATAAGCCCTTGTGCACACAGCATCGAGCTGCTCCTTAGTAAGCCTGCCCAGAGACAGCATGGCTTCATAGGGGTCCCCCTCCAGCCTCAGCAGCCTGGCGAATGCGGGCTCTGTCTTCATGCCTTCGGCCTTCATCGAAATCACCGCCTCTCTGAAGCCGGGCCCCAGCAGGTTCAGTATCTGCTCCTCTACCAGCATATGCAGCCAGGCGTTCTGCTTCTCCGTTGCCAAGGGCTGGCCGAACAGCTCGATCGGCCAGCCGCCTGCACGGAAATTAATTTTGGTACGGACCCTGCCCCCTGCCGTACGGGTCACAGCACGGAACCCTTCCAGCCGGCCGAAATGGCGGCGGGCCTCAGCCGTAAAACGACCCGGATTATACACCTCGCAAATAATATCCAGATCACTGCCTTCCACCTGGATGCCCAAGGGAACCGTTCCCGCCAGCCGCGGATGGTATTCAGTGAGCAGTTCCATGAGGCGCAGCTCCCGCAAAATAAGCCGGGCCTCCCTGTGCACTTCGTTCCCTTGCGCCCCCGCTTCAAAGCCAAGCCCCTCATTCCTCTCAGACATGCTTCTGCCTCCTGTTCATCCTTACGTCATCCCCTAAATCTATCACTGTTTTTTCCCGTGCGCAGCAAGTTTTGAGCGGCAAGCGGGCACGCCATAGTCTGCGGGGCCGGGAGGGAAGGAGCCGCACGCTTTTCTGGGCGCATGCATAAAAATATACAGTAAGACAGAATGCACCTGAGGAGTGTCGCCTAATGAACCCTGTTTACCCCTATTACGGTGAACGTACGGTCTGCCGCGTGCAGCCTGTAGCCTTTCCCCCGCAGCATCAGGACCGCCAGCCGGGACTGGAGAGTCTGATGCAGCCCCGTCCCATCAGCGAGAACCCGGAGAGCCGCGGCAGTGGAAAGCTGCAAGGCAAGGCTGCGCTCATCACGGGCGGGGACAGCGGGATCGGCAAGGCCGCCGCGATTGCTTTTGCCAAGGAAGGTGCCGATGTGGCCATTGCCTACTTGTACGAAGCTTCGGACGCCGAAGCCACGCAGCGGCGCATTGAAGAGCTCGGACGCCGTTGTCTGCGGATTCAGACCGATTTGCGGCACAAAGCAAACTGCACCCAAGCGGTGGAGCATACGGTGCAGACCTTCGGCAAACTGGACATCCTGGTCAACAATCACGCTGTGCAGTATCCGCAGCAGAGCCTTCTGGATATCTCGGAGGAACAGCTGTACCAGACGTACCGCACAAATATTTTTCCGTTCTTTTTTCTGACCCAGGCCGCATTGCCGCATCTGCAGCGTGGAGCTTCCATCATCAATACTGCCTCAATTACAGCTTATCGAGGCAACAAAGAGCTTATTGACTACTCTTCCACCAAAGGCGCTGTTGTCTCCTTCACCCGCTCTCTTGCGCTGTCGCTGGCCGACAGCGGAATCCGCGTCAACAGTGTGGCTCCCGGACCGGTGTGGACCCCGCTGATTCCTTCCAGCTATACCGCCGAAGAAGTCAGCATATTCGGAACCGATACCCCCTTTAAGCGGGCAGCCCAGCCCTATGAGCTCGCCGGAGCCTATGTCTACTTAGCGGGTCCGGATTCTTCCTATGTCACCGGAACCTGCATCCATGTTAACGGAGGAGACATGGTTACAAGCTAAACAGCCGCCGGAGGGATTGTTGATCCCGGCAGCCGCGTTCACTTTCCCTGAAAGGTTGTTGAATTATGAACAAGATAAAGGATTACGATCTTCCGTCTGTCAGGCTGAGTGCAGGCATGTACGCGCTCACGAAGCTGTCCGCGGCCGGTTTGACGTTCATGCTGGTCTCCCTGGTTATGCTTGGATTTCCGCAGGCCGATGGTGTGCCGGAGGGTTGGCCAATCTCCGTGCCGTATGCCATCTACGCTTACGGACTGCCGGCGGCTCTGGCAGCGGATGCGCTGCTGCGCATGTTCCGTTCTGCTTCCTTCGGCCCGGCTCTTGTGCTGTACGCCGCCACTGGCTTTGGAGCAGGCTTATGGCTGGCCTCGGAGCAGGGCGGCGACGCGGTGATTTGCGGCATCGCCGGAATTATGGCCCTGCTGCTGTTCCGGCTTGCGCAGCTGGCCGGAGAGAAGCAGCCGCTGCTGCTTCCTGTATTCGCCCTGTTCGTTCCGCTGCTCTGCCTGGTGCTGTTCTGACGTGCGCGCAGGTGCAGTCAGCAGCGTGACTGTGGTGCAGGCATGCGCAGGGTAACGGCTACAGAGCAAGGCTTCTTGCGCAGCATGCAGAGTGCGGCAGGCTGCACATCCCGCCTGGCCCTATTTATAGGCTCCGCCATCGCATTGCGCATGCGGATTCCAAGTGCGAAGCAGGTCTCACTCATTCTCTCATTCACAGCTCCCAGTTGCGCATTCCGAAGCTGAAATGTGGCGGGGCACATGAAGTGCAAAACGTACCATAGCATTCTTTGCGCTTTTTACGTATATCAGCGTCCTGTCCTTCCCGGTCATAGCGCCTCGATAATATCCCCGGCGGTCAATGCCGACGGGTCATAGCGCAGGCGGGCTGCCCTTTCCCCCGCCAGTCCGTGCAGATAGACGCCAAAGGCCGCTGCCTGAGCGGCATTCAGTCCCTGCGCGAGCAATCCGGCAATGATGCCGGTCAGCACATCGCCCGCACCGCCGGTCCCCATGCCCGGATGGCCTGTGATATTCACATAAGCCTCTCCTTCAGGCGTTGCAACCACCGTATGGGCCCCCTTCAGCACAAGGGTAACCGCGTGCTCCCGGGCATAAGCCAGCGCCAGACCGATCCGGTCCCGCTGCACCTCAGCCGTAGACATCCTGGCCAGCCGGGCCATTTCCCCGGGATGGGGCGTCAGGATCACCGGATGGCGGCGGCTTGCCCAGGAGCTGTAATCGCTGTCCGCCAGGATGTTGAGCGCATCGGCATCGATGACAAGCGGAGCTTCAATGCCTTCCCAGAGTATACGCAGCCAGTCCTGATCGCCCTCAAACCGCCCGAGCCCCGGCCCCACGGCGGTGACATCCCTGCCAGAGCCAAGCCGCAGCACTTCTGCGGCAGTCCCGGCGCTCCAGCTTCCGCTTGCTCCACCGGCCGCTGCCAGCATCAGCTCCGGGGCTGCTCCTATGACAGAAGGCAGCAGCAGCGTCGGCAGCGCCCAGGTCACCAGGCCGCAGCCTGTCCGCAGTGCGGCGCGGGCCGCGAGCAAGCCTGCGCCGCTCATGCTCAGGCTTCCCGCCGCCAGCAGGACATGCCCGTAGGTGCCTTTGTGGCCCTCGGGCGAGCGGCGGCGCAGCACGTCAACCTGCAGACGTGCCCGCAGCACCTCCGGCGTCAGCAGGCTGGCCGGCACGCCGCCCTCCCCGGCCAAGGCAGCGGGGATGCCGATGGAGCGGACCACCACCTGCCCGGCGCGGCCGGCGCCGGGGAACTGCAGCAGCCCGCGTTTGAGGAACGCGAGGCAGACCGTCACCGCCGCATGAATGCAAGGCTCATGCGCCTGGCCCGTGTCCGCATCCAGCCCGCTCGGGATGTCTGCGGACACAATGGGCTTGCCGCTGGCGTTCGCGGCGGCAATCAGCTCCGCATAGGCACCGCGCGGGGCCCCCGCGCTGCCGGTGCCGAGCAGCGCATCCAGGATGCCGCTGCATGCGGCCATGTCCACCCGGTCCCGGCCGTAGACTACGGCGGGCAGGCCCATAGCTGCAGCGGCACCCTGCTGCAGGGCGGCTTCGCCGGCCAGCGACTCCGGCGCGGCCGCATACACCAGCGTGACGGCGACGCCCGCCTCACGCAGGTGCCTGGCGGCGGCGATGCCGTCGCCGCCGTTATTGCCTTTGCCGACGAGGACGAGCCAGTGCTCGGCGTCGGCATGCTCAAGGGTCAGCGCGTCATCGCCGCTGACCGTGAAGCCCGGCGGCCGGATCCCCGGGCCGCCGCTTCCCGGTGCTTCGGCGTCCCGCAGTCCGCCTGGACCGTACGCTCCTTCGTTCCGCCTCCTGCCCGCATTGCCGGCCTCCGCCCACCCCGGCTGTCGCGCACCTTCACCTTCGCTTGCCTCGCCTGCCTGTCTCCATGCAGCAGGGTACACGCCTCCGCCAGAACCGCTCCGGCACAGCTTGATGATCTCCTCGGCAATGGCCCTGCCCGCATTTTCCATCAGCGCGATGGCTGGAATGCCCAGCCGTTCTATGGTCTGGCGGTCCAGCTCCCGCATTTCCTCCGCAGTTACCGCATACATAAGCCCAGCCTCCTTCGTATTTGCTTCGATTGTACTTGGTACAGGAGGCTCAGGCAAATTAGACCTCAGAACCTGCGCCTCACCCGTCTCAACAAAGGTATTTTTACCTTTGATTTCTTCTCAGACTCCCTCACCCGCCTCAACAAAGGTATTTTTACCTTTGATTTCCCCTCAGCCGCCCTCACCCGTCTCAACAAAGGTATTTTTACCTTTAATTTCCCCTCAGCCGCCCTCACCCGTCTCAACAAAGGTATTTTTACCTTTGATTTCCCCTCAGCCGCCCTCACCCGCCTCAACAAAGGTATTTTTACCTTTGATTTCTTCTCAGACTCCCTCACCCGCCTCAACAAAGGTATTTTTACCTTTGATTTCCCCTCAGCCGCCCTCACCCGTCTCAACAAAGGTATTTTTACCTTTGATTTCCCCTCAGCCGCCCTCACCCGCCTCAACAAAGGTATTTTTACCTTTGATTTCCCCTCAGCCGCCCTCACCCGCCCCAGCTTCCACAAAGGCATTTGTAACCTTCTTAATTCTATCTGAATGCCCTTTCCCTCTGCTGTCTGATATTAGCAGACCCTCTATAGACAAGTTCTTCGAAAAAGTCGTGGGCTGCATGCCGGCTTTCCTCCTCTAGCTAACTATGTACTGAGATCAGCCGGCTCTTATGAAAAGCTAAAAGAGATTCACCAACACCGCTTTCTAATATATAAAAAGACCCTCCGGCAACGGAAGGTCTTACTTTCGTATTTACTATATAGATTGAACTTGTGATTGTTATAGTTTAGGTTCGGTCGTGACTCCAGAGAATGTTTGGACTTCCGGCCGCTGACCGTCTGCAGATTTCTTGATTCAATACCGTTGTTCGCGGTGGAAATCCGCAGACAAAGGCGGACGCTTCCGCTCCTGCAGTTCCAAAATCCCCTTCCGCCACTCTTCCTTTTTCTATGATGTTTTTAAGTTCAATCTATATAGTTGCAGTTTAAATTGTATCATAAGCAGATTTGTATTCGTGCCTGCATTTCATCCATATCCGCATTCGCTTTTGCATCTCATCCATATCTGCACTCGTACCTGCATTTCATTCATATCCGTATTCGCTTTTGCATTTCATCCTTATCTGCACTCGTGCCTGCATTTCATTCATATCCGTATTCGCTTTTGCATCTCATCCATATCTGCACTCGTGCCTGCATTTCATTCATATCCGTATTCGCTTTTGCATCTCATCCATATCTGCACTCGTACCTGCATTTCATTCATATCCGTATTCGCTTTTGCATCTCATCCATATCTGCACTCATACCTGCATCTCATCCATATCGGCACTCGTACCTGCATTTCATTCATATCCGCATTCGCTTTTGCATTTCATCCATATCGGCACTCGTACCTGCATTTCATTCATATCCGCATTCGCTTTTGCATCTCATCCATATCTGCACTCGTACCTGCATTTCATCCATATCCGTATTCGCTTTTGCATCTCATCCATATCTGCACTCGTGCCTGCATTTTATCCATATCCGTATTCGCTTTTGCATCTCATCCATATCTGCACTCGTACCTGCATTTCATCCATATCCGCAATCATTTCCGTATCGTTTCCGAATTCATATCTGCATTCGTTTCTACAATTCATACGTTTCTGCATCCAAACCGGCATTCCATCTCAGCATCCATATCATCATTCCATCTCCGCATTCTTCTCAACATCCATATCAGCATTCTTCTCAACATCCATATCAGCATTTTGGTGCTGATCAGCGGAGCTGCTGCGCAGGCGCAGCAGGCTTGCTGCCCCGCCAGCATCTCAGTACCCAACTGTAAACCGGGTCCGGCTGAAGTTGCCTTCTTCCAGTTCGTCAATGACGGCTACGGCAAAATCCTCCACGCTGATGCTGCTGTTTCCGTACTCATCCACCACCAGCCGGTCCAGGCCGATGCGGAACTGTCCGGTCCGGCGGCCTGGACGGATGACCGCAGGCGGACTGATGTAAGTATAGTCGAGTGCGAAGCCGCTGTAGATCTCATAGGCATGTCCATGCGCTTGCGCAAGCGGCCGGAATTTCTCCGGGAAATCAGGCGTGTCCATCAGCCACTCACCCGACTCCGTCTTCAGGCTGCCCGCTCCGCCAATAACCAGCAGGCGCTCCAGACCGGCAGCCTGCATGCCATTGAGCAGACTCTCCGCCGCACGGAGCAGGTCATTCTCCCGCCCGGCAGCGGGACCAAACGCGCTGATAACCTCTTCATGTCCGCGTACAGCCTCCGCAACCCTCGCCGGGTCCATAATATCTGCGGCAGCAACATGCAGATGCTCATGTTCAAGCTCCAGTGCAGCGAGATTGCGGACCACTGCGGTGACCTCGTGCTTTCTTTTTAACGCCTCCTGTACAATGGCTCTGCCTATCGTTCCCGTTGCTCCAAAAACTACAACATCCATATCCCAAACCCTCACTTTCTCCTGCTGCATAACCAGGTGGCTTAACTCATCAGCGCCTCAGGTACATTCCCTGTGAATCAGGCATTACCGGCTCGAAGCCATACTGCGCATATAGTCTGGAGGCTTCCCCGTCGGCAATAAGACTGATGTAAGCCCTCTCCGGCACCGAATCGAGAAAGCTTCTGATCTCACGCATAATAATCTTTCCCAGCCCGCGCCCTTGCCTGGAAGGCTTAACGGCAATATCCGTGACCTGAAAAAAGCAGCCCCCGTCCCCGACCACACGTCCCATTCCTACAAGCGAGTCCCCCTCGTACAGGGTCACGGCAAAAATCGATCCGGGCAATCCAATCTCTGCTCCCTCGGCGCTCATCGGACTCAAACCGGCTTCCATACGCAGTGCCAAATATTTTTCTACGGAAGGCCGTTCATAACGGATATCCAGCTTTTCCGGAATCATCATGCTTGTCTCTCCTCTCTCCCCATGCTGCCTGCTTTGCTGATACCAATATATATGACGGCACCGCTGCCAGGCAAGGAAGGGCCATCCGATGAGCCGGGAGATGAAACATTATGCTTTACAGAACGTACTACCACCATAAACCAATGTTCTTTAAGCTGCAAAATATTCTACGCCCGTATTCTTGGGTAAACTGTGGAATAGGATCATAATATTATGCCGAAGGGTTAGGTGAAGTAATCATGACTCCAATAGGGAAGCTGTTCAAATGGGGAACTTTTTTATATGAGGCTTTTCTGACACTGCCGCTCATAGGAGGCGCTTTTGTTGTAGCCAATGCCTGGATTCCGCTTGGTATAGCCTTTCTGCTGCATGCGGTAGCCGTAGTACTTCTGATGAGAGAGCGCGGACCTGTTATCGGCAACGTGGTGGGGGTTATCACCTCGGTTGTCGCTTTAATTCCTTTTGTCGGCTGGATTATGCACGCTGTTACTGCGGTCATCCTGCTCATCGAGGGGCTATCCGCTTCACGGCGCACACCACGCTACTAATGCGGAATTGCACTACTCTCAGTAATTCAGAAGCCCCCATCCTAATTTCACAAGAAGCCTGGATCGAAAATTGCCCGGCGCGATGAGGATAAGGCTGCATTGCCCCTGTCTGCTCCAAAAACCGGATGACAGCAGTCCGGAGCACCTGCGCTTTGCAGATATTAAGAAACCTATTCTGTCAAGTAGAAACGGTTACGCCGTCCTTATAGGGGATGGGGTGTTTCAGCGAGAAATAAAAGGATAATGGATAGCGTGAAACATATCAATTCTTATATTTTCAGAAAAAAAGAAAGACCTTCAGATTAATGAAGGTCTTTCCTTGTGTGGCTATCCTCGTCCCGCAGAACGGGAATCGGTCCGCCGGCTTCCGGCCTCTCCACTATAACGTGCATTTGCATTGCTGTTCTCAAAACGCTTGCGCTCTGTCCGCTCCATCTGCACAATCTGTCCTTCATGCACTACGATGTGCAGAGAACCGAATTCCATATCGTCCAGAAGCTCCGCAATCCGCGTAAGCCATACCTCATCCACTTTCAGCGGCTTAGCCATTCTCCAGCCTCCCTTTCCCGGACAGGGGTGTCCTCCACCAATCCCGTAATTACCAAGCTGTATACTATGATTTAACTTAGCACGGAATCAAAAGAGCTGTCAATGAGCATTTTTGCGTGTAAGCCAGCTTTTTACGATCATCGTCACCAAGGCCAACAGCAGCAGCAGTGAGGCAACGGCGAAGGAAGCCGAAAATTGATATTCATTATACAAAATTTCGACATGCAGCGGCAGCGTGTTCGTCTCGCCGCGAATGTGCCCGGATACAACGGACACCGCGCCGAACTCTCCCATTGCCCGTGCATTACAGAGGATAATCCCGTACAACAGGCCCCATTTGATATTCGGCAGCGTCACACGCCAGAAAATTTGCCAGCCATGCGCACCAAGCGTAATGGCCGCTTCCTCCTCCTGTGTGCCCTGGTCCTCCATCAGCGGAATCAGCTCACGGGCCACAAAGGGAAAGGTTACAAACAGAGTGGCGAGCACAATGCCCGGAAGAGCAAACACAATCTTAATGTCATGGGCGCTGAGCCAGGAGCCAAACCAGCCGTTCGAGCCGAACACCAGCACAAAGATCAACCCCCCGATTACCGGCGATACGGCAAAGGGAAGGTCAATCAGTGTAATCAGAAATCCTTTGCCGCGAAAACGGAACTTGGTCACCGCCCAAGCGGCCATTACCCCGAACAGCGTATTCAGCGGGACGGTGATCACAGCGACCAGCAGTGTCAGACGCAGGGCAGAAGCGGCATCCGGATCAGTCAGCGCCGCCAGAAATACATCCCACCCCCGCTTCAGCGCTTCTGTCAGCACCACGATCAGCGGCAGGGCAATAAGCCAGAACAGCACCAGCCCGGCCGCAGCAATCAACACCCATTTCACGGCCGAGGTTTCAGTCGTTGCGGGTGAAGCGGCGCTCCGTTGCGGTCCGGGGGCAGCCATAGGGACAGTACCGGCCATGATTTTACCTCCTGAATTTTTGTTAGGACTGCTTCGATGATTCAGCTTCGTACAAAAATCACTTCGTAAGCTTACGCTTAAGTTTTGTAAGCATAGACTTCATAGCGTTGCTTCGGCAAAACTCGCTTCGTAAGCCTTCTCACCGCGAAGTCTTGCGGACCCAGCGCTGCAGCGTGTTGATTACGAGCAGCATCAGGAAGGAAATGAGCAGAAGCAGCAGCGCAACTGCGGTTGCTCCGGCATAATCGAACTGCTCCAGCTTGGACATGATGAGCAGCGGGGCGATTTCCGTGCGCATCGGCATATTGCCGGAGATGAATACCACCGAGCCGTATTCCCCGATTCCCCGGGCAAACGCCAGCGCGAAGCCGGTAAGCAGCGGCGGAATCAGCTCTGGAAGCACGATGCTGCGGAACGTCCGCCAGCGTCCGGCTCCCAGCGTTGCCGAGGCTTCCTCCATATCCCGGTCCAGGTCCTCGAGCACCGGCTGTACGGTACGTACGACAAAGGGAATACCGATGAACATCAGCGCAAGCGTAATGCCCAGCGGAGTGAAGGCGACCTTAAGTCCCAGCGGCTCAAGCATGGAACCGATCCATCCGTTCTGCGAATACAGCGCAGTCAGGGAGACACCCGCTACAGCTGTCGGGAGCGCAAACGGCAGATCAATCAGGGCGTCGAAAATCCGTTTGCCCGGAAACTCGTAACGCACCAGCACCCAGGCCAGAAGCAGCCCGAGAAAAGCATCTGTCAGGGCCGCTGCGGCCGCAGTGCCCAGACTGATGCGATAGGAGGCCAATACACGCGCGTCTGTAGCGACATCCCAGAATTTGGCCCAGCTGAGCCCTGTCGAATTGAACAGCAGCGCAGATAGCGGCAGCAGCACGACAAGACTCAGGTACAGCACACTGTAGCCCATCGTAAGCCCGAAGCCCGGCAGCACCTTGCGCCGCGCCGCAGCCGTAGTGGTGACATTCATTGACCTATTCATCCCTTTCCTGCCTTCGGCTTATGGGCCGATCAGCTACCCTGCACAATCTGCTTGCCATAACTTTACTCCTGCTATTTTCTCTGTATTTTCAGCCGCTTTCCGGCTCTTATTTGGCTCCAGGCACATAAATCTTATCGAAGATTCCGCCGTCGTTGAAATGCTTCTCCTGAGTTTCTTTCCAGGTTCCGAATTTATCCGCCAGCGTGAACAGCTTGATCTCAGGGAATTTCTCCTTGTATTCCTCTTTCACGCTCTCCAGAGTCGGGCGGTAGTAGTTCTCCGCAGCGATTTTTTGCCCCTCTTCGGTGTAGAGATATTCCAGGTAAGCTTCAGCAACCTCGCGGGTGCCCCTTTTATCCACAACCTTGTCAACTATGGCAACCGGAGGTTCGGCCAGAATGCTCTCGGAAGGGTTGACGATTTCAAATTTGTCCGGGCCAAGCTCCTTGATCGACAGATACGCTTCATTCTCCCAGGCAATCAGCACATCACCGATTCCGCGTTCTACAAAGGTGGTTGTAGACCCGCGCGCCCCGGTATCCAGTACAGGCACATGCTTGAACAGCTCCTGAACGAACTCTTGTGCCTTGGCCTCATCATTATTATTCTGGTCAAGCGCATAGCCCCAGGCTGCCAGGTAGTTCCAGCGGGCACCGCCCGATGTCTTCGGATTCGGGGTGATGACCTCTACGCCTTCTTTCAGCAGATCCGGCCAGTCCTTAATGCCTTTAGGGTTGCCTTTGCGTACAAGGAACACAATCGTTGAGGTGTACGGCGAGCTGTTATGCTCGAATTTGCTTTCCCAGCCTTCATTGATCAGTCCTTTATCCTTCAGCGCATCAATGTCGTAGCCAAGGGCAAGGGTAACCACATCTGCTTCAAGACCTTCAAGCACTGCCCGGCTTTGTGCGCCGGACCCGCCATGCGACTGCTTAACCGTGACCTTCTGGCCGGTTTCCTTCTCCCAGTAGGCAGAAAACGCCTTGTTATAATTCTCGTACAGCTCACGTGTAGGGTCATAGGAGACATTCAGCAGCTCTACCGGATCTTTCACCGGAGCCTTCGTGGCCTCCGCTGCCCCTGACGCATTGCTTGCTGCCGGCGCATCTGTTGGTGCAGCCGCTCCATTGCCCGAATTGTTGTTTCCGCAAGCGGTGAGACCTGCCGTCAATACTAATGTGAACCCTGCGATAAGCCCCTTCTTAAGCCCTTTTTTCATCACAAACCACTCCCCCGTAATTTTCTGTTGGTCTTTCCTTATTTCTGACACCCCATGAAGTTCTGATAACTTGCATTTCAGCAAAAATAGACAGAGGAAGGCCCACTGATGGCAGGTCAAACCGGTCCAGTGACACGTGTCTGCGAACCTCTTGCAGGCGTTCCTCCGACTGTACGGTAAGAACCTTATTCAATTATTCCTACCCATTTAGTAGGTTATAGGGATATAATACTGAAACCTCCGCACCCTGTCAAACCTTTTTTTCAAAATAGCGAAAAGTTATTTTCATCCCTGCAGACGGCAGCAAGTGGCGGCTGTTCCTGCAAGACCCACTTGTTATTGGAGCGTTAAAGTAATATTATTGCTACATCTTAATAGGTCAAATTCATAGGTCAGATAACAGGTCGAAATAAAAGCGAAATTACCGCAGCTACCGGGGGAGACGATCATGGGAATGAATCTGGAGTATGCGCCCGCACCCGCGCCGCAGCGGCCACCGCTGCACAGGCGCATCCTGGGAGAGCTGTCAAGACGCATCCTGGGTACGTACCGCTACGATACACACCTATGGAGGACGGCCCTTGCCGGCCCCTGGGCGATATGCTTTTTGGTTTTTGCCGCAGCTGTTCTGGGCATACCTACCGGACTCGGAACCGCTGCCGATATAATGCTGGCAACCAGTGCTTCAACTCTTGTCCTGGCATTGGCCGGGAATATTCTGGCGGTATTGCTGGCCCTGACCGGGCTGCGCATCCCGCGCCTCTTTGCGGGCTCTTTATTAAGCACCTTCGGCGCTGTCCTGCTAATCTTTTATTTTGCCGATTTGGAGCTTGAAGCCGCAGCCGCCGTGGCTGTGCTCTCCGCTCTGCTCGGAGGGCTGGGCGGCCTGGCAATGGGACTCCTGCGCAGCCGGCGGTTCACCATGGGACTGCTGCTGGCAGTCGTCGTGCTGGTCTCCCCGCTGGCCCTTTCCACCCAGGGCAACGGCGATGCAGCACCGGAAGCGGCGGCATCGGCAGATAGCCCGGCTGCCATAGCAGCCGAGAATCCGGGAGAGCCGGGGCCCTATACCTATCACAGCTTCACCTATGGCAGCGGCCAGGATTTGCACCGTACAGAATATGGCGGTGGTGCAGAACTTATCACTCCTGCAGCAGATGCCTCTGCCTATATTACAAGCTGGCCCAAGCTGCGCACCTTATTCTGGGGCTTCGATTACAGCGCGCTTCCCGTTAACGCCCGGGTCTGGGTGCCTGATGGAGAAGGACCTTATCCGCTCGTGCTGATAGTGCATGGAAACCACATGATGGAGGACTATTCGGATGGAGGCTACGCCTACCTGGGCGAGCAGCTGGCCAGCCGGGGATTTATCGCGGTTTCTCTGGATGAGAACTTCCTGAACTATTCCGCCTGGTCGGGCATTCCCGACAATGATTTCAAGGTGCGCACCTGGATGATCCTGAAGCACCTTCAGCAAATAGGTGATTTTGCGGAGCAGCCCGGCACTCCTTTCTATCATAAGGTGGATTACACCCGGACCGCCCTGCTCGGGCACAGCCGGGGCGGGCAGGCCGCTGCCATGGCCGCCGATGCCGGACGCTGGTTCAAGAACGACCCGGTCCTTGCCGCAACCAAGCAGTTTCACATTGCTTCAGTAATTGCTCTCGCGCCCACAGACAAGGCCGTTGATGATCAGCAGGCCCGCCTGGTGGACGTTAATTACCTGACCCTGCAGGGCGCACGCGACGGTGATGTACATGATTTCTACGGGGACCGGCAGTATATCCGTTCTTCTTTTACAGGAGCCGGGTCATCTTTCAAAAGTTCACTGTACATCGCCGATGCCAATCACAGCCAGTTCAATACTAGCTGGGGATTGTACGACCAGTCACTGCCGGCGGGATTGCTTCTGGACCGCACGGATATTATGGATGGGGAGGCGCAGCGGCAAATCGCCAAGGTCTATGTCACCGCCTTTCTGGAAACTACTCTGCATGGAGCGGAGACCTATCAGGCCCTGTTCCGCGATTACCGCAGCGGCCTGCAATGGCTTCCGGATACCGCATACTATAACCGTTTCCAGAGCGGTGATTACATCCCTGTGGCTACCTTTGACGAAGACCGCAACAAGAATACCGTCACCGGCGGGACTGCGCAAGCAGAGGGGCTCACCTGGAGTGAGGAGGTCGCCAAGGACCGGGAATCCAAGAGCAAAGCCACCTATGGCCTCCTGCTGGAGCGCAATGCAGAAGACGGCGAAGAAGCCTCATACAGCATCAAGCTGACCGACAGCGTAGCCAGTGAGCTTGCCGAGTCGGGAGCTGCAGGCCTGACGTTCTCCATGGCTAACCGCAATGCCGACGCCGGCGGCACAGAGGAAGAAGCTGAGGCAGCTCCGGCGGCCTCCCCCAATGTGGAGGTCGAACTGACAGACAGCAATGATGTTGCAGCCCGGCTGCCTCTGGATGAAGTGATGGACATTCTCCCGCTGCCGCAGACCCGGTTCACCATCATCCCCTGGCTTGAGGAGCGGATAAGCGACGGCAAATACAGCAATCCTTCGGAGGCGGTATTCCAGACCTACGAGCTGCCTTTTGAACTTTTTCTTGAAGAAGAACCTGAGCTTGAACCGGATAATCTGAGTGAAATCACCTTTTATCTGCAGGAGGACGGCGACAAAATCATGCTGGACGATATCGGGTTCTACGATAAAGGCAGCGGAATTGACGGCTCGAAGCAAACCGCCATTATACTGCAGGCAGAAAAATAACAGCCGACAGCATATAATATATATACTTATCCAGTTGAAAGAAGGTGCCTCGCCTCCGCTGATTGCCAGCCGGGGCGAGGCACTTCTATGTTACAGCAGCTTCAGGCAGACCGGTGACGGGATCTCCAGCTCATTGCCGGTAGGGATCAGCCTTCCGGTCTCCCTGTCAATTCTAAAGGAGACAATATTGCCGCTGTTCTGGTTGGCTGAGAGCAGCATCCCGCCGATGATGGCAAAATTGCGCGGCGTCCTCCCGCCTGATATGACCCAGTCCTGCGGCTCAAGCAAGCCGGTGGAGGCATCGATATGGAACATCGCGATGCTGTCATGCCCGCGGTTCGACGCGTACAGGAAACGCCCGCACGGGGATACATGAATGTCGGCGGCAGTATCGTCGCTGCCGGCGTTATAATGCTCCGGAAGGGAGCTGACGCACTGCAGAATCTTCAGGTCAGCGGAAGATTCATTGTTTGCAAAGACGGTGATTGTGCTGTTCAGTTCATTGATCAGATACAACCATTGCCCCGAGGGATGTCCGGCCAAATGACGGGGACCCGAGCCCGGCGGCAATGCAACTTCACGGCGGGTAATCAGCTTCCCGTCCTCCACACGGTAGAACACAATCTGATCCAGTCCAAGATCACAGACCAGCACATGTGCACCGGTCCTGTCCGGAATGACCGAATGGGGATGCGGCGCTTCCTGCCGGTCTTCGCGCGTTCCCGACCCTTCATGCCTCACCTGGGAGGACATCTCCTGAAGCGAGCCATCGGCATTCAGAGAAAAGACGTTGACGTTGCCTCCTGAATAGTTGGAGACAAATATGTAATCCTCTTGCGGAGAAATTGACACATAACATGGCGCGCCCCCATCCGTCGGTCTGCTGCCCAGGAGGCGCAGCGCTTTGCTGCCGGACTCAATGGCATATGCAAAGACCTCGCCTTCATCCTTTTCACTTACAGCGTACAGGACTGTCCCCGAGCTGTTCACAGCCAGGTATGACGGATTCTCAATGCCCTTGGTGCTGTTCAGCACCCGCATTTCTCCTGTATCCTTGTTCAAAGCCCCCAGAATAATCGCAGCTTGATCTGCGCTATTGTAGGTTCCTGCATAGAATAGTACCTCATTAGGCTGTTGCATGGCAGCGGCTCCTTCTATCGTATATTGGCGGGTAGCTCCACATACTTCTTATATACCCTTTATCATATGGAGTAGACCCCCGATTCCGTACTTTTTTCACTGTAACATGTTTATGTACCCAGTACCTTACCTGGTTTAAACAGCATATTTTTGGACACACTGAAATACTAATTATAAGACTGCCGACAATATTTAACACCTGGTTTAAACATCCGGCATGAGGTTAATAGTAACCATCGAAGATAACAAACACTAAGGAGCTGAAGATAATGAGTTTATTATGGATGTTGATTGTTGGTGGCGTCATTGGTTGGTTGGCCGGTCTGATTATGGGCAGAGATATTCCCGGCGGTGTTATAGGCAATATAATCGCCGGTATTCTCGGTTCATGGCTCGGCGGCATGCTGCTGGGAAGCTGGGGACCTAAGGTCAGCGACTTCTACGTCTTCCCGTCCCTCATCGGTGCGATTGTCCTGATCTTTATCGTCAGCCTGATCCTCCGTTCGGTCGGCGGACGCAGCCGTTCTTAAGACATAACCTTATATTGCAGCCGGACCCTGCTTAGCAGGACTGGCATCCAAGCCCGCCAAGGCTTTCCTTGGCGGGCTTCTTATAGCTTATGCTGTTGCTGCAGGTGATGCAAATGCGGAATTTCCGCCAGGAAGCTTCAATGTTTTGCCTTCTTTTTTCTGCTATAATGGGAAAATAAGTGACACAAATCACAGAGAGGAAAGTGAATCATGGGCAATATCAACCCTTCACTTCTGCATGTCGGCTCCACTCTCGGGGCTGTATTCATGGCGCTGATGGTTATTTTCATCCGTCTGAAGGCAAGTGGACGCCCGGTGACGATCCGCAAAATCTGGATTCCCCCGCTCGGCATGTCCACAGGCTTTGCCATGTTCGTTGTACCTGAGGTCAGATTTTCCTGGTGGTGGGCGGCTGCGGCTTTCCTGATCGGCTGGTTTATTTTTGCCTATCCGCTGATGCACAGTACCAAATTCGAAGAACGGGATGGCCGGATTTACGCACAGCGCTCCAAAAGCTTCGCCTTCATCCTGCTCGGCCTGCTGCTGATCCGCACCGTGCTGCATGAATTCATCAATCGGTATGTATCCATTCCGCAGTCAGGCGGACTTTTCTTCATCCTGGCCTTCGGAATGATCCTGCACTGGAGAGTGTTCATGTATAAACGGTACATCCGGATGGCGCCGCCGGAGATTCCTATCCCGCAGCCTCGAAGTTAACCTAACCTCTTGTCCATATATGGAAAAAGGAGCATTCCGGACCTCTGCGGCCTCCAGATTGCTCCTATATCAGCACCTCGCCCGTCACTCCAGCGATTCTGCTTCGGCCACCTTCACCAGCTGTTTGCCGAGATTATCTCCGCTGAACAGTCCAAGGAAGCTCTCCGGAATCCGTTCAAAGCCTTCTGTAATGTTCTCGGCATTCTTCAGCCGGCCTTCACGAAGCCAGCCTGCAAGCTCTCTGGTGCCTTCCGCAAAATGCTCCGCATAGTCACCGACCAGAAACCCCTGCATGAGCGACGTATTCTTCAGCAGAATATTCTGCACCCGCGGCCCCTGGTCCTGCTCCTTCAAATTATACAGAGCAATCTGGCCGCAAATCGGAATTCTTGCGTTTTTATTGATTCTTGCCAGTACCCTGTCTGAAATTTCACCGCCGACATTCTCGAAATAGACATCGACGCCGTTTGGACAGGCTTTATCCAGCGCCTCTTCCAGATCATCCGTTTTGTAATTGATGACCTCATCGACACCGAGTTCATTTTTCAGATATTCATTCTTCTCTTCCGAACCGGAAATGGCCACGACATGCGCGCCTTTGATCTTGGCGATCTGAGCCACGACCATCCCAACCGCCCCGCCCGCGCCGGATACCACCACAGTTTCTCCAGGCTGCGGCTTGCCAATATGCAGCAGGCCAAAGTACGCGGTGAGTCCCGTCATTCCAAGAATGCCCAGCGCAGCGGTTACCGGAACCAAGCCGGGATCAATCGCTTGGAGTGAGGCGGCATCCACGGCCGCATAGGTCTGCCAGCCCCAACCGCCGCTGACCATATCTCCTTTGCGCAGTGCGGTATCTCCCGGATCAACAACCTGGCCTATCGCACCGCCGCCCATCAATCCGCCCACTTCATAGGGCTTGGCATAGGATTTGGCTGCATTCATCCGTCCGCGCATGTAAGGATCTACCGACACATACAATGTCTTCACCAGTGCCTGGCCGGGCTTTGGAACCGGAAGCGCCTCCTCAACAAAGGAAAACTGCTCTTTCCCCGGGAGTCCCTGCGGTCTTGCGCCCAAAACAATTTTACGGTTCACTGACATGTAATATTCCCCTTTCCGCTGATATGCATATGATATTAGTAACCCGCCCAGACTTTTCTAACCATCCATGTCATTTGTGGAAGAATATGAAAGGAGCGGCCAGTCTTTTTTGTTCCTCATGTCAGGTAACTTACAATAAGATCAGTTAGAATATAAGCATACTTAACCACAGGCTTCCATGCAAGTTTCCTGAGATAACGGTCACTTGGGAGTATAGGCCGGGTATTACTTTTAGAGAGTGGGGACAAGGCAATTGAAGAGTAAATCTAGAAAAGTGGCGATCGTCGGCTCGGGAATGGTTGGTTCCAGCTGTGCCTATTCCATGGTCAATCAGGCTATTTGCGACGAGATCATGATGGTAGACCGCACCTATGACCGCGCCATGGCACAAGCGCTTGATCTCTCGCACTGCATGGATTTCACCGGAACACGCACCAAGGTATATGCCGGCACCTCCAGCGATTGCGCCGGAATGGACGTTGTCATTCTGACAGCGGGCGCCAATCCCAAGCAGGGTCAGAGCAGACTGGATGTCCTGGATGCTGCGGCGGTTATCACCAGGGATATTATTACGGAAATTATGGCCGGAGGCTTCGATGGCATCTTCGTGGTAGCCGCCAATCCTGTTGATATTGTCACCTATATGGTCTGGAAAATATCCGGCCTGCCGCGCCACAGAGTCATCGGCACCGGAACCTCTATCGACTCTTCGCGCCTGAAGACGCTGCTGTCGGAGGTATTCACCATTGATCCCCGCAGCGTCAACGGTTATGCGCTGGGCGAACACGGCGAATCCCAATTTGTCGCCTGGTCCCATGTGACCATCGGCGGCAAACCGATTCTGCAGATCATAGAGCAGCACCGGGAACGCTTCAGCACACTGGATCTGGAAGACATCGCCCGCAAAACCAAGGATGCCGGCTGGGAGATTTTCACCCGCAAGGGCTCGACGCATTTTGGCATCGGAAGTGCGCTGGCATATATTACACGCTCCATCCTCAATGATGAGCACAAAATCATTGCGGTCTCGGCGATATTTGACGGTGAATACGGACAAAGCGGCGTATGTGCCGGAGCCCCGGCTATTATCGGCAGCGGCGGTATTCAGGAGCTGCTTGAGCTGAATCTGAATGCCGAGGAATTTGCGAAGCTGGAAGCCTCCTGCAACATTATCCGCCGGGGTATAGACAGCCTGCATCTTGAAGAGATGGCATAATCCGCGGAGCTTGGACGCAGCTGCCCGAACACCCCTCGATCTCACACGCCGAAGCGTGGAGCATGTAGGGGTGTTCGGGTTTGGGTCTGCTTTTGAGCTTAACGGAATTTTTCAATTTCCGCTTGCAGCCTGGACATCATCTCGTTCAGGGATTGCGCCGAGGTGACGACCTTCTTCATAATCTCCATTTGTTCTGCAGAAGCATTGGATACCGCCCGGGCGTTCTCCGCCGAATCCTTGGCAATGGTCAGCATATCGGAGACCGAAGCGGTAATCTCCTCCGTCCCTGCAGACATCTCTTCGTTGATGGCGGAGACGTCCTGGATCTGCATGGAGACCTCACGGATGGAGGAACGGATATGGTCAAAGGATGCGCCGACATTTTTCATTTTCCCCATTCCATCGCCAATCTCCGCAATGCTCTTCTCCATGGACAGGGCAGCATCCATTGTGGAGGTTTGAATCTGTTTGATCAGATCCACGATATTGATGACCGAGGTATTGGTACGTTCGGCCAGCTTCTTCACCTCGTTCGCCACGACTCCGAAGCCCCGCCCGTGCTCGCCAGCCCTGGCAGCCTCAATCGAAGCATTGAGCGACAGCAGTCCGGTCTGGCTCGCTATCTCGGAAATGACATCAACGATTTGACCGATCTGCTCCGACTGCTGCGTCAGTGTCTGGATCAGCTCGGCGGTTTGGCCTGCCGATGCGGTAATGACCTTCATCTGCGCGAGCGTCGATTGAATCTCCAGATAGCCGCTTTCGACCTCTGAGCTCACGGTTTCCGCCTGATCCGATACACTTGCGGAGGATTCCGCAATTCTCTGCAGCCCGACAGCCATTTCTTCCGTCGCCCGCGCCGACTGCTCCGAGCCTTTGAATTGCTCCTCCATGCCATGGGCCACCTCCTGGATTACGGCAGCAACTTCTGCCGAGGTATTGGAGGATTGATTGGCATATTCCAGCAGCCCTTCTGCGGCAGAGGCTACCTGCAGCACGGTGGTATCGATGGTTCCGACAATGCCGGACAGCGAAGCGACCGTATTATTAATACTCTCGCTCATTTGCCCGATTTCATCCCCTGAACGGACAGCTACTCTTTCGCTCAAATGGCCGTCAGCCACTCTTTTCATTACACCGGAGATGGCCACAAGCGGCTTAACCGCCTTACGGGTAAGGTATAGCGAAAGCAGAGCCACAAGCAGGATGATGCCGATGATTAATATAGTTGCCAGGCGCTGGGCGGAGTTCACCTTGGCATAAATCTCGCTTCTCGGCACATCGATCATCAGTTTCCAGTCCGTACCCGGAATAGTTTTGAAATATGTAACGACAGTCTTACCGTCCTCGCCCTTATAGGCTTCCGAACCGCTTTCACGGCTGAGAATGGCTGTGACCGCCTTCTGTATCTCCGGCTCCTTGGCATAATCGGCCATATTTTTCCCGATCCGGCCCATGTCTGAATACGCGTAATAATCCCCTTTTCCGGAGACTACATAGCCGTAGCCGCTCTCCGCCACATGGATGCTCTCGCTCATATCCATCAGAATGTCGGGTGTGACCGAAAAAGTGATGCCTCCGGTGAATTGCTGCTCCTTATCCAGGACAGGCACGATAATCGGGATGATGTATTTCTTCAGCGGCTCCAGATACGACATATCGCCGACTGCCGGCGCATGGCTTTCTTTGGCTTCCAAAAAATAAGCAGACTCTGCCATATCGGCGGTCAGGTTCAGCGTATTGGTCAACAAGCCTTCTTTATTGACAACGCTATAGCCTTCAGATTGGGTGTCGCTCTCCTCCAAAACCTTAACCACCGGAAAAATAGTCTGCGGCTGGGTAGTGTCGAACTCCGGATGCTGCGCGGCAAGCTCCTGCACGGCCGAGGTTCTGCTCTTCAGCCATTCATCGATGCGTGAGGTGTTCAGCTCTAATATTTTCGTGGCCAGCTCCTCGCTGTCCGAACGGGTCACCGCCCCGAAATACTGCATGAAAAAGAGGGTCGTCCCCAGTAAAGGCACAATGGAAATGGCAAGAATCACAAGCGACCATTTGGTTTGTACGGATGCTGATTTTCTTCGTTTTGCTTTTATTTTCATTTTTTCCGGTAAAGCTGCTTTGTCCACCTTAGTTCCCCCCAGCAAAACTGATTATGACCTTCCATATGTTGTAAACCCATAGTGATATATCGGCGATAACAGACAAAACCTATTAGTTAATACATAAAAAATAAGCATCAAGACCCACATTATGGAATCTCAAATGCTTATTTTTTTCACATTATTTGTTTAGCTGAACATACCGTAAAAAGGATTCACACGGATTTGGGAACCTGCAGTGCCCGAACACTGTTCAATACCGCAAGTACCGTTACGCCCACATCCGAGAAAACAGCTTCCCACATTGTAGCGATGCCAAATGCGCCAAGCAGCAGGAAAATAGCCTTCACTGCAAGGGCAAAAATAATATTCTGCCAGACGATGGTCCGTGTGCGCCCCGCGATCCTTATGGCTGTGGCAATTTTTGACGGCTCGTCAGTCATAATGACGATATCTGCCGCTTCAATGGCTGCATCTGAGCCCAGTCCGCCCATGGCGATGCCGACATCCGCTCTGGCCAGCACCGGAGTATCGTTAATCCCGTCCCCGACAAAAATAATCTTCTCCCGCTTGGATTTCTCCCGCTCCAGCTTCTCAATGGCCTCGACCTTGTGCTGGGGCAGCAGCCCGGCGTGGATTTCCTCAATGCCCAGCTGCCGCCCAACCGCTTCCGCAACCGATGATGCATCGCCGGTCAGCATGACTGTTCTGTGGATTCCGAGCCGTCCGAGTGCCTGAACCGCCTCAAGCGAATCCTCCTTCACTTCATCGGCAATCAACAGATAACCTGCATACTGCTTATCCACGGCGATATGGACTACGGTTCCGCTGTGCTCCGGCGTCCGGCTGACAATGCCTTCACGCTCCATTAGCCGCGCATTCCCGGCCAGTACTGCTTTGCCTTCTACCGTAACGGCAATGCCGTGGCCGGAAATTTCGTTATAGTCCGCTATGGAGTCAGCGGAAATCTCTTCACCGTAAGCAGCCCGGACGGATTCGGCAATCGGATGGCTGGAGTGGCTCTCGGCATACGCCGCTGTCCGCAGCAGCTCCTTTTCCCCAATGCCCTCCGCAGGATAAATGCCCGTTACTTTGAACTGGCCTTTGGTGAGTGTTCCCGTCTTATCAAACACAACAACCTTTACATCGCCCAGTGCCTCCAGGAAGTTGCTTCCCTTGACAAGAATGCCGCTTTTGGAAGCTGCGCCAATGCCGCCGAAGAAGCCGAGCGGAATCGAGACGACAAGTGCACAGGGACAAGAGATGACGAGAAACACCAGTGCCCGGTAAATCCAATCCGAGAAGCTGGCTCCACTAAGCAGCAGCGGCGGAAGAACCGCCAGCAGCAGTGCGGTAATGACTACAACCGGTGTGTAGGCCCGGGCAAATTTGGTAATGAAATTTTCTGTTTTTGCTTTGTTATTGGAGGCATTCTGCACCAGCTCCAGAATTTTCGAAACCGCCGATTCGCCAAAAGTCCGGGTAACCTCAATCGTAACCACACCATTGCGGTTAATAAAACCGCTCAACACCTTGCTGCCCGGTTCCGCAGAGCGCGGCACAGATTCCCCGGTAAGTGCCGAGGTGTCCATCATCGCGCTGCCTTGAAGGATGGTTCCGTCGAGCGGCACCTTCTCGCCCGGCTTGACCACGATATGCTCGCCGATCTCTACCTCTTCCGGAGAGACGCGTCTCAGGTTCTCGCCTTCCTTCAAATAAGCGAACTCCGGGCGGATATCCATCAGCGCCGTAATCGAGCGGCGCGAACGGTTGACAGCCATGCCCTGGAACAGCTCGCCAACCTGATAGAACAGCATAACGGCTACGCCTTCCGGGTATTCTCCAATGGCGAATGCCCCAATCGTTGCCAGCGCCATCAGGAAATTCTCGTCGAAAACCTGGCCCCGGACGATATTCCGGACAGCTGACCAGACGACTTCGCCGCCGACAACCAGATAGGCGGCCAGGAAAATCAGCAGCTCCGTGACCCCGCGGACCGGCAGGAACATTCCGGCCGCTGCAAGTACAGCTCCGGCACCCAGACGCAGCAGGATGCGGCGCGTGTCGCCTCCGCCATGCTCATGGGCTGCATGGCTGTCGGCATGAGACTCCGCATGGCCGTGCGCTGCATGGCTGTGGCCGTGCGCTGCATGGCTGTGGCCGTGCGCATGGGCTTCGCCGTGACTGTGAGACTCAGGACTGCCGGCTTGAGATGCGGCATGGACGCCCGGTGCATGGCTGTGGCCGCTGTGCGCATGGGCTTCACCGTGGTCATGAGCCTTACGGCTGCCGGAATGAGACTCGGCGCGAACATGGGCCTCGCCGTGACTGTGTGAATGAGATACGGCACGACCAAGAGGCCCATGACTGCCTGCTTGCTCCTGCCCGCTTGCAGGCAGCGGTCTTCTGCGTACGCCTGCAGCCTTCACTTCTCTGATCTTCACGTGAGGCTCAAGTATGTTCACCGTCCGCCGGGCTTCAGCAGATACGGCTTCGGCCTCAGCCGCCGCTGTCTCCAGCGTCATCAGCTTCATGGCGAAATTCACCGAGCAGGACGACACTCCTTCAATTTTCTTGACCTTGTTCTCAATTTTCATGGCGCAATTCGCACAGTCCAGCCCTTCGAGTAACCACTGCCGCTTCACATTTCCTTGAACCGCATTCAAATGACTCATCTCCCTTGGTCAAACCTATATATGAGTATTTGTTCATATGTTTATTTACACATATTATATGCCCCTCAATCTTGAAGTGTCAATGTACAGAATGCATAGTTTTCCGCTTTTTTTCACAAGTCGGTTGACTCAGTTTCTGTTTCACTTAGATCAAGAAGAGGTTATACGCTTCAGCGTGAAAGTGGAGGATAGTTTATAGCATGGGTCCTAAAAACAGTTATTGTTTGGAAAGATTAAGTTTTAAGGGTGCACCCCCGCCCCTAATGACACTTAAGGGGCGATTATTCCTGCTTGTAATTTGCTTTCATCCCGGATAATATTAACATATGAGCAACCATTCATATGTTTACACAGAGGGGACATTTATATGAATAACCACAATCATCAGGGGCATACCCACGAACATCAGGCAGCGCATGACCAGGAACATGGACATGTGCATAAGGACGGGCATGGACACAGCCATTCCGGCCACTCCCATTCACACATGACCCATAACAAAAGAGGGCTGCTGACCGCCTTGATCATTACCGGAGGCGTTATGTTCCTAGAATTTTTTGGAGGACTTGCAACAGGCAGCCTGGCACTGCTCTCCGACTCCGGACATATGCTGAGCGACACCGCCTCCCTGGCCTTAAGTCTCGTGGCGATGATCTTTGCCGTCAAGCCGCCTTCCGCGAAGAATTCCTACGGCTTCCACCGATTTGAAATTATGGCCGCATTATTTAACGGCGTTACGCTGTTTGTCATTGCCGGATTCATCATCCGGGAGGCCTGGCAGCGGTTCTTCGAACCGCCGGCAGTTGCCAGCGGCACAATGATGATCATCGCAGCTGTGGGGCTGCTCGCCAATCTGCTCAGCGCCTGGTCGCTCATGCGGAAAAGCGACACCAAAGAGAACATCAATATTCGCAGCGCCTATCTTCATATAATGGGCGATGCCCTCGGCTCCGTCGGCGCATTGCTTGCCGGGCTGGTCATGAACCTGTTTTCCTGGTATGCCGCTGACCCGATCATCAGTGTGCTGGTGGCTTTGCTTATCCTCAGAGGAGCCTGGGGGGTGCTGAGGCAGGCCTTTCATATTCTGATGGAGGGAACGCCGCTGGCAATCAACACCAATGACATCAAAGAGGCCCTAATGAGCATCGACGGGGTTGAGGCTGTCCATGACCTGCATGTGTGGACCATCACCTCCGGACTTGATGCGCTCAGCGGCCATCTGTTAATCGGAGATCACAAAGACTCCCATAGTATTCTCCAGCAGGCCATTAATCTTGTGGAGGACAAATTCGCAATTCAGCATGCCACGCTGCAGATCGAGGATTCTTCCCTGAAGCATGGGGAACTGCGGGTGTAGCGGCGGGCTGCCCTTCTCCACACATAACTCACATTGTATACGGAAAACAACCGCAGCCCTGTCAATAGGCCCGCCCCGTCCGCAGCTGCCAGGTAGAATGATGTACCGCCAATTCTTGCTGTAGCTCACTATAAGCCAACTGCTAAGTGGATTTTGTAGCACTAATTCTGCTGTAGCTTACTAGAGCCCACTGCTAAGTGGATTTTGTACCACTAATTCAGCCGACGACACCTCATTTCACCCTTTCCGGCAAAATTAAGTGCATAAAATCCCATTATATACCTATTATGGCTCAAAAAGGCGGAATTTAGTTTTACTTTTTACCACTATTTTAAACACCAGCTTGCTGGCGATGATCATAAGGGCTTGCTCCAATCAAGCTGCCTTTGCCTATTAAGCAAGGTATCCCTCCATATAGAAAAAAAGGCCAACCATAAAATTATTGGTTGGCCTGTAAATTCGAAGGGCCGTCTCCCGGAAGATTCTTCTTAGGAGACGGCCCTTTTATTGCTGACGTTTAATTCAGCTGCTCCACAGCCAATCCGGCTGGCGGAGCAGCATCCTGCCCTCTCTATTCGTGCCGGATATGCTCATGCGTTTGCAGAAAAATCTGCTCCACATGCGCATCGTTCAGCGAATAATACACGGTTTTGCCTTCCTTGCGGCGTTTCACGATCCGCAAATTGCGCAGATAGCGGAGCTGGTGGGATACCGCCGACTGGCCCATATCCAGCAGGGTTGACAAATCATGCACGCACAGCTCCCTCTGCGACAGAGCATAAATCATTCGTACCCTTGTCGGGTCGCCCAGCGCCTTGAACATCTCCGCCATTTTATCCGTTGTCCCGCGGTCAGGCAGGATCAACGCTATAGATTCCGGTTCCAGCTCCGAACCGTTGCATGTATTATCGCATTCTTCCAGTGCCGCTGGCTCCATGCTCTCGCCCTCCTCCATCTGTTTTCATCCGGCTTTACCGATTGTTAATCGAAGCTTCTACGATTAATTATAGCAAAACTTCACCTGATGTCCATGGAGTAGCTAGCGGCGGGAAGACTTGCAGGCGCAGCGGCGCAGGCAGCTTCAAACTGCCTTGCGCCAAAAGGAGAGCAGGCCGGCCGCCAAAAATAAAGCCAGACTGCCAAAGACAACGATCATCAAGCTCTGTATTGGCAGATTAAAGGCGCCAAAGCGGTCCCCGCCAAAGGGCGACATTGCCAGCATCGGCTGCACCCAAGGATAATATGGACCGTAGGTGACAGAGTTGGCGATCAGGATATTGGGAATCGTCAAGCTCACATTCAGTGCGAGCGGCGCCCCAAAGCTGTTCCAGCTCTGGGATACAGCCAGCTGCAGCGCCGCCAGCGGCAAGCAGGCCAGCCAGCCGCCGAAGATGCTGGAAAGAAGCAGCGCCCAAGGGACAGGCGCATCCACGCCGCGCAATAAGCCCACTCCCAGCAGCACAGCAAAAAAAAGCAGTTGTACAGCTGCCAGCAGCACCATAACCATGGTGTACTTGGCAAGATAAACCGAGGTGCGCGTTACCGGCAAGGCCAGCAGCAGCTTCCAGCCGCCGTCGGCATGCTCGGCCCGGCAGATCAGCGCCGCAAAAACACCCGAAAGCACCGGAAGGAACAGCATGGCATGAATCAGCGACATCACGCTGAGCAGCACCTCCCAGGTGACCGGCTGCCCGTCTTCCTGCATATTGGCAAGCGCCCCCAGGAGCACAGCTACCGCGGGACTGCCTATAACAAGCAGCCAAATATGGGATTTGGACATCTTAAGTCTTTCTGCGGATAGAACTCTCCAGAAGCTCCTCATCTTCAGTTCACATCCTTCCGTTCAAAATGCACAGCTCCCGGCAGCAGCACCAGCAGACCCAGCAGCAGCCCTGCCCCGCTGAACAGCCAGGGCCGCGAAGCGCTCCAGGCGAGAGCAGGCCAGGTTAAGGGAATCCATTCGGACAGGTACATTGAGAAGAGGCTCAACAGCGATAAGGCAATACCAAGCGAGACGGGCAGCGTCTGGTTGCGGCTCGACAGGGAAAGCCACAGCTGCAGAGCGATCACGGGCAGCGCCGCAGCGTAGGAAGCGAAGCCAATCCGCAGCACAACGGAATAAGGCACCGGCTGGGAGCCGAAGCCCAGCAGCAGTCCCAAGCCTGCCGTACCTGCCGACAGAATCAGGCAGGAGACCGCGAGAAGCAGCAGACACAGCAGCAGCTTGGCCATGAATACAGAGGTCCGGGAGACCGGCAGGGCCAGCAGCTGCTTCCATGAGCTCATCTGATGCTCCACATTCGCCAGCAGCGAACAGATCAGTGTGCCTCCCAGATACATCGCCACCGGCACGAAGCCGGCCAGGTTATTCAGGAGTCCGCCCCATAAATCCGCTTGATACTGCCTGGTCAGATAATCGTAGCGGATGCCGAAGTTCAGCCCCTGCATCGCAAGCAGGCCAACCGGCCCCAGAAAGACCAGGAACCATAGCCCCTTGCCGCGGATTTTCAGCCAATCCGCCGAGAACGACCGCCACATCATACAGACTGGCCTCCTTCCACTACCTGCAGGAAAAAATCCTCCAGCGATTGTCTGCGCTCTTCTACCCGGTAGACCGCGTGGCCGTTCTCGACCAGCTCCTTGATCAGCAGCGCAACCCTGGCATCACTCATCCTGGGCAGGGTGATGCGCCCCTCCAGCAGCGTGCCTGGGCAGCCCCTCCGGCCGGCCAGGATCAGCGCTTCCTCCGGCTCAGACACGGCAAGGCGCAGATCCCCGGCAGCCTGCTGCTGCAGATGGGCAATCGTGTCCTGATAGACCATCCTGCCGGCGCGGATGATGCCCACCGTTCCAGCCATCTGCTCAATTTCACTGAGCAGATGGCTGGATACAAGGACCGTAATCCCCTCTTCCCGGGGAAGCCGTTTGATCAGCGAGCGGATTTCCTGGATGCCTGACGGATCAAGGCCGTTGGTAGGCTCGTCCAGAATCAGCAGCTCAGGGCTGCCCAGCAGCGCGGCGGCGATGCCGAGCCGCTGCTTCATGCCCAGAGAGAAGCCCTTCACCGGACGTTTGGCTTCCCCTGTCAGGGAAACAGTATCCAGCACTTCGGTGATTCGTGTCTTCGGCACGCCGAGAATACGGCGGATAGCCTCCAGGTTATCCCAGGCACTCAAATGTCCATAATAAGACGGCGATTCTACAAGCGAGCCGACCTTGCGCAAAATTTGCAGCTTGTTCCGTTTAAGCTCCTGTCCAAACACCTTTATGCTTCCCGAAGTCGGCTTAATCAGACCCAGCAGCATGCGGATAGTCGTGGTTTTACCCGCGCCGTTGGGTCCAAGGAAGCCGTAGATTTCCCCTTTGGCTATATTCAGATTCAAATGCTCCACCGCAGCCCGGCCGCGGTATTCCTTCAATAAATCCCTGGTCTCAATCACTGTTTGCGTCATGTTCTTCACCTCGGTAACCAGCATAACGCTCCAAGGTTAAACGCACGGCGGCAGCAAGTTTAAATTTTGTTTAAATTCCCGGACGGCAGGCTCCGAATCACAATTCTGGTTCCTTCACTTGTACTGTCCACCTTCCATTCCAGCCCCATCCGCTTCACCAGCAGATCGACGATGGACAAGCCCATACCTGCACCCTTTGCCCGGGAGCTGCTGCCCAGACCCTTGCCCTGATCGCGGATAAGGATAACACGCTCACCGTCCCTCATCTCCACTGCCACGCCCACGTATAATCCGCTGCGTGCATGGCGCACGATATTCTGGAACAGATTATCCAGAATGCGGCGAAACCAGCTTTCATCCACATTCCAATACAGCGGTTCCCCCTCCAGATCAATGTCTATCCGGAAGCCCTCCTTCTCCCACAGCGGGTACCATGCCGCAGCGCTCTCCCGCAGCAGCCGCAGGACATCTCTGCGCTCCGGCTTCAGTGTCATCCGTCCGCTGCTGAGCAGGTTGTAGGAGAGCAGATTTTCGATCAGCACGCCGAGGCTTTCGATCCGTTCATCCATCAGCCTCAGGGATTCCCGCCCGCGCCCGGACAGCTCCTCCTTGCCGAGGATATGGAGATGGCTGCGGATTACAGTCAGAGGAGTGCGCAGATCATGCGACAAACCGGAAACAAGGCGCTTGCGCAGCCCTTCTTCCTCCGCCTCACGCAGGCGGCTGGCAGCAAGCTCGGCCACCATCGTATTAAAGGCCGTTTCCAGACGGCCGATCTCATCGGGCTTGCCTGGAGCAATCAATGGCGGCACACCTGCTTCTTCAGTGAAGATCATAGCCGTCTGCAGCCGCAGCAGCCTTTTGCGGATTCGAATAAAGAAAAGCCATGAAACCATAATGAAACCAATAAACAACACAAGCATAACCGCCATATACCATGAATTCAGCCCTTCGAAAGAATCCTGCTTCCTGACGGCGGAGGGAATCTGCATCACCATGAACCCTTCACCCGCATCTGGCCGGTCGCCCACAAAAGCAACGATAGCCAGCGGATCAAGAGCTGAGCTTTTCTTCATGAACAAAATCGCATCGGCGGCTGTCCACTGCGCGGGAATTGCATATTTTTCGTTCTGCTGCCAAAGCTCCGGATCGGCCGGCTCCAGCGACAGCCGTGTCCGTCCCTCTCCATCAACCCAGAATATGGAAGAAAAATTATAGGCGGCACGCAGTTCCCGCAGCCGCTCATTGATAGCCTCGGGCGGTTTGCCCAGCAGTCCTTCCGCTTCCTTATGCCAAGTGGTCTCCAGTCCGGAAATGCTTTTATATGCTGCACTTTCCTCCGGCTCTTCCCGGCTCAGTCCATTAAAGAGGTTATACATCGCTATGGTCAGCGGAATAACAATTGGAATAAACAGCATAGCTACAATAATAATCAACAGATAACGGGAGAGCAGGGAGGTGCGCAGCTCGCGCAGACGGCCTGTCTTTCTCATGCCCGCACCCGGTAGCCGATCCCCCGGACCGTCTCAATAATCTCCGGAGCAGCCGGATCAAGCTCCAGCTTCTCACGCAGATAACGGATATGCACCATCAGTGTCTTGTCGCCTTCCATATAGCTCTCTCCCCAGACCGCCTCATAAATCTGTTCCTTCGTCAGAATCTGTCCCAGATGGCGCAGCAAATACGAAAAGATCTGAAACTGTTTGCCGGTAAGCAAAATTTCATTTCCGCTGTCCGCCTCAATAATCCGGTTGTCTCCTTCGTATACCATGAGATGCTTCAGCCTCAGGGGGATGGACTTCGCAGTGCCTGTCCGTCTTAGCAGCACCTCGATCCTCGCGGCCAATTCGTCCGGATGAAAGGGCTTCGTCAGATAGTCATCGGCGAATTCCAGGCCGTGAAGCTTGTCATCGATCGCAGTGCGGGCGGACAGCATCAGAATCGGCAGACTCGGGTATGCACGCTTCAAACGCCGGCCGACGGTGAAGCCGTCCAGTCCCGGCAGCATAACATCGAGAATCGCCAGCTGGCAGCCTGCCGCCGCCTCTACCGCCCCTTCCCCGCTCTCCAGCCAGCGAACGGCATATTCCCTCTCGCGCAGATCGGCAGAGACAGCGCCTCCGATCTCCCGTTCATCTTCAATATACAGCAGCGTAACACCCATGCAGCTCAAATCCTTTCTCTTTCAATCAGTGAACAAGAAAACCCCGAGGCGGCAGAAAAAACCGGCTGCGCTTCGGGGATGCTTAAACTGGTTATTATGCAATATGTCCAAAATGGCCGGAGGCTTTCTGCCGGTTTTCTGAACAGATACCCTTGACCAAAGGATGCCGATATCACGGCAAAAGAGGAACTCCTCCCGCCGCTCAGGTGCCCTAGGCCAGCACCTTGGCTCCGAATTCAGAAGCCCGGTTCATGATAGCCCTGATCGTAAGCTGCTTCGAAATATCTCCATCACAGATGCTGATCAGCCCGCGGTCGATCTTCACATAATCAAGGAGAGATGTGCATGGCCTGAATTTCAATTCGTCTTCCACCGGTTCAATTGAAGAACTGTCAACGCAGCTCATGCAATCCCCTCCAGCTCATGTTGTCAAAAAACCTGTGCAGCAATTATAGCATGATTTCCCAGGGGCCAGTAAGAAGAAACAGCTGCGCCGTCCTTGACCGGGCAACGCAGCTGTTTGCATGAACCATTCATCATCCAAAAGGCAGCCATTTTAGTGGGAAAAAGGATAACTAATCCACCGTATTCGGATCTTGGATCATCCCTAGTGGGAAAAAGTACACCTAATTCGGATGAAATCAGGCATATGGGGATGGCGTAAAATAGTATGTGTAAGGATCGGGGAGTCTAGTAAACGACAAAAAAGTAGGGTATCCTTGGGATTGCAAAGTCACCAAGAAAAGGAGCCCTACTCAATGACCAGTATACAACAAAAC
>NZ_JACBYI010000054.1 GCF_019352175.1 Paenibacillus sp. S150
GCTTTTGCCTCCGGCTTCCTTCAGATTCCACCTCACGGTGGACACCCTTGCCCTTGGCTAACGGTAGGCGCTCGCCAGCCCCCGTTCGGGACTTTCACCCTAAAGATGACGCCCATGCTGGGCGTACTTAAAAAAGAGCACCGCACAGATGTGCGGCGCTCTTTTTTTGTGGAAAAGGAGAATGTAAAGGTTGCACATAATCATTCATCCTTCCACTCCCCGCGGGGACGGTTCCCTCCTTCGGGTAAGGACGGTACAGCCGTCACCGCTTGGCTGCAGCCCACTTTTCAAGGAAGCTTGGAATGGGGATTCCCGCAAGAGGGCGCCGGTTGATTGCCTTTCTTATGTACATGCTGCCTCTTGCGCACATCCGCTTGGAATGCATAGCCTCTTCTAGGCGTGTCTTGGCAATTGCGTCATTTCCGTCAGGCAATCAGCACAAATATAACGGTCTTTATATTCGCTTACGCCTTCCATCGATCCGCAAAAGACACATTTCGGACGGTAGCGCTCCAGAATGATATGGTCGCCCTGCACCAGAATTTCTACAGGATCCCCTTCATTCATTTGGTACCTTTTACGCAGGGACTTAGGCAGAACAATTCTACCCAGCTGATCTACTTTTCTAACTACGCCAGCAGGTTTCATATCTAACTTACACTCTCCTGTTCAACTAAAAATTAGTAGCTACTACTTATTTCGGCACTATTCTTCTATTTCGTTACCAAAATGTCGAATCCTGCTGAAAAAATTAAAAAATCATGTATTATTTTAGAAAAGTTGTGGAAAATCCATCTGCCGCAGCGCTTCATAGACAATAATCGCCGCCGAGTTGGACAGGTTCAGCGATCTTACCGCCTCGCTCATCGGCATGCGCATGGCGGTTTCCCTTCCGGCTTCAAGAATGTCCGCAGACAAGCCCTTGGTTTCCTTGCCGAATACAAAAAAATCTCCATCCCGGAACGTGAAATCGGTATAGCGCTTGTCCGCCTTCGTTGTTGCATAGAAAAAGCGGCCGTCCGCATACTTCTCCGGCACCTCCCCAAAGGAGTCATGATATTCAATATGCACCGCATGCCAATAATCAAGCCCGGCGCGCTTGAGCGTGGCATCGTCTGTACGAAACCCCAGCGGGCGCACCAGATGAAGGTGGGTGCCTGTAGCCGCACAGGTGCGGGCGATATTGCCGGTGTTGGCCGGAATCTCCGGTTCCACCAGTACAACGTGTAGTGCCATAACGTGTGAACTTCCTCTCTGCAGGCCGATACAGCCCGTTGATGTGTGTTATAAATCCTTATATTTGCAGAAAGCCTTCCGCCAACAGGCGGAAGGCTCAGAAATTTACATTCATTAACCTTGAGTTTGCCGGAAATGCTGCATGAAATCGGACAGCGCCTTTACGCTCTCGTAAGGGACGGCGTTGTAGATGGAAGCCCGCAAGCCTCCGACACTGCGGTGTCCCTTCAGCCCGACAAAACCTTCCTGCTCGGCTGCTTTGACAAATTGCTTCTCCAGCTCTTCCGACTGCATCCGGAACGTCACGTTCATGATGGAGCGGCTGCCTGCTTCTGCTACTCCGCGGTAGAAGCCGTCGCTGCCGTCGATGTGATCGTACAGCAGACCCGCTTTATCGCGGTTCTTGGCTTCAATGCCGGCCAGCCCGCCTTGCTCCCCAATCCATTTTAACACTTCGTTAACCATATATACAGAGAAGGACGGCGGCGTATTGTAAAGAGAGTTATTCTTCAAATGCGTATCGTAACGCAGAATCGTCGGAATGGTCGAAGGCGATTTCGCAATCAGCTCTTCCTTGACGATTACCACGGTCACACCGGAGGGTCCAAGATTCTTCTGCGCACCGGCATAGATGAGTCCGAATTGGTTCACGTCAAAGGAACGGCTCAGAATGTCACTGGACATATCCGCGATCAGCGGAATGGAACCGGAATCCGGGTACTCCGCATATTGCGTGCCTTCAATAGTCTCATTCGACGTAATGTGCAGATAAGCCGCATTGTCCGCAGCCTTGATGCTGCCCAGCTCAGGAATAGCCAGGAATTTCTTATCTTCGGAAGATGCTGCGACATGTGTGCCTCCGGTCAGCTTCGCTTCCTTGAAGGCTTTCTCCGCCCAGCTTCCTGTCATTACATAGCTGCCTACCTGGCCTTCAGAGATAAAGTTCATCGGGATCATGGCGAACTGTGTGCTTGCTCCGCCTTGAACGAACAGAACCTTATAGCCTTCGGGATTGCCAAGGAGTGAAAGCAGGCGCTCCTGCGCTTCATTATGCACGGATTCGTATATTGCCCCGCGGTGCGACATTTCCATAACGGACATTCCGCTTTCCCGGAAATCGACAAACTCCGCTTGTGCGCGTTCGAGTACTTCAAGCGGCAGTGCCGCCGGACCCGCATTAAAGTTGTAGGCTCTCTTGCTCAAAATTGCTCCCACCCTTTCTCTCCTATCAATATGGATATGGATTATGATAGCAATAATCTCCCACCCCAGCAAGTATAATTATTCACATAGGAGGTAAGCTCACGGCCTTTACAGAGTGAAAAACTGATAGCTGCGGCTCCAATGCTTGCTGTGACGCGGTAAAATGCTGATGTCCACAAAAACCTCAGGAGAAATCACATGCTTTTCACCCCACAAAGCCATCCGGCTGGCGGCAAAATCCCCGCTCTCCCGTACAACCGCTCCGCCGGGTTTATGCTGCAGCTCCCAGAAGCAGCCGGCCTCCCCCTTCTCCCAGCCCGTCAGCTTGCAGTAGAACGGACGGCCCGGCTCCTCCTTCCAGGTGAGAGTATTGCCGGATGCTGCAAGCAGCTCTGCCGTATAAGATGATTCAGGGGCCTCCACCTTCAGTCCGGCCGGAATCCGCAGTTCATAGTCCGGACCGGCGTTGGCACCGTCAATCCCCACAAAGTTATGGATATACTCTTCTGTGTGCAGCGGCTTGCCGCCTTTGTTCTCCAGCGTGTAGGAAATGTTCAGCCGGTCTCCGTCCAGTGTAATTTTCTTGGTCAAAAGCATACTGTAGCCGCGGCATTCCATCGGCTGAACCCTGTAAATGACCGCTTGTGCGCTGCGCTCCTCTTCAACTGTGAACGGTATCAGCGGATAGCTGCCAAAAAAATCATAAGGCCCGTCGTCCTGCTTCTGCAGCAGTCCAACCCCCGGCTTCGGAAACCACTCCCCGGCTGCCGCCTCCTCATAGCCAATTGCCCGGGAAATGCCGAACTCATTGCAGAATCCCATACCTCCGCTGCCCTGGCCGGGAACCAGACTTTCCGGCACGCCAAACGTATGTTGTCCCTGTACTAAAGTTACTCCCGTAATAAATCCGGTCCAATCAAAACGGGTGCCGCTATACTCCCCGATATCGGCTATATCTACCTGGAGAATGCCATTTGAGAGACTGTAAGCCATGTTCAATCGTTCCTTTCCATATCTTGTTCTTATGTTCTACAAGCTTATTTAACCATCTCTGCCTCTAAAGTGCATCTAATCCCGGCAGCCTCGGCTGCGAATTGTCTGAATCCCTGTGAAAAAGCGCCCGCTGCCGCAAAATCCGGCGAATCAGGCGCTCTTATTATTGGGGCTGCTGTTATGCCAATTCTACTTCCAGGAGATGAGATTTCCCTTCCGGCAGAGCTGCCAGCAGGCTGCGCGGAATCAGGACACCCTCTGAGACGCGCTGAAGCGTCACCCCGGCACCGTCAAGCTTAACCGAGCGTATTTGATACTCCCCGTATTCGGCGCCGCTTGTGGACGTGTATACGACCTCCAGCACGCGTTCAGCGAAGATTGTCTTGACCGATGCTTGCCCTTCCTTGCCGAATTGCTCCTTCATCAGCTTAGGCTGGAGCAGCAGATCGCCCAGCTTGCCTTTGACTCCGAATACTTCAGTCACCATAGTCAGCAGCATCCAGCTGGCGGAGCCGGTCAAATACGTATACATGCCTCTGCCCTGCTCATTGATGTACTCCGGTATGCCCGGATACATCCGGCTCAGTTCAAAATCAGCGCTTAAGCTGTACAGGGAATCCAGCACCTTGCGGCCTTCTTTTACATAGCCGCGCTTATACAGTGCGTTGCCGTACATCACGGTCATATGGCTGAACATGGCTCCATTCTCTTTATGCCCAAAGGCAAATCCGAATGCGCGGCCCAGATTCTGCTGAATGCCGCCAAAGTTCGAATTCAGGCGGTACCCGATTTTCTCATCCAAAAGATTGCGCTCCACCGCCGCGATAATCTGCGGAATCTGCTCGGGAGCGGCGGCATGTCCCATGAGCGGGAACACCTGGCCTGTCAGCGTCATGCGGACGCCGCCTGCTGTTTCCCCTTCTACGCGTTCCCCGTCATTATTGTAATAGCCGTTGAACCAGCCGTCTCCTTGCCCGCTCTGCACCCATTCATTCCGGCGCAGATGCTCAAAGATCCACTCTGCTTTTTGTGCCAGATCATCCGCGACCCTGTCCAGTTCAAGCACCGCGCGGACGCCGCTTACCTTATTCGGCGCAGCGGCATAATAACGGTCCAGCAGATTCAGCTTTGCAGATACGGACTCATAGTCCACCTTGTCATGCAGGGAATCCAGCAGCAGCGTCATTTCTTCCGCCAGATCCAGCGTTGCAAGGCCTTTGCGCTCCTTCAGTGTGCGCAGCAAACGGGAGAGATCCAGCAGGTTGCTGGCATAGAATGCGGTGAAGGTTACACTTTCGCCGCGCTGTGCGGCCATGTCCAGACCGTCATTCCAGTCTGCGCCTTCCAGCAGGATATTGTTATGTTCACCCACGTTGAAGAACGGAACCAGATTCTGCAGCAGAATATGCTCCAGAATCGTTCCCGAATATTGCGCTCCATCCGGGGCCTGAAGCGCGCTGCCTGCGGAGGCATCCCAGGAAGCATCCCGTTCCCGGCAGCGGGCCATGAAGGAATCGCGGAAGTAGCTCTGCCGCTCCAGCAGAAAGTCCAGGTCTCCGCTCTGATCCAAATACAGCATGGTTGTCAGGAACGGCCACGCTCCATGGTCCATCCACACGCGCGGAATATTGTTGCGGTCGGCGATGAACTCACCCGGCTGCTGGCCGATAATCGTCGCATTGCTGCCGTCGATTCGGACACCGGCATAGTTATTCAGCAGCAGACTGCGCACATCCGCCGGCTCCATAATAAGCAAGGCCAGACAATCCTGCCAGAGATCCCGCCAGCCCCTTCCGCCGCGCCCGTAGTCGTGATACGGCAAAAAGGAATTGCCGTAAAGTCTGCGGAGCACCGGCTGCAGCGTGACCCATTTCATCCACTGGTCCCAAGCCGGATCACTGGTATGAAACTCCACCGTGTTCACCTTATCCGCCCAGAAGGTTTTATTCTCCTGAAGCAATGCGTCGAACGCGCTGACTGAGCCGTATTTGCCCATAAGCGCAGGAATGTCGATCCTGTCGCTGCCGATTGCCAGCGCAAGCACATAAGAGCAGCTGCGGCCCGGCTGCAAAGACACAGCGGCAAACCGCAGCCCGCCAAGCGCTTCGTAGCCGTCCTTCTGCACACCGCCGCCTTCTCCGATGCGCGGCTCCAGATTCAGCACTACAGCTTCCGGCCAATCCAGACTTCCGCCTTCGCCGATGAATTCCTCCTGTACCGGAAAGAAACCGGCAGGCAGCTCCCCATTTTCCCCGGCGCCAAAAACACCATAAGAGGTGTGATTCACCCTGTGCCCCCGCTCATCAAAGGAAAGCGCCGGCTGTACTTCAACACCATGTGCAGAGATATAAATCCGGTTCAGCAGAGAGGTGACATGCCGGTGGTCCCGCAGATCGTCCGCCGAACGCGCATACAGCGGAACCGCCGCTGTCGGCGTAATGGTTAATTCCTCTGCCGAGGTGTTGGTGAGTACGACCTTCATAAGCTCTACTTTATCGTTTCCGGCAGGCACATAGCTGGTGATTTCCGCCCGGATGCCCAACTCCCGGCTCTCGCGGGTTACGCGGTGCCACAATAGTCCGGCTTCCAATATCGAACCGTCAGCGCTGTCTTCATACATTACGGCATTCTGCCGGGCCGAGTTCCCCGCTGCGGACCAAGCGCCCTTTCCCGCCACATGCACCCAGAAGTTGCGGGAAGCGCGGGAGTTATGCAAATCCTCAACGGACAATGGCGGTGTGAGAAATGTATTGTGCCCGGAAGTGACCTGACCGTGAAGAGTCGGGCTGATGGAAGACATCATGCCCCCCTCATTCACCAGCGGGAAGTATAAATAACTGCTCCGGTCCGGCTGCTTAAGACTGAAATCCCCATTATCCCCCGTAAAGATCCATCCTGTTTTCTTTTGATCCACTGAACTCATCCTCTCTATCACTCCTAAGCATGCTGGCTTGATCTGCCCGAGCAAGCAGAAACTAGGCACCGTTCTACCAGATAAAGCAATCCACGTTCCTGAAAAATAAGGATGCTGCGTTCCAATAAATAAAACCTTTTATTATTCAGAAACCGGTTTCGATTTTATTATCACACCGTTAAATATCTTTGTAAAGATTTTTCTTAAACACTAAATACATTCCTTCAAAATGCGGTAAATACGCCATACTAAAGCTATTTTTATTTTCCATTATTACCGAAACCATTTTCGTAAATAGTTATTTTTAAGAGTGTTTTTTGCCTAATATCCAGGGATTTTCTTCTAATTAAAGTCTTAAAAAGACGCTTATCACCGTTAAGAAAGCGCTGTCCAAAATTATCAGCTTAAATACGAACTGGTTTTACATTATTCAGACGAAATTTTTCGCAAGTGCCAAACCTGTTTTCTCTATTACCCGGCTGATTCCTGAAGGCTCCTGACGCGCCCGCTGTCCCGCTAGAGCTTCCGCTTCATAAATGTACCACTGTACCGCTGTAAAGCCGCTAGAGGGGCGTACAGACCCTCTGGCGCCGGCTTTATCTCTTCTATTAACTCCCCGGCGGCTCTCCGGCCATTACAGCACGCCTACATCGCCTTTGCATCGTTACTCATCTTTTTGAACGGCAAAAAGAAGCCCCCGGTTTCCCGGAGGCTTCTTAATTCGTATGGTTAGGCAATCTTATACATCAAAGTACAGGGAGTATTCATGCGGATGAACACGAATGGCAACCGCTTGAGCTTCAGAACGTTTCAGAGCGATGTAGTTATCAATGAAGTCCTTAGTGAATACGCCGCCTTCTGTAAGGAATTCGTAATCAGCTTCCAGGGAATCCAACGCTTCGTCCAGGGTGCCTGGAACACTGCGGATTTTCTCCTTGTCTTCATCGGACAATTCGTAGATGTTCTTGTCCAGAGGACCATAACCCAGTTCAATAGGGTTGATCTTCTTCTTGATTCCGTCCAGACCAGCCATCAGCATTGCCGAGAAGGCCAGATATGGGTTAGCTGTGGAGTCCGGTGTACGGAACTCAATGCGACAGCCCTTAGGCGTCACAGCAGCTACCGGGATACGAACTGCAGCGGAACGGTTGCCCTTGGAGAATACCAGGTTAACCGGTGCTTCGTAACCGGGAACCAGACGTTTGAACGAGTTGGTGCTTGGGTTAGTCAGCGCGATCAGTGCCGGAGCATGATACAGGATGCCGCCGATGTAGTTCAAAGCCAATTCGCTCAGGTTGGCATAGGCGCCTTTTTCGTAGAACAAAGGAGCGTCGCCGTTGAAAATGGACTGGTGAACGTGCATACCGCTGCCATTGTCGCCGAACAGCGGTTTTGGCATGAAGGTTGCCACTTTGCCGTATTGGCGTGCAGTGTTCTGCACAATGTATTTGTATGTCAGGAGATTGTCGGCTGTTTTCTTCAGGGTGTCAAAACGGAAGTTGATTTCCGCCTGGCCTGCAGTTGCCACTTCATGGTGATGGCGTTCGATTTCCAGGCCCGCTTCACCAAGCAAACGGCACATTTCACTGCGGATGTCCTGCTGGGAATCCACAGGTGCTACCGGAACATAACCGCCTTTAATTCCTACTTTGAATCCCAGGTTGCCGCCTTCGTCCTTGCGGTTGGTATTCCATACCGCTTCTTCGGAATCTACGAAGTAGGACGAGCTGTTCATGCCGCTCTCGTAACGCACATCGTCAAAGATGAAGAATTCGGATTCAGGTGCGAAGAATGCTGCTGTACCTACACCGCTGGCTTGCAGGTATTCTTCAGCTTTTACTGCGATACCGCGCGGGTCGCGCTCGTAACGGTCGCCATCAGGTGTGAAAATATCGCACATGATGTTAAGCGTTGGGTGAGCTGTAAAAGGATCGATGTATGTAGTGCTCGGATCAGGCATCATTACCATGTCCGATTCCTCAATACCGCGGAATCCTGTAATGGAAGAGCCGTCAAATGCAACACCATTCTCAAATGTTTCTTCTTCAACCGCAGAAGCAGGCAACGTGATATGGTGGGCACGTCCACCCAAATCTACAAAACGAAAATCCACCCATTCGATATTGTTCTCCTTGATCGTCTGCAACACTTTTTCAACCGACATGAATTTATTCCTCCCCAAGTTCCGAACATTAGGCCGCTCACAGTATCAAATGTTCTTGTTTTTAATTTTTTTGCTGTCGTCATTATAAATCTCAAACCTAACATCGTCAATGCTTATGTCAGGTATTTCTTGAGACAATGTAAGATATTCTGACGCTTTGGTGAAAATCACACTGCTTGTCCAATCACATGTCACATTCACTCCGGCACGCGCAAAAACAGCCCTCCTTCCCCGCCCGGAAGCGGGATAGAGGACTGCTGCAAGCCTTATTTCTGCACTGTTCCTAGAGCGCAGGGGCCGCCTCAAGCGAATCGGAAAACTTGCGTCCGACAAGCGGTGCCAGCTTCTCCAAATCTCTCAGAAGCTTGTCAAACTGCTCAGGGAACAAGGACTGCACACCGTCTCCCGTCATGGAGTTGTCCGGATCGGTATGCATCTCGATAATCAGCCCGTTGGCTCCCGCAGCAACCGAAGCCTTGGCCATCGGCTCAACCAGCTCACGGCGCCCCGTTCCATGGCTCGGATCGGAAATAACCGGAAGATGGCTCAGGTTCTGGAGTACCGGAATCGCAGACAGGTCAAGCGTGTTACGGGTGTAGGTTTCAAACGTGCGGATGCCGCGTTCGCACAGCATAACATCGCGGTTGCCGCCGGCCAGAATGTATTCCGCCGCATTAAGCAGCTCATCGTAAGTCGCACTGAAGCCGCGTTTGAGCAGCACAGGGCGTCCGCAGGTTCCCAGCTTGCGCAGCAGGTCAAAGTTCTGCATATTGCGTGTGCCCACTTGAAGGATATCCGCATGCTCTGCACAAATATCAACATACTCCGGTGTCATAACCTCTGTAATCGTCAGCAGGCCGTGGCGTTTGCCGGCTTCCGCCATCATCGTAAGTCCTTCCACACCTACGCCCTGGAAGCTGTAAGGACCGGTCCGGGGCTTGAAGGCTCCGCCGCGCAGCACCTGGCCGCCGGAGGCTTTGACCAGACGGGCGATCTCGTCGATCTGCTCAGGGGACTCCACGGCGCAGGGACCGCCCATGATGACAAGATTCTCGCCGCCGATCTTGACGCCGCGGATATCAATAACCGTATCCTCCGGATGGAAGTCACGGCTGGCCAGCTTGTAGGACTTGGAGATTTTGACTACGTTATCCACGCCCTTCATCTGGCGCAGATGCTCGGCCAGCTTCGGAGTGACTCCGCCTATCAGGCCGATTACGGTATGGTCCGCTCCGCGCGAGAGATGGACCTGCAGGCCTTCCTTCTCAATAACGGCGATAATCTCGCTCACCTGCTCCTGCGGTGTTTGATTAGATGTAATGACGATCATATTATAGCTCCCCTTTTGGACAAATATTCTTAAGCTGGCATTAAAGACAATAAATATACTATTTCGCTACGACGCGTGTACGCTTTTAAGCGCTAAAGCAATTTTAACTCATCCGTCCTTATTAGTCAATCTGTAATCGTCTGAATTTGAGTGCACTGTGTCCATATTATGGCGGATTCCCTGCAATTCCCTCAGGGAACTTCTGGATGCATTCCCGAATCTGCCCAGAACAAAACGGCTATGCCGTCCTTCATCGGGCAGCGCAGCTGTTTGCATTTCAGGTGTGAGGCCGGCTGCGGCTCCCTGGCTCTCCGGTTCCCCGGCCGGCTGAAGCTCTTCCTCCCCGATCCTCCAGACCTTCCTGCTCAGACCCGGCGGCTACGCCCAGTGGAAAAAGTCAGACTGTTGAGAAACCCGATTTTTAATGATTTCCGATTAGAAAACACCTTATAAATGAAAGGTTTATGATTCCGGCCTCCTCAAAAAAGCTACTTTCTCAACAGTCTGAAAAAGGAAACGTAATCCCCACTTTCCCTTTTTCCCTTGGATTAGCGGGAAAAAGGCTCCCTAATCGATCCGTTTCTCTCTCTTGCAGAGGAATACGCCTACATTAAGATGAACCTGAAACATTCATCCAAAGGGCAGCCATTTTAGTGGTAAAAAGGATAACTAATCCACCGCATTCCGATCCTGGATCATCCCTAGTGGGAAAAAGTACAATTAATCCGGCTGAAATCAGCCATTTGGAGGGAGTGGGCCTCTATTAAGTGTACAAAATCCCACTAAAGCCCGTTCAAGCCAGAATTCCAGCCCATTAGTGTTACTTTTTACACTTCGCTTCCGTTCCCTATGAACCTCCTTGCGTTCCATCAGCGTGTTCAGGTTCGCCGGTTCCATTCCTGTACATTCAATTGCCTTTTTGGCTCAACACCAAAATCAGCGGTTGACGATGTGAATGAAGTCCGCTGCGGGTTCAGAGGGTTCTTCCGGCCGCTGCTAAAGCCCGGTTTCCGGATTGGAATAAGACTACTGGTTGAAACCGGTCTTTAAAGGCGAACACTATCGTTTCTCCGGAATTCCTCTGACCCTCCGCTATGTCCGCACTTAGTGCCGGCCCCTACTTTTTAGATGGAGCCAGCTTCCCACGATTCCTTTAAGACCTTTCCGTCCGTGTAAGTGTACTAATCCTTACGAATTCCACTTTACTCCATTCCACTTCACGTCCCTGCCCCGGTAGCGGCCTCGGGTGGACCCGCTATATTCCCGCTTCCTCCTGCAAAACATAGAACCCGCAGACTCCGCACCCTTCAGCACGGCTCAGCAGACTCTGCACAACCCAGCAACCCAGCAACTCTGCACAACTCAGCACAACTCAGTACGACTCTGCACGACTCTGCACCATTCAGCACACAACCCAGCAACCCAGCAGACTCCGCACCCTTCAGCACGATTAAGACGCACTATAATTTCCCCCTAACTTCATACCTGCCTTATCCACAATTGACGAGAAGCATAATTTCCCAAACGATAAAAAAGCACGCAGGTCCCTTAACCTGGAACATGCGCGCTCTGTAATGTTGTTATAAGTCCGCCAGCTGTATTTCTCAGGTAGTGCTTGCACTCTTATTCTTCACCGGCGGCAGCAGCTTCGCCATGTTCACAGTACGCCTGATTTCCCAGGTCTCGGGAAGTGCAGGGTCATACTGCTCCAGGTAGCTGATCACTTCCTTCGTAATCGGCGTAGGCGTAGACGCGCCTGAAGTTACACCTACCTTGGTGATTCCCTGCAGCCATTCCGTCTTCAGCTCGGACAAATCGGAAATCCGGTGTGCAGGCACACCGGCAATCTCCTCCGACACCTGGGCCAGGCGGTTGGAATTGTTGCTGCGCGGATCGCCGACTACGATGACCAGCTCACACTGTCCGGCCTGCTCCGCCACAGCCTCCTGGCGGACCTGGGTAGCCATGCAGATCTCGTTATGCACCTCTGCTCCGGGAAAGGTCTCCAGCAGCTTCTTCATAATATGCTTGATGTCCCACTGGCTCATGGTGGTCTGGTTTGTAATCACAATGCGCGAAGAAGAAATCGACAAGCCGGATATCTCCTCTTCCTTCTCTATCAGATGGACATGCTCCGGCGCAATGCCGACGGCGCCTTCCGGCTCGGGATGTCCCTTCTTGCCGATATAGATAACCTCGTAGCCTTCGTCAACCTTCTCCTTGATAAGATCATGCGTCTTCGTCACATCCGGGCAGGTGGCATCGACCGTGGTCAGGCCCTTGGCGCGGGCCAGGCGGCGCACCTCGGGCGAAACGCCATGAGCGGTAAAAATCACCGTCCCGCTATCCACCTTATCCAAAATATCAAGACGGTTATGGCCGTCGAGCGTGATAATGCCATCGTCCTCAAACGAATGGGTGACATGGCTGTTGTGCACAATCATGCCCAGTATATAAATCGGCCGGGGCAAATCAAGGTTCTGCGCGGCCTGCCGTGCCATCACCATGGCATCGACGACGCCATAGCAATAGCCCCGGGGAGAAATTTTGATGACTTCCATGAATTCACCGGCTTTCTGCTGTCATTGACTGCTGTAATAGAACCGGTCTAATTATACCCTATTCCAGCGGCGGAGCAAAGAGAAGGGGCAGCCAGATGACAAATGTCGTGCCCTCGCCCTGGCGCGTAACCACCTCAACCGAGCCGCCATGCTCATCAATAATCCATTTGGCAATCGACAAGCCAAGACCGATTCCCTCTGTAATTCCCCGCGATTCATCCGCTCGGTAGAAACGGTCAAAGATATGGGGAACCTCATCCTTATCCATTCCGATTCCGGTGTCGGCAATGCGGATACCTACCTGATTCTGATAAAAAACAGCGTCCAGCGTAACCTTGCCCTCAGGAGTGTACTTGAAGGCATTATCAATGAAAATGAACATCATCTGCTGCAAATAATCCTTGTTGCCGACAATATATTTTCCGTTCAGCTGGCTGAGGTCCCCAACGGACCATTCGGCCTGCCGCGGCAGGAAAGACGCCCGGCGGGCCACTTCGGTCATCATCGGCTCCAGCGCTACCGGTTCTATATCGAACGTCCGACCGGTATCGGCCCGGGCGAGCGACAGCATATCCGCCACAAGGCGGCTCATGCGTTTGGATTCATCGGCGATATCCTTCACCGATTCAATCGAGAGCTGGCGGATTTCCGCTTCCGTCATCCGGCTTTCATCCGGCTCCAGCTCCCATATCTTTTGCAGCAAATCGATATTCCCGCGTATCGTGGTGAGCGGTGTCCGCAGCTCATGCGAGGCATCGGACACAAAGCGGCGCTGAGTGGCATAGGAATCCTCCAGCTCCTTATAAAAGCCTTCCATCCGCCCAAGCATGCTGTTGACCGTCTGAATCAGCCGTCCGATCTCATCCTGCGGCCCGTCATATACAATACGCGAGCTGAGATCGGTTCCTGTCTGAATCCCGTTTGCCGCCTCAATGACTTTGTCGATAGGACTCATCGCCTTGCGTGCCAGGAACAGACCGAAAGTGAAGGCAGCGATCAGAGTGGCGAAGGAGCCGACAAGAAGAATGTTTTTCAGATTCAGCATCAGCCGGTCCTGCTCGCCCGTGTATGCGGCCACCTGAAGCACGGCAGGAAGTGTCCCCCCGGTTGCCGCAACATCAATCGATATCTGATAGATCAGAAAAGGATTGCCCTCGTAGTTCGCCTTAATAAATCCCTGCTGATTCTTAACAGCATCCTGTGCAGGTATTTTAAATTCAAGCTGGATACTCTCCATATTAATACTGGATATCAGTCTTTCAATGTCATATATATACATTTGCGCGAACAGATTCTGCCCTTCGGGACCGCCAAGCACGAGCTTCAAATTGCCATCGCTCCAGGCCTGGCCAAGCACCACCTTGTTCGACTGCTCTTTCAGCCGTTCCTTCAAATCGCCATAAGTATTAATATAGACAAACCCGTAAATTGCGGCTGATAAGGCCAGCAGCATAACGGCCAAAATCCCTGAATACCAGGCAGTAAGCCGCAATCGTATCGACATATTAGTCACCTCTTAGGATGTAACCGGCTCCCCGGATCGTCTGAATCAGTCTTTTGCCGCCGTGCTCTTCAGTTTTCTGGCGCAGCATGGCGATATACACTTCGAGCACATTGGATTCCCCGCTGTAATCATAGCCCCAGATCTTATCCATGATCAGATCGCGGGACAGCACCCGTTTCGGATTCTGCATGAACAGGTGCAGCAGCTCGAATTCCTTCGCTGTCAGCTCCAGACGTTTGCCTCCCCGGGTAACCTCGCGCGAATCCACATCCAGCGTGATGTCCTCATAGGATACCGCCTGGTCCGAGCCGCCCCCCTGCTCGCTTTTACGGCGCAGCAATGCACGGACACGGGCAAGCAGCTCCTCCAGCGCAAACGGCTTCACGAGGTAATCATCGGCCCCAAGATCCAAGCCCTTTACCCGGTGCTCAATTTCATCCTTGGCCGTAAGCATAAGCACGGGAACCGTGCTGCCGCCCTCGCGCAGACGCCGGCAGACCTCGAATCCGTCCACCTGGGGCATCATGACATCCAGAACAACCACATCCGGATCACTGTTCAGTACTGCGCGCAGGCCATCGGCCCCATTCGTGGCCGTTTTCACATCATACCCCTCAAAAGCAAGACCCCGGCGCAGCATGGAAATAATCTTTTCATCGTCATCAATAATTAAAATATTCGGTCGCATCAAACAGCCCCCATTGTCCAAAAAATCGTATATGTCTATTGTACCATGATTGCCGGAATTAGCAGCCTGTGCAGCAAAAGCGGAAGGGTTTCCCCTTCCGCTGTACACCCCACCGTCCGGTGTCTTTTACTGCTGCTGAGTTTGAGTGGTGTTGAAGTCATTTTTATTGCCGATGGTTACGGGAAGCTCAAGCGTTTTGCCGTCACGGACGACGTTGAGCGTGATTTGGTCACCGACCTTCAGTGTTTGAATGTAGGTAATCAAATCCTGGCTGGTGGCATAATTCGTGCCGTTCACGCCAGTAATGATATCGTAAGGGCGCAGGTCGGCGGTATAGGCCGGCGATTTGAAGATAATTTCGGCTACGACAGAGCCTTCTTTAATATCCGTACCCATCTGTCTGGCTACCTCATCGGTAATGGTCATAAGCGAAGCACCAATGAATGGAACCGGTTCTTTGGGAATTTCCTCATTGGCTTCGAGTTTGTCGACAACCTCTTTAATGGTATTTACCGCAATGGCGAAACCAATACCCTGAGAATCCGTGCTTACAGCCACATTCATCCCGATGACCTGGCCATTCAGGTTAAGCAGCGGACCACCGGAGTTGCCGGGGTTGATGGAAGCATCCGTCTGCAGCAGATTTTTGTAATTGCGGGTGCCGCTTCCGTCTTCTTCATTAATATCAATGCTGCGGTCTTTTGCGCTGAGCACACCGGCTGTAACCGTATGATCGAAGCCCTGCGGGTTACCGATAGCCACGACTTCGGAACCCACCTTGATGCTGTCAGAATCTCCAAGCTCTACAGTCGGGAAGTCGCTGCCTTCAATTTTCAGAACAGCCAGGTCGAGGTCCTTGCTGGTACCCAGCAATTTGGCTTCATAGGGCTTCGTGTTGCCGTCGACCGTAACCTGAATCACGTCAGCGTCCTCAACAACATGCTGGTTGGTCAGGATATAGCCTGCCGAATCATAGATGAACCCTGTTCCGATCCCATAAGGGGTAAGCTGGGAAGAATCCGTGCCTGAATCGGAATTTGAATTCGAGCCTGAGCCTGAGCCGGAAGAGCCGTTGCTGCCAAACTGGTCACCGAAGAAAAATTGTGAGAACGGATCGCTCAGATTCGGATTGGAGCTTCTGCCTGAGCTTGTTTTCACCAGCGTTTCAATTTTGACGACTGCCGGACCTACCGCATCCACCACGTTTGAAGCATCCGTTGTGCCTGTAAGCAGCGTCGTCGTTGAAGTTGAAGGCGTGACATCCGCACTGCCGTTCGCAGTCTTGGCCGCAGTGTTGGATACAGCCGCTGTAGTTACCGGGTCACCTGTGAACCAGTTCCCGCGGTCCGCCATGAACATGGAGCCTGAGAGGACGACCATCCCGGCCAGAAAAGAGACCAAAACCGCCTTCACCGGCTTCTTCGGCTTGCGGTTATATTGCCAGCCGTTGCCGCCGTCCGGTCCGTTGCCTCCATTGCCGCCCTGTCCGCCGTTTCCGTCATATCCTGTTGTCCGCAGCGAAGTGCTGTACGGCACCGGTTTTACCGGCTGCGGCGGCGTAACCTCTACACGTTCCGGTTCCCGGCCGTTATAAGGCTGCGGGGCATCCGTATTCGCCTCGTCCTTGTTCAGCGATTTGAAAGGTCCGTATGAATAATAGTAGGATGAGCCTGATTCAGCAGATTCATTATGAGCGCTGTCAGCATCATTGCTGTTCAAATTGCTGTTGCTATTGTTATCCCATTCCCGCTCCGATGACGGTTCATTATTACGATTAAAGTTGCTTTCACGGTCATAGCTGTTTTTGTTATCGTCCATGTTTTCTTTCCTCCCGCACCTTGCACTACCCGGCAAGGGTTAATTTGTTTTCTTGATCTTATTTTGTACTTTAAACCTTAAGGTCACATTAAAAACAATTTAAGCGGAGATAAAAGATGTAAGCAGGATCGGGGAACCGTGTGTCAGGCTGCATGCTGCTAAACTTGTGTTCCTGCGGATGGAACGGCCGGAAAATTCCCCGCTCCCGCACGGTTCAAGGCAAATAACCCGGGCGCACAAAACACGCCGGGCCAGAACCATATCCTATAACATCACTAACTTCCATTTTATAATTCCGATTCGAAACTCCGTCAAATGAAGGTTTGGTGTGTTCTATTGCACTTACTGCAGCAGATTTCTCCAAAATCGACCGAAAGACTGAAGCTGTTGCACAAAGCACAATTATGTAATAAATCCTCTATTGTTATCGGACAGACTGCTTCAGACTTTAAGCTTCGGTCTGGCCAACCGGACTTTATCCCTGCGCCCAGCCCTTGCGGTGGGCGTAAATCGCCAGTTGGGTACGGTCATCCAGCTCGCATTTCATCAGCAGGTTGCTGACGTGGGTCTTAACGGTTTTGATGCTGATATGCAGCTCCTCGCCGATGTCCTTGTTCGTCTTGCCCTCGGCTATAAGCAGCAGGACTTCCTTCTCGCGTTCGGTCAGGCCCGAGGAATCCCCCTGTACGGTTCGCTGGCGGATGCCCCGGGTAAGGGCCTGGGATACATCGCCGGTCATCACCGGCATGCCGCGGAATGCGCCTTGCAGCGCGTAGATCAATTCCTCGGCGGAGACGGTTTTGAGCACGTAGCTGACTGCGCCGGCTTCAATGGCATCCACGACCAGGTCATCCTCCAGGAAGCTGGTGAGAATGACGATTTTGAGACCCGGATATTCGGCCAGTACAGCCCTCGTGGTCTCTGCCCCGTTCATTACAGGCATCATCAGGTCCATCAGCACCAGATCCGGCAGCGCCTCCGGCCCCCAGCTGCGGAGCATGTTCAACGCTTCCTGCCCATTCGCCGCCTCTCCGGTCACCTCAAACATCGGGTCCAGCATCAGGTACGTTTTGAGGCCCATCCGAACCATATCATGGTCATCCACAAGCAGAACCTTAATGATACTCATGTTCAGTCCTCCTAAAAGTTTTGTTGCTCCCTGCCGGCTCTCCGGTCACTTTTTCACCACTCTTCTAAGCAAAGCCGGCATTCTCCGGCTCCGGGCTGCCCTGCACAAATTTGGGTATATGTACACGAATCGTCGTGCCCGCTCCCTTGCGGCTGATGATCTCCACTTGGCCGCCGAGCTTCTCAGCGCGCTCCCGCATGGTAGTGAGCCCGTACGAGCCCTGCTTGTGCTGCACATGCTCGAAGCCCTGCCCGTCATCGCTGATGCTCAGCACGACCTGTCTTGGAACTTCGCGCAGCGACAGGCTGACCATCCGCGCGTCCGCATGCTTGACGATATTCGCCATGGATTCCTGAATAATCAGGAACAGCTGATGCTCAATGGCTTCGGATAGTTCCCCCTGCAGCTCAAGCTCCTTCACGCCCTTCAGCCCGTTCTGCCGGCAATAATCCGGGAACCATTTCTCCAGCGCCTCGAAGAGATTCCGCCCCTCCAGCTCCACTGGACGCAGCTGGGCAATCAGCGCCCTCATCTGCTTTTGCGCCATTTGCGACATGGTAATCAGCTGATCCATCACGGTCTTGCCATGCTCCTCGCTGCGCTCCAGCACTTTAGGCAGCGAAGAAGCAGACATATGAATCGCAAAAAGCTGCTGGCTCACCGTATCATGCAAATCCCGGGCCATACGCCTCCGCTCTTCAAGCACCGCGCTCTCCGCCGCCTTTTCCTTCTCGATCACTTCCTGCTCCCCCAAACGCTGCAGCAGCTGCATCTTATTCTCCACAGTGTCCATCATCATATTGAACTCATAGTACACTCTGGCAAAAGACTGGTCATCGCTCTCCGGCATCCGGACCGAAAGATTCCCTTTGGCCACCTGCAGCATATTCAGGTCCAGATGGTCAATCCGCCGCTGAATCCGCTGTCCGGCCATATAACCGATGACCGCTGTGAACAGCACAATTCCCAGGCAGAGATACAGCCACATGCGGTAATCCTGAACCTCGATATAGCCCAGGCATGTCCCGGCATACATAAGTCCGGCGGTTACACCCCCACTGAGCAGAAAATATACCAGCAGCATCCATTTGGTATTGCTTAATAATTTCCCCATGCCTAACCCACCGTTTTGATTTTAATGTCGCCGATGAAGGCACTGACATTAATACGGACTTTTTTGCCGGCTTCCTTATAATAAGGCGTCTTGCATTGCACGTTGCTCATGAATCCGCTGCGCGACTGCTCCAGCACCTGCATGTCTCCGATAAAAGAGCTGCTGTTCACCTTGACGCCCAGGTCCATATCCTCCGGTATATACACCTTGATGTCGCCTACAAACGCCGAAATAATAATCTTCGTCTCGCCGTAAGGAATTTGCGCGTTGGTAAGATCCAGCACGGTATCACCGATGAATTGCGAAATATTCGTGTTTTTCAGCTGAAAATGGTCCTTGCCCATATGCACGTCCCCGATAAAAGCCGAACGGTGCGTTGTTTCCTTGGAGTCATCCGTACCATGGAACTCATCATGCCATTCGCCGTGCCGGCGGGCATGGCGCTCCTGCCGTCTGCGTTCATGGCGCTCCCTGTTCTCCTGCCAACGCGATTCTGCCGCAGAGCGGAAACGCCCGTTGTCGTCCTCCTCGTCCTCATCGTCCTTATGCAGATACTCATTCCAATCCCGCTGCCCGGCCGACTTGCCGAATTTCTGCTCGAACTGCTCATCCAGCGTGGATTCCAGCGGCTTGGGCGGCTCCACATCAGGAATGCCCTTGCCCGGTCCGGGCGGGTAAAAAGATGGCGGTGCAGGCGGTACCGGCGGAGTAGGGGGAGTCACGCCCCTCGGCTTGAAGATGACATACAATCCCCCGCCGATCAGCATCACAGGAATCAGCAATTTAAAGAAATCCCCGGCTGAAACATCGAACCACTCCAAATTCCGCCCCAGAAAAAAAATGCCGAGAGCCGCGTAGAAAAATCCCCAAAAAGCGGATGAACCGCTCTTTCCGTTATCTTTGGTGGACAAAAGATTCTGCACACCCACTACGATCAGAATAACCGGCCAATAATCAGCGAACAGGGAACCTATACTGAAGTCGGTATACCCCATCTGCCTTAGCAGAAACATCGCTCCCAGTCCAATCAGGATCAGCCCCCCGAGGACCTGGCTGGTGAATCGTCTTTTCATCCTTCATTTCCCCTTTATGTTGGTGTAGCCCGCTTGTTCACTCTTATAGCCTTAGTCTACAGGAACAGACAGCAGGAGAACAGCGCCGGGAGAAGGAAAGCTGACTCAGTCTCTGGACGGAGATGTATGGAAATAACAGTAAAGTCTGTCCACAGGAAAAAAGGCTGCCCCGCCGCTCAGGACCTGAACGGGATCGGGACAGCCGATTGTGCTTTTAGGGCTATTGGGTCTGGACGCCGGCAGGTTACTGCTGTGGTTTCTGCGCCGGTTTGGAGTGCGTATTGCTGCTCTGTTTGGTTGCACCGTCATTTTCAACAGCGAACTCCGCATTGTATTTTTCATTAGGTGTTTTATAGTTATCTTGTACCTTTGATTTTTTAGCCACGGTAATCTTCACCTCCCTATCCCGTCATACCGTCTTCAAATTCAGACCGGCTTGGAGAATGTTCCGGAAGAGGCCGTGCTTGGCCCCAGTCCGTATTATGGGAAGTGCAGACCCGTATTATGCATTTTTAAGTGAAAAAAATTTCAAGCTGCCCGCCCTGGCTGCTCAGATCCTCAGATGATTTCATCGAGCAAATACTGCGGAACGGCATTGTAGGCTTGAATCGCACGGCCAAGACTTTTCAGCATGCTCTCGGTACATTTCCCGTTCCCCCGCTTAATGACCTGGACCACCACCGTTTTTTTGCCCCATTCCTTATAGACCTGCTTCGTAGTGGCAAAATAGAGGTCAATCTTCCGGCCTTTTATAGCCGACCCTGTATCCGCTACAACCGCATAGCCGTAATCCGGGATATAAAGGATACTGCCGAGCGGAAGCACCTTGGGGTCCGCCGCGATTGTGGATACTGCATTTTTGTCTCTGCGCACCTTGACGCCTGAATACGTAATGCCGTACTCCGGATGCTTTGAGGTTTTACCCGTAGACTCAATGCCCGCAGTATAACCGGTAGCAGTCACCTTCAATGAAGTAATAATCTGCTCCGGCGCAGGTGCGGCAACCTGAATGGATGCCGGCGGCTTGGAAGCAGTTGTGCCAGGTTGTTTGTCAGCCTGAGGTGCTGCCGTACGCTTCGGTGCCTGCGTGGCCGCCGGCTGCCCGGATTGTGCAAGCGCCTCTGAACGGGATACCCCTCTGGACACCGACTCTCCTTGAGCATACAGAGCGGCTTGGCCGACCGTCGGCACTTCCGCTTGAGTATGGCTGCCGACACTGCCCTCCGGTGCATTAATCTTTGTATTTTGCGGATCAAGTGGCTTCGTTATGCTGCTGCTTAGCTGGCCTGCAGTGTCTCCCGCCCCGTTCGCTTCCACCGGCTTTCGTCCAAAATCAGGATACACACCTGCGGCAGTCAGTAAAAGCACGATGGTGACGAAAAGACACCAAAACCTCTGGCCTAAGCCCATTTTGTTCATTAGTTAAACCTCCCCCTATTAGCGAAGGTTTCCCGTTTCACAAAATTTTATACATGCAGCCGCTCCTGCAAGGCCGCACGCGGCACAGGGACAGAGGTTGGAAAATGACAATTAAACCGCTCAAAGCCGCTGCGCTGACCGCTTTAGATTACACGCTCCGCAATCTCCCTCGTCAATGAGGCAATCACTTCCTGCAGCGGCTGGGCACCGAGATCGCCTTCTCCGCGCTTGCGGACAGAGACGCTTCCGGCGTTCATTTCGTTCTCGCCGACCACGAACATATATGGAAGCTTCTCCAGCTGCGCTTCACGGATTTTATAGCCCATCTTCTCGTTGCGCAAGTCCACTTCGGCCCGGATTCCGCCGGCAAGCAGCTTCGCAGCCACGTCCTTGGCATAATCATCAAAGGCGGAGGACACCGGAATGATCTTCACCTGCTGCGGAGACAGCCACAGCGGCAGCGAGCCGGCAAAGTTCTCCAGCAGGAAGGCCACAAAACGTTCCATGGTGCCAAGGATTCCGCGGTGCAGCACGACTGGACGGTGTTTTTGGCCATCATCGCCGACATATTCCAGCTCAAAGCGCTCAGGAAGCAGGAAGTCGATCTGGACGGTGGACAGGGTTTCCTCTTTGCCCAGAACGGTCTTGATCTGAACATCCAGCTTCGGGCCATAGAACGCCGCTTCGCCTTCCGCTTCAAAGAACGGCAGACCCGCTTCCTCCACTACCTCGCGCAGCATGCGCTGTGCAGTTTCCCACATTTCATCGTTCGGATAGTATTTCTCGGTATCCTTAGGATCGCGGTAGGAGAGGCGGAAGCGGTAGTCGGCAATGCCGAAATCGCTGTACACCTGCTTGATCAGCTCAAGCACGCGGGTAAATTCGCTTTTGATCTGATCCAGGCGGCAGAAAATATGCGAATCATTGAGCGTCATTGAACGCACGCGGTGCAGGCCTGTCAAGGCCCCGGACATTTCGTAACGGTGCTGGATGCCCAGCTCGGCGATGCGGATCGGCAGATCGCGGTAGCTGTGCATCGAGCTTTTATAAATCATCATATGATGCGGGCAGTTCATGGGGCGGAGCACGAATTCTTCATTGTCGATTGACATCTTGGGGAACATGTCTTCCTGATAATGCTCCCAGTGTCCCGAAGTTTTGTACAGCTCAACGTTGCCGAGCACCGGAGTGTACACATGCTGGTACCCGAGGCTGGCTTCCAGATCCACAATATAACGTTCAAGAATACTGCGCAGCTTCGCGCCCTTCGGCAGCCAGATCGGCAGGCCTTGACCTACCAGCTGATTGAAGGTGAAGATCTCCAGCTCTTTGCCAAGCTTCCGGTGATCGCGTTTCTTCGCTTCCTCCAGCAGGCGCAGATGCTCATCGAGCTGCGTTTTTTTGATCCAGGCTGTGCCGTATACGCGCTGAAGCATCTTGTTCTTGCTGTCGCCGCGCCAGTAGGCTCCGGCCACATTCATCAGCTTGAAGACCTTGATCTTCGCTGTGGAAGGCACATGCGGGCCGCGGCAAAGGTCAAAGAATTCTCCCTGCTCATAAATCGTAATCACGCTGTCTTCAGGCAGCGCCTCGATCAGCTCCAGCTTGTAGGGATCGCCCAGTTCGCCGAAACGCTCCAGCGCTTCCTTGCGGCTGACCTCAATACGCACGATAGGAAGGTTCTCGGAAACGATCCGGTCCATTTCCTTCTCAATCTTCAGCAGATCCTCCGGATTCAACGGGTGCTCCAGATCCATGTCATAGTAGAAGCCATCCTCAATCACCGGTCCGACTCCAAGCTTAACCTCTTTGGTTCCGAACAGGCGTCTTACCGCCTGCGCCATCAAGTGGGCCGTACTGTGACGCATCACTTCGAGGCCTTCCGGCGAATCCAGTGTAACGATCTCAACCAGCGCACCTTCCTGCAGCGGCGTGGACAAGTCAACAACAATCCCGTTCAGCTTGCCTGCTGCGGCATTCTTGCGCAGTCCGCTGCTGATCGAGGCGGCTACATCATCAATGCTGCTTCCATCCGCATATTCCCGGACCGAGCCGTCCGGAAGCTTGATATTTACTGACATGGTTATTCCTCCTTAAAAAGTATGGCCAGAGGCCGCATAGCTGCGGAACGGATATATCCTTGCACACAAAAACACCCGTCCCGCAAAGGGACGAGTGATTGCACCCGTGGTTCCACCCAAATTCGATTCCTAAGGCTCCGGAATCCTTCGTCAGCATGAAGATAACGGCCATGAACCGGCGGTTCTTACTGTCCGCGGCTGGCTGTCATGCAATCAACAGGCGCCGGGAGTTCATAACCGCAGCTACAAAGGGGTAGATCAATAACCGGATACCGGAGGAAATTGCAGCCTGAAGTTCCCTCTCTCTGGACGGCCCTGAAGTCATGACCCATGTCTTTGTCGAAGCAGATAATGTGAATCATGTGTTATTATAAATCCGTCCCCTTCTTCCGTCAAGTCGCACATCGCCCGGTGCTCGGCGCTTCAAGAAAGGAGCCGGAGGACACCGGCCTGACTCCCGCATAACCTCCGCAGGAACAACAGCTTAAGGACAGAAGCCGGCCTTCTGCCCTTAAATTCCTATTCCTCACGGCGTTTCCGTTCAGGCAAGCGGCCTGCGCGTTTCAAAGAATCACGCAGCAAGTATTCGATATGTCCGTTTACGCTGCGGAATTCTTCTGCCGCCCAACGTTCCAGCGCTTCATGCAGCTCGGGATCGATTCGCAGCGGAAAGCTTTTTTTGGCCGCCATAATGCACCGTCCTTAATACAATGATCCGGCGTTGATGACCGGACTTGCTCCGCGCTCCGACACAATCGCCACCATCAGATTATTAATCATTGCTGCCTTGCGTTCTTCGTCAAGCTCCACTACCCCGCTCTCCCTGAGCTGGCGGATTGCCATGTCCACCATTCCTACGGCCCCCTCGACGATGATCTGCCGCGCGGACAGAATAGCCGAGGCCTGCTGGCGCTGCAGCATTGTGCTGGCGATTTCAGTAGAGTAGGCCAGATGCGTCAGCCGTGCTTCAATAACCTCCACCCCAGACAAAGAGAGCCTCTCCTGCAGCTCGGTTGCCAGCTCCTTGGCAATTTCATCCGCATTGGCCCGCAGAGACATCCCCGCTTCGTTAAAATTGTCGTACGGATAACGGCTGGCCACATGGCGCAGCGCAGTCTCACTCTGAATCTCCACAAAGGCCATGTACTTATCGACATCGAATAAGGCTTTGGCCGAGTTGATTACCTTAAATACAATCACTGCAGCAATCTCGATCGGATTCCCCTCGACATCATTCACCTTCAGCTTCACGCTGTTGAAGTTGCGCACCCGCAAGGATACGGTCTTGCGGATACTGAACGGGATGACCGCAAACAGCCCGCTGCCGGCAATGGTGCCGACATATTTGCCGAAAAAGGTCACCACAACCGACTTGTTCGGCTGAACTACCGTAATGCTCGTGCAAAGTACCCCGGCTACTGTGAACAAGAGCACAGGAACAGTAGTATATTCATAGACTGCCCCATAAATTCCTCCGGCCACACAGATGGCGATCAAAGCAATGACCCAGAAGCCACTGACCGGATGCAGCGTTTTCTCTTTCATTAAAAGGCACCTCCAAAAGATATGTATTTGATATTATTATGATATCACTTTTGGATATGACTGTAAACCAAAATGTCACTGCAGCTTCTTGGGTTTTGTCCTATACTACGAAGCTATAAGAACATTTGATGTTCTATAATAATGAATAAGGATGTGGGCCAAATGGGTGTTAAGGAGCAGGTGCTGGATATTATCAAAGCATCGGAAACTCCGCTCAGTGCAGGCGAGGTCGAAAAACTCTCCGGCCTGGAACGCAAAGCCGTCGACAAAGCATTTGCCGAGCTGAAAAAGGAAAATGCGATTGTGTCACCGGTCCGCTGCAAATGGGAAGCTGCCGTTAAGTAAGGTTCCGGCAAAAAAGGTGCTCTGCCCGTCGGCAAAGCACCTTTTTTTGCAATTGATTATTGTCTGGAGCTTGGCTCAGGAAGCCTTCTCCTCCAGCATGCGGTAAATGATAACCGCTGCCTGAGCACGGGTAGCATCGCTCTTCGGTGCGAATTTCTGGCCCTCCACCCCGTTGACTATGCCAAGCTGCGTCAGCTGCGCAACAGCCTCTTGCGCATAGGAAGCAATTTGGGACCTGTCTCCGAAGCCTGTCAATGCTGCCGCCGTGTCGACCGGCTGCAGCTGATCCTTGATCGCAGCCGCGATCATGATCGCCATTTCTTCACGGGTCACTTCACGGCCCGGTTCAAACCTGCCGTTGCCGGTGCCTTTGACAAGACCGGCATTAACCGCAGCGGCGATGGTATCTGTATACCATACCCCTTGCTTGACATCGCTGAATGCTGTGCTTGTTCCTGAAGTACTGAGGTCCAGGGAACGAACCAGCATCGTTACGAATTCCGCACGGGTTACTGTTTTGTTCGGTGCGAAGTTCTTGCCGTCAATTCCTTTGACAATCCCCTTCGCTGCCAGAGAGTTGATCGCTTCCTGGGCCCAGGCTACTCTGCCTATATCCCCAAAAGTGACAACAGGCGCCGCTGTAGGAGCCGGGGTTGCAGTGGGTGCAGGCGTTGCGGCCGGTGCAGGCGTCGCCGATGCTGACGGCGTTGGTGTTGGTGCAGTTCCGCCTCCGGGAGCCGGGGTCGCAGCTGCAAGATTATTGGTAATACGTCCCTCAATGGCCGCTGTAATGGCGCCGCCCTTGAAAGTATCCACAATGTATTGGTAGAAGACATCCAGGTCGGTCGGACCCGGCAGGGACGCGCTGGCCTGGGTCAATACCGTGTAATTGTCGCCGCCTGCAGCCATGAAGTTGTTGACTACAGCAGTATAGCTCTGAGTCATGTTAATCGGTGTGCCGTCTGTCTTGGTAAGATTGGCAACACGGCTTTCGATAGGCAGATACATGCTCGCCGTATATTTCAGACCGGAAATCTGGAGGGTCTTCGTATCTGCGGCGGTTGCGCCCCATTGCTGTTGCAGCAGCGTTTTAACCTGTTCACCGGTAAGCGTCAGCTTCACCAGTGTATTGCCGAATGGCTGAATTTTGGCCAGGTCGCCGAAGGCTACATCGCCTTTCGGAAGATCGGCGCGGATACCGCCCGGATTCATGAAGGCAAAATCAGCAGTGCTTTCGCCGTCACCGAAATCGGCTTGGCGCATAGCGTCAGCAATGAGGTTGCCCAGATTGGATTCTTTGGTGTACGCGTCTGTGCGAGTAATTGTACCATCGGTTGTGCCGACAGGTTTTGTAAGCTCCGGATGAAGCTCAAGGTAGTGATTCACCAACGCCGTAGTTTCTGCGTCAGGAGTCACTCCATTCTGAAAAGTGGTGGTTACAGTAGCAGTTTTGGCTTTGACGTCTTTGGTAACAGGATCAATAATCAGCTTGATGTCTTCAAAGGCTGTGCCGTAAGAATAAGCCTGGACAATCAGCTTGTTGTTCACTACACCATTAGCCAGCGCATGATTGTCACCTGCCACAATTACATCAACAGGTGAATCGGCCGGAAGTGCTTTAGCCAAATCTGCAGCTTCTCCCGTAGTCACGCCGTCTCGGGTGGTAGCCGGGTCATGGGCAAGGACAACGATTGTTTCCACACCCTTTGCCTGAAGCTCAGCGGCGTATTTCTCAATCGCTTCAACTTCTTCGGCTGCGCTCAGGAATTCCACTCCTTTTGTGCCCTCCGGAGATACTTTGCTTGGGGTCAATTTGGTAACCACGCCGATAAATCCGATTTGTACGCCGCCTGCTTCTTTGATGACGTAAGGAGGAATGATCGGCAGACCGGTGGAGCTGTCTACAGCATTGGCATTGATATAGTCAAAGTCAGCGCCTTTATGAACAATGCCGGTGTTCTTCGGATCAGCTCCGCCGTAAATTTGCGCTTTCATCGCTTCAACGCCTTGATCAAATTCGTGATTGCCCAGAGTACCCACGTCGAATTTCATCAGGTTCATCCATTCCATTGTCGGCTCATCACGCTCAAGCGAGGAGACCGGCGCAGATGCGCCTACGGAGTCACCGTTGTGGAACAGCAGCGAATTCGCATATTTCGAACGGGCTTCCTTCAAATAAGCGGCAAGTGTTGCCGCTGTACCTACAGCATCAGTCCCCACATAAGAGGTGGTATCCAATTGTCCGTGGAAGTCATTAATTCCAATCAGATGGACCTCGACATCCTCGGTTGGGGCTGCTGCTGTTTCTTTCAGATCAAGATTGTAGATTTCAAAACCCTTGGCATCTTTGATGCCTGTGTCTGTAACCTTGGCCGGCTTGACTGCGGCCGCCTTAGGCGAAGAGGTGAAGGTAACATTGACATTCCCTTTGATTGGAGCAATCGCCCAGTTGTTGTCTGCCGTCGGATCAACCGTTCCGGCTGCACTGATGTAATCCATCAGCACCTGGCGGTTTTCCATTTGGGAATCGATAATCATCTTCGCGTCTTTAACACCCGGGAAGTTTCCACCGCCGCTTGCACGGTAGTTATTGGTAACCACGATGAAATCCTGGTTCAGGTCCAGCTCATTCCCGCCATAAGTGATGGAGGTGACCCGGCTTGAGAAAGCGTCGTTAATGGTGCCATCCGGCTTGTACTTGGCGTTCTTGGTTACATCGATAGTGTAATTAATTCCGTCAATAACATCGAAGTTATATACGGCAAAGGCGGAATTCAAGAGCGGCTGCGGAGTGGAGATCGCCGGTTTAATGCGGTTGAACGCACCCGCACTCATCTCTACCCATTCCTTCACAGTTGATCCCTTTACCACAATCGCCTTCAAGGTGTTGTCGTAGAGATACAGGTCGCTTGCACTTGCAATCGTCAGATTGCCTTCTTGAATTTCAGTATATTCGTCCGGGCCATTGCGTCCGGCTTTGAATGGCGCACCTACACTGAGAACCGGCAGGTCCTTATACTCGGACAGCGCAGCATCCGTATTGATCATATTCGATACATACTGCTGCTGGGCATAGGTTACGATCTGTACTGTAGGATCATCCTGCACCAGAGCAAAATAGCTGTTCATCGGTGCTTTGGTTGTGCCCAACGGCTGATTCACATATTCTTTGGTAGCTGCATGAGCAGCTCCGGCCACTGCATCAATCGCAGGATCAGCCTCTGCATCGGCGATGGAGCGTGTCGAGGCCTTCGAGCCTGCCTTGTCCACTTTCCAGCCGCTGCTGTCAGGAACGATCTTCAGATCGATCAGGCCCAGATAACCGCCGCCATAGCCGGCCTGCACTGCCGTAGTGCCATTGATATGGCCATTGACATTATCCACTTTAGCCTGCTCCGTATTGTACGGAAGTTTGGTTGCCGGATCTTTGAAAGAAGCATCCAGTGCAGTGTCAATTCCGTTCGTCGGGAACACCTTGTGCGTGTGGGAAAAAGTAATGGCGTCAATACCTTCAACCTTGCTTAGCAGGTTGATCGCATTTTCCGCTCCGGTTCCTGCAACCGCAGTTGCATCAAACCCGGTGTGGGCCATGGCGATAATGACATCAGCGCCTCCAGCCTTCATTACCGGAACAAATTTCGCTGCTGTTTCAGCAATGTCCCTGGTGATTACCTTGCCTTCAAGGTTCGCCTTGTCCCAATCCATAATTTGCGGAGCTACCAGACCGAGGAGGCCGACTTGGATCGTCACCTCATTGCCATTGCTGTCAGTAACCATTTTGGGAATAATGACATACGGCTCAAACGTATTTTCGCCATCAGAAACATTGTAAATATTCGCATTCACATAAGGAAAATCAGCGCCTGTACCTGCCATGGAGCTTCCGTTGATCGTGCGGTTTAAGTAATCCAATCCATAATTGAATTCATGATTGCCGAAGGTTGCAGCATCGTATTCCATGAGATTCATGGCGGCGATTAGGGGATGAATCTGGTCAGCGCTCTCTTTAAAATCAGAAACCTGAGCCATGTACGTACCCAGTGGTGTTCCTTGGATCAAATCGCCGTTGTCCAACAGGAGATTGTTGGATTGTTCGCTCCGGGCTTTCTTTACCAGCGTCGATGTGCGGTCCAGGCCTACTGTCGTCGAAGGCGCATCTTTAAAATAGTCCCAGCCGTACACATTGGTGTGTACGTCCGTGGTACTCATCAAACGCAGTTCAATCGTGCCCGGTGTCCCGGGATCGGCTGCTGCCGGGCTTGCGGCCTCTGCCTTGCCGGTTCCCAGAATGGACCCTGCAAACATCCCGCCTAAAACTTGCGCGGCCAATACTGCGGTCGCCAATGCTGTGGCTAGCGGCTTGTTCCATCTACTTTCTCCCATAAGTTAGAAAGCCTCCCCATATTTTTCATTATTCTTGTTCGTGCTGACCGCAAGATTGTATCATACTCAAAAATATGAATCTAGCATAAATCATTAAGTATGGTAAATAGTTGTGTTAAATATCACATAACCAGCGTTAATTTTGTAAAAAATGACTAAATAATTTACAAAAAACAAACAAAAAGCCTATTCTTGTTCACCTCCACTAGTGAAGTCAAACAAGAATAGGCGCCGCAATAAAATGTTACACACAAAGTTATGAATATATTGAATTTTATTGAATAATTAGTTCTGCATGACAAAATCATTGTCAATCTTCATGTTCGCGTCTTCAAACGTCCGCAGGATGTCATAACGCGTGTTGCGCTGCGCCGGGATCTTCCCGGCCTCGCGGATCAGCTGTGTAATGGACTCGATGTTGACCTTGTAGATCGCACCCGCCGACGACACCACATTCTCTTCGATCATGGTGCTGCCGAAATCGTTGCAGCCGTATTGCAGGGAGAGCTTGCCGACCTCAGGTCCCATCGTCACCCATGAGGATTGGAAGTTTTTGATGTTGTCCAGCACCAGGCGGCTGATTGCCACGGTTTTCAGGTATTCCTCCGGAGTCTGTCTATCCAGCTTCAGATTCGTATTATCCGGCTGAAACGTCCAGGAGATAAAAGCCAGGAAGCCCTCTGAATCATATTTGTTCGCAATGCACTCATCCTGGGCTTCGCGTACCCGCAGCAGATGAAGCGCCCGCTCCTCCATGCTCTCGCCAAGGCCGATGACCATGGTGGCCGTTGTGTTCATGCCGATTTTGTGGGCAGTCTGCATCACGTCCATCCACTCACGCCAGGAGCCTTTGAGCCGGCTGATCTTGCGGCGGGTCCGGTCATCCAGAATCTCGGCGCCCCCGCCGGGCAGGGAATCCAGGCCTGCAGCGTGAATCTCGCGGACTACCTGCTCCAGCGGCAAGCCGGACACCTCGACCATTTTCATAATCTCCGCAGGGGAGAAGGAATGCATGGTAATTTCCGGGAAGCGCTGCTTGATGCCGCGCAGCAAATCTGTATAATAACTGAAGGGCAGATTAGGATTGGTTCCGCCTTGCATCAGAATTTCCGTACCGTTCACGGCGATAGTCTCGGCAATTTTTTGATAGATGGTTTCGTCAGGAAGAACATAACCTTCCTCCGAGCCGGGTCTGCGGTAAAATGCGCAAAATCGGCAGTATACATCGCAGACGTTCGTGTAGTTGATATTCCGGCCAATAACGAAAGTAGCCAGCGGGTCCGGGTGCCAGCGTTTCATGATAATGTCAGCGGCAGCGCCCATTTTCTCAATTTCGTTGCTCTCGAACAACCGGACTGTGTCCTCCAGCCCGAGACGTTCGCCCTTCAGCGTCTTGTCCAGAATCGAATCTATTGCACTCATTGTTCGCAGCCTCCTCTTTATGCCCATGCTATAGGGTAGATGTATAAAATTTGTGGAACAAATGAATAAGCTCGTTCCTTCATCGTATCACAATCAGGACAGCTTGAAAAACCTTTACTGCTGACAAGTAGAAACGGCTTCGCCGTCCTTATAAAGACGGTATCCGTTTCAGCGAGAAAGATAAGCCTAATTTATAGCGTGTGAAACATATAAATTCTTATCTTTCAAAAAAACTCTACAAAGCGGGGCCTTGGCTTCGATGATAACTCAGGTACTTTGCGGGGACCCCAAAACATATAAACCTGAATTTCGAAAGTATGTATCCACAAATCATCTAAAAAGCTCTACACGAAGGGATTTCTTGCTAAAAACAGCTTGCACCAAAGGGGTGAAGGAAAAAGAGGGTTTATCCCTTGTCCGATCTGGATTTGTTCATTTCACTTTCGAAATTCAGGATAAATTCTTATCTTTCAAGCAGAAACGGCTTCGCCGTCCTTAACCGGGCAGCGCAGCTGTTAGCATTTCAGGGTAAGGCTGGCTGCTGAAGCCAGGCGGGAAGCCAAGCGGAAAAGGTCACTTCATGCTCCCCCAACCGCTTTTTCGCAAGGGTTAGCGGGAAAAAGGAACCCTAATTGATCCGTTTCTCTCCCCTGCAGAGGAATACGCCTACATTAAGATGAACTTGAAACATTCATCCAAAGGGCAGCCATCTTAGTGGTAAAAAGTACAACTAAGGTAGCGCATTCGGCTCCTGGATCATCCCTAGTGGGAAAAAGTACAACTAATCCGGCTGAAATCAGCCGGATGGGGGGAACGGGCCTCCATTAGGTGTACAAAATCCCACTAAAGCCCGTTCAAGCCAGAATTCCAGCCCATTAGTGTTACTTTTTACACTTCGCTTCCGTTCCCTATGAATCTCCTCCTTACGTTCCATCCGCTTGTTCAGGTTCTCCGGTTCAATTCAGGATAAATTAAGTTTCTTTATTGTGTTTTTTAAAGATCGCAGAACTAACTCCCGCTTAAACAGCGGAGCGGACAGACCCGCGGAACAGCGGCAGCGGCCGCCTGGGTCTCCGGATTTTCACCGCTAAGAAACTGCGACGAAATAAAGTACCGCTACATTGTTGACAAAACTCCCAAAACAATGGAGATTTTGTCAACAAAAGCGGATACTCATTTCCTCGCAGCTCCTAAGGGGAATGAAATTAATCTGGAGGGCACAGCAACCCAGACAACGGCCCGTTCACGGAGCGTCCACTCCAATAACTTACGTCTATCCTGCGCAAAATAACCCCACAAAGTGGTGCCTTGGCTTCGATGATGACTCAGGTACTTTGCGGGGACCCCAAAACATATAAATTCTTATCTTTCAAGAAAGACGCCTATCGGCGTCCTATAGAAGAATGCTGCTATTTCTCAGTGGGGAGGAGAAGAATCATTTAGCCGGCTTCAGGCGAATTCAAAGGTACTTCTGCCTTTGATTTCACCGTCCAGCCGACTTCAGGCGAATTCAAAGGTACTTCTGCCTTTGATTCCACCATCCAGCTGACTTTGGGCGAATTCAAAGGCATTTCTGCCTTTGATTCCACCATCCAGCCGACTTCGGGCGAATTCAAGGGTACTTCTGCCTCTGATTTCACCGTCCAGCCGGCTTCGGGCGAATTCAAAGGTACTTCTGCCTTTGATTTCACCGTCCAGCTGACTTTGGGCGAATTCAAAGGTACTTCTGCCTTTAGTTCCACCATCCAGCCGGCTTCTAGGAGAATCAAAGGTACTTCTGCCTCTGATTCCACCATCCAGCCGACTTCGGGCGAATTCAAGGGTACTTCTGCCTCTGATTTCACCGTCCAGCCGACTTCTAGGAGAATCAAAGGTACTTCTGCCTCTAATTTCACCATCCAGCCGACTTCGGGCGAATTCAAAGGTACTTCTGCCTTTAAAACAGCAGCTCCCTCTCAGGAGCCGCTGCCAAGTTTATTATTCTATGCCAGCGTTTTGCCGGCAACTCCTTCTTCCAGCTCGGTCCGCGCGGCTTCAAGCGCTTGGCCCATATCCGCAATCAGATCCTCAGCATGCTCAATGCCGACGGAGAAGCGCAGCAGGCGGTCATCCACACCGACCGCATCGCGGATTTCCACCGGAATGTCGGCATGGGTCTGCACCGCCGGATAGGTCATCAGCGATTCCACGCCGCCAAGGCTCTCGGCAAAGGCAATCAGGCGGATATGGCGGAGCAGGGGCTCCACATATCTGGCATCTTTTACCTTGAAGGAGAAGATTCCGGTATTGCCTGAGGACTGGCGCCGCTGGATCTCATAGCCGGGATGGTCCGGCAGTCCAGGGTGGAAGACCTCAGCTACCGCCGGATGCTCCAGCAGATAGCGGGCCAGCGCCAGCGCATTGCTCTCGTGCCGCTCCATGCGCAGCGCCAGCGTCTTCATCCCCTTCATCAGCTGGTAGCTGTCATTCGGGGCAAGCACTGCGCCCAGGGAATTGTGCAGAATGGCCATTTCCTCCGACAGCTCGGTGCCCTTGGTCACAATCAGCCCTGCCAGCACATCGTTATGGCCGCCCAAATATTTGGTCGCGCTGTGTACGATGATGTCCGCTCCCAGCTCCAGCGGCCGCTGGAAGAATGGTGTCAGCAGCGTATTGTCCACAATGGTGAGCAGCCCGTGCCGGCGTGACCACGTACAGACAGCTTCAATATCCGTTATCATCATCAGCGGGTTCGTCGGCGTTTCGATAAATACAGCCTTGGTATCCGGGCGCCGCACAGCCTCCAGCCCGTCCAGGTCATTCGTGTCCACATAGGAGGCGCTGATTCCGTATTTGGAGAGAATCCGCTCAAGCAGGCGGTAGGTCCCACCGTACAGATCCAGCGAAACCACCAAATGGTCCCCTTGTCCGAATAAGGCGAAGACTGTCGTCAGCGCCGCCATTCCAGAGCTGCAGGCAAAAGCGGCATCCCCGGATTCCAGCTCTGCAGCCGCCTCCTCCAGCACCCAGCGGGTAGGATTCTTGGTACGGATATAATCAAACCCTGTGCTCTGGCCAAGTCTGGGATGACGGAATGCCGTCGCATTGTAAATCGGGTAATTCACCGCGCCCGTAGCGGGGTCCTCCTGTGAACCAATTTGCGCCAATCTGCTCTCAATCCTCAGTTTCTCATCCATTGCTGCTGCCTCCTAAATGTGGTGTAAGCGTAAAAGTATCCTCATCTATATTTAAAAAACTAAATAATCGGCCATGTCTATATCGTAAGGGGTCTCCTGATATACATAGTAATTAAGCCAATTAGAGAATAATAAGTTGGCATGGGCACGCCAGACAGCCGGCGGTGTGCGCTGCGGATCATCCTTAGGATAGTAATGCTTCGGAATGGCAATGTCCATCCCTTTGGCGATATCCCGGTCATATTCCCATTTTAACGAAAAAGGATCATATTCGGAATGCCCGGTCACAAAAATTTGCTTGCCGTCAAGCGTTGAAACCAGATATACTCCGGCTTCCTCCGATTCGGCAAGAATCTGCAGCTCGGGAATTGCAAGGATATCTTCACGCGAAACATCCGTATGGCGGGAGTGCGGAACATGGAAGACCTCGTCAAAACCGCGCAGCAGCTTTACGTTAGTATGGTTGAGGGTATGCGGAAAAACACCAAAGCATTTCTCGTCCAGATCGACCTTGCGCACGCCGAAGTGATGATACAATCCTGCCTGCGCCGCCCAACAGATATGCATGGTCGAGGTCACATTCTGCTTGCTCCACTCGAAAATTTCTTTCAGCTCTTCCCAGTAGTTCACATCCTCGAATTCCAGCTGCTCCACCGGAGCGCCGGTTATGATCAATCCGTCAAAGCGGCGGTCGCTGATCTCGTCAAACGTTTTGTAAAAGCTCTTCAAGTGCTCCGCCGAAGTGTTCTTCGAGGTATGGGAGCTCGGGTGCAGCAGCACAACATCCACCTGCAGCGGCGAATTCCCTACCAGACGCAGCAGCTGCGTCTCCGTGGTTTCCTTCGTAGGCATTAAATTCAGGATGGCGATGCGCAGCGGGCGGATATCCTGGTGGAAGGCCTGGCTTTCATCCATTACAAAAATATTTTCTCCGGACAATACTTCTTTGGCCGGCAGGCTGTCGGGAATTTTGATCGGCATTGCAGTTTCCACTCCTTCATTGATTATGAATATAAAAAAGACCCTTCTCGGTCGAGAAAGGTCATATATCTGCAGTCATATGCGCCTCTCTCATCTGTCAGAGAACTTGCCGGGCGGCCTGGACGGCTCACCATGCAAAGCTTCCGCAAGAATTAGCACCGTGCGTGTAAACGTCGGTTGCCGGGTTTCATCGGGCTAGTCCCTCCACCTGCTCTTGATAAGATTTAGCAGTATTCAATTGAGAAAAAGTCACATAACGTTAAATGCTTTTCTTAAAAATTACTTTAAATCATGAACCTCCTTTTCGTCAAGTCCATACAATGCTAACGGGTTCCAAAAAGCCTAAAGAATTTAGCTTGAAAGACCCATACCCGGGCGTTATACTAGACAAGTGTTTCACACCCTGCATGACGAAAAGAAGAGGTGAGAGAAGAATGGAAGGCGACCCGAGTTCGCAGTTAAGCGTCCAGAACGAGCAACCACACAGGATTAACATCAGCTTGCCGGCGGCGGGAGCATTTCTTCTTCATGCCCTCGAACCGTCATTTGGCGCCACGGATTGATTGTACCGCCGGCCAAGCTGATTTTTCCCTGTGCTTAAATTAGCACATCCCTGGAGAAGACCAGGGCCTAAGAGGAGTGAAATCAGATGAAAATCCGGCTGGTGAACGCAGGGGTTTTTACACCTGTAGATGAGCTTGAAGAAACATTAACCGTCCCCGCTGAGGGATTTTATTGGATTGATGCGGATGTGGAGGATCTGGAGCTGCTTCAGCCTTTGTACAATCTGCATGATTTGGCCGTGGAGGACTGTCTCAGTGAGGAGGATCAGCGGCCGAAGATTGAAATTTACGAAAGCCATTATTTTATTGTGGTCAACAGTATCCGCTTTGATGATGAAGAGATTTTCCTCCGGGCGCTCAACGTTTTTCTGGGCCGACATTTCATTATCACGGTTACCAAGCAGAAGATTCATGAGCTGCGCGTGCTGAAGCCCATTCTGTGGGAGCAGGAGGTCAGTGAGCCGGACCGTTTCCTCTATCTGCTGATCGACCTTGTAGTAGATAATTATTTCTCCGTCGGCGACCGGATCGAAGCGCGGATCGAGAAGCTGGAAGAGGATATTCTGATGCATACCAAGAAATCGCATCTGAGCGAGATCATCGGTCTGCGAAGCGAAATTCTCTGGCTGAAGAAAATGCTCGGCCCGCAGAAGGAAGTTATCAACACGCTCAACAAAAAAGACCTCCGCCTGATCGATGACCAGCTGCAGAAATATTTCAGCGACATTTATGAAAATGCGGTCAAGATCTCTGAAACCTTTGAAACCTACCGCGATCTCATGGGCAACTTGCGCGAAGCCTACCAGTCCAGCATCGCCAACCGTGCCAATGAGATCATGAGAGTATTTACCGCCATCACCACGATATTCATGCCGCTGACCGTCATCACCGGTATTTATGGCATGAACTTTGACAATATGCCCGAACTCCATACCCGGTACGGCTACTATGGAGTTATTGCCGTTATGGCTACGCTCGGCTGCGGGATGCTGTTTATTTTCCGCAAGAAGGAATGGCTATGAATATAAATGGACGAATAAGCAGGACGAAGGCCCCTATGCCGCAGTATGGTAAGGAAGCCTTCGTCTTTTGGATTGATTTCAAGCGGATTTGAGCAAAAAGATCCGGCTGTGCACAGGATTCCCGCGATTATAAATTCGTCGCAATTCCTAACGAAGCCGCCTGCTCCCGCCGGTAACGGATGCGGATAAGCCGCAGGCGCTCATAGTAGATATCCAATCCTTCCGGAGGTGAGAAGGCTTCCCCATAGGCTTGGTAAAGCACTGGCTTCAGGAAGGTATCACCCAACAGCTCATAGGCGGCCCAAACACTCTCCTGCTCGCCGGATGATACGCCGGACAGCTCAAGCGCAATAAGCTTCTCCGCGGAATAGCCTTCTCTTTCCAGCTCCTCTACAGCCTCAAGCACCTCCCGGCGGCTTGCTCCGCTCTGTACCTGCAGCTGCTCCATGCCAAGACCGTTCTCGATTCCCTGCAGTAAGGCCCTGCGCAGCCGCAGCCGTTCCAGCTGCTTCTTGTACTTCAGCTCCTTCTGCTTGTACTGCCAGGACACAAAGCTCTCCTTGTCAACGGCCTCATTCACCCAGTCCAGCGGAAAGCTGTGCGCCCTCTGAGCCGCTGCGGTGATGTTCAGCCAGTCCGCGCCGTATTGCGAGGCTTTGCCCTCGCCCACACCGGGAATCTGCAGCAGCTCCTCCGGTGTGCGGGGAAGAAAAGCGCTCAGCATCCGCAGCAGGCGGTTGCTGGCGAGAATATAAGGCGCCTTCCGTTCACTGGAGGCCTTGCCCCGGCGCCAGGTGCACAGCTCTTCATAAACGGATTCATTGCCATGCCGCTCGCTGAAATACTGCAGCTTGAGCTGCTCCTGATTGCGTCCGCCGGACAAGCTGTCTTCATCGTGAAAGGCGCCATCAATCAGCGGCCGGTAGCCATCCCCCAACTTCACTGCCAGCTCATGGCGGTATACGCAGAGCATTTCATTCCAGGAGCCGCCCTCATACCACAAGCTGTCCCCCGCTTCCTGTGAGCCGGCGAAGTCGCGCCAGCCCAGGCGCCAGCTGCCTTCCTCTTCCCCTATCCAGAGCTGGGCGAACACCTCTTGGTCAACCCCCGACATTCTGGACAAACGGTTCATAAATACGATCTGCATCTCGATCCCTGCCTTTCTTGTCATACAGTATGCATGATCCCGGTGCTGACCGGATTTACTGCTGCACAGACAAATCCAGCACCAGGAAATATAAGGACGTTATAAAGCTGTGAGGCCTATACCATCCTTACATTTGCACAAAAAAGCACCTCTCCCACGAATTTCGTGAAAGAGGTGCTTCCTCTGAAATGCTATACTGTTAATGCTAACAATACCCATATATTGAGAAACAGTCAATCTCTTTTTGTACCCGGCAGAAAGATAAGGATAATGTATAACGCCAAGCGCATATATTCCGCCCTGTAACAACGCGGCCCGCAGCGATATTTCATTCCTCGGTGATGCGCGAAGCGGCATGGGAGTCTTATATTTGACTACTCCCGGTCCAGCGCCAGCTTGGCCAGTCCAAGCGCTCCGGACAGACCCGCATTGTCGCCGAGCTGAGGCGGAACAATATAGCTGCCGATGGCCTCATTAAGTGCAGGATGCTGCACATAGCCGCCCAGCAGCTCCTGAAGCTTGGCGTGGATCAACGGGAAAAGCTGGCTCTGCTTCATCACACCGCCGCCCATCACGATCTTCTGCGGCGACAGAATCAGCACGTAATTCATCAGTGCATGCGCCAGATAGTGCGCCTCTATCGCCCAGGCCGGATGATCGGCAGCCAGCTCGCCTGCCGGTTTGCCAAATCGGCTCCCGATAGCCGGGCCTGCGGCAAGGCCCTCAAGGCAATCTCCATGATATGGACAGAACCCTTCGTAGGTATCCTCCGGATGGCGGCGCACATAAATATGCCCCATTTCAGGATGAGACAGGCCATGCACCAGCTTGCCTCCCACTACCGCACCGGCACCAATCCCCGTACCAACCGTGATATACAGGCAGCTGTCCAGCCCTTGGGCCGCGCCCCATTTATATTCTCCCAGCGCCGCACCATTCACATCCGTATCGAAACCGACAGGCACGGAAAAATGCCCGGCAACCGTTCCAACCAGATTATATTGTCCCCAGTGGGGCTTAGGTGTGGTTGTGATGTAGCCGTATGTCGGGCTGCCAAGCACCGGATCAATCGGCCCGAACGAGCCAATGCCGATCGCTTCCACATTTTTGCCGGTAAAATAGTCCAGCACAAGCCCCATCGTTTCCTCGGGTGTTGTCGTCGGAAAGCTGACGCGGTCCATAATCGAACCGTCCTCCGTCCCAATCCCGCATACAAACTTTGTTCCCCCAGCTTCAATTGCTCCCAATACTTTCACTGCAGCAGTCTCCCTTCCCATCAACGTCAGGCCACAGGCTGGCCATCCTTGTAATAAAGCGTTCTCTTGCCCCTATTATACGTGTCCCGAAGATTTGTGACAAGCGGTTGACATACTAAACCTGCATCAAAATCAACCGCTGAAACCACAGCTGAAAATCCACTGCTTCTGTACCTGCCCATAAGCTCTGCGGGGATCATGCGGCTGTGCTCTGCGAACCTCTTGCAACGCAGCTGGCCCCGGGCCGGCTGGAGCGGATCTGGGTATTACAAACTTATTGGCCTAACGCCGCAATATAGAGTAAATAGAGTGAACCATGAATTATAGCATGCCTCGGACTGGCTGGAACGAAACCAGGTATTACAAACTTACGTGTCCTATAGTCGCATTATAGAGTGAACCTGTGAATTAAAAGCTGGCCAGGACCGGCTAAAGAGGATTCAGGTATCACAGATTACATGTCCAACTGTCGCCATATAGAGTGAACCTGTGAATTAAATCCAGCCCCGGACCGGCTAAAGAGGATTCAGGTATTACAAACTTACATGTCCAACTGTCGCCATATAGAGTGAACCTGTGAATTAAATCCAGCCCCGGACCGGCTAAAGAGGACCGAGGTAGAAAAAGTAGACTTAATTCATGCCGCTCGCGCTGTTAAACCACCCGTAGTGGGAAAAAGTAAACTTAATCTGGTCCAAGTACCCCTGCTGCAGCAAATCGGCTTAAATTTTATACGAAAAAAGGCTTTATCGCTTTACAGCTCGAAAGGATAATTGACTGTCAGAGGTCCTATCGTGGAACTTCATTTTTTTTAAAATGGTTATCCCGTGGTGGGCGTCAGTTCCACTTGGAAACCTAGCTTTTGCAGTTTTTGGATTAGGTAACTCGCAGTCTGTTCTGGGGTGTTCACATATTCGGTCCCCCGTTCGGTATAGGGGACTTTATCCCGAAGCATCACGTAAA
>NZ_JACBYI010000055.1 GCF_019352175.1 Paenibacillus sp. S150
TTTTCCACTTCGCTTCCGTTCCCTATGAACCTCCTTGCGTTTCATCAGCGTGTTCAGGTCCGCCGGTTCCATTCCTATACATTCAATTACCTTTTTGGCTCAACACCAAAATCAGCGGTTGACGATGCGAACGAAGTCCGCTGCGGGTTCAGAGGGTTCTTCCGGCCGCTGTTAAAGCCCGGTTTCCGGATTGGAATAAGATTGCAGGTTGAATTTAGATGAAGCTGACTTTTTCCCACGATTCCTTTAAGACCTTTCCGTCCGTGTAAGTGTACTAATTCTTGCGAATTCCAATTTACTCCATTCCACTTCACGTCCCTGCCCCGGTAGCGGCCTCGGTTGGACCCGCTCTATTCCCGCTTCCTCCTGCAAAACATAGAACCCGCAGACTCTGTACGGCTCAGCAGACCCTGCACCATTCAGCAAACTCTGCAGACTCAGCACGGCTCAGCAGACTCAGCACCATTCAGTGCGATTTAGCACGACTCAGTACGATTCACCACTATTCAGCACGGCTCAGCACAATTCAGCACGATTCAGCACGATTCAGCACCATTCAGCACGATTTAGCACCATTCAGCACGATTAAGACGCATTATAATTCCCCCCCTAACTTCATACATACATATCCACAATTGACGAGAAGCATAATTTCCTAAACAACAAGAAAAACGCCTACCGGCGTCCTGTATAAGAATGCTGCCATTCAGTGGGGAGGAGAAGAATCATTTCGCGCTTATTCCCTCGTCCAGCCGGCTTCGGGCGAATTCAAAGGCACTTCTGCCTCTGATTCCCTCTGCCTGCCTGCTGCGGCCAACGCAATACCGCAGTTTGCTTGGCCGGAGTCCCGATCCATTCTTTCATTCACAGCGCAGCCGTGAAATAACGGATAAGCTTCGCTTCCCCCAATACCTATAAATTCTTATTCTTTTAAAAAAGCCCCGCCGACCAGTCAAGGCTGACGGAACTTATTTCTCTTTAACTCTCTTCTTTTTTTTCGTTCATTGCTTCTTCGTTTGCGGTCTTTACGGTTAAATAGAAAATCCAAAACAAGCTCTATGACAACTCCGATTAGATCACCCAACCGCTCTCCCTCATTTCAAATGTCATGGAGTTGCACTCCATACTCAGTTTGTTCCCTGATATACCGGCCATCAGCGGTTTTAACGCTCTCCTGTGAATATCCCGCAACTAAGCCTCCGTAATCCATTATACAGCCCGCTGCTGCGATACCTGATAACTAATCTTCACACTTGCCTTTTTCCTTTTTTAGGCTGTGCTTCCCGGCGAATTCCGGCGGCGCAAGTTCACAACGCTTAGGAAGTTAAAAGCGGCATGCCGCGTATTCATTCAATGTGATTACCGGCATACCGCTTTTATAGCTCCCGTATCTGCATAACCAACGGCAGGACCTACACTTTAGGTTGTCCTTTCCTTTCAGATAAGAAAAATACGGGAATGTGAAGCCGCCGGCATAACCGGTGTACAAGTTGCCTTGTGCAGTAGCTACTGATGCCTGGCTAACCTCACCCTTTCTTAGTACCCATTACTTAAAATTTAAAACGCATAGCATTGGGAAGCCTGTGCCAGGGCCGGCACAACGTTTCTTATGCTCATTTCGCCCCAAGCTCATCGGAAATGGGCTCCTGTAGCCGGGTATGTCCGTTACACAGCTTTCTAATGCCGCATGCCTCATCTGGCTGTCTCAAATTGAACGTATTCCTTCCCGCATGCAGTTTCACCTATATTAATAACGCCGCTTATAGGATATACTTATAACCACCCCATTAACTGCAAAGGAGTCTATGTATGGAACTCAGACAGTTGCAATATGCTCTGCAGATTGCGGCAGAACGGAATTTTTCCCGCGCCGCAGACAAGCTCCACATCGCCCAGCCGTCGCTCAGCCAGCAGCTCTCCAAGCTGGAGAAGGAGCTTGGCGTGCTGCTTTTCCAGCGCAATACCAGCTCCGTGGAGCTTACTCATGCCGGGGAGAAATTTGTGGAGCAGGCCCAGATTATTATCGATGCTGTAGAGCTGCTGCGCCAGGAGATGTCCGATATCTCACAGCTGCGGACCGGACGCGTAGTTGTAGGAAGCATGCCCATCACCGGGGCGCATCTGCTGCCGCATGTGCTGCCCGCCTTCAAAACCAAATATGCCGAGGTCGAAATCACGCTGCTCGAAGACTCCTCCATGAATCTGGAGAAGCTCACCGCCAGCGGCCAGACCGATCTCAGCCTGCTCTCCCTGCCGCTGGAGATTCCCGCACTAGCCTATGAAGTGCTGGGAGAAGAGCGGATAGACCTTGCCGTGCCGCCGGATCACCCGCTTGCTTCGCGGAGTACGGACGGAATCCGCACTTCTCTGGAGGAGCTAAGGAATGAGGCGTTTATTGTACTGAAAGAAGGCCAGGGCTTCCGCAAAATGACGGTGGAATTATGCCGGGGAGCCGGGTTCGAGCCGCGTATTGTATTTGAGAGCAACAATATGGAAACTGTTCAATCGCTCGTCGCCACCGGAATGGGGGTGACGCTGGTTCCCCATTTTATCGCCCGCGCTCCGCGCAGCGAATTTGTTCCCGTCTACCTGCCGCTCGCTGATCCGGTGCCCAGCCGCACGCTGGTCGTGGCCTACCGGCGGGGGCGCTATTTATCCAAGGCCGCAGAAGCTTTTATGGAAACCTTCAAGACAACGGTCAAGGAGCTTTCGGATGAATAACAGCTTAAGCCCGGGCAAGCCGGATTTTGCGGCGTGCATGCGATGATCCTGCTCAGTGATCTTTGGTTTGTTAACACTGCTTATCTGTATAAAATTAATAAAGCCCCCGGCCTCATGAATGAGGCCGGAAGGGCTTTTCAGCAGCTTATTTACGCAAATTATGCTGAGTGATCAGGCGGTTCTGATCATCCGGCATACGGGCTGTACTCTCATCCACCGGACTCTTGGTGCGTGAATCTCCGGCCTTCTCCTCTACAAATTCCCGAATGGCCTTGTTCTGGAACTCTGCCGCTTCTTTGGAATTTTGGTTCTGTTCCTGCTGGACGTTGTCGCTCTTACCCAAGTCTATCCACCTCCTGGTAACAGATTATAAGTATTTTACCCGTTCCCCCAAAGGATAAACATTATATTTCACCTTGGCTTTCCAAGAAAAATAATACGTCCTGCACTCTTTGCAAACCCGCTTCTCCATGGTATTCTAAAGGACAAATAGTGAAACGTGCAGACGGGACCAGTACGAATAGGCGTCTTTCCGCGATCAGAGAGTAAATTCCGGCAGGCTGTGAGAATTTACCGCGGTTGTCCATTCCGAATCCTACCCCCGAGCGGCCTGCCCCGGCAGGACGGAAACTCCCGTTATGAGAATGAAGCCGGATGAACCCTCATCAATGAAGGTGGTACCGCGGAAGTTAACCAAGCTTTCGTCCTTTGCTAAGTCTAAGGATGGGGGCTTTTTGCCGTTTCCTGCGTGTTATCCCAGCATGATGCAATGGTAAATTAGAGAAGGAAGTGAAAAACATTGACAACGCGAATCGTGGTCAAAATCGGCAGCAGCTCGCTCACCGGACCTGAAGGCGGATTAAACCGTGAAGCCGTCGCCTTCTTTGCCGCCGAGATCGCCGCACTGCGCAGGGAGGGCTGTGAAGTGCTGCTGGTTACCTCCGGCGCTGTAGCCGCAGGATTCCGTGGCATAGGCTATGCTTCGCGCCCCAGGCTGCTGCATGAGAAGCAGGCCGCAGCTGCGGTGGGCCAGGTGCTGCTGATGCAGGCCTATCAGGAGGCCTTTGCGGAGCATGGCATTCCCACCGCGCAGATCCTGCTCACCAGAACCGACTTTTGCAGCCGGCGGGCAATGAACAATGCGGTGATGACCGTGGAAGAGCTGCTCCGGCAGGGAGCCGTCCCCGTGTTCAACGAAAATGATACCGTCTCGGTAGATGAGCTGAAATTCGGTGATAACGATACCTTATCGGCACTGGTGGCCAACCTTCTCAAAGCCTCCCGCCTGCTCGTCCTGACCGATATGGACGGCCTGTACAGCGGAGATCCGCGCAAGCATCCGGAGGCTACACGCTATGATCTCGTAGAGGAGATTACTCCGGAGATTTATGCGATTGCCGGAGGGGCAGGCTCCAGTGTAGGGACCGGAGGCATGCGCTCCAAGATTGACGCCGCCAAAATCGCCACACGCGGCGGAGTGCCCGTCTTTGTAGGCAGAGCAACCGAGCCCGGAGATTTGCAGCTGGCAGCCGAGGGAACCGGCAAAGGCACCTATTTTGCCACCAGCCTCTCTTCCTTGCCTGTCAAAAAACAGTGGCTCGGCTTCATGTCCACCCCCCTCGGCTCCCTCTATGTCGACGAAGGCGCGGTGGAAGCGTTACTTCATGGCGGGCACAGCCTCCTGCCGGTTGGCGTCAAACGGATTGAAGGCAGCTTTCACTCCGGCGATGTTGTGGAGGTCCTCGGCCCTGACGCCAAGCTCCTTGGGCGGGGAATTGTTAATTATGACGACACCCAGCTCCGCAGCATCCAGGGGCTGCCAAGCCGTCAGATCGTACCCAAGCTGGGCGAAGTCCACCGGCTGGAGGTCATCCACCGTGATGAATGGATTACCTTGCGCTAACAAGTTGTGCGAAGCTGCTCAATGTTGTTATGCTGACAATAACTTTTAGGAGGGTTAACATGAGTGAGGTTGCAAACAAGGCAGCGTTGGCCAAGGAAACTGCCGGAGTGCTGGCGGGTCTTGGCACCGGCCAGAAAAATGAAGCGCTGCTGGCCATGGCGGAAGCCCTGATCCGCGAAGGGCCGGCTATCATTGCCGCTAATCGCGAGGATCTGGAGCGGGGCAGGCTCGGCGGAACCCCTGAATCCATGCTTGACCGTCTGGCGCTGGATGTCAGCCGGATCAAGAGCATCGCGGAGGGGCTGCAGCAGATAGCCGTGCTGCCCGATCCTGTCGGCGACCGTCTGGAAACAATCGAGCGTCCCAATGGGCTGTATATTGAAAAAATCCGCGTGCCGCTGGGTGTCATTGGCATTATCTACGAAGCACGCCCCAATGTCACCGTGGATGCTGCGGGATTATGCCTGAAAACCGGGAACGCCGTTGTCCTGCGCGGCGGTTCCTCCGCCCTGTCCTCCAACCGGAAAATCATTGAGGTGCTGCACCGCGCGCTTGCCGAAACCGCCATCCCGAGCCAAGCGCTGCAGCTGATCGAAGACCCGGACCGTTCCTCAGTGGATGAAATGCTGAAGCTGAACGGATTGCTTGATGTGATCATCCCGCGCGGAGGAAGCGCGCTGATCCGGAATGTCGTGCTCAATGCCACGGTGCCTGTCATTGAAACAGGGGCAGGCATATGCCATACTTATCTCGACGCCGGCGCTGATCCGGAAATGGCACTGGCCATCAGCCTGAACGCCAAGGCCCAGCGGCCTTCCGTGTGCAACTCCATGGAGACTCTGCTGGTTCACCGGGATTATGCCGCAGAGCAGCTCCTTTCTTTGGCGGAAGCTTTCCGCGGGATTCCCGTGGAGCTGCGCGGCTGCCCTGAGACGGTTGCTCTGATTCCCTGGGTATTGCCGGCAGCCAGGGAAGACTTCGCCACCGAATACAACGATTATATCCTTAATATCAAAATTGTCGGCGGGCTGGACGAAGCGCTGCAGCATATAGCCGAGTTCAGCACCAAGCATTCCGAATGCATCGTAACCGGCGACAAGGACAATGCCGAGCGTTTCCTTCAGGAAGTGGATGCCGCCGCCGTCTATCATAACGCCTCGACGCGTTTCACCGATGGCTTCGAGTTCGGATTCGGAGCGGAGATTGGCATCAGCACCCAGAAGCTGCATGCACGCGGCCCTATGGGACTGCCTGCGCTGACCTCAAGCAAATACAAGATCCACGGCTCCGGACAAATCCGGGGGTAATAAACACAAATCTAAGCTCATGCTTCCGGAACGAGTTATTCGCAGAGATTTGGCGGAATATAAGCTCAAAACTTTTAGGGGGATTTATAGCCATGTGTCAGCAACCTGCAATTCCTTTAATTAATCACAAAATTGTTTTTTACGGCGCTGGCTCAATGGCGGAAGCGATTGTACGCGGGATGATTGCCCGCAGCGTGGTGGATTCCGGCAATATCGTGATGCTGAACCGCAGCAGCAGCGAACGCCTGGGCGAGCTGCGCAGCCGCTATGGCGTGCTTGGCAGCAACGACCCTGAGCAAAAAATTGAATATCTGCGCACGGCTCCGGTCATCGTGCTTGCGATGAAGCCCAAGGATGCCGCCGAGGCTCTGCGCGGCCTTGGCCCCCTGCTCTCTGCCGGCCAGCTGGTGATCTCCGTAATCGCCGGAATGACCATCCGTACCATGCAGGGCCTGCTCGGAAAGCCGCAGCCGGTTGTGCGCACCATGCCCAATACCTCCAGCTCCATCGGACTGGGAGCCACCGGCGTCGCCTATTCCAAAGAAGTGGATGAGCAGGGCCGGCGGACGGTGCTTAACATTTTTGAAGCTGTCGGTTTAACAACTGTCATCGATGAGGAACGGATGGAAACCTTGACCGGGATTTCGGGCAGCGGTCCGGCATACATCTATTATATGATGGAAGCTATGATTGCCGCAGGCATCCGCGGCGGCCTGGCGCCCGGGCAGAGCGCAGAGCTGACTGTCCAGACTGTCCTCGGCGCCGCCCGCATGGTGCAGCAGACCGGCGAAGAGCCGGCCGCCCTGCGCAAAAAAGTCACCTCACCGAATGGCTCCACACAAGCAGCCCTCGAGGTTCTCGAAAAAGGAGATTTCTTCGAGACAGTGATTGCTGCCGTCAATCGCTGTGCCGAGCGTTCCCGCGAGATGGGAGCGGCGCTCGAAAAAGAACTCTCCTAACCGGCTGGACAACTTACAGTGTAAAGCAGGCACATTCTTCTCTTTAACAAAAACAACCGTACTTCTGGCTCATGCAGCCCAGAAGTACGGTTGTTTTTTTATGGGATGTCTCCTGAAACGGCATCCCCTTTGTTAAGAATGGAGCACTTAGGCCTTAATCCTTTTATCTGCCGCCGCTGCGGAATTTTTGGGTATAGGCTTTGACATCCTGGGCATCTTTCACCCGGTTGCGGGCCCACTCCAGCAGAATGCGGTCAATATAGCGGAAATGAACCTTTCCGGCAAATACAGATTCTTTCAGAGCCAGCAGAATCAATTCTTCCGGGTACTTGTCCTGATCCACCCAGCCGGAAATTGTTTCGCATTCCATCGGAGAAAGCGGACGGCCGAATTCCTTCTCAAAAATGGTGAACAGGCTGCGCTTTTCCTCTCCGTCCCTGCCTGCTGCAGGGGCGGAGGCTCTGCTATAGCCGCCATCCGGTTCGGGCGACCCGGTGCGGCGGGCAGATGCCCGGATACCGGGCACACTGCCTGCCGGCTTGCTCCTGTCACTCACGGACTGGGCAGCTTCTGCCAGAAATGCGCCAAGCCTTCCGTATAAGCCTGAGAAGTTATAGCGCTCATAATGGATATCCCTCAGCTCATCGTTGTCTTCATCAATGCTGATGAAGCCTTCCTTCATAAGCTTCTGCAGCTCTCCTGCAATTGCAGCTGTACTGCGTCCCGTTACTGTCTGCAGCTCCTCCAGCGAAGGGAAATCAATTCCTTCCACCTGGCGAAAGGAGAGCAGATGAATGAGCAGCATGGCTTCACTGCCGGTCAGATCCAGCTTCCGGTAATACTTCAAGAGTGCGTAAGGAATGACGGCCATCCCGTTCTGGAGGCCAAATGACACGCCTTCGCCCCAGGTATTCCATCCTTTGCCGTCCATGCGCAGCCCCCTTTAATTGGCTTTATGGATACAGACGGTACAGTGTACGCGGGAACGGAATCGTTTCCCGCACATGATCCAGCCCGCAAATCCAGGCCACCGTCCGTTCCAGTCCCAGACCAAAGCCGGAGTGGGGCACAGTACCATAGGTGCGCAGATCCATGTACCATTTGTAAGTATCCATTGAAAGATTATGCTCCTTGAACCGTTCTTCCAGCAGAGCCGGATCATCGATACGCTGTGAGCCGCCGATAATCTCCCCGTAGCCTTCAGGAGCAATCATATCCGCGCAGAGCACGACCTCAGGACGTTCAGGATGCGGCTTCATGTAGAATGCCTTGAAGGAAGCCGGATAATGCGTAATGAAGACCGGCTTGTCGCTCATTTCCGCAATCGCCGTTTCATGCGGCGCTCCGAAATCGTCGCCCCAGGCAATCTCATAGCCTTTTTCGTTCAGGAACTTGATCGCATCATCATAAGTGATACGCGGGAACGGCGCTTTGATGTTCTCCAGCTTGGAAACATCGCGGCCCACCGCCTCCAGCTCAGCACGGCAGTTGGCAAGCACGGACTGTACCACAAAGCTGATGAATTCCTCCTGCACGCGGAGGCTTTCCTCATGGTCTGTAAATGCCATTTCCGGCTCAATCATCCAGAACTCGATCAAATGGCGGCGGGTTTTGGACTTCTCCGCACGGAACGTTGGACCGAAGGAATATACACGGCCGAGTGCCATTGCCGCCGCCTCCATGTACAGCTGTCCGCTCTGCGTCAGATAGGCATCTTCATCAAAATACTTGGTGTGAAACAGATTGGTTGTGCCTTCAGCCGAGGTTGGCGTCAGAATCGGCGGATCAACCTTGGTGAAGTCGTTCTCGTTGAAAAATTGCTGAACCGCCCGGATGATCTCCGCACGAATAACCAGCACTGCCCGCTGCTTCGCGGAACGAAGCCAGAGATGACGGTGATCCATCAGGAAATCTACGCCATGCTCTTTCGGGGTAATCGGATAATTCTCGGTGAGATGCAATACTTCTATACCTGTCACAGTCATCTCGTAGCCGGACTGACTGCGCGGCTCTTCGCGGATAATTCCTGTTACGTACAGCGAGCTCTCCTGGGTAAGGCTTTTGGCATCATCCCAGACCTGCTCAGGCACTTCAGATTTCACCACAACGCCCTGGATATAGCCTGTACCATCCCGAAGCTGCAGGAACTGAATTTTGCCGCTGGAGCGCTTGTTGTTCACCCAACAGCCGATCACAACGCTCTCTCCAACATGCTCATTCACGTTCTTGATAATACTCTTGTTAGCCATGCCTACTGATCTCTCCTCTGATTTAGCCGTTAATTCCTTGCACAATGCGATAGGTATCGCGTGCAATGACAAGCTCTTCGTTTGTCGGAACCACGAGCACCTGCACCTTGGAATCAGCCGTAGAGATACGGCGCGGATCGCCGGAGCGGACCTTATTGGCTTCAGCATCCAGTTCAATTCCGAGGAACGTAAGGTTATTCAGCACTTTGGCACGCAGCACGGCGGCGTTCTCGCCAACACCGGCAGTAAATACGATCACATCTACTCCGTTCATCGCTGCCGCGTAAGAACCGATATACTTCCGCAGACGGTACTCATACATTTCAAAAGCAAGCGTAGAGTTAGCCTCGCCTTTTTCCGCACCATCAATAATATCACGCATGTCGCTGCTGACGCCAGAAATTGCCAAAAGTCCGCTGTGCTTGTTCAGCATTGAGTTCACTTCGCCCACAGACAGCTCTTCCTTGTTCATTACATATGGAACGATAGCCGGGTCAAGGTCACCGCTGCGGGTACCCATCATCAGACCTTCAAGCGGGGTCATCCCCATCGAAGTATCAATGGACAATCCGCCATCAACGGCGGTTACACTCGCACCGTTGCCGATATGGCAGGTGATGATCTTCAAAGCTTCAAGCGGACGCTCCAGATATTCGGCTGCAGCCTTGCTCACGAAATCATGGGAAGTACCGTGTGCGCCATAGCGGCGAACTTTATATTTGTTGTACAGCACTCTGGGAATAGCATACATATAAGCCTTCTCAGGCATCGTCTGATGGAATGCAGTATCGAACACAACGGCCTGCGGAATGCCCGGCATGTTCACTTCAGCCGCCGTGATCCCCATCATTGCCGCCGGATTGTGCAGCGGTGCAAGGTCGAACAGCTGGCGGATCTTCGTCTTGGCATCTGCGTCAACCAGAGCGGAAGCCTTGAAGAATTCGCCCCCGTGAACTACGCGGTGCCCAACGGCATTGATTTCATCGATGGAGTCAATAACCCCGTGCTCCTTGTCGGTCAGACAGGCAAGCACTTTGCGGATCGCAGTATTGTGTTCGAGAATTTCACTGACTTCGGTAATTTCCTGCTTGCCGGTGGGCTTGTGGTTCAGAATGGAAGAGTCCATCCCGATGCGTTCAACCAGACCCTTGGCGAGTACAGATTCATCGGTCATATTGTAGAGCTGATATTTCAAAGAAGAACTGCCGGAGTTAATTACTAGAATATTCATACACGGTCACCATCCTTGTCGTACTTGAAGAAGCCTTCGCCCGATTTCATGCCCAGTTGTCCCGCACGCACCATTTTCTTAAGAATAGTGGATGGGCGGTATTTCAGTTCACCGTACTCCCGGAACATGTTCTCCAGCGCGGCAAGAATCGAATCCAGACCGAAACGGTCAGCCATCTCAAGCGGCCCGTTCTGGAACTGGTAGCCGATACGCATAGCGTCGTCGATATCCTCAGGTGAAGCAACACCTTCCTGCAGGACATGCATGGCTTCGTTAATGAACAGGCAAATCAGGCGTGAAGTTACAAACCCGGGGGATTCGTAAATCATTACGCCTTTTTTCTCAACAATTTCATCAACAAAGGCTTTGGTATCTTCAAAGGTGCTGTCGGAGGTTTTCAGTCCGCGCACAATCTCAACGAGATCAACCTTTCCTACCGGATGTATGAAATGCATGCCGATGACGCGTTCCGGATACATTGTAGAGCTGGCAAGCTCCGTCAGGCTTAGGGTCGACGTGTTGCTGGCCAGAATAATGTGGCTCGGACACACCTGATCGAGCTGATTAAAGACCTTTTGCTTTGCTTCCAGATCCTCGGTAATGGTCTCTATGACCATATCGCAGGAGCTGAGTTCCGCGAAATGTGTCACTTTTTGGATACGGCTGAGAATCAGTTTCTTTTCAGCCTGGGTAATTGCCCATTTCTCCAGCTGTTTGTCGAGACTTGTCTCGATCATTGCATAAGAATAGTCCAGTCTTTCTGCGTTTTTCTCTACCAGCATAACATCCAGGCCCTTGGCCGCCAGCATTTCGGCAATCCCCTGACCCATTGTGCCACCACCGATGACACCAATTTTCTTAAAATTCATCTAAAAGTCTCCATCCTTTCAGGTATCTATACTTCAGTATTGTACCTTGTCTGTCGTGGAAAATATGTAGCCCGACATATAATGATATCTTAGCATGTCTGAAAAGTAAAAAAAAATAACCGGCATAAAGAATTATGCCGGTAAAAGGACACTGTCACGAAATTGACAACGAAATTGCTCTCCGGAGAGAACTTCTTCCTTCATTAATATGTCAAGGGAGTAATCAAATACATTTCTCTGCTTGCCGAGAAGCTCATGAGTGCGGACCATCAGCTCATCCAAAATTTTGCTGTTTTCCTTCATTAATTCTTCAGTGGTAACCATTTGCAAATTAGCAATTCCCAGGGATGTCAGCCCCGATTTCATCATCGTTTCGACAATATTCAGCGCCTGGTCGAAGTCGCCGCGCGATCCCGTGCTTCTTCCGCCGTAGTACATTTCTTCCGCTACCGCTCCCCCGAGTGCAATCATGATCTGATTCTCCAGGTACTCCTTGGTGTACAGGTATTGCTCGGTCTGCGGATTATGCCGCACATAACCCAGTGCTTGTCCGCGCGGGGTGAGCGTAACCTGGCTGACGCTTCCCGGCCGCAGCAGCTCGGCCATAATAGCATGCCCCAATTCGTGGATGGCAACCCGCTTTTTCTCCTCGTGGTTGGTCTCCCGGTCGGTCTTCTCGCCCATCATCACCTTGTCAATCGCCATCGACAGATGCCGCTGCTCCACCTCCGTCAGATTTTCGCGCATCATATAAATGGCGGCTTCGTTCATCACGCTTTCGAGCTGGGCGCCGGAAAAGCCGTAAGCCTCTTCCGCAATTTTGTCGAGATCCACACCTTCATGCAGCGGCTTGTTCTGCGCATGCAGATCAAGTATGGATTTGCGGCCTTTCTTATCCGGCATGTCCACCTGGATATGACGGTCGAAGCGGCCCGGGCGCAGCAGCGCCGAATCCAGCATCTCCTTGCGGTTCGTTGCTGCGACGAGCAGGATACGCGGTGTATCATTGTTGTATATTCCGTCCATCTCAGTCAACAGCTGATTAAGCGTCTGGTCATATTCACGCTGCTGGCCGCCCTCGCGCTTGCCGCCGATGACATCGATCTCATCGATGAAGATAATGGCGCTTTGCTTATTTTCTTTAAGGGCCCGGGCACGGGCATCCTTGAACAGGTCACGGACACGCCCTGCGCCTACACCTACATACATCTCAACAAACTCACTGCCTGATGCGGCTACGAACACGGAATTGGTATAATGTGCCGCTGCTTTGGCCATCAGCGTTTTCCCCGTTCCCGGTGGACCTGTCAGCAGAATCCCTTTGAGCGGCCGGATGCCGAATTTGCTGATTTCTTCATGCCGGATCAGGAAATCAAGCGCTTCGCGCAGCTCCTGCTTGGCATTGTCCTGGCCGCCGATTTCTTCAAAGGTCAGCTTCGAGGGGCCATTCTTCTTGCGCTTCTTGTCCCCTCCCGCACTGACCGTCAGTCCGCCGCGCAAATGGGCAATGAGCAGAAGTGCTCCGACCATGCCTGCCGCAATAATGACCGGAAAAATATTAATGCCGACAAAAGCCATAAAAATCAGCAGTACAGGAAAAAATCCGATTAATATCTCTTTCCAGAACTTAGGCATTATTCCACACTCCCATCGTTGCCGCCACGCGGGGCAGAATAATAAACTTGCTCTCCTTGCCGTCGCTCAGGCTCACATACACATTATTGTCATCAATTTCTGTCGTTGCCGCCACACCGCTGTATCTGGAGTTCTGCACCTTCAGTTCTTCCAGCTTCGCGGGTATTAAAGTATATTTACGGCTCTCCATAGCTTCGGCAACAGAGAACATCGCTTGATCCCAATATTCATCCAAAATTGCACTGGAATGCTGCTCCACATCCAGCTTCAGCGTTCGTCCGTCAATGGCGGTCTTTCCCTCCGTATTGACGTACTGCACCAGCTCGCGCAATTTCGTGCCCGGCTGCAAATCAAGTTTCAAAGTCACCTCATTGCGTTTAATAGAGATATGGGAATCATTCACTCCCTCATACGCTGACACAATCTTCTGCAACGGCTCCTGAACAGCGAACTCACGATAGGAATACCAGCCGCCGAACAGAACCGCAGCAGACAGCAGAGACGTTAGCAGTACAGGCATAAGGCGTAGTTTCAAGAAACGTCCTCCTCTCAGGGGATGAGCAAAAAATATTAAAGTAAAAAATATTAAAATAATCAGTAACTGTTAAAATAGCGTGCCTAGCGCTCTTCCGAGACCGGCATGCTCTTAAGCATGCCTGAATACAAGTAGTAGTATATCACAAGTGTATATACGATTTCGCGGGAAAGTGTGAATATATTTAAAATTTTCAGTACTAATTTCTGGGCTTAATGACAGCTCTTTTTCCCTTATATCGACATCAAAGACGCCGGCGATTAGCGCCGGCGTCTTTTTTTACATGGAAATGTATCACATTTACATCCCGTCCTACTCCAATTGCTTGCTTAGTATATACGGTTTTATATATAACATTGATGGACCCAATCACCGTGGCGGTAAACCAGCTTGCTCTGCTCCGGGGAAATCAAGAGCACTTCTGCCTCTCATTCCTTCATTTAGCCCACCCCTCCGATAGATTCAAAAGTGCTTAACCGGACAGAATGAACCGGGGCATTCGGGGGATTAAATTAGCGGATTCATTCTTCCCCAAGATTGCGTAAGCTCCGGGGACAAGCAATTTGAGCCTTTTTTTATTTTTTTATGGGAAGTTACTTTCGAAATTCAGGATGAATTTTATAATATAAGCAGAAACGGCTGCGCCGTCCTTGACCGGGCAGCGCAGCTGTTTGCATTTCAGGTGTAAGGCTGGCTGCTGAAGCCAGGCGGAAGAGGTCACTTCATATTCCCCCAGCCGCTTTTTCGCAAGTGTTAGTGGAAAAAGGATACCCTAATCGTTCCGTTTCTCCCCCTTACAGAGGAAACGCCTACATTAAGATGAACTTGAAACATTCATCCAAAGGGCAGCCATTTTAGCGGGAAAAAGTAACACTAAGGCAGCGCATTCGCATCCCTGGATCATCCCTAGTGGGAAAAAGTACAACTAATCCGGCTGAAATTAGCCATTTGGGGAGAGATGGGCTCCATTAAGTGTACAAAATCCCACTAAATCCTGTTAAATCCAGAATTCCAGCCCATTAGTGTTACTTTTTACACTTCGCTTCAGGCCCCTATGAATCTCTTCCTTGCGTTCCATCAGTTGCTCAGGTTCTCCGGTTCATTTCATATAAAAGTTAACCTGAATTTCGAAAGTGAATTGAACAAATACAGATCGGACAAGGGATAGCCCCGCTTTTTCCATCACCCATTGGGTGCAAGTTGTTTTTCACAAAAAAATCCCTTCGTGTAGAGCCTTTTAGATGATTTGTAGATGCTTACTTTCGAAATTCAGAATAAATTCTTATCTTTATATAAAAGAGCAGACAGAGTACTGTCCGCCCGCTGTATTTTGCTCCTGCGCACCCACCGGTTCGGCGGACTGTATCCTGCTCCTGCGCACCTACCGGTTCGGCAAGCTATATCCGTCACCAATCGCAATTCCATCTGCAAAACGGTAAAACTTATAATAATAACGCCCTTCCAGCTTATAAAAAAGCTGCCAGACATATTCACCGTTATAGACACCCGGCAGCAGCCGCTCTATAGTGCTTCCAGGCAGGTCCGAGGCGATTACGGAGCGGATCTCCTGTTCAGAGGTGCCTCTGGCCACCTCTTCGGCGAACACATCGTTGTCGCCCCCGGCGGGCTTGCCGTCCAGGGTAAAGCGGACCCATACCATCAGCTCCGTATCGTCTGCATTGCGGCCTGCAAGCACCCAGTAAATCGAATTTTCATCCCAGACGGATTTCTGGGCTTTGGTTACCTTAGTCAGGCCCGCTCTGGCTTCAGCAACCTCTGCGGCTGCACTGCGTTCGTTCCACTGGTCCTTCATCACGTAGGCATAGAACTGGCTTAGTCCGAACAGAAGGAGCAGAACCAGGAATATCCCCAGCAGAAGCCATTTTCTTCTTTTCTTCAAAGTGCAGCTCCCTTTCTTCAAAATGCTTCATCGTCCCTGTCCGTTTACCGCTTCAGCAAGCCCTCAAACGTTTCCTGCGCCTTGCGGCGGATTTGTTCCTCGTCCAGCGTGAGGCACTGTCCGTGCTTCACAACCTGCTTGCCGTCCACCCAGACATGCTCAACATCCTTCGCACTTGCCGAATACACGGCATGTGACAACAGGTCCGTATGCGGCAGGAAATGCGGCTGGTCGATATCCAGGGCAATGAAATCCGCCTTCATGCCCGGAGCAAGCCGGCCGATTTTTTCCAGAAAAATCGACTGTGCGCCGTATTCGGTCGCCATCAGCAGCGCTTCCGGCGCCGGAACCGCTGTCGGATCTCCGCTCACGCCTTTGTGGATCAATGCGGCCAGGCGCATTTCCTCGAACATATCCAGATTATTGTTGCTTGCCGCGCCATCGGTGCCGAGCGACACCTTGACTCCCGCACGCATCAGCTCCGGCACCCGGGCCACCCCGCTCGCCAGCTTCAGGTTGCTGCCCGGATTATGGGATACCCCCACCTTGCAGCGGGCAAGAATCTCGATTTCTTCATCGTTCAAATGAACGCCATGCGCCACAAGGGACGGGCGGGTAAACATCCCCAGCTTCTCCAGATGCGCTACAGGGCGCAGGCCGTAATCAGCGGCATTCTGCTCGACTTCCCGCCGGGTTTCCGACATATGGGTATGCATCGGCAGATCCAGATCATGGGCAGCCTGTACAAACTTCACGAGAAAGTCCGGAGGGCAGGTATACGGGGCATGCGGCGAAATCATCGCAGTGATTCTTCCATCCGCCTTCCCATGCCAATTCCGGGCAAAAGCAACCGCTTCTGCAAGCTTATGGTTCTGCACATCCTCCGGACAGAGACCTATAACTCCGCGCATAAGCACGGCACGGATACCGGAAAGCTCCGTAACCTCGGCAACGCGGTCCATATGGTCGTACATATCCAGAAAGGTCGTTGTGCCGCCCTTAAGCATCTCCAGTACGGACAAGGAGGTTCCCCAGTAAACATCGTCTCCGGTGAATTTTTCTTCCATAGGCCACATTTTTTCCTGCAGCCAGCTTTGAAGAACCATATCATCCCCAAAGCCCCGCAACAGCGACATCGCTGTATGTCCATGCGTATTGACCAAGCCCGGCAGGAACAGCAGGCGGCTGCCGTCAACGGTCTGAGTTCCCTCTTCGATGACAGGCTTGTCTTCCCCTATGTAAGTGATGAGATCGTTTTCTACGGCCATATATCCGCTCAGCACAGGCTTCTCCGCCCCCGGAACCAGAAAGCGTCCATTTACAATTACAGTCTTATTGCTGCTCATCTTCCGCTTCGTCCTTTCCATCATGTAAATAATAAGCCAGACTTTGCAGGTCGGTGGTAAAATCAGCAGCATGAATCCTAATGTTCGGCGGCGTCTTCAAGATCACCGGTGCAAAATTGAGGATCGCCTCAATACCCGAGTCTACGAGAATATCTGCGACTTTCTGGGCTTCGCTGTCCGGTACAGTGATGATGCCGATACGGATGCCCTGTTCACGGATTGTGCTTTCCAGCTCCTCCATGGGCTGCACAGTCAATGAGTTGATCTTCTGCCCAACCTTGGGCGCGTAGGAATCAAATACAGCGGTAATTTTCATCGTGTCCTTCAAATAGGCATTGTAATTGGACAAAGCGTGCCCAAGATTACCGGCACCCACCAGAGCCACATTGAGCTGCTGGTCAAGCTTCAGGATATGGCGGATTTTTTCAATCAGATAGGATACGTCATAACCAATGCCTTTTCTGCCGAAGTCGCCAAAATAGGCCAGGTCCTTCCGGATTTGCGCCGGATTAAGATCAAGCCTTTGTCCCAGCTCCTGTGAGGATACGGTGGAGATTTCGCGCTTCTGCAGATCATTCAGGAAGCGCAGGTACACTGGAAGTCTGCGTACGACGGCCTCCGATATTTTATCCGATTTCATATTATCTCCCCCTAAATTTTGTTGGAATAAAGCTGGTTGAACCAGCTTCGTACAAAATAGCTTCGTAAGCGTATATATTTAAAATTAATTATAGCCGATTTTAGGATACGCCGCCTTCTTCAAGCCATTCCGCAATCCGTGGAACCATCTGATCAGTCAGCATATGCTCCATCTTGGGTCCCGGAAGCGAGTATAGGAAGTATTTTCCATAATAAGATTCGATAACCCTGGTATCATATACAATTACAATACCCCGGTCCTGTGCAGTCCGTACCAGACGGCCGAAACCCTGTTTGAAGCGGATAACGGCCTGGGGAACCGACAGCTTCATAAACGGATTTTTTTTCTGCGCCTGCAGCAGCTCCGCCTTGGCTTCCGCAAGCGGATGGTTCGGCGGCTGGAAGGGAAGCCGGACGATGGCCAGACAGGTCAGCGCTTCGCCGGGAATGTCCACTCCCTCCCAGAAGCTGCTTGTCCCGAGCAGCACGGAAGCGGCGCTGTCCTGGAAACGCCGGATCAGCTTGCTGCGGCTGCCGCCCTCCACTCCCTGGCCCAGTACGGTGATATCCTGCGGGACAAGCGCCTCCTTCAGGGGATCATATACCTGGCGAAGCATTTTGTAGGAAGTGAACAGCACCAGCATCCGGCCCCTGGTCGCCGCGGCGGCCTCTGCCAGCGAATGCACCAGCATATCGACAAAGCGGGCATCGCCCACACTGCCTTTGACGCTTGGGAAATCGCGCGGAATGACCAGCAGCGCCTGTTCACGGTACTTGAACGGCGAAGGGAGCAGTGCGGTCATCAGGCGTCCCTGCTCTGCAAACCCACCCAGCCCCAGATTGTCGATCATGAATTGAAAGGACTTATCCACGGACAGTGTTGCCGAGGTAAGGATTATGCTTTTCTTTTTATCGAAGAACAGCTCCTTCAGCTGGGCACTGACATCAACCGGGACAGCATAAAGCTGCAGCGACTTGCCGCGGTAATTGCCGTTTCCTTCCATCCAATAGACAATATTCTCGTCATTCAGGTTCATGAAGAAACGCACCTGTTCACGGATGGAGGCCAAATCCTTGAAAAGCCCGCCGATATCTGTCACCAGACTGTCCGAGGACGACTGGCTTTCCGATTCCCGCATCTCGCTAAGCATCTTGTCACCCTTGCGGATTATATCGCTCAGGCTCAGATTCAGCGTGTTCTCAAGCGCTGCCAGTTCTTCCCAGTCCCTGGGCTTGCTGCCCGGCAGAAGGCGCGCAACCAGTTGCCCCGCTTCCCCCGCTGCAGCATCGCTGCGCTCCGGCAGCAGGGCGAACAGCCTGTCGCTGAGTGTGTCCCACGCTTCCTTAACCGTCAGCAGATCCGGATAGATCCTGTCGATCACGCCGCTCCATTCCGCCGCCTGCTCGCTGCCGGACGACTGCAGCGTCTGGCGCAGTGCCGGCAGCTGACCGCTCCGGCTGTCCTTATACAGACGCGTAAGCGTATGGGCAACAGTGAAATATTTCATCTGCATGCCCAGATGCTTGCCGGCAATGTCCTCCAGATGATGGGCCTCGTCGATCACAAGGTGCTCGTAAGCCGGAAGGAGCTGATGGCCGGCCTTGACGTCCGCAAACAGCTTGGAGTGATTGGTCACGACGACATCCGCAATCCCGGCCTCATGCTTGGCACGGTGATAATAGCATTTGCGGAACCACGGGCAGGAACGCCCGAGGCAGGAATCCGTGTCACTGGCCACTGTCTCCCAGAAATCGCCGGCGCGTCCGTTCAGATTCAGCTCCTCATCGTCTCCCGACTCCGTCTGGGTCAGCCATACAAGCATTTGCGCCGCAGTAAGCGCCTCTTCTCTGGGACTCGCAAAATCCTTTTTGTTTATTTTATGTTCAAATTTGCGCAGACACAAATAGTGTCCCCTGCCCTTGAAGATTGCAGCCTTAAACGGGAACGGCACGACACTCGTCAATAAAGGGATGTCGCGCTCACGCAGCTGGTCCTGAAGGTTGATGGTGTGTGTGCTTACCATGACCTTTTGGTCAGAACGCACGCTGTGATAGATGGCCGGAAGCAGATAGCCCAGCGACTTGCCGGTACCTGTCCCCGCCTCAATCAGCAGATGCTTGTCACCCTCAAGCGCTGTCATTACCTCATGAATCATCATCTCTTGGGCTTCACGGCTTTCGTATTGGGGCAGGCTCTCCCTGAGCCGCTTGGTTACCTCTTCCATATATTCCTCAAAAGTAATATTCTGCAATGGATTTCCGGTTCCTTCCCCGCGGGGAGGGGCCAGCTCCGTCCAGTCTCCCGCGGCCAGCGCAAGCTGACGGTAAAAGGTAAGCTCGCCTTCCGGCTGGAAGGTCTCCATTTCCCTCTCCCGCAGCAGCCCGTCGAAATACCAGGCCAAATCGCTGTCCTCATCGGCAAACAGCTCATTCAGCCGCTGGATGGTCAGCAGAGGCAGGCTGTACAGCTCATCCAGACATTTCAGCAGCACCAGTGCGGTTGCCAGCGCATCGCTGTCCGCCCGGTGCGGACGCTCATGCGTAAGGCCGAAATGGGAGCTTACCGTCCCCAGCTGGTAGGTGGTCAGTGACGGAAAGCATATTTTGAGAAAATCAATGGTATCCAGAATCCGTCCCTGAAACGGCAAATAACCGCACCGGTCCAGCGCATTCTGCAGGAAATGAAAGTCAAATGCCACATTATGCCCAACCAGCACTACATCGTCGAGCAGCGGAACAAGCTCCATCATCATCTCATCCAGCTCCGGCGCATCCTGCACATCACTGTCTGCAATTCCGGTTAACCCCGTAATAAATGGGGGAATCGGCGTTCCGGGCTTGACGAAGGAGCCATACACCCGGGAAATGGACCGGTCTTCTTCTATTATGGCAAGGCCCACCTGGATAATCTCACCCACGGATTGGGTCCCTGTAGTTTCAAAATCAAGCACGGCAAATTTCATTATAAGTTCTATTCCCTTTCACATGAGACTCCTTATCAGCATAACAGAAGTTATGAAAAAAGGCGATGCATCCCCCGGCAAGCAGGTTGCATCGCTAAAATGGCTGAATAATGATTATAAAAGCGAAACCAGCTGATGTCCAAATTGCAGCTGCCCCCCGCGCCTGCGGCAGACCTCCAAGTTGATGCTTGGTTCCGGAAGCATGGGATCATGCTGCAGGGAAAGGCCAAAGAGCTCCCGGGCTTCAACAAAGCGCTCCTGAGAGGCCCTGATGCAGCCCAGCGCGTTATAAATCATGGCCTTCAGCTTCCTTTCCCGGACCAGGGCAAGCATGTGATGCAGATGGCTCCAGGCGGTTTCGCCGTCCCCTTCCTGCAGATAAGCCATGGCAAGATACAAACGGGCTGCCAGACTGTCGGGATAACGGGTGATGACTTCCTTGAACTGGTCAATGCATTTGCGGTACATCAGCAGCTTGTAGTAGCCTTGTCCGCGGACAAAGGAATCCATGGCCAGCTCCGGAGCTTCTGCCGTCTGTGCTCCTTCTTCATCCGAATGAGGTGAAAAATCCGCGTTTTGGCGAAAATCGCTCAGCTTCTCGGCAAAGGCCAGCCATTCATCCATCACTTCATCGCTCAGCCGGTGCAGCATGTTGTACTTGCATAAAAGATCATCCCGGCGGGCACCCTCCGCAGTAGGGAAGTCGGCGGCAATTTCCTGAAGCAACTTGTTCATCTCAGCAAATAAATGTTGAAACACGGAACATCCCACCCTTACTGAAAATGAAATCAGCTTAAGCCTGCCTGCCTTCATTTTTCACAAGTAAGGGTCTCTTCATCCCTGCCATTCATTGCATGGCTTAAGCTTCAGGCAATTGTGGCATGGAGTTCATGATCCGCCAGCTTGACCGGCTTATTGTCCGCATTCACGAACACCACCGTCGGCTTATGGGCCGCCAGCTCTTCATTGGACAGCATGGCGTAGGAAATGATGATTACCGTGTCTCCGGGCTGCACGAGGCGGGCTGCCGCTCCGTTCAGACAGATAACGCCGCTGCCGCGCGGGCCGGGAATAACATAGGTTTCCAGCCGGGAACCGTTATTGTTGTCCACAATCTGCACTTTTTCATTCTCCAGCAGGTCGGCCGCTTCCATCAGATCCTCATCAATGGTAATGCTCCCCACATAATTCAGATTGGCTTCGGTTACGGTGGCACGGTGAATTTTGGATTTCATCATATGTCTAAACAAGGGCGTGCACCTCCTTGGGAATAAATACATTGTTGTCGATCAGGCGGGTTCTGCCGAACTTCACGGCAAGTGCCATAATAACCTCTCCCTCTGCCCCGCTGAGCAGCGATCCGCCGTCCAAGGCTCCGAGGCCCGGGAAGGATAAAATTTCCACATAATCGATTACTGCGAGCGGCGAGGAAGAAATAACGGATATCAGCAGCCCCCGCGCCTGATCTACTGTCTGGACAGCTCCGGCTTCAATTGCCTTGCGGGCCTCGCGCAGCGCGCGGGACAGGACCAGGGCCTGGGTGCGCTCTTCACTGCCGAGGTAGACATTGCGCGAGCTTAACGCCAGTCCGTCGGCTTCCCGGACAATCGGGCAGGCGATTATTTCCACATTCATATTGAGATCCGACACCATCCGCCGCAGAACGGCTACCTGCTGGGCATCCTTAAGTCCAAAGAACGCATAATCCGGCTGTACCATGTTGAACAGCTTGCTTACGACCGTGGTTACACCGTCAAAATGGCCCGGGCGGGAAGCTCCGCACAGCTGAGCAGTAAGCGAGTCCACTGTAATCCTGGTGCGGATGGGCTGCGGATACATCTCTTCAACGGCAGGAATAAAAACGATATCGGCTCCCTCACGCTCCGCCAGCTCCAGATCGCGCCGCTCGTCGCGCGGATAGGAAGAGAAGTCCTCGCTGGGGCCAAACTGCAGCGGATTGACAAAAATACTCATTACGACCGTGCGGCTCATTTCTCCCGCCTTGCGGATCAGGCTGGCATGTCCTTCATGGAGATAACCCATCGTCGGCACAAAGCCGATCGGCGTGTGTCCCCCCATCCGCATATAATCCAGCGCTTCCCGCAATTGCTCTACCGTTCTGACTACTCTCATCTTATTCCTCTCCTTTTCCGGCCGCGCCGTACAAAGATTCCAGCACATGCTCTTCTGCGTTAAAGACATGGTGTTCCGCCGGGAAGGAGCGGTCCTTCACTTCCTGGACATAGCTGCTGATTCCTTCACGGATTAGGCTGCCCACATCGGCGTAAGTTTTGACAAACCGTTTGTTCCGGTAAGGTGAGGCGTAGCGCAGCAAATCATGGAAAACCAGCACCTGGCCGTCACAGAAACGGCCTGCGCCAATCCCGATCGTCGGAATGCTGACGGCCCTGGAGATGGCAGCAGCCACCTCTTCGGTCACCAGCTCCAGCACAATCCCGAACACTCCGGCAGCTTCAAGCGCCTTCGCTTCATCCATCAGCCGCCGGGCATCTGCGGCATCCTTGCCCTGAATGCGGTAGCCGCCGATCATATTCACCGACTGCGGGGTAAGCCCGATATGGCCCAGCACAGGAACTCCGGCAGACACCACAGCAGATACGGCGCCGCAAATATCCAGTCCGCCCTCCATTTTGACGGCATGCGCCCGGCCTTCCTGCATCAGTCTGCGCACACTGCGCAATGTTTCGTCGGCGCTGCCGTGGTAGGTCATAAACGGCATGTCGGCCACAATAAAGGTGTTCTGCGCTCCCCGGGTAACGGAGCGGGTGTGATATACCATATCTTCAATTGTTACCGGCAAGGTGGTGTCATAGCCAAGCACCACATTCCCCAGTGAATCACCTACCAGAATGATGTCAATGCCCGCTTCCTCAGCCAGCAAGGCCGAAGGATAATCATAAGCGGTCAGCATGCTCAGCGGCACGCCGTCCGCTTTCATTTTTTTCATTTTGACAATATTTAGCGCATGTTTGTCAGCCATAGGCTCCCATTCCCCTTTTCGCAGTTAATTACGCGTAAACGCGCAAACAAAAAAACCTTTTAGCATGGTCCGCTAAAAAGGTCCGAAGGGCAAAAAAGAGTCACTCGCGATCGTCCCTTCTGTCTCGGTCCTTACGGCTCAGAGCAGAATCCAACGTAACCGTGAAATCAGTTATGAAGGTGAATAAAGCAGCAAACTTCTGAATATAAAAGGTTTCTCCGGAGTACAGCTCGACTTCTCGATGCCGTCTCTGCCCTTATTATAACAAAATCTGCAGGCAAGTAAACCAATAAGCAGAAACGGCTGCGCCGTCCTTGTAAAGGACGGGGTGTTTCAGCGGGAAATAGAAGGATAATTTAGTGTGCAAAGCATATAAATTCTTAAAGAACAAAACGGCGATGCCGTCCTTCATTGGACAGCGAGCTGTTTGCATTTCAGTTGTAAGGCTGGCTGCGGTTCCCTGGCTCTCCGGTTCCCCCGGCCGGCTGAAGCTCTTCCTCCCCGATCCCTCCAGACCTTCCTGCTCAGACCCGGCGGCCTAGGCCCAAGTGGAAAAGTCAGACTGTTAAGAAAGTAGCTTTTTTGAGGAGATCGGAATAATAAACCTTTGATTTATAAGGCGTTTTCTAATCGAAAATCATTAAAAATCGGGTTTCTCAACAGTCTGAAAAAGTGAACGTAATCCCCATATTCTCTTCTTCGCTTGCGTTAGCGGGAAAAGGATCCCTAATCGATCCGTTTCTCCCTTACAGAGGAGTACGCCTAAATTAAGATGACCTTGAAACACATTAATCAAAAGGGCAGCCATTTTAGTGGTAAAAAGTATAACTAATCCAATGCATTCGGATTCCGGATCATCCTTAGTGGGAAAAAGTACAACTAATTCAGCTGAAAACAGCCTTTATGGGATGAACGCGCCTCCATTAAGTGTACAAAATCCCACTAAAGCCCGTTCAAGCCAGAATTTCAGCCCATTAGTGTTACTTTTTACACTTCGCTTCCGTTCCCTATGAACCTCCTTGCGTTTCATCAGCGTTTTCATGTACGCCGGTTCCATTCCTATAAATTCAATTGCCTTTTTGGCTCAACACCAAAATCAGCGGTTGACGATGTGAATGAAGTCCGCTGCGGGTTCAGAGGGTTCTTCCGGCCGCTGTTAAAGCCAGGTTTCCTGATTGGAATAAGATTACGGGTTGAATTCAGATAAAGCCGACTTTTTCCCAAGATTCCTTTAAGACTATTCCGTCCATGCAAGTGTACTAATTCTTACGAATTCCACTTTACTCCATTCCACTTCACGCCCCTGCCCCGGTAGCGGCCTCGGTTGGACCCGCTCTATTCCGCGCTTCCTCCTGCAAAACATAGAACCCGCAGACCCAGCACCATTCAGCACAATTAAGACGCATTATAATTTTGCCCTAACTTCATACCTGCCTTATACACAAATGACGAAAAGCATAAGTTCCTAAACGACAAGTGGAAACGGCTTCGCCGTCCTTATAGGGGAGGGGGTGCTTCAGCGGGAAATAGAAGGATAATGGATAGCGTGAAACATATAAACCTGAATTTCGAAAGTGAAATGAACCAATCCAGATCGGACAAGGGATAAACCCTCTTTTTCCTTCACCCATTGGGTGCAAGCTGTTTTTAGCAAGACATCCCTTCGTGTAGAGCTTTTTAGAGGATTTGTGGATACTTACTTTCGAAATTCAGGATAAAGGCTTATATTTTAAACAAGGATGACAAGGAAGGTCATCCTTATCATCCTAAATCATTTCTATTTCTCCTGAAAGCACGCTGGTGATGCTTCCCGTTCCATCCTTAAGCAGCAGCCCTCCGTTGTCATCCAGGCCCACGGCCGTGGCTTCACAGCGCCCCTGCGGGGTATTGAAGCACACCTGGCGTCCCAGCGTGACCGACATCGATTCCCACAGCTCCCTGATCGGATTAAAGCCCTGTTCCATATAAAGAAAATATAAAAACTCCAGTTCCGTCAGAACAGCAGCAGTAAGCGCTGAACGGTCAACGGGAATGCCGCCGCCTTCTATCAGCAGCGAGGTGCCGATTCCCTGCAGCTCCTGGGGATAGTCTTCTTCTGTCAAGTTAACGGCAATGCCAATGCCGGCGATACAGTAATGAAGCCCGCCTTCCCGCAGGGAGGATTCCAGCAGGATGCCGCAAATTTTGCGCCCGCCTGCCAGCAGGTCATTCGGCCATTTAATGCCTGCCTGCACGCCGGTAGCCTCGCGGATGGCTGTGCACACGGCAACCCCGGCCAGCAGCGTCAGCTGCGGAGTAAGTGACAACGGAAGCTCCGGGCGCAGCACAACGCTCAGCCATATGCCCTTGCCCCGCGGCGAATACCATTTCCGGCCCATCCGCCCCCGGCCTCCGGTCTGTTCCTCGGCCCGGACGGCCGTACCTTCGGGCGCGCCGCTCTCGGCGAGCCTTTTGGCCTCTTCCTGTGTGGACACCACCGTTCCCAGCAGCTGCACACGGTCCGGCCAGCTGGACGTAAACGCCTCCCTTCCGGCCCCGGGAAGCCGGAGTCTCTCGTTACTGTTCATCCCTATCCATCCTTTTTGCTTCCAGCAGCAATAGTTGATTGTTATTTGGCAGCTCGCCCGCCGCCACAGCCAGCAGCAGGCTCTGCAGCAGCACGCCCAGCCACGGGCCCGGACGCTTCTCTAGAGCGTCAGCCAGCTCCTTGCCCGTCACCGCCAGCTCTGCCAGCTTGTGCAGCGGCATTGCTGCGGTCCAGGAACGCAGCATGGGGAGGTCCGGCGCATCGGGCCGCTGCACGGCTGGGGCGCCGCAGTCCGGCGCCACGGGCACGGCGGCCTGCGGCAGCGCCGAAAGCAGCGTCAGCCACCCTTCGGCGGCTGACTGGCCGTGGGCCAGCACGGCAGCGATCCAGCGCCGCCGCAGGGCCTCCGTGCCGCCGGGTTCCCCGGGCGGCACCTGCGCAAGCGCTGCGCTCCACGCTTCGCGGACGCGCAGCACTCCGGCGACGGCGCTGCGCGTCGCCCCCGGGAACGTCCATGCCCGCAGCAGCTCGTCGGCCTCCCCGGCCGACCGCTTCAGGGCATGCAGCAGGAGCGCCCACCGCAGGCGGGCGTCCTGCAGGTCCCCGATCCCGGCCGTCAGGGCGGCGGCTGCCGCCATGTCGCTGCCGGTCCAGGGGAACGGCGCTTTGCCGCGCGGCAGCAGCCCGCTGCGGGCCAGGAGACCGAGGCCGCGCTGCGGGTGCGGGCCGAGGACGATGCGGTCAAGCTCCGCGCGAACGCGCTCCACAGCAATATGCGCCAGCTTGTCCCGCTGGCGCAGCAGTCCCCGCCAGGTATTCTTGGCGATGGAGAAGTCCAGAACCGACGCGAAGCGGACACAGCGCAGCATGCGCAGCGCATCCTCGTCGAAGCGTTCCTCCGCATCTCCCACACAACGGACCAACCGGCGGCGGGAGTCCTCCTCCCCGCCAAAAGGATCTACCAGAATTCCATCCGGACCGCAGCACATCGCATTGATTGTGAAATCACGGCGGCGGAGATCCTCCTTCACATCGCTTACAAATAAGACGTGCCCCGGGCGGCGGTGGTCGGTGTAGGCGCTCTCCGTCCGGTACGTCGTTACTTCAAAGCTCCAGCCATTCTGAAGAACAGTGATGGTGCCATGCGCAAGTCCGGTAGGGACGCAGCGCGGAAAAATGTCCATAACCTCTCCAGGCAGCGCCGAAGTCGTCAGATCGATATCATGCACCGGCCGCCCGAGCAGCTCATCGCGGATGCAGCCGCCAACGAAATAGGCCTCATGGCCATGTGCAAGCAAAGCGGATATTACCCCGCCTGCAGCTTCTGCCATTCCGGATGGCGCCATTGTCCATTCCATACCCCAAGCACTCCCTACCTCTGAATCGTATCCAGACCGCGCACCTTGCACCCAAGCACACGGTAATATATATCCTCATATTGATCGGTAATCACATCTCTGCTGAAATCATTGCAGGACCGCTCCAGGCATGCTTTTCGGAACTGCTCCATAATGCGTGCATCCGTCAGCAGCTTCACTGCATATCCCGCCATGGCGTCTGTATCACCGATAGGTGCCAGATAACCGGTCTTTCCATGCTGGATCAGCTCCGGAATGCCTCCCGTCTCCGAGCCGATGGTTGGCACCCCGCAAGCCATCGCTTCCAGCGCCACCAGCCCGAAGCTTTCCTTCTCCGAAGGCAGCAGCAGCAGGTCCGCGAGCGAAATCACCTGGGCGATCTCATCCTGCTTGCCAAGAAACCGGACCTTTTCCTCAAGGCCCATTTCGCAGATCTTGGCTTGAATTTTCGGGAGCTCCGGCCCCTCGCCGACAAGCAGCAGGCGTGAGGGCAGCTTTTGGGATACTTTTGCAAAAATATCGACCACATCCGAGACCCGTTTAACCGGCCGGAAATTGCTGATATGCATTAGGATCTTTTCATCCGGAGAGGCAAAATCCCCCCGGAGATCGGTTACATCGCGCGGATAATACACACGCTTGTCAACAAAGTTATAAGTCAGGTCAATATCGCGCGTGATATCCAGCACCTGACGCGTCTCTTTTATAAGATCCTGCGAAACTGCCGTTACCGCATCGCTCTGGTTAATCCCAAGACGGATCAGATCCTTCAGCGATTCATCCTGGCCAAGCACCGTGATGTCGGTTCCGTGCAGGGTTGTCACCACTTTGATATCGTTGCCAAGCATCTGCTTGGCAAGATAAGCGCAGACCGCGTGCGGCACTGCGTAATGCACATGGAACAGGTCCAGCCCCACCATTTTGGCCACCTGGGCCATCTTGGTCGCCAGTGCCAGATCATAGGGCGGGTAACGGAAAACGTAATAATCATTAACCTCAACTTCGTGATAAAATATATTTTTCTGAAACGTTCCAAGCCGGAACGGGATGCTATGTGTAATAAAATGGACCTCATGGCCTTTCTCGGCCAAAAGCTTGCCCAATTCTGTCGCCACAACACCCGAGCCGCCCAGAGACGGATAACAGGTGATGCCTATTTTTAGCCGGTCCATCGCTCCGTCCCCTTTAAAAGACTTAACTTCATTATTTTGTGTAATGATATGAATTGATTATAGTGGTTCATGGCGATTTTATAAAGCTCACAGAGCTGGATGCCGCTTGACAGCGGCTTTGAACAGCTCCACCGTATGCGGCACCTTGCTGGCGAACCCTTCCGCATAAGGAATCAGCCTCCGCTGCCCAAGCAGCATATCCCGTGAGCGGACACGTTCAATATAACCTTCATTTAACGGGGTAGACACAACATCCCCGCCCGGCGCTTTCTCAAATTGGGAGCGGTAGCAGGACAGCGCCTGCTCCTTAAGGCTATATTGCCCTGTTACATCGACGATAAGGTCCGTGCGCCCCAAATCATTAATGAAATAAAAATACAGCTGCGGCGCAGGCACCGCAGGCTTGTCCGGCATATACTTGCGCAGCTTGGCGTTGAATACCGCTTCCTCCACCAGCCTGCTGCAGGCAATATGATCCGGATGACGGTCTTCCCAATAAGGCGCAAACACAATATCCGGAGCAAACCGGCGGATTTCCAGCGTCACTGCCGCCAGCTGCCCCTCCGTCATATACAGCCCCCGGTCCGGCAGCCCCAGATTGGTGCGTACAGCAGCGCCAAGCAGATCAGCGGCCTGCTGCGCCTCCATTTTGCGCCGCTCCACAGTACCGTTAGACGACATTTCCGCCGAGGTCAAATCACACAAGCCCACCTTGAGCCCGGCGGCAGTATGCTTGGCAATGGTTCCCGCCATGCCGATCTCGGCATCGTCGGCATGCGCGCCGAATACAAGAATATCCAGCTTCATTCATCCACACCAGGCTTGTACTTATGTACAAGCTCACGCCAGCCGAAATCCCCCCGGTCAATCGCTTTGACCAGAATCTCGGCCGTGGCGATATTGGTTGCCACCGGGATGCCGTACACATCGCACAGGCGAAGAAGTGCTGTAATATCCGGCTCATGCGGCTGCGCCATCAGCGGATCGCGCAGGAAAATAATCAAATCCAGCTCATCCGTTGCAACCATTGAGCCAATCTGCTGGTCGCCGCCGAGCGGTCCTGACATATAACGGTGGATGGACAGCTTCGTTGCTTCCATAATACGCTGGCCTGTGGTTCCGGTAGAATACATCTGATGCCCGACAAACACATGCTCATATGCTGTCACAAAGTTAACCATCTCATCTTTTTTCCGGTCATGCGCGATAAATGCAATTTTCAACATGGTGTGTTCTCCCCCATCTATTCTATAAAATGCTCAAAGCCGTAGATCAACCCGGTATAACCCATCACCTTCTGGACTCCCATTTTGACTCCGGGCATGTAGCCTGCCCGCTCATAGGAATCGTGGCGGATTTTGAGCGATTGCCCGAAACCGCCAAAGACCACCTCTTCCTGCGCAAAAACACCGGGAAGCCGGACACTGTGGATGCGGAATCCATTATAATAGCCTCCGCGCGAGCCCTCAATTACCTCTTCTTCTTCCGGGTTTCCCTGACGAAGCTCTTTCCGCACTTCCGAAATCAGCTCTGCCGTTTTGATGGCGGTACCCGAAGGCGCATCCAGCTTCTGGTCGCCGTGATATTCAATAATCTCCAGGTGCGGAAAGTATTTCGCCGCCTGAGCCGCAAATTTCATCATCAGAATCGCTCCGATAGAAAAGTTGGGCGCGATAAGCCCCCCAATTCCCTGTTCCCGGCACTGCTTGTCCAGCTCAGTGATCTGCTCCGGAGTGAATCCGGTAGTACCGATTACCGGACGCACCCCATATTTTATGGCAAGCAGAGTGTTGGCATAGGCCGACTGCGGCGTAGTGAAATCAACGAGAACCTCTCCGCTGCTCCCCGCCAGGGCAGCTTCCAGATCCGTCACAACCTTGACTCCGCTCTCTTCCAGCCCCACCAAACGGCCGGCATCGCTGCCGCTTGCCGAACGGTCTACCGCTGCTGCCAGCTCCAGCTCTTCATCCTGCAGCACCAGCTTTACAACCTCTTTGCCCATTCTGCCTCCTGCACCGGAGACGATAACCCTGATCTTGCCGTCCATTTTATTCCTCCTCGCTTTCACTGGCTCCAATTTATTGAATATATTTTTGCAACGATTTCTGAAGGTCCTTCATGAGCTGCTTCAGCCCGGAATCATCCGGGTGCAGGGAAATAACTTCCTTTAGTGCAGCAATTGCCTGCAGATGCTCATTCATGCGGCTGTGTGCGATTGCAAGCCACACATAAGCGTCCCCGTACAATGGGTCAAGGACAATCGCTTCCTTCAGCAGGGTAATCGGATGATACGGATTAGCAGCCCCGGCAACCTCTTCCTCCAGGAGCTTTTTGGCCTCCTGCACGAGCTGCAGGGCCTGCAGATGCTGAAGGTGGAGCCTGTATTCCGGTTTTCCTCCATCCAGCTTCAGTGCTGCCCCGGCATGCTCCAGCGCTTTTTCCAGCATGCCGCTGCGGGCATACGTTATGGAGCAGCGGTACCTGACCTCGGCATCATCCGGACTGGCCGCAATGGCCGCTTCGAACAACGTGATCGCCTCGGCGAAATCACTGCGGAGTATAGAGCGGTATGCCGCTTTGACATAGTCGTTATGATTCATTTGCCCACCATCCCCACGGCTAAATCCCGTTCGTTTGGTACAGCATATGTTATAGAAGCCTAATCGGTGTTTTTGGGAGTCCACCGTCCGGCATCACGGGTATTGAACTTGTGCATCACTTTATTGTGGGCTTCCGTTAGATCAATTCCCAGCGAGTTGGCGAAGCACACCGTTATAAACAGAATGTCTCCCAGCTCAAGCTCAATCGAGTTATCCGCTTCATCCGCTTTTTTGGGCTTTTCGCCAAATTGATGGTTGACTTCGCGGGCAAGCTCGCCTACCTCCTCCGACATCCGGGCCAGCATGGACAGCGGGCTGAAGTAACCTTCTTTAAATTGTGAGATATAGGCATCAACCTCACGTTGTATATCACCAAGACTTTTATCCATAAATTGTTTCTCCGCCCCCCTGTATGTTCTTGCCTTCTGTTTGCCCCTATGTTATCGTAAAGACGTTTTGAAGACAAATCTTTTTTAGGGGCTGCACATTTCCGGATGCCCCACTCCGGCCGGCGCTGGCTGTAAACCCTGAAAAGCAACCGCTAAAGCCAATATTTCACGGCAGCTCAAGAAAGCCGTACAACGTTGACATTTCTTCATTGTCAGCTTCTATTCATTAGAGCTGCACCTGTCAGCTTTACATTCTGCCCATTAAAGGGCCAGGCGAGGGATTACATGAATTCATCATTTAAAATGGCTTCCGCCATTGGCAAAACCGCAGCGCCTATTATGCTGGGGGCCGCAGTTTACGCTTTCGGACTGCTGTACTTTATCGTACCCAACCAGTTGATGGAGGGCGGCGTAACCGGGATTACGATCCTGCTTAATTATGCGTTCAGCGTACCTATCTTCCTAAGCACTCTGCTGCTTAACCTCCCCCTCTTTTTGCTTGGCTGGAAGGCGCTGGGTGCGCGGCAAATCGCATATACAGGCGTCGGGATCGGCTCGTTATCCTTTTTCCTCTGGCTGTTCGAGCGGATGATTGATGCCGGCTGGATCGTTACATTCAGCACCGAGCATGACTTCATTCTTGCTTCATTATATGCCGGGGTTACGCTCGGCCTGGGGCTTGGCATTGTGTTCCGGTTCGGCGGCACTACAGGCGGCGTGGATATAGTGGCCCGAATTCTCGGGCGCAAATTCGGATGGAGTATGGGGCAGATTATTTTGGCTGTGGACGTCATCATTATCGGCGCCTCCCTGCTCTATATTCCCCGTGAAAAAATACTGTACACACTGGTGGCGGTCTTTATAGCTTCACGGGTCATTGACTTCATTCAAGAGGGGGCATATGCCGCCAAGGCATTCACGATTATCAGCGACAATGCCCCGGAAATCGCTGACCTTATTACAGCGGAAATGGACCGCGGCGTAACGCTGATCCCGGCCATCGGCGCCTACTCCAAACAGGCCAAGTATATGGTATACTGCGTAATTTCCAGACAGGAGATCCGCCGTCTCAGCCAATTGGTCAAATCGGTTGATACCAAGGCCTTCGTCATCATCAGCGATGTTCACGATGTCCACGGCGAGGGCTTCCGGGAGACCTGACCGGTGCGCTGATCACTGGCACACAGCACGAAAACAGCGCAAAAACGACTGCCTCCTGCAGGAACCTCTGCAAGTGAGGCAGTCGTTTTTGCGAGCGCATTACCTTATCTGCGGGCATAGCACGCATTGTTAACGGCATTTCTGCCGTTGTTTTGCCGCCCTGGCCCAGCCTGCCTGCCAGCGCATCGTTCCTCTATCACTCGCCGGGAGCCTCATATGCCCTTATATCGGCTTCCATTCCTCGTTCTCCCCGCGGTATTTGCGGTATGCGGCATAGGCCAGCGCGGCAATGATAAAGCCGCCGGCGAGCAGCCCCCAGGCCCCATAGCTCTGCGGGGCAAGCGGCAGTGACAGTGCCGGTTCGTCCTTTTCTTTGCCGAACATCACCCGGGCGGCATCCTGGCCATAGGAGATGATCTCGATGAGACGGCTGCGCCCCGCTGGCTGTGAGGCAGCCGGAACGCCAGCGGCATAGGACAGCCAGGAATCAAAGGCTTTGACCGTTTCCGGCGGACGGGAGATGATAACCGCAGGCCGGATATTATCGTATCTGCTCTGGAGGCGTTCCAGCGCGGCCTGCCAGCTTTTGAGATCATTTGCGGCAGCGCTTTGCTCCATATCGTTCAGATCCTCGCGGATCAGCTTGTAATATTGCAGCCACATCGGCTGACGCGGATGGTTCAGGCTGTTCGCCGCAAGCCGGAGCTTCGCTGCAGACGCTTCCCATTTCTGCGGAGCGGGCTGTACAGCAGCCAGCGCAGCCTTCAAGTCAATAATGACATCGGACAGCGCATTTATCCCCTCCACTGTAGTCAGGCCCTCGAACGAAGAAGATACAAAGATCTGGGAGACCTTATCACTCTCCTGCCTTGCCTTAACGACATCGCCTTCCAGCACATAGCCGTACAAAGCCTCCGCCGCTTCATCCAGCCGCTGGGCAGCACTCCTGCCGGTAAGTGCCGGAGCGTCAATCCCCTCCGCGGTTTCTGCCTGCCCCGGCAATCCGGCGCCTGCTCCCTGCACAGCCTCTCCGGCCTCCGCGTTCACTGCACCTGCATTCATGCCGGCCAGCAGCCAGCACAACATCAATCCTGTCAGCACAACATATCCCCTGCGCGGCATGAGACATCCCTCCTACCCTAAATGTATGGCAGGAGGACAAGAGATAGAACAGCTTGTCAGCGGCCGGCCGGAGGCTTGTCCAGCCGTTCAGCCCTTCTGGACCTGCCCCCGGACAACCAGGCTGCGGCTGTACTGAAAAAGGTCAGGCCAATGGTAAAGTACTGCACTTCGGTCACGTTATCCTCCAGCACATCCGGCAGCCAAGGGAAGACACCCTCCGAATAATCCACCATATCATTGGCAAATGCCCAGAACAACGCCAGGGGCAGCATTCGCCGGAAGGAGAAGAAGCGGGCGTAGATCAGAGCTTCAACCGCCATCCCGGTATGCGAAACCACCAGCATCCAGTCCTTCCAGCTGATGGCATCCCCCTGGTAGCCTCCGGCAAAAATGATGCTGACCGCCCAAATGCCATACTTCACCGACGTGACAACAGCCAGCGCCTCGATCAGCTCGCGCACGAGCGTTCCCTTGACTCCTTTGGGAGGATAGAGCAGCAGCAGCAGTGCAATCGTAAAGAACAAGCTTGCCGTCGGGCTGTCGGGAACGAAGGGAAGCAGCCAGGCGGGATAGTTATTTGCTGTAAATTCCAACTGATTGCCATACCATATGTACCCGTAAATCGTTCCGAGGAAATTCACAATAAAGAGCAGCCACATGACTCCCCGGTGCTTGAACAGTCTCTCAAACCAGTGAACCGGCATATACAATCTTTAACCTCCCGAATGTGGGTTTGGTAGGAATGCATACAAAAACCCGACCGCAGGTACGATCAGGTTTTTGCGTTATCATTATTTTACTGTTCGTTTTTTTGTTTGGCAAGCCAGCCTGCCAGACTGTCGATGTCCTGCTCGCTAAGACCTGCTGACATCGCAGTTTCCGCCATCGGGGGCATCTGGCCCTGTCCGTTGCGGATGATGGCAAGAATGGCCTCCTTATCGCGGGTGTCTCCCACTCCGCGCAGGGATGGCCCTCCGGCCCCCTTCAAATCCGCTGCATGGCAGGAAACGCAGGTGGCTTGCTTGAACAGGGCCATAGCCGGATCATCCTTGTCCACAATAGCAATTTCCTTCGCCTGGACAGCACTGGCGGCAGGCAGGCCTTTGGCCCTGTTCTCTGCCGCCTTTTCCTCGCGCTGCACGTCCTCGGGAATCTGGCCGGTTTCAGCCATTTCATGCTTATATTCCGTCCAGGCCGTGTTGGTCAGATAGATGATCGCCGCCAGCGAAAGGAACATCAGAGAGGACGCTATCGGCCTGCGGTAGAAACGGCGCTCCCGGCCCGTATCCAGAAAAGGCGCCAGCAGCAGCGAGCCGAAGGCTACCCCGGTAACGCCAAGTGTTCCAAGAACAATGTAATCCCCGGATGCATAAGGCAGCTTCAAGTACTGGTACAGGAACAGGAAATACCAGTCGGGAATCGGAATGACCGCAGCACTGGCATTGGCAGGGAAACCGAGCGGAGCCGGTTCGGAAATCGTCAGCACAAGTATGCCAACCAGCACCACAACGCCGACCATCCATTCCTTAAGCAAAAAGTTAGGGATGAAGGCTTCCGATTTGCCGGGATAAGCCGTGTAATCCGGGGGCGTGATGAATCCGTTGCCCCTGCGCACCCTTGAATCCCCCACATATACAACCTTTTCTTTGGAGTCGTCTCCGTGAGCCATTGCATTTCCTCCTTTTGCTGTGGCCAGGGCTTAGAGCGGACCAGAGATCCCCTGTCTGCGGATCATAATAAAGTGTCCGACGAGCAGAATAAGCAGGACCGCCGGGAGGAAGAATACATGGAGGGCGAAAAAACGGGTCAGCGTTTCCGCACCAACAATGCTGCCGCCCTGCATCAGCTCCTTCAGCACCGGCCCCATGACCGGTACGGAATTGGCAATCTCAAGCGTAACCTTGGTGGCAAAATAAGCTTTATTGTCCCAGGGAAGCAGATAGCCGGTAAGGCCCAGGCCCAGCATCACGAAAAAAATCAGCATCCCGACGACCCAGTTCATCTCGCGCGGCGCCTTGTACGATCCGGTAAAAAACACCCGCATGGTGTGCAGAAACATCATTACTATGACCAGGCTCGCTCCCCAATGGTGCATTCCGCGCACAATTTGACCGAAAGCCACCTTGGTCTGCAAATACTCGACACTGGCATAAGCGTTGATAATATCCGGTACATAATACATGGTGAGGAACATGCCTGATAGGATCTGAATGACCGTAATGAAAAAAGTGAGTCCGCCGAAGCAATACACAAATGCCGAGAAGTGATGCGCCGGATTGACATGCTCGGGAACCTCATGGTCGGCGACATCTCTCCAGATCGGCGTAATATCCAGACGTTCATCAATCCAGTTGTAGACATTTTTAAACATCAGATTTACGCCTCCTTCTTAACCTCAGTATTGGGGACAATCTCACCCAGGTAGACCCAATCGCCGTCCAGCTTGATCTTGTACTGGTCAAGAGGCTTGGGGGCTACGGCAAGATTTTTGCCCAGCTTCGTGTACCTTGCTCCATGGCAGGGACAGTGATATTCATCCGGATATGACTTGTCATTGTTCCAGCCCACCGTACAGCCCAGATGCTTGCAGACTGGTGAAAGCGCATAAATTTCTCCGTTCTCGTCTTTGCGGATCCAGGCTGTCAAGGTAGCCGTACTGGCGTACCATCCGTCCTGCTGCGGAAGCTCAAAGGTGAACTCCTGAGGCACATCGGTGATCTTCGCAGCTTCCGCAACTTTAATGAATTCTCCCGCGCCTTTCTTATGTAATACCGGGTCCACTGCAAAACGGATCATGGGCAGAATCGCACCGGCACCCATAAATGCGGTTGCGCCCCCAAGAGTGTACGTCAGAAACTGTCTGCGGGACATCTCCTTCCGGCTGGGAGGTCCTGGCGATAATGTCTCCTGCTCCTCATTATGGCTGCTCATACGGTGTGTAACCCCCTTTTCACATTTGAGAAGGCACCTGCAGTGTAGAACAAAAGCAATTTTCTGTAAATAATACGTTTTCAATGACGTTTATCACATGGCATAAGTTCAATCTAATCATAGCCCACGCTCTAAAACCCGTCAAGAATATTGTCTAAATTGTGACGGTCCTGCTCGGGCTTTTATTCAAAAAATGTTGATTTTCTGTCACAATTGTCTCAGCTCATTTTGTGCCACATTGCTTGGATTTCATCTCTGATATAGCTGCCTGAAGCTTTGTCCTGAAAACCCTCAATATCAGGCAGGGAAAGCAATAAATCGCTTTCAACAATCCCGGCGGACGCCAGGGCGGTATCTGCGCTCAGCACGATCACATACTGGAAACCGCTGGATTTGACTTTTTGACAAATCTCATTGATATAGGCCGCACTTCCGGCTCCATTATACTGTAAAGCCGGATAGGTCACAACGCGGCCTTGAAACGGCCTTTCCGCAAGATCCATAAAATCCCGCAGCCTCTCCAGCGCCTCGGCAGCTTCAGGCGGACTCTCCAAGCCGCTGAGCCCTGTAAACGGGAGGAGGCAAGTATCGAAGAATCTCCTGTTTTCTGTCCAGCTGTCAGCCGTAAAATCACTGAATTTCATCCCAGTTCCCCCTTTTTTCTTATAAAAGCTTATATTTAAGCAGAAACGGCTACGCCGTCCTTATAAGAACGGTATCCGTTTCAGCGAGAAATAGAATGATAATTTATATAGATTGAACCTGGTTTCTTGATGTATACCACTGTTCGCGGTGGAAATCCGCAGACAAAGGCAGACGCTCTGCTCCTGCAGTCTCCAAATTCCCTTCCGCCGCTTTTTCGCCAGCCTTAATGGTAAAAAGGAACACTAATCCAATGCATTCGGATACTGGACCAGCCTTAGCGGGAAAAAGTACAACTAATCCGGCTGAAATCAGCCGGATGGGGGGAGTGGGCCTCCATGAAGTGTACAAAATCCCACTAAAGCCCGTTAAACCTGAAATTCAAGCCCATTAGTGTTACTTTTTCCACTTCGCTCCAGTCCCCGTGGGCCTTGGCTTCGATTAATGACTCAGGTACTTTGCGGGGACCCCAAAACCTATAAACCTGAATTTCGAAAGTAAGTATCCACAAATCATCTAAAAAGCTCTACACGAAGGGATGTCTTGCTACAAACAGCTTGCACCCAATGGGTGAGGAAAAAGAGGGTTTATCCCTTGTCCGGTCTGGATTTGTTCATTTCACTTTCGAAATTCAGGATGAATTCTTATCTTTCAAGTAGGGTAAGACGAGGGATTACTCCCTCGGACTCCCCGTCAAACCGTGCATGCGGATTTCCCGCACACGGCTTTCCTTCGTCAGTTCCCCATCTTCAGGAGTGAGTTTCCTTCATCCGTCACCGGA
>NZ_JACBYI010000056.1 GCF_019352175.1 Paenibacillus sp. S150
TGCCGTTGTTGAGGCGGGGCTGGCCCGTATGCCCCGAAATAACGGCAGAATTGCCGTTGTTGAGGCGGGGCTGGCCCGGGCGTCCCGAAATAACGGCAGAATTGCCGTTGTTGAGGCGGGGCTGGCCCGTATGCCCCGAAATAACGGCAGAATTGCCGTTGTTGAGGCGGGGCTGGCCCGGGCGTCCCGAAATAACGGCAGAATTGCCGTTGTTGAGGCGGGGCTGGCCAACTCACATCCCCTCTTACTTTTTTCTTACCCATAGTTCTTACTTATTTATTCCGGGATAGGCTCTTTAGAGTAATACTCCTCGTTAGGGAACAATTTGATGTTTTAGATAATCCTTTTTTCTGTGGATTCATGAGGATTCCTTAGTCAATCGTAGAAAAAAATCGTTGATGCTAACTTAAGCGAATGCTTTTTTTCTTTTATTGGAACCGAGTTGATTAAAACTGCCAAAAATTTAAATTCCATTTTTTAAATATTCACCTTTTTTCCAATCATCTCTATAATCCGTAACACCACGGGTTGTAATACGATATATATGAAAAGTATAATAAGCGTTTCATAATTGTAACCTCAAAACTACTAAAAGGACGAAACAATTCTTTTTAAAGGGCGTAAAATATATACTGATAAGGAAAATCCATCTTAACAATCGAACATATGTTTGGTATAATATTCAAACAAATTCAATATTCCACACTATAAAAAAATAAAGGGATGTCAATTTATGATTATCTACGAAAACGAGCTTTCTACGTTTACTTTCCCTTTGCTAAGAGCAATATTTCCTGTGCATGTTCGTGCGGATATCGCAGAAATTTTAGAGACAGCTTCGATTTCACCGTTTTACTGCAAGGTCGAGGGACGCCCACCAAATGTTAATGTTTACAAGCCGGTACGTCATATTGAAACTTCACTTTGTTTCCATAGGCCATTGTGATCCTCCTATTCAATGACTTCTTGATTTTTTTTCGATGATCCGGATTAGCTGTTGTGTAGCCGGCAGGTCTTGTAAAGATACCGCTTCAATCAACTTTTGCTTAATCTCGGATTGAAATTCATAAGGTAATTTAGGTTTTTCTTTCATATCTTTCAACTTTCTCTACCGTGTGAGTGATTTCAAAAGTGTTGCATCCAGCATTCCCAATCACTTCTTTAATCTTATCCATCGACGGAAGATTCATGAAGCTGACTTTTTTAGTGCAGCTAGCTTCCTCACCATTCTCAGCAGCATCGTCTGCATTATACATTTCTAATGTGTATCTCTCGTGTGTTTCTTCGTCATATTTTGAGAACAATTCATCATTCTTTTCTAAGTAAATGTGCATTTCATCCGACAACTAATTACATATTTTCTCATAAAATCATACTTTTGGACTATAGAAACGATATTAAATCAATAATAAACTTTTTTACACCTAAATTCATCTATTTAAGGAGAAATTTTCTATTGCTTAAACTACCAAAATTTTCGTTTGCATTTTCGATTGTCCTTATTTGTTCCTTGCCGTTTGTGCCACTTGGGTCAGCGGAAGATGTTAATAAAGTCGATGTTAATCTTTTCTATCAAAACCATGCAAAAATCGCGGGTGACACTCCTGCGGAACCGAGCCAAAATAAGTTTAGGGAAGAAGTGCTAACTCCCAACATCGAAAGATCAGTTGCAATCCCTGTTTATGATGAAAGTGGTAACTTGGTAAATGAGTTTCAACTCAATAAGAATGTTGACGTTGAAACAAAAGCTTCTGTATTGGAAACAGGAAAACTCGTAAATGTTCTGGTTGCAGTAGATGAAGAATATCGAAGTGCTCACAGTGATTGGCAAACAAGGGTATCTGGCATTGTTGAAAGCGCCGATGATGCATTTAATCAAGAATTCAGCATAGATTTAAATATTACAGCGTATAGATATTGGTTCTCCGATGGTAATAGCGCCACTGCGTTATTAAGTAATTTAGCAGGAGATGCAACTGATACCTATGATTTGGTAATCGGCTTTACTGGCGAGTCAGATTTTAATGGAGCCGATGGAGGATTTTTGGGCGGTATAGCTTATCAATATGACAGCAACCCATTCTATGCTGGTTATAGCGTTGTCAGCGATCAATCACTATCTGGAACGGCCCATGCCGTTCAGCATGAAGTTTCTCATAATTATGGATTAGGACATGATACGACAGGAACAACACCAGTATGTATAATGAATTATGGTACTATGTATTCCACTACGGTTTGGCACTCTACTCATCACGATCAATTAGGCACTCATAAACTTTGGTACGGAACCACTGTGAGCTAAAAAAAATCTTGTGCCATGGGATTGCCTATAGCACAAGATACCATAGGAGAAAGTAATGAAAAAAAAATTGTCCGGTTTCTTTATTATTCTCATTCTCTTGATCGGTTGTTCAAATCTTTCCACACAAAACACACCAAAAGGAGATGATCCTGCATCTTGGATTAATTTTGAAGGGAAGAAGTACGATTTTTATAAAACTGATGTCTCTGTCAATGATTCTCTAGTTTCAACCAATGAGAAAACAGGTGCAGACGATGGAACTGAAAGCGGCTTAGAAATTTTCAAAGCAGAGAATGATAATGGTGTGAGTTTGTTTATTCAAGATCCTATAAATCAAGAATGGGTTGAATATAGAATTAAAAAATGATTTACACTTTTCAAAAATTCAAGTTATTAAACGACCACCTGCTCAAAGCAGGTGGATTTTGACATGAATGTCGAAGACTAAAGTCGTTACCTAAGGCACGTGAAAGAAAATAACAGACCAGAGGGGCTGAGATAGAAAAATCCTTCGGTACATGTTTTGATAGGTTTCCCAAACAAACCAAAACATAGCGAAGGATGTCCTCTAATGAGACCGGAATGGTTATGCACATGCAAAGCATTTTTAACCGAAACCGTCGGCCTGCTCATGGGACCGAAGAAACGGACCACATTGGCGAAATTATCGAAAGATTCGGAAAAGGCGGGCAGAGGCTTGTCGCTGAACAGTTTCAGGTCAGTCGAAACACCATTCGCAAAGGACAACAAGAACTTGAATCCGGGGCCATCGAGGATCGGTTCCATGAAAGAGAGCGTCTGCGAGCAGAGGAAAAACTGCCGAATTTACTGGAGGACATCCAATCCATCGTAGACGGACTGAGCCAAACCGATCCGAGCAATGTTCATCATCCTCGGCTGTGCTTTAACTGTGCGATGGCCTGATTAAAACGTCAAATCCCCATCGTAAGAAGATATCATCCGGTACAGCTCAGGCCGCCGGTCGCGGAAGATTCCCCACTCGATCCGGCCAACCTCCAGTGCATCCAGGTCAAATTCACTGACCAGTACGGTCTGCTCCTCCCGTCCGGCTTCGACAATCTTGTTGCCCTGAGGGCCGGCGATAAACGAGGAGCCGTAGAAATTAATGCTGGACTCCTCATCGGTCTCCTCTCCGATCCGGTTCGAGGCCACGACAGGAATCAGATTTGCCGCCGCATGGCCAAGCATACAGGTCTGCCAGTGGTCCCTGGAGTCAATGGAGCCGTCCTGCGGCTCCGAGCCGATCGCCGTTGGGTAGAACAGAATCTCTGCTCCCATCAGGCTCATCACACGGGCGGCTTCAGGATACCACTGGTCCCAGCAGACGCCTACACCGATTTTGGCATACCGGGTATTCCAGACTTTGAACCCGGTATCACCGGGATTGAAGTAGAATTTCTCTTCGTACCCCGGACCATCCGGAATATGGCTTTTACGGTATTTGCCCATCACCGTACCATCTGCATCAATTACAGCCAGCGAGTTGTAGCGGGCGTAGTTCTTCTTCTCATAAAAGCTGACCGGCAGCACCACTTCCAGCTCTTTGGCGATGGCTTTGAAATGGTTCACCGCCTTGTTATGCTCAAGCTCGGTGGCATAGGCGTAATAATCCGATTTCTCCTTCTGGCAGAAATACGGAGTCTCAAACAGCTCCTGGAGCAGAATAATCTGCGCGCCCTGGGCCGCAGCTTCCCTGACCAAGTCTTCCGCCTTGCTGATATTCTCATCAATGTCGCCGGAGCAGCTCATTTGTGTCGCGGCTACTTTTACTTTTCTCAAGATTTCTGGCCTCCCTCACGAATTAAGTAATGTCCCGGCAGGCATCTGCTGGGTGGTGCAGTGCACATTGCCGCCTTCACCGATAACCGCCATTCCATTCACCGTACGGATTCTGCGGTCCGGGAATAATGCCGCCAGCTTCCGTTCGGCAAGCTTATCCGTCTCTGCGGCCGCACCGCCGAAAGCAGGCAGGATAATCCCGCCGTTCACAAAATAAAAATTCAAATAGCTAAGCGTCAGGCGGATGTCCCCAAGCTCCGTGCGCGGCGGCTGCTGGATGGTGACAATCTCCAGCTTCCTTCCTTTGGCGTCCGCGGCATTCTCCAGAATCCGCAAATTCTCCCGGGTAATCCCGTAGTTCTCATCCTGCGGATCATCGCATACCTGGATGAGCACTTTGCCGGGTGCGGCGAAGCAGGCAATATTGTCCACATGACCGTCGGTTTCGTCGCCGCTGAGTCCACGCTTCAGCCAGATGATGGCTTCTGTGCCTGTATAATTACGCACGTATTCTTCTATCTCTCCCCGGTCCAGCTCCGGATTGCGGTTCTTGTTCAGCAGGCATTCCTCTGTGGTAATGAGCGTTCCCTCGCCGTCGGTATGGATTGATCCGCCCTCCATGACAAGCGGAGCATCGTAGCGGGTTACCTGCATCTGCTCCAGAATTTGCGGAGCCACCTCATCGTCGAGATCCCAAGGCGAATATTTCCCGCCCCAGGCGTTGAATTTCCAGTTAACACCCGCAAGCGTTCCGTCTGCACCCTTGACAAAGGTAGGGCCGTTATCGCGCAGCCAGGCATCATTATGCCGAATGGGCAGCAGTGTAACATTGGAGCCTAACGCCAATTTCTCCACCTGCTCCAGCTCATCGGGATTTACGACCACGCTGACCGGCTCGAATTCCGCAATGGCCCGGATAATCTCGGCATAGCCGGCACTCACGGATTCATAATTGTCCGGAAATACCATGGAGGCCTGAACCGGCCAGGAAATAAAGGTGCGCTCATGCTCCCCCCATTCCGGGGGCATTGTATAGTTTAAATCTTTTGGATACATTAGGATCGTTACCTCTGCTGTTCATATTTGGAGCGGGAACGCTGCCCCGGAAAATCTCCTTACCCATCATACAATAATATGCCGGTGCGCTCAATTGCCGGACAAGCAAAATCCCCCTGGGAAACCCGGGGGGATAGAGTGGTGCAGCTCTGTTTTAGAGCTTGATCTGCTTTACCGTTTGGCCTGCAAAGGTTTTTATGATAAATTCCCCATTTTCAAGGATTCCATAGGAATTCGGGTTATTCTCCTTCGGCAGAGAAATGGAGCCGGGATTCAGTACCGTAATGCCCTCTTTGACATCAGCTACCGGCAGGTGGGTATGCCCCTGAATGAAGACGTCGCCGGGTGTGAGCAGGGGCAGCTGATCGATGCTGAAGCCATGTCCGTGGGTGGCATAGATCTTCCGGCCTTCATGAAGGATCAGCACATAGTCGCCCATCATTGGGAACTGCAGCAGCATTTGGTCTACCTCGGCGTCGCAATTGCCCCGCACGGCAACCAGCGATTTGCCGTAGGCGTTCAGCCTGGCGGCGACTCCCTGGGGATTATAGCCCTCCGGAAGCGGATTCCTTGGCCCGTGGTACAAGAAGTCTCCAAGAATAACCAGAGTGTGCGGCTGCTCCTCCCCGGCCTTGGCCAAGGCCTGCTCCAGCCAGTACAGTGATCCGTGGATATCAGAAATGAACATCAGCTTCATATCGAATTCTCCCTTTCCTTATTGGTCTATATTGTTCTATGTATCTATTTATCTTAACTCTCCATCGGCCTGTAACGCAAAGCGGACGCCCTCAAGGGCGTCCTGCGCTGCACATCTCTATCATGCTTAAGGCAGATTCGAGGAACCCATCAGGAAACGGTCCACCTCGCGGGCTGCCTGCCGTCCTTCGTTAATCGCCCATACCGCAAGGCTCTGGCCGCGCCGCATATCCCCTGCGGCAAATACGCCTTCGACATTCGTAGCCTGTGCTCCAAATTCCGCCTTGGCGTTGGAACGCTCATCACGCTCTACCCCAAGCTGGCCCAGCACTGTCTCCTCCGGTCCGGTGAAGCCCAGGGCAAGCAGCACGAGCTGCGCCTTGATCACTTCCTCACTGCCCGGTACCTCAACCGGCACCATCCGGCCTTGCTCATTACGTGTCCATTCGATACGCACGGTATGCAGCTCCTGCACATGCCCGCCTTCGTCGCCGGCAAAACGCTTCGTATTCACAAGATAGCGGCGCGGATCTCCGTTATATAACGATGCCGCTTCCTGCTGGCCATAATCCACCTTCAGCACCTTCGGCCATTCCGGCCAAGGATTGCCCGCCTGCCGGGTAAGCGGAGACTGCGGCATAATTTCAAGCTGAATTACACTGCGGCAGCCGTGGCGGATCGAGGTAGCCACGCAATCCGTGCCTGTATCGCCGCCTCCGATTACAACCACGTCTTTGCCGGCCGCAGAGATGTATTCGCCGTCTGCAAGTCCGGAATCGAGCAGGCTCTTCGTATTCAGCGTCAGGAATTCCATTGCCTGATGGATGCCCTGCAGCCCGCGGCCTTCCAGCGCCAGATCCCGCGCCTGCGTGGAGCCGCCGCAGAGCACGACTGCGTCATGTTCTTCCTTCAGGCGGGAAGCGGCAATATCTCTGCCGATCTCGGTCCGGGTAACAAAGGTGATTCCTTCCGCCGCCAGCAGATCCACACGGCGCTGGACGGTCTTTTTGTCCAGCTTCATATTTGGAATTCCGTAAGTCAGCAGGCCGCCGATCCGGTCAGCACGTTCATATACGGTTACACTGTGTCCTGCTTTGTTCAGCTGTGCGGCACAGGCAAGACCGGAGGGACCGGAGCCGACCACGGCGACTTTTTTGCCTGTACGGCTAAGGGGCGGCTGGGGAACAATCCATCCCTCGGCAAATCCTCTGTCCACAATGGATTTCTCAATCGACTTGATCGTTACCGGCTTGCCGTTCATTCCCACCGTACACGCGCCTTCACACGGCGATGGACAGACACGCCCGGTAAACTCCGGAAAATTATTGGTCTTGTGCAGACGCTTCAGAGCAACCTCCCAGTTGCCGCGGTATACCATATCATTCCATTCCGGAATGAGATTATGCAGCGGACAGCCGGAGGCCATCCCGGAGAGCAGACGCCCTACATGGCAGAACGGCGTTCCGCAATCCATGCAGCGTGCGCCCTGCTCCCGCAGCTTCTCCTCATCCATTGCCTGCGAAAATTCATTCCAGTTCTTAATCCGTTCCAAAGGCTCGCACTCCGCAGGAGTCTGCCGCTGATATTCCAGAAATCCTGTTGCTTTACCCATACCTGTCATCCTCCGAGTCTCTCTGATTAGCCGCCGAAAAGTTCAAGGACGGCATTGTTGCCCCATTCGGCTCCAAAAAGACAGTTGCTCTCTGTCACCGACTGATTGTTTGTCACTGTAAAGCAGAAAAGCGAGAAGCTGTGACAAGGCGGATTTCCGCCTGAAATGCCTTAATATTATCATCTATACTCTATAGCCTAAATGAGTAATGTCACTTTTTTAAATAAAATTCCGGGGATGGGCAGAGCAGGTCCAGCAGGTTATTTTTCCTTGGCTGCGTTATACACAGAGTTGATAACTTTCAGAAGTATCGCGGTTACCGGGAACACAATCCAGTTGACAGACCAGCTCCCAAAAACAAAGCCGCTGATCAGGAAAATGCAGGTAGCGAGCGGCCAGATAATGGCTGCGGCGTTGCCCATAATCCGGTTCTCTTCTTTCTTTTCCCGGGTGAATTCGCCTTCCTTAAGCAGAAAGCTGAAGCTTCCCTTGATATTCCCGTAATAGATGAACAGGTAGACAGCAACAGCAACCATCGCCAGCAGAATGACCACTCCGTAAGCGGCAGCATTGTCATTAATCACAGACCATACAATGACCGGCACCGGGCTTAGCACACACAGGCATACGCCCATCACCAAAGACAAGGTGTACGTAGAGGTAAATGCATTGCTGCGATGCCGCACCTCGGCCCGCAAATATTCCGGCAGGTTAAAGCCCGTATGCAAATATTTATATGTCTCCAGCATCATGCCGCTGAAGATGAACAGTCCAACCGCCAGAGCCACCAGCATAAGCAAAATTACCACACCCAGGATTGACGCGGCATCTCCGGAAATAAGCCCTCTGAGAAAGCTGAACTCCGCCAGGGTGTTGAGCAGTATCAGCACTGCGGGGCCGAGGATGCACAGCATTACACCAATCCCCACCATAAAGCCGGATTTCTTCCTGGCGGCCATATAGCTCCATGTATCCTCCGGCGCAAGCACGGGAAGCCTGAGCTCTTCGCCTTCAACCGCAATATCAAGCTCTTCTATCAGCTCATCAATGTTGCCGAACTCGGAGATCACAATGCCAACGGCTTCATTTTCGGATTTGCCCTCCTGCTTCAGTTCATAATATTTGTCCTCCATGCTCGCCAGCAGGTCCTGCCTCAGTGCCTGCATCTGTGCAGTTTTGGGCAGAGCGGCAAACATATTGTCCAGATAACTGATGATTGTATCCATTCCTATCACATCTCCTTAATAAATTTGTTTACAACTTCCTGGGTCACCTGCCACTCCGCACATTTCTCATGGTAATAGGCCAGCCCCTCCGGTGTGATCCGGTAGTAGGTGCGCCTCTTCCCCAGCGTCTCATCCTTGTAAAAAGAGCAGATATATCCATTCTTCTCCAGCCGGGCAAACGCGGAATAGAGCGTGGTTTCCTTCATGATATATTTCTCATCCGACAGCCTTCTGATATTCTTGGATATTTCGTAACCGTAGGATTCACCATCCAAAAGCATATATAAAATAAATGTATCGTTATACCCCCGGATTACATCACTGCTGATCAATGGCCCTCCTCCTTACTGCATCTGTCGTACTACATCTGTCGTAGTAATTATATTGTAGCATGATTACTACGACAGGTGAAGTACTAATTTTGGATAAGCGCACCGGTAGGAGAACAGCTTTTTGACGGGGCACACCCTCCCCAAGCCTGCCCACATTCTCACGGCTGCCGTCTCATTAAAACACCTGCAAAAATAGGCCAGCCAGAAATTTCCGGCTGACCTATTAGTTATGAAGGCTGTCCTGCCGGCAAACTTCCCGGCTTGCAGGGCAGCCTTCAATTATATATTTGCGTTAAAACGGCTTGGGCCAGTTACGCCTGCACCGCCTGCACAACCATTCCGAGACCCCGAACGGTCAACCGCCCGTCTGCGCCCGATGACGCCAGCTCTCCGCCCAGAAGCGGCTCCCATTCTCCCAGTGGAGGCAGCATAAGCGATGCTCCGTCCGGATTGGCATTGCAGACCACGTATAAATGCAGCGCACTGTCACCGCCGGCATGCCCGCGCAGCGTATAGGCAATGGCACCGGCCGGCGCCTTCTCGAAAAACAGCTTCTCGCGGATTTCTTCTGCGCTGCGCAAACGGAAGGCGGAATGTGCCCGGCGCAGGGCGATGAGCTTTTTCATGTATGCAACATCGTCCGTATGGGATGCGCAGCGCTCCCAATCCAGCCAGTTAATCTCTGCCGGTGATTTATAGCTGTTCTCCACTCCGTCCTTGGTACGCATAAATTCTTGTCCGGCATGAAGGAAAGGAATCCCCTGGCTCGTCAGCACCATGGCCGAGGCCAGACGGTGCATCGCCCGGCGATGCTTGTCGCTTGCTCCGGCGGAGGACAAGACGATTTTATCCCACAGGGTATGATTGTCGTGGCATTCCACATAGTTCACACACTGCTGGGGTTCGTCGGCAAATTGGCCGGTCGTCTGTCCATACACTACACCCCCGGTGATGCCTGTCTTCACCGCCTGCTCCAAACCGGATTTGCCGCCGATAAAGCCCGGCTCACCATAGCGGAATATATTGCCCTTCACCGCATCGCGGAAGCCGTCATTGAAGTGTCCGATCCCCGGCAGCGCGTCTGCGTTGCTCTGATTGGCCAGCCGTTCACCCGCAAGCTCCGTCTCCATGATCCAGCCCTCGCCGATGGTCAGCAGGGATGGATCAATTTCATCCAGTCGGCGGCGTATTTCGGCCATCGTGTCAATATCAAGCAGGCCCATCAGATCAAAGCGGAAGCCATCCATATGATATTCCCTGGTCCAGTAGAGTACCGAATCCACAATAAAGCGGGACATCATCGCACGCTCGGAGGCTGTATCATTGCCGCAGCCCGAACCGTTCGACAGACCTCCATCCCGCTTGTAGCGCAGATAATAGCCGGGAACCAGCTTGGTGAAGTTCACACGGTACCCGTCATACACGTGATTATAGACAACATCCATGATCACGCGCAGCCCGCGGTCATGCAGTGCCTGAATCATGGTTTTGAGTTCGGTTATGCGCAACCCTGGCAGGTAGGGATCTGTGGCGTACGAGCCTTCCGGCACATTATAATTTTTCGGATCATAGCCCCAGTTGTAGTGGGGCTGGTCCAGTCTGGTCTCATCCACACTCTCTGTGGCATAGTCATACACAGGCAGCAGCTGAACATGCGTCACTCCAAGATCGGCAATATGATCGAGTCCGCTCAGAATCCCCCCGGGACCGCGCGTCCCCTCTTCGGCAAGTCCGAGAAATTGCCCTTTATTGGCAATCCCGCTGGCCGGATGAATGGACAAATCACGCAGATGAAGCTCATAGATGACCGCGTCTACAGCATTGGCCAAAGGCGGCTTATCCTTGGTCCACCGCTCCGGGTCCGTCTTGCGAAGATCAACAATCGCCGCTCTGTCACCGTTCACGCCGACTGCCCGTGCATATGGGTCCACCGCTTCATTCCACCGCTCCTCGATACGCACACGATAGGTATAGAACTTGCCTTCCAGATCACCGGGGACCGTCAGCCTCCAGGTTCCCCGCACCTCACGGATCATAGGCAGACGGCGGCCGCCGGTTTGCTGCCAAGTGTCGTAGAGCACCACTTCTGCCTCCTGTGCGGTGGGTGCCCACAAACAAAATGCTGAACAAGCAGAAGTATAAGTGAGGCCAAGATCGTCTCCGCCGTAGCTGAACATTTCGTCAAAATCCTGGTCGAATACGGAAATGCCGCTGGTAGCCGCAGGATCTCCATAATAGATGGTTTCTTCCATTTCCCTTTGTACTGACAAAGCAATCTGTCCCCTTTACCCTTTATTAATTGGATATTATAACCTGGCTGTCAGCTATGGCGCAAACGTTTGTACACAGGGTATTCGAAGGACGGCCTGACTAGTACAACTTCCCGTAACCTTAGCTTGGCAGGGTTCCGGCTGCTTCTCCTATGTCCAGCGCTACCATGGTGAGAATGCTCTGATTGGGCAAATACGGGATACGCCGTTCCCGGCCAGGGGTAAATCCACCGTTTTTATGGCGGATGCCATTATCCTGAACAATCAGCACAGGTCCCGTTTCCGTGTCCGCACTCTCATAACCGGTTCCCAGCACCCAATGGTAATCGTAGGCATACCTTCCCCGCCAGCGCATGCTGAACCACTTGTCGAACTTGACCGCCACCGGGCGCTCCGCGTCGATCTCCGCTCTATACCTCTGCATATCATTAAAAACAGATACTGAAAACGGCTGCCGTCTATGCTTCTCATGCGCAAGGGCAGCACTAAGATATGCCTTAAGCCCTCTGGCAAAACCGCGCGCACTCATCCCCCACGGGGTCCCCCCGTGCCGGCTGTATATGTAGTTAATATGCGCCGCTTTGGAGCTGAAATGACTGATGCCGGGAATATTGCCGCAGCCTCTCCGGGTGTGCCAATATTCTATTAAGGCGGCCATGGTCGCCGGTCCGCAGGCGGAGCCGGGCGAAGATACCCCCGGCTCCCACTGTGTATAAGGCTCCACTGTCAGCCGGTGCCCAAGCCGTTCTTCTCTCATAATGATGTCTTCTTCCGCAGCTGCCGGAGTATCCGCTCAATGTCTGAGGAGAGGAACGGCTTGCTGACGAAGTCTTCCATACCCGCAGCCTGGCAGCGTTCCCGATCCTCCGGCCTGGCAAATGCGGTTACGGCAACGATGAATGGCTGGTGGTGCTGCGGGGCTTGCTCCCTGATTCCGGCCGCCGCCGCAAGCCCGCTCATCACCGGCATTTGCAGATCCATAAAGACCAGGTCATACGGACGATCCAGAACCGCCTGAAGCGCCTGAAGTCCATTTTCCGCCAGATCCGCTCTATATCCACGCTTCTCCAGCATGGTCAGCATAAGCTTTTGATTGACGGGGTGATCCTCCGCGACGAGAATCCGCAAAGACCCATATTTCGCTCCCGGCAGAGCGGAACTCCCCGCAGGCAATAAATTGCGGCATTCTCCCTCTTCGGCATTGCTGCGGCTGCCAGAGGCTTCTGTATTCCTGCCGCCGCCGCCCAGGAAATTCGAAGCCTCCGGCGGATGCCCGCCGTTCGTCCCTCCCTCCTCAAATTCCACATCGGTGCCAAGAGGAAGCGTAAAATAGAAATTGGAGCCTTCGCCTTCTGTGCTCTCCACTCCAATGGCTCCGCCCATAAGCTCGACAAGGCGCTTGCAGATGGCGAGGCCCAGACCGGTGCCGCCATATTTACGGTTAATCGACGGATGCAGCTGGGAGAACGATTGAAATAACAGCGGCTGCTTCTCGGGCGGAATGCCGATTCCGGTATCCCGGACACTGAACTTCAGGCTCAGCTTCCTGGCATACGGGCAAAACTCCGTTTCGGCGTCAATAGAGACCTCGCCTTCTTCAGTGAACTTTACCGCGTTGCTCACTAAATTAACCAGTACCTGGCGCAGCCGGTCCGCATCACCCATGACCAGTTCCGGCACATCCCCTGCTATCCGGAAGGACAGCCGGACATGCTTTTCCTTGGCTTTAATCGAGAACAGCTCGGTTACGGTTTCCATGACTGTCTTCACACTGACCGGCTCGTGAACAAGCGTCATTTTACCGGCTTCGATTTTGCTGAAATCAAGAATTTCGTTAAGAATATACAGCAGGGAAGCGCTGCTCTGACTGATGATCTCCGCATAGCCGCGCTGTTCCTCGTTAAGCTCCGTCTCTGCGAGCAGATCCGTCATCCCCATAATTCCATTCATCGGTGTCCGCAGTTCATGGCTCATCACCGCAAGAAACTCGGATTTGGCCTGGTCCGCCTTCTCCGCAGACTCCTTGGCACGGATAATCTCCTGCTCATCGGTAATGTCCCGGAACACAACAACCGCACCCTTGCGTTCCCCCTTGTCAAACAACGGCGTTGCCTGATATTCCGCCAAAAAACTGGAGCCGTCTTTGCGCCACAGCACCGCATCCATGCTCCGCTGGGACTCTCCTGCCCGGATCACACGTATCAGCGGAGAGTCCTCCGGCCGGTAGTGGATCGCATCAGACGCCGTTTGCCGGATATGATCCACATAGGAGCGGCCCATAATCTCGTCTTGCTCAAAGCCCAGCAGCTGCGCGCCGGCCGGATTGATGAATGTCACCCTTCCTTCGGTATCCAGGCCGAATATGCCTTCGGACACCGCATTAAGAATCAGCGTGTACTCATTGCTCAGCTTCTCAATTTGCCCGGTATATCTGATGCGCTCTGTAATGTCGCGTGAAATTCCATAAACCCCCACTACCTGCTTGTCTACAATAATCGGGATTTTGGTTGTGTTAATCTCTACCATGTGCCCCTCTTTATGGATCAGGGTCAGATCATAGCTCTGCGGCTCGCCCTGGCTGGCCAGCGTGAAATGATGCAGGGTTCTTGCTGCATCCTTCTCATGCACAATCGTCTTATAGTGCATACCGACCAGCTCATCGAGGGCATAGCCTGTCAATTCCTGCAGATTGGCATTTGCAGTCAGGTAATCCCCGCGCAGGTTCATGGAATAAACCGCGGACGGATTATACTCAAAGAGGGATTTGTAGCGCTGCTCGCTTTCCTGAAGCATGGATTCGAAGCGCTTGCGCTCCGTTATATCACGGCTGACTGAAATAAACTCTAAAATCCGGCCATCTTCATCATAAATATAACGGCTGTTCGTCTCGAACCAGGCATAGCTTCCATTCCTGCGGCGGTAGCGGTAGGTGATTACGGGAATCGATCCGGAATGCTCACTGCCGGCCATCACCTTCTTGACCTCCGCCAGTTCATCCGGATGCACGTAATCCAATGCGCTGGTCCCCACCATTTCCTCAGGCTCATAGCCCAACAGGGAGCGGGAAGCCGCAGAACAATACACAAATATACTATCCCCCACTGCATGACGCGAGATTAAATCCATTGAATTCTCCGACATCAGACGGTAATTCCGTTCGCTTTCTCTAAGCTGCCGCTCCATCTGCTGCCGCTCGGTAATATCCTGCATCATGCCTACAAGCTGCACCGGCTTGCCGGCGGGGCCGCGCATGACATCCCACTGAATGTGTACCGTAAGCACGGCGGCATCCGGAAGAACCAGACGCAGGGAGGCTTCGTCAGATTCCCCTTTTTCTGCTGCCCGTCTGACTGCCTTCCACAGAAAATCAATGTCCTCCGGATGAACCAGAGACAAAAAGGTCTCGTAGCCTGCGTTCGCTCCCGTACTATAGTGCAGCATACGCTGCAGCTCTTCCGAGAATATCAGCCTGCCTTTGGTCATATCCCAAACCCAGGAACCAATCCTGGCGACCCGCCGGGCAGCAGCCAAGGCCTCCTCATTCTGCTTGCGGCCGGTCACATTGCGGCCAATGCCCATAATCCGCACCACCTCGCCGCTTTCGCCACGGATGACATGAAATGAGGTCTCGAACCACAGATAATGCCCTTCTTTATGGCGCAGCCGGCGGATACTTGTTTTATCTTCCAGCAGCCCCCCGGTCTGATCCATTCCTGCAATATCATCAGGATGATAGAATTCCACCCGGTTCCTGCCGACCATCTCCTCCGGCGCAAAGCCGATTTGCAGCTGTGAGGAGGGCGAAATGAAGCTCAGTGTTCCGTCGGGAAGGGTGAAGGAAATCATCGTTTGGTCATCTTTTATAAATAAATCATAGAGATCGCGGCTGTCCACAGTCAGTTGATCAGCGATTTTGCGGTCGGTAATATCCTTGGCGTACACAATAGTATGCGGAGGGGCTTGTCTCTCCCCGGCCTTAACGAATGTGAGCAAAAGCCATACCGTCCGTCCCGTGCGGGTCAGAAATTTCATCTCCTTGACAAGAGAACCCTCCGGAGAGGAGGCCAGCTCGTCCTTAAGAAGACCTATATCCGTGCACTGCAGTCCCTCCTGCGCTGCAGAGGTATTCTTCAGCAAGCCGCCGTCCAGGAATTCCTGTTCACTGCAGCCAAGAATATGACAGAAGGCGGGATTAACCTTTACCCAATTGTGTTCCTCCAAAGACAGTACTCCCATCCCGAGCGGAGACATCAGGAATGCTTGATCGAGAAGTTCGCTGTTATCGTTATCCAATTCAGCCAGGCCTCCTTCATCACGAGCCGCTGCTTGCGCAGACTCTCTGTTGTCTATTACCCCAGTATACGATATGAGAAGTAAGGAAAGAAATGAAACACCCGCTGCAAACTAGAAAAAATTTAAATTGTAAATATTGACGGATATAGGAGGTTCATCTATAGTATGAAATACATATTTATTCGTGACCTGTTACGATGGAAGCACCCGTAATGAAGGCTATTAGCCTTTGCTGCGGGTGCTTTTTTGTATTTGCCCAGGCTGGCGGATAATAAAAAGGAGGAAAAAGATGATTAACCCTAAGAATGCCCTGACAGCACTACTAACGCTGTTGCTTCTGTCGTTGCCCCCGGCAGCTCCGGCTGCGGCTTCCGCAACGGTGCTGACCCCTTCCATTCAGGCGGCTTTTGATTTGACGGCAGCGGTTGCGGATTCATCCTCAAGAGGCAGACTGAAGAGCCAGTACAGTGAACTGTCTGCATTGTCGGCTCAATATGACAGCAGAGAAGCACAGATCCGCAGGCTTCATGACAGCAATGCACAGTCGCTTTTAGCAGTGAAGGAGAAGATCAAGAGCATAGATCAGGCTAATGTGACCAGGCTTACCGCTGCGGCTGCCGGTACCAAGAGCCGGTACCAGCCGCTCTTTGACCAATACAGTGCGCTTAACAAACGCATATCTCTGGTCAAGGGTCTGGGGGACAAATCCTTGAATTCCATCCTGCGCGCCCAGGCCGATGCCATGAAGATCCTTGTCCAGACAGCCCGCCAGGATATTCGGGCCAAAGAAGCACAGCTGAAGGCCGCCAAGGATGCCCGGGCCAAGAAAACAGCGGCCGTACGCAAAACCCTTGCCGGGATTGAAGGGCCGCAGATATCAATCAAATCGCAGAAGAGTGTCGTGTCTTCACTGAACAAGCGTCTGGCAGCGGATTGGAGCGACTTCAAGGCTGCAACCCGCAAGAAGAATCCTTCCTTAGCCGGCCGGTCTTTGACTTCATTACTCTCCGGTTACCGGCAAATCGCGGTCAGCAAACAAAGGATCATTGAACTCGAACATAAGGTTTCCGGTGTAATCAGTACAGCCTCCAAGCAAATCACATCCTGATCCTCATGCAGATGTGTCTTCTGCCTGCCTGGCGGCATATGTTAGGTAAGAAACACACCATAGGGCGAAGGAGGCATACCACATGCATATCTGTATGATCGCACCGGAGCAGTTTCCGTTGCCGGGAAACGGTTCTGTAGAAATCTGCATCTGGGCGATTGCCAGAAGGCTGGCCCACCGGCATAAGGTGACTATAGTGAGCAGAAAGGCTCCCGGCTTCCCTGAAACCGATGAATTGGAACAGGTTCGCATCGTCAGGCTGGCCTCAGGCACACCTGCACGTTACCTTGCTTCAGTTCTGGACTACCTCGAAGCAGAGCACTTTGATGCCATACAGGTCGATAACCGGCCGCTGCTGATGGCCGCCGTCAAGCGGCGGCATCCCCGCACACCTGTGCTGCTGTTCCTCCATTCCTTGACCTTCGTTCCGGCGGAATCCCGAATTGCCCGCAGCCTGGCCCGGGCCGATCTCATCGCTGTCAACAGCCGCTCCCTGCAGCTAAGGCTGGCCCGCCGTTTTCCCGGTCTGGGCGGAAGACTCCGTGTTGTTCCGCTTGGCGCCGACTTGACCCGGTTCTCTCCGGCAGAGCTCCCGGAGAAGCGGCAAGCGCTTAAGCTCTACCGGCTGTCTCCCATATTCACCGTGCTGTTCGTCGGCAGGATCATTCCCCGCAAAGGAGTGCCGGTACTAATTAAGGCCATGTGCCTGCTTAATAAGCATCTGCCGGCACAGCTCATTATCGCCGGGCAGGGCAAGCCGCCGTATATCCGGCAGCTTAAGGCAATGGCCCGGCGGCTCGGAGTCCGGGCCGCTTTTACCGGCAAGATCGCCCATGAAGATATTCACGGCCTGTATCAGGCCGCCGATGTCTTCGTCTGTCCGTCCCAGCGGCACGAGTCCTTCGGACTCGTCAACGTGGAGGCCATTGCCTCCGGCCTGCCGGTCATTGCCTCCAACAATGGCGGCATCCGTGAGATCATTGCATCCGGCCACAACGGGTATTTGGTGGACCGTTACCGTGAAGCGGCCCCCTTCGCCAAGCAGCTGCTGCAGTTGGGCCGACAGCCGCAGCTGGCGGCCCAGATCGGACTGCAGGGACGAAATGATGCACTGAAGACTTTCGGGTGGCAGCACACGGCGGCGGCTCTGGAGGAGCTATACCGTTTTCTTGTTCCTGATTTAACAAATGAAGTGACGCCTTACGCTTCTCTGCCATGCGACAATGTGTAGCATTGAATTTGTGATTTTATTCGCAGGATACAGCCAAAGTTAATATTATACTCAGATTGTAAGCGTTGCCATTAAGCTCATGCATCATCGGAAAAAGGCCACCCAGACCTTGGCAACCCCCTACAACACACTATTCGCTGTAGAAAGGGTGCATCATTATGTTACTGATCAAAGCTATAGTCAGACCCGAGAAAGCGGATGAAGTCATGGCTGAGCTGCTGCTTGCCGGATTTCCCTCCATCAGCAAGATGGATGTGCTTGGCCGCGGGAAACAAAAAGGAATACAGGTCGGAAATAACCACTACGATCAAATTTCCAAGAAGATGCTGATGATGGTCATTAATGATGACGAGAAGGATGAGGTAATCAGTGCTATACTCAGAACGGCAAGAACCGGTGAGCAAGGTTCCTTCGGCGACGGCAAGATATTTGTACTGCCTGTCCAGGAAGCCTACACAATCAGCAACGGTAAAAGCCAGCTGTAAGCCCCGTACCCTATTTGTCCCCTGGATGATAAGCACATATTAAAAGAGGCAGCGGGCGGCATCCCGGATTCAGAGTTTCTGATCCAAACGCTGCCGCATGCTGCCTCTTTGTAATCTCACGCCTGTTATGTTCAAAACATTTGTATCACGGTAAGCACCAGCCCCACGACAAAACCGCAGACCGCGCCGTTGACCCGAATCCATTGCAGATCCTTGCCTATCTTATCCTCCAGCATGTTCACCAGACTGGCGTCATCCATCTGATCCAGGTTCTCTTTGACCAGAAGCCCCAGCCGGTAATGATTGGCTTCTACGAAGGTGATCAAAGAGGCGCGTATCCGTTCCTCCCAGCCCTGAATCCATTGCTGCTCCTTACTGATACGGCGGGCCAGCATGGCATACAGGCCGAACAGCCTGCGTCCTCCCGAAGTCCGTTCCTCTTCCAGTACGGCAACCGCTTTACCGCGTAATTGCTCAAGCTGCTCCTGCAGGAAGGCCATGGCGGCTTCACTCTGCAGCCCCTCCAACGCCCAGTCCTTAATCGCGGCGATCCGCACCTCGTCATTCACCAGCTGAAAGATGGCGACACGGATTTCCCGGATAATCTGCTCACGGTAGGGACTGTCCTCTTCACGGAAATCGCGGATGCCGGATTGCACCATACCCTGCAGCATTTCTCCCAGCATTTCAGCGTCCACAAATCCGACAAAAGCCTGAAAAGCCATGCCCTTCAGCCCGCCAAGCTTCACCTCTGCCAGCTTCTCACTGGCAATCTTGCCCAGCATGGCCCGGGTCTCGGGACGGGCAGTCCAGCCGGAGATTCCTTCCAGTGCGTAATCCAGGGCAGCAACATCCTTCCCGTCATTCATAAGCTTGGTGACGATGGTATCTACAGCCGTTCCAAGCTTGGCTTCACGGACATAGCCGGACACCGCGGACTGAATGTAAGGAACTGCCTGCTCCAACGGCAGCTTCTGCACGAAGCTGCCGAGCTGCTCCAGTATTTCGTTCCTCGCTTTCCTCCGGGCAAACAGGCGGGTCAGAAATGTGCCGCCAAGCGAGACGATGCGGATTTTGCTGAGCTTGTTCTCGATGCTTGCCTTGTTCAGCAGCTCATTCTCCATCGCGGAGATCAGGGACTGAATAATTTTGTCCCGGTTCTTCAGCAGCAGAGAGGTGTGCGGAATCGGCAGGCCGAGCGGATGGCGGAACAGTGCGGTAACAGCAAACCAGTCGGCAATCCCCCCTACCAGTCCGGCCTCGAAGCCGCCCCTCAGCAGGACAAACGCCCAATGCTCCGGCAAAAACAGTGTAATCAGAAAGCCGCAGGCCATAATGGCCAGCGAAATAGTAGCTAAATTTCTGGACTTCATCCGTAGTTCCCCCTTGCTTATTCACCTGAAGCTTATGCTTTGATATGTTTTGGCTTCAGACCGCTGCTTCCCGCAGGCAAAATACCGCCACACACGTTCGGTTCTGTGAGCTGGCGGATGTGCCGGCCGTTTGGCAAGCAGGTCTGCCTTTCATTGTACCACGACAGAACTCTTTTCTGAAAATTCACCTCATTTATGCAAGCAGCGGAAGCACTGCACACTTCATGAAAATATTTTTTATTTTCAGAGAATTAATGATAAGATACAAACAAAGTTTTCACTGCCCTTGAAGGGGACAACTTCCTGTCAGAGAAGGAGAATGCCAACATGCTGATTGCACTGGATATGGATGGAACACTGCTGAATGAGGAAGGCATGATCAGCCCGGAAAACCGCGAGGCAATTGTGCACGCCCAAAGCCTGGGCCACATTGTCATCATCGCCACCGGACGCTCGTATATGGATGCTGAACGGCAGCTGCGGCTGGCCGATCTGGAATGTCCTGTTGTCAGTCTGAACGGAGCGGTAGTCACGCTGCCCGACCGGACACTGGCGGCAAGCAAGCCGCTGAACAAGGAGGATATCATTCCGGCATTGCGCTGGATGAATGAAATTCCAGAGCTTTATTATGAGGTATATACAGAAGGTAACGTATATGCGGAGCTGGACAAGCGGGTGCGGCTGGAGAAGCTGGCGGCGCTGGAGGATGGGGATGTGCCGGAAGAACTAAGCTGGCTGCTGAAGGCTATGATCGCCAAACAGTTTCAGCAGGCTTCGGTGACCTATGTAGAGAGCATGGAGGAGATCTGGAGCAAAGAGGAACAGGTGATCTATAAAACACTGGCCTTCTCGCTGAACCGTGAGCTGTTGAAGGAAGCCTCCACGCGGTTCGCGGCGATTCCCGGCCTGATTATTACCGCATCGCATGTGAACAATATTGAAATTAACCATAAGGATGCGAACAAAGGCGCGGGTGTGGGCATGCTGGCGGCGCATTACGGCATCCCTGCGGAACAGGTGGCGGTGATGGGGGACAGCTACAACGATCTGCCCATGTTCGAGATGGCTGGCTACCGAATTGCCATGGAGAACGCCGCACCGATTCTAAAAGAAACGGCCGACTTTGTTACGCGGAGTCATGCGGAGAATGGTGTAGCCGAGGGATTGCGTCATCTTATGGAGAAGAATTGATTCCGAAGGACAGTGAGATGATTCCTAGCGCCGGCCTGCTCCTGATCTGGCAATACAATAGATTGCTCCTATATTCACTGCCAGCAAAATTAAAAGGATCAACCGTTGCGCCTCGGTCAGTGCAGTAAGAATTGGAATAAACACAAGCTTCCTCCTTATCCAAAAATTAATGAATTCCACCCAATCAGCAGACAGTTTTTTGGGAGCTGTACTGGTTAAGCAGATGGTCCAAAGCTACAGATTGCTCGATAACTTTGGGGTGTGTCAGGAAACCGTACTTTTTTTGTGTCTGATACAGCTGCTCCCTGGCGCTTTCCACCTGAAGCAATGTCATATTTTCATTGTTCTGCATAGATCTACCTCCTTCGTGTAATATTTTAGTACAAGCTGTCAAAAACCGGAATCCGCGATAAACCGTTTGTAATAAAGAAAACAATCTCCTTATCTATCTGCAGATGATAGAAGCTATCACGAAGTCCCTCAAATGAGTAAAAAATTAGAATAATATTCCTTTTGTTACAATGCAAAATATAACAGCGGACAATATCCCATGCAAGGGTTGAAATGTGAATATTCGGAAACTCGTCTCCGAAAAAAACAAAAATGGGGGTGTCCCAGAGCCATTTCATGGCTTGGGACACCCCCTGTAATTAAGCGCGGCGGCGCACTTTTTTGCGGTAGTCATGCGGGGCCACCGCATAGATTTTGCGGAAAAGGCGGGCAAAATACGAGAAATTGCTGTAGCCCAGCCCGTCGGCGATTTGGCTGATGCTCTTGTCTGTGGTGATCAGCTGGTCGGCCGCTCTGCGCATGCGCTCCTGCAGAATATAATCGGTCAGCGCCATTCCCGTCTCCTTGCGGAACAGGCGGGACAGATAGGCCGGGTTCAAAAAAACGAGTGCGGCGAGCCGCTCTCGGGTCAGCTCTTCATGCAGCCTTTCGGCAATGTATGCCTTAATTTGATGCACGACTGAATTCCCCCTGTTCCGGACAACACCATACACGTCTGAGTGCCGGACCGCTTCCTCCAGTGTAATTACCCCTCCGGGCTGCTTCCCATTCCCGGCCTCAGCATGCAGCAGGGCATGATAGAGCTTCTTAATTCCGGCAATCTGTGTACTCCCGCCAATATAGCAGGACAGCTTGCAGTGAAAAGAGCGGTTGCAGACTTCTGCATACTGCGCACAGCTTTCCTCAATAACCTCCGGCCGTTCCTCTGCTTCACTGCCTAAATAGACAATCGTCAGGATATTGCCCCGCCGGTCACGGATGGCTTGGCCCTTACGTCCGTTCAGAATGATCTCACCGGCGGCGCTGTGCAGGGCAAGCTCCATAATTTCCTTGTCCCGCTGTGAGAGCGGCTTCTCCCACCCCTCCACGCTAATCAGGATCAGCCTGACATGCTCGAGCTGCCCATATTCCATATCATAGACCGAAAGCATGCGTTCCAGGGTTGTCCTGTCCGGAAACATCCGCTGCTCCAGCAGATTCTGCCAGAACCGCTCTATGAACAAGGGCCTCTGCTTATTCCATCGCTCTTCGTATTTCCGGTAGAGCTTGTCGGCCTGATGGGCCTTGCGTTTCTCCTCCATCCGGCTGGCTGCCCGCAGCAGCGCCTTTTCCAGCTCTTCATGCCGCACCGGCTTCAGCAGATAATCGCCGCCGGAACGCACTGCTTTTGGCCCGTATAAGGGCTCCGCGTGGCGGGTCAGCATCACCGATTCCGTCCCGCAGCCGTCCTGCCGCATCCACTCCATCAGCGCAAGCGCACCGCCTCCCGGTATTTCCATAGCACAGATCATAATATCAATCCGCTGCTCCCGCAGCATCTGGCGGGCCGCTACAGGATGATGGGCCCCGAATTCGGCCTCCACGCCGATCTGCCTCCAGCGCACACCGGCCAGCAGTCTTTTTACCGCACAGATATCATCGTCAACGATCAGCACACGTATCAATCAGATCACCTCGCTTAAGGTTGCCTCCAGCTCCGCGCAAGCGAACGCTTTCATCCAGTTCCATTATATTTCCTGTACCGGATTTTGAACGACACAAAAGCGACCTGTTCTGTTACTATTGCGACTTTTTTAAACACTCTGGTGGCTTCTCCGGAGGACTTAAGCTTTTGAAAAAATTTAAACCGCTGCTAATATATTAATATGTACGATAAATTACGGGGCTGCAAAAGCAGCACTCCTGTATAGGGGGAATCACGCGTTGAATATGTATCCTGGGATTGCCCAGTTATATCATAACCGCCTGCTGCGGACAGAGCTGGAATGCGAGGCCTTTGATCTGGCGCTGGAGGGGCTGGCCGGAGATACGGAGGATGTGGTTATCCATCAGATCTTCAAAGTGTTCGATGATGATACCGAGCAGGAGGAGGTCATGTTCGGTCTGGTTCATTTCGTGGAGAGCTACCAGATGGAGATGTATCTGACCCAGCTGCTGGAATCACTTCCGGACATGCTGGACAATGCGCGCAACTGGGCAATTGTGCTGAACCAAAGAATTTTGGACGACGACATCAGCCGGAAGGAGTATGGAGATATCGCCGCCGGAATGGCTCCGAGGATCAAGAAGTCGCTGGCGTTCCTGCTGGAGGAGATCCGGGAGGACAACCCCCGCTTATATGAACGCAAGGTAAATACTGTCCTTGCCAAATTGAAATAAATCCAGCGGGTTGATCATCTTAACCGGAACGTTTTTATGATTCTTGGGACATCGCAGTTCACCATGCGCTTCAGCAGCCTGATCGGTCTGCCGTATCTTTTATAATCGTAGTCATTGCCTCTGGCATTGAGGAATTCCTCCGGAAGCTCTCCCGGAACTGCATAGCCGTAGATCCGCCCATTGCGCACAGCCAGCCGGGTGATCGGGGAATCATCGTAGCCTGCGGCAATCCACTGCTTCAAGGTCATCCGGTACACAAGCAGAGTGAGCACCGGTTCGTAAATCTTCCCTTTATATTTAAAAAGGAAACATACGCTGTACTCCGCAGCATTCCACCGCGTGCTTCTTCTAACGGCTGTGTAGCACCTCCACCTGCGGGGAAGCCTGATGCTGAAGCCATACTTCGAGTTGCGGTAGAGCAGTGTTCCGGGCGGGCCTGCGTAGGGGCCGGAACGGTTTCTTTGAGCTGCCGGTTTTCGGGGCCGGACGATAGGCTTCATCACAATCACACCTTTGGAGTAATGGATTTCGGAGCATACGAATAATATTCAGCTTATTCATATGCCCATAGATGTGACACAGGCCGGGGCGAATAATGCTGAACACACAGCAAAACCGGACCCCTCCGCCATCCGGCGGAAAAGCTCCGGTTCCTGTCAGCCTGCCATTCCCTGTTTCCTTGGGGAGTAACTGCGTAATAATTCTTCAACCGCCGGACGAACCCGGGAGGAATTGCCGATCCCGGCCCGTTCGCCCGCCTCTCGGATACGGATATCCGGCGAAGGTTTAAGCAGAAAAGCTGCCTTTTCCATGCAGGCTGTTTGGATAGAGCGGCTTAACTTTCTCTTCTCCGGTCTCCATTTGCTCGTTTGCTCAGGGATATTCAGTAAGCGTCTGTCTGTAGCTGCTGACGGTAGCCGCAGCTCCTGTATTGTTCACGATGTGAGTGATCTCGCCATTGCCGGACAAGAAGACGGAGGTCGCGTGATGGATTTTGACACCTGGGACATTTGGAACTTCAATAGCACTGTTCAGTGCAACGACGGCATCTCTGAAATATGAGTAGACCCCTAAGCCCCACGCCTCATGTGTGGTTACAGTATTCGCCACCTTGTAGGAAGCAAAGCCGTTCACCGGCCCGTTCATCCAAGCGCTCTGGCTGGGCACATCATAGGGAATCTCCGATTGGTACATATAGGTCCGGCCGCCGTTGCCGTTCCACAGTGTCTGGTAATTGTGGTAGTGTTCAACGAACAGGCCGTATATCGTAACATTGTTTCCGTTCACAATCAGGCCGTTTGTCGTCGTGTTGGTATTCCAGGCGGCCCCTGTGCCATGATCTGCCCGCCAAATCCAGAAATGGTCGCCAATGACGTTATTGCTGTTGATCTTCAGGCTCACATCGGCTTTACCGACTGCCGCCCCGCCAACTCTGAAGAAAATATCGGACAGCGAGGTTGGATTGGCCGCATGGTTCTCCGCGCTTCCGGCTGGCCCCACTTCCATCAGCACCGGTGAATTGACCGCGCCTGCATCGAACAGCAGCCCCGCGGCCTTGACGCCGTCCACATCGGCAACCGCCATTGCCACCACGCCGTTCTCCGGCATCAGAGTGGCAAATCCAAGCCCTAGCACTACCGTATTCGCATTGTTAACATGAATCGTATCTGTCAGATGATAGACTCCCGGTGTAAAAATCAGATGCTTGCCTCCGGCGAGCGCAGCATTGATGCTGGCAGCGCTGGAGGTATCCGGACGGGCGATATAGAACTTGTCGATGGGCAGCGAGGTTCCGGCGGCGGCTCCGTCCGCCCATGAGGTGCCTTGGGAACCGGTGCGGAGAGCGGGGACGAACACCTGGTATTTACCCGCTCCGTCCACATACAGGAACGGCTTCTCGCGGACTGCCGGCGTTTGCGCTACCACCGTATACGGGCTGTCCGGCCAGCTGCCGGAGGGCGGATTCACACTGCCGACAAAGACATGGTTCCACACCCCGTTTGTCCAGGTGCTCCACTTGCTGTTCCGGGAGAGCCACTGCTGCTGGGAGCCGGGAGTTACTTTACTGTCCACCAGAGAATCGGCCAGAAAGCCTCCGCTGGACCAGCCATCCTGATCGAACAGGGACAGGCTGCCTTTGATATGCACGCGTCTGAGCGGCGCGGCCTGGGCGACTGCCCATTGGTTGTCGCCCGACGATGGCGCGATGGAGAGATTCTCCGCCGAACGCCAGAAATTCAGCGTCGCGTTATCCCCCATCCAATTGGCGTCAACCGTTACTCCGCCGTTGATCGTCACATCATCAGGCAGGGAGCCGAGTCCGGCCACCTGGGTATAATAGCCCACTCTGACATTGGCATTGTAAGTGCCCGGCTTAAAGAGCAGCGCGTAGCGCTCATTCCCGAACTGGTTCTGCTCCTGTGTGGCGAAGATGGAGCTGGCTGTGGCTTGAATCGCTGAAGCGGGCATGGACGGATCGAAAATATACACATTCGGGCCAAAATCCGGCAGGGTCACAGCCGTAACCGCTGCCGAGAGGGCAGATTCCACGCCTGATTTTACAGCCGATACTTTATAGTAATAAGCAGTATTGCCGGCCAGTCCCGTATCGGCATAATTTACTGCCGTAAGCACGCTGCTGTTCAGCTTGCTGAAAGTCCCGGTGCTGCTGGTTGAACGGTACAGATTATAGCCGCTCGCCCCGGCGGCCGCATTCCAGCTCACGCTGGCCGAGTTAACCGTGTTTGAGCTTGCCGCAAGGCCGGTTGGCGCACCCGCTCCATTCCCGCTGTCTCCGCTGCCGTATACTTCAAGCTCCCACAGCGAATAGCTGTACTGGGTGCCGCGCTGGGTGCCGTTCATCTTCACATATCTTGCGCTGACCGGCGTGAAGCTGAGATCGTCGGTCGCCCCATCGCCTGTTGTTGTCGAATACGCCGTCGTCCAGTTGGTGCCGTCCGCCGAGGTTTGGATCGTATAAGCTTTGCCGTAGGCGGCTTCCCAGTTCAGAAGAACACGGCTGACCGTAGTCACTGCCCCCAGATCCACCTGAAGCCACTGCGGATCGGCCGGCTGTGATTCCCAGCGGGTACCCGCATTTCCGTCCACGGCCAGGGAAGCTGCCTGCAGCGGGTTAGCGGAAGCTGTTGCCGGCTTATTCAGCGCCAGATTGGCTGAAGCCGAGGCCGCCGTTACAGCCTGCGGTACCGCTGCATCGCTATAGCCGGACGCCGCGACTGTAATCGTATAGGTTTTGGCTGTGGTGAACAATGCAGCGCTCAGCGTGATTTTGCCCGCGGCAACACTGTATTGGCCTGACCCGATTGTCGTTCCATCCACCTTGACGGAGGCAATATTGCTCCTCCAGGCCGGATTGTCTGTAAAGGTCAGCTCTATGGGCTGGCCCACGGTATTCTGCGTGGTATCGGCTGTCAGCACAGGCGGAGCGCCGACACCGGTTTCGGTTCCGTACACCTCAAATTCCCACAATGAGTAGCTGTACTGGGTGGCACGCTGGGTGCCGTTCATCTTCACATATCTTGCGCTGACCGGCGTGAAGCTGAGATCATCTATAGCGCCATCGCTTGCCGTGGTTGAATGCACAGTTGTCCAGTTGATTCCGTCAGCAGAAGCCTCAATGGTATAGGCCTTGCCGTAAGCCGCTTCCCAATTCAGCACCACGCGGCTGACCGCAGTCACCGCTCCCAGATCCACCTGAAGCCACTGCGGATCGGCCGGCTGTGATTCCCAGCGGGTACCCGTGTTCCCATCCACGGCCAAGGCGGCCTCCTGGAACGGAGTGCCGGAGGATGTTGCCGTTTTGCCGAGCGCCAGGTTCGTCGCGACGGCAGAAACTCTGCCGCCCCAGGAAGAGAACAGCGAAGCGGCCATAAGAGCTGATAGAGCAATAGCCTGTATCCTTTTGTTCCATACTCGCATAATGTAACCTCCTCTAAGTTTTATGGAGCTTGGCTCCTGCGATTTTGCTCCGCAATAAAACTGCTTCGTAAGCATTCGCTTTAGTTTTATGGAGCTTGGCTCCTGCAATTTTGCTCCGCAATAAAACTGCTTCGTAAGCCTGCCTTTACAGTAAGCGCTTCCATTATGGTGTGCAAATTCCCTCCCCCGGATATAAATTTATAGCCGACATTAATCAACCCTTTATTTGGATGTTAAGGATTTTATTAAGCATCTCAAGCCTACCCTGGAAAATGGAAGATTTATATAGCATTATTTTTGTTTCCCTGCCAATTTTTTGTGGTCTTTTCATCCGATTACGGGGACAGCGGCGCAAGCGGATGGTATAGTATAGATCGGCTAAAATTTAATTCAAACCGTAATATACATTAACGAAGGTGAACCCGATGAACAAGCTATTATTCCATAATATACCGCCGGGCGCTGCCGGCGAACACATTCCGCAGGCTAGCATCGCCTCTGCCCGGACGAGCCGGGAGATAGTGAGGCCCGGAGAACCGGATGCCGTTTACTTCCGCAGGCTGGAGGAGAGCGGAATTCTGCTCAACGCCTCCCAGATCGCGGCGGTGCGGCATTACCGGGGGCCGCTGCTGACGCTGGCCGGGGCCGGCTCCGGCAAAACCTCCGTGCTGATCTGCAGAGCCGGGTATTTGCTGTCGGTGCGCGGCATCTCTCCCAGCCAGCTGCTGCTGCTGACCTTTTCCAATAAGGCAGCGGCGGAAATGCGCGGCCGGATCGCCCTGCTGCCGGGCGTCAGCGAGAGCGGCGCCGCGCGCCTGCAGGCCCGCACGTTCCATTCCTTTTTTCTCTATTTCCTGCGCCGTCAGGGCCTGCAGCAGGAAATCTTCAATGAGACGCGGCGCCAGCATATTCTGCTGAAGCAGATCATGCGCGAGCTGGGGCTGCCAAAGGATGCCTATCCCCCGGAAACCTTGCTTGCCCTGCTCTCCACCTGCAAGATGAATCTGGGCGAGCCGGGAGATTTGCCGGAAGCCTCGGCCTCAGAGAAGGAAATGAAGGCGGTTCTGATGCTGTATGAGCAATGGAAGCTCGACAATTTCAAAATCGATTTCGATGATGTGCTGCTGATCGCCTGCCGGATGCTGCGGGAGAAGCCGGAGCTTTTGCTGGAGCTGCAGATGAGGTTTCTGTATGTGATGGTCGATGAATTCCAGGATACCAATGCGCTGCAATATGAGCTTGTCCAAATGATTGCCCGCCCGCAGCATAACCTGATGGTCGTCGGCGACGATGACCAGACGATTTATTCGTTCAACGGAGCGCGAAGTGAATTCATTCTTGAATTCGAGAAGCTCTACCCGGGTGCCCGGGTCATTACGCTCGATATCAATTACCGCTCCGGCCCCGCGATTGTCGGCCTCGGCAATGGAATTATCCGCCACAATACACGGCGCAGATCCAAGACACTGCAGGCGGCCAGGGGCAGCGGCAAACAGCCCTGTTATCTGCGCCCGCAGACGGCGGATGAGGAAGCCGGGCAAATCGTGGAGCATATCCTGAGCGAGGTACAAAGCGGAGCAAGGAATTATAGCGATTTCGCCCTGCTGTACCGCGCTTCAAGCAGCAACCGGGCTATGCTTGAGCTGCTGCTCCTGCGCGGTATTCCCTACATCGATTATGGTGAAGGCCAGCTGCTCTACGAGCACTGGCTGATCTCTCCGGTGCTGGACCATCTGCGGCTGTCGGTCAACCGGCGCAACTTCGCCGCGATGGAGAATATTCTGCCGACCCTGTACATGAGCCGGGAGAAGGGCATGAACCATATCCGCCGGATGGAAGGCATTCAGCCCAAGCAGGGGCCGCTGATTCACCTGCTGTCGCTGCCGGGCATGGAGGATTTCAAAAGCGTGAAGCTGCGGGAACGGCTGGAGCTGATCCGCGGCCTGATTCAGCTGACTCCGGTGCAGGCGATCCGCCAGATCCGCACCGCCTTCTATGACTACTTCATCGAAGCCAATGAGCGGCATCAGGCCACTCTGCACCGGGAAATGCTGAAAGAAATGCTCGATGAACTGGAAGCCTCGGCGGAACGGTTCGACAGCATCCCGGTGTTCCTTGAGTTCATCGATCATGTGACCGAATGCAACGAGCGGAGCCGCCTGCCTGGCTTCAATGAGCAAGGCGACCGGGTTGCGCTGATGACAATTCATAAATCGAAGGGGCTGGAGTTCCCGGTAGTCTTCCTGATCGGAGCGTCCGAGGGCATTCTCCCCCACAGCTCCGCGCTGGAGGGAGACCGGCTGAAGGACCGCAAGACAGCACAAACAACACCGGTCAGAGGAACCGGCACGTCCGTTGCCGGCAACGCAGCGGGCCTCGCCGCGCTTGAAGAGGAACGGAGGCTGGCCTATGTAGCTGTAACCAGAGCCCGCGAGGAGCTGTTCATCAGCTCGCCCGCACAGCACCGCGGCAAGAAGGCCGAGGTCTCCCGCTTCATGCTCTCCGCCTTCAGGGCAACCGGAGTTGCCGCTGCCTTAAGCGGAATTCCGGCGGCGGCAAGGCCATTCCCACGCACAGCGTCCGGAGGGAGAACACACCGTGTCCCCGTCTGGAACTGCACAGGCAGCCGCTGCCCGGGGTGGACGCGGATGAAGGCGGGCGGAGCAGAGGATCACCTGTCCTCCAAGCCCTGCCCGCTCTGCAGTTCTCCGATGGAAAAAGGCAGCCGCGAGGTCCCCGTGTAACGGATATGCATTCACGGGCCACAGCCCCCTAATGTCAGCAGTGTCTTTACAGGCGCTGCCGGCGTTTTTTCATGCATAGACAACACAAAAAGCCCCATCAGGCAGACGCAACCGGAATCATGGGATCATGAGTTTCCTTCACGTTCTGCCCGAAGGGGCTGTATGGTTCATCTTGTATTTAAGCCGGAGTCGCCGCCGGTTCTTCCTCTTCCTCATGCACAGTCTTGATCTGGATCATTACTGTACTTGGATCAGTCAGCACTTCAACGCCATCCTGGAAGATCAGGTCAGAAACGAGCAGCTGGTCGCCGATGGCAAGGCTGCTGATATCCACTTCCATCGAGGTTGGCAGATCGCCCGGCATACAGCGCACTTCAACTTCATATAATTCTACCTGCAGCGATCCGCCGGCCTTAACGCCAGCCGCTTCTCCCGCAAAATGGATTGTAACCTTGCTGTCCATGCTGATGCTCATGTTCACATGCTGAAAATCAATGTGCAGCACCTTGCCCGACATGGAATCCTTCTGAATATCTTGTACAACTACCGGAACGGCTGTATTATCGGACAGCTTACCCTGCAAAATGGCCCGGGGGTTGGTTCTCAGCACATCCAGCAGCTCTTTTTCATTAACTTCCAGGCTCAAAGTATCTTTATTGACTCCGTACAGTACAGCCGGGATATGTCCCTGTTTTCTGGCGGCATTCAGGTTGGACTTGGTTTCAGCCGTACGATTGCTCAGTTGGATAAATTTACTCATTATTATATTTCCCGCTCTCTTTGACCATAAATTCTTGTCATCGCCAGTATACCATGACCATAGAATCTAGTCAAACTCCTCTCTTTTCTACTGCTCATACTCCAAAAAAGGGTCCGGTATCTCGATCTGGTACGCCTCGGCATCGCTAACCCCCACGGAGAGCACAGCCCGCCCATTATCCCCCCGCACCAGGCCGCCGCTGAAAATAACATCCTGCAGGTCCGGACGTTTGCCGGGACCAATGGGAAAGTCGCTTCTGGCGGCAATGATTTTGACAGGTGTCGTCTGGGCTGTATCAGGATTGAGAGAGAAGACCATGGAATAATAGTGTTTTTGTCCCAGGCGGTCAAAGCAGGCAATATGCCCAAGCACACCTACATGGCCATTTTTCAATAACTGGGCTTCATTCGCACCGCCCCATTCCTCGGGCACAAACTGATCCTGCAGCACCTCCGCTTCCAGGAAGGTCTGCTCACTCAGCTCCTCCAGTGAATCAATAATGGTGAAGCCGATCTGACCTCTTCCGCCCCTGGCTCCCTGCGGTCTTGTGAATACGCCGATTCTGCCGTCCTGCAGTTCAATCAGCCGGATATCCTTCATTGTCCCCGGCCCGGAGGAGAAGTGGCGCATGGAGTCGATGCGGTAGCCACGGTAAAACTGGGTCGCCCACGAGACGATCCGCTCAGGATCATCCGCCGCCGTAATGACCTCTACCCCGCCTACAATCAGTTCTCCTTTTATCAGCGTGACACACGGGTCCTGCAAATTATAGGTATGTGTATGGGGGCGCGGGATCCAAACTCCTTCCCGGCGTGTAAAAAAGAAGACTTGAGAGAACTCGCTGTCCCGTTCCTCAACTCTTCCCAGGATAACTGCTTCCCCATCATGCGCAAAAGGGGCTGTTATGTTGTATACATCACGTTTGCCGACACCGGAGAAGACCAGCTTCTCCACGTGTACTGTGCGAAGATTGGCATAGAAGGTATCCAGCAGTTCGTTACAGGTTGCCGTCTTGCCCGGACTCCTTGTCATTGCCTTCCTCCTCATATTCGTTTGCTTTCACTATTGCCCAATCATTTTCATCCGGTTCCATGCGGATCAGTTCACCCGGCTGAATATCAAAATAAGTGCATAGCTTCAGCAGCAGATCCCGGGGATACTGCACCATCTCGTCTTTATACATCCGCCGGACGGAATCGAAATGGTAATTGATATCTTTGGCTAGCTTGCGGATGGATAACTTGGGGTCATGGCGTTCCATAACCTCACTTAATTTACTTCGTATAACTGGCATTCAGGCACCTCCAACAACACTATATCCGCAGACAGGGGGGCTAGTCAATAAATTGACAAGAAAAAACGGTCATGTTATAGTTGTAACAGGAAATAAATTGCAGATCCAAAACTTTATACCACTTTCTCACCTAGAAAATAAAGTCCTCTTTATTTTCTTTTTTTATTCCGAATTACGAAATTGAATAGGGAGGCTCTTCATTATGAAACAAGCCAGCAGCAACCGGAATATTGTTTTTCTGTCCACCAGCCTGCCCAGAGAATGCGGAATCGCCACGTTCACCCAGGATCTATTGGATGAGTTCACGAAGCTTCAGGGCTTCGGCAAGCCGAGGATCATCGCGATGAACAACAACGAGACCTACCGTTACAGTGACCAGGTAATGAGGGAAATCAGCCAAAACACTCTGTCCGATTATATAGATGCCGCCGAAGCCATCAACCAATCCGATACCGATCTGCTGGTCATTCAGCATGAATTCGGGATCTATGGCGGAGAAAGCGGCGAATACCTTCTGCAGTTCATCGAGAAGCTTCATGTGCCCTATGTGGCCATTTTCCATACAGTCTTAACGAATCCTACCCCCAAGCAGCACCAGATCATCACCCGGATTGCCGGGCTGAGCGTCAAGGTGGTCACAATGGCCCAGTCTACCGTGCAGGATTTAATCTCCGTGTACAGTATCAACGCCGCCAAAATTGCGTTCATCCATCACGGCGTGCCTTATGTAGAGACTGCTTCCCGGGCAGAGCTTAAAGCGCAATATAGCTTCGGTGACCGCAAGATTCTCTCCACCTTCGGCTTTCTGAGTCCAGGCAAGGGCATTGAATACGCCATCGAGGCTATGAGCGGAGTGGTTAAGCAGCATCCGGACGCGCTCTATATCATCTGGGGCAAGACCCATCCCGTGGTCAAGCTGGAAATCGGCGAGGTCTACCGGGAAAAGCTGACCGGCCTCGTGCACAAGCTGGGCCTCACGAACAATGTGCTGTTCGTCGACAAGCTGCTGACGCAGGAGGAAGTGATCCAGTCGCTGGTGATGTCGGATATCTATTTGACCCCTTATCTGGGCAAGGATCAGGCGGTCAGCGGAACGCTCGCTTACGGCGTCGGCTACGGCCGGGTGATTATATCCACCCCTTACCGGTATGCCGAGGAGATGCTTGCCGACGGGCGCGGCCTGCTGGCGAATTTCCGGGATTCCGCTTCACTGGAAGCCTGCATCCTGGAGCTGCTGGACGATCCTTCCAAGGTGACGGACATGGAGAACCGCACGCTTGCGCTGGGAAGAACCATGATGTGGAGTGAGGTGGCGAAAACGTATGCCGCCATCTTTCAGGATATCATAGCCCTTGCCAAGCCGGCGGACCGGAGCGTGATTTGATGCAGACACCTGCGGCTGTCCAGTTCAAAACCGATTACCTGCGCAGAATAACCGATGACACGGGGATTTTTCAGCATACCAAATTCGGGGTTCCCGACCGTTCCAAGGGCTATACCACCGATGACAACGCCCGGGCCTTGATCGCAGCTGTACTCATGTATAAGAAAAGTCCGGACTCTTCAACACTGGACCTGATCCATACCTATCTGTCCTTCATCCATCACGCGCAAAATGAGCAAGGCAACTTCCGCAATTTCATGGACTATAACCGTTCCTTCCTGGAAGACAGCGGCTCCGAGGATTGCCAGGGACGCACCCTGTGGGCGCTGGGCTTCATGCTCTCTTACTCTTCCATCCTGCCGGATAATCTGCTGAATACCTGCCGCTATCTCATCAATCAGGCACTGCCGCATATCGGGGGATTAGGTTCCCCGCGGGCCGTAGCCTATGCTGCCGTTGGCCTCAGCTATCTCCTTGGCACACCCGGTGCATTAACCTATTCCTTCCCGTATCCGCACACAGCAGGGAATTCAGCGGAAGAGGCAGCCTTTCTGCCCAAGAGCGCCATTACTGATGTTATCGAAAATATTGCCGTCCGGCTGCATAAGCAATATGTACGCACCAAAGGCGAGGGCTGGAATTGGTACGAGGACAGCCTTACCTACGGCAATTCGATGCTGCCCTGGGCGCTGCTCAGAGCCTTCCGCATTTCCGGCAATCCCGATCTGAAAGCTACAGCCAAAGAAAGCCTGGATTTCCTGGCTTCACAGACCTTCGCGCCGGGAGGCTACTACAAGCCTATCGGCAGCCATGGCTGGCTGCTGCGCGGCGGCAAGCCTGCGGAGTATGACGAGCAGCCGATTGAGGCCTGCGAAATGCTGCTGGCCTGCCGCGAAGCTGCTGAAGTGCTCAAGGACCCGGCCTATCTGCAGCAGGCGGATCTCTGCTACGCCTGGTACACCGGGCATAATTCCCTGAAGCTGCCCGTGGTGGATTCCCAGACCGGAGCCTGCTATGACGGCATCCACAGTGCGGGACTGAATCTGAATCAAGGGTCGGAGAGCATCATCTCCTTCTCCATTGCCCATCTGGTGACCCATTATGAATAAGTTCGCCACCATTCTCGCCGGAGGCGGCGGCACCCGTTTCTGGCCGCTGTCCAGACAGGAAATCCCCAAGCAGCTGCTCAATATCAGCGGAAACGACATTATGCTGAACGACACCATTGAACGCTTCAAGGGGATTATCCCCCAGGAAAACACCGTCATTGTAACGAACCGTACACAGGCCGTGCTGCTGGAGAGCATCATGCACAGCAGCGTACAGAAGAGCAATATTCTGATTGAGCCTGTAGCGCGCAATACCTCGGCCAGCATTTTGTTCGCCGCCTTTTCCATCATGCATATGACCCAGGAGGACTCGCTGATGGTCGTGCTCCCTTCGGATCATTATATAACCGATGAGCCGCAGTTCCGGCTGACGCTGGATGAAGCCTGCACCTTCGCCATGGAGAGCGATAAAATCGTCACCATCGGCATCAAGCCCACCTTCCCCTCTACCGGCTACGGCTATATCGCTTATGATAAAGAGCCCATCGCAGTAAATCCGGTAGCAGTGTATGATGTGGCAGAATTCGTGGAGAAGCCGAACTTCCAGAAAGCACAGGGCTATCTGGCCTCCGGCAATTATCTGTGGAACAGCGGAATTTTCATCTGGAAAACCTCGGTGATTATTGATAATTTCAAACGGTATCTGCCACGGCTGTATAACACGATGCTGCCAATCAGCGAAGCGCTGGGTACGGAGCAGGAGGCGGAGACGATCAGCCGGATTTATCCGCTGCTGCAGAATATCTCGATTGATTACGGCATTCTGGAGCGTTCCGACGAGGTGGTTGTGCTGTCCGGCCAATTCGGCTGGAATGACATCGGCAGCTGGGATGCACTGGGCGCAATCTTCCCGCCCGATGATGCAGGCAACATCATCAAGGCCAATCACATGGGCATCGACACCCGCAATTCGATTATCTACGGCAACGGGCGGCTGATTACCACCATCGGCGTCGACGGGTTCATCATAGCCGACACCGGCGATGCGGTCCTGATCTGCCCCAAGGACAAGGCCCAATCCGTCAAGGATATCGTGGATCTGCTCAAGGAAAAAGGCATGCTCGAATATATTTAATATAAGCTCTTACATCTAAACAACAAACGGCTGCGCCTCCCTTAAGTAAGGGCGGGGCAGCCGTTTGTTGTTTCTGCGGGAATTGCGGGTACGGAAAGGCCCGGGCGGCCAAAGTCGTATCCGGCCTAGAGGGTCTTTCCCGCTGCGATGCCTTCATAAGGCTATTCAAGTCCAGGCCCACAGAAATCCGTCGCGGTCCCAGGCAATTCTTCCTGCGTGCAGCTTGCGGAACGCCTTCTTCACGTCCTTGGACAAGGATGCGTTCCCATTCTCATTCACATATACAAACTGCTCGCCAAAGTTGGCCTTCACATATTCAATCGCGGCCGTCTGGTACAGAGTTCCCGTAAAGCGGATCTCCTTGACCATCCATTCCGCTACCTCTTGTGCGGTTGCTTCCATCAGGGTGGTGCTCCTTCCCGAAATGCTTTACAATGCCTTACTATTATAGCATGAATATGACCTTCCGGGAGTGTGCGCCGAGGTTCGAGGTTCGCCGGATTCGCCGGGGTTACCGGGGACCGGGCGGGTCACATTGGCATGCGGGGATCACGCTGAACGGATTAGGTGAAGGCCCTACAGCAGGTAGAATACGTTCATTGCTAAGCCTGCCAGGTAGCCGCCATCAAAATCAGCTTGCTGCGGCGAGCTATATAAGCTGAACTTAAGAATGATGGACAGCCGATGGACGAACCCCTTGCGGAGCAAGGATTTCGTCCATGCAGCAAGTTACATTCTTAAGTTCACTCTATATAGTGGGAAATTGTACACTTAATCAACCATGGCCTGGCAGCCACCGTCGGTCATGAAAAACAGATGAAGACAGAGTGCGTATTTGGTAAAATGGTGCTGTGGATCAGAGGTCGATAAAATATTGGTGAGAAATCCCG
>NZ_JACBYI010000057.1 GCF_019352175.1 Paenibacillus sp. S150
ACCGACGTATTTTATGGTATTCTTCATAGTAACAGCTCCTTTCGCATGTAGCTCTGAAATGGTTTCCACTTCCATTTTAACCTACGGTGTGCGAACAGGGGCTGCCTTTCGTTCATCATAACTTAACTCTTTAGCTCTCTTCCTCTCGGTCGCATCGTCCCCTCCTCGTCCGCGCTAATTTCTAAAAGTGTGGTGATTTTGTCGTGGCCTACGGCCAGTTAGAGGTTTCCACTCGCTGTTGTAGCCAGTTTTTTTGGATTTTGTAACCCCATAGGGGGAAATCCGGCTACAAAGGCGACCGCTATCGCTGTTTGGGCTCCCTATCGGCTCTCCGGCCACTTTTTCGCCACGCTTCTAAGGTTCTTTTCGTTCGTTCGTTTGTTCGTTTGTTCGTTTGTTCGTTTGTTCGTTTGTTCGTTCGTTAGCAGCGTTCGTTCATTTCGTTAATCCCACCCGGTACACCGGAACAGCCGTAACGCTGCGGAACACAGCCGTTGCTTCGCCGGTAAACTGCTTTTCGACCGCCATGGCGGCATCGGCAGCCACGGTTGTTACTCCTGTCCGCAGCGGCGTAGTTTCCAGAATGATCTCCCCGCTGCGGATCGTATCCCTGAAGCGGGACAAGCCGATCTCCCAGGGAGCACCGTTATGGAAATGATCATGGAACAGCTCGCCGCCGGAGAAGGCATAGCCTACGTTTCCAGTGTAATCGATGCTCAGCAGCACTTCTTCGGCTCCATCCAGTGTGCCGGGAGCGAGGTGAAGCGCGATTTTGTGGTCGTGGATCTTCCGGGTCTCCAGCCGGATTTCCTTCGCCGGCAGCTTCACTTCATAGCTGTGGAACCACGCATCATTGTGCTGCGCGATGGAGCAGCCAGCATCCGCCGTTGTCCACTTCGCAGCTGCCGCCGGACCTCCGGCATATTCCCGGAAGGAGAAGCTGCTCTGCCCGCTGCTGAAGAATTCGAGGCCGTCCTCCGTCTGAACAGGCGGAATCTCCGAGAAGATCAGCCGCGGCTGCCCGCCCTCCTCCAGCTCCCACAGCATGGAGGCTTCCCGGGCACTCATGGCATAAATGCGGATCTCCCTGGAGCCCTTCTGTTCAATCCGGATCATTGCGGAGCGGTCATGCGGGATTAGCACCGTGTAGTTGCCCTCTGCATCCTGCTCCACTGTTCCGGCGTCTGCTGACAGGGTCGTAATGCCCTCTCCCGCAGCAATCATGAATTCCCCGTCTATGCCCTCCGGCATGGAGAAGAAGTACGTGGCCAGAGCGGAAGATTCCACCACAGTCACCGGCTGGGCCGTAGCATAACGGAGATTCAGCCCGTCCAGCGCAAAGTTGAACGGCAGGATGAACGAGGCGTTGCGCCGGACGGCAAGGCGGCTTTTTCTTGGAAAATCAATCGTCTCCCCGGCCAGCTGAACGGCAAACCGGACATCCTTATGCGTGTCCATCTCCACATGATCCTGGTAGTTGTTGACGAACAGGAATCCGGCGCTGCCGTCTGTGCGGACCGCATACCGCAGCGTATGCGCATCTTCAGGGGTGATGGCCTCCGCTCCCTGCGGAAGCACCGTAGCCATTGGCGCCAGCCGCCCGGCGAACCGGCGGAGAAAATAATGCAGCGGCCGCAGCAAATGGGCCGAATCGCGGACCTGGCCAAACTCTCCGATCGGGGCCTGGAAATCATAGGTGATCCTTGGAGTGGTGCTCTCATTCAGATAACCTGTCTTTCCCACCGGATTCGTACCGCCATGGAACATATAATAGCCGACAAAATTGCACCCGCCCCCGATCTTCATCAGGCTCATCGCCATCACACTCTCCGGCTCCACCCGGAACCGCGACAAATACCAGGTCTGCATGCCGCCGCCCATCTCACAGCAGGCAAACGGATATTTCGTCTTGGAGTACGGAGGATCGAATTCTCCTGTCTCCGATTCTTCATGATGATAATTCACGAATACATACTCCGGTGTCGGCTTCTGATCCGGATTCTGCTCGCTGATGCTCCATGGAGTATAAGCGTAGCCGCCATACAGCGGAAGCACCTCATCCTCCAGAAACGGCGCAGCTCCCCAGCCTGTACTGGTGTATACCGGCGCAACCATTCCCGCATCGACGGCATACTGCTTGAGGATGCGCATATGTTCGGCCCCCGCCTCGCCCCCGATTCCGCCGCTCAGGTATTCATCGCCTTGCTTCGCGGTCAGCTCCCACAGGGCGGCCGCGGCATTGAATTCGTTCTCCAGCTGAATGCCGACCACAGGCCCTCCATCCTTGAACATCTGCCCCGATGCCTGTGCGCCAATCTCCTGGAACAGCCGGTGCACATACTGCAGGTAGCCTTCGTCATTGGAGCGGACATCGAAGGAACGCCCGAACAGCCAATCCGGCAGCCCGCCGTTGCGGACCTCCCCGTGGCAGAAGGGTCCCACACGAAGGATGACATACAGCCCGTTCCGGGCGCACAGCTCCACAAATTTACGTAAATTCCGGTTGCCCTGCCATTCAAAATGGCCTTCGAGCTCCTCATGATGATTCCAGAAAATATAGGTGGCCACAATGTTGATTCCGGATATCTTCATCTTGCGGATTTCCGCTTCCCAGCTGTCTTCCGGATAACGGGAATAATGAAATTCGCCGCAGACGGCAAAATACGGCTTGCCGTTCAGCTCCATATAGTAGTTCGTAAAGCTGATCTGATCCCCCTGGGGGTTGGTTCCGCCCAGCCGCAAGGTCGCCGGATAGATCTCTTTGGGGGCAATGCCCGCCTGAATGTGATATACCATGTGATGCCACTCCTTTTTGTTTTTTATACCCCCACAAAGTGGGGCCTTGGCTTCGATGATGACTCAGGTACTTTGCGGGGACCCCAAAACATATAAATAAATTCTTATTCAGAAACGGCTTCACCGCCTTCTAAGGGACGGGGGGTTTCAGCGAGAAATAGAAGGATCATTTAATGTGCCAAGCCTATAAATTCTATTTTAAAAAGGGGCTGCCCCAAAGCCATGCCTTGGAGCAGCCCGGAAGCCGTTGCTATTATTATTGCTGTGCAGCCAGGAAGGCGTCAATCTGAGTTTGCATTTCAGTCTGCACCTTGTCAATGCCAGCCGATTTCAGCTGCTTGATCAGATCTGCCTGACCTTTATCGAGATCCTCGATCAATCCATATTCCAGAGGAATAGCGTAACGCAGCATCACGTTGCCAATGTTCGCCACTTCGTTCTTCACCGGAGTGGAGTCGAAGACGAAGGTTTCCAGCGGGAAGTGGTAGATGCTGGACTGCCAGCTGTTGAACATGTTGTCGGCTTCCACCGGATAAGCCGCATCTTGACGGTTCAGCGGGGAGTTCCAGCCCCAGTTCGAGAAGCCGGTGTAGCTGGCAGCCGCAGGACCTGCACTGTACTTGTCATCCCCTTCAGGAATATAGTGGGTTCCCGCAATGCCATACATCGTCAAGTCGTGAATTTCCTTGTCGTTCTGCAGCAGATCGATCAGCATCAGGGAACGTTCTGCATTCTTCGAGGTTGCGTGGATAGACATCCCGTTCTGGGTCGAAATGGCGGCAATTTTCTTCTTGTCCGGAGTAATGTCCGCAATCCCCAGCTCAACATCCGGTTTATCACGGCGCATTTCCGTGAGATTAGCCGCTACGCTGCCCAGGTTATAGGCATAGGAGGAAACCTTTTCCGCTTTGATATCCTGCCATACATCGTTTTTGTTGCTGACTACATTTTTGGACCACACGCCGTTGTCTGCAAGATCCTTGTAATAGATAAGCAGTTCTTTGAATTCAGGAGTGTCATAGATGTTGAATACTTGACCGGTAGCATCATCCAGCTTGTAGGCCAGCGGCACCAGGTTGGCATCCACCAGATTCCAGTCGTTGTTCTGCTCCAGGGTAGCCTGGTCAAGCTCGTGCCATTTCCAGCCGTCGGCAGGCTTTGCGCCGTATGCGGTTATGCCGGTTTCATTTTTGGCAACCGTTTTCAAATAATTGGCGTAGGATTCGAGGCTGTTGATTTCAGGCAGAGTGTATTTCTTGCGCAGATCCTCGCGGTACAGGACCACTTTGTCGGTAACCTCAACATTGTTGTTGGGAACCATGTACAGCTTGCCGTCAACCTTCGCCTGCTCCCAGTTCACCTTGGGCATCGCTTCCCAGGTCTGCGGCATATAGGTTTGCAGCAGATCATCGGTCAGCTCCAGGAAGCCGCCCTTGAGCGCCTGATCGTTATAGAAGGCCCAGTTCGCTGTATACACGAGGTCAAAATCCTCATTTGCTGCAAATTTCAGCGGATACTTCTGCGTCCAGTCCGACCAGTCAAGGAATTCTGTTTCCACGGTAGCGTTGATTTTTTCTTTCAATTTCGTATTCAGCTCTCCGAATACCTTGTCGTAGTCCGCGGGCTGGCCGCCGATCAGCAGCATTTTCAGCTTGACCTCTTTGGAGGTGTCGGGAGCGCCGGAATTGGCGGCTGCTCCTTCTGTAGCGGCTGCTCCGTTATTCGTGGCTTCCGCAGCTGTATTGTTGTTGTTGCCGCCTCCGCATGCGCTGAGAATGGTGCTCAGCATCATCAGCGATGCCAGCATAACCGTGAGTTTCTTTTTCTTGTTCATCATGACCGTGTTTCCCCCTAATCAAATAGTATTGGGTTTGTATATTGATAACCAGGTTGCCCTGAGATCATCCTTTGACTGCGCCGATGGTAAGGCCCTGCACAAAATATTTCTGAATGAACGGATAAGCAAGCAGGATAGGTCCTGTAGCCACAATGGTCATCGCCATCTTCAGGCTTTCGGTAGGCAGATCCGTATTTACAACCGCACCCGAAGCCATCATTGCCTTCCGCATACCGTCCATGTTGCCGAGCATTTTGTAGAGATAGTACTGCAGCGGCATAAGCTCCGATTTGGAGATGAACAGCAGCGCGTTGTACCAGTCATTCCAGTAGGCAAGGGCAATGAACAGACCGATGGTCGCCAGTGCAGGCTTGGACAAGGGCACAATCAGCTGCATGAAGATCCGGAAATCGCCCGCTCCGTCAATTTTGGCGGATTCGGTAATGGCGTCGGGAATGCTGCTCATGAACGACTTCATGACAATGATGTAGAACACGTTCAGCAGCATCGGCAGAATCAGCACCAGAAGCGTATCCTTGAGATGCAGGTAGTTGACGATCATCAGATACCACGGCACCAGACCGCCGCTGAACAATGTGGTGAAGAAGAAGAAGAAGGAGAAGCGGCTGCGCCATTTAAAATCACTCCGGGACAGCACGTAAGCCGTCATGGAGGTTAGAAACAATCCAACAATCGTGCCGATGGCAGTAACGGATATGGTCACGCCATAGGCTCTCAGCATATCCGCCGGATACTTGAACAGCAAGCTGTAGGCTTCTGTCGAAAAGGCCGACGGGAAGATCTGGAACCCTTTTTCAATAATCGTGCTCTCCTCGCTCAGGGAAGAAGAAACCACCAGAATGAAGGGGAAAATACAGAACAAAGCAAGAATAGTAAGTGTTGTGTATCCGATGATCGCCAGCACCAGCCGGTCCGTGTTCGCACGCTTGCTCCGGACTGCTGCAGGTTTGACATTTGCAGTGGTTGAACTCATCTGGCATTGCCTCCCTTTCCTAGAATAAAGCACGATCCTTATCGTATCTGCGTACCGCATAGTTGGCCAGCATGATTGTTACGAAGCCCAGCAGCGATTGATAGAAGCCGGCCGCAGCAGACATTCCGATTTCGTTGGAAGTGGTCAGCGAGCGGAACACGAAGGTATCGATAACGTCGGTGGATGAGAAGAGCAGCCCATTGTTGCCGACCATGTTGTAGAACATCCCGAAATCTCCGCGGAAGATGTTGCCGATGGCGAGCAGAACCAGAATGATTACTGTCGGCATCAGGTTAGGAACCGTAATCTTCATAATGCGCTGGAAAATATTCGCTCCGTCAATTTCAGCCGCTTCATACATCTCGGTATCGATGCCGGTGATTGCGGCCAGATACATGATGGTTCCGTAGCCCAGCGTCTTCCAGGCAGACACGACCACGAGTATAACCGGCCAGTAAGCGGCAGTATTGTAGATGTCAACCGGCTGCATGCCCAGTCCCTTCAGCAATACGTTGATAGTACCCACGTCGAAGTTGAACAGGTTGTAGGCAATGGCTCCGACCACAACCCAGGAAATGAAGTAAGGCAGGAACAATACCGTTTGTGTAATCTTGCGGAACCATTTGCCCGCCACCTCGAACAGCAGGATGCCCGCAAAGATCTGGAGCACGTTGTTTACAACAATAAATGCGATATTGTACAACGCCGTATTTCGTGTTACCCGCCAGGCGTCACCGGAATCAAAGAAGAATTTGAAGTTGTCCAGTCCGTTCCACGGGCTGCCGAAGACCCCGCCGGTATAATTGAATTGCTTAAACGCCAGTACAATTCCCGCCATGGGCACATAGGCAAACAGCAGGAAAAACAATACTGCCGGTGTCAGCATAAGGAGCAGGGCTCTATACTTCTTCACATCATCCCAGAATCCATGTTGTTTCTGTTTCATTCTCCAGTCCCCTTTCCCAGTCGCTATTTCTCTATAGCCTTATTATAAAGAAGCGCTTACTTGCTGTGGATTAGGCCTATCAACTAAAAGTAATACTTTTTCAACGATCGGTTAAAGCATAGGCTTTCCCAAAAGGCAAAAAAAATTGCCAGCGGCCTGAAAATCGGCCCGGGCAACGTTTGACTGGCTATATTTTATGCTTTTTGCGGTACTCTCCCGGCGTCATGCCGGTGATCTGCTTAAACTGCCGGTTGAAATAGATAATGTTCTTGTAGCCCATGCGTTCGGCGATCTCATATATTTTGAGGGTCGGATCGCTGAGCAGCTCGGATACCCGGCTGGTCTTGCGCTCGTTGACATACTCGCTGAAGGGCAGCCCGTATTCCTCCTTGAACAGATAGCCCAAGTAATTCGGCGTAAAGTCGAAGTGGGCAGCCACCTCTTTTAAGGTAATCTTCTTCTCCAGATTCTCCTCCACATAACGCATAATCTCATCGATCAGCTTGCGCTTCTGCCGCTGCCGCTTCACATACAGCAGCTCCGACAGCTCGAAGAATCTGCGTCTGAGCCAGGACAGGATGTCATGGATGGTTTCGAACTGGAACAGAATATCCGGCTGATGGGATTCCCACTGGAGCAGCTCATACAGATTCTCGTTCTGCTGCTGAAGATCCGCATGCAGCTTGGAGGTGATGCGGATAATCAGCTCGTAGACATCCTTTTTGCCGGCAGCCGGCAGGTCCTTCGTGAACAGCTCCAGCAGATGATCGTCAATCGCCACCAGATCATACTGGATAATGGCCTCCAGCAGCAGTTCCACCGTTTGTTCAATGCGTGCCCCCGGAGTTCCCCGGGGCGAAGACTCTGTCGTATCGCGGATCAGGCGGTTCTTGCCGAGCAGCCATTTGGCACTCAGCGCTGCCTGCGCCTGCTGATAGGATTCATGCAGCCCTGCCTCTTCCTGGGCATAACGTCCAACGCCCACGGTCACCGTACAAGGAGAGGTCTCCGCCACCTTGCGGATAAGCTCCTCCAGCTGGCTCAGGAAGCTGTCCTGCGCAAGCGTGGCCAGAATGACAAAGCGGGTATGATGAACGGCCAGCAAGGTTCCCAGCTTGACATCCGCGACAAAGGCCTTGATGATTCCGGCTATTTGTTTGGTGATCCCCCGGGTTTCTTCTTCGGACAGGCCCCGCATTTTCCATTCCAGATCATCAATTTCCACAATCGCTGCCGCTGCGCCCTTCTGCAACAGCGGATTCAGAATACTGCGGAGATGCGGTTCAGCATATTCAGAAGAAGCTTCCTCGAACCAGCGCAGCAGGAGCTCCTTGTTCACAAGCGACAAGGCTTCGCTGAAGGAGCGGTCCTGTTCTCTCTCCTGCTCCATTTGGGCGCACAGGGAGCCCAGCATCCCATACAAATCCCTGTCTTCTACAGGTTTGAGCAGATAACCGGAAGCATTGATCTCTATCGCCTCTTTGGCGTAGCTGAAGTCCTCATGGCCGCTGATGAACACAATTTTGGTCTTGGGGTTGATAACCTTTGCCCTGCGCGCAAATTCCGTCCCGGTCATAATCGGCATCCGGATATCGGACAGAATGATATCAATCCGTTCTTCCTCCATGATCTTGAGCGCATTGAAGCCGCTGCTCGCCGTTCCCACTACTGCAATATCCAATCCGCTGGCGAGCACTCTTCGCCGCAGCCATTCCAGATCAACAGCTTCATCATCTACCAGCAGTACGTTGATGCTCATATCGATAAATTCCTCCTAGCTCTCATCCATATCCCCGCTGTCCTGGAGCCCGGCGGGAAGCAGGAGCTGAACGGTTGTTCCAGCCCCAAAGAAGCTGGCTATGGTAACCCCGTATTCGTCTCCGTATCTCAGCTTAATCCGCTCATTTACGTTCTTTACCCCGTAGCCGCCGGCCTGGCCCTTGCCCTGCATCATTTTCTGGATGTCTCCGGGACGCATGCCGATTCCGTTGTCGATGACTTTCAGCTCAATGTTGCCGCCCGCCCGTCTGCCGGTCAGGCGGATGGCAATCGTCTCGCCAAACCACGCATGCTTGAAAATATTCTCCACAAACGGCTGCAGCACCAGCTTGATCACCTGCATCTGCAGAACCTCCTCGTCTACATCCATGTAGACGGTGAACGCATCCGCATATTTCACCCGCTGGATTTCAAGATAGGTGGCGACCTGCTCAAGCTCCTTCTCCAGTGCAATGTAGACATTGCCCTGATTCAGCGTCAGCCGGTAGAACCGCGAAAGCCCTTGCACCATTTCGGTGACCTTGCCGATCTCGCCGAGATTCGCCAGACTGCTTATCGTGGAGAGTGTATTGTACAGGAAATGCGGATTAATCTGCGCCTGCAGCGCTTCCAGCTCCGCCTGCTTCTTCTGGATGCCCTGCACGTACACGCTGTTGATCAGCTCCTGAATATTGGTCGCCATCACATTGAACGAATCGGCGATCTGCACAAATTCATCATTGCCGGAGAAGCGTATCCGCTTCTGGAAATTTCCTTCCTGAAAAGCACGCACCAGCCCCACGATCCGGCTCATTTTGCGGCCTGAAATCCGTGCGACCCCGTATCCGATAACCGTCATCACCAGGAAGCTGACTGCGCACACGGCAAAAATCACCCGGCGCAGCCTCCCCGCATCCTGCGTCAGATACGTATAGGGCACCAGAGATTCGATCACGAAGCTGCTGCCGGGGATCTTTTCATGCAGAATGAGAAAATCCCTGCCGCCCTCCTCATAATCCGCCATGCCGCGCTGGAACAGGATTTCGCCACCGGTCTCTTCCACAAGCCGGAGGGTGATTCCCTCCTCCAAGGGGAAGGTGTCAAATCCGCCGAACAAATCCTCCAGGGACACGGTGATGCGCACATAGCCGATCACGGTTTTATAATCACTGAAGTTGACCAGTCTGCGGACATGGGAAATGTTGTCCAGCTTCGGGTCCGTATCAATCTGCAGCCAGAGGTTATCCCGTTTCGAATCCTTGAGGGACTGGTACCACTCGCTTCCGGTGATATCCTTAAAAGGCAATATGTAATAATCGCTGTCATAAATCGGCTCATCCAGATTGTCCCCGGATACAATGTTGAGGTCACTGTTCGGGGTATAGAGCATGAAGCGTATTTTGTTTCCGAACAGCTGCAGCGGTGCGGTAATCTGGGGAATGATCTCATCGAGCATAGCCAGATAAATTTCAAACGGAGTCCCCTTCAGTTCAAGCGCACGCTGAAAGGGCTGGCTTCCGAACAGGTTGTCCGACATCCGCTGAATCTCATCCATCTGATAGCGGATATTGTTCCTGGCCTGCTCCATTCCTGTCCGGATGTTCGACTCGGCCATCTCCGTCCGCGAATCGGTCAGCATGGAATAGGAGATATAGCCGATGGACACATCGGTCAGCAGCACCAGCAGCAGATAGGGAATCATCATTTTGTAGGTAAAAGGCATATATTTCTTCAGCTTGGGCATCACTTGCGAAACATCCTTTTATATGGATTTCGGTATGTCTATATTAACGTTCCCTTGTCCGGAAATAAATAGGCAGCGGCAAAAGCGCAGGACTTCCTCCCGGCTCCCCCGAAATTGACAGCCTATAAGTTCAATCTCTAATCAAGAAACCGCTGAAATGTGCAGAACTACCTCTGCCGCTGCAAGCCCCGTGGATGCAGCCCGCACTGTTACCGGACCCGGTGCGGCGGCAGCCTGAATCAGAGCCAGGCACCAGCCGCTAAACACCCGGCGCACAGCTGCCTTATCCGGTTCATGGCTGCTCGGGTTGCCGTTTCCCACGCCGAGAAGTATGCCTGCCCCCTCCACTTCGAAGCAGATTTCATTATCCGCTGCCGGAACAACGTGCCCGTGTTCGTCCACAACCGCCACGCGGACCGGAATCGTATCCGAGCCGTCCGCTTCACCCGTCAGCCGGTCCGGGTACAGGCGAATCCGGGCTGGCTTACCTGGCGTGACGGCGGTTTTTTCGGCAGCAATACGTCCTCCGCTCCGGCCTACAGCCTTTAATTCGCCCGGCTCATAGACCACCTCCCAGGACAGATACCCGGTCCGGTTCACCTTCTGTTCACCCAGGCTTGTTCCGTTCAGGATCAGCTCGGCCGTATCCGTATTGGAGAACACCCGTACCTCAATGGGCTTGCCCTCCGACCCCGGCCAGTTCCAATGCGGCAGCAGATGAATCATCGGCTCGTCCTTCCAGACCGCCTGCATATAATAATAGCTGTCCTTGGGGAAGCCGCAGGTATCCATCAGCCCGAAATGCGAGTTCACGCACGGCCACAGATAAGGAGTCGGCTCTCCCCGGTAGTCGAACCCGGTCCACATGAACACGCCCGTAAGAAAACGGTTCTCCGCTGCATCGCGCCAAGCCTGCTGCGGGCTGCAGCCCCACGATGGTACATTCGTGCCATATTCGGAGCAGTAGCCGCGTACCGGATCATCCTCGTAGATTCCCCGGGTCACGGTATAGCTGGCGCATTCGCTGCCGATCATAAGCCGCTCCGGATGCCGCTCATGGTCCCGGATATCCAGGTGATCCCGGTGTCCATAATTGTAGCCTGTAATATCCACAGCCTCATTGTATCCATTCTCATACCAGCCGTGGTTCATGGCTGCCGAGGTTGGGCGCGTGGGATCGATTTTTCTCACCGTATCCGCCAGGGTCTTCAGAATGCGCCTGCCGGTCACCGTTCCCTCCAGAACCTCCTCGTTCTCCAGGTTCCAGATGATCACCGAGGGGTGATTGCGGTCCCGGTAGAGCATCCGCTTCAGCTGGGACAGGCCACCCGGACTGCTGTCGAGCTTGCGGTTCTCATCCATCACCAGCAATCCGAGCCGGTCGCAGAGATCCAGCAGCTCGGGGGTTGGCGGATGGTGCGCACTGCGGTAGGCATTGGAGCCCATTTCCTTCAGCAGCCGCAGCTTGTATTCAATCAGGCTGTCCGGCAGCGCCACACCCACACCGGCGAAATCCTGATGGTTGCAGGTGCCTTTGATCAGCAGCGGTTCTCCGTTCAGGAAAAAGCCTTCCTCCGCATCGAAGCGGATACTGCGGATACCGAACGCCGTCTCATACCGGTCCACCTCTATACCGTCATTCTTCAGGATGGACACGGCCTTATAGAGATACGGCGTTTCAGGAGACCATAAGACCGGCTGCTCCAGCTTAAAGCTCTGCTCCAGCTCCGTCTCGCCGTACCCAGCGGCATAAGCTTGTACCGTTTCAGCACAGACCCGCCCTCCGGCAGCATCATATATTTCCGTGTGCAGCGAGGCCGCCCGGCCTTCTGTATACTCATTGCAGATGCGGGTGTTGATCTGCACCACGGCCTGCTGCGGCGCTACTTCCGGGGTGGTGATATAGGTTCCGTACTCTGCCACATGCAGCCGGCCGGTCTGCTCCAGCCAGACATGGCGGTAGATACCGCAGCCCTCATACCACCAGCCCTCGTTCTCCCGCGCATCCACCTTTACCAGTATGACATTCTTGCCCTCCCCGCCGTAGCGGAGCACATCCGTCAGATCATATGAGAATCCGATGTAGCCTCCCCGGTGCTCACCGATGAAGTGTCCGTTGACCCACACCGAGCTGAGGCCCGACACTCCGCCGAAGGCTACCGTCCATTTGCGCTCTGCACCTTCTGCCGGCAGAACAAAGCTTTTGCGGTAAAAACCGGTTCCGCCCGGCAAATACCCGTGGCTGCCATCTCTTGAACCCAGTGAGGCGTCTTGCACATACTGCTGCTCCACACACCAGTCATGCGGCAGGCTGACAGGCTTCCATTCCAGCTGCCGATGGCCCATCCCTTTATCGTTAAAAGCGATATCCAGCCAATCCCCCTCCTGCAAGGAACCGCAGTCCGTAATCCCGCCCGTCATTCCGGCCTTCACCGCATGAGGAATGTCGATATCCCCTTTATAAAAGCTCCAATCTGCATCAAACCGGCTTCTGCTTCTCCCTGCTCCGCTACTCACCTTGCGACCGCCTCCTTGCTGGACTATATTGATATTGTAGATTAGATTATCATCATATCGTTAGCACAATGCCACTATTGAATAGCACAATCTGAATGTGAGGGATAACTCCATGCCGCTTCCTTTTCGCCTGTCTTCGGATGCTCTGAACCCGAGGCTGCCGCTCGCGCTGTACAATATCGGTTGCCATGCCCAGCATCCCATCTCCCGCCCGTCCGGCTATCTTGTGCCGCAGTGCTTCATTGTATTCGCAGGCAAAGGCCGCGTCCGCTTCAAGGATGGAAGAAGCCTGACCCTGGAAGCGGGACAGGCAATGATCCTGCCAACCGGGCAGCCGCACGAGTATTACCCGCTGCCCGGAGCGCCTTGGCTGGTCGGCTATATCGGGTTCAAGGGCAGGATTGCGGAAGAGCTGGTCATCGGCTGCGGCTTGCCGTTCGGCGCAGCGGTCTCCCTGAAGAACACGCAGTCGCTGATGAACCCGCTGAGACTGCTCTGGGAGCTAGCAGACCAAGCGGAGCCGTCCCAGGCCCCGTACATCTCCGGCAGACTCTATGAATTCATTCTGCTCCTGTCGGATCTGGCCGACCTGCCCGCAGCTCCGGTTTCCCTTCCGGGAAGCAGCCCTGCGGAAGAGGCCTTGCGGCGCGCGGCGGGTTATATGCAGGAGCACCTCACCGAAACCCTGCAGATGTCCAACATTGCCCATGTTGTGGGCTATTCGGTGCAGCATTTCATGCGGCTCTTCCGTGAGGCCTACGGCATTACCCCCCATGCTTATTTACAGGGCCTGCGGCTGAACCAGGCCGTGAAGTGGCTGGAGGAGCACCGGGACATGCCGGTCAAAGAAATCGCCGGCCGCCTGGGACTGGAGCCCAATTATTTCATCCGTGCCTTCAAAAAGGCCTACGGGACATCCCCCGGAGCCTACCGGGAGAAGCTATGGAGCACGGCTCGTTTCTGACACACACTTGAAACCGGGTTTGGCGGAGATGGAAAGGCCTGTCTGACCTTCCCGTCCTTCGCATTTTGTCTATTTGCGCCGTATTCAGGAGCACTTGTGCCCTTCATTTCAACTCTTTGCCCGCCTGCGCCGTATTCAAGGGCACTTGTGCCGCTCCTTGCTTGTACAACAAAAAAGCCCAAGCGATGATCAAGCTCATCGCCCAGACTTGGAACCCTACGTTCTATTTCTTTCAGCTGCTCTGTTCTGTGGCTTACGTTCCGTAATTTACGTTCACGTTCAGTGGGGTTCTCAGTGGGGTTCCAAGTATTCCTGGTGTTTAATTCATTTATTCCGTTCAAGTGCTCCATTCATTAGTAGCTTATTCAGGTATTCTGTTCCGTAGTGTTTCGTTCAGTCGTTACCTTCAGCATAGTTACGTTCAGCATCGTTACCTTCAGTGTCGTTACGTCCAGAGCCCCGGTTCAGACGCGCTCCCTTCACAGCTTCTCGCTGACCTTTCCGTCCGCGGCAATTTTGGCATTGAACGAGAGCTGGTTCATCCGCCCGATGGTCTCTTTATTGTAGGCTTCACCCATAAAATTGGGCTGTCCGCCGATAAGCCTGACCGGAGTAATTCTGCCGGCCACACCGGCATTGCTGATCTCAAAATGGACCAGCATGGAGTGAGTAGTCTTGTCGCCGCCGCGTGTGGAGCGGTTGAACACAAAATTGCCCAGCGAATAATAGATTGGCTTATGCTTGTAGTACTCGATCCCCATCAGGCAGTGGCTGTGCGCGCCGATAATGATATCGGCACCGCTGTCGATCATCTGCTTCGCCAGCGTACGGGCATAATTCTCGGGATAGTCCTTAAACTCGTTGTTCCAGTGGATGTACACAATGGTATAATCATTGTCTCTGGCCGATTTCTTGATTGCTCCCAGCAGCGGCCCGGTCGTATAGGCCGAAGCTGCGCCGGGATGGTCAGTACCCGCATACCAGGAAGGGCTGGAGAGCACGCGGCTTACACCGAGTATAGCGATCTTTTTGCCCTTTACCGTTTGGGTATAGGGTGTAAAAGCCTCACTGATGCTCTTGCCCGCTCCGGTATGCCCGATCTTGTATCTGTCAAGATGTACAAGCGTGTCCAGCATAGCCTCCTGTCCAAAATCCAAGATATGATTATTGGCCAAGGTGACGCCGTCGATCCCCGCATAGTTCAGCCCCGCAAGAGACGAAGGCTTGGAACGGAACGCAAAGGTCTTCTCCGCCGCCTTCCCTCTGACCGATACCGGTGTCTCCAGATTGGCAAAGGCGATATCCGCCTGCTTCAGAACGGGCGCCACCTTGGCAAACGGAAAGTTGACGCCGTATTTGGCGATCTGATCGCCGACAAATCCATCCAGCAAAATATCTCCGGCAAAAGCAAGGTTAATGTTCCCCTTGGCGGGAGCACTTTGACTGAAAGCCGCCGGTGCCGGAATCAGCAGCAGTAGTATCACAGCGATGACTGCAAATCTGCGCAAAATTTTGGACCCCTCTCTATTCGTCAGACCTGCAATTATTTTACTATAATAGAGGAAGAAGTCCAAATAAAGGGTATCAGCAGGCTACCCCCTTGCCTTCTTGAGCACCGCCCGGAAGCAGTTCAGCCCGCCGTACTGCTCTGTACGCACGGCATCCGCCGGAAGCTTGAAGTTTGTCTCGCCCCAATACTCGAATCCGGCCTGCAGCAGCACTTCGTTCATCCGCAGCAGATTAACGGTCGGATAATCAAAGGTCAGCACGAGCAGTCCCTCTCCGTTCAGCGTACGGTGAAACTCTCTCACGGCCCGGACAGAATCCTCCAGTGACAAATGCTCCAGGACCGAGATGCAGAAAATCGTATCAAAGCTCTCATCCGCGTATGGCAGTGCAGTCAGATTGGCCTGGGCCAGATGAAGCCGGGGTGTCTGTCTGGCATGGACCAGCCGGGCCGCTTCCTCTCCGATATCGTCGGCAATCTCCTGCATAATGGCAGCCCGCGACAGGATGCGCGCATCGATATCACAAGCGTGAACCTCCGCACTGTAGCCGGCGAGGTAGAACTTGAGGGGATGGGAAATTCCGCAGGCAGCATCCAGCACCACATCATGCGGCGACACAAAATTTGTACACCATTCATATTCATAAGGCCGGCTCCACCAGGCTTCCGGCAAATCATAAATCAGCTTCTCGCGTCGGGCATCGGCATTCACAAAAAAACGGGAGACATACGGATGTGTTGGCATGGCCAGGACTCCTTTTAGAGGAAATTCGGTAGTGAGAGTATATTCAGGAATCCCCGTTTCATGCCATAACCTTACACCGGCCTGCCCGGTAAGCGTTTTTATGAACAAATAAGGGATAAGCTTCGCTTCCCCCAAAACATATAAACCTGAATTTCGAAAGTGAATTGAACAAATCCAGATCGGACAAGGGATAACCCCTCTTTTTCCTTCATCCATTTAATGCAAGCTGTTTTTAGCAATAAATCCCTTCGTGTAGAGCTTTTTAGAGGATTTGTGGATACTTGCTTTCGAAATTCAGGATTAATTCTGATCTTTCAAGTGGAAACGGTCACCTCATATTCCCCCAGCCGCTTTTTCGCAAGGGTTAGCGGGAAAAAGGAACCCTAATCGTTCCGGTTCTCTCCCTTATAGAGGAATACGCCTACATTAAGATGAACTTGAACCATTCATCCAAAGGGCAGCCATTTTAGTGGTAAAAAGGATCACTAATCCACCGCATTCGGAGACTGGATCATCCCTAGTGGGAAAAAGTATACCTAATTCGGCTGAAATCAGCTGTATGGAGGGAGTGGGCCTCCATGAAGTGTACAAAATCCCACTAAAACCCGTTAAATCCAAAATCCCAGCCCATTAGTGTTACTTTTTCCACTTCGCTTCAGTCCCCTATGAATCTCTCCCTTGCGTTCCATCAGCTTGTTCAGGTTCGCCGGTTCCATTCATATACATTAAGTTTCTTTATTGTGTTTTTTAAAGATTACAGAACCGCCTCCCGCTTAAACAGCGAAGCGGACGGACCCGCGGAACAGCGGCAGCGGCCGCCCGGGTCTCCGGATTTTCACCGCTAAGAGACTGCGACGAAATAAAGTACCGCTACATTGTTGACAAAACTCCCAAAACCGTGGAGATTTTGTCAACAAAAGCGGCTACTAATTTCCTCGCAGCTCCTAAGGGGAATGAAATTAATCTGGAGAGCACAGCGACCCGGACAGCGCTCCGTTCGCGGAGCCGTCCACTCCAAAGCGCAAGTGGAAACGGATACCGTCCTCATAAGGACGGTATCCGTTTCAGTGAGAAAGATAAGGCTAATTTATAGCGTGAAACATATAAACCTGAATTCCGAAAGTGAATTGAACCCATCCAGATCAGACAAGGGATAACCCCTCTTTTTCCTTCACCCATTGGGTGCAAGCTGTTTGTAGCAAGACATCCCTTCGTGTAGAGCTTTTTAGATGATTTGTGGATACTTACTTTCGAAATTCAGGATAAATTCTTATCTTTCAAGCAGAAACGGCTTCGCCGTCCTTATAAGGGACGGAGAGTTCCAGCCGGAAATAGAAGGATCATTTAATGTGCAACGGATATAAATTATATTTTGAAAAAAAGGCCGCCCCGTCCTCTATAAGGATGGAACAGCCAATAATCCGGACGATATTTCAATTTAGACAGGCCTCACACGTAAAAGGAGAGCGGCTTCGCTTCAACCCCATGCTTCGCAATCAGGTTATCCAGCAAGGCTCCCCATTCAGAGTCTGCAGTGCACAGCTCCGGATGCTGCTCGAACCAGGCCACCGACCGCTTGACCCCTTCGGCAAAAGGAACGGTTGCCGCAAAATCCGGCACCAGGCGCTTAAGCTTGCTGTTGTCGAATACACTGCTTACCGCCTGGTCCCCGATCAGCCCGTCCGCCGTTCCCGGCGGAGCAAAGGCCGCGATAAAGTCGGTGGAGATATGCACAACCTGCGGATCTTTACCCGCAGCTTGCCCGATTGCAGCATAAATCTGATTCCAGTTCAGCGACTCGTCGGAGGTGATATGGACCGCTTCTCCGATGGTCTCGGGATTCCCCAGCAGGCCAATAAAGCCTTTGGCAAAATCGGTATTGTGGGTCAGCGTCCACAGCGAGGTTCCATCTCCGTGAATTACGATAGGCAGCCCTTTGCGGATACGGTCGATGAGCGACCACGGATGCGCCCAGCTCGTTAAGGCTGCCGGAATCGCCGTATCCCCATAAGTATGCGAGGGGCGGACAATGGTAACCGGAAAACCGCTATTGCGATGGGCATCCAGCAGCAGCTGCTCACAGGCAATTTTGTCACGGGAATACTGCCAGTATGGATTCTCCAGCGGTGTTTCTTCGGTAATCAGGTAATTCTGCTGCGGCTTCTGATAGGCCGAAGCGGAGCTGATGAAGATATACTGCTTCGTTTTGCCCGTGAACAAGTCAATGTCGCTGCGCACATGCTCCGGGGTAAAAGCGATCCAGTCCACCACAGCATCGAACTCATAATCTTTCAGCGCCTCTGCCGCTTCTGCCGGATTACGGATATCGCCGCGCAGCACCTGCGCGCCCTCCGGCACGAATTCGTTCCGCTGGCCGCGGTTGAACAGATACAGCTGAATGCCGCGCTCCACAGCAAGCTTGGAGACAGCCTCGCTGATCAGTCCCGTACCGCCGATAAATAACACCTTCATCTGCAGCCCTCCTCCTGGTTTAGCTGATTATGGCTTCAATTGCTGTCAGAACATCCTCGGAGAGCTCAATGCCCGATGCCTGGACATTCTCTTCGACCTGCTGCGGACGGCTTGCCCCGACAAGGGCGCTTGCAACATTCGGCTGGCGCAGAATCCAGGCCAGGGCCAGATTGCCTACAGAGATATTCAGATCAGCGGCAATCGTGCTCAGCTCGCGGACCTTGGCGATTCTATCCTCGGTGATTCCCTTGCGCATCCAATCCAGCTTCGCTGCGCGGCTGTCCTCCGGGATGTCGGAGACCGAGCTGTACTTCCCGGTCAGCAGGCCTTGCGCCAGCGGTGAGAATACAACCTGACCGATGCCTTTGCGCTGTCCCAGCGGAATAATTTCTTTTTCGATATAACGCTCGAACATATTGTAAATCGGCTGATTAACGACAATGTGGTCCAGCAGATACCGGTCGGCGACCGCCAGCGCCTCCGCCATTTGTGCCGCCGTCCATTCACTTACCCCTACATAGAGCACCTTGCCCTGGCGGACCAGATCATCCAGCGCCCGCAGGGTTTCCTCAATAGGTGTCTCAGGATCATAACGGTGGCAATACAGGAGATCCACGTAATCTTCTCCAAGCCGCTTCAGGCTGGCATGGCACTGCTCCGTAATATGCTTGCGGGATAATCCGCGGTCGTTGGGACCGTCTCCCATGACGCCGTACACTTTGGTAGCCAGCACATAAGACTCGCGGGGATAGCCGCGCAGGGTTTCGCCCAGCACCTTTTCAGCGGCGCCTTTTTCGTAGACATTCGCTGTATCAAAGAAATTAACGCCTAATCCGTAAGCGGTTTCAATGGCTTTGACAGCATTGTCCCGTTCCACATAACCTCCATAAGTCAGCCAGCTTCCCAAGCTGATTTCACTCACCTTAAGTCCGGTTCCACCCAGTCTGCGGTATTTCATCTTGATTTGCTCCTCTCTATATCCGGCTCTGCTGCCGGTTGCTATCACTTCATGTTCATTTTAGAATAGTTTGTATATAATAGAAAGAAGTGAAAAATAGTTTATTATATGATTCCCTGTATAGTTGCTATACTCAAGTATAGCGGCTGCAGAAAAGGAGGAAGTTCCTTGAAATCAGTAGAATCTGCCAGTAATTATATCCCCAAAAACCCTGTATTTATCGAATGCAATATAGAAAAAACACTGGAGGTGCTCGGCGGGAAGTGGGCCTTTCTCGTTCTGCGCGAGCTGTTCAACGGCACCAAGCGGTTCGGCGAGCTGCAGCGCAGCATTGCCGGTGTCAGCCCCCGCGCCCTTACCAGCACGCTGCGCCATCTGGAGGAGCACGGCGTGCTGGAGCGCCATGTCTTTCCCACCGTCCCGGTCACCGTAGAATATAACCTGACGCCCAAGGGCGAGGATCTGCACCAGATTCTGAAGGAAATGAAGCTGTGGTCGGCGAAGTGGACTTGATTTCCTTTTTGACGTACTCAGCCCGCTTTCCGGAGCTCAGCAAAAAAAAGCGCACAGGTATCGAAGTTAAGACTTCCCCTGTGATTTGCGTTACTGTGGAGGGAATGCGTGCTTTTTGGCACTTCAGGCAACGATAAATGCAAGTAGCAGGAGAATAAATAACGCCCACGGAAAAGATCCTGCGAGGAGCAGCGACCAGTAGCAGAATTCAGGCTTGCATTGAGCGCGCTGCCAGGGACCGGGAGCTTGCAGAGTCTGCGGATATTGCTATGTTAACCACGTTATTCAGCACCTTTTTGGAGGGGATAACTACAGAAGCACGGGATGGAATCCCGTTTGAATGGATTAACGCCGCCATTACCAAATTAATGGGCATTTTGGATGCTTCTGCCTAAATTCATCAACAAGCCTTGGATCTGAACACTTCTGCAAATCACAATATGAAAGCGGGCGTCTTTTGGAAAAAGGCAGCCCGCTTTCATTCAATTCTCTGCCCGCTTCGGACAATTGACTCATTCCATTGTCAAATCACTACAATTTAATTATATTATTCTTTTTTTATTGGTTAATTTCATAATATATATTGTAAATGAGAGACTTTAGTACTAGAATAATAGTTGTTTAAGTTCACAATATTTAAATCTTCAACTATTAACGCTCTTTTTTTGTCGATTTAAGTCGGGTGAAATACCTGATATCGGCAGAATCATTGATCCATTTAATAAAGGCAAACTATCTGAAAGGGTAGGACGCAAAGCAATGGGCCTAAAGATGTGAATTTTCACATCAATGGCTGCCAGGCTGCCAAGAAGACGCTGCTGTCTGCGGATATCCACTTCAGGATATTGTATCTGCCGTCCCGGATACTCTTATGTCCAAATGCCACTGATTATACAAAAAAGGAGCTAATCAAATGCCACAACGCATTACCGAAAAATATTTAAATGAGCTGATTGATCAGCTTGAGATCAAGGAAACTGAGCTTGAGGCTGAATCCCCTCTTTCTTCGCAGTCCAATGACAATCAAGGCAACAACGGAATGATTATTGTCCAAAACAACCAATTATACATTACCTCTCCGCTGCCCGGCGGTGAGCCGGCAGTCCTTTCGGCGATTCCGCCCGTAGTTCTGAAGGTCAATAATCAGCTGGTCACAGAGCCCGTACAAGTGGAAGCCTCCGACCGGATTAGCTGGTCCATTCAGGAAGAACCCCAATATCAGATCACCGTATCCGAGGATAATCTCAAAGCCTTTTTTACACTTAACCGTGTGGGGCAATACGCCTGGAATCTGGTGAATTCACCCGCAACCCCCCGTCTCGCCCTGCAGGCCGAAATGGATCGCTCCATTCTGCTGTCAACGCTCAGCATCGAACAGATTATCGTGGATTTCGAGAAAAAATCGATTACCCAAAACCTGAATATTCCTGCTATTTATGCAGAAATGAATCATCCGACGCATCAGCCGATTTGTGTTGCGGAAGGCAAACCGCCGGTGGACGGCGTAGATGCGAAACTCGATTTGTTTTTTTCCGAACATGTTGAGAATGCTTTCAACGAAATTGAGGGCTCTGTCGATTACCGCAACCATTTGCGAATTCCCTCAGCCAAGAGGGGCGATGTGATTGCCCGCAAGCACCTTCCCCGTGAGGGGGTTCCGGGTTACGATGTGTATGGGAGCATTCTGCCCGCAGCCCCTCCCCGTGATATCAAAGTAGTGGCCAAAGAGCATACCCTGCTGCTGCCGAGCCAGGAAATTACGGCGCTAAAGGAAGGGCGGCCCCGGATGACAGGCAACAGTGTCAAGTATTTCGATATCTCAACAGCATACATTGTTCCGGGCAATGTGAACATCAAAACAGGCAATGTTGTTTTTTCAGGTGATGTGATTGTTCATCAGGACGTTGAGGATAATATGATCATTGAGTCTTTGGGCAATGTCTATGTCTACGGCAATGTCTACAACTCTACCATTACAGCAACAGGCAGCATTCTTGTCCGGGGCAATGTGATCAACAGCCAGTTGTATTCCGGTTACTTCGGCGTGATGTATAACCGCCTGTACAATCTCTCCAAACAATTGATTGAAGAATGCAATATGCTGAGTGAGGCCTCCAAGCTGCTGACAGAGAAGGTGGAGTCGCGGCATCAGACCGTGAAGTTCGGACAAGTCATCCTGCTGCTGCTGGAGAGTAAATACAAGAAGATACCTGTTCTGATCCGTGATCTGCAGTCCGTGTTTGCCAACATCAAATATACTTATCACCAGGATACTGAACAACTCAAGAGGATGCTGGATGTTTTTTTGCGGCCGACACAATTTATTGACTTCTTTAGCTATGCGGTGCTGGCCTCTTTTTTGAAATTATTGGAGGATCTGTATTCCGGAGTTGCCCGCATGCAAGAGGTGAAGGTCCGGGTGGACATTCCCCAATGCCATAACAGCACTATCAAATCCAACGGTGATATTTACATTCACAAGGACGGCATTCTGCAAAGCGATCTGCTCTCCTCGGGAGACATTGCTTTCCTTATGAAGGACGCCGTATGCCGGGGGTCGGAGCTGGAAGCGGCTGGAACCCTCACCGCCCAGACGGTCGGCGGCGAATCGAGTGCCAATTCGTCGCTGAAAGCCGGCAGCAAGATCAAGGTCCGCAAAATGTATGCCGGCCGGGTAACCGTCGGCCGCCATTCCAAAGAGATTATTGAGCCCGTCGAGAACATGATTTTCACACCGCAGAATCTGCAGCGGCTGAACCAGGCAGCACGGGATAAATTCATTTAGCCTGCACCGATGGGGAACAAGCGCACGATACGGGAGTCACGACTCCCTTCGTGAGCTTGCTTCTCTGCAGCAGCTTATAAGCTTTTGATGCCATGGCGCGCATACCCCTAAGAAACCAGCACCAGCATATATCACACGAAGCGGCTGGGGCGCCTTCCGGCTACTTCCTGATTACTGGCTGAAGCATCCGCTTGGCAGCATTGAGAACCATCCGGCGCGGCAGAAAACGCGGAAATTGCGCCATAAGGTAATTATTCCGCCCTGCGATCCTATAGCTGCGGTCTTGCTCCACCGCTTCGAATGCCGCATTTACCACTTCCAGAGGCTCCATTCGCTTGCCCGTGAGTGTGTCTGAGCCGGAGGTCCCGTGAAATGCGCTTTTGGTTTCACCGGGGCATAATGCCACTATCCGTACCCCGCTGTCCCGATATTCTGCCCATAGGGCTTCGGTAAACGACAGCACATAAGCTTTGGTTGCACCGTACACTGCCATGAACGGAGCGGGCTGAAACGCAGTCATAGAGGCAACATTGATGATCACTCCGCTTTGCCGCTGAAGCATGGGGGTGATAAATGCATGTGTAAGCTCTGTCAGGGCAGTAACATTCAGCTGGATTTCCCGGAGCAGCCGCTCTTCTTGAATCTGGTCAAATATGCCCATTGATCCAAACCCGGCGTTATTGATCAGTATATCCACCGTTAAGCCGAGGTTCTGCACCTCTTGCTGCAGCTTCACCACAGCCGTCTTGTCCGTCAGGTCAGCCGGGATAACCACAGCCTGGACGGAATAAGCAGCGCGCAATTCACGGGCAAGCTGTTCAAGCTTATGCTCTGAACGGGCAACCAGAATCAGATGAGTTCCTTTGCGGGCCAGTTGCCGCGCGAACACTTCTCCAATGCCTGACGAGGCGCCCGTAACCAACGCTGTTTTGTGATTATAATTCCATGTCATCATAATCCCTCCGGATTCATGTATTAGATTGGGATAACAAATCTGTTCTCCCTGCAAATAATTAAATGATTAACCATTTAGACATTTAATGCATTTTAAAAAGCTTCCTGTCAGCACCGGCTTAAGAAAGCTTGGTTTCAGCCGTTAGCTCCGTCTCCTTCTACTCTCCGGTATCATATGGCTTGGCCTCGTCATTCTCGATTTCTTCAGCCGCACGGATGATGCTTCTGAGCTGGTCCAGTATCGAGCTCTCCATGGTCAGCCAGTAATGCACCTCCGTCGCTTCCTTTCTGGAATTAACGATACCGGCCTGCTTGAGAATTTTGAGATGATGGGAGATGGTCGGTCTTGACATCGGAGAGCGTTCAACGATTTGCGAAACATTGAGACGTTTGGCTACCATGAACATCATGAGGATATCCTGCCTGACGGGATCTGCCACAGCCTTGAAAAGGTCGGTTGACTTTCGAAGCTCATTCAGGAACACCTGCTTTTTGTGCAGCAATGCGCTTTCCGCACCGGCAGCAGTTTTCGTTTCCGGGGATTCCGGCTCTCTGGCTTCCTCTTTCATACAACCATCCTTATCCGAGTATATTTGAATAATCAAATGACTAATCTCTTCGACACTTAGTTGTAGTATAATTGCTGAAGGATGGAATTGCAAATCTATTCTGCATTCTAAATTTTTTTTATATAAATATTGTAACTCAGTGACTTTAGTACTAGAATAAAGGTTGCAAAACTTTATATATTTAAATATTTAGCAAAACATCCTTCTTTTTGTCGATTGCAGTCAGGTAAAGTGCCTGATATCGGCTAAATCATTGATCCATTTAATAACGGCAAACTATCTGAAAAGATAGGACGCAAAGCAATGGGCCTAAAGATGTGAACATGCACATCAATGGCTGCCAGGCTGCCAAGAAGACGCTGCACGCGCGGATATCCATAGGGATTGCTACCGTATCTGCCTGCCGGATGCTCTTATGTCCAAATGCCACTGATTATACAAAAAGGAGCCAATTGCAATGCAACAGCGCATTACCGAAATATCTTCAAATGAACTGATTGATCAGCTTGAGGTTAGAGAAACGGAGTCCGAAGCTGAATCTCCTCCTCCTTCGCTGCCGGATGACCGCCAAGACCGTAATGGAATGATCATTGTCCATAATAACCAAATTTACATAACCTCCCCACTGCCCGGCGGTGAGCCGGCAGTCCTATCGGCATTTCCGCCCGTGGTTCTGGAGCTCAATCAGCAGCAGGTCACAGAGCCCGTACAAGTAGAAGCCGCCGACCGGATCACCTGGTCCATTCAAGAGCCTCCCCAATACCGGATTACTGTTTCCGAGGATAAACTCAAGGCCTTTTTTACCCTTAACCGGGTGAACCAATATGCCTGGAGCCTGGCCGATTCCCCTGCATCCAGCCGCCTTGTTGTAAGGGCCGAAATGGACAGCTCCACTGTGCAGTCAGCGCTCAGCATCGAACAGATTATTGCCGATTTCGAGAAAAAATCGATAACGCAAAGCCTGAATATTCCCGCCATTTATGCGGAATTGAAGCATCCCACCCATCAGCCGATTTGTGTTGCGGAAGGCAAACCGCCTGTGGACGGCGTAGATGCGGAGCTCGAATTGCTTTTTGCCGAAGAAGCTGAGAATGCTTTTAGCGGAGTGGCGGATTCCGGGAATCCCCTTGGCTCAATGCAAATTCCATCTGTTCAAAAAGGGGATGTCATCGCCCGCAAGCAGCCGCCCCGCGAGGGAATTCCCGGCTACGATGTATATGGAAGCATTCTGCCCGCCGCACCTCCCCGTGATATCAAAATAGTGGCCAAAGAGCATACCCTGCTGCTGCCAAGCCAGGAAATTAAAGCACTGCAGGAAGGGCGGCCGCGCATTACGGGCACTAATGTCAAATATTTCGATATCTCAGCCGCGTATGTGATTCCGGGCCATGTGAACAGCCAAACAGGCAATATCGTATTCTCCGGCGATGTAATTGTGCACCAGGATGTTGAGGATAATACAATCATCGAGTCCTTGGGCAATGTCTATGTCTACGGCAATGTCTATAATTCTACGATTGCAGCAACAGGCAGTATTCTTGTCCTGGGCAATGTAGACAGCAGCCAGATCTATTCAGGCTCCTTCGGCGTAACGTACAACCGTCTCTATCACCTCTCCAAGAAACTGATTGAAGAATTCAATCTGCTGCGGGAAGCCTCCATGCTGCTGACCCAGGAATTACAATCGCGGCAGCAGACGGTGAAGTTTGGGCAAGTCGTTCTCCTGCTCATGGAGAGCAAATATAAGAGTATTCCCGTGCTGATTCGTGATCTGCATTCCGTAGTTGCCGGCATCAAAGCTCCTTATCATCAGGACACGGAACAGCTTAGGCTGTTGCTGGACGTTTTTTTACGGCCGGCTCAGTTTACTGATTTCTTTAATGATGCCCTGCTGGTCTCGTTTGTGAAAATGCTGAAGGAGCTGTGCAGCGGGGTAGCCCGAATGCAGGAAGCCACGGTCCGGGTTGATATCTCCCAGTGCCGCAACAGCACACTTAAGTCCGGGGGCGACATTTGGATTCATAAGGATGGAACCCTGCAAAGCGACCTGCTCTCCACCAAAGACATCACCTTCTTGATGAAGGATGCCGTCTGCCGGGAGTCACAGCTGAAGGCGGCTGGAACCCTCACCGCCCAAACGGTCGGCGGCGAATCGACCGCCAACTCATCACTGGCGGCCGGCCGCAAGATCAGCGTCCGCACAATGCATGCAGGCCGGGTAACCGTCGGCCGCCATTCCAAAGAAATTATCGAGCCTGTCCGGAACATGGTCTTCACAACGCAGAATCTCCGCGGAAACGCTGAGTGAACAGCCTGTGCCTTCCGGAATTACAGTCATATAGAGAAGAACAAAACGGCTACGCCGTCCAACTGGATTGCGTGGCTGCTGGGAATTCCGGGTTTAAGGCTGCCTGCTAAGGCCCGGCTAAGGCCCGGAGGGAAGTCCAGATGGAAAAAGTGAACTTAATTGTCCCCACATCCCCTTTTTCACCAGCCTTAGTGGGAAAAAGGATACCTAATCCATCCGATTCTCCTCTATAGAGGGAAATAGGCTTTAAATAAGTTTACTTTTTCCCACTAATCCTTTTACCCTAAGCTTTTCCGTTCATTTAAGTGTACTAATTCCACTTCGCTCCCCTGCCTCGGTAGCGCTGCCGGTTAGCACCTCTAATTCCGCGCGTCCTCCTGCAAAGCAGCACCCAAAGTTTCCTAGGAACGAACAACATCAACCTGGCAGGTGAACCAGCTTGCCCACTGGGAGCTATGCCTTCATAATTTCCTAATTAAAGAAAAAGGCAAAACCACACCTTATATTAAGGTAGCGGTTTTGCCTGGTGTAACAGTAAGAACCCGTAAATATTCACCTGTCTCTTATAACATAACTCCTATACATCATCCAGTCGCTGTACATCCAATCCCTTGCCGCCATTTCATCGCCCACTTGGCAACACGCATGAACATCTACTTGTCCATTGCCAGCAGCAAACGCAGCACCAGAACAACCGCCTCTGCCCGAGTCGCTTCCGAGCGGGAGTCCATTCGGTTATTGTCACGCCCCGTCATTACCCCCTGCAATCGCAGCGCTTCAGAGGCTCCCTTGGCCCATTCCGGGATATCGGCATCGTCGGCAAAGCCAGTGCCGTCCCTGGACTCTGTTCCAATCTTCAACACCCGGGCTAATATTAAGGCCATTTCCGCACGGGTGATGGAATTTCCCGGATGGAAGCTCCCATCCTCATAGCCGCTTACAAGCCCCAGTTCTGCCGCTTGGGCAATCTCGGATTGCGCCCAGCCCGGAATGCCCGCGGCGTCTTTGAACCTCAGCCCGGTTCCTTGGCCTGCCGGCTGCAGCGCATGCACCAGAATTACGACGAACTCCGCTCTTGTGACGGCTGCATCCGGACGGAAGGTTCCCTCCGGATAGCCGCTGACCAGCTTGGCGGCGAGAGCTTCGCGAATGGAGGATTCGGCCCAGTGTCCAGCAATATCCAAAAGCGTCACTTCCGGCGGTTCAGGCTGACCATCAGGCTGCTCCCCGGCTTCAAACCCCGGTGTCTCAGTCTTGGTCCGGTGGATCTTCAGATAATATGAACGCACCCCGCCATCCTGCGCCCGCACCTTCAGTTCGATTTCATTATCCCCTTCATGCAGGCTGATCGAATTCCCGAGATTTCGCACTTCGCCATCCTGCAGCAGTGTGATTACTGCAAACTCATGTGAGCTTTGAGCAGAAATTTGAATTTCGGCCGCTCCGGTTTCCAGTGTGTAATGCTGAATGCCGGAGTCGAATCCGGGTACCGGCTGCACATTCTGGCCGCCAATCCGTATTGCAATGGCCCGGAGTCCGGCATCTCCGGAAATATAATATTCATTGGCCGGAGGCGGCGCAGGGATTTCGGCGGCGTTATAGGCAGCCAGCGCATTCTTCAGTATATAAAGCTCCTCGGTCACTGCCTGTTGCAGCAATCCTTCGCCTGCTGCAATGTTCAGCGCAGAGCTTATCCGGCTCTGAAGCTCGGACCGTGCTCCCGCAGGAAACTGGCCTGCCGCGGTCCCTTCCTGTGTTGCTTCCAGCCTGGCCTCAGCCTCAGCAATCAGCGCCCGGAGCTCTGCCGTATCCGCCTTGGTCAACGCCTGCTTCACAAGACCCGTTCCTTCTCCCGCTGCATTATAGGCTTTCACGGTGAAGGTATAAGACATGCCCGGCTCCAATCCCCTAAAGGTATATGAATATACACTGTAGGTTGCCGTAACGGCGGTAGGCTCCGCTGCATTGTTAACATAAATCCGGTACCCCTCTACACCCGCCCGAGCCGTTGCTGATGGCCAATCCAGTCGCAGGCTGCTCTTGGTAACCTCCGATACCGCCAGTTCCCCAGGCTCCCAGACTGGAGCATCCGGTTCCGGCACCTCGGCGGCGTTGTACGCCCCGAGCGCGGCGGACAACGCGTCCGCCGCCGCTGCCACCGCTGCGGCCGCCGCCTGCTTATCGGCGGCTACTCCCTGCGCCGCCCCGATTGCCGCGGCCAGCTCCGCTCTCGCCGCTGCCGGGAACTGCCCTGGCTCGTCGCCTTCCTGCGTCGAATCCAGCCGCGCCTGCGCCACCGTGATCGCGGCGCTCAGCGCGGTTTTGTCCGCCTCCGGCACCTCGGCGGAGTTGTACGCCCCGAGCGCGGCGGACAACGCGTCCGCCGCCGCTGCCACCGCTGCGGCCGCCGCCTGCTTATCGGCGGCTATGCTCTGCGCCGCCCCGATTGCCGCGGCCAGCTCCGCTCTCGCCGCTGCCGGGAACTGCCCTGGCTCGTCGCCCTCCTGCGTCGAATCCAGCCGCGCCTGCGCCTCGGTGATCGCGGCGTTCAGCGCCGCCTTGTCCGCCTCCGGCACCTCGGCGGCGTTGTACGCCCCGAGCGCGGCGGACAACGCGTCCGCCGCCGCTGCCACCGCTGCGGACGTCGCCTGCTTATCGGCGGCTACTCCCTGCGCCGCCCCGATTGCCGCGGCCAGCTCCGCTCTCGCCGCTGCCGGGAACTGCCCTGGCTCGTCGCCTTCCTGCGTCGAATCCAGCCGCGCCTGCGCCACCGTGATCGCGGCGCTCAGCGCGGTGGTGTCAGCCTCCCATTTAGCATAGAGCGTTTGATCCTGTCTTAGCTTAGTATTCTCAAAATCAAACAGCACGTCCAAGGAAGCATCCTCATACCAGCCGGCAAAGATATAGCCGTTCCGTTCCGGATCCGCCGGCTGAACTGCGTTGCCGTCGAATGAAACAACCTGATCCGCAACGGGAGAGCCTCCGTTGCTCTCAAAGCTGACCGTGAATTCGTCCGGTCCAACCTCCACATTCTTCTTAGCAGATTGCTGCTCCCCGAAATTATCGTCGCCCGTATACAAGGCATAAATTTCATGCCCGCCCGAACTGAGCGACGAGCTTGTGAATTCAGCTTTCCCGTTAATTAACGTTACCCGGCTAAGTTCAGTTGTATTATCCAAAAAGACCACCTCACCGGTAGGTGTTCCCCCGTAAGGAGCAGCAACTTCTGCAGTAAAGGTTACAGGTTCCTTCCATTCAGAGGAATTCCGCGCAAAGGTGAAATCAACCGAAGGAACGGCTTTGCGGATCTCCAGACTCAGCGGAGCCGGAGAACTGGAAACATGCAGATCGGAGCCTTCGTATTCGGCATCTATCGTATGAAGACCTGTACTGAGCGCAGTGGTCCGCAAAACAGCCACACCGTTGCTCAGATTGACGGACCCCAGCGTTTCCGTATTTTCACGGAAGGTCACCGTCCCTGCAGGCGTTCCCGATGCGTCCGCACTGACCTGCACCCGCAAGGCAACCTCCTCGCCGAATGCCGGAGAAGAAGGTGTGGAATCCCATATACTGCGGGTTTCAGTCAGAATAATAATGGAGTTCGACCCTCCCAGACTGTATGCGGAACCAGTCCTTGGCAAGGTGGACTTCACCTGCCCTCCATCTCCATCCTTCAGGTCCATAGATTGAAGATCCAGCGCGCCGATGGAAGGATAGTTTAACCTGGGTGTTCCCACAGAGCCTGCCGTATAACTGAATTCCAGGACATTGGTGCCGCTGCCCGATTCATATTCTGCATAATCCCCGGTGTTCAGCAGCAACCGCGGCGCTGCCCCGCTGCCGTCAAGAAATACAGGCTTGTTGTACTTAACCAGAATGCTGAATTGGGCTCCAGCCCCATAGCTGCCGTTAGGACTGGGAGAACTGACCTTCTCGGCAAAAGCTTCCTGGCCCAGCAGCTTGAGCGGAACCTTGCCGGTAATCGGACCTATGGACCCGCAGAACCCGTTCCCTGTCAGACGGACAATCTGACCGGAAGCTTCATAAAAGGACCCTCCCTGTGGAGTGAGTCCCTCAAGAACAAAAGGATTTTCCGCATCCCTGTCAACAGTGAATGGCGTTCCTGTCAGATTTACATTGGCAGAACCCATCACTAACCGGCTAAAGTCGCAGGAGCGGGCCGTACCGTACGGTATCTGGTACTGCCGGCCGCCATGATCGATATAATGATCGGGGTCAGGAGGTGTGGCAAAGGTGAAATCATCAGAAATAATTTCCAGACTGGCAGGATCGATTCTTACTTTGCTGAACCAGGTTGTAACCCCCGGACCGGGCGTCCCATTGTTCTTTGCATATGAGGAAAAATTGCTCTCCGTATCTACTGCCTGCAGGGTTAAATACTCTTTGGGCGTCCCGCTGTCCATTCCGCTGCAATAGATGGAAACCAGGCTCCCGCCCAGCAATAAATCCTTTTCTCCGTCGCCCGTACCCGGGTGCTGATTTTCATATTCAATACAGGACGCGGGTCCGCTGCCCGCAGCAGCCATCTCAGGAGGAGAAGCTAAAGCTGTACAAATAACCAGCAGTGCGCAGAGGGCTGCTATTGCATAATCCTTGAAATTTTTAGTCACTTGTGTCCACCGTCCATTCCGCCCGCTCAGTCTGGCTGATTGACCTATGCAGGAACATTGAATGAAGCCTCTCCTTTATAATTTTTATAAGTGCCGGCAATGTCTCAACTATCCCCCCTTTTGGACAATTATACCTCTTTCCGGCTATGTAATCCGCATTAATATGAGAAATGTCATAGACTTGCGAAACCAGCAGGTATGAATACCCGTAGCAAAGGGTAACTACAGAATAAGGCCGTGCTAAAAACGGCTGAAACAATCCCCGAGGAGGAAACAAGATGTTCAAAAAAATTCTTGGTAAAGTCCTGCACTCCATGGAGCACTCCAAACATGGCGGGCGCCGCCGATATTCAAGCAGCTCCAAAAGGAGGCCTGCATACGGCAGACATTCTGGCAGCAGCCACGGATACAAGCGGCACTCGTCCTCGGACGCCCGCCGCGGGGGAAGCGGACATAAATACTATAAGAACCGCTACGGCAGCTCAAGCTGATCCATGCTTGAGGATTCTGCACAAATTTACAAGGCGCCTTTCAGCGTTTGGCTGAAGGCGCCTTGTTGTGGCCGGGATCACCGCAGACTCTCATGCAATGCCCCGGCCTCACGGACAAACACCGCTGAATCCGCATAGGTCTCCTGCTCTCCAAGCAGCCGGGACAGGATATGCAGCATTCCAGGCGACAAATCCAGTTCTTCCCGCCAGCTCCGCTCCGCTGCTTCCCGGTCGGGCCGGTAACCCGAATACAGCATGAACAGCATTAACTGTCCTATATCATACAAATCCGAGGCGATCACCGGAGGCATCCGTTCCGGTGCAGCCTCCGCCCTCTGCTTCCGCCCTTCAAACACGTGATCCGACTCTCCGGTCCGCCTTGCCAAGCCGAAATCAATTAAGTACAAATTCTCATCCCGGAGGATCACATTAGGAATCCGCAGATCAAGATGAACATATCCGCGCGAATGAACATGGGCCACCGGCTCCATCAGTCTCAGCGCCGTGGCCAGACACTCCCGCTCACCATAGACAATGTGCCCGTCAAAGATCAAATCCTCCAGGGTTTTTCCTTCAATATAGTCGGTTGCCAGCCAGCTTGAGCCCCTGCACTCAAAATAATCCCGGCATTCAGGAATGTCGGGATGGTTCAATGACCGTAAGACCTCCCTTTCCCTGCCCAGCATAGCCCGGCCCGCCGCTTTCTTGCTCGGCCTGGATTGTTTGACGGCCAGAAGAGCGCCTTCCCTTGAATCATAACACCGGTAGGTAAGCCCATAGCTGCCTTCCCCCAGCAGGGCTTCTATCCTATAGCGTTCACCGACCAGCGTCCCTTCCGGGAGCGGATAATCCTGCCAGGCCCGGACAAATCCGCGCCACCGTTCAAATGCCATTCCTCTCTCCTCCCCCTGTTCTCCTTAAGCGTAAAGGATGCTATGCCGATATTCAACAATTGGAGGAACCATTGCCGCCAAGACGCTTGCATTGCTTGCGCGGAGCAGCGCTTGCCGCCCATATTGGTGCTCTTTGCAAGCTTGCAGCCGGTTTGTTTTCCGTTTACCATCCGTTTACTTTCACTCTTTATAATCTGCTTGAAACTACCGGCAGGGCATTTTAAATGCCGATAGAAAGGAGAAGGATACATGAGTCAGACACCAGTAGTACAACTGCAGCATGCAACGAAAACAATTGGAAGAAAAAAAATCGTGAATGATCTTTCTTTTGATATTCCAGCCGGGGAGGTATTCGGTTTCCTGGGCCCCAATGGGGCGGGAAAGACAACCACCATCCGCATGATGGTGGGACTGGTGAAGATAAGTCAGGGCGATATTCTCATTAAAGGGCAGAGCATTGCAAAAGATTTTAAGAAGGCGATCCAGAATGTAGGGGCCATTGTTGAAAATCCGGATCTGTATACTTATTTGACAGGCTACCAGAACTTGAAGCATTATGCGCGAATGGTTACCGGTATCGCCAAAACCCGCATTAACGAAATTGCAGACCTCGTTGGACTACAGGAGCGGATTCAAGATCAAGTGAAAGCCTATTCGCTCGGAATGCGGCAGCGGTTAGGGATTGCACAGGCCCTCTTGCACCGCCCTTCGCTCCTGATTTTGGATGAACCTACAAATGGGCTTGACCCTGCGGGGATTCATGAATTGCGCAGCTACTTGAAGAGCTTGCCCGTGAAGAAGGCGTTGCCGTGGAGGAGAACAAATGACAGGCTTAATTGCCAACGAAAGCATGAAAATATACAGCCGGAAGCTTACATGGATTCTGCTGCTGCTGTTTGCCGTCACCGTAGGCTCATCTGTCGTGGGCAAAGTCAGCAACACGGATACAATAGATTGGCGGGCTGAGACAGCACAGCTTATCCGGCAGAACGAAGAACGCCTAAAAATCACGGAGCTGTCTCTGATGCTGCGTGCCAACGCTGAAAACAAGCTACAAATAGCCGAATATCGTTTGCAGCACGATATACCTGCTCCCTCCGGTAATCCGTAGTCGGCTCTGTTGGCCTTCTCCGGCTTAATCGAAATGGTTGCGGTTTTTGGCAATCATCATTGCTGCGGATGCGGTGGCCGGGGAATATACGGCCGGAACGATGAAGCTCCTGCTGATCCGCCCGCACAGCCGTACGGCCATTCTGTTTTCAAAATATATCGCTGTGTCCCTCTTTGCCATCGCTATGCTGTCTCTGTTGGTTATGTGCGGTTATACGGCAAACGCTTTGTTTTATGGATTTGGCAGCATCCACACTGCTGATTTATTCTTGAACCAGCAGGGACAAATTGTACAGCAGAATGTTATGATGCAGGCAATCAAGATGTACGGGTTAAGTATTTTCCCGGTCATAGGCTATGCAACCCTTGCCTTCGCTGTATCGACGGTTTTGCGGAACAGTGCTCTGGCGGTCGGAAGCTCGCTGTTTATTATGATAGCGAACGTGAGAAGAGACCGCAGCTGTATGCTCCTGCGGCCCTTTTTTACAAGCTGTCTGTTTCCTTCCGTCTGCACATGTTGTCAAAACACTTTTTTCTGGTCTTTAGTATCTATTATAATCTGCACCGACTCCTTGAACCGCAGCGCATGCACAATCTCCCGCTCCCGCAGGAACTTCAGGCTGTCCTGCAGATCCACATCATCGGTCATGTCGATCAGCCACTGGTATGTAGCCCGGGCCTTCTCTTCAGCGGCGATGTCCTCGTAGAGATCGGCGAGCGGATCGCCCTTGGCAGCAATATAGGCTGCGGTGAACGGAACGCCCGATGAATTGGTATAAAATAATGCATGGTCACGCTGTGCATAGTTCGGTCCAAGTCCGGCAGCCTCCAGCTCGCTGATTGATGCGTCCTTTGTCAGCTTGTAGATCATGGTGGCAATCATTTCCAGGTGGGCAAATTCCTCAGTTGAAATATCCGTTAACACACCGATTACTTTATCCGGAATGGCGTACCGCTGATTCATATACCGCAGCGCCGCCGCCAGTTCCCCGTCCGCTCCCCCGTACTGCTCCATCAAATAACGCGCCATCCGTACGTCGCATTTGCCGACACGCACCGGATATTGCAGTTTTTTCTCATATATCCACATTCGGGAACTCTCCCTCCTAAAAGTTTGTAAGATAAGCAGCTTTGAATTGGCTTCGTACAAACTCGCTTCAAAAGCCTGCGCTTAAGCTTTGTGAGCATATCCCTCCTGAAGGCGCCTCGTACAAAGCTCCCTTCAGAAACCCGTGCTTAAGCTTTCGCTCCCGGCTACACCTGCCACGGCCAGGGAGGCTGATTCCATTCCCATGGACATTTGGAGTAAGCGCGTCCGAAATTCTGCAGCGGACCGTACAGCTCCTGGAACTGGTTCGCCAGCTTGGTGCGCTCCTGAGTGAGCTGGTTAAACTGCTCGATGGCTTTTAAATCCTCCAGATGGGTATCCAGATACAGGTTCAGCTCCACCAGCGCAAAATCGAGAACCTGCAGCTGCTCCAGCAGCTCGTAGTAGCGGGGCTCGCAAGGATTTGCTTCCATGCCTACTTCCCTCCCTTGGCTTTGGATTCATACGGGCTGAACAGGGCAGGCCACAGCGTACCCGCTTTAAGCGCTTCGGGCAAAGTGAACTGCGGCAGATTCGGCGGCTGGAAAGTGATGAATTGATTAGGCGGCACAACATACGTTTTGAACGGTACCGGCGGACACGGATCGAACGGTCCCCTAAAAGGGTGGTATACCCTTTCTTGTGCTTCCATATTTATTGTCCTCCTTTTTTTCCGGATTCCTATGTTATAACGCTGGAGATTACCTCTCTAATAAATTTATGACAACCAAGCGCTTAATAAAACGTTATTTACGAATTAATTGCATCATGAGTAGTTGCTACAGGTTTCTCCGTATATCCTCGACAGTCAATCTGATGATTGACGACAAAATCTGTTTGCTCGTCACCGAGTATTTTTATATTCCGCTGCTCGAGTTCCCGCCGCAGGCGATAGATTTCCTTCGTGATCTGATCCAAAATATGTTGCCCTGCCATTAGGTAAGCTCGTCTCATTACATTGGTCGAGTACTCAATTTCGGTTAAGCTCTTCTGGACCATCATTTCCATATACGGCAGCAAGATATAGTCACGGAGCATGGTCCGCTCATCCATTGTCATGTTACTCATACCGCAGCTCTCACAGGCCGCCAGGACAAAATGTTGGAAGCCAAGAACACCCGGGGCGCTCCAGTAGACAGGCAGGTCGCCCGGATACGTCCGTCACGGATGCCGAGGATATCAATCCTGCGCTGCGTGATCTTGCCCGCCTTGTCCAGGTATATAATTTCTACGATTTGCCCAATAGCTATTCTCATGACTGATCGCCTCCAAAATAGGAACATTTGTTTGCATTATATTCCAGATGCTCAGTTTTTAGCAATGGTTTGATTTGCCACAGAACACAAAAAAGCCCGCCGACCAGTTAAGGTTGACGGGCTGCTTTGTGTACGCTCTAAATTCAAATCGCTCCCGGATAAAACGGCCACCAGTTATCTTAACGCTCTCTGGGAAGTACCCTTCAACGATACCGCCATAATCTACTAATCCGCATGCTTGTTCGTCGTCGGGCCGGAACCATACTTATCTTGGACTGCGCTGTATAGGTTGAACTTGTAATTTTTCTATTTAGGATTGGCCGTGACTCCAGAGAATGCTTGGACTTCCCGCCGCTGCCCGTCTGCAGATTTCTTGATGTATAACACTGTTTGCGGTGGAAATCCGCAGACAAAGGCAGACGCCTCCGCTCCTGCAGTCCCCCAATTCCCTTCCGCCGCTTTTTCACCAGCCGTAATTAGTGGTAAAAAGGAACACTAATCCAATGCATTCGGATACTGGACCAGCCTTAGTGGGAAAAAGTACAGGCCTGTTGATTATCCAAAAAAAGGTAGCAAAAAGGCCGCTCATTCGGTAAAGTGTTTGTACTCCACAAACATCCGAAACGAGGCGACCTCATGAAAAAGTCTACTTCAA
>NZ_JACBYI010000058.1 GCF_019352175.1 Paenibacillus sp. S150
ACCAACCCACGGATAGCAGTGTGCCAGCCGACGACTCGCATTTTGTCTCTATGCCCAAGGGATTGAACCCCCTTGGTTTAAGGGTGAAAAACAGGGGAATTGACAAATTCGTTCATAGCAGTGGAATGGAATGGAGTGAATGAAGTGGAATTCGAAAGAATTAGTACACTTAAATGGACGGAAAAGTCTTAAAGGAATCGTGAAAAGCTGGCTCCATCTAAAAAGAAGGGGCCACACTAAGTGCGAACAAAGCGGAGGGCCAGAGGAATTTCGGAGAAAAGATAGTGTTCGCCTTTAAAAACCGGTTTCAACCAGTAGTCTTATTCCAATCAGGAAACCGGACTGTAACAGCGGCCGGAAGAACCCTCTGGACCCGCAGCGGACTTCATTCACATCGTCAACCGCTGATTTTGGTTTTGGGCCAAAAAGGTAATTGAATGTATAGTAATGGAACCGGCGAACCTGAAAACGCTGATGAAACGCAAGGAGGTTCATAGGGAACGAAAGCGAAGTGGAAAAAGTAACACTAATGGGCTGGAATTCCGGCTTTAACGGGCTTTAGTGGGAATTTGTACACTTAATAGAGGCCCACTCCCCCCAAATGGCTGATTTCAGCCGGATTAGTTGTACTTTTTCCCACTAGGGATGATCCGGAATCCGAATGCGCTACTTTAGTTATCCTTTTTACCACTAAAATGGCTGCCCTTTTTATGAATGGTTCAAGGTCATCTTTATGAATGGTTCAAGGTCATCTTAATATAGGCATATTCCTCTGTAAGAGAGAAACGGATCGATTAGGTACCCTTTTTTCCACTAACCCTTGCGAAAAAGCGGCTGGGGGAATATGAAGTGACCTTTTTCCGCTTGGCTTCCTGCCTGGCTTCAGCAGCCAGCCTTACACCTGAAATGCAACAGCTGCGCTGCCCGGTCAAGGACGGCAAGTCGTTTTGCTGCATGCCTATGCTACGGTCGGTATGCTGGTAAGCGTCAAATACTTCCCGTCTTCAAATAGCGATAGCCCTTCGGTTGGCTGCATCAGCAGAAAGGCAAAATATTACCCAGAAGCAAACTGGGCGAAGCGATAGGGTACTGCCTGAATCCATGGCACAAGCTGACACTGTTCCTGGAGGACGGCCGGATGGAGCTGGAGAACACCGGGCGGAACGCTCCATAAAGCCGTTTGTGATCGGGCAAAAAAATTGGCTGTTTGCAAATACACCACGTGGTGCGCCATGCTAGCAGCGTCATTTATAATGTGATGGAAACGGTAAAAAAGAAGGGACTGCGCCCCTGCCGCTACCTAATGTTTCTATTCAAGCATCTGCCGCAACTGGAGAATGTGAACGTTCCTCAGGACCTGGAACCTTGGCCGGTCTCCCTTCGCACCGCGAGCATTTCGCCTCTCCAAGAGGAAGAACCAGTTACTTTAGTTACTTAATGATTTCTTTAGTTACTTAAGGTTCCAAGAGGTGCACCTTTGCCGCTATGATAATTGTGAAAATATGCACAAGGGGGCAAGGTTATACATGAGAAATAAAACGGCAGCCGCTCTGATTCTCATTCTTTCGGTAATGCTTGTTGTAGCAGGATGCAGCAACGGAAACAGCAGCACAGATAACAGCGCAAATGAGAATAAAAGCGGGAATAACGCAGCAAGCGCGACAAGCACGCCCGAAGCAGTTTCGGGGGCATCAGAAGCAAGCTATACACCGTACGATCAATTAAAAGATAAATATGATATTATCATTGTCGGTGCTGGCGGCGCCGGCATGACTGCTGCGCTTGAGGCCAAGGCCAAGGGCTTGAATCCGGTTATTCTTGAAAAAATGCCGGTGGCCGGCGGGAATACCACCAAATCATCCTCAGGAATGAACGCTTCCGAAACGAAATTTCAAAAAGAGCAAGGCATTGAAGACAGCAATGATTTATTTTATGAGGAAACCTTAAAAGGCGGCCATGATACCAACGACACAGAGATGCTTCGTTTCTTCGTTGACAATTCCGCAAGTGCAATCGACTGGCTGGATTCCATCGGCATCCGCTTGAACAACATCACGATTACCGGCGGCATGAACGAAAAGCGCACACACCGTCCTGAGGACGGCTCCGCCGTCGGGCAATATCTTGTGAAAGGCCTGGTGACAAACGTTCAGGAACAAGACATTCCGCTTTTTGTAAACGCCGAGGTTAAGGAAATCACGGAAACAGACGGCAAAGCGACTGGCGTCAAGGTCCTCTTTAACCAGACGGATGAGAAAACAATTGCTGCGGCGGCTGTCGTTGTGACAACCGGCGGTTTCGGCGCCAATATGGATTTGATTTCCGAGGTCAGACCTGATCTGGAAGGGTATGTGACCACGAACCAGGTGGGCAGCACGGGTGACGGCATTAAGATGATTGAGAAGCTCGGCGGCACAACCGTCGATATGGATCAAATTCAGGTTCACCCGACGGTGCAGCAGGAAAATTCCTACCTCATCGGGGAAGCGGTCCGCGGCGAAGGCGCTATCCTTGTCTCAAGTGAAGGCAAGCGGTTCACGAACGAGCTTGATACCCGTGACAAAGTCACCGCCTCAATTGATGCACTTCCTGAGAAATCTGCTTTTCTTGTCTTTGATTCGGGTGTCAAATCCCGTGTTAAAGCGATTGAGCAATACGAAAAGATGGGCTTTGTGGTCGAAGGAGAGTCCATTGAGGCTTTGGCCCAAGCGATGAATGCTCCGGCGGATCAGCTTCAGGCGACACTGGATGCCTGGAACAGCGCGGTAAAAAATAAACAGGATGCCGATTTCGGCAGAACGACAGGAATGGACAACGATTTGTCCGGCGCTCCTTACTATGCGATCAAAATCGCCCCCGGGATCCATTACACCATGGGCGGCGTAAAGATCAACACCAACACAGAAGTTCTGAATTCAGACGGCGAACCCATTCCAGGCCTGTTTGCGGCCGGTGAGGTTACAGGCGGACTGCACGGTCAGAACCGGATCGGCGGAAACTCTGTTGCGGAGATTATTATTTTCGGCCGCCAAGCGGGAATCAAATCCGCTGAATACGTGCAAGCACAATAGTATATATCTGCTGCCGCGATTTATTCGGCAAACAACCGCTTGGGCTGCAAAAGCTCAAGCGGTTGTTTTTGTGTTTAAGTCTGTCGGACATATAAAATCGTACCAGTTAAGCTTGGTTTCTTTCTTCAAGCACCGCCGGCTATGCCCGAATGGCCGGAGAAGGATTCGGCTTGGAGGTACGGGTCAGCGAGAACAGCTCCAGCTCCCTGCGGTAATTCCCCGCAATGGTGTCGGCCAGGAGCTCGGCGGCAATCATGCTGTAGACCGTCCCGTTACCGCCATAGCCTTCAATGAAATAGCAGTGAGGGTACTCGGGATGCGGCCCCATGTAAGGGAGTCCGTCGCGGGTAGAGCCAAACACCGCGCCCCAGGAATATTCTGCTTCGATTCCATGGATTTCCGGAAAAAGGGCTTCCAGCTCTTCGAGCAGCCGCCGGCCCTGGGAGAGCACTCGGATTTCCCGCTGCTCCGGATCGGTCAGCTGCTCATCCTTGCCTCCCGCTATAATACGGCCGTCCGGGGTGGTCCGGAAATAGAGATATGGACGGGCCGTTTCCCAGATCAGGCTATTTTCATGCCATTTGGGAAAATTCTTAATCGGCTTCGTCATGATGGCGTAAGTATTGATCAGCTCGGCTCCCCGGTCTTTTTTCATCTCCTGGGTTTCATAGCCCATGGAAAAAATTACATTTTTGGCGAAAATCCGTCCCTTGTCCGTGATGCAGCCCACACCGTCGGCGCTGTATTCATAATGCCGTGCCCGGGTATGCTCATAGATGCGCACCCCGTTGCTGCGGGCCTTGTCGATCAGGCTGTGAACCGTCCGGAACGGATTGGTTTCCGCATCCCCCCTGGAATAGAGGGCGGCTGGTTTGGTGAAGGAGTAGTGTGCACTGATCTTGTCCTGCTCCCAGAAGTCGGAATCAAAGCCATGGGCAACCAGGTTGCTGTGCTCCTGCCGCAAGGCCGGCACATCTTCCGGCGTGCTGGCATACAGCAGGCTGCTGCGCCCAATAATCTGCGGATCGATGCGGAGCTGCTCCGGCAGCTCCAGAATTCTGCGGATGCCCTGCCGGCAGAGCTTATAGAACAGCACTCCGTTTTCTTCCCCGAATGTATTGATGCAGGCAGTCAGTGATTTATCATTGGCGATCTGAAGTAAGCCTGTATTGGCATGGGAGCTTCCGGTGCCGATGGCTCTTTTATCAATGAGAACAGTATCTGCACCGCCTAAGGACATCCGGTAAGCAGCCATGGCTCCGCCCATCCCCCCGCCTACAATCAGGCAATCGCAAGTAATATCTCCGTCAAGTGCAGGATAGGATGGAGGATTTGGCAGTGAGCCTTTCCAAGGCAGCTGCCCGCTGTTTAATTTCATTTGCTGATCTCCCCTTAAATGAGATTCCGATATTGTATTATTGGCAGCCTTTGCGGCTCTCATGCGTGGCTGCCGGTGGATTTTCAAATTGCGGCTTGTGCTTCCCGGCACATAAAGAACTGCGGTCACAGCCATACTAAATACTGCTTGAATATCTGAAGGAGGGAATACAGAACATGCAATCAACGCAAATGCAGGCGCTTAGCGGAAAAGAAGTGGAATATATCGCAGACTCCATCTCCAATGAGGATTTGCTGATCAAGCAGCTGGCTGCTACCGCCGGGTCCACACAGAATTCCACGGTACACCAGATTTGCACCCAGCAAATTCAAAGCCACACCCAACATATGGACGCGCTGGTTCAATTGCTCCATCAGCACCAGCAGTATGCACCAACCCAGCCGCAGCAATAATTGCTGAAGCAGCCGGGCTCACCAAGCATAAGGCATATGCTTCCGGAGCGAGTTTTGACGAAGCCGTCTCAGGAAGCAATGCTCACAAAACTTTTAGGAGGTTATTTTGTGAACGCACAAAACGGATCGGCATTTATGGCGGATGAAGATTTATTGAACACGGTTTTGGCTGATTTGAAACGGACGGTACGCGAATATACCACGGCTGCCACAGAGTCGAATTGTCCAACAGTGCGCCGGGTATTCAACGACCTGACCATGGATACGCTGCGTCTTCAGGGCGATCTGTATACACAGATGTCGCAGCTGAATATGTACACAGCTCCAGGCAAGGCGCTGCGCCAGGACATCGACAAGCAGATTCAGACGGCCCAGCAGACCCAGCAGAAATGCCAGCAGTTCGTGCAGCAGAAGATTGGCGGAGCCGGAGCTTACAACCAGGCCTCCAATATTCCTGCGCATCAGGCGAATGTGCATAACCCTTATTATATGTAACCCTGCTATCCCGGCGGTGAAGCAAGATGAAATGAAGCTGCCAGAGAATTAACCGGCAAGGCCAGGCAGAGCGGCGGTGCAATCGCCCTCTGCTTTTTTGCTGTTCCCGCTGCTATTGGCCGCCCGCCGGGTTTTACTGAAATCAGGCAGGCCGGAACCTTCCGGCCTGCCTGATTTTGTTTGCAGAAGTGGCATTTTCGTGTCATATTAGTATTAAACTCTTTTCGCAGGAGGTGCAGCCTGACTGTTAAGGCGGCCGAATGGCGATCGATCCGGAGGGAAGGCATGAAAGAAATGAATGAATTGAAGAGGAAAGTGCTGGAACTGCTCAAGGAGGACGCGCGGAGCTCTACGGCGCTGATGGCGACGTTGCTTGGAGCGGAAGAAGAGGATGTCAAACAGGTTATTGAAGAGATGGAAAAAGACCATGTGATCGTCAAATATGCCACAGTCGTAAATTGGGATAAGGTCGACGATGAACGGGTAACCGCACTCATCGAGGTGCAGATTACGCCGGAGCGGGGCCGCGGCTTTGAGGGCATTGCCGAACGGATCTATCTGTATCCGCAGGTGAAATCGGTCTATTTGATGTCAGGCGCCTATGACCTGTTAGTGGAAGTGGAAGGACGCAACCTGCGGGAGGTCGCCAACTTCGTCTCCGAGAAGCTGTCGCCGATTGATGCGGTGCTCTCTACCAAAACCAACTTTACGCTCAAAAAATACAAACAGGACGGTATCATCTTTGAAGAGCATGAGGAAGACAACCGTCTCATGATATCTCCGTAAAGGAAGTAATCAAATGATCACGAATAACAGCCAGCATACCGGAGAAACAGGCAAATCGATGAATTCCTATTTGGCGCCGCTGGTCCAGCAGATTCAGCCTTCGGGCATCCGCAAGTTTTTTGATCTGGCGGCAGGCAGCAAAGATATTATCTCACTCGGGGTCGGGGAGCCGGATTTCAAGACGCCTTGGCATGTCAGGGAAGCCTGCGTATATTCGCTGGAAAGAGGCTTTACCGGCTACACCTCGAACGCGGGCATGCCGGAGCTGCGGGAAGGCATCGCCGAATATCTGCAGACCCGTTTCGCAGTAGAGTACAATCCGGCCAACCAGATTATCGCCACAGTAGGCGGGAGTGAAGCGATTGATCTGGCGCTGCGCGCCTTGATTTCGCCGGGAGATGAGATTCTTATCCCTGAGCCTTGTTATATTTCCTACTCGCCGATAACGGCGATAGGCGGCGGGATTCCCGTTGGCATTGAGACGTTTGGGGAGAACAACTTCAAGCTTACCGCCGAGGGGCTGGAAGCCAAGATTACCCCGCGCTCCAAAATTCTGATTCTCTGTTATCCCAGCAATCCGACGGGAGCAATCATGAGCCGTGAGGATTGGGAACCGATTGCCAGGGTTGTAGAAAAGCATGATCTCATCGTCATCTCCGATGAAATCTATGCCGAGCTGACTTACGGCAGCAACCATGTAAGCTTTGCCTCCCTGCCGGGGATGATTGACCGGACCATACTGGTCAGCGGCTTCTCCAAGGCGTTTGCCATGACCGGCTGGCGCATGGGCTATGCCTGCGGCCATCCGGACTTGATCTCCGCAATGCTGAAGATCCATCAGTACACGGTCATGTGCGCGCCTTCGATGGGCCAGGTGGCTGCGCTGGAGGCTTTGACCAACGGCATGGAAGAAAAGGACCGGATGGCAGATTCGTATAACCAGCGCCGCCGCCTGATTGTCAAAGGCCTGCGCGATGCCGGGCTGGACTGCCATGAGCCGCAAGGCGCATTTTACGCATTTCCGAGCATACGCCGCACCGGGCTGACCTCCGACGAGTTCGCCCAGCGCCTGCTGCTCGAATTCAAGGTAGCCGCGGTTCCCGGCAGTGTCTTCGGCCTTGGGGGCGAAGGGTATCTGCGCTGCTCCTATGCCACTTCTGTTTCACAGCTGAACGAGGCCGTTGAACGGATAGGGGCGTTTGTCTCACAGCTTGAACGCGAACGAAGCAAATAATGCAACACGAATGAAGTAAATCGGACTATAGCGGATCTTCCTGCTGTATGGTATTATTTTACTCTGAGAACAAGAAACACCTGTATTAGTATTTACAAGGATTTTCTTTTCTGAATAATACATTTAGGAGGGATGATTGTGCTCAGCGCCGATTATTACTTGCCTTCCTATTGCGGGGAGTGTTTGACCGGAAGCGGCAAACGGCCCGCCAAGGGTGAGATTAATGCACGCAGGCTCTCTTTGGAAGATGAGATTCGCATACTCCGCAGCAGAATGGAACAGCTTTTTGTGCAGGAGAATTCGTTCACTTCAGCCAATGTGATTGAAATCAGCAGTCTGTTGGACCTGAAAATTAATGAATACATGAGAGGACATTCCCGCAGACGCTGACGCTGGGATTGTTCTTGCCGGGGACCTTCGGGTCCCTTTTTGTTAAAAGATAAGAATGTATATGTTTCACGCTATACATTAGCCTTATCTTTCCCGCTGAAACGGATACCGTCCTTATAAGGACGGTATCCGTTTCAGCCTGCCATCCATCAGCAAGAGCACCACGGAATGGAAACGTTTTAGAATTTTGGTGCCGAAAATTACGGCGTTTTTCACTAAATTACAACAAATTGTTCTGCTATTCGACAAAAGAATAACCTTTAGAAGGTATCTCTCCAGATGGAATTTCAATATGCTTGTAGCAGTTGCATCTACTTAGGGGGGATTAATTTGGCAAATGTTTTGTTCAGGATCACAAGATTGAATTTCAAAAGCATACGCATGAGAACATTCGCAACTATCCTGCCTGCTTTCCTCGTTACCCTGCTGCTTGTCGCGATTTTTTCCTACAACTACTCCAAAACGATTATCCAGCATCAAATTGAAGAAAAAATGAATTTGCAATTGTCTGATATTTCCAACGAAATTTCAGCCAATTTAAGCACCCACAGCAAAGTTCCGGAGGTCCTGGCCCGGGTTGTTGAAAATGGGGCATCCGGCTATACGCTGGAGCAATACAGGACTATGCTCAGCAGTGCGTTGGACTCGAACCGGGATACCTTTGGCGTGGGGATTTATTTTGAACCGGGCCGGTATAAGCCGAATGAAGCATTCTTCTCCTCCTATGCTTACCGCGATGGCGGAAATATAATCACTACTGAGCAATACAGCGATCCTTCCTACAATTATCCCGAGCAGGACTGGTACCAAATTGGCAGAGAGCACACAGGAATTACCGACCCTTATTATGACGCCGGAACGGATACGACGATGACTACCTTTTCGGTGCCGTTTTTTGACGGCGGCGGGGCGCTGCTCGGCGTAATGACAGGCGACATTAATTTGAAGACACTGCAGGAAAAGATCGAGCAGGCCAAGGTCGGAGACACAGGCTGGGCGATATTGCTCGATAAGCAAGGCAATTACATAGCGGGACAGGACAAAGAAAAGATTATGAAGCTGAAAATTTCCGATGAGGACAACGCCAGTCTGGCTTCCGCTGGGAAGGAATTGCTGCAAAAGGACAGCGGCATGGTTAAGTACTCCGATGCGGAGGCTGCCTACCAGCTGTATTATGAAAAGCTGCCCGCTACCGGTTGGGTGCTGGGCCTGGCTATTCCCGAGAATGAGCTGTATTCGCCTTTGAAGCCGCTGCTCCGCACGATTGTGCTGACTGGCTTGGCAGGACTGGCGGTTACCTTGTTCGCGGTTTACTTTTATAGCTTGTTCATTACCCGCAGACTCGGTATGGTGAATGAGCTCTCGCAAAGAATGGCGGATGGCGATTTTACCCGCAAGCTGAATATACGCAGCGCAGATGAATTCGGCACCATGGCCGGTTATATGAACCGGATGATTGAAAATCTAAGCAAGCTTTTGGGCAGGGTAGCGGGCAATTCGTTGCAGGTAGCAGCAACGTCGGAGCAATTAATGTCCAGTGCGGGCCAGACGAATCAAACTGCCGAGCATGTTGTGCAAGCCATTCAGGATATAGCCTCGGGAGCCGGCACCCAGCTTCAGGCGACCCGGTGAATCGGCCAGAGCAATGGAGGAGATGGCAGCCGGTGTGCAGCGGATTGCCGAATCTTCTATGGAGGCGGCGGAAACGGCCGGTATGGTAGCCGCTCAGGCGCAGAATGGACACGAAATAATCAGCGGGGCGGTTGGGCGGATGAAAGAGATGGAGCTGTCGGCAACCCGTATCTCGGAGTTGATTCATTCCTTCGGTTCACGCTCTGGGCAGATTGGGAATATTGTCGGATTCATCACCGAGATCAGCAATCAAACCAGCATGCTTGCACTGAATGCGGCGATTGAGGCGGCACGGGCCGGGGAATACGGACGGGGCTTCTCGGTGGTAGCAGGCGAGGTTAAAAAACTATCGGAGCAAACGGCAGCAGCAGCGGGCCATATCAGCAGTCTGATTTCGGAGATACAGTTGGAGAATCTCAAAGCCGCAGACTCCATGACCGCAAATGCCGTTATTGTGCAGGAAGGCTCCCGTATGGTTGGAGATGCAGGACAGCTGTTTGCCGGGATACTAAATGGAGTCGGGGGAATCCGCACGCAGATTCACGAGGTCTCTTCTTCCTCCCAGCAGCTGCTTGCCGGAACGGAGGAGCTGACCTCCACGGTTGAACATATGGCTGAAATTGCCGGGCAAGCTGTAAGCTATTCACAGAGCGTCGCCGCCTCTTCGGAGGAACAGCTGGCGTCTATGGGGGAGGTTGCCGGGGCTTCTACGCAGCTGGCCAAGACGGCTGACGACATGCGGACTGCAATTACGCGGTTCAAAGTAAGCTAACACCCAAGTAAAGGGCCGGTAAGCAAAGAGGCGGGCGTGTTCTCAAGACACCCGCCTCCTTGCTCTGGCGCCGTTTGGGCCAGAACAGAAGAGAAGGGAAGAGTGGGACGCTGGATATGATGCGCAGCTGTACTGCCCTGCGTCCCGGGTCGGAGCTTGGAGCGGGCGGAAGACCGATGGCAGGACACGGCTACAGGCATATACTGAATTCATTCTATCCTGAAATAACATTGTCCGGATTTGGGGCATTGTTATGGAAGCCTCGAATTTGGCGAAGCCCAATTGAGGGCCTTCCCCGAAAATTTCATCGTCTGAAGCGCCGCGATTGAGCGGCATGGATGTTTATTGCATATATGCTGCCGGTAGTGCAGCACAGAAAAGAGGATGAGGGCATGCTGAAGGCTGAAATAACTGCGGGACCCGGGTGCTTTTGAACCATTGGAGCTTACGCCCGCAGGAGCCGTGAACCCGGCAAAGGGACAGCTGTATCCGTGGGAGCACGGATTTTTGGCGTTTTTTAAGGAAGCTGACGCGGAAGGAGCAATAAAAGGTATCTGGAAATGTACAACAAAATCGCCCGTTTCTACCGCCTTTCCAATAAGGCTTATTTTGCGCTGAAATCCGGCGGGGAACGAAGCTATAGAATTCAATTTCTGTCTGAGCTTGAGCTGCGGGACGGAGACAGGGTGCTGGAGACATCGGCGGGAAGCGGCGACAACTTTCCTTATATCCGGGAGCAGGCCGGGCTGTTCGGGCTGGATATCTCCAGCGGGATGCTGGATTATTTTGAACACGGGAAGGATGTGCCGGGCATTCCGGGACTGATTCCGGAGAATATGCTGGAGATCGGGTACAAGGAAGCCTGCAAAGGCATGATGTACTGCATTACGTTCAGAAAGCCATGATCCAAGCTGGCATACGGGGCGCCCCTGTGCGCTCAGGGAGTTATTTACATGTCATAAATCCTGATCTTTGTTTGCCTTATTTACACAGGAACGTTTAAACTATGAATATGTGATTTGAAGGCAGGAGGGAAACGGAAATGGCGATCTATACACGAACGGGTGACAAGGGAGAGACATCGGTCATTGGCGGCCGTGTAGGCAAGGACGATGTCCGTGTCGAAGCCTACGGGACAATTGATGAGCTGAACAGCTTTGTCGGCCAGGCGCGCAGTCTGATGGAGGACGGGAGGTTCGCCGATGTGCGGGAGCAGCTGCTGGAGATTCAGCATGAGCTGTTCGACTGCGGGTCTGATCTGGCTTTTGTGAAGCTTAGCGAGAACAAATATAAGGTGACAAGCGGGATGGCAGAGCGCCTTGAAGGCTGGATCGATGCGCTGCAGGCGGAAAATCCGGTGCTGGAGCGCTTTATCCTGCCGGGAGGAAGCCAATTGTCATCGGTGCTGCATGTCTGCCGCACCGTCTGCCGCCGCGCGGAGCGGCGCGCAGTTACACTGGGACGGAGTGCGGATATCAACCCGGAGGCAGTGATCTATCTGAACCGGCTGTCGGATTACTTTTTTGCGCTGGCCCGCACGGCCAATACACGGCTGGAAGTTGCTGATGTAGAATATGTGCGCAGCAAAAAGGTGTTCCGCAATTAAGATGGCGACGGGCTATTATTCACCAATTTCATATCAGGTGCCGCCTTCCGAGGACGGCTGGCTGCTTAAGACCCTCCTGCAGAAGCGGATGGGCGTATCCCGCAAGCTGCTGTCCCGGCTCAAAATGACGGACCAGGGCATTATGCTGAACGGAGAACGGGTCTATATCAGCGTGCGGGTCAATGCAGGGGATACCGTGGAGATCCGCATGGAGCAGGAGACCTCGGAGGACATTCTGCCGCAGCCGGTTCCTTTCGAGATCCTCTATGAGGATGAGCATCTGCTGGTCGTCAACAAGGCGGCGGGGATGATTGTGCATCCGACCCACGGGCATTATACCGACACGCTGGCAAACGGAGTTGTCTATTACTGGGCGCAGAAGGGTGAGCAGTACCGCTTCCGCCCCGTCCACCGTCTGGATCAGGAGACCTCGGGCGTGCTGGTCATTGCGAAGAATCCTTACAGCCACCAGCATATTTCCGAGCAGATGATTGCCGGAACGGTGGACAAGCGCTACAACGCCTGGGTACACGGCGTTCCTGCTGTGCCGAGCGGCGATATCGACGGGCCGATCGACCGCGACCCGGCGGAGCCGCACCGGCGGATTGTGACGCCGGACGGCTATCCTTCCCTGACCCGTTACGTGGTCAAGGAGGTTTACCCCGGCGCAGCAATGGTGGAGCTGAAGCTGGAGAGCGGCCGCACCCACCAGATCCGGGTGCATATGGGCTCCATCGGCTGCCCGCTGATCGGCGACGGCATGTACCGGCACTGGCTCTACGGCAAGGCGGAGCTGGAACGGGTGGCGGGGCTGGACGCCGGAGAGCAGGCGGAGCTGGAACGGGTGGCGGAGCTGGACGCCGGGGAGCATGCGGAGCTGGAACGGGTGGCGGAGCTGGACGCCGGAGAGCAGGCGGAGCTGGAACGGGTGGCGGAGCTGGACGCCGGGGAGCAGGCAGAGCTGGAACGGTTGGCGGAGCTGGACGCCGGGGAGCATGCGGAGCTGGAACGGGTGGCGGAGCTGGACGCGTCCATTCCGCGCCAGGCGCTGCATGCGGTGCGGCTGTCCTTCCAGCACCCGGTGCTGCACACGGAGCTGGTCTTTGAAGCGCCGCTGCCCCCGGATCTGGCGCTGCTGCAGGCAAAGCTGCGGCAGGCGCCAGTGGCAGATGCCGACATTGTGCAAATCAAAGGTGAAATCCCTTGATTTTGCCGCAAGTGGCCCGCCTGGCCGAATGAAAAAGCAAACCGGCCGGGCGGGCATCAACAACGGCAGTAATGCCGTTATTTCGGAGCAAACCGGCCGGGCGGGCATCAACAACGGCAGTAATGCCGTTATTTCGGAGCAAACCGGCCGGGCGGGCATCAACAAGGGCAGTAATGCCGTTATTTCGGAGCAAACCGGCCGGGCGGGCATCAACAAGGGCAGTAATGCCGTTATTTTGGAGCAAACCGGCCGGGCGGGCATCAACAAGGGCAGTAATGCCGTTATTTCGGAGCAAACCGGCCGGGCGGGCATCAACAACGGCAGTAATGCCGTTATTTCGGAGCAAACCGGCCGGGCGGGCATCAACAACGGCAGTAATGCCGTTATTTCGGAGCAAACCGGCCAGGCGGGCATCAACAACGGCAGTAATGCCGTTATTTCGGAGCAAACCGGCCAGGCGGGCATCAACAACGGCAGTAATGCCGTTATTTCGGAGCAAACCGGCGGGGCGGGCATCAACAACGGCAGTAATGCCGTTATTTCGGAGCAAACCGTCCGGGCGGGCATCAACAACGGCAATAATGCCGTTATTTCGGAGCGAACCGTTGAATGAAAGGTAAAGCTACCTTTGATTTCGCTCAAAGTGGCCTATTGCGGAGTTTAGCATTTGAGCCTGCATATCCAGCCTGCAATTTAATCAAAATTTACATTGAAGGAGCAGCCGATGAGCCAACTAAAAGTTTATCAATATCCGAAATGCGGCACCTGCCGCAGCGCTGTGAAATGGCTGAAGGAAGCAGGGCATGAGCTGGAGCTGCAGCATATCGCCGAGCAGCCGCCGACTGTATCTGAGCTGCGCGGGCTGCTGGCGAACAGCGGGCTTGAGCTGAAGAAGTTTTTTAATACCAGCGGCGAGGTCTACAAGAATCTCGGGCTGAAGGACAAGCTGCCGGATCTTAATGAAGAACAGCAGCTTGCACTGCTGTCCGGCAACGGCATGCTGATCAAACGTCCCATTGTCACTGACGGCAAGCAGGTAACGGTGGGCTTCAAGGAAGAGCAGTATGCTGCGGCCTGGAGCCGGGACTGATTCTTTCTCCTTCTGGAGCCGGATGCAGCAAGAACCTGGAAAACAGGGGCTGGCGGCTGAAGGAAGTCCAGGCAGGCAACGCCGCCAAGCAGCTGCGGCTTACCCGAAAATAAGAAGCTACTAAGGAGAGGTTACACATGAGTTCAGAAACAAAGGGCCGGGTAATGATCGTTGACGGAATGGCTCTGCTGTTCCGGGCTTTTTATGCGACCGCCTATGGAGGATATATCCGCAAGACCAAGGCAGGCATGCCGACGAATGCGGTATACGGATTTTTGCAGTATTTTTTCGATGCGGTCAGCACGTTTGGGCCTTCCCATGTGGTCTGCTGCTGGGATATGGGGAAGGGGACCTTCCGCACCGAGAAGTATGACGGCTACAAATCGAACCGGATTGATGCGCCGCTGGAGCTGATTCCGCAGTTCGATCTGGTCAAAGAGGTGGTGGCCGAGCTTGGCGTGCCGAATATCGGTCTGGCGGGCTATGAGGCGGATGACTGTATTGGCACCCTTGCCTCGTGCTACAGCGGAGAGTCCGAGGTCTATATTCTGACCGGGGATCATGACATGCTGCAGCTGGTCAGCGACAGCGTCAAGGTCGTAATTATGAAAAAAGGCCGCTCCAATTACAAGGTGTACGATCCGGCGGAGCTGCTGGAGGAAAGGGGACTTACCCCTGCCCAGGTGATCGACCTGAAGGGCTTCATGGGCGACACCAGCGACAACTATCCGGGGGTTCGCGGCATCGGCGAGAAAACGGCGCTGAAGCTGCTGACGGAATTCGGCACCGTCGAAGGTGTTATTGAGAATCTTCACCTGCTGCCCAAAGGGGTGCGGGCCAAAATCGAAGCCGATCTCGATATGCTCCATCTGTCCCGCGAGCTGGCGGAAATCCGCTGCGATGTACCGGTAGTCTGTACGCTTGGTGAATGCCTGTGGGAGCTGCAGCGGGAGAACGCGGCGCGAAAATTCCAGGAGCTGGAGTTCGGCAGTCTGATGCATCTTGTCGGCACAGTGCGGGATGAGCGGGGCATTGTGCAGATCGAGCTGGGGGATCTGGGCTAGGCTTGCGGCTCCTGCCAGACCGTTACCCTGAATTCTGACAAAATGAGTCTATAGCAGAAAAAGCGCTTCCTGAGCCGCGTGCGGCAGGGGGGCGCTTTTTATTGTTGACGGATGCGAAGCAAGCCCTTTATAATGTTAATATACTTATTAAATAGTTAATAAATATATTAATTTAAGAGAGGCGGCATTTAAATGGCTCAGCGTGCAGTGCTTAATGCAGATATCCGCAAGGGAACGATTAACCGGAATATTTACGGACATTTCTCCGAGCATTTGGGACGGTGTATTTATGAGGGCATCTGGGTGGGAGAGGATTCTCCGATTCCGAATACCAACGGTATCCGCAATGATGTAGTGGAAGCGCTTAAGGAGATCAGGGTGCCGGTGCTGCGCTGGCCGGGAGGATGCTTTGCCGATGAGTACCACTGGAAGGACGGCATCGGAGCCCGTGAAGGACGCAAGCGGATGATTAACACCCACTGGGGCGGCACGGTGGAGAACAATCATTTTGGAACGCATGAATTTATGGAGCTGTGCGCGATGCTGGAATGCGAGCCGTATATCAACGGCAATGTGGGCAGCGGAACAGTGCAGGAAATGTCCGAATGGGTGGAGTATCTGACCTTCAGCGGCGTTTCACCGATGGCTGAGCTGCGGGCAGAGAACGGACAGGAAGAAGCATGGGCGGTCAAATATTTTGGCGTGGGCAATGAGAACTGGGGCTGCGGCGGCAATATGCGTCCCGAATATTATGCTGATCTGTACCGCCGTTACCAGACTTATGTCCGCAATTATGGCGACAACCAAATCTACCGGATCGCCTGCGGGCCGAATGTCGATGATTACCGCTGGATGGAAGTACTGATGCGTGAGGCTGCCCGCTTCATGGATGCGATCACGCTGCATTATTACACCATTCCGGGCCCGGATTGGCAGCATAAGGGGGCGGCTACCGGCTTTGAAACTTCCGAATATTTCTCCACACTGGAAAAAGCGCTGCGCATGGAAGAACTGGTTACGCGCCACAGCGCAATTATGGATAAATATGACCCTGAGAAGAGGGTTGGCCTGATTGTGGATGAATGGGGGACCTGGTATGATGTGGAGCCGGGCACGAACCCGGGTTTCCTGTACCAGCAGAATTCAATCCGCGATGCGCTGGTTGCCGGCCTTACGCTGAATATTTTCCACAAGCACAGTGACCGTGTACGGATGGCGAACATTGCCCAGACGATTAACGTGCTGCAGGCTGTCATTCTTACCGAAGGCGACAAAATGCTACTGACTCCGACCTACCATGTATTCAATATGTATAAGGTGCATCAGGATGCTGAATTGCTGGATTTGACGCTGGACAGCGGGTCTTACAGCTTTGAGGGCAAGGAGATTCCGGAGGTATCGGCCTCGGCTTCGGTAACGGCAGAGGGTGTGATTCATATCAGCCTGTGCAATCTGAATCATGCGGCGGCGGCTGTGCTTCCGCTGGAATTGCGTGGTCTGGCCGGCAAACAGGCGGATATTGCCGGCACTACGCTTGCCGGGGCAGCGATTGATGCCCATAACACGTTCAGCGAGCCGGAAGCGGTTGTTCCGCAGCCGTTCACTGCGTTTACCCTGGAAGGCGATACGCTTGCTGTGGAGCTGCCGGCGATGTCCGTAACGGTACTGGAAATTACACCGAAGGCATAGAAGGAGCATTGCTATGGCGACAACCTCTGTCTGCAAAGGCTGCCGGGAAGATTATAAGGTTACACAGGCACAGATTGACCGCATCCTGGCCTCCTCAATGTTCAATGAAGGCAATACGGCCTCTGATCAGGTGTATGCTGAGCGGGTCGCACTCTGCGGCGGCTGTCCCAAGCTGCAGGACGGTGTCACCTGCACCGCCTGCGGCTGCATTATACCGGTGGTTGCCCGGCTGAAGGCACGCGGCTGCCCGCTTCCCGGCGGAGGCCTGTGGCAGCCGGTCAACGAATGAGCTTGGCCTTCTTGTCTTAAGGCCAAGCGGTGCAAGAATGCGGCGCGGCATGAAGCCTGCCAGAACCCCAAGAACCCCCGCTCATCCGCCAGCTATTACGCTGCGGGTGAGCGGGGGTTCTTCATTGCAGGCATGTTCGTGCAGGCGTCTGCTTCAGAAGGATTCGGCGGCATCATGACTGTCGGGCAGATCTGTATAGAACAGTTCAACCAGCATGTCTTCGTTATAGTTGCCAAACCCTTTGCCGAACAGTGTCAGACCGCCGATATGCTCGGCATCATCCTCTACGGAGAGCCTGAAGCTCCACTGCTTGCTGCGGATGTCCACCTGGTCCAGCGTAACGCCGGAAAGCTTGAGCCCGTCCATATAGGTGCCCTTGGGCGTGATGCGCAGCTGTTTGCGCAGCCCGTATTGATTCGTGAGTGCAGGCCACCACGAAGGCGTATATTTGCCTCTGCTGTCCCCATAGTCACCGGGACTGGTCCAGAAGCCCAGCTTTCTGCCGTTCAGGGTAAAGGTAATGTCCGAGGGCCAGTTGTTATTGATCGAGGGCGCTTCGGAGGCGATTTCCATCGTAATGGCCAGCTCATCCGGCTGTTGGCTGGACAGCAGGAAGTTGGGGATTTTGTATTCGATGTAGCCTTTGCCGAACCATAGTATGGCCGCATTCATCCGCTCCAGATCCCAGAAATAGCGCGGGTCGTCAAAACTTCCGATGATCTGCTCCGCAGTCGCCAGCCCGCAGGTCGGCTCAATTGCGAAGTCGGAATAATGGCCCACCGGCAGCTCGATGCGGTAGCCTTTGCGCTCCGGTTTCATTTGGCCGGGGAAAATGATCTCTGCACCCTCCGCAGCCAGCGTGCAGATCTTTTGCAGTCCGCTCCGCCCCGGGGCCATATGTGTCCGAATCAGCCCGGCAGCCTCCAGCTTGCGGACATGCATGGTCATTATTGCACTGCTTAGCTTGGCCGCCGCCGCAAGCTCCTTGACGTTCATGGGCTGAACGGCGAGAAGGCGGAGCATCTGGAGGCGCACTGCGCTCGATAAGGCTTCGTACACGGGCAGTGATTTTTCGGTAAGATCCAATTTCATTGGGCAGCCTCCGGTTCAGGTTTCGTATAGTTAATAAGTATATTATTCAAATGAGGTTCTTACAAGCTGTTTGCCTCTTAACGGCGCCTCCACTTTTATCACAGACACCCCCGGCCTTTGTCCGCTATGATGTACAGGAAGAATTAGCGGTGAAACAAGGTGCCTTTGAATATTATTTCAAGGGATAACAGGGAATCGGGTGCAACTCCCGAGCGGTCCCGCCACTGTAAGGAAGAGCCAGCCTTCACAATGTCACTCGGTTTAGCCCCGGGGAAGACGAAGGCCGGGCTGTGATCCCGAGCCAGGAGACCTACCTTGTTTGCGCACACACGACTCTACGCGGATAGGAGCGGTGTACGATGGATTAAGAGACAAGGGTGCGCTGCATGACTTGGCGGCGGGGCAGCCTTCTCTTTGTGATCTGAACACGTACATACAACTCCCACCCTCCGGGGCGGGAGTTTTTCGGGTTTGAAATAGAAACGGCGCCTGCTGAAGGGCAGGGGAAGCCGGTTCTGCCTGCCAGCGCTAATTCAGAAAAACAATGGAGGTGTGGAAATGAACAAACGCAGCTTTTGGCGTTTTGCTTCGCTGGTTGGCGTATTTGCCGTTTATTTTCTGCTGAATGAACCGGGTACGGCGCAGGCGATGCACATTATGGAAGGTTTTTTGCCGGCAGGCTGGGCGGTATTCTGGTGGGCGGCTTTTCTGCCGTTCTTTTTCCTGGGTATCCTTAAGCTCAGAAAAATGACCCGTGACAACCCGGAGCTGAAGCTCCTGCTGGGTCTGTCCGGCGCGTTCACGTTCGTGCTCTCGGCTCTCAAAATGCCTTCCGTAACAGGAAGCAGCTCCCATCCCACAGGGACGGGACTCGGCGCCGTGATGCTGGGGCCGCTGCCGATGGGCGTGATCGGCTCAATTGTACTGCTGTTCCAGGCGCTGCTGCTCGCTCACGGCGGAATCACTACGCTGGGAGCGAACGCCTTTTCCATGGCGGTGGCGGGGCCTTTTGCCGGCTATGCGGTATACAAGCTGCTGATGAAGACGGGCGGGCGTGAGAAGCTGGCGGTATTCTGCGCAGCTGCGGCGGCGGATCTGATGACCTATGTCGTCACTTCCTTTCAGCTCGCGGTGGCTTTTCCGTCGGCAGATGGCGGTGTACTGGCTTCCTTTGTTAAATTCGGCGGTATATTTGCCGTGACTCAGATTCCGCTGGCGGTCAGCGAAGGACTGCTGACGGTGCTGCTCTGGAACTGGCTGAAGGCCTACAGTCCGCAAGAGCTGTCATTGCTTAAGCGGGGAGCCAAGGGAGGAAATGCGCTATGAAGAACAAATGGATAAATGTGCTCATGCTGCTGGCCGTGGTTCTGCTGGTGGTGCTGCCGCTGCTGCTGGTGAACGGGGAGTTCGGCGGAGCCGATGAAGCGGCTGAGGGGGTAATTACAGAGATTAATCCCGCCTACAAGCCGTGGTTCAAGCCGCTGGCCGAGCTGCCGGGTGAGACGGAGAGCATGCTGTTCGCGCTGCAGGCGGCCCTTGGTGCAGGTGTGATCGGTTATACGCTGGGTCTCTTCAAGGGAAGACAGGACCGGCAGGGCCGGCAGAAGCTGAATGATCAGAAGAATTGATGCTTTATCCTACAGCAACGCCCTGCGGCAGCTGTCTCCGATGTGGAAAACCCTCTTCGCAGCCGTCATGTTCGTGCTCTCTTATATGCTGCATCCTGCCCTGCAGGTTCTCATAGCATTGTGGATGATGCTGTGGTGCCTGGGGTACGCCAAAATCCCGCTGCGGGCATATGGGCTGTTGTTCGGCACAGCACTGCTGTTCTACGGCCTCAGCCTGCCTGCGCTGCTGGTGGAGCTGGGCCGTCCGGCCGCCGGTGGGGCTGTCTTGAGCCTGAGGCTGCCGGGCACGGAACGGTTTCTCTACATCACACGGGCCGGGGAGCTGCGGGCGGCGCTGCTGCTGGCCCGGGTATCGGCCTGTCTGGCCTGCTGTTTTTTTATGATGCTGACAACGCCCTTCGGCGAGCTGCTGCAGGTGCTGCGCAGGCTGAGGATGCCGCAGATCGTGCTGGAGCTGATGCTGATTATGTACCGTTTCCTGTTTCTGCTGAATGATGCGGCGCATGGATTGCTGCTGGCCCGGCGGCTGCGCGGCGGCCGGAGGGGCTTCATGTCCAAGCTGCGGGAGACGGCCGGCATGGCGGCGTCGCTGTTCGCAAGCACGATGCACCGCTACTACGGGCTGTCGCAGGGGCTTATGACCCGGGGGTTCACCGGGGAGATTCTTTTGCCTCCCTATGCGGCGCGGACAGTGCCGCGCAGATTCGCCATTGAGGCGTACGCGGGAATAACACTGCTGCTGCTTGCCCAGCTGTGGATGATATGGATCTAAATGCGGATGAAATGATGAAGTGAAACGCTCGGAAGAAGGAGAGCAGCATGGAGATGGATTATAGCTTGGCTCTGGAGAATGTTGTATTTCATTATCCGGACATGGCGGAGCCTGCGCTCCGGGACCTGACCGTCCGCTTCCCCAAGGGCTGCAAAACAGCGGTGCTTGGACATAACGGCTCCGGCAAATCAACGCTGTTTCTGCATGCGGTGGGCCTGCTGCGGCCGCAAAAGGGTATGGTGCTGCAAGCGGGAGCACCTGTATCCTACGCCAAAAAAGAGCTTGCTGCGCTGCGGCGCAGAGTCGGGCTGGTCTTTCAGGACCCCGAGCAGCAGCTGATTCTGAGCACACCGCTGGAGGATATCTCCTTCGGGCTGCGGGGGACGGGCATGGAAGAGGCGGAAATAGAGGCGCGGTGTGCGGCGGTACTGGACAGGTTGAGCCTGTCGGCGCTGAAGGACAAACCGGTTCACCAGCTCAGTCTGGGCCAGAAAAAGCGCACTGCGCTCGCAGGTGTGATGGCGATGGAGCCGGAGCTGATTTTGCTCGACGAGCCTACGTCCTACCTGGACCCGGTGTCCGAGGCGCAGCTTCTGGACGGGCTGGACAGTATTCACCGCACGGGCCGGACGGTGGTCATGGCCACGCATGATATGAACCTGGCCTACCGCTGGGCGGACTGGATCATCGTCCTCGATCAGGGCGTCTGCCATGCTGCCGGAACGCCGGAGGCTATTTTTGCCGGGCGGGAGGCGCTGCAGGCCATTGGTCTGGAGCTTCCGCTGCTGGCGGAGCTGTGGCATAGCCTGCCCCTGCGCTTAACCGCCGGCCGCATGGCTCCGCGGAATGCGGAGGATTTCAAGGCAATGCTGAACGGGATGCTGGGGGAAGGGCCGGAAGAGAGGCAGGCGGACTGGCTGATTGAAGATTACACGCGAACGGGGGAACGAGAATGAACAAGCAGGGAAAGCTGCTGATTATCGGCTTTGGTCCAGGCAGCCTGGAGCATATTACAGGCCGCGCCCTGGCTGCGCTGGAAGAAAGTGAGGCCGTGATCGGCTATACCACATATGTGGATCTGGTCAAGCCGCTGCTTGAGGATCAGGAGATTGTCGGCACAGGCATGACCGAGGAGGTCAGCCGGGCCCAGGAAGCGGTGCGCCGCGCGGAAGCCGGACAGACCATCGCCGTAATCTCCAGCGGGGACGCCGGTGTATACGGAATGGCCGGGCTGGTGTACGAAGTGCTGGTCGAACGAGGCTGGAGCCGTGCCGAAGGCGTGGAGGTTGAAGTGATCCCCGGCATATCAGCCATTCAATCCTGCTCTTCGCTGCTGGGTGCTCCGGTTATGCACGATTCCTGCACGATCAGCCTGAGTGACCATCTTACCCCATGGGAGAGTATTGCGGCCCGTGTGGAGGCTGCGGGGGCAGCGGATTTTGTCATTGCCTTCTATAATCCGCGCAGCGGAAAGCGGACACGCCAGATTGAAGAGGCACGCCAAATTCTGCTCCGTTACCGCGAGCCTGCCACTCCTGTAGGCATCGTAAAAAGCGCGTACCGCAACCGTGAGCTGACGGTTGTTACGACGCTGCAGGATATGCTGGACCATGAGATCGGCATGCTATCGACTGTGATCGTCGGCAACTCCGCCACAATGGTCTATGAGGGCCTTATGATTACACCGCGCGGCTACGGGCGCAAGTACAGCCTCGGTTCAGATACGCAGACCCTGAAGCCGCATGAGCGGCTGCGGACCTCTGCGGAGCCCTGGTCACTGGCGGCGCTGGATGCCGGAGAAGACTCCAAAGCCGGGGAGCCTCCGGCCGACAAGGGGCGGATAGGGCTTGCAGACTGTGAAGACGGTGGAGTACCTAAAGGGGCAGTGCTGAACGCGGGACCTTCGTCTGGGGTGAACGGGATGGCGGAGCCGGCTGTTTCCGCCGGGGCGCCGGTGCACCGGACTGCAGTCTGTGAATTGGAGCTCTCGCCGGCCAGCGGAAGCCGGAAATTCAGCGGCGCCCAAATGAAGCTGCTGGCAGAGCTGGCTGGGGATGATGGCCGGCTTGGATATACCAGGGACGGCCATTTGCTGCTGCGGAGCTTCCGGACAGAGCATGCCGAAATGGCCCCGCTGCTTGCTGCGGCAGGGCTGAATGCAACCGTGCCGGGCGATGTTGTGAAGGTGAAAACCTGCGGCTTCTGTGATTTGAGAAAAGAGAACGCGCTTGGAGCCGCGCGGCGTTTATATAAAGAGCTGAACGGGCGGCCTGTACCCAGAGAGCTGCAGATCAATGTGGCCGGCTGCGGGATGGCCTGCAGCTCGGCGGTGCTGGAGGATATCGGTCTCATCTATTCCAGGGGCAGCTATGAGCTGTATCTTGGCGGCAAAAAATCCGGACGCGCCGCACACGCAGGCAGCAGGGTCCGTGAGGGAATGAACGAAGGGGAAGCGGTAGCCGCTGTAATGGAGGTAGTTGAACAATACTGCGCGGAGGGCTATCAGAATGAACGGTTTTATGCTTTTTTTGAGCGGATGGGGAGCGGGCTTTCTATGAACTGCAAGAATACGGAGAACGGGCTGGACTGTGAACACACGTATGCACGGACACCGGAAGGAGCGCACGGGCTGACAACGGTTTTGCTTGTGGGACACGGCAGCCGTGTGGAAGCGGGGAATGAAGAGCTGCGGGATTTCACCCGTTTGCTTGCTGCCCGCATGCCGGAGCTGACCATTGAAACCTGCTTTATCGAGCTGTCGGCTCCATCCATTTCCGAAGGAATCGACAAATGTGTGCAGGAAGGGGCGGGGACGGTCTATGTGGTGCCGATTATTTTGTTCGCGGCGGGCCATTCCAAGCTGGATATTCCAATGGCACTGGATCAAGCGAAGCTGAAATATCCGGGCGTGGAATTTGTGTATGGCCGCCCCATCGGTGTGCAGGAGAGAGCGGTGGAAATTCTGCTGGACCGGATTGCGGAAGCCGTGCCGCTGTCAGGCGGGACCGCCGAGCAAACGCTGCCGGCGGAGCCTGGCTCTTCCGCGCGCCTGAATACCGGCAAGCTGGAGGCTGCGGCAGCATGGTCTGAAGAAGAGACGGCCCTCGCTGCTGAGGAGGAGACATCTTCTTCCGAGGTTGGGGATGGGGATACAATCGTGCTTGTCATGGGCCGTGGAGGCAGTGATCCGGATGCGAACAGCGATTTCTGCAAGCTGACCCGCATGCTTTGGGAGAGAACCTCCTATAAAAGCGTCGAGGCTTGTTTTATTGCGGTCACCAAGCCTTCGCTGCCTGAAGGGCTGGAGCGCTGCCTTGCTCTGGGCGCGCGCAAAATTATCGTGCTGCCGTATTTATTGTTCACTGGAGTGCTGATGAAGCAGTTCAGTGAAGCGGTGAGCCGTTTTGCCGCAGCGCATCCGGAGATTGAAGTGGAGGCCGGCAGCTATTTAGGCTCCCACCCGCTGCTGTCCGACATGCTGCTGGAGCGTATTGAAGAGACGGTGGCCGGCCGTTCCGCCGCCAATTGTGACAACTGCAAATACCGGGATGAAGCCTCCGCGCACCACTATCACCACCATCATGGCAGCGATGGGCATGATCACGGACACGAAGGGGAAGACGGGCATGAAGATCACGGACATGGGAATCACGGACACCACGCTGAACATCACGTGCATGAGCATACCCATGGGCACCAAGGCGCGCATCACGGGCACAGCCATGAGGCGGGGCATCCTGGCGGTCACGGGCATCATTCCAATAGTGAAGACGCGCATAGCCGCGGCGAGCAGGCAGGCGGAGCTGCCGCGTCCGCTTCAGTTGCAGGCGCAGACATCCAGCCGCAGCCGGAAGCTTCACAGGATGCTATGCGCCCGGCAAGCGCTCCTAAGGCGCACTGACCGCGATGATATTTATGTTGTGCGGCACCAGTGACGCCCGTGAACTGGCGCTGGCCCTGTCAAGCCGGCAGCTGCCGCTGCTGGCTTCGGTTGTGACGGACAGCGCTGCGGAGCGCCTTGAAGCGGCCGGCATCAAGGTGCGCGTGGGCAGGCTGGACCAGCAGGGGCTGACCTTGCTCCTGCGCGGGGGCGGCTTTCGCGTCCTCATAGATGCCAGCCATCCGTTTGCGCTGGAGGCGCATGTCCATGCCAGGGGAGCGGCTGCTGAGCTCGGGCTGCCGTATTTGCGCTATGAGCGGCGCAGCATCCTTTATGACGATCATCCCAGGCTGATTGTTGTGCCTTCCTACGAAGAAGCCGCACGCGCGGCCAGGCAGCTGAAAGGCTCCATTATGCTGACCACAGGCGGCAAAACATTGGGGATCTTTGCGGAGTCACTGCTGAATGATCCGGAAATCCGGCTGACAGTCAGATTGCTGCCTTGTCTGGAGAATATGGAGAAATGTCTTTCCCTTGGGATAGAGCAGCGCAATATCATTGCCCTGCAGGGGCCTTTTTCGCGGGAGCTCAATGAAGCCCTGTTCAGGCAATTCGGCACACAGGTCATGATTACCAAGGAGAGCGGTGCGGAAGGCTCCCTGGATGAAAAGGTGCATGCGGCACTCGATATGGGGCTTTATGTCATTTTGATTGCGCGGCCGCAAGCTTCTTGGGGAAATGTCCGCGGGGTGTATGAGTCTTTTGAGGAGATACTGAGCGCAGTTAAGCATGTGCTGGAATAGAACGCTTGAATGAACAAATTCAGCTTAAGTTTACTGGGAAAAAATCGAGTTGCAGCGGCGGCGGCAGAAATTCTGTGAAGCGGGCCAATCAGCAGCTTATAATGAAGAAATGAGGGATAGCTATGGAGTTTGGCACGGACTTTAGGCCGCTGACGGTGCAGCCGCAGGAGATTGAAAGCCTGAGCTTTCAGATAATTACCCGGGAGCTGGGCGAGCATGGCTTTAGCGCGATGCAGTACCCGGTTGTGCAGCGGATCATTCATGCCTCGGCCGATTTCGAGCTGGGGCGGAGTCTGGTATTCCATCCCCGGGCGGTGGAGGCGGGAATTTCCGCGATTCTGGAGGGGAGGCCGGTTATCGCTGATGTGCGGATGGTGGAGGCCGGTATTGCCAAGGAGAGGATTCTTAAATACGGCGGTGAGGTTAGAGTGCATATCTCTGATCCGGATGTTATTGAAGCCGCCAGGATTCAGGGCACAACCCGGGCAATTCTCGCTACCCGCAAAGCCTGCGCCGAAGCGCCGGGCGGCATCTATGTGGTCGGCAACGCGCCTACGGCGCTGCTTGAATTGATTCGTCTGATCAAGGAAGGCGCAGCACAGCCGGGTCTCATCATCGGCATGCCGGTCGGATTCGTATCTGCGGCCGAGTCGAAGGGGGAGCTGCGCAAGCTGGACATTCCGTATATCACCAACATCGGGCGCAAAGGCGGAAGCACCGTTGTGGCGGCGGCGGTTAATGCACTGAGCCTGCTGGCTGTCCGGCAAGCGGCGGAGTCACAGAATCAGGGCTGAGAAGAGACTAAATATAGAGACTTAATGCAGAGACTTAATGCAGAGATTTAATGCAGAGATTTAATGTAGAGACTTAATGTAAAGTAGACTTACAGCAAAACGGCAGGGAGGGGAGCGACATTGGACAGGGAAAGGCGGAAGACGATAGGCTTGCAGCCCCTTGGGCGCAGCGGAGACTTGGAGCACGGGGACCAGAAACAGCCTGCACGGGAGCCGGATGGCAGCCCTGCGGGTCGGGAGCCGGACGGTAGCCTGGCGAGACGAGAGCCGGATGGCAACCCGGGGGGACGGGAGTCGGATGACAGCCTGGCGAGACGAGAGCCGGATGACAGCCCTGCGGGACGGGAGTCGGATGACAGCCCGGGGGGACGGGAGCCGGATGACAGCCCGGGGGGACGGGAGCCGGGCGGCAGCCAAAATGCAAGCGAGCTGCAAGGCGATCGCGAGGCCCCTCGCCAGTCCGGCCCAACAGCTGACCAGTCTGCCGGCGGTTCTCCGGCAACGCTGCGCCGGGGATACACCACCGGCGCCTGCGCCGCCGCCGCCGCCAAAGGCGCGGCGCTCCTGCTGGTTACGGGCGAAGCTCCGCAGACCGTGGAGATTGATCTGCCCGCCGGGTTCCGCCATGCCTTCGAGCTGACGGGGTGGCAGCGCAGCGCCGGGGATTGGGCAGTCTGTGCAACGGTGAAGGATGCCGGAGATGATCCGGATGCGACGCATCAGGCCAGGATTGAGGCGGTTGTGAGCTGGCGCGATACCCCTGGCGTGGAGATTGACGGCGGCAAGGGCGTTGGAAGAGTGACGAAGCCGGGCTTGCCGGTAGCTGTAGGCGAAGCGGCGATTAATCCCGTACCCCGGCGCATGATTCGGGAGGCGGTGTCCGAGGTGCTGGAGGAGCATGGCGCGGGCCGGGGGCTGCGAGTGGTCATCCATGTGCCGGAAGGCGAGGCCATTGCGCTGAAGACGCTGAATCCGCGTCTTGGCATCCTTGGCGGCATCTCCATTCTGGGCACGCGCGGCGTGGTGACGCCGTTCTCCGCCGAGGCTTACAAGGCCAGCGTGGTGCAGGCGATTTCCGTCGCTGCGGCCATGGGGAACAAGCAGCTTATTTTGACCACCGGCGGCAGCAGTGAAAAATATGCGCAGGCGATGTTCGCGGAGCTTCCGGAGGAGGCTTTTATCCAGATGGGCGAATATGTGGGCTTCTCGCTTGGGCATGCGAAGACCCATGGAATCACCAAAATCACACTGGTGGGCATGGCGGGCAAGTACTCAAAGGTAGCGCAGGGTGCCATGCTGATCCATTCCAGGAACGCGCCGGTGGACTTCGGATTTTTGGCTAAGGTTGCGGCAGAGTCGGGAGCGGATCAGAGGCTGGCGGAGGAAATTGCCGGAGCCAACACGGCTTCACAGGTTGTGGATTTGATGACGGAGGCCGGGAATGACGGATTTTTTGAACAGCTGTGCATGCATGCCTGCAGGCATTGTCTGAAGCATATGAACGGAGACATGACCGTGGGGATGGTATTGATCACAATGAAGGGCCGGGTGCTGGGAAGGGCGGAGATCCGTGGCTGACATTATCTATATCATCGGCATCGGCGAGGACGGAGCCGGCGGACTTGCCCCGGACAGCCTGAGCAAGATACAGCGGAGCGAGGTGCTGCTCGGCGGGGAAAGGCAGCTGTCTTTTTTCACCGCATACAAGGGGGAAAAGATCGTGCTGAAGAACGGTCTGAAGGCTTTTGCCGACAAGCTGGAGGAAGTATGGAGAGAGCGGCGCGCGGTGGTTCTGGCCTCGGGAGACCCGCTGTTTTATGGCATTGCCGGATATCTGGTCCGCAGATTCGGTCCGGAGCATGTTGAGGTGATTCCGCATTACAGCAGTGTGCAGCTTGCTTTTGCCCGGCTGGGAGACAGCTGGCAGGATGCAGAGCTGGTCAGTCTGCACGGCCGTCCGATCCGCGGGCTGGCCCAGCGGATGGACGGCAAGCACAAAATCGCCCTGCTGACCGACGAGATCAACACACCCGCGGCCATCGGCGCTTATTTGCGCGAGTTCGGAATGACGGAATATGAGATCTTTGTCTGCGAGCGGCTGGGCGGGGCCGGGGAGGTCTGCCGGTTCTGGGAGCCGGATGAGCTAGAAAAAGGGGCCTTTGCCCCGCTGAATGTGGTGATTCTGCGGCGGAAGCCGGAGGCCGTCCATGAACGGCGGCGCGGATTTGCCTATCCGGACGAAGCTTTTCACCAGCGGCGTCCGGAGAAGGGCCTGATTACGAAGCGCGAGGTACGGGCGCTTGTGCTGTCGGAGCTGAATCTGTCCGAGGACGCGGTGGTCTGGGATATCGGCTCAGGCTCGGGTGCGGTGGCGGCGGAATGTGCGCGGATTGCCCGTCTTGGCAAGGTGTTTGCCCTGGAAAAAGGCGCGGAGAACCTGCCCCACATGGAGGCGAACCGCCGCAAATTCCGCGCAGATTTTGAGATTATCCATGACAAAGCGCCGCAGGGCCTGGACCGTCTGCCGGACCCGGATGCGGTGTTCATCGGCGGGAGCGGCGGGGAGCTGCAGCATATTATCGCGCTTTGTGCCCGGCGGCTGCGGCCGGAAGGCCGGATGGTTATCGGCGCGATAACCATTGAGACGCTGTATACGGGTATGGAGGCGCTGAAGCTCGCCGGAATGGCGGCAGAGGTCACCCAGCTCCAGGCTTCACGGGGCAAGCCGATCCTTGGCATGACCCGGTTCGAGGGGATGAACCCCGTGTACGTGGTAAGCGGACGCAGGCAGGACTGATTTGCTTGCGCTGTGTGTCATCGATATCATTTCTGCCTGCTCTGACCAGGTAATTTCCAGCATCCACCGGATAATTGCAAGCATTGACCGGATATTTAAGCTGCAAGCGGACTCCAGAGCCGCTATTGGGGGGGAACTTGCGAGAGGTTGCACCAGGCCCGGAAATAACGGCAGAAATGCCGTTGTTGAGGCGGGGCTGGCCCGATTGCCCGGAAATAACGGCAGAAATGCCGTTGTTGGAGCCGGCCCGGCCAGATTGCCCGGGAATAACGGCAGAAATGCCGTTGTTGGAGCCGGCCCGGCCAGATTGCCGGAAATAACGGCAGAAATGCCGTTGTTGGAGCTCGCCCGGCCAGATTGCCCGGAAATAACGGCAAAAATGCCGTTGTTGGAGCCGGCCCGGCCAGATTGCCCGGGAATAACGGCAGAAATGCCGTTGTTTGGAGCCGGCCCGGCCAGATTGCCGGAAATAACGGCAGAAATGCCGTTGTTGGAGCCGGTCAGGCCAGATTGCCGGAAATAACGGCAGAAATGCCGTTGTTGGAGCCGGCCCGGCCAGATTGCCCGGAAATAACGGCAGAAATGCCGTTGTTGGAGCCGGCCCGGCCAGATTGCCCGGAAATAACGGCAGAAATGCCGTTGTTGGAGCCGGCCCGGCCAGATTGCCCGGAAATAACGGCAAAAATGCCGTTGTTTGGAGCCGGCCCGGCCAGATTGCCCGGAAATAACGGCAAAAATGCCGTTGTTGGAACAGAGCAGCTGGCTAGTCGCTGAAGCGCTCAAGTTCCTTCCCCTAGTTACCAACGGGCTTGCTTACACAGCAAAGGTACAAACTTAATGAATGGCATTAAGAACGAGCGCCATAACAGTAACAAGTACAGTAGCAGTAGCAGTAGCAGTAGCAGTAACAGTAACAGTAACAGTAACAGTAACAGTAACAGTAACAGTAACAGTAGCAGTAGCAGTAGCAGTAGCAGTAACGGTAACAAATACGAACATCCCAAAAAGGAGGAAACCGCCGTTGAAGATTGAGGAAAGCGAATCAGGACTGCAGCAGCAGTCCGTGGATGAGCAGGCAGCCCCTGAAGAACAAATCGCGGAAGCGGCGCTGCAGGCTGCGGGCGTTTTGTACGAAGCTTTTGATGAGAGTCCGATGACAGTGGAAAAGCTGACCCCAGCCGGCATCGGCACCTTGTATGGCGTGGGCGTGGGTCCCGGTGATCCCGAGCTGATTACGCTTAAGGCCTGCCGACTGCTGAAGGAATGTCCGGTCATTGCCTATCCGGCAACCCAAAAAGGAGGGAAATCCTACGCCCACGAAATTGTGGAGCTGCATGTCCATGCGGAGGAGAAGGTTATGCTGGGACTTGTGTTCCCGATGACCAAAGATCCGGAGCTGCTGGCAAGCGGCTGGAACCGCACGGCAGAGCTGTGCTGGAGTGAACTGAAGCAGGGCCGGGATGTTGCGTTTGTGACGGAGGGCGATCCGAATCTGTACAGCACCTTCATTCATCTGGCCCGGCTGATGCAGGAGCTTCACCCCGGCGTGCCGATTGTTTCAATTCCGGGAATTTCGTCGGTGCTCGGTGCAGCCGCCGCGCTTGGGCAGCCGCTTGCCGACGGCAATCAGCGGGTGGGCATTATCCCGGCTACCGGGGACCGGGAGGCGCTGAAGGAAGCGCTGCTGCATCATGATACGGTGGTGTTTCTGAAGGTTGCCAAGGTGCTGGACCTGGTGCTGGATGTGCTGGACGAGCTTGGGCTTGGCGGGAAAGCCTCCGTTGTCACGAAGGTGACTTCCCCGTATGAAACGGTGTGGCGGGACGCGCGCGAGCTGCGCGGCAAAGAGCTGGAGTATCTTAGTCTCATGGTGGTGAGCAAATGACGGGGGAATGCTTGGAACCCAAGGTATACATCGTGGGCGCAGGCCCGGGCGATCCGGAGCTGATTACCGTAAAAGGCAGCCGTATCCTCCGCTCGGCGGATGTTGTGCTCTATGCCGATTCATTGGTCAGCGAAGAGCTGATCTCCGGCGTCAAGCCGGGAGCCGAGGTGCTGCAAAGCTCGGGCATGGACCTGGAGCGCCAGGTGGAGCTGATGGCTGCGGCAGTGCAGGCCGGTAAAAGCGTAGCCCGCGTCCATACCGGCGATCCGTCCATGTACGGCGCGATTCTGGAGCAGATGTCGCTGCTGAAGCTGTGCGGCGTCAGCTATGAGATCGTGCCTGGGGTCAGCTCTGTTTTTGCGTCGGCGGCTGCGCTGGGCGCGGAGCTGACGGTGCCGGAGCTGACGCAGACGGTGATCCTGACCCGCGCCGAAGGACGCACGCCGGTGCCGGAACGGGAGCAGCTGCGGCAGCTGGCGGCGCATCACTGCACCGTGGCGCTGTTCCTCAGTGCTTCGCTGGCCGGACATGCGGCGGCGGAATTTCTCGCTGCCGGGTGGAGTCCAGACACGCCTGTAGCTGTCGTGAAGCGGGCGACCTGGCCGGACCAGCAGATTCTGCGGACCACAGTTGTGCGCCTTGAGGAGGATCTGCGCGAAGCGGGCATCACGATGCATGCGATGATCCTTGCCGGCTGGGCGCTTGACCCGACGCTTACGGACCGTGACAGTCACCGGTCGAAGCTGTACGACAAGACATTCACCCATGGCTGCCGGGAAGGCATCGACGCAAATGGCTAACCGGTATGCAGCGGTCGCTATCACCGTGAGCGGCATCCGGCTGGCGCTGAAGCTGGGAGCCCGGCTGGCGGAGACTGAGGTATATTGCTATGCCAAATACAGCGGCGGGCTGGAGGATGTTCCCGGGACACGCCGGATTTTTGCGGGGCCGGTAAAAGAACTGCTGCCGCAGCTCTTCCGGCAGTACGAAGGGGTTATTCTGTTCTTTTCGCTGGGTGCGGCCGTCAGACTGACAGCTCCCCTGCTGGAGGATAAAAGAACCGACCCCGCCGTGATTGTCATTGACGAGCGCGGAGAGCATGTAATCAGCATGCTCTCCGGACACCTCGGCGGGGCCAACAGGCTGACGCTGCAGATCGCGCAGCTGCTGGGCAGCCATCCGGTGATCACCACCGCCTCCGATGTGCAGGGCATCTTCGCCGTGGATTTGCTCGGCTCGGAGCTTGGCTGGCGCGCAGACAGCTTTGCACCGATGAAAACGGTCAGCGCCGCTCTGGTCAACGGGGAGGCGGTGGCCTTCCTGCAGGAGAGCGGCGAACCGGGCTGGCTGCCGCCGGAGGCTGTGCTGCCGGGGCATGTCCGCCTCTGCGAAGACATGGCGGAGCTGCGGGAAGCGCCATTCAGCGCGGCGATTGTGGTGACTGACCGGCTGCTGTCCGGGCAGGAGGCGGCCGCTTTGGGAGAGCGGGCCGCAGTCTACCGGCCGCGCAGCCTGGTGGTTGGGCTGGGCTGCAACCGCGGCACCCCGCTGGAAGAGCTGGAAGCGGTCGTGCTGGATACGCTGGCGGAGCTGGGGCTGTCGCTTCTAAGCGTCCGCAATCTCGCCACCGCCGGGATCAAAGGGGATGAGGCCGGTCTTCTGGCCTTATGCGCCAAATACGGCTGGGAGCTGGCTCTTTATACGCCGGAGCAGCTGAATACGGTAGCGCTGGAGCAGCCTTCGGAGGCCGTCTTCAAGGCGACCGGAGCCTATGGCGTCTGCGAGCCGGCAGCCCTGCTGTCCTCAGGGGCGGCAGGGCTTCTGCTCAAGAAGAAAAAAAGCGGCAATGCGACCATTGCCGTAGCTAGAGTCAGCTTTTCGCGGCAGAGGGGGAGAAGGGATGAATGAGCTGAGCGGAAGGCAGAAACGCCCGCAATCCCGTCCACGCTTCGTTGTAGCCGGTACAGGCAGCGGATCGGGCAAAACAACGGTCACGCTTGGGCTGCTGCGGGCATTTTCCCGGCGCGGCCTCGCCGTGCAGGCCTTCAAATGCGGCCCCGATTATATTGATCCCGCCTATCATGCGGCTGTGACAGGCCGCCCACCGCGTAATCTGGATTCGTGGATGACTTCGGGCCGGTATATGCTGGAGTATTTTTTGCGTTCCTCGGAGGACGCCGGACTATCGGTAATTGAAGGCGTCATGGGGCTGTATGACGGCAAAGAGGCGGCCGGGCTAACCGGCTCGACCGCGGAAATTGCCCTTCTTACGGACAGCCCGGTGCTGCTGGTGGTGGATGTGCGCAGCATGGGGCGCAGCGCGGCGGCCATTGTACTGGGCTTTCAGCAGCTGGAGCCGGAGGTGCGCATCGCTGCGGTCATCGTGAACCGCTGCGGCAGCGCCGGCCATTACCGGACGGTCCAAGCCGCGATTGAAGCGGCCTGCGGCATTCCGGTTATCGGCTGGCTGGAACGGGACCAGGGGCTGGATGTCCCTGAACGGCATCTGGGGCTGCTGCCCGCAGTGGAACGCGGCGAGCTGGAGCCGTTATTCGACCGTGCTGCCGACCTGCTGGAAGCAGGCACCAATTTGGATCTGCTGCTGGAGCTTGCCGCGGCAGCGCCTGCCCTGCGCTATCCGGCGGCAGTGCAGCTGCTGACGGGGGAGCATCCGTCAGAGGAGGCTCCGCCAGCCCGGGAGCGCCCGCAGCTGCAGGAAGCCGCTGTGCAAGATGCGCAGAAGCCGCCAGGGGCGCTGCCTGCTGCTGCGGAAACGCTCTTTCCGGCGGTTGCCGCCGGGAGTGGCGCACGCTCTGAAGTGCCGTGCTGTCCATTCTTGGAGAGCACGGCTCTCCAAGCTACAGCCATTGCATATGACCCCGCACCGGTCATTGCCATTGCACAGGATGCGGCGTTCAATTTCTATTACGCCGACAATCTGGAGCTGCTGGCCCGCGCCGGGGCGCGGCTGCTCCTGTTCAGCCCGCTCAGCGGCGAAGGAATTCCGCCGGACGCGGACGGCATCTACATCGGCGGCGGCTTCCCGGAGGAATTCGCCGCCGGGATCGCCGGGAATCCGGCCTTTCTGCACGGCCTGAGGGCGGCAGCGGCGGCCGGTCTGCCGCTGTATGCCGAATGCGGCGGCTACATGGTGCTGGCCCGCAGCCTTACCGACCGCGCCGGGGCTGTGCATGAGATGGCCGGGATTATTCCCGCCCATAACGTCATGCAGGAGCGGCGCGCGGCGCTGGGCTACCGCGAAGTTACAGCGCGGGAGGACTGCCTGCTGCTGAAGCAGGGGGAACGCCTGCGCGGCCATGAATTCCACTATTCGCGGATGAGCTATGAGCCCGGAGAGCCACGCTTCCCTGCCTATGACAGCAGCGGCAGAAACGGCAGCCAGCCGGAGGGCTATGCCCGCGGCAATGTCATGGCTGCCTATGCGCACATTCATCTGGCTTCTAACGCGGCAGCGGCAGGCCGCCTGGTGAATGCTTGCCGGAGCTATCGTCAGGGAAAGAGCAGAGTTTTGTAATTATAGGACAGCAAACTAATTGTACCCGTCAAACCTGCTGCACCAGTACATCCATGCTTAGGCGTGGATAGGCGTATCGAGACACCAGACTCAGAGCACGGAGCCAGGTGGAAATAGTAAACCTAAATGGACTGAAATCCTATTGAGATAGGGATTAGTGGGATTTTGTACACTTAATCAACCATGGCCTGGCAGCCACCGTCGGTCATGAAAAACAGATGAAGACAGAGTGCGTATTTGGTAAAATGGTGCTGTGGATCAGAGGTCGATAAAATATTGGTGAGAAATCCC
>NZ_JACBYI010000059.1 GCF_019352175.1 Paenibacillus sp. S150
ACTGGATATGAAAGGAAATTTTCGCAGGGGGGATCCCCCCTGACCCTTGAAAACCATTCCTATCCATTGTCCCAATGGATATCCTACAACCTTTAAAGATAATTACACAAACTTCTTGACGCTACCCATATGGGGGGAGCGGGCCTCCATTAGGTGTACAAAATCCCACTAAAACCCGTTAAAGCCAGAATTCCAGCCCATTAGTGTTACTTTTTACACTTCGCTTCAGTCCGCTATGAATCTCTTCCTTGCTTTTCATCAGCTTGTTCAGGCTCTCCGGTTCAATTCATCCTGAATTCCGAAAGTGAATGGAACCAATGTAGAGCTTTTTAGATGATTTGTGGATACTTACTTTCGAAAATCAGGATAAATTTCCTGTCAGAAGAGCCGCCTGAAAACCGTGAGGCTCACGGCCGCTTTAAATGTCTGTCTTCGAGATTGCGGCAGCTGTAAATCGGGCTGGGACTTCCTTCCCTACTTGCCGGAGACCGCCGCCGGGCCTTCCCAGACCCCATGCTGCTGATCCTTGCCTACATACTCTATGCGTGTCGGCTTCAGCTCAAGGATCACATAGTCGGGGTCCTCCGGACCTTTGAACCATTTCTCCAGCTCTTTGTTCCATACTTTGGAACGGAGCCCTTCTTCCTTCGAAACGGCAACTGTCGCTTCAATCTCCAGCACATCCTTGCCGCCGCCCTGTTCATATCCAAGCAGCAGAAAAGCGTTGGGATTATCCTTCAGCTCCTCTACCTTATGCGTCTTGCGGTTGGTAGCCAAATAAATGTGAAGTCCGTCATGAAATACCGCCATATAACGCACCTTAGGTTTGTTGCCGGCTTCAATCGTGCCGAAGGACCCGAACTTGTTGTCGTCCAGCGCCTTGATGATCGTCTGCTCCAGCTCTCTGTTATCCATTTACGAAATATCTCCTTTCTAAATCATGTGAATATAGGTTTATATATCCACGCCCGCAGTTTGGAATTATGATTAAAAACGTTGCTTACAAATAGTGTACCCGTTCAGGTGGCATTGAATCCCGCATCCAGCCATAAACTGATGATTGCCGGGGTTAATGCCGAGCGTGGCCGCCTGGAAAATAGGGTAATATAATTCGTGTAAAATATTCTGCTTATAAGGGTGGAACCCATTTATGTCTGAGCTTATCCGGACTGATACCGAACCGACACTGCATACCGCGCTGCTGCAGTTTATCTTCCCCTTCTCTGTCAAGGAAGGCGGGGACATGAAGCTTATTCAGAGATTGGAGCAGGATGGGTTTACCCGTTTTTTTCTAGACAACAAGGAGCTGGAGAAAGCCTACTACGGCGAAGGGTACCGCGTATCCCATGAAAAAATGGAGCGGTGCTACCTGCCCTTTGCCGCGCATGTGCTGTTCCCCCGGGAGAAGGTCAAGGATTCCTTCCGCCGCTTTTCCCGGGTCAACAATCTGCCCTGCAGGCTGGATATGCCCGGGCATTCAATTCAATTTCAGGTCCTTTCCACGGATGTTTTCATCTGTCCGTTCGAGCTGGGCTTCCTGACTGTCAGAATCCGCATAGAGGAGGAGCATCTCCCGTTCAGCATCGCTTTGGAATTTGCAGACCGCCTGCGGACACTTGAAAATGTCTCCTATCAGGACGAACAGACCACGATTCATTGCCATGACAGGTCTTTTGGGCAGGTGGAGGATTTTGTCTTCCGCAATCTGGTGCGCGGACTGGAGCCATTTCTGGATCCTTCGGAAATCGATGGGGCGTATTTTGAAACCCTGCCGTTTTTTGTAGATGAACGGATGCTGGTTCAAGCCTTCTATGGCTTTGACCGCAGGGAAGAAGAGGATGAGATCAGTGAGGAACTGCGCTACCGGGCTTCACAGCTGGATGGACTGACGCTGGAGGGTGAACCCTACATCAGCGCCAGCGATAATGGTTATATTGAAGATTACTGCCGGGAGCATTGCTACAGCCGCTGGGGGCCGGACACCTACTATATGACCAATGAACAGACGTTCTGCTGCCTGAGCCGTGCCGGGTCCGGGCTGGCCACCCAACTGGTGAACCAGATGTACGGGGAGTATTATTACGGCCTTCTGCTGAGTATTTTCCACAAAATCGTACTTCTGAAGCTGGCCAACCTGCATTCCCGGCTGCGGATTAACCATGATTATGACGAGATCGAGAACCTGATCTTCCTGATCAACAAGTTTTCGGCCAAATTTTATTTTCTGGAGCTGATTTCACAGTCCCAGGGCCGGGAGATTTTTTTTCAGCTGCGCAAGGTCTACGGCAATGACGCCTTGTTCGATGAGGTGAAGATGACCTTGAATGACCTCTTTCAATACCAGGAGAAATTCCAGGCCAAACGAAGGGATACACTGCTGATGATCCTGACGGTGTTCACGGTGGTCAGCGGCATTTATGGCATGAATCAGGTCATCGAGGACCTTAAGGGCAAGATCGGCTGGAACAAAATGCTGGAGTATTCCCCATTTGAATATCTGGCGCTGTTCGTTGCGTTAACGGGCATCGCCGTCAGCATCGGCCTGAGTCTGAAGCAGCTGTGGAACGGCATCCGCAGCCGCCGCAGAAAAAGATATCAGGGTCAGGACTAGCGCCGATGGGCTGGACAACGCCGGAGGGGACCGCTATAATACAGCGTAAGAACACAGCAATACCCATAACTTCATAGTAACAGGGGGGCTGGAATTGGCCGGCTGAGAGTGTATCCCGCAAAGATACTGACCCTTATACCTGATCTGGATAATGCCAGCGTAGGAATCCATTTTCCGCATTCAGCCGTTTTGGCCTGAGCGGTCCACCTAACGCAACTAACGGCGTCCCGATCTTCGGGGCGCTTTTTTGGGTATGAGCATCATCAGATTTCGGAGGACTGGGGTTAGCTGGAAGGAGAGAAGAGAAACAATGGGAGTCAAAAAAGCACTTATGCTCTGCATCAGCTGCATGCTGGTTATCGTCTTGGCCGGCTGCGGCGGCAATAATGCAAATTCCGGCGGAAATGGCGCCGCCCCATCCGGGGACAGCACCTCCGCTCCTGAAGCAACTGCCGCCGGGACGGCTGCTCCGGAGGAGCTGACCGCAATCAAGGTTGCACTGGACTGGACGCCGAACACCAATCACACCGGCCTTTATACGGCCAAAGAGCTGGGCTATTATGAGGAAGAAGGCCTGGATGTAGAAATTGTACAGCCGGGTGCAGCCGGAGCCGATACGATGGTGGCCTCGGGCGAAGCCGCTTTCGGCATCAGTGCCCAGGAAGCCCTCACCCTCGCCCGTCTGCAGGAGGTGCCGCTCGTATCGGTCGCCGCGATCATTCAGCATAACACCTCGGGATTTGCCGCACCGCAGGACCGCAAGATCAAGACGCCGAAAGATTTCGAAGGCAAAACCTACGGCGGCTGGGGTTCTCCCGCAGAAGAAGCGGCCATGAAAGCCATTATGGACCCTGAAGGCGGCGATGTTGCAAAGGTGAAGCTGGTCAATATCGGCGAAGCCGATTTCTTCACCGCCGTGAAGCGCGACATAGATTTCGCCTGGATTTTCTACGCATGGACCGGTATTGAAGCGGAGCTGCGCGGCGAGCCGCTGGACATGCTGTATTTGAAGGATTACGCACCGCAGCTGGATTTCTACACCCCGGTACTGACCACCAGCGAGAAGGAAATTGCCGAGCATCCCGAGCTGGTGAAGGCATTCCTTGCGGCTACGTCCAAAGGGTATCAATACGCCATCGACAAGCCGGAAGAAGCGGCTGCGATTCTCTCCAAGGCTGTGCCCGAGCTTGATCCCGAGCTTGTCCTGGCCAGCCAGAAATGGCTCAGCCCGAAATATACGGATGATGCTGCCCGCTGGGGTGAGCAAAAGGCCGAGGTCTGGCAGGATTACGCCGACTGGATGTACGGCCTGAAGCTGCTGGATAAGCCGCTGGACGCCGCTTCGGCGTTCACGAATGAGTATCTGCCGGAAGGCCAATAACCTTTTTCAATATATCAACTTCAAAATTCACCATTCCAAACCGAAAGGATCTGACCGCATGGCAAATACCCTGCTGAGCATTCAAGTCATCCCTAAAACTCCGAACAACGAGGATTCCATCCCTTATGTGGACAAGGCCATTGAAGTTATTCAGCAATCCGGCGTCAAGCACCAGGTGAATCCGCTTGAAACCACGATGGAGGGTGAGCTGAACGAGCTGCTTGAGGTGGTGCGTCAAATGCACGAGGCGCTGATTGCGTCCGGCAGTCCCAGCGTCATCTCCCAGATCAAGATCGCCCATAACCCGGGCGGAATCAGCATGGACAAGCTGACGGAAAAATACCGGCCGTGAAATCGTACTGGAATCAAATCTGGCCGCCCCTTGTGGCGGTCATCTTTTTTCTGGGCGCTTGGCAATTGGCGGTATCCGTGCTTCATGTTCCTTCCTGGATGCTCCCCGGCCCCGGCGACATTGCCCGTGAATCCAAAGGCAACGCCTCCGGCATCTGGGCGCATACGGCTGCTACTCTGCGGCTGACCTTGATCGGATTCCCTGTCGGCACGGGGGTAGGACTCCTTGTGGCGCTGCTGCTGCATTTGGTGCCCTGGCTGAAACGGGCGCTGTATCCGCTGCTGATCCTCAGCCAGAATGTGCCTTCCATTGCCTTGGGGCCGCTGCTGATCATCTGGTTCGGCTTCGGGCTGCTGCCCAAAATCGTGCTCATCACCCTTGTCTGCTTCTTCCCGGTTGCCGTCGCCGCCATGGGCGGACTGGCCCAGAGCGACCGGATCATGATGAATTATATGAAAATGGCCGGGGCCGGCAAATGGCAGATCTTCACCAAGCTGGAGCTGCCAAGCTCCCTGCCTTCCCTGTTCTCAGGCCTCAAAATCTCCGCCACCTACGCGGTAATGGGGGCAGTGGTGGCCGAGTGGATCGGCGCAGACAAGGGCATCGGGTACTATATGCTGCTGCAGAAGGCCTCCTACCGCACGGACCGGATGTTTGTCGCCATCGTTATTATCGTGCTGCTTAGTCTGGTGCTGTTCGCGCTGATCGCCCTGCTGGAGAAATGGCTGGTGCGCTGGAAGCCGCGCAAGGCCTCCTGATGGCAAGAACGATATCGGCATATAAAGATAAAATGCAGACGCACAAGACAGGAGGATGGACGAAGATGTCTCATATTACAAACGCCGGAGGGAGAGTTATCGAAAGCCCGGCTATGGCAACAAAGAGCGCTGAAGGTGGTTCTGACGGGAGCAGCAACCCGCCGCCTGCACTCGAAGTCAGCGGAGTATCCAAAGCCTTCTTCCAACGCCGCCGCGAGACCCGCGTGCTGGATAACGTATCTCTGAAGGTTGAACAGCAGGAATTCGTCTCTATCGTCGGTCCTTCGGGCTGCGGCAAAAGCACACTGTTCCATATCATCGGCGGCCTGGAGCTGCCCGAAGCCGGAACCGTAAGCATGAACGGCAAGCCTGTCACCGGGCAGCGCGGCGAGATCAGCTATATGCCGCAGCAGCCCGCCCTGTTCCCTTGGCGGACCATTGAGGACAACGTCCTGCTCGCCGGTGAGCTTAAGGGCCAGCCGCAGGCCGAAGCGCGTGAAGCCGCCCGCCGCTGGCTCGGCAAGGTCGGCCTGGGCGGATTCGAGCGCGCCTACCCGCATATGCTGTCAGGCGGCATGCAGCAGCGGGCCGCTTTTCTGCGGGCGCTGCTTGCGCCGCAGGAGCTGATGCTGCTGGACGAGCCGTTCAGCGCGCTGGATGCCCTGACGCGTGAGCAGATGCAGCGCTGGCTGCTGGAGCTGTGGGAGGAGAACCGCCGCTCCGTGCTCTTCATCACCCACAACATTGAGGAGGCCCTGCTGCTCTCCGGCCGCATCTATGTTTTCTCTGGACGTCCAGGCTCCGTCCTGCACACTGTCGATGTCCCCTTTCCGCGTCCGCGACGCGAGGAAATTACCGAAGCCCCCGAGTTCCTGCAGCTGAGGCGCCAGCTGTCCCAATGGATGCGTGAGGAGCAGGCCAAGCCAGCCAGATAATCCCGGCTTGCCGTTCATCCGGTTAAAAATCCGGCTATATCCAGCCCTGTATAGCGCCGTTTCCTTTTTTCGAATAACTTTTTAAGGAATTAATTGATTTTATTGTAACAATACAGTAAGATATTTCTGCCGGGAAAATGTAATCGATTTCATCATGGGAATACGGATATATTTTCTTGGGAGAAATCATTGATCCGGCAAAATGTAATCGATTACAACATTCGTTTCACGAAAGGAGTTATCGAAGAATGAGGAAGCTTTGGTTAACTGCACTGACCGCATCCCTACTTACCGCCAGCGGAGGAATCGCAGCGGGACCGGTTTCGGCGGCCGGAGAGCCGGCCGAGGTCTGGATTTCCACCTCTGATCCAAACACCGAGCCTGCCGTCGGACTCAGCACCGGTGCCCGCCTGACCCGAATCGGGGACAAAGCCTTCAGCACCAGCTCGGGCAGTGCGGATTACACCATTACCGTAAATGAAGGCACCGCCTATCAGCAAATGGACGGCTTCGGCGTCTCGATTACGGACTCATCGGCCTGGCTGCTGAATTATAAGCTGAATGCCGCCAAGCGGGCCGAGGTAATGGAGAAGCTGTTCGGCAATACCGGCATCGGCCTCAGTCTCCTGCGCCAGCCAATGGGCAGCTCCGACTTCACCTGGTCTGCCTACACGTATGATGATACGGCGAACGATACCTCGCTCAGCCAATTCACCATCAGCCGCGATCTTCCCTATATTGTTCCGATGGTGAAGGCGGCAATTGCCAAGAATCCGAGCATCAAGGTATTCGCCTCTCCATGGAGCGCCCCGGCCTGGATGAAGTACTCAGGCACGCTGAACGGAGGCAAGCTGAAAGCCGAATACTATCAAACCTACGCCGACTATTTCAAAAAATACATCCAGGCCTACCAGGCCCAGGGTATTCCGATTTATGCCGTGACCGTGCAGAACGAGCCGATGTATGAAACCGCCGCTTACCCATCCATGGGGATGAACGAGCAGGACGAAATCGGCTTCATCGGGGATTATCTGGGACCCACGCTCAGAAATGCCGGTATCGCCAGCAAAATCATTGCCTTCGACCACAACTATCTGAACTGGAGCTTCCCGAACACCGTGATCCAGAGTCTCAAAAATTCCGGAAAAGCAGGCTATATCGCCGGCAGCGCCTTCCATCACTATGACAGCGGAGACGGGTCGCAGATGACTTCACTGCATAACGCACAGCCCGACAAGGATATCTGGTTCACCGAAGGCGGCTTCGGGAACTGGAATGATCCGCAGAACGGCACAAGCCAGGGCTTCGACAACATGATTACCGAGTTCATCAATATTACACGCAACTGGTCCAAGTCGATTATTCTCTGGAATGCGGCGCTTGATCAAAAGGATGGTCCGGCCCTGCTCTCCGCCTATAACAGCAACAAAGGCATGGTAACGATCCAGAACTCCGACAATTCGAACAGCAATCCGGAGAATACCGTCACTTATACCAAACAATATTACCTGCTTGGCCACTTCAGCAAGTTCGTCGTTCCGGGCGCCTACCGCATCCAGACCAATACCAGCAACGACCTGAAGAATGTCGCCTTCAAGAACCCGGACGGTTCCAAGGTTGTCGTTGCGTATAATCCTCAAACCTCAGCCCAAAATGTCAAAGTTCAATGGGGCAGCCAATCCTTCGTTGTGAATGTGCCTGCCAAGTCGGTTATGACTTATAAATGGTACGGCAATCCGTCGTAAGGCTCCAGCCTAACGAAATATCGTCAACCTTCCCTTAAAAAAGAAACAGCGGCGGAATAAGACTTGGAAACAAAGTCTTACTCCGCCGCTGTTTTTAATGAACTGACGTTCCGCCTTAGTTCAACAGGTCAAAATGACCGCCGGGTGCCTTCCATTATATTAAATTGCACCTGCATCTCTTGCCGTATAGAACGATGGGTAAATCGGCCGGTAATTCAATTCGTCTCTGATCCGGGTGGTATCGACGAGCATGTCCCATGGATCATATTCCTGCTGCAGCGCTTCTGCAGGAACTTCACTGTGATGAAGCTGAAGCAGTTCCGCAACGGAGAGCGGAGCATCGTCGGCAACATTATAGATACGGCCATCTATGCCTGGCGTGGAAGCGGCAAGCATCAGGGCTTGAGCTACATCCGCATGGTGTGCCATATGCATCCGTTTCGCCGGATTCCAATTGCGCATTAGCGGTAGAAATTCCATGATATGCGGGTCCCGCTCGCCATAGACAAAAGGAAGCCGCACGATGCGCAGTCCCAATCCCTGTTCGCGGTGAAGCTGCAGCAGAGCTGTTTCAGCCGCGGCTTTGGTCTGAGGATAAGCAAAGGAAGGACTAAGCTCGTCATCCTCACGGCTTGGTCTTGAACGATTCCCGGAGCCGTATACATTATTGGTGCTGGCAAAAACAAACCTTGGCGCACCCGCCTGCAGCGCAGCACGTGCCAGAGCTATACTGCCATCGAGATTTGATATTCTGGCGGTAGCCTCATCCACCCCGCGGAACTGTGCGGCCAAGTGAATTACAGCGTCAGTGCCCCGGAGAGCGCCAACATAATCGTCCGGCTGCAAAAGATCGCCTTCAATCAGCTCAGCTCCCTGCTGATGTAGCCAATCCGCCTTTGCAGCGTCCCTGACGAGCAGCTTCACTTGATGACCGCGCTGTAACATACGCGGAGCAAAACGGCTTCCCACTTTACCTGTGGCTCCTGTTACAAAAATGTTCATGGTTCAAACCCTCCTAAGTTTATCGTTGCTACACTGGCAGTATAATAGAATGGGCGAGTAGCAACCTTCCTGTGTTTATCGTATGATTGAAAGTGTCAGGATAAGGAGGAGTTTGAATGGAAGAGATTCCTTCCAGAAAATCGTTGGGTGAATTTTTGCGCTCGCGCCGGGAACGGCTTACGCCGGAAGAAGCAGGGTTGATATCCTATGGACAACGCCGGACCTCGGGGCTTCGGAGGGAAGAGGTAGCCCAGCTTGCCCATATCGGAACATCATGGTACACCTCTTTGGAACAAGGCAGAAGTGTCAATCCATCCGAGGATGTACTGAATAATATAGCGATGGCGCTGCAATTGACTGAGGATGAACGCCGCCATCTCCATCTTCTTGCTAGACCGGTGCAACAGGAAACGATTGAAGATCAGCAGTTAATTACAGGCTTGGAGCAGATGATCAGGGCTCTTGAACCAAATCCCGCCTTTGTGCTTGGGAGATGCTGGGATTTACTGTTCTGGAACAGGGCCGCCGAGTTTGTCTTCCGCTTCCCGTCATTTTCAAGTCATATGCAGTCCAGACCCAATTATATGAGACATTTTTTGACGGACGACAAGCTGGGAGCGGGCAAAAAGGATTGGGAAGCCAAATCACAAATCATGATTGCACGCTTTCGTGCGGATTACGGACATTTTCCCAATGATCCGGGGTTCAAGGCGCTTATTGAGGAATTCATGCAGACCAGCCGGCTGTTTCGCGAGAGCTGGCCGCTGCATGACGTGCAGGTCGTAACCGATTGCCACAAACGGTGGTACGATCCCCGTACCGGAGAGATGGAGTTTGAACATGTGACCTTGCAGCCGCCGACCCACCCGGATCTGAAGATCATGATTTATACAGCTGGAGCGGATACGGCTTCACGTTTGCAAAGCTTAATAAGCAGCACATCCGGGCATTGACAGCCACATGTGGCGTACATTTAGGAATATATCATGTCGGCGCTATCCTGCCTGTTTATTAAGCGCCCCTCCGTCTGCAAAACTTTATTTCACAGCAAAGAGCCTCCAGCCAGCGTCGCACGCTGGCCGGAGGCTCTTCTTCAGCTCGGGCTTATTTCTGCATAAAGCCTTTCTGCTGCAGAAACTCCTTCAGCTGCAGCCGGGACGGCTGGGCGAGGCGCCCCGCCATCATCTCGGACCAAGGCGTATCCTTGTGCCCTCCGGTCCGTTCATGCATGTAAGCCCGCGTTACTTCATCATAGACCTTCACCTGCCCTACTGCTGCGTCCGCCTGATAACCATTGCGATGCAGCACAGCCTGGAGCGGAAGACGCGGACGGATGCCATTCACACCGGCCGGATACCCGAGGCACATGCCAAAGACCGGGTAGACCAGCTCAGGCAGTCCAAGCAGCTCCGACAGCTCGGCAATATTGTTGCGGACTCCGCCGATATAGACAATGCCAAGGCCCAGTGATTCCGCTGCGACGGCGGCATTCTGCGCGGCAAGCGCCACATCGACGGTAGCCACGATCAGATTCTCGGTGGAACCCTCATATGAATCTGCCCCTTGAAGAAGCGGTCTGCTGATCTCCCGCAGCCGGTACAGGTCGGCGCACCAGACCAGGAATACCGGGCACTGCTCAATGTAAGCCTGATTGCCGGACAATTTGGATAATTGTATTTTGAGAGCCGGCTCCGTCACTGCAATGACTGTATAGGCCTGGACACTGCTGGAGGTGGAAGCCATCTGGCCTGCCTCAATAATAGCTGCCAGCTGCTCGTCGCTAACCGGCTTGTCCTGAAACTGGCGGACGGATGTATGACGGTTCAACAGTTCAAGCGTTTCATTCGTAGGTTTCATGATTCATTCGCCTTCTTCTAGTGGAATGGCCGCAGCCTGTTATACTGACCCCATTATAATACGGAACCGCAGACTCTGCCAAAAAAGAGCAGTCCCACACGCCTCTCCAGTGCTGCAGAACTGCTCTTTGCTCACACGCCAAAGACCTGCCGTTCCTCCGCATGATAAGAAGCTTGCCTCATACCTCTAATTACAGCTTCACCCGCTGCAGCCGCAGCGCGTTCAGGACAACCGACACAGAGCTGAAGGCCATTGCCGCCCCTGCAAGCCACGGCGCCAGGAAGCCGAGCGCCGCAATGGGAATGCCAATGGTGTTGTAAGCAAGCGCCCAGAATAAATTCTGCTTGATATTGCCCATGGTCCGGCGGCTCATCATGATTGCATCGGGGATACTCATCAGGTCACCGCGCATCAGCGTGATGTCCGCCGCTTCCATGGCCACATCCGTGCCGGTGCCAATCGCCATCCCGGTATCCGCTGTAGCCAGCGCGGGAGCATCGTTGATGCCGTCGCCGACCATAGCCACTTTGGTTCCGCCGCTCTGCAGCCTGCGGATCTCGGCAGCCTTGCCCTCCGGCAGCACCTCGGCCAGCACCGTTCGGATGCCCGCCTGCTCCGCAATGGCCTGGGCTGTGATCTTGTTATCCCCGGTAATCATCACTACTTCGATGCCCATATCCTGCAGCCTTGCCACCGCAGCCCGCGAGGTTTCCTTGATGGTATCGGCAACCGCCACAACCCCGGCAATCACACCGTCTACAGCTACCAGCATCGCGGTCTTTCCTTCCTGCTCCAGCTTCGTCATGAGCGGTGACCACTGACCAGGCTCCGCGCCGCCTTCTTCCATCATCCGGCGGGTACCCACACTCACGGCCTGTCCGCCGACAACTGCGGAAATCCCGCGGCCCGGAACGGCCTCGAACTGACCCGCTTCGGGAAGCGCAAGGCCCCTCAAGGCTGCACCGGCCACGATGGCATCGGCAAGCGGATGCTCCGAGAGCTTCTCCGCAGCCGCTGTAATGGCCAGCAGCCGGTTCTCGTCATTTTCTCCGCCATGCGGAGGAATGCCCGCAGTGGTGAGAATATCCGTCAGCACCGGTCTGCCGCTTGTAACGGTACCTGTCTTATCGAGCACCACAACCTTGATCCCCTGCGCCGCTTCCAGATGCTCCCCGCCCTTGAACAGAATGCCGAACTCCGCCGCACGGCCGGAGCCGGCCATGATCGAGGTCGGCGTAGCCAGACCCAGCGCACAAGGGCAGGCAATGACCAGCACAGCAATGGCCTTCTCCAGCGCCTCGGCGAACTGGCCGGGAGCGCCCCAGATGTACCAGATCACAAAGGTCGCAGCGGCAATCCCCACGACAATCGGCACAAAGATGCCGGAAATCACATCGGCGATCCGCTGGATTGGCGCTTTGGAGCCCTGAGCCTCCTCCACAACTCTGATAATCTGCGCCAGCGCGGTATCGCGGCCTACCTTGCGCGCCTTGATCCGCAGCATGCCGTTTTTGTTCAGCGTGGCTCCGATTACACTGTCCCCGGGCTTCTTCTCTACCGGAATGCTCTCCCCGGTCAGCATGGATTCGTCCACCGAGGACAGTCCTTCAACAACTTCTCCATCGACAGGCACCTTTGTTCCCGGCTTCACCAGCACGAGATCCCCGGGAATCACTTCCTCCACCGGGATGCTCAGCTCTGCACCGTCACGAACGACCAGCGCGGTCTTGGCCTGCAGTCCCATCAGGCTGCGGATCGCATCGGAGGAACGCCCCTTCGCCAGGGCCTCGAACCACTTCCCTACAAGAATCAGCGTGATCAGAATCGCGCTGGTTTCGTAATACATATCCACCGAATGGCTCATCCCGCTCATGCCCAAGGCGTCAATCGTCAGATACAGGCTGTAGAAATAAGCCGCCGAGGTGCCGAGCGCCACCAGCACATCCATATTGGCGCTGCCGTTCTTCAACGCCTTATAGGCACTTATATAGAATTGACCGCCAATGATGAACTGTACCGGCGTAGCCAGCACCAGCTGGAACCACGGGTTCATCAGCAGCCCGGGCGTCCAGATCCAGTCCGTGAAGGAGAAATGGCCCGCCATCGCCCAGAGCAGCGGAAAGGAGAGAATTGCCGAAATGATCCATTTATTCCGCTTGCGCCGAATCTCCTGCCCGCGCTGGTCGGCCTGTTCCTTGCGGTCCTGCTTAAGCGTTGCTGTGTAGCCGATGCTGCTTACCTTCTCCATAATCTCGGACACGCCGACGTTCCCCGGCGCATACTCCACATGCGCCGTTTCCAGGGCCAGATTCACATTTACCGCCGCAATGCCCGGCATGCGTCCCAGCACCTTCTCAATCCGCGCCGAGCAAGCGGCGCAGGTCATTCCTGAAATATCGAAATCCGCGGATTCCTTCCGTGTATCATAGCCAAGCGAACGGATCTTCTCCTCAATTTGCGGCACATCGGCAACCTCAGGATCATAGCCGACCGTTGCCTGCTCCAGAGCCAAATTTACATTGGCCCGCGATACCCCCTCCATCCGGGTAAGCCCCTTTTCAATCCGTGCTGCGCAAGCGGAACAGGTCATCCCCGTAATCTGCAGTGTGGCCTGCTGCAAAACGGGTTCAGCTGCCTTCTCCATGGTATCCGCACCCCCATACCCCTGAGGGGTATAATATTTTGTAAAAGAAAAGGCATTGGCGCCTCTGAAATCCCAAGGATTCCCCGCTCCAAGCCTTTTTATGCTTCAGCTTCTGCTTAGACTACGTCGTAGCCCTGATCCTCAATTGCCGCTTTAATGGCGGTGAGGCTCACCTTGCTCTCGTCATATTCAACCGCCACCGTCTTGGCCGGAAGGTCCACCTTGGCAGCAGCGCCAACACCGCTTACCGCTTTTTCCACCGCACTGACACAATGACCGCAGGACATTCCTTCTACATTCAACGTTACGTTAGACATAATTAACCCTCCTAAATGTTTTATGGAGCAATGCTTCCTGTGCTTCTTCGGGAATAAAACTGGCTTCGGAAGCATATGCTCAAGTTTTATGGAGCAATGCTTCGTGTGTTACTTCGCAATAAAACAGGCTTCGGAACCAGACGCTTAAGTTCACTGCCTTATTTCATCAGCTTGTTGACCGTGACCAGCAGCTCGTCGATCACCTCGTGTTCCCCGGCCTCGATCCGCTCTATAATGCAGCTCTTCATGTGTCCTTCAAGCAGCAGCTTGCCGACACTGTTCAGCGCCGCCTGGACCGCCGCCAGCTGGTTAAGCACATCATCGCAATAGGTATCACGTTCAATCATCCCTTTAACACCGCGGATCTGGCCTTCGATCCGGTTGAGCCGGGTGGTAAGCCCGTTCTTGAATTCTGCTGAATGATGACTTTTGCGTACGCCGGGAGCAGGAGAATGACAATCTTCCCCGCAGGATTGCTCCGCGTGCACCTTCTCATTAGTAGACACAGGAATCAGCCTCCTCATCATCAATATAATATACCCCCCATGGGTATGTCAAGGCTTTCTCCAAGTTTCCCTGTCCTTACCTGGACAACTCCATGCGGCTGTTATGATTTCGCTTCACTTATGGAATACTTAGTTCTGCTGCCGTCTTGCAAATGGGAGGCAGCTGCCGGCGTTCCCCAGGATTTCCAGTCGCCTGGCCCAAGGAAAAACTATTTAAAAATTTTATAAAACAATGCTTGCCACCCTACTCAAATTTGAATATAATGAGGCTCACGAAACTTTTTTCCAAAGGAGTCTGCAAAACAATGAACAGTAAAGAAAGCAATCTTAAGCTCGTAGTTGTCGGCTTGCTGCTGGGTATACTTATGTCCGCTATGGACAATACCATCGTAGCATCAGCTATGGGCACCATCGTTTCCGACCTAGGCGGACTCGATAAGATCGTCTGGGTAACCTCGGCTTATATGGTCATGGTTATGGCCGGAACGCCGATCTTCGGTAAATTGTCCGATATGTATGGCCGGAAGCGTTTTTTTATCTTTGGCCTGATTGTATTCCTGGTCGGCTCCGCGCTATGCGGTACGGCAACCAGCATTACCCAGCTGAGCATATACCGCGCCATACAAGGGGTTGGCGGAGGTGCGCTTATGCCAATCGCCTTCACCATTGTGTTCGATATATATCCCCCGGAAAAAAGAGGCAAGCTCACCGGACTCTTCGGCGCGGTCTTCGGTATTTCCAGCGTGTTGGGTCCCCTGCTCGGCGCTTATATTACCGACTACGTGGGCTGGCAGTGGATTTTCTATATCAACCTGCCGATTGGCATTGTCGCTTTTATATCAATCACTATGTCCTACAAGGAATCCGTTTCCCACGCCAAGCAGCGCATTGACTGGGGCGGCGCCTTCACTCTGGTCGGCGCAATTATCTGCCTGATGTTTGCCCTGGAGCTGGGCGGCAATCAGTATGCCTGGGATTCGGCTGCGATTCTCGGCTTGTTCGCCGGCTTCGCGGTGCTGCTGATCGCTTTCCTGCTCATTGAACGCGTGGCGCCTGAGGCGGTCATTTCCTTCGCCATGTTCCGCGAGCGGCTATTTGCAACCAGCAGTCTGCTGGGGCTGTTCTACGGATCGGCCTTCATCGCCGCCACAGTATACATCCCGATTTATGTGCAGGGGGTAAATGGCGGCTCAGCTACCAATTCCGGGCTTATCCTGATGCCAATGATGATCGGCTCAGTGGTCGGCAGCCAGACTGGAGGATTGCTTACTGCCAAGACCAGCTTCCGCAATATTATGGTGTTGTCGGCTGTCTGCTTTGTGGCCGGTGTGTTCTCTTTAAGCACACTATCCCCTGAGACCTCCCGGCTTATGCTTAATGTGTTCATGGCGCTGACCGGCTTTGGCGTAGGATTCTCATTCTCCGTGCTCAGCATGTCTTCGATTCACCATTTTGACATGCGCCAGCGCGGCTCTGCGACATCGACCAGCACCTTCATGCGTTCGCTGGGGATGACGCTCGGCATTACGATCTTCGGGATTATTCAGCGCAACAGCTTCACGAACGGGCTCAGCGATGCCTTTGGCAGCAGTGCGGAAGCCTCAACGTTCGGCGATCCGCGTGCGGCTCTGACTCCTGAAGCCAGAGCGCAGATTCCTGCTCCCGTGCTGGAGAAGATCACCAGCGCTTTGTCCGGCTCGATTGCCCATACCTTTATGTGGGCGCTTGTTCCCGCGATTTTGGGCTTTGTTTTTGTTCTGCTGATGCCCGGTGACCGTTTGGCCGTTCACGGCAAAAAACAGCAGCAGCCGGCCGGCAACCGGAGCTAATCCGTCATGTCCATAAAAATGGTTATTCTTGGCCTGCTGCTGGAACGGAATATGCATCCTTATGAGATTACGCTGGTGCTGAAGGAACGCACGATGGACAAAATGATGAAGCTGCAGATGGGATCTTTATACTATGCCGTGGATAAGCTGGCTCAGGAGGGACATATCGAAGCCGTTGAGGTCATCCGCAGCAGCGACCGCCCGGACAAGACGATCTACCGTATCTCGGACAAAGGCAAAGCTCTGTTCGAGCAGCTTATTCTGCAGCAGATCAGAAAAAATGATCCGGCCTATCATCCCCTCTACACCGCGCTTGCGTTCTCGCGCCATATCGATCAGAGCAAGGTCGAGAAGCTGCTGGAGGAGCGGATTCGTGAAACCGAGCATCAGGTGAATTTCGCCTACCAGGTGTATGAGGAGCATATTGCCATCGTTCCCCGCTCGGCACTGCATGCAATGTACGGCAAATACGAGCATAGCCTAACCGAGCTGAAATGGCTGCAGCGCCTTTACGAGGATGTGGCCGCACGGAAGCTGAATGATATCGGAATACCGCTTGATTTGTAAATTTCAAGGCTTCTATGTGACAGCGGCATTTGTAACCCGGACGCCAATCGTTCCGACCAGACAGCTATATTATGTGCTCCAAAAGAGGCCCTTGGGGCCTCTATGCTGTTTACCGAAGAGCAAATCCGTTTATTAATGAGCAAACTGCCGGCACCGGGCAGCTTCACCGCCACATTGACCCGGGTTCCGGACTCTGCCAGAAAGCGAGGGGAAGACGCATGGATAAGTACAAGCAGCTCCAAGGAGACAAACGCGACCATCCCGAGCAATACCCCGCAGAGAACCCCAGTCTGTTCGATCAATCTTCCTGACCTCTTAAATTCATTTTCGTTAAAGTCATTCGATTTTCCATGGTCTCAACGGTTCCGCCTGCTGTCTTACTTAGATATCCATTTTGTATGGTGGAAATAATTATTTCTTCCGCCATTTCTTGTGGTGTTTGTGACATATGTACCTCCTTCCCAAAGTCCTATTTCACAAGCAAAGGAAGGATATGGATAGACAAAAAGTAACAAAAAGACCGTACTTTGATAGAGTACAGTCTGCTATAATAAACCAGTACAATGGCATAAGGGCGGACGGCTAATCTCCCGTGAAGGGAGGTGATGCCTGTGGGAGATAAAGGATGCATTGACGTTAATGATCCAATTTGCAACGTTGAATATACTCATTTTATCTTTCAACAAAAAGAAGTAGACCGCCCATCTTGGTAGGGTGAGCGCGATCTACTTCTCTGTTGCCTTATACCAAGGCTGTCCGCTCTTAATGCGGATTGTACATGGGAGTCGTGTTGACGCACGGCTCCTTCTTTATTTTATCTTAGCATATCGGAAATTATACAGCAACGTGATACAAAAATAATCAAAAAGTATTGTACACGCATGCTACACTCTAGGTAGCAAAATAGATCAGGCGAAGGACTCCATACGGGGTCCTTTTTATATACACCAAACTTTAGGAGGAAAGACCACGAATAGAGCAGAGGTTGAACAGATTTTCGAGGAAATGTACGAGAAGAAGCGACGAGAATCAGCAAGGAATAGAGCGAGAGAAGAAAGATTAAAAGAGTTTAAGAGGGGTTAATATGGCGGCAAGTATGTTTAACCTGGACACCATACGCAAGGCAGCAAAGACGTACAAATCAACTACTGGATCATCACCGACAATCACGGGTGCTGTATCGGCTAAGCCCACATCGAATATTACACTTCCGCAGGTGGCGATTACGGCAGCAAGCAACGTACGTAAGCGTAAGCAGGAGGAAAAGGATAAGGAAGGCACCAAACACCATTCCTCCAGCGACAAGAAGTACCATACCGGATTCTAAAGATGTACAATATTGTATGCAGAGCGAACCTGAGAATCCGCTCTTGCGAGCTGATGGCTGCTTCTGACGGCAGGATATTCGTCAGGACGGGTGTTCAAATTCTCAAGGCTAGCTGATCTAGCTGCAATTCTATTGTCTTGGAGGGATCAATTTGCTGAAAACGCTGCCACTGAACAAACGCGGAATCTCCGCCAGCCGACTTGCCCTGGGATGCATGGGGCTTGGCGGAGGCTGGGACCACGAACCGATTACAGCCGGAAATGTGAAACAGGGCCATGAGGCGGTGGAAGCTGCACTGGACATCGGCATCAACTTTTTCGACCACGCCGATATCTACACCCGCGGGAAGGCCGAGAAGATATTCGGACAGATTTTCAAGGACCGGCCGGGCCTGCGTGAAAAGATCATTCTGCAATCCAAATGCGGAATCAGGCTGATGGGGCCGGGAGACAGCTCCAATGTATTCGACTTCTCCAAGGAGCATATCCTGAGCAGTGTAGACGGAACGCTCTCCCGTCTGGGGACAGAGTATATCGATATCCTGCTGCTGCACCGGCCCGATCCGCTGATGGACCCCGAAGAAGTCGCCGAAGCGCTGCATCAGCTCAAAGCGGCGGGAAAGGTTAGACATTTCGGTGTGTCCAATATGAGCGCCGCCCAGATCAAGCTGCTTCAGACCTGCTGCGATGAGCCCTTCATTGTCAATCAGCTGCAAATGAGCCTGGCCGAAATCAGCTGGGTCGATGCCGTAATCAGCATCAACCGGGAACCCTGGAAGGACATCACCTTTCCCGAGGGCACCATTGAACACTGCCGCGCAGAGAATATCCAGCTTCAAGCCTGGGGGCCGCTGGCCCAGGGAATTTTCAGTGGCCGTTCCCTGGAAGGGCAGCCGGCAAATATCGTGAACACAGCCGCCATGGTCAAGCGGCTTGCTGAAGAGAAGAGCACTACGCCCGAGGCGATTGTACTCTCCTGGCTGATGACCCACCCGGCCGCAATCCAGCCGGTAATCGGCACAGTGAACCCGCAGCGGATCTCTGCCTGCAGGGATGCGGACAAGCTGGAGCTGTCCCGCAAGGAATGGTACGACCTGTATGTCAGCTCACGCGGCGAGAAGCTGCCTTAAGTCTGCGGGGCTACCCGGTTAAGACCAGAGGCAAGCCCAGGAAATGTAAAATCCCCAGACTGCCTCTGGTTTAATTTTGTCTTGTTTAACTCCAGCCTGATTTTACTCCTTTATAGAAGTGTAAATCCCGTTACTCTGTCTCCGTCACCAATAAATCAGCCGCCAGCTTAGCTATGCTTCAGTGGCAGTGGAGCTCAAATCCTGAGCAGCAGGATGGACAATAACCACGCCTACATCAACGGCTTCCGGCTGCTCGCCGGCGGATGCCACAGTACGGGAATGGTGCCCGCAGGAACGAATTTTCATCCCGCGATACCTTAAGCCAGGCTTGGATTTCCGGACAGGCCAGGGCATCCCGCAAGGCTCAGTTCAGCCATGTCACTACCGGCTCTGCATGCGCTCAATTTAAAGGTATCTTTACCCTTCATTCCGCCTCCCGTCCCGCATCCGGCCAATTCAAGGGTATTTTTACCCTTCATTCCGCCCGTTCTGCTCAGTTGAATCTGGTGCCGCACGCATCAGTATCCCTGCTGCAGCCAAACTACAGCCTTTCTTATATCCTGCCCGTCCAGCCTTTTCTGCATATTCCTTCCTGTCCCACCTGTTAATTAGTCTTTCCGTCTATTCCCGAATGCAGGACTCGCCCAATCTCCTTGTCCCGAAACGTTCCATGCTTCCTTCCGTCCCCAACCGCAGTCCTTGAAAGTACGTCCTTTATAAAGAACAAATCAAGAAAAACAGCGATTTACCCAGATATTCGCAGATAAATAACAAAATTCAGACTTTATTGCGAACATTTAGACGAAATCAGCATTTTTCTTTTGCCCGGGCGGCAGTGTATGATTTGCTTACGATATCGTTCTTAATAAAGAACGAATATAGCGAATGATTTCGGCCAGTCTTGAGAGGAGGGCCTGCCTCTGTGTCCTAGATCCGCCAAACGGCGTAAAAGGAAAAATCATAAAACCGGTCTTCGCATCCTGCAGTCCGGAATGGCCTTATCAGTTCTCTTTCTGTATACCTCCGGCCAGACCGGCAGTACTTACGGAGGATTCAGTTCATCCGGGCAGCAGGACAGCACCCTGGAGCTATGCAGCGTATTCCCCGGTCAGATCGAACAGCTGCTGTCGGAATTCTCCGGGCATATCCACAGCATTATCAAGCTCAAAGCTTCACTTGCCGGCCGCAGTCCCGCAGGTGATACCAGCCTGCTCCCCGGCACCGGAAGCCTGTCCCCGGATGAGCTGGATGAGGCCGCAGCAAAAACATCCGGCCAAATTGCTGCGGCACATGCGGAAATGGCCACGATTAGCGGACAGCTCAGCTTCAACAGCGGAGTCTGGCAGCAGATTCTGCAGGAAGTCAGCAATGCCGCGGCAATCCTGAAGAAAATTGGAGGCTACATGATTAATCTGGAACCGAACTGCCTGGAAATCCGGGACGAGGAGGCATTCCGGCAGCTTCAGCCGAGCGCCCTGCAAAGCGGCGTCTTATCCGAATCGCTGGCAGACACTTTAAACGGGATTATAGACTATCTGAGCTCCATCCATGCCATCGGCAGCACACTGCCGGATGGTAATCCTGACCGGATAATACTCCGTCCGGGAAGCTCTTACTTTTCGGCTGCGGAACCCTTTATCCTCTTCGTGGCCAAGGCCTATCAGGCAGCACCCGGTGTATCCGCCGGACTGCAGACCGCTTATGAGCAGCTAAGCAAGGATCTGACGGCCGCACTCGAAGACTTGAACACCTCCATCAGCAGTCTGCAGAAGCAACAGGCACAAATAGCCGGCGCCAAGGCGGAGCTGCTGGAGAAGGCTCAGGCAGAAGAAGCCGCAGAAGCAGCCAGGCAGGTGGACGAAAGCACCCCAGGCGGTGCAGACCCGGTTGTAACCGGGCCCGGCTCAGAGCAGCTACCCGGGGCCGGAGACAATAAGGGGCCCGTTCCAGAAGACGCCTCCCCTTCTCCAGGCACAGGAGAGGAAGACGGCAAGCCTTCCGCCGAGACACCGGACCCCGGGGCCATTCCAACCCCTGCAGCTCAAAATGTCAGCATTCCTGATGGGGCTGCAGTACCAACGGCAACGCCTGACAAGGGTACTTCCGAAGAGAAGCCTTCGGTACAGGCAGCCCCCGTGCCTACAGCTGCACCTGTTCCAGATAACGATTACAGTAAAGGCGGCGATTAACAATGCGGATCAAAAAAATAGTCAGCACCACACTGTCCACGCCAGTGCTTCTGGTCTTCCTGCTGGTAGTAGTAGCCGTGATCATCTCCAAGGCCTCCGGCGGAGAGCCTGCCTTCTTCGGCTATCAGATAAAAACCGTGCTGTCCGGCTCCATGGAACCCGGCATTCATACCGGTTCTATTGTAGCCATCAAGCCCGGCGGCGATATGGCCCGTTTTCAGAAGGGAGATGTCATCACATTCCTGAATCCCGATAATATCCTGATCACCCACCGCGTCGTGGATGCCGCAGCAAACAGCGCCTTGGGCGATGCCACCTACACCACCAAAGGCGACAATAATGACGCCGCGGACTCGGCACCCGTCAGTTCAACCAATGTAGTAGGCCAATACACCGGCGTAACCATTCCTTATGTGGGCTATGCGATGAATTTTGCGGTTTCCAGGGCAGGCAGCGTCATACTGATGATTATCCCGGGGCTGCTGCTGCTGCTCTACGCTTTGTTCACCTCCTGGAAGGCCATTGCGGCACTGGAGAAGAAAAATGCAGGCTCCGGCGGCCCGGCCGTTCCAGAGCCTTCACCCAAGGTCCTGCAATAACGGATTGTCCTCTCCCGTTTACGAAATGCGGAGCCGCAACAGATAGCATGATTCACCCGTTGCCAACAAACAAAGAACTGTGAGAGAGGGATGAACAAATGAACATCAAAAAAACACTGGGGCTCGGCGTAGCCTCGGCAGCGCTTGGCCTGACCCTGGTCGGCGGGGGAACTTTCGCTTACTTTAGCGATACCGCACAAAGCACAGCTTCTTTTAACAACGGAACACTCAGCTTAGCTTCTGATCCAGCCGTCATTGTCGACCTCAGCAATCTGAAGCCGGGGGATTTGATCACCAGAGATTTCAAGCTGAAAAATGACGGTTCCCTGGATATCTCCACGGTCCTGCTGAAAACTGCAGCCGAGGTAACAGATGCCGGCAACAATAACGGGGCACACAACCTCAAGGAGGATATTATCGTTACCTTCCTGAACAACAATGACAAAAAACAGCCGGAGCTCTTAATCATCTCGCTGGCCGAGCTGGAGAATCAAAGTCCTGATTTAGTGGCCAGAAAAATTCTCGGCACGATTCTCGGCGGGGAGAAATCGGGAATTCAGGCAGGCACCCAGGATACGCTCTCTGTCCAGTTTGCCTTCAAAGAAACCTTTCAGCCACAGAACTATTACCAGGGCGACAGGCTGAAGCTGAACTGGACCTTCGAAGCCAGCCAAGGGGCAGGCGTTTACAAATAACCGTTTTACACCCTGTTGCAACAATACTAAATTAACCGAGGAGGATTTACATTATGGGGATCAAAAAAACACTGGGTCTGGGCATTGCATCGGCGGCACTGGGATTGTCTTTAATCGGAGGCGGCACATTCGCTTACTTCAGTGACACCGCGCAGAGTACCGCAACCTTCGCGGCAGGAACGCTGGACCTGAATACCAACCCGTCGGAGATCGTCAGCCTCAGCAACCTCAAGCCCGGCGATATTGCCGTCCGCAGCTTCACATTGCAGAACAGCGGCACACTTGATATCAAGGAGCTTAAGCTCGACAGCGCATACACAGTTACCGACGCCGGCACGGACAATGGCGCTCGGGATCTGGGTGAGCATTTCAAAGTAAAGCTTCTCAGTGACAGCTACGTCAGCGGCGATATCACCAATTTTGTGACCGGGGAAATTTCCCTTAAGGATTTGAAGGACACGGCAAACTATGATCTGATCAGTACGGGCGCACTGCCCGGCGGCATCGCAGCGGGACAATCCAAGGTGTTCAAGGTAGCCTTCGTCTTTGTCGACAACGGCCAGGACCAGAATGTATTCCAAGGTGATGCGCTTGCGCTTACCTGGACATTCAACGCTAAACAAGGCTTAGGAGAACTCAAATAAGCGGGCACAGCACTTCCCGCCAAAACCGGCATATCCTCCCTATCCGGGCGGATATGCTTTTTTCCCTGTAGAGTAAAGCTTACAATCGCTTGATTTGGCTCTGAAACAATGATTTTTGTCCGTTTTGCGGAAATTTGTTATACTGATAACAAAAAGTACGGAGGGGCGTTGCAATCGTGCCTGATAATATGGGAAGCCGCATCCACCGTCTCCGTCTGGAAAAAGGCTGGTCCTTATCCGAGCTGGCTGACAAGGCCGATGTGGCGAAATCATACTTAAGCAATGTAGAAAGAAATATCCAATCCAACCCCTCAATTCAATTCATCGAAAAAATCGCCGACGCGCTTCAGGTTTCCATTCACAGCCTGCTCTATGGCGAACCCCCGGATACTGACGGCTCCTCCCTGGATGGAGAATGGTTCAGGCTGGTTCAGGAAGCCATGGCCTCGGGCATAAGCAAGCGGGAATTCAAAGAGTTTCTGGATTATCAAAAATGGCGTCTGGAGCATAAGGATCAATGATTAATGAGCCTCCAGGAAGCTCCAACGATACAGAAAAGGACACAGCAACTGCCCGCTGTGTCCTTTTCTGTATGTATTTCCGCATTGTCAACGCCCCTACATCGCCTGTAACGCTGTCTTTTCGCTGAAAAACCGGCGGATTTCCTCCGCCCCGATTCCTGCCTCCTTGGCAGACATCAGCAAATACACCCATTCTAGATCCAGATCACCCGTCAGCAGTTCTCCGTCATTCCCCTGGTTGGACTTATCCAAGATATCTCCTCCTAGAATTTTTGCGTCCCCAGGCAGTCCGGCCGTCGTAGTAGCCGCAGCATCTCTACATTAGACCCGAGACTTTGTGTCCCTGCCTTTCGGCAGGTTTACCCTTTACTGGATCCTTCACATGAAAGGATCTGGTTAGAAAGCAATGAAACCGTTATCCGCAATAACATTATACAGAATCTCACACGAAAAGTGTGTCGATTTCTGGAATTATTTTGTGCTAAATAGAGCAAAAGATTAGCTTTTTTTGTGAGGCTTTGTCCAATATATATGACTTCAAGAATTGTTCATGAATACACCCTGCTCATATGTGGGTAATTGTTACTGGAGGCTGCCGTTCAAACGCCCCTCCGGCAACCGATATCCGTTCTTTATCATTTGCGGACTGAATCATGCCGTTTTGCGAACGGATTCCCCGAAAGTATGAATTGATTACACGTCTTGAAAGTAGCACAATAAGATGAGGAATGAAACCGTAAACATCGCAGCTCCACTATCGCCGCGCCTAATGCGGCACGTGGGGTTCATCCGTTAGGAGGATGTATTCATGGCAGTCAAAGAGCCCTATAACGAATCCATTTGGAGTAAGTATCACGGCCCCAATTTGGGCTATATTCAAGAGAAATATGAGCAATTCGTTAAAGATCCCTCTTCAGTAGAGCATCATTACCGCGAGCTGTTCACCGTTTCCGGCCCTCCTCCGCTCGCTCCGGATTCTGTACAGCCCTCCCAGCCTGTTCTTTCGGGAGATACAGAGTGGCTCAAAAAGGCCGTAAGAGCCTCCAAGCTAATCGCCAATATTCGTATATATGGCCATATGGCGGCCAGCATCGATCCGCTTGAGCAGGGGAACAACCCCATGGCAAAATGGCTGGATTATGAAACCTATGATCTGACCCGCGAGGACCTGATTGCCATGCCCGCCTCGCTGATCTGGGAGAACTCCCCGCCGGATGTTCATACCGCCTGGGATGCTGTCCACCGGATGCGCCAGGCTTATACGCAGACTATCGCCTATGAATTCGGGCATGTCCATGATGAGGGGGAGCTGCGCTGGCTGAACGGCCAGGCGGAGTCTACAAGCTCTCCCGCCCCCCTGAACAACACCGAGCGCAAGGAGCTGCTGAACCGCCTGATCCAGGTGGAGCAATTCGAGACCTTCCTGCATAAGACCTTTGTCGGCCAGAAACGCTTCAGCCTGGAAGGCAATGATGCGCTGGTGCCCATGCTGGATGAGATTGTCCGCGCCGCCGCACATGATGGTGCCGAGCATATCCTGATGGGCATGGCCCACCGCGGACGCCTGAACGTGCTGGCCCATATTCTCGGCAAGCCTTATGATATTATTTTCTCGGAATTTCATCATTCCCCGAACAAGGAGCTGTTCCCTTCCGAAGGCTCCATGGGCATCAACTACGGCTGGACCGGCGATGTGAAATACCATCTGGGCGCTGACCGCGCTGTACGCGAGGGCGAGACCGTCCGCACCCGCATTACACTGGCCAATAACCCGAGCCATTTGGAATTCGTCAACCCGGTCGTCGAAGGCTTCACACGCGCTGCCCAGGAGGACCGGAATTCACCGGGATTGCCGCAGCTCGACACAAACAAGGCCATGGCTGTGCTGATGCACGGGGATGCCGCTTTTCCGGGGGAAGGCATTGTTGCAGAAACGCTCAACATCGGCAAGCTGAAAGGGTACTCCAACGGGGGCACGGTGCATATTATCGTCAATAACCGGATCGGCTTCACAACCGAAAGTGAAGATTCCCGCTCGACCCACTATGCCAGCGACCTTGCCAAAGGCTATGAGATTCCCGTCGTCCACGTGAATGCCGATGATCCCGAGGCCTGCATTGCCGCCGTCCGCCTGGCCTGCGCTTACCGCAATCTGTTCAAGAAGGATTTTCTGATTGATCTGATCGGCTACCGCCGCCATGGCCATAATGAAATGGATGATCCGGAAACGACCCAACCGGTTGTATACGGCAGAGTGCGCAAGCACCCGACCGTGTACCGTATCTATGCAGAGCGCCTGCAGCGGGAAAAAATCATCGCTGCGGATGATGTCAATCGGATGAACATTGACGCCGAGAAGGTGCTGCAGCAAGCCTTTGACCTGATGAAGGATGGCAAACACAAGAGCGGCGAGGCGAAGACCTCCGTGCCTGTGGAGACGGAGACCTCCCAGCCGCCGTCCACAGCCGTTCAGCTGGAGCAGCTGCAGCAGGTCAACCGCGAGCTGCTGACGGTGCCGGACGGCTTCAAGGTCTATCCGAAGCTGGAGCGGATTCTGCAGCGCCGCAAGGATGCGCTGAATGACGGTGAACGCGTGGACTGGGCACTGGCCGAAACGCTGGCGTTCGCCACCATTCTGAAGGACGGCACGCCGATCCGCCTGAGCGGCCAGGATTCCCAGCGCGGTACCTTCGCCCACCGCCATCTGGTGCTGCACGACAGCGAGACAGGCGGACTGTTCTCCCCGCTGCACCAGCTCAGCGGTTCCAAGGCTTCGTTCGGCGTCTATAACAGCCCGCTCTCGGAAGCCTCGGTCCTGGGCTACGAATACGGCTATAATGTGTTCGCCCCGGAAACCTTCGTGATCTGGGAAGCGCAGTACGGGGATTTCGCCAATGCTGCGCAGGTCATTATTGACCAGTTCATCGCTGCCGGACGCGCCAAGTGGACACAGCGCAGCAATCTGACGATTCTGCTGCCGCATGGCTATGAGGGGCAGGGTCCTGAGCACTCCAGCGGAAGGCTGGAACGGTATTTGCAGCTCTCCGCAGAGGAGAACTGGACCGTGGCGAACCTCAGCTCTGCGGCGCAGTATTTCCATCTGCTGCGCCGCCAGGCAGCCTTGTGCGGCAAAGCTGACGCGCGGCCGCTTGTGATCATGGCCCCGAAGAGCCTGATCCGCAACCCGCGCAGCACCTCCGCCGGAGCCGAGCTGGCTTCGGGAAGCTTCCAGCCCGTCCTGCCTGAGCCGCTTCTTGGCGGCAGCCCGGGTGAGATCAAGCGGCTGGTAGTTTGCAGCGGCAAGGTGACCCTTGATCTGCAAACAGAGCTGGAAGCCGCCAAGGGTAAAGACTGGTCCTGGCTGCATATCCTCCGGCTGGAGCAGCTCTATCCGTTCCCGGAACGGGAACTGGCGGCGCATCTCAGCACCTTCCGCTCCCTGGAGGAAATCATCTGGGTACAGGAAGAACCGAAGAACATGGGCGGCTGGAGCTACGCCGAGCCCCGGCTGCGCGCCGTTGCCCCGCAGAGCGTCAGCGTGCAGTACATCGGCCGTCCGGAGCGTTCCAGCCCGGCAAGCGGTTATGCTGACGTGCATGCTTTTGAACAGCGTCGTATAGTTACAGAAGCCCTGAAATTAAATTCGCAAGTACAAGCGGCTGTACCGTCCTCCCGCTAGGACGGTGTCACAATAACGTAAACTATTCTATTTGGGGAGGTAACGGCCAGTGTCCGAAATTAAAGTACCCGATTTGGGCGAATCCATTTCCGAAGGAACGATCTACAAATGGCTGGTGAAGGAAGGCGACACTGTCGGCCAGGGGGATGTGCTGGCAGAGCTGGAGACTGACAAGGTCAATCTGGAGATCAGTGCGGAGGAGGATGGCGTCATCTCCTCCATCCTGCGCCAGGCCGGCGAGAACGTGGCCGTCGGCGAGGCGATCGGCATCATCGGCAGCGGCGCCGGCACGGCAGGCGCCGCGGCGCCTCAGGCCGCTGACAGCAAGCCGGAAGCCCCGGCGGCAGACAGCGAAGCGCCGGTCGCCGCCGTACCGCAGGCTGCAGCGCCGGCCGCGCCCGCTGCAACCGCAGGAGCGGCGGCGGGCACTGCGGCCCTGGCTTCGCCGGGGGCGCGCAAGCTTGCGCGGGAGCGGGGCATCGACCTCGGCGAGGTCAGCGCCCGTGACCCCATCGGCCGGATCGCTGCGGCCGATGTGAAGGGCCATGGCGCAGCCGGGCCGGAGGCCGCTGCGCCGAGCGCTCCGGCGACGGTAAAGCCGTCGCCGCTGAAGCCTGCGGCGGCAGGCGCTGCACCGCAGGGGGACGGCAAAGCCGTGGAGCGCAAGCGCATGTCGCGCAGACGGCTGACCATAGCCAGCCGCCTGGTGGAGGCGCAGCAGACCGCAGCGATGCTGACCACCTTCAACGAGGTGGACATGACGGCGATCCTCGACATCCGCAAGCGCCGCAAGGATGCCTTCAAAGAGAAGCATGATGTCGGCCTCGGCTTCATGTCCTTCTTCACCAAGGCGGTGATCGGCGCGCTCAAGGCCTATCCGCTGCTGAATGCCGAGATCGACGGTGAGGATCTCCTGATTAAGAAGTACTACGACATTGGCATCGCCGTATCTGCCAAGGAAGGCCTCGTAGTGCCGGTTGTCCGTGATGCGGACCGGCTGAGCTTCCCGGAAATCGAGCGGCGGATCGGCGAGCTGGCCTCCAAGGCACGCACCAACACGCTCAGCCTTCCGGAGCTGCAGGGCGGCACCTTCACCATCACCAATGGCGGAGTGTTCGGCTCGCTCATGTCAACACCGATCCTCAATACGCCGCAGGTCGGCATTCTGGGCATGCACAAGATCCAGCTCCGTCCAATCGCCCTGGACGAAGAACGAAGCGCCAACCGCCCGATGATGTACATCGCGCTGTCCTATGATCACCGCATCGTGGACGGCTCGGAAGCGGTAAGCTTCCTCGTCAAGGTCAAGGAGCTGCTTGAAGACCCCGAAGCGCTGCTGCTGGAAGGGTAAGTCTGCCTGCAAGGCAGGAACACACCTCCGCCGTACTGACAGGTTCCGCCTTTGCTTGGGGACCTTGGAACAGAGCAGCTATTGCACGCACATCTACAGAGGCACCGTCAGGACCGCTACGGCGTTCTTGCCGGTGCCTCTTTTATAGCACAATCCAATCCTTGTCCGCTCCGCCCAGCTCTTCAACGCAACCTGCAACCCGCCAAAGGCCAAATATCAAATCCCGCACAGGCCAAGTGGATTTTGTACACCTAATTCAGTGCCATTCGCCTAACAGCGGCATTTAGTTGCATTTTCTACACCTAATTCGACCAAACCGGCTACATATCGGGCCAATCGGCTTAATTAGTTTTACTTTTTCCACCTAATGTTTTACAAGAGTCGAATGGGGGGCTGGGTAGTGGCAGAATTTCCACTTAGCTCATCGCAACTGCGCTCAAGCCCACAAGTTTATCTCCTATAAAACCAGCAAGTAGAAACGGCTACGCCGTCCTTATAAGGGACGGGGTGTTTCAGCGAGAAATAGAAGGATAATGGATAGCGTGAAACATATAAATTTTTATCTTTCAAAAAAGAGATATCCGCCGCCCGTTTGCACGGAGGGCATGGATATCTCTTTTTCGTCAGATATTTCTTTGTCTGTAATCTTAATAAGCCGACAGCGTGTTATATATGGCTCAAGCCGTGTGCCGCGAGGGCTTCAGGCTCATTCCCTTTTTCAGCGCCTGCTTCTGCACCGGAGGCTTCAGGGAAACCGCCAGCAGGCAGGCCAGCAGGCATAAGAGGCCAATGACAATGAAGGTAGGCTTAAACCCGCCGAGAAACGCGGCGATGAACGAGCCGGCCAGCGCGCCGATGCCGAAGCCCTGGTAGACAATGCCATAGTTCTTGCTGTGGTTCTTCAGGCCGAAGAAATCGCTGACAATCGCCGGGAACACCGTAATGTTGCCCCCGAAGCAGAAAGCAATCGCAGCCACACAAGCGAAGAACAGGCCATAGTTCAAGGTTGCGAAGCTGAGGGTCAGCATCGCTGCGGCGGTGGCCAGCAGTGTGGCGCTGACCAGCTTCAAGCGGCTCATCCGGTCGGACAAGGCCCCCAGAATCAGGCGTCCCGCGGTATTGAAGATAGCGATCATAGCTACGGCATTGGCCGCTGCCGCGATATCCAGACCCGCCAGCTGCACACCGATATCCTTGACGATACCGATCAGGTAGAGGCCGCTCATGCAGGCGGTGAAGAAGATTGCGAACAGCAGATAGGCTTCCTTCGTGCGCAGCATCTCTTTGACGGTATAGTCTTTGGGCGCAGCAGGCATTCCGCTTGCCGCTTCTGTCCCGGCTGCGGCTGCATCCGGTGCGGCAGACCGCTGCGGCAGCGGCGTTGTTCCTTTGTCCGCCGCTTGTGCCGGAGCAGCCGCCGGAGCTTCCCTGACCAGCAGCGAGCCGGTCACGATCATTGCCATGACCATAAGGCCCCAATATAGGAAGGTATCCGATACGCCTGCCGATTCAATCAGGCTGCCGTTGATATATTTGAAGATGAGGCTTCCTGTTCCGTAAGCACCGACAGACACGCCGGAGATTAATCCTTTGTTCTTCGGGAACCATTTAATCAGATTGGACAGCGATGTGAGGTAAGCCGTTCCGTCTGCATACCCTACAACTACGCCGGCCAGCAGATAAAACATCGGAAGGGAGCTGGCCTGCGAACTTAAGATCAGGCCAAGCCCAAGCATAATCCCTGCGGCAGCGGTCAGTCTGCGGAGCCCGAAGCGGTCCTGCAGTTTCCCCGCGAACAGAGTCGCAAAGGCAAGGGCAAAGCTTGTAATGGAAAAAGTTATCGAAACAGAGCTGAGCTCAAAGCCAAATTTGCTGACAAGCTGCGCATTGAACAGGCTCCATGTATAAATCGTGCCCAGTCCCATTTGCATAATTACAGTACCCAGCACGATGAGCCACCGCTTGCTGCTTGGCGTAGTCGTAGTCATGGCTATTCCTTCTTTCTCTCTATTGTCGCTCCAAGGCCTTCTTTGCCTTTTCATTGTAGCGAAAATGCGCTTTCTTGAGAGAAATCCGGAATGAGATGACGCAAACGGGGAATGAACTGCCGTTAGAGGCGCATAATCTGCCTGAATTCCTTCCCCTTGCTGCGGCTGACCGGCACTTCAAAGCCCAGATCGTGCAGCCGCAGCAGATAGGTATTGTTGAACCAGGGGATGATTTCCTTGATCTTAGACAGATTCACGAGATACGACCGGTGGCAGCGGAAGAAGCGGTCCTGCGGCAGGCGGCTGTGAAATTCACTGATGCTGAGAGCCATGCTGTACGTCTCCTCTTTGGTGACCACATCCGTCGTTTTCTCCTGCGCCGAAGCATAATAGATCTCATTGGCATCAACGACGATGATTTTCTCATTTTTCCACAGATTGACCTTGCCGCTGACCTTCACATGCTCCCCCTCCCCACGGCGGCCGCGCGCCGCAAATGCCCCCTCCATCTTGCTGAGCATTGCCTTGATCCGCGTCTCGCTGTAGGGCTTCAGAATATAGTCAAACGCTTCAATCTCGAAGGCCTCGGCGGCATGCTCTTTATAGGCGGTAATGAATACGATGTAGGGCTTGACCGAGAACCGGCTGATATTCTGGGCGAGCAGCACACCGTCAATGGAAGGGATGTTGATATCCAGAAAAATCACATCCACTTCCTCCGTCTGCAGATACTTCAGCGCATCCAGTCCATCCTCGAACTCGGCGTCAATCCTTATGGCGCTGTGCGCTCCGATCAGAAAGGCAAGCTCGCTTCTTGCCAGCACTTCATCCTCTACAATTATCGCTCTCATCGCTGCTCCTTTGTAACGTCAAAATAGATTTCCGTCCCTCTATCCAGCCGGCGGATCGTCAGACCCTCGCCGTAAATCAGCTTCACCCGCTGATGCACGTTGTACAGCCCGATTTTGTTATCCGGCATATCTCCGCTGTAGACCTTCTCAATCGTCTCCCTGCTGATGCCTGCCCCGGTATCGGTAATGCCAATCCGCACCGCGTCTCCCAGATCTTTTACCGAAATGGTTACAATGCCCGTCCCCTTCACCTTCAGGATGCCATGGACAATCGCGTTCTCCACCAGCGGCTGAATGATCAGACTGGGAATCCGCACCTCCGCCTCGTCAATATCATACTCTACAGCCAGGCGGCTGCCGAAGCGGGCTTTTTCAATCTCCACATACTGCCGGACCTGCTGCAGCTCGCGCCGGATCCCGATGAACTCATCGGTCAGCTCCAGATTGTACCGCATATAACCCGACAAATTGACGATCAGCTCCCGCGCCTTATCCGGGTCAATGCGGATGGAAGAGATAATCGCGTTCAGCGCATTGAACAGAAAATGGGGATTGATGCTCGTCTGCAGCGCCTTCAGCTCCGCCTTGTTGGCCATCTCCTTGATGCCCTCGACCCGCGACACCTCCATCAATGTAGAGATGATCTGCGACAGCCCGACCGCCATTGCCTGCAGGGAATAGGTGATTTTGTGGGCTTTGGTGTAATAAATCTTGAGCGCTCCCGTGATCTCACCCTTCTCCTTAAGCGGAATAATGATCAGCGAGCGGATCGCCCGGTTCATGTATTCGGTGTCGTCATCGCGGATCGTAATCTCGCCGCTGCTGAGGGTTTTCTTCGTCTCTTCGCTGATAATCTCATCCGTTTCCGCATAATATTCCTCCCCAACGCCAACATAGGCGCGGATATGGCGCGTATCGGTAATGGCGACCGCATCCGCTCCGATGTCCTCCTTGATAATCTCGCAAATGATGCGCAGCGACTGGGGATTGATGTTGCGGAAATACGGGAGGGTCTTATTGGCAATATCCAGGGCCAGCTTGGACTGCTTCGCGGCAATCCGCTCCTTCTCCCCCTCCACGCTCTGAATGAGCAGGACAATCAGACCGACACTGACCTGCCCGACAATCATCGGAAAAGCAATCTTCGAAACAATGTCCGCCCCTAAGGACACAGGATTGGCCATCACCAGAATCAGCACCATCGTCAGCGCTTCACAGGCCATCCCGGCCACGATGCCCGCGATCCAGCGGCGCTCCGCCGAGGTACGGCGGTAAATTATCCCCGAGACAATCCCCGCTGTAATGCTTGTAATCAGGCAGGGCACCGACGTAACTCCGCCAATGTCGATCAGGAAGCGGTGAACCCCGGAAATGATGCCGGTAATCAGCCCCACCCACGGGCCGAACAGAATCCCGCCTGCCACAATGGCAATGATCCGCACATTCACCAGCGATCCCTCGACATTAATGCCCGAGTAGGTCCCAAAGATGGCGAACAGACTGAAAACCACAGTTACCACCGCCAGCTCCTGGGGTGCATAAGCTCCTTTGACAAAAATCTCTTTAAACCGCGGCAGCCGCGTCAGCACGAACAGGCTCATGAACAGCAGCGCCGCCCGCTCCAGCAGCTGCAGCAGGATGGTCAGATTCATTTGCATTGCTGCGCCTCCAAAGGTCAATCTACCGGTCCATTATATGATGTGCTGTTCCGGATTAGCAATCAGTCCGCCGTTCCTGCAATTTCTTTTACAATATTTCTTATGATATCCATCCCTGTCATTCAGCCTTATAATAAGAGAACCTGCGTGACTGAAACCAGAGTATTACGGTAGCTTGAACTTTCTTTTGGAGGTGTTGATGATATGGAGGTGCCAACGCTGCGGATACATAATGAAGAAGACCTGCTGCGGGCTGTGAAGGACGACAGCTGGATGATGAGTATTCTGGCGGCTGTGAGGGAGCTGCAGCTGCCGGACTCCTGGGTCTGCGCCGGATTCGTTCGCTCCAAGGTCTGGGATATGCAGCACGGCTTCACACAAAGAACACCCTTGGCCGATGTGGATGTGATCTATTACGACCCGGACGATATCCGGGAAGAGGTGGAGAAGACCTGGGAGTCGCGGCTAAGAAAAGCAGACCCTTCTGTCCCCTGGTCGGTGAAAAATCAAGCGAGGATGCACACGGTTAACGGCCTCGTCCCTTATTCCTCCTCCACGGACGGCATGTCCAAATTTCCCGAGACCGCTGCTGCGCTTGGCCTTGCAATGGACGGATACGGAGAGCTTAAGCTATCCGCACCCCATGGGGTATCTGATGCAATCGGCATGATCGTCCGGGCATCGCCGCACTTCAAGGCCAACCGGAAGCTGCATCCTGTCTATGAGGAACGGGTCGCGAAGAAAAACTGGCAGGCTGTCTGGAAGCAGCTGCAGGTCTTGTCTGTACGGGAAGACTAGTACAACGGTTCAGAAGTTCTTTCCCCTCTGTTAGAATTCTAAAGGAAAATGAGGCAAATCAAAGCGCTTCGGTCCATTTGCACTGCCTTGCGAATCACAAGGACTAATGGGAAGCGACTTCCTTGCAGGGGAAGAGCTTTGTGCCATTGCTGTGTAAGCAAGCCCGCCCGTAACGATGGAGGGGAACTTGAGCGCTTCAGCTATTAGCCAGTTGCTCGGCTTCAACAACGGCATTTCTGCCGTTATCTCTGAGTGAGCCGGCCAGACAGGCTCCAACAACGGCATTTCTGCCGTTATTTCCGGGCAATCCAGCCTGACGGGCTTCAACAACGGCATTTTTGCCGTTATTTCCGGGCAATCTGGCCTGACGGGCTCCAACAACGGCATTTCTGCCGTTATTTCGGAGCAATCCAGCCTGACGGCCAGTAATCTTGCAAAGAAGCTTACATTCTATGGAAATCTAAAAAGTGCACAAAAAAAGAGATTCCTGTATCGTAGAAGTTGTAACGACACCCACGAAAGGAGATCTCTTGCTGTATAAGTTACCTGAACAAGGATTGTTATGTCAAGTCACTACGTGGTTAAACACGAAAAGCAGGT